>CAXXJU010000001.1:0-121244 GCA_963668145.2 Geopsychrobacteraceae bacterium
CGTGATGTTCGTCGCGACCCCACTGTGAATAATCGTCGTCAACATGGTCGAATAGGGGACCGAATAATCCTCATCAAACGGGCCGTTCTGCTTGAACGATTCCGTCAGATCTTCAATCATCGAAATGATCTGGGCGCTGTATTTAATGGCATTGACATGCTTCGGGGCCAGCGAAGAATGGCCTGCGTGCCATGGACACGACAGATCATGGAGATTTTCCCCTTCTGCCCGGTGATATATTTCATCTCCGACGGCTCGCCGATGATCGTCAACAAAGGCTTGACCGGAAGATTGGCGAGATAATGGGTCAAGGATGGAACGCCGACACAACCGACCTCTTCATCATAGGAAAAACAGAGGTAAAGGGGCCGTTTCAAGGTGCTGCCACCATTGTTGGCACAGCAGCCAGCAGACAGGCGAGGAACCCTTTCATATCACTGGTGCCACGCCCATACAGCAGGCCATCACGTTCAAGAAGCTCAAAAGGGGATCCCAGCCAGCCCTCTTCACGGGCCGGGACAACATCCGTATGACCAGACAGCACAATCCCTGGAACAGCTGCGGGGCCGATGCAGGCAACCAGATTCGCTTTACGCCCGCTCTCATCGCGAAAAATTTTTGACGTCACTCCATAGCGAGCCAGATATTCTACAACATAGTCGATAAACGGCAGGTTGCTATTGCAGCTTGTCGTATCAAAACCGACCAGATCGCGCAGTAGCGATTTGGTATTTTCAAGGTCGATCATTGAGCCACTCCGTGTTTTTTTGCAGAAGAAGAATCAGTTGCTTTTCCAGCGCGAAAGCTCTGCCACTCACGCCGAGCCGTAACACCCAGAAAAAGGATGATCAGCACAAAGAAAATCCAAGAAATAACCGATTGGAAAAAAATGTTCGCACTGCCATGAGATATCGCCAGCGAACGTCTGAGGTTGTCCTCGAACATGGGACCAAGAATGAAGGCAATCAGAAACGGTGCAGCGGGAATGTTCAGCAACATCATTATGAAACCGACCACCCCCATGACGATCAGGACCGTTACGTCGAATGGGTCGCTGGATATCGAGTAAATGCCGAAGACGCACAGCAAAAGAACGGAAGGAGTCAACAAGGCTAATGGAATCCGTGAAATATAGGAAAAGAACTTCGCGGTCACCTTTCCTGCGCCGAACAAAAACACTGATGAGCACATCATCCCGATCAGCAACATATAGACTTCATGGATGTTGTTTTGAAACAACAGCGGCCCGGGAGTTAAGCCCTGGATCATGAACGCTCCAAGCATGACCCCGGTGATGACGTCCCCCGGGACACCCAGCGCCAACAGCGGAATCATCGTCGAGCCGCAACACCCGTTATTGGCCGACTCCGATGCAGCAATCCCCTCCAATTCACCTTTGCCGAAATTATCCCCGTTAGGCGATGTGCGGCGTGCTTCCCCGTAAGAGAAAAAGGCGGCGGCAGCCGGTCCAACCCCGGGCATAGCCCCAAGGATACAGCCAATAAAGCTCCCTCTGACAATGGATTTGAGCGATCCACGCACCTCTTTCAAGGTCAATCTGTCTTCCCCCATCGCCATCAGTTCCCCTTTTTTCGTATCGCCGAAAACAATCAGCTTCAATAATTCCGGCAACGCAAAAAGCCCGATGAGAACCGGGGCGACGGAAAGTCCATTCATCATGTTATCGGTCATGGCGAACCGGTAAGAGCCGTACATGTCTTCGCCTACGGTGGCCAGCAGCAAACCGAAACACGCGGAAACAATGCCGAGCAACAGCGAGTCGCCTGAAATCCCGGCAACCATGGTCAGAGCAAAGGCCATCAGCATGAAATATTCCGGTGGGCCGACCTTCAAGGCCAGATAGGCCAACGGAGCAGCGCAAAAGATCAATGACAGGTTGGACACAAAATCACCGATGCAGGAGGAGACCAGCGCCATATTCAGGGCTTTTCCGGCTTTACCCTGCTGGGCGAGGGGGAAACCATCCAGCACCGTACAGGCCGCCGATGCGGTGCCCGGTGTTTTAATCAGAATAGCGGAGATGGAACCGCCGTAAGTGCTGCCTTTGTAAAGGGCGACAAGCAATAGCAGGCTGGTGACCGGTTCCATGTAAAAGGTGAATGGCAGGGCCAGAGTCACCGCCATGGTCCCCGTCATACCGGGGATGGCGCCGATAATGACACCAGCCCAAATGCCGGCCCCCATTGCCAGAAAATTATTAACTGTCGCAACGGCCTGCATTGCCAGAACAACATCATGCCACATGGACAACTCCCTCGATATCAGCCCATTCCCAGAGCCTTAAAAAGGCTCCCATGGGGAAAAGGGGTGTTGATAAAGTGCTTGAAAATAAAGTAAAGCGCTAGCGGCAAAAAAGTTGCAATCCCCAGCATCCAGAAGCGATACTTCCAGCCGCCAGCCAGAGCAAAACTGGCCAGGCCGATCAGAATCGACGCCACCAGGAAACCCAGTAGCGGAATCAGCAGCAGAAAGATCATTAAGGCGACGGCGGCAAGAAAAAAGCGCCATAGCTGACCGGCATGCATCCGCAACCAGGCCGCAAGCGACGTCCTCGGACCATGAGGCGCCCTGCGTTCCAGCAGGGCGACCATGACTTCAAACAAACCAAGCAACATACCCGAGGCAGAAACGACCCGTGGCCACATGTCCGGAGGGGGAGCGAATCCCGGAATAAACGCCGGCCGCGGTACGTACTCCGGAATCAGGATAAACAACACGACCGCAAACATAAGGGCAATAAAACAGCCACGTCGCAAATCTGCAGTTGTTTTCATAAATCAAACGTCCTTAAGCATTAAAAAGGCGGTTACGATTTTTACGTGCGCTATTTCAGATAACCGAATTTTTTTGCCAATGAATTGTAAAGTTGAAACTGTTTTTGAGCATATTCCGCCATATCGACAGTCCCAATGGCTGAAATCGAACCACGCCGCTCTGCCAGTTCCAGCCAGGTTTTATCGGTAGCCACTTTACCCAGGGCATTTTTCCAGCTGGAGACGACATTCTCAGGTAAATTCTTGGGACCATAAAGAGCGCTCCAGCCAGTCACTTGCCCGGCCAAGTCAAAGCCCTTCTCGGTAGCAGTCGGGACATCAGGAAGCTTACTCATCCGCTGTGGTGAATAAACCATGAGAGCACGCATTTTTCCGGCTTCGATATGCGGCATCAGGGAGCCTGCAGAGACCGCCAGAAAATCAACATGACCACCCAACAATGCGGTTGCCAAAGCCCCGCCGCCTTTATAAGGCACCAAGGTTGCTGCGGTCAGCGGATCCAGTCCGGCATCGGCTAACAGAGTCTGCGTGGCAAACCCGTCAATTGCAGCGGCTCCGGAAGCGGCATAGGTCATTCGGCCGAGGTTCTGCTTAATGGCTGCCAGCAAATCCTCAACGGTCTGATAAGGAGAATCCGCATTTACACAGAGAATCATCGGGGTCGCTTCCAACATGCCAAGGAACGTATATTCATCCCAAGCAACCGGGGACTTTTCATGAACCGCGGGATACAGCGCCATACCGACCCTGGCCAGCAGCAATGTGTAGCCGTCAGGATCAGCGTTGGCCACATAGCGGGCTCCGGTCATGCCCCCGTTGCCAGGCTTGTTAATGACGATCACAGGTTGTTCGCCAAGATAGCCGCGAGCGGTTTCGGCCAAAGCCCGGGCGACCAGGTCCGACGCCCCGCCAGCGCCATACGGAGCCACCAGCGTGACCGGTTGGTCCGGATAACCGGCAGCCTGCAAATTTGTCCCTGGCAAAGCCAGGCAGCACAGAACAGCGAGGATTCCAAAAATTTTGTTCATGACAATGTCCTCCGAAATGGATGAAAGAGAAAAAAATCTTGAGCCCTCCCCCGATATCGTACAAACTGCCAGAACATATTCATAAGTTCAACAACAAGCTTTCAGTATAACTAAATAGCATACTGGGTATAATCGGGAGAAGAGGGTATGAAAATCAGGCAGATTGAAGCGTTTCACGCTTTTATGACGACCGGATCGGTCACCAAAGCAGCAACGGAATTGAATACCAGCCAACCGATGATCAGCAAATTGCTCAGTCAACTGGAGGAGGATGTCGGGTTTAAACTGTTCGAACGCAAACGGAACCAGTTGGTTGCGACACCGGAAGCGCAATCCTTTCATATGACAGTCCCGCGTTTTCTGACGGCATTAAGCGAAATCCACAACGAGGCAAAGGCGATCTCCAATAAACAGCTCGGGCGCATTGTCATTGCGGCGCAGCCCATTTATATCGACACCTTTCTGCTGGACGTCGTTGCCAAGTTTAAACAGGCCCACCCCTACGTTGGAATAAAAATTATCGATGTCGGTCTTGAGGCAATTCTTAAGAATGTTGCCGATCACAGCTGCGATATTGGTATTGGCATTACCCTGGATGCTGGTGCATATCATGCCCGGCGCATTTCTCTGGGTCGCTGTGAAGCCAGATGTATCGTCTGCAAAGACCATCCCCTGGCTCAACAAAAAATCATCCAGCTCAGCGACTTTAAAAACACCCCCACTGTCGAACTCTCTTTAGGCAGTCCGCTTCGTACCAGGGTCGATTACATGATGCAATCGAAAGGCATTCAACGGCAGATAGCCGCTGAAGCCCGCACTCTCCATGCCGTTTTCGGATTGGTACAACGGGGCGTTGGAATCGCGGTTGTCGATCCATTTGTCGAGCTGCTGAATAACCCGGAAGGAATTGTCAATCTCCCCCTCGCCTATCCGGTCTACTGGGATATGGCTCTTTATTTTCGCAATGAAAAACCGATGAGCACCATTGAGGAGGAGTTTGTTGAAATCGTTAAACAGGAGAGCCGTTCGCTGAAAAAGCGGGGGGTATTGAAATAAACCAGTTTAACCCAAAATCCCCTTTGCCAAAAAAAAGGCCGGATATCTCTCAAAATCAGATATCCGGCCTGCCCCCCTCCAGACCCTCCCGGAAAACCTAATGCTTTCCGGGAGGGTCAATAGAATCGGTCAGCTGAACAATCGGCAGGGTCGTACCAATAGCCTGGCGCTCCCCACTGGGTCGGAATCTGCAACAGGTCGGAAGAAAACCTGTAAGGCAAAGTGGTTCAAAGTGGAAAATTCTTGACGATTGTCTACTGAAATCGGGATAACCGGCCAGGGCACAGAGAGCAAACGACAAGCCTCAGTGCTGGCATGGAAAAAACGGAAAAAACAGGACAGGAAGGTTTTCATTTTTTATTTTAACTTTACATTTAAGAAATTATTAAACAAAGCCGTCAGACATGAATTATTGCCAGACGACATTTGGTATTACATTAAATTAACACGTTACAAACAACATAAAAATGCCCTAAAAAAACAGCATTGTCAAACCTTTGATCGGATTTTTAAATTAAATCTATTAAATTTTCCATTACGCCCATTCCTGCCCGGCCTACTCCCATGGAGTTATGCTAGTTTTCGTCCGGAAACGTCTCTTTTTCGTTGTAGCGGTGTCAATCTGCGGACTTGCTTGTGCGGCGTAACGGTGTATGCCTCCGCACAACTCCTTGATCTTCTTGCCACAACGCAAAACTTCTTGTTTCCAATCTGAAAACTAAACCGTTGCCCTCCGGACATTCCGGATGACAACTATGCTAGGATAAAGCAGAATCAACCTGTTTCCGAAGCCACTGCTGCGGATATCACCCAAGCAAACCGGACAACACCGTGCTAAACGTCCTTATTCTTATCGTGACCGTGGCCGTTGCCAGCTATCTGGCCTTTTCGAAACGCCTGGGCTCGTCGGCCCGCTGGCAGGCGACCGTCACCCCGCTGGCTTCAATCATGGGCAGCGGTTTTCTGATCAGCGCCCCGCTTTTGGCCGGCACGGTCGGCTACCTGGCAGTCTTTTGCATGGCCGCCCTGCTGCTGCTCGCTTACGGAGTGGGGCACATCATCCGTTTCAACATCCGCCATTTTGAACCCATCGAAAACCACGGCCATGGTGCAGCCCAGGACATCGCCTTTCTGGCTCGGGTGGTCCTGGCCGGGGCCTATTTCATTTCCGTAGCCTATTACCTGCAGCTTCTGGCCGCTTTCCTGTTAAGCCTGATCAACAATCCTGACCCGACCATAGCCAACCTGATAACGACAACCCTGCTTCTGTCCATCGGCGGCATCGGCATGTGGCGCGGCCTTGGCAAACTGGAAAAACTCGAGAGCTATGCGGTCAGCCTGAACCTGGGAATGATCGCCGCCCTGCTGGTTGCCCTGGCCATCTACAACATGAAGCTGCTCAGCGGGGGAGCCTGGCAGATACCCGCCATTCCCACGGCCATCAACCTGCACGACACCAGGGTCCTGCTCGGTCTACTGATCGTTGTGCAAGGCTTTGAGACCTCTCGTTATCTGGGTGATGAACACGGCCCTGAACTGCGGATTCGCACCATGCGGGCCGCCCAGCTGATCTCCAGCGTGATTTACCTGGTTTTTATCGCCCTGATGACCGTGCTCTTTCATAGCGGCCTTAATGCCGATGTCACGGCCATTATCAATCTGACCCGCCCGGTTGCTTCGGTGCTCCCCGTGCTGCTTGCCATCGCGGCCATCGGCAGCCAGTTCAGTGCGGCGGTCGCCGATAATTTAGGCGCCGGCGGCCTGATTGAGGATGTGACCCACCACAAACTGCCGGTCCGTTATGCTTATCTGATCATCCTCATCATCACGGTAACCCTGACCTGGGAGACCGATGTCAACAGCATTATCGCCTATGCCTCCCGCGCCTTTGCCCTGTTCTATTTCCTCCAGAGCCTGGTTGCGATCCTGGTTGTGATCCAGGACCACAGCGTTCCGCAGCGCCCAGTCAAACTGATCCTGTTTCCCGTTGTCGCCCTGCTCTGCCTGCTGGTCTTCGCCTTCGGGCTGCCCGCTGAGTAAAGACCCGTCAGCGAGTCGACCCCGGGTCAGGGCCTGATCTTTTTGCTCCGGAAAGCCAGGTGGGGCAGGCAGCAGGTCATACCGACGGACCATTCGATTACAGTGCTGACAAAACTCGGGAGGGACACTAGGCCGGAACCCAGGCCTTTTTTGACTGGCGAATGCTCGCAACATCGAGCACACGATCTGTTTACCTAATCCCATCCCCCCCCCGGTTGAAAAATCGAAACAGATTAATTCATCATTCCCATTTCGATAGCTGGAATCCGGACCAGGATTGGCAACCCGGTGGCCCGGTTGATTCGGTTTTGGATTATAATACCCGCTTCTTACAAAAATCTGACCGAGGGACATGGCCATTGATATGACTTGCCCTGCCGTGGCTCAACAAACTGTGATTCTGAACTCACTGAGCGGCACCGGGCTCTCCCATTGCGGCAGGCGGGCCATGGGTCCGCGGATGGTAACGAGTGGGGTTACGCGATCCGCCAGGCCGTTGAGTTTGCCCCACAGAGTAATGTCACCCCAGTACTGCGGTGCTCCATCCGCGGCAGCGACGGCCGCAAAAATTTCCCCCGGAGTTGTGCAGCCGCTGCGGATCGCCGCAAGGGCAAGGCTTTCCAGCCGCCCCAACCCGGTTGCGGGGTCGGGCTGCTCCTGCAACCAGCGCCTGACCGCTGCCGGAACCCAGGGCAAAGGCGCTGCGCTCATGGTAGATAAATCCCTGAACAAAGCGTTATCCTGCTGAGCAAAAGCCCGATCAACAGCAGCGGCAAAGGCAAATTGTTCAGCGCTGACCGGACTACGGTCCGGGTAGAGAGAGGCCAACTGTTCCGGCCGCAATTGGCCAAGGCCGTGGAAGGGCTCGATGCCGGGAAATTCATCGATACAAAGAAGGTCGACCTGACGAAGACCCTGAAAAGCCAGACAGGTCAGGACATGAGCCAGCATGGACTGGTCAAACAGGCAGGCATCGAACCAGAGGACGATTCGTTCATAGGATCCAGCTGTTGCCAGCTGCTGGTAGTGGTCGCGCATTGTTTTCAGAATGTGCTCCCGTCCCAGCCCCCCGGCGGTCAATTCCTCCAGAAACAGGGCCCGGGCACCAAACGTCTCCTCATCCGGCCAGCCCGGCTCCCGTGGTCCGTCATAAAGGATATCGTGCCAGACCAGGATGTCCCCGGTCAGACCGGCCTGTGCCAGGCTGGCGCCGGCCATGTCACCGCTGGTGATGTGCAGAACCTTTCCCATAGCTCCTCCTGACCTCAGTATCGCGCCACGGGTCGAAGAGACCAGCCGGAACGTGAACGGCAGCTGCTATTTGAAGCAGCGGCCCGAATCAATCACCAGACTCTGCCCGGTGATACTGTCGGTTTTTGTAAACATAACCACCGCCGCGGCCACGGCCCCGGCCTCCTTGGTCGTCGGTCTTTGCCGCGCGAAAGAATTCTTCGAGCGATTAAAATGCTCTTCGCTCAGTTTACTGGTCATGCGGGTCCCCTCCATCAGGCCCGGGGCGACATCGTTAACCAGGATATCCGGTGCCAGGGCAACCGCGAGACAGCGTGACAAATGCTGCAACCCGGCTTTCGAGACCGAGTAGGCGATGGAGCTTGAAGCCGGCAGGTTCCCACAACGCCCGGGCCGACTCATCGACAAACTCAACTGGCTTTGGCAGTCTCGGCATAGTAATCCATCAGGGCGCCGGAATCGCTCATAAACCGGTCCGGTGCAATCTCCATGGTCGGAAAACTGGCCCGTTGCCCGAGTTTTTCGGTTAAGAACGCACGATAGCGATTCAGTTCCTCTTCTCCATTGGCGTCACACTGAATCACCTCGAATTTCTCCAACAAGCCGAGCTGTTCAAAATAGCGCTCCAGCCTGATACAGAACGGGCAGGTACTTCTGACAAAAATTTTCGGTTTAAAATCTGCAGTCATGAAAAGTCTCCTGGTCAATTCAACCGGTTGCATCATCATTCCAAAGCGGAAGCAAGATCAGCACCCGGATTGCATATTGGTCAGATTATACGGGTCGGAGGAGCCGGGCGGGCAACGACGACCGAAAAAATATCAATCTTCGCCAGCGGCGAAGCTCGTTTCAAGTCGTCAGCAAAAAGGCCAGGGTCCCCAGGGCAAGCAAGACACGGTAATAACCAAAAATCTCCAACCCATGTCGGGACAGGTAGCTGACCATCCATTTGACCGAGATAGCGGCAGCGATAAACGCCACGACAATCCCGATAAACAGAGAAAAATGATCGAAGGTCTGCAGCATCAACTGCCCATGCTTGAGGGTATCATAAGCCGTAGCAGCACCAAGGGTCACCACTCCCAGCAAAAAGCTGTATTCAACCGCGGCCTCCAGCGACAAGCCAACCAGCACCCCGCCGACAATTGTCACCAGACTGCGGCTAACCCCTGGCCACATGGCAATGCATTGAGCAAAGCCGATAATCAGCGCCATCTTCCAGTGCATGTCATCCAACAACCTGCCGCCTCCCCCTTCTTGCTTGTGCGACTTTTTGTACCAGCTCACCAGCAAAATGGCCACACCTCCCAGAAACCAGGCCGTGACCACCGGCCATGGCCCAAACAGGTAAGACTTGATCAGGCTATTGAATGCCAGGCCCAAAACGGCGGCCGGCATAAACCCGGCCAGGATATTGATTAACAGCCGCCGACCGGCGGGATCATTGCCGGTCAAGCCACGCAGGGCCTGCTTAACCCGTCCGAAATATAACCATAAAACCGCGAGGATCGCTCCTGCCTGGATACAGATGGTATAAGCATCAACCGCTTCTTTGATACTCTCCTGCCGCTCCGCGGACTGGCCGGGCTCATGCCCGATGCCCATGAGTTGCTCTGCCAGCAGCAGGTGTCCAGTAGAACTGACCGGCAGGTATTCCGTCACCCCTTCAACGATCCCCAACACGACAGCCTGACCCGTGGTCATGATGCTCTTGCCAGCGACCGTCAGAGGCTCAGCAGCCTGTTGCTCGATGGCAACGCTAAAGACACATGGCAGTATTAAAAAACTTGTTAAAATCAGCAGTACTATTTTTTTGGTCATTAAACTTGTTCCTTTACAAGGGGTGGCATGCCCAACCCAGCCGGTCCGTGTCCTCTCGGGCTGTTGAAGGACCGCATTCTACGCCAGTGAACGAGGCATCAAAATCAATGAACTGTCTAACATATTAATTCTAGAAGGGGGGAAGCATCCCATAGCCCCCACCATGAATGAAAAAGTCCAGGACGGTCTTTTTCAACAACCCGCTCCGCCTCTTCTCGGCTCGCTTCTTCTGCCAAGCTTCACTTAACGCAATACGGGTTTCCCTTGCAAGTAGAAATCCAAATTTCCCAGCCTAAGTTTAAGTTAAGAATGCGGCCGTAAGGTCATCGTCAAGAAGCACGCTGAGTCTACCAAATTGACCGCTAACTCCATAAGGTGCAAGGAGCAATCGTTATGCAAACACACAATCAGCCATTGCGGCAACTCTTCAACAAGGTTCCGGAAGTGACTCTTTTTTTCTGGGTCATCAAAATCCTGGCAACAACCGTAGGAGAAACCGCAGCCGACTTTTTAAACGTCAACTTGAACTTCGGGCTAACCGGAACTTCGACCATTATGGCCGCCCTGCTGACATTTTTCCTGATTTTACAAGTCCGGGGGAACCGCTATGTGCCCTGGCTCTACTGGCTGACTGTGGTGCTGATCAGTATTGTCGGGACCCTGGTGACCGACAACCTGGTCGACCACTTCGGAGTCTCCCTGGAAACGACCACCCTCCTCTTCAGCGTTGCCCTGGCAGTCACCTTTGCCCTGTGGTACCAGGTCGAGAAAAGCTTGTCCATCCACACCATTTTTACCGTCCGGCGGGAACTGTTCTACTGGGCAGCCATTCTCTTCACTTTTGCCCTGGGAACTGCTGCCGGGGATCTGGTCTCTGAAAGCATGAATCTGGGTTACCTCAATTCGGCCCTGCTGTTCGGAGGGATGATTGCAACGATAACGGCAAGCTACTACCTCTTTCACAGCAATGCCGTTCTCTCTTTCTGGTGTGCATACATCCTCACCCGCCCCTTTGGCGCATCCTGTGGTGATCTGCTCTCCCAAAGCCCGACTGATGGTGGTTTAGGGCTTGGGACCGTGGCCACCAGCGCAATCTTCCTGACCACCATCGCAGGACTGGTTGGCTATTTAAGTACAACTCAGCGGGGCTTCCTGCCTCCCCGGATCCCTGAAAAATAAGTCTGCTGACAGCACTGAATCCTGTCAGCCCGCAACTCCACTCACCCAAACATGAAAGGACCAATACGCTAATGAACAAGAAACTGTTTTCCGGAATCCTCCTCTCCCTGTTGCTGCTCACCATAACGTCCTTCTCAGCGCTGGCCAGCACCCAGCAGGACAAGTCCGAAGAGCAACTGCTGGCAACATCCAAAGTCAACCTGCTGCAGGCCATCAATCTTGCCTTGCAGGAAGTCTCCGGCACTGCTGTGAGTGCAGAACTTGATGATGAGCTGAAGTCACCCGCCTACGTCGTGGAAGTTTTCGCCGGGGACGGTCAGCATAAAATCACGGTCGATCGGATGACCGGACAAATTCTCAAAAACAAGCTCAAGTCTGCTGATGACGATGGTGACGAGGAAGAAAGGGACTAAGCAAACACTGTGTGCCGGACCGGGGACCCTCGGTTCGGCACCCCAAACCTTTCTACCGATCCCCATTCAAAAGCCCTTTAAGCTGGTCTTAAGTTTTCTATCCTATACACCTCCGTAACAGTTCCATATTAAAAATCTGTTCTGCGGTCAGCAAGACCAAAAGAAACAGGGTGTGTTGAGATGAGAATCCTCCTGGTTGAAGATGACGACATGATCGGCAGCGCGGTAATGACCTTTCTCAAACAGGAGGGTCAGGCCATTGACTGGTCCCGTGATGTTGAAGAAGCCGGTCTGGGGCTGGCCAACGAAAGCTATGATGTGATCCTGCTCGACCTGGGTCTGCCGGATGGCTCGGGGCTGGATATTCTCACCAGCCAGCGGCGCCGGGGCGATCGGACCCCGGTGGTGATTCTGACCGCCCGCGACGCGGTCGCTGACCGCATTGCCGGTCTCGACCTGGGCGCGGATGACTACCTGATCAAGCCCTTCGATCTGGATGAGTTGAGCGCCCGCATCCGTGCGGTACACAGAAGACGCCACGGCCGTGCCGATAGCTGGTTGAAACGGGGACAGCTGGCGCTGAATCCGGCGACCCACGAATGCCTTTGGCAAGGGACCAATATCACTCTTTCAGCCAAGGAATTCACTCTTATCCAACAGCTGCTGGAACAGCCCAGCTGTGTTCTTTCCCGCAGCCAGCTGGAAGAAACTCTGTACGGGTGGGGGGAGGAAATCGAAAGCAATGCGGTCGAAGTCCATATCCACAATTTGCGCAAAAAACTCGCCCGCGATGTCATCAGAACGATTCGCGGCGTAGGCTATATTCTGGGGCAGAACCTGTGATCTCGGTCCGCCGGAAACTGCTGCTCTGGCTGTTGCTTGGCCAGGTTCTGGCGATTGTTGTCACTGGCGCCATTTCCTTTTTCTATGTCCGCAATCAGGTCGAGAACCTGTTTGACGACCGTCTGCGGCAACTGGCTTACAGCATTCCGGTCTCCGCCAGTCTTCTGCCGACCACACCGCCACGCAGCAGCAACGCCTTTGCTGATGAAGACGGGGACGATTTCATCATCCAGATCTGGGATACTCAGGGGACGCTGCTGAGCCAGCTCAACCGGGACGAAGGCCGCCCGCAACAGGCCAAGATCGGCTTCAGCACCCAGTTTTCCGATGACAAGCTGTGGCGAACCTTTGTCCTGCAGCGTGATCAATACCAGGTCCAGATCAGCCAGCCTTTTGCCGATCGACTGGAAATGAGCTTGCGCATTTCCCTTGGAGCAACCGCTCCGATCCTGGTGCTGATCATTCTTCTCGGTGGGCTGGTCTGGTTAGCGGTGCGCCGCAGCCTGGCACCGTTGACGGCCCTGGCCGACTCGGTCAGGCAGCGGAATCCCTACTCCCTGACTCCGATTTCACTGGATAACCTGCCCCTGGAAGTCGTCCCGCTGGTGGAAGCCCTCAATCATCTGCTGATCAGCCTGCAGCACACCCTTGAAAGCCAACGGAAGTTCACCGCCGACGCAGCCCACGAACTCAGAACGCCCTTGACCGCGGTTCATCTGCAGGTGCAGCTGTTGAAAAAGTGTCAGGACGAAAAACAACGCAAAGATTTAATCAACCAGTTAAATGAAGGGGTCATCCGCTCCGGTCATCTGGTCCAGCAGTTGTTGGCCCTGGCGCGCATGGAGCCGGATCGCTGGGAACGGCCATTTGCCAAAATCGATTTATTGAGGCTGCTCAGGACCGTGGTTGCCGACTTGACGCCTGCCTCCCTGGCCCGGGACATTGATCTGGGGATCAAAGACAGCACACCGCTCCAGGTCAACGGAGATGCCGAAAGCCTGCGGGCCTTGTTCAACAACCTGGTCGATAATGCCATCCGCTATTCATATCCACAGGGGCGGGTGGATATTAGCCTGGAGCAGACCGGGCAAATGGGGCAGGTGGTTGTTCAGGATCAGGGGCCTGGAATCCCCCCAAAGGACCGCCAACGGGTTTTTAACCGTTTCTATCGGCGGGCCGATACCGGCACAAGCGGCAGCGGCCTTGGCTTGGCCATTGTTCAGGAGATTGTCAAAAATCATCAGGGGACCATTGTGTTGACAGACGGAAACAGCGGCAGCGGACTCAAAGTAATCGTCTCCCTCCCGCTATCTCCTCTTGATTGAATCAGCATCATCGGGCATGCTCCCTGCAGACGGGCCTTATCCGGTCCTGGCAGGGGCCATCGTGCAACCGCTCTGTGCTCCCGGTCATCATCGCATGCATATAATTTTCAACGGAGGACGTTGGTCACCATGTTTCATGATCTGATTGTCTGGATTGTCGCAACGGTCAGCCACTGGGGTTATCCCGGGATTGTTGTCCTGATGTTTCTCGAATCATCTTTCTTCCCCTTCCCCAGCGAGGTGGTCATCCCGCCGGCAGGGTATCTGGCCGCCCAGGGTGAGATGTCCCTGCCCCTGGTCATCGGCATGGGGATTCTTGGCAGTCTGCTTGGCGCCTGTTTCAATTACTGGCTCGCCTGCACCTGGGGCCGGCCCTTTTTTGAACGCTACGGCCGCTACCTGCTGATCAGTCCGCAGACTCTGGAACGGGCGGATCGTTTCTTTGCCCGGCATGGACATATTTCAACATTTATCGGCCGGCTGCTGCCCGGCATCCGGCAATATATCAGCCTGCCCGCCGGACTGGCACGGATGAACCTGCTGCTGTTCGCCATTTTCACAGCCTGCGGCGCCGGCATCTGGGTGGTTATTCTAGCCGTAGGTGGCTATCTGATCGGCAACAACCAGCAACTCATCAGCCAATATATGCATCAGGCCCTGTTCGTGCTGGCCGCGCTCTGTGGGGTGATTCTTGGCTTTTATCTGTGGCGGCTGAAAAAAAGAGTAAAGTCTGCAGTGAAAAGTGAACACTCTGAAAAAACTGAGAAATGATAAAGGAGACCGACTGCGGCCCAAAACCGCCTGAATGCTCAGCCTGGCCAGCCTGAAAAATCATACGCCCCTCCTTGCGTCCTCCCCCTGTAAGAGCCCGCTCTTATTAACCAGCGCTGCTGATATTTCCGAAACAACGGCAATTTCAGCAGCAATTAAGATTGCCTTAAGCTTGCTTCGTTAGGGTTCCAGCTGGCGAGGCTGGACACCTTGCATCCAAGTCATTTCGACGGCTATCAAGGCCCGCCGGATACCGGCGCCCCGGCTATCAGCAGGTGGGATTGCCTTGACAGATTTTCTTTCAGTTCAACAGGTTAAGGGTGGTCTATGAGGTTCAGGAGATCGGTTGTCTGCTTCACTTTTTTATTTACGCTGCTGGCGGTGCAGATACCGAACGGCTTGGCCGGCCAAAGCGGTTTTGAAACAGCAGGGGATATTGCGGAAATCGCCCTGCCGCCAGCGCATTTGCAACCACCCTGCTACTTGACGACACGGAAGGACGCAATCAATTTCTGAAGTCGTTTTTCCTCAACGCAGGCGCAACGTTTGCCTTGAAATATGCGATCAACAAGCCCCGCCCGGAAGGGCATGGCAACCATTCCTTCCCGTCGGGACACACCTCTTCCGCCTTTCAGGCCGCGACATTTATCCATAAAAGATACGGTTTGACCTATGGCGCACCGGCCTACCTCGTGGCGTCCTATGTCGGGTGGAGTCGGATTGAGGGAGAAACCGACAAGCATGACCTCAGCGATGTTCTGGCCGGCGCGGGCCTGGGAATTGCCTGCAGCTGGTGGCTGACCACACCGTATGAGGATATCAGCATCACCCCGGTTTACAGCGCCAACTTTTTCGGACTCTGGATGTCCTTTCCCTGGTAGCACAGCAACAACAATCATGACTGAGGCGATTTATGATGAACGAGCAACAGCTAGTTTTTGATCACATCAGCCCCTGGGGAACTCATGCTTTAACACGTAACATTTCGAAACGGCTGAACAGATGTCAAAGGGTCTCCTCTTGGAAGGGCTTTGGCAGAGTCGCTTTCTGGTTGCGTCATCCTTTGAAACACGACCTGTCCGGACCGGTTGACACGGAAATCTGGGGATTAAAAATGCGCTTGATGCCGCGCGGCAATTTATCGGAATCGCGCATGCTGTTCCTCCCCGGCCTTTTTGATTGGAAAGAACGCCGCTACCTGCAGCAAAAACTGCAGCCCGGAGCGGTTTTCCTGGACATCGGCGCCAATGCCGGAGCCTATAGTTTCTGGGTTTACAGCTGCCTGAAGACAGACTGCTCAATCTACGCCATCGAACCCGACCCGGAATTACAGAAACGGATCTCATTTAATGCGGCCACCAATGGCGCAACATCGATTACCCCTATTGGTCATGCCTTGAGTGATCAAAGCGGGGAAATGCAACTCGCTGTGACACAGGGGAATCGAGGTCAAAATGTTCTGCAGGCCGCCGGAAGTAACGCCGCCACCATACCGGTTCATGTCACCACCTTGCTATCCCTGGTCCAGGATTATAAAATTTCTAGAATTGATGGTTTGAAAATTGATGTTGAAGGGCATGAATACCGGGTCATGCGGCACTTCTTCCAGACCGCGGATAAGGCCCTGTGGCCAGAATCGATTATTTGTGAGACCTGTACCAAAGAACAGTCCGAAGGAATGGGAAAGTTACTCTCCCAGATGGGCTACAAAAAGGTCTGCTCCGGCAAAATGAATGACATTTTTGAGCGAAAATGACACTTCACCTCTGCTAAAGAATTAATCGGGGTCAGCTTAATAACAGCGAAATATTCAGTAGCCTCCTGTGAAAGATTTGTCCTGTTTGGAAAGGATTGACGATGCATTCCGCCCAGAACCGTTTCGGTCCCGCCTACGCGCCCCTGGATGATCCGGCCTTTCTTCCCAAGTACCGGGCCGCCTGCTTTTGTGGCGCGGTTCGCTACGAAGTGAGTGCTGACCCGGTGGATGCGAAAATCTGCCACTGCAAAACCTGCCAGACCCTGCATGGCGCGCCCATGCAATGGGCGGCTATTTTTCACAAACACCAGGTCAGGTTCACTGCCGGCCTGGATCAGCTGCGGTTTTATAATAGCGAGCAAGGGCTCAATGAACGCATCCTCCCCTGCAAAGTCAGTTGCAAACTTTGCGGGACCCCGCTTGCCGACGAAGGACGCAGGATGTGGCTCGCCTTCCCCAGCCTGTTTGATTTTGGCCCGGGCAGCAAGACGCCGGAGCCGTTCCAGCCAACCTGCCATATCTTTTATGCCCAGCGGGTGATGGACATCTTTGACCCGCTACCCAAATGGGCCGGGCATAAGGACCATTCTGCCCGGCTGTGAGTACCTGTTATTCGGCGTCAAGCGATGCCATATCGATAACATAGCGGTGGGCCAGATCCCCTTTAGCCAGATGCGCAAAAGCATCATTGATCTGCTGAATCGAGATCATTTCACATTCCGGATAGATCTGATGCTCGGCACAGAAATCCAGCACCTCCTGGGTTTCCGCAATCCCGCCGATCAACGATCCGGCGACGCGGCGGCGGCCAAGGATCAGCGGCACGGTCACCGACTCTTCCATGGGGCCGACCTGGCCGACAATAACCAGGGAACCATCAACATCCAGCAACGGGGTGTAAAGGCTGAAATCGTGCTTGACCGGCACGGTATCGATGATCAGTTCAAAAGAACTGCGCGCCGCTTTCATGGCGTCCTTGTCCGTGGAGGCAAGAATCTTCTTGGCGCCGCTGGCTTTGGCTTCTTTCTCCTTACGCGTGGAACGACTGATCACGGTCACTTCCGCGCCCATGGCCACGGCAAGTTTAACGGCCATGTGTCCAAGCCCACCAAGGCCGATAACGCCAACACGGCTCCCCTTACCGACCTGCCAAGTGCGCAGCGGTGAAAAGGTGGTAATTCCAGCGCATAAAATGGGCGCGGCCTTGGAGATATCCAGGTTGTCCGGTATGCGCAAGACAAATTCTTCGCGCACCACGATATGCTTGGAGTAGCCCCCCTGGGTGATCTTCCGATCGATCCGATCCGGTGCACCATAGGTTGGGGTCATTCCGTTACGGCAATACTGTTCTTCACCGTTGTGACACTGATCGCAGTCCTGACAACTATCGACCATACAGCCAACAGCAACGCGATCCCCCTCTTGATAGTTTTTCACCTCTGCCCCGACCGAGCGCACGACACCGACAATTTCATGCCCCGGGATCAGCGGATAAGGCTGGGGGCCCCAATCACCGTTGACGGTATGCAGATCAGAGTGACAAACCCCACAGAATAAGATTTCGATGGCAACATCATTGGGACGCAAGTCCCGCCGTTCAAAATGATAAGAAACAAGTTCCGCATCGGCAGAATGTGCCGCATAGCCAACTGTTTTCATGACTAACCCTCTCTTTTTTACGAGCTTAAAGATAATTTTCTTTAGCGAAGAACTGCTCATGAAAATCACAGACAGCTAGCACATGCCTGGTCTTTCATGGTTCTTATATCGCACTACAATACTTTATCAGACAGACGAAGGAAGACAACAAAGAGGGAAGGAGTTCTCGCTTAACCAAACCCGTAAGATTCCCTGCTCATGAGACAGTTGGAAAGAAGTATTCCCAGCTCGTTTCCAATCTGAACACTTAACTATTTCCATCCGGAAAGTCCGGTGGAGTATAATATCGTTGATATGGGCAAAACAGTTTAGGCTGATAATCCGTTGCTTTTTGCTATCGAGATAGCGGTGATTCAGTTTTTTCATCCAATACGCAGAATTGAACTGTTTCCGAGCGATTTGCTTGCTCGGCCAGGATCATAATGAACGAACTTAACAGGAGCAGCCCTCCCGCCATCATCAGTGACCAATCAAAAGAATCCGTCAGCTTGGCGATATACCCGCCAACGGAGGGGCCGATGACCATCGACGCACCAAAAATGATCGTCGCGATACCGGTAACTTGATCTTTTCTGTTACCGGCCAGTTTGCCCAACATACCCAGCACCAGTCCGGGAATAGCCAGAAAAGAACTGCCGAATATCCCGACCGCAACCAGAACTCCGACCCGATTTTGCCAGGTGACAACAACGATATTTGCCAGGGCCAGCAGAACCAGCAGGAAGGATGTTGTTCTAATTTCGCCGGCCCGTGCGGCAACTAACGGCCAAATGATGCAGGAAGGAATCACCATCATGCCGACCAGAACCCAACCCATATAGGCACGATCCTGCAATCCGGAAAACTGTGCCAACATTGAAACCAGAAAAGTGCTGCCAATTGTGTTGGCAAAACCATACAAAGCATAAGCAACCAGCAGTAAGATAATCGCGCGCTCTGCGCCATAAATACCGGTCAAAGCTGTCGTTGAAGCCGTCCTCTGCACACTGCGGCTGATTGGAGCTAACAAGAGCAGGCAGACAATTCCTGCCACCGCTGCCGTCAAAGCAACAAAGCCCCAGCCACCCTGCCAACCGCTGGCCACCGCTATCTCAGGGACAGCAAACCCGATAACGACAATTGCCAAACCGATGCCGGAATAGAGAATTGCGGTTAACCAGCCGGCACCATATTCCAAGAACACCCCCAAAACAATCGACAGGGTCGCCAGAAATGTGGCAGCAGACGAAAAACCGATGCAGAACATCACCAGCGCCCAGGCATCAAAGGAACCACCGAACGACATCGCCCAACTACCGAGGATAAGAACCGTCAAGCCAAAACACAAGGTCGGGAGCGCGCCGATCTTCGCAAGTGTTTTCGTTACGGCAACTGAGCCGAATAAATAACCAAAATACATGGCCGAAGCAAGGTAGCCCGCCATATCCACGGCCAGTCCTGCCTGCTTCTGCATCAGTGGCAACAACGGTGAATACGCAAAACGGCCAACTCCAAAAGCCAGGAACATTGCGACAATTCCACCGCAAACAGCCCGGACAGGGAAAGTCATTTGTCTATCGGATATCTTCAACACAATCACACCTCACGCTGAAAGGCGGTAAAACCGCGACGACCAATCTGTTACTTGCAGGATATGTCCTATTTGAATAGGATAACAGTTACAATTTTCGACAATTGAATGCATAACAGTTTGGAGATGAGATGAAGACCTTTCAGCAGCAGGATCTTGCCGATAGTTACAAATATGAAGGCGTAAAAAGACAGATCGAGTCGGCGATTGAAAGCGGAGCCCTGCTTCCCGGTGACCGAATCCCTTCATTGCGCGATATGAGCAAAAAGGGTCGGGTGAGCATCAGTACGGTTCTGAAAGCCTATCTCGAACTGGAAACGGAAGGAACGCTGGAATCGCGCCCTCAGTCTGGCTTCTACATCAGGAAAAAACTTGGCGGGATACCGGCACCGCAGATAACCTGTCCCGAATTAAAGCCGAGCCGGTTGGATTCCTTCTCTTTTCAATACGCTGTCTTGAATTCCATGGCGAACACCAACATTATCCCCCTCGGTACCGCCATACCATCACCCGCGTTACTCCCGACGACGGTATTGACTAAACTCTACCGGCTGGCGGTCAACACACAGCCCAATGCTTACGGCTACGAGGAGATCCCCGGCAACCGGAAGTTACGCGCCCAGATCGCCTATCATATGCTTGACGCCGGAATCAATGCCCACATGGATGACATTATCGTCACCAATGGTGCAACAGAAGCGCTCTTTCTCACCCTGTCCACCCTGGCCGGGCCGGGCGACACCATTGCGATAGAATCGCCCTGCTATTTTGGCTATCTGCATATTCTGGAAACGCTGGGCATTTATGCCCTGGAAATCCCGACCGACCCGGAAACCGGAATCGACTTTGCGGCCCTCCGCCAAGCCCTTACGAGATACCAGATCAAGGCCTGCCTGCTACAACCGAACTTCAACAACCCGTTCGGTTGTCTCACACCAGACCAGAAAAAGGCTGACATTGCTGAGCTGCTTGCCGCCCACTCTGTCCCTCTCATTGAAGACGATATCGTCGGCGATCTGCCGTTCACTGGAACACGGCCACTTGCCATGACCTCATTCAGCAACAGGGCGGATAGCATTTTCATTTCCTCTTTTTCAAAAATGCTGGCACCAGGGCTCCGCATTGGCTGGATCTACGCGAAAGAACAGCGGGAAAAACTCCTCAAAAGGAAGCTGGCGACCTCTATTAACACCAACCGACCTGCCCAGCTTGCCCTTGGAGATTATCTGGCAAACGGCCGCTACGGAAAACACCTGAAGAACTACTCGGCAAAGTGCAGAAAGCAGGTCAGCCAGGTTGCCACCGCGGTGGAAAGATATTTTCCTCCAAATACCCGGCTATCCCGCCCGAAAGGAGGGTTTCTTCTCTGGGCGGAGCTACCGGATGAAATCGATACCGACCTCATCTACTCCAAAGCTCTGGCGGAAGGGGTAGGAGTTGCCCCCGGTTCGATATTCACAGCGCAAAACCGTTATCGAAACTGCCTCCGGTTGTCTTGTGGGCATCCCTACACTGAACAGATAGATCATGCCTTGAAACGGCTCGGTGAGCTTGCTGCAGACAATCACAGAATACGGTAAAGGTGCAGTTTGATCGCACATCAACAGGCAAGAATTTGGCAGGATTATGCTACCGGTTTTGGTTTTTTATCGGTATTATTTGTGGGCTATCGCGCTAGAAAGCAGAACACCTCAAAATCTGAACCGTAAGCGGTTGTGGAAAAGACCCTTCCGGTATTCAAAAAATCTTTTATCCCGGCTTGGAATATTTTCTGATCGCTTAAAGACGGCTTGTTGAACTTTGAATTGTTGAAATAGGCCAACAAGGTAATTGTTCGGTTTTGATTGTCCGAGGCGGTTCCAGAGTGTTTGGCCCGACTGTCTTCGAAAGACTCAAGGAGAAAGAGTATGTTATATCGAAAAGTTCCCAAAAACGGAGAGGAATTGTCCATTTTAGGCTTCGGCTGTATGCGCCTGCCGACCCGGGATGGGCAGATTGATGAGCCCCGGGCGATTGCGCAAATCCGCTCGGCTATTGACCGCGGAGTCAATTATATCGATACCGCCTGGCCATACCATGCAGGGCAGAGTGAACCCTTGGTGGGAAAAGCCCTGCAGGAAGGCTACCGCGAGCGGGTCAAACTGGCTACCAAGCTGCCGTCATTTTTGGTCAAAACCCGGGAGGATATGGACCGTTTTCTGAATGCCCAGTTGAAAAAACTGGAGACGGATCACATCGATTACTACCTGGTTCACACCCTCACCGGCCCGGTCTGGGACAAGATGGTGGCGTTGGGCATCTTTGAGTTTCTGGATCAGGCCAAGGCCGATGGCCGTATTATCAATGCCGGTTTCTCGTATCACGGTCTGCCCGAAGACTTTAACCGCATCGTCGACGCCTATCCCTGGGAATTCTGCCAGATTCAGTATAATTACCTGGACGAATCCTACCAGGCCGGGGTCGCCGGACTTAAATATGCGGCTTCAAAAAACCTGGCCGTGATTATCATGGAACCACTTCGGGGAGGCAATCTTGGCCGTCCAACGCCGCCACCGGCCATTGAAGAAATCTGGGCCAAGGCCGAGACCACCCGTTCCCCGGTGGCCTGGGCATTGCAGTGGATCTGGAATAACCCGGAGGTGACGGTGATCCTGTCCGGGATGAATGAAGAATCCCACATTGATGAGAACCTGGCTCTGGCCGGGCAGGCCCGTCCCGGGATGCTAAACTCCTCAGAGCTGGAACTGGTTGCAGAAGCGGGCATGACCTATCGCCGCTTGATGAAAGTTGGCTGCACCGGTTGCGGTTATTGCATGCCCTGTCCGGTCGACGTCAATATTCCTATTTGCTTTGAAGTGTTTAATAACTTCCATATGTTCAACCAGCCTGATGGCGCTCGGTTGAGTTACGCTTTTCGCATGGGCGGAGATCTGACGAATGGCGTCTCCGGCTATGCGTCGCAGTGTGTTCAATGTGGGCAGTGCATCGAAAAATGCCCTCAGCAAATCAAAATTCCCGATATGTTGTCCCAAGTTGTTGCTGACCTGGAAGACGAGGGGCTTCCCCAGCGCCTGGACACGATGCGCAAAGTCATGTTGAAGCAGGCACCGTGAATTTGCTATGCCAGCGCTCTTTTCTGCTGACCAGGGTCTTTCACAGGCCTTGCCAATCGAAAAGAGTGCTGGCTCAGTTCATCACACGATACCAAGCTCCGGGGCATGTCATGCATAACAGCCTGGAAATATAAAGAAAAGTTCAATTAGCTTAAAGCCAGGAGCGGGCTAGACCCCGATTATGACCTACCAACGGAAACTGCAACCAAGCGCTATTTTGACATCAGACCCTTCTTGTTCATAACCAGCAGGAACATCATTCTCCACAACAAAAAGATCTGCATCAAGGGCCCAATGTGGCGCAAACCGCCAGTTGAGCCCAACCCCGCCGGACATGCCTGTTTCGGTGTCATAATCGTCATTGGAATGTTTGTGCTCAACAAGGGTATTGGTGCCGTAGAGTGCAGTCAGACGAGCCCTGAACTTTGCATCTCTGCCGGGGTAGTACAACCTGGCTCCAACATTCCAGCCGATATTGTCCGGGAGAAGGCCGACCCCCAAAACCGGGGCAAAGTAATCACAAACTCCCAGCTCATAACTCACCCCAAAGCCGCCATAAGGAAGACCTATTCCGGCCCCAACGACATGCTCTAATTCTGCACTGAACGCCGGAACGGAAGAAAAACTAAAAATTAACAAGACTGCGATGATAAAACGTTTGGACTTGAACATGGCGGTACCCTCCTTGATCAATATTAATGGCTAAAGTTCAAAAGGTTATGACTTCCAGACAAACCTATAAAAAGTCACAGCTCAATAAAAAGCCTTAATCTGCAGACTAAGACCTCCCATTGCGAGCGACGGCGTAAGATTCGGGCCTTTCGCCACTATTAGTCAAACTTAAAAGCAGACGTGTCTTCCTCCTGAAAGGTTGGCTGACTGATCATCTTTTTCTTCACGAAACGATGATTGATGGCAATGTATAACAGTGCAACCGGAACATAGTTAATTGAATTGATCGAAGCCCAAAAAGAGTGTGTCGTCGGTTGAGCACCTGGAAAGGCGAAAAGAAAAATCATGCTGCATATAAAAATCGCCGAAAACATAAAGTTTGAAGTCCAAAATATGATCCAGCGATAAATATTGGGAAACCTGACTGATTCATATTTTGTTGCAAGGAACAGGGAGATTGCTCCTGCATAAGTTAAAACTGAGAAAGATATCGCGGCAGATTTGGAGTCCGGGGTCCTTTCAAGATCACCAAACACAAATAAACAAAACGCAAGAAAACCAATAACCCAAAGAGCAACCCCAACTGTCAAAACAGCAATACCTGCGTTGTGGTGATTTCCAGTAGCTTCTTTTCGGTTTCTTTGGGCAACAACGATTGACAGTACAGCCGAAACCAGAATGACCGCTGAAACGCTGATCGGTAAATAGGGAATATTCGGGCCAACCACATGGCTCCCTTCAGGAAGGGCAAAAAGGATGACCAGTGAGATAACAAGGCACGAAACAGTCCCTTGCACGAGCACCATGAGGGACGCACCCCACATGACACCTTTGACACACAAAAATACGAGAAGGATAAAAAATGCTATTGATACTAATGATCCCGCCATTGGACCTTCCTTTACTTTGCCTTGGACGCAAAAAAACCGATGTCCCAATGTTGAAAAAAATCAGCTTCGGGATTTGACTTTCTTAGGTCCCCGAATACCGTTATCCCTCGATCACATGGTTACGAATATCAGCGCAGCTATTTTCCGTCCGCTTTAATTTTTAATTAAATTGCCATCGTCCCCGGAGAGAATATCGAAATTAATTGTCTTAAGTTTCCCGAGTTCGTATTGGAATCCCCCCCAGTTTTCATTGAATCAATAAAGCCAAGGGCATACTTGAATCCCTACTATTTGCGTCAATGCTATTTTCTTATTCTTGACGGTCAAGATCCTGATAAGTTCCTGATTAATTATTTGCAGATGCTTGATCAAGCAACTTGTCTATCAATGGATAGACCTTTGACCTAGTTTTCCCATACTTAGTAAGTGCCATACTCATAACGCCACCCTTGTGTTTGTAGGTAGCGATACCAATAATTTTATTGTCCTTATGTATTTCTATTTTTGCTCTATTGAGAAAAGGAATAGGGTCATATGATCGGTATGCTTCAAATGTGACTATTGCGTCACAATTCTTTGGCTCGTTTATTAAGTATGTTTCAGCCGTTATATTATGCTGTTCAAACCTTTCTTTCATTGCAAGACTGAAATCCCTTGTGTTCGATTTCGTACTTTCCAATATGCACAAATGCTTTATAGAATTCTTCTCCAAATCAACGCTGCTAACATTAATGGCGGTGCAGCCAAACAAAGAAACAACAATCAAAGAGGAAATCAGTAAATTGAATTTCATGACACATCCTTTTGCATCTAACAAGCCTGTAGAAAAATTTCATTTTTAGAAATTTCTACGACTGCGGAGTGAGTTGTTAATTTACGGCTATTTTTATTACTCGATTCAATCCAATTTGTTCCGCCCTCCGTCCAGGCCGACAAGGCCGGTTTTCATTCCCTTATACCCCTGCGTTCTGACTTTTTTCTGGCATTGAGGTTCTGTACCTAGCCAAGGGCTCCAAACCGGCGAACTGTTTTTCAGGAAGAAATTTTTAAACATTCGGTGATTCTTACGGCAATGAGGCGAATTCTGATCCAGATTATCAAACTATCCACCCTTTTCCAGAGCTAGAAGGTTCTTTCCCCCCTTTTATTTCAAATGCTTGACCAAGCCAGGCTCCAAGATTAGTTTGGACAGCGAAATCTTGATGACCGGTAATGGGTGCGGGATGGATCTTTTTAACAAGCGACGCTCCATTCATGCCTGGACGACAGAAAACCGAATAAAACTATATTGGCAAAAACCTCGGCTCAGCTGCGCCGGCCCGAACATCATATTGATGGCACAACCATGAAAGCTTTCTCCCTTATTTCTGCCACCAACCACGGAACAAACGAAGGATTTTTATGATGGAACGCATCGTTTACTTGAATGGAGCATATATCCCTGAAACCGAAGCCAAGATATCGATTTTCGACCGGGGCTTTCTTTTTGCCGATGCGGTGTATGAAGTTACAGCCGTTCTAAACGGTCAATTAATTGATAATGCAGGGCATTTGGCAAGATTGGAACATTCAGCGAAAGAGTTGGGAATCAAACTGCCGGTGACTAGCGAAGAACTCACGGCAATTCAGAAGTCATTAATTGAAAAAAATAATCTCGCAGAAGGAAGCATCTATGTTCAGTTGTCGCGTGGCGCTGAAAGCGATAGGGACTTTGATTACTCTGAAGAGATTGAGCCGACATTAGTTCTTTTTACACAATCCAGAAAGATCGTTAACACCCCTAAAAAAAGTACAGGGATCAAAGTCATCTCTTATGAGGATATTCGCTGGCGCCGTCGTGATATTAAAACCAGCGGCTTGCTACCTGCCTGCCTGGCGAAGCATGCAGCCCACGCTGCTGGCGCTGATGATGTTTGGTTGATTGAAGATGGCTTTGTTACTGAAGGTGGGTCGAGTAATGCCTACATTATTACCCAGGAAGGCAAATTGGTCACTCGCCCTTTGAGCAAAAACATCCTGAGCGGTATTACGCGCGCCTCATTGCTGGAACTCTCCAAAAACACCGGTATCGAGATTGAAGAACGTCCATTCTCTATCGAGGAAGCGTACGCAGCAAAAGAAGCTTTCATCAGTTCAGCAACAACCTTTGTATGGCCCGTTGTCGAAATTGATGGCAGACCTATTTCAGATGGGAAACCGGGCAGATTCACTCTGAAGCTGAGAGATATCTACATCAATACTGCACAAAAAAGCTCTGAATAGCACAACTTCTGGAAAAAGCGAGACCCGACCCCGTACTGCGTTCACATAAATATGCTCTGATGATTTTTGCTTCAGATTTTTATAAGATGCTGCTGGTATTATTCATCAAACTGAGAATATGTAAAAATCATATCACAGCACATATCTTGTCCACATGGAGGGGGAAACCATGGAAGACGATCCAAAAAGCAGTCCGCCTAAAATCGGCGGCAACGTCCTGATCAATGGTCGTACCGCAGTTCATGCCGGGAGCGGCGGTGTCCTGACGAGTATCGATGTCTGCCTGACAAAAGTTGGAAAATCGACTGTACCGATCCCTTACACGAATGTCGCTCGCAGTAAAGACGCCGCCCAAACAGCAAGCACTGTTTTTATCAACGGCCACCCTGTCTGTCACAAAAATTCCATTTTTTCTAAAAGTACCGGTGATGAACCGGGTAACCGCAAGGGGATTCGCAGCGGCACCATCGCGGAAAAAGCCGAGTTTGTTACGGCCTCCAGCAATGTTTTTATCGAAGGTGTTGCGGCCGTGCGGCAGGGTGACTATATGGTCAGCAACAACTGCAACACAGCACCCATGCCATTATCCCAGCCCGGGGCCGAGCAGCCGAAGAGCAATGACATTGAAGATGCTAAGGGACTGGATGAACATGATTTGCCATATGCCGTCCCCCTAAAAATGAGTGGGGATCGGCTGCATATTCAGAATGATCTGATCGCAATCGCCGAGCCGTTAGAAAAAGACAGGGATTCTGTTATCGAAGGCAGGTCGGACGATTTCATCCCGGCAGGTTCTACTACGGCAATTGAGATCATCGGCGCTCAACAGGATGGTCAGGCAAAATCTCCCCCTAAACCCGAACTGGTCATTGGTGTGTTCTTTGACGGCACAGGTAACAACATGCTGGCCCAACCACCTGAGCGACACACGAATGTGGCGAAGTTGCATGATATGTATCCGATAGATGCTAATAATCAATTTTACCAACGCCGTGTTTATATTGAAGGGGTCGGTACCAAAGCTGTATCAAATGGCAATGGGCAATTTAGAGAAGATGATTCAGCGCTCGGTCTTGGTACTGGGTTTGGTGATTATGGTGCTGGACCTCGGTTGCTGGAAGCACGTGACGATATCCAGAGAATTTTGAATGAGTATCAGGATATTCACGATCTGCCGGAAAAGGTGACTTTCGACATTTTTGGTTTCAGCCGTGGTGCTATGCTCGCCCGGCATTTTGCCAACATGGTTCAAGGTGGACTCCCTGACTTGCAACAACCTTTGGGGCGAGAACGTTCGTCAATCTGGCCTGCTTTGCGTTCGGCCAAGGCCTCCAACCCTGCTGAAGATATGTATCCCGCGGAGACTCTGTATCCTCCCCTGCCGGCGGAGGTGCGTATTCGCTTTCTCGGGCTCTTCGATTCGGTCGGTTCCTTTGGCCTGCCTGGCGATGACGATGAAGGATTTGTGAATCCTTATCTGGCGTCGGGCACGGCAGATTTTGTATATCATCTGACCTCCCGCGATGAAATTCGCCAAAACTTCCCACTGACAAGGATTGTCCCGGGCGATCCTGCATGGGTCGAAGAGGATACCTTTGGTGTCCACTCCGATGTCGGTGGTGGTTACGACAATGTTCCTGAACGGATTCTGATTGAAGGAGCCAGAGCCCATTTTCGGCCAAAATTTCCATTTAGTTACAATGATAGAGCAAATTGGCAGCAGGAGATGCAAGCCTTGGCGCTCAAAATGAGTGAAAGGTGTGGCATTGACTGCCGGGTTGATTTTCACTCCGAGTCTGTTGCCGATTTTTTCGAGGTCCGTCATACCAGGAATGATCTGGCCCGAGTCTCCTTGAAAGCCATGTATGATATGGCTGTGTCAAAGGGTGTGCCGTTGAGGAGTATAGATCCGAATGATGTGATCTCTTCCGAACTCGCGACTCTTGTCAAAGAAGCCAAAGCTGGAGACTTGGACGCTCTTAAACAGCTGGATGACAATTTTATTCACACCTCACATCGTAATTTTTGCCTAGCCTATGCCCGTGAAACAATCGGTATGAAACCGGAAACTGATGGACGGCGTGATATCTTTCCTAATCAGCCTGACCGGGCATTGACGTTTGAGCCGGAACTTGTAACGAGGATAAAATGAGAATTAAGTCATCTCTGCTGCTGATCTTATTCATTGTCAGCTTTATTACGGTCTCCTGTTCAAATAAAGATCCTGAGTACACGGTTTCCTACTGTACTGCAGACAAAGAACCGGTCTGGATCGAGAGGGTCAAATTCGACGACTATCCAATGAAGTCTGGTGGGATGCTTTTAAACGGGTGGAAACAAGCTTTAGGTTTAATTGAACTTTTCCCTCCCCCGCCTGTGCCGAAACAGATTTATATCTACTGGTTCAACTACCGACAGCAGGTATTTTATGAGGCAACTATTCCGCTGCAAAAGGATGCGGCCAAAATCATGAAGGCCTTGCCAAAACCGGACTATGGCCGTTATGTGCTGACGACAGGAGTCCTGCCCGACGGCAGTGCTGTGGTGTGGGTTGGAAACAGTTTATCCTCTCTTACGGGAACCTGGACTGAGGTTGGCCATGCAAAAGGGCATCTGGCAAAGGGAGATCCTGCGAGCCGCAAAAATACAACAGAAGAAATGCGTCAGAAAGGGGAAATCTGACTTTGCCAAGAGGGTGCAAGGCATTTATGCCATGAAGCGACAGGCGGCGAGACATCTATCCCAACCAGCCGGATCAAGCGATGACTGTTGCAACAAAAACACTAAGAAACCACGCAAAAAGGAGAAGGGGCCAAGTCTACGGTTGACTGATTTTCATCTCCCGATACACCCGCACATACATGTCCCGGACTGTAGCATTCCCCTCCATCATAGTCTAAAATCTTAAAATAGTCGTGCTGACAGTGGCTTTTTAAAATGTTGATAACGAGAGGGAAATCCTCCTCACCGTCAAAAACATCACAATTCCTTCGGCCACTCATAACATGATACCAGGCCCCCGGATACTCTGTGCGGAGTGATATGAACATGAAGTTAGACTGCCCAATAACCACAACACCTCAACCGTAGACTTGGCCCCTTTTCATAAATATATATTCCCACGTTCAACATACTATCCTCCATGACTCCTGCCGCCAGTCCAACCGAAAATGTTCAGCGTTTTCGGTTGGACTGGGTTATTCACTCAATATCGGCAAGTCTACAGATATTTTGTTTGTTCATAGTGAAAAGTAACCACTCATTTGCCAGATTTGCTCCCAGTGAAATGTAAAAGTTTTTTGCTGAGTCATTTGCAGATAAAACATCCCAGCGAATCTTGCTGCATCCGTTTTTCACACATTCCCGTGCAAAATTCTTCATAAGCATTTTACCCAGCCCCATCGAGCGATAATCATCCTCCACAAACAATTCTTTCATGTAGGCCCACGGCTTTAGGTCGTAAGAAAAAGGGAGCCAATAATAAACCAACATTCCAGCGACTGATCCGTTGGCCTGGGCTATCAACACTTGAAAATCTTTTTTCTGGAACAACCGCTTTTCAAGTTCACTTCGAGTAACAGAAAAATCTTTGAGATAGCCTTCAAATTCCGCGAGTTTGATCATCATTTGCAATAACTTGTCGCAGTCGCTGGGAAGAGCCTTACGGATAACGATCTGTCTAGCGTTCATGTGCTTCACCTGACACCAACTCAAAACCCTCATCTAGCCATCCCATGACGCCGCCTATCATTTTTTTAACTGGCCTTCCAAGTTTAGCTAAGCGAATAGCTGCTTTTTCCGTAGCATTACAGTGAGGCCCGGCGCAGTAAACAACAAATAAAGTACCCTCATCAAAACTGTCGAGATTGATCTCATTGATCCGTGGGTGAGGCAAGCTGATTGCTTTTTCTATGTGACCTTTTTGATACAGTTCTTCGCCACGGACATCAACAAGCACAAAATCCATTCGATTATTGCTAATGGCATGATGGACATCCCAGCAATCAGTTTCAAACTCAAGCAAAGATTGAAAATGTTGTAACGCAATCTGACTCTGTGCCGCAGCTGGCCTTGAAACAGCAGATGACATAACTTTCTCCTTTATAAGATAATTAAAACTGAATTTTCAAAAGGATAGTTGAAGAGCAAGAAATCAGCCATTGGCTTAAAAGACATATTTCGTTAATATCAAGCCACATTCTATGGAGAGTCGCATGTATCGTGTAGCGATATTGACATTTGATCATGTTGCGTTATTTGAGCTGAGTTGTGCTGTCGAGCTATTCGGGCTGCCACGTCCAGAGTTTGATAATTGGTACAAGTGTCATGTTGTTTCTTTGACAGGGGAAACAATCACCTCGACAGCTGGGCTGCGATTGGTATCCCGACTGGTAAAATCTTTGAAGGATTACGAGATGCTGGTTGTGCCAAGTTGGCCGACTGATGGAAGAGAAATCCCTGAACCCATCGCCAGGGAAGTATTAGAGTTTTATGGACGTGGTAAGAGGATTTTGTCTTTTTGTTCAGGTGCCTTTTTACTGGCTCAACTAGGTTTATTGAATGGGAAAAAAGGGACAACACACTGGAAATATGCTGACATCTTCAAAGCCAGCTTTCCGGATGTCAAATACGTTCCTGATGTTCTCTATCAATATGATGGAACCCTGGGATGCTCTGCTGGTAGTTCCGCAGCCATCGACCTTGGCATTGAGGTCATCCGAAGTGATTTCGGTTACCATGTTGCCAACAAAGTCGCTCGCCAATTGGTCATGTCAGCCCATAGAAAGGGGGGCCAGACACAATATGCTGAAACCCCTGTGCAAAATGAACCCGGTCAATTTGGGAAAAAAGGGACAACACACTGGAAATATGCTGACATCTTCAAAGCCAGCTTTCCGGATGTCAAATACGTTCCTGATGTTCTCTATCAATATGATGGAACCCTGGGATGCTCTGCTGGTAGTTCCGCAGCCATCGACCTTGGCATTGAGGTCATCCGAAGTGATTTCGGTTACCATGTTGCCAACAAAGTCGCTCGCCAATTGGTCATGTCAGCCCATAGAAAGGGGGGCCAGACACAATATGCTGAAACCCCTGTGCAAAATGAACCCGGTCAATTTGCCAAAGCGCTTGATTGGGCCATGCAAAATCTTCATGAGCCAATAGATATTACCTTGCTTGCCAATAAAGCGAACATGTCTCGCCGAACCTTTGATCGAAAGTTCCGCGCAGATTTTAACCTGTCGCCGAAAGAATGGCTTGTACATCAACGCCTGAACCTCAGTAAAACCTTACTGGAAAACAAGAACCTTAATATTGAGACGATTGCCGGATTGGCTGGTTTTGAAAATTCGACAACAATGCGACATCACTTCAGCAAGAAGTTAGGCATTTCACCAAGTCAATATAGAGAACAATTTTATCGTTTTTAGAATTATTTTTAGAGCAAAAAACCACTACTGCTAAAAACAGGGTGTTCAGGTTTTCCGGGGACAGGTTACAGAACTCGCACATGGAACAAGAGGGGTCAAGTCTACGGTTGACTGATTTTCATCTCCCGATACACCCGCACATACATGTCCCGGACTGTAGCATTCCCCTCCATTATAGGCTCAAATCTTGAAATAGTCGTGCTGACAGTGGCTTTTTAAAATGTTGACAAAGAGAGGGAAATCCTCCTCACCTTCAAAAACATCACCGCAGCCCGCTACCAAGCCAAAGCCAAAAACCGGATGGCTGCAAAGTTGATCAGTCGCTTCCCAAAGAACGAAAAGGGGACTTTTTTGCGTTGATGCTATTCTTTCTCCTTGACGGCCGAAGCCCGATAAGTGTTAGTGGCCTATGCAACCTCCACCTCTTTGATGCAGGGCTCCCGGTCAAAAATTCCTTTGAAAAAGGAAAAGCAACTGCCTGAAACAGTCATCTTGTTTTGACCAAGCAACTTCTCTTTCCAGCGACGGTATTTGTGAACCTGGAAAACCCACTCAATTTCTGATGATGGATCGTCTCCTTCCTTGAAAAATGCGCAAGCTCCGATCAGATAGCTGTTACCGTCGTATTCGAGTTCGCTAAACCAGCCCCAATCCTCTGCGTCCGGCTCTGTAATTTCTATCTTGCCTTTGAGCTTTTCCCTCAACCATTCCAGAAGAGACACCCCATATATTCGTTTTATCGGATTTTCTTTTTCCTTTGAGATGTCAAGCATCGATGTTTTGAAATGGATTGCCTTGTTCATAGCTCTCCTTGGCCATAAACGTTCAGATAAGCGGCAGCGACGCGATCTTCGAGCACCACGGAACCCTCACAAATTTAGCGGCTTGAGTATTCCGTTCGCTTGATCAACTATTATTAAATGCTTTAGTGCTTAAACATGAAAAAAATGGACAAACTAATTATTGATACAAAACTGATAATTGAAGTCCACGTTGTGATTTTCATTATTTTTGCAGTAGTTATCGCCTTTTCATTCCCCTGGACTGCTAGTTCTCTTATGTCATGGCCCATATGTATTAGGTTTCCTATACATAGGTAGTTTTCGTAAATTCTTCTATTTCTATATTGCTTAAGAAGAATCGGACCTACAATTAAATAACAAATCCCAAAATGAACGATCATTGATATCTTAAATACGTAGCCAATTGTTTGTAGAATTCCTATTTCTGTGAACATAAAGAACCTATTTCTACTTCAGAATCTAACGTGAAGGTCACCAGCAGCGCCGAGACGGATCGGCCTCTTAGAGACCTAAACGGGGACCGCCCCTGCCTCACCCGTCCGAAGGAAGCGTGTGGTTAAATTTTTCTGGCTCAATAGCAGGCAACCTTATTTCGCTAAACCGCATCCTGGAAAGATTCCCCTGATATTCTAATTTGCCAAATGATACTAGAGACTTAACCCTTGAAGCATAGTAGGTACTAGGTATTTCAGAGTACTCATTTTTTAAACTGCTCATAGATTTGATTACGACCATGGCAACTTTACGCCAACGTTGCTTGCAATTGTTTAGAATAGTTTCGTCGATAACAGAAATGTCATTTGGAGTGAGAGTTCCAATAAGCTTCAGATCGTCTTCGTCCAATGGAGGGTCATTTTCGACGCTGTCAAATATAAGACCTGCATTGCGAGCGGTAGCCAACGATAATCTCCATAAATTTAACGGTTCTGAATAACCGGCGGCGTCGTGAAGTAACAGTTACCACCGAAGTTTACAAATATCTGCGCAGCTATTTCCCGTCCGAGTTAATTCTGGTGTTATGCCATGCTGCAACTAAAAACCACCTGTTTTTTCAATTAATTGGTAAAAACCGTACCCTAAAATTAGAACAGGAAGAACTGTTGAAAAAACAAAATAATAAACTCTGTTTTTAATGTCGCTGTTCTTTAAAATTAAGAAGGCTGAAAAGCAGGCCAGTGCAATGACTAAAAAACTTAAGCCGAAAAAACCATTAGGATAGCTATATACATGCTCTTTGAGAAATTTGCTGGAAACTTTGGCCATATTGTACAGCACGGCTAACGAAAGAATAGGATTAAGCCATGAAATAGTAAAGCAACATGTATTTCTAAGCGAATACATCACCGATCTATTGAGTGTTGCCATTGTTGCTCCCCTCCAAGGAATTTGGCATAACATGTAATATACGTGATATTAACCGTGTTATAATACGGATAACCTTTAAGGAAGTTCCTGACTTCCAAATAATATCAAACCGTTCTGACGAATTTCTGGAAATTGTCTCTGCGTGATATATAGGCAATTTTACACAAATTAGCTCAAGAACAAACCCAACAAAAAAACCGCAACCTGCAGACTCCCCCAAATCTCACAAACCACGGTTCTCTTTCCATTTTTATCATTCAGAAACAGCTAGTTACTAGCCTATATACAAAAACGGATCATGACAAGTTTTTTAACTTAATCACTCCCCTTCCCCCTTCGGATACCCAATCAAATACGTATTCTGCAAAGGCGTCTTAGGTGAGGAGCTTTCGCCGATTTCCCAGATAAAGGAATCGGCGTTGGTGACGGCGGCGAGGATTTGTTCCAGTTCTTCCTGGGAATAGCTGTGCAACAGGGAAATAGTGCTGTCCCAGAGGAAGATGAGGGGGGCAATGGGGATCAGGTAGGAGAACAGCAGCTTTGACAGGGTAAAAGGTTGGCGGAACAGCAACCGGGTGAACAGCAGCACCGTAATCAGCGGCATGAGCAGGAAATGGGCTTTGCGGCGGCCGGTGAATTCGAAGATGCAGATCGGCATCTGCCGGTTGACGGCGTCCTGAAGGATCGCTGTGGCCTGAGGTGGATTGAAATGATGAAAACTGGAAAATAAAGTCCTGACCCCGACCAGATCGGAGCTGATCTGCAATGCATTGACCGGCTCGACTTTATAGCTGAGCAGCGGGTGCGCTGTCGAGATCTTTTCCAGGCTGGCTTGATTGGGATAAAGATCGGTCAGGGTAACCTTCTCGATCAGCTCTTCCGGGTTGCGGATTTCTCGGAGCAGGTAGGGCCAGGGACCGCTGCCGCCGGAACAGAGGTCGATCACCTGTTTGGTTTTGGACTGCTGCATAACCCAGAGCAGTTCCGGGATGCTCGGCGCATAAGCCTGCATATCCACAATCAGCGCATGAAGGGCATCCGTGACCTGGTTGCGGAGCAGGCGCGGCAACCAGCGCTGGTCCTCCAGTTCAAAAAGGCGCGGCCATCTCATCGCTGCGGGACTCGCCCATCAGGCACAGGCAGGCTGCTTGCGCCGGATATAGTCGGCCAGGCTGGCGATGGACTGCAGCACTTCACGGCTCGATTTCTTGCCGCCGATGCGCACATTGTACTTTTTCTGCACCGCCACCACGACTTCGACAGCGTCCAGAGAATCAAGGCCCATGGCTGATTCCGGGCCGATCAGCGCGGCATCCGCTGAGACCTCTTCGGCCTGGATATCATCGACGCTGCACAGCTCAAGGATCATTGTCACCAGATCATGTTCCAACGTGTCGTTCATTCTGCTTGCTCCATTGTGACAGACTTACAAACAATTCAATTTAGTTGTCATCCGGAAACACTGGATGGCCATAATTAAGTTTTCAGATTGGAAACGAGTCGTTTTCCGTTGTAGCAAGGGCCTCAAGGGCTTGCATGGAGGCGTACACCGTCACGCCGCACCAGTCAGCCTGCAAATTGACGCTGCTACAGCGGAAAAAAGCCGTTTCCGGATAAAAACAATTTAAATTCCCCGTCGCCAGCGCTGAAACACCACCAGGGCAAACCCGAGGCAAACCAGGAAAAACAGCACCAGCGCGACAACATAACCCAATACGCTCTGCAGAGTGCCGTTGCGCACAAAAATATCCAGAAACGCATCCAATCCCCAACCAAGGGGAGAAAAGACACTGAGGGCCTGCATGGCGCGTGGCATCACATAAACCGGCACCATCACTCCGCCCATGGCAGCGGCAATCACCACCGAGACCGAACCAAAGGTTGAAGCCTGATCGTAACTGCGCGCCAGCACCCCGACCAGAATGCCGTAGCCGCAGGCGGCCAGAGCCGCACTGAAAGCGACCAGCAGCAACGCCAGCGGGGCCGAGCCAAGCTCCAGCACCGGGGTACCGAGCAGCGGCAGGATAAACTTACCGACCGCCAACATCAAGCCGAATTGCACCAGACAGATCAGCAGATAGGCGCTCACCTTGCCGAGGAGCAGACTACGGTTGCTGACCGGCATGGTCATCAGCCGGGCCAGGGTCCCTTCCTGACGTTCGCGGATCAAAGTTCCGGCCAGGGGAATGACAATAAAAAACATTCCGAACAGGGTCCAGGCCGGGACGTTCTGCTGTACCGAGGTCGGCAGTGTCGGATATTTATCGGCGAAGACCGATTCCTCATCCAGCCTGACCAGAGGCTTGCTGGCCCAAGCGGAATCGAGCTGCGGCACCTTGATCGGTATCCCCTGCGCTCCGTAGGGACCCAACTGTTTCTTGATGGTTCGCTGCAGCTCTTCCGGCAATAAGCGCCCAAGGGCCGCACTTTTGCGCTCAATCTCCAATGCTAACAGACCCTGCTGCAAGGCCGTGGTCACGGCGCTGCGGTAAACCCCGCGCACGGCCGGATCAAAATAGACCAGCAGTCGTTCGGTGGGGGGCTCACTGCTCTGTTTGCGCAGCGCAGCCCGAACCGTGGACTCGGCGGAGGTTTCCAGCGCATGGCTGAAATCTTTGGGTACGATCAGGGCGAACTGATAGTCGCCGCTGAGGACCAGCTGGCGGGCCTGGTCAGCACTGATTTTCTGGCCGGAGTCTTCCCGGACCAGCTCCAGAGCGCCGGTCGCTTCAAGTTGGGCTGCGAAATCCACCCCAGCAGAGCCCTGATCAAGGTTGACAAAGACAGCTCTGGTCGCGGCCTGCCCGGAAGCGCGAAAAAGATCATCCTGCACCAGCGACAGCACCAGCACCAACAGCATGGGCATGACAAAAAGCACCAGCAGACCGGCCCGGTCACGGCTTAACAGCAGCAGTTCCTTTTTGATGTTGGCCAGTAACAACATGCAACCGCCTTTAGTCGCGCAACTGCTTCCCGGTCAGGACCAGGAACAGCTCTTCGAGATTTTGACAGGCATCCTGCTCGGCGAGCAGGGCGCGGGGTGCGCCACGGGCGATGACCTTGCCGGAATCGACAATGGCGATATCGTCGCAGAGCTGCTGCACTTCTTCCATGTAATGAGTCGTGTAAATCAGGGTCATACCCGCCTGGTTCAGCTCGGCCAGGCGATCCAGAATCAGGTTGCGCGACTGGGCGTCAATGCCGACCGTCGGTTCATCAAGGAACAGCAGCTCCGGTTGATGGAGAATCCCTGCGGCCAGATTGGCACGGCGCTTCATGCCGCCGGAAAAACCGGCCACCCGCCGATCGGCCTGGTCGAGCAGCCCGACCGTGGCCAGACACTTATCAACCCGCGCTTCAATATCTCGCCCGGGCAGACGTTGGATACGGGCAAAGTAGCGCAGGTTCTCCCGCGCGGTCAGGGTCGGGTAGAGGGCAATATCCTGGGGCACCAGGCCGATGGTTCGGCGCACCGAGCCTGCCTGACGAACAACATCCTGACCGAACACTGCAGCGCTTCCGGCAGTTGGCCGCAGCAGGGTACAGAGAATGGAGATCAGCGTGGTTTTCCCAGCCCCGTTGGGGCCGAGCAGGCCGAAGATACTCCCCCGTTTGACCCGCAGGGAAAGTTTGTCAAGAGCAGGTCGCGCCGCGCTGGGATAGACCTTAACCAGGTCGACAGCGCTCAAGGCAATATCATTATCGATAGACGACGTCATTTCAAAGCATCCGGATCAACGGGTTATGGCCCTATGCAGATCAGTAAAGAGCGCCTCTTCCTGCGTAGCACAATGACGCAGCAGGTCGGCCAGCTCAGAAAAAGAGCCCAGCCCGGCCTGCCGTCCCTTGCAAACCCGTGAAGCAGCCACGGCAAACTCCCGCCAGCGGTCGCCGACTTCGGTGCAACGCTCGGACAGTTCCAACAGGTGCTGGTTCTGTAACAAAGCAGCAGCTTCCTGTAAAAAAGCCGCATAGAGCAGCCGAAATCCTCCCCCGCCGGTGCCGATTTCTTCCTGCATGCGCACCACATGACCAAGATGCTGCAGCGCATTTTTCTCACCCAGTTTGGCAGGCCATTTGACCAGCTGGCGGGCCAGCAGACGAATGCCGCGAACTCCGACCAGCGGCAGCGGGATTTTCAGCATCGCCCAACAGGTATCCTTGATCCCCGCAATGGCTGCCTGAGCCACGTCGAGCTGCTCCGGCATCTTCTCAAAATAATAAAGCTTCCCTTTGGGGGCCAGTGCTCCTTTGGCAAAGCGCGCTTTACGCAGATCCCGGGCCGCACAGCGCACCGGCTCCTCAAAGATCGGATCGCTGATCAGGTACTCGTCAGCCTCTTTGCCGTACACCACCAGATTATGGGCGTTGAAGTGAAAACGATAGGCCGGGGGGAAATAGGGCAGCCAGAACACCCCGGTCTGGGCACCGACCGGACAGCCGCTGGCCAGCAAGCGGTCGAGCTCCTGCTCGGCAGCGCGGGAATCTTTAAACTTCTGCCGACCGACCTTGACCCCGAGTCGCTTAGTGGTTTTTCGGAAAATACTGCCCGGCCCGATGCGGAAGGTGGTCAACGGCAGAAAATTGATTTTGACAAACGGCACATAGGCAAAAAACAGCCCGCCGCCAATGCCGAAAGCCATCGCTTCACTGCAGGGCAGGCCGTAATAGTTCAACAGATTGGCGGTCACCCCGCTTTCGCAATGGGCAAACTGCCGGTGAGGAAAATCTATCTTCACGTTGTTATCTACTTTCGGAGTGATCGAATTCAGCCAGCGCCAGATCCGGCGAATCGGGCACCCGGCACAGTTCGTCAATACTGATGCCAAACAGATCCGCATAACCGGTCAGCACCACCTGGTCAAGCTTGGCAAACACCGCCGGTTTCAAATGGCGCTTGACCCGCCAGCGCGGCACTCCCGAATACTTAGCCAGCAGGGTCGGGTCCATCTGATTTTTGACCATGTGGTAGCAAAGTGGGCTTTTTCGGCCAGCCCTGATGTCAGCAAGCTCCTTTTCCAGCTGGTCGATAATCGCCTCCCAGGCATGGAGCAAGGTAACATTCTTCGCTTCCCAGCCGGAACTAGGTGCCAAGGTATAGCTGCCGTCATCGTCGACTGCATAATTGACTTCGCGACAACCGGCCATCAGGCCGCTCTGCTGGGGTACGTCCGCTTTTTTCATGGGCTAAAAGAGATATCCAATCGTTACCAGGGCGGCATTGATGCCCCGGTTGTCGTGGTGCAGGTTGCCGTTGGAAATGTGGCTCAGCCGCACCCCCAGTGTCATGGCAGCGCCGTTCGCCAGTCCATATTCCACACCGGCACCGCACTGCGGGTTGAAATTGATCCGCAGGCCCTGCCCTTCGACCTGGAAATCGGTATAGATCAGACCGATGCCCGCTTCGACATAGGGCCGCCAGGCTTGGCCATCCGGCTGCAGATAATAAAGGGCCAGGGCATTGGCCGCGATCAGTCCGCGCGGTTTGGAATCGGTTCGCAAGCCGAGATTGGCTTCCAGTTTGAGGCGTAACGCCTTGGGTGCCGGATGCCAGAAGACCCGTTGGTAATCGAGGAGCATCTGCCCCTGGACAATGACCAGGCCAAAATGATCAGGATCGTAAGCCTGACCCCCAAGAACAGCTATGCCATAGCGGGTTGAAGCCAGTTCTCTTCCAGCATCTGCGGCCAGGGTCGGGGCTGCGTTCAGGAGCAACCCACAACCAACCAGCATTAGCCAGCTCAGCACCGCCCGCATCGTCACCTCACCGCGCCAGGCGGATCAGGCCGTAATCACCGCCCGGACCGAACTTGAGACAACTGAGCTGCTCCCCTGAGGCCAGCGGAGTGGCCGTGGTCGTCTTTGGCGCTTCCGTCCCCAGCAGCGCTTCCTGATAGAAGTTGCCGTCCCTAAGGGACAGCGCGGCGATCGCCAGGTCAAATCCGGCCGCTGCCGGAAAACTGCCGTAAAGCGGAGCATAGGCCGCCACGCGCCGCCCATGCAGGGTCTGCCGGTACCAGTCGGCGCAGGTTTTATGACCATCAGCACCGATGATCAGCCGATCATCCTCCGGCAAAGTCAACGGCCAGGCCGCCTGATTGCCGAGGGTCACCGATTCGATACAGGCGTAGGCGGCAGCCTGCTCGGTGGCTCTGCTCAAAACGAAAAAGGCCGCACCCTCACCGACCACCGCGCTCTGCCGGTCGAAATCAAGGGGCGCTACGGGTCCGGCTTCGCCAGCCCCGAAGAACTGTTTACGGCAGTAGCGCAGCACCTCGCAATACTCGTCAACCGCGCCGAACAGGACCTGGTCGACCCGCCCTTCCGCCAGCCAGAGCTGGGCGGTCAGCAGGGCCGAAGGGACCGACATTTCAAACTGGGTCACGGTCAGGCTGGGCGCGGTCGCCTTCAATTGCATCGAGACATGGGCGGCTGCGGCATTGTGTACCGAGTTGGAAAAGTGGGTCGGCGAACTGCAGGAATAGCCGAAATCGAGATAGGAATCGAGAAAATCGAAGGTGGTTTTCATGGCCCCGTAACCGGAGGCTATGACCACCCCGGTGCGGGAGCGGTCGCTTTCGAGCAGACCGGCATCCTGCAGGGCCAGGCAGGCACTGTGCAGGGTCATTTTAGAAAAATGATCGATCCGCCGTAGCGCCCGTTTCGGAAAAAACTCGTAGAGGCCCTCGATATCGCTGCGATAAGCCGGGAAGCTGTCCTCGCCGGAACTGCGCTCGACGGTTACCGCCTGCGGTGTTACTGCGCCCTGTTGCAGGGCATCCTGCAGAGCGCTGACACCCTGGCCAAAGCCGCCGCTGATACCGATGCCCTGAATCGCCATACGCATATCAGTGGTCTCCTTTTTCAAAAATCAGCACCGCGTTGTTGCCGCCGAAAGCCAGGGATTCCGAGAGGGCATAATCCGCCTTCAGGCTGGTGTTGACCGTCACCGGGGTGCTCGGCAACGCCGGATCCGGATCGGCAAAGCCGATATTGGCGGGGATCTCTCCACGCGCCATACAGGCCAGGGTAAACACCGCTTCGATCCCGCCGGCCGCACCCAGAGTATGACCGGTATAACCTTTGGTGGAAATAAAGGGCACGCCGGGTAACACCTCGTGCAACACCCGGCTTTCGATGCGGTCGTTGTCCGGGGTGCCGGTGCCGTGGGCGTTGACAAAGGCAATCTGTTCCGGTGTGACCTTGGCCATGGTCAAGGCTTCGGCCAGAGCCCGTTTCAGCCCCAGTCCGTCCGGGTGAGGCGCGGTCAGGTGGTGGGCGTCGCAGGCCGAGCCGTAGCCGATGACCCGGCCGCGTAAGGCTTTCCCCGCTACGCTCGCCTCATTTTCCAAAATGACCAGCCCGGCCCCTTCGCCCAGGTTCAGTCCCTTGCGATTGACGTCAAAGGGCTTACAGGGTTCGGTGGCGGTAATCATCAGCGAACTGAAGCCGGCATAGGTCACCCGCGACAGTTCGTCGGCACCGCCGGCGATGACGATATCACAAGCGCCGGCACGCAGCCATGATGCGCCGATGCCGATGGCGTCGGTGCCGGAGGAACAGGCATTGACCACTACCTGGGTCGGCCCGTTCAGCTGCAGCTGGCGGGCGATGACCGCCGCCGGGTTGCTACGCAGAAAGCGCTCGATCACCTGCAGCTTGGGGTTGGCGCCCGATTTATAGGTCCGGTAGAAGTCGTCGCAGTTCAGGGCACAACCGACCGTGGTGCCGATACAGACCCCGACCCGCTGGCCACGCAGACTTTCCGCATCCCAGCCGGCATCGGCCAGGGCTTCGAGGGCCGCGACCAGGGCCAGCTGGCTGGTCCGGGTGTAGATCGTTTCCTGATCGTCCAGCGGCAACTGGAATTCGTCACGCAATTCCAGCACCGGATAGCTGACCGGATGGTCGGTGGAAAACCGCACCGGCGGATGGGGATAGCGCTGGTTGCGAAACATGCTGTCCAGGCATTCAGCCAGATTCATCCCGGCCCCGGACAAGCAGCCCAGGCCGGTCACGGCGACTCCGCGGCTCATGCTTGCTGCTTTTCCTTGATGTAGGCGGTCAGGCTGTTGATGGACTGCAACGCCGGCCGACCTTCTTCCATATCCTTAATCTCGACACCGAAATGCTTCTGCACCACGACCACCAGTTCAACCGCGTCCAGGGAATCGAGGCCCAGCCCTTCACCGAACAGGGGGGCATCGTCGTCGATCTCTTCCGGGGTCAGATCTTCGAGGTTTAATTCATCAATGAGAACCTGCTTCAGTTTGGCTTTAATCTCCATCATGACTCCTTGTATCCATCTTTGGTGGCAGGCTGCTGACGCAACCACATATTAAAAAAGTTGAAAAACTGGTACGGGTGCTCCTGACAGTATTCTTCGAGAGCCGCACCGAATTCAACAGCAAAGGGCTTAAACAGTTCCGCCTTGCGCCCGGAAATTTCCGGCACCCGGATCACCCGGGCCAGTTTGAGCCGATAACTGGCGGCTCCATTCTTCCAGCTGTAAAACACCACGATCGGCGCACCCGTGGTCGCCGCCATCTTGTAGGCACTGAACGGCACCGCAATGGGCTCGCCGAGGAAATCGATCTCCACCAGACTGCGTTCGCTCCCCATCGGCCGGTCCCCCATGACACAGAGAATTTCCCCCTGTTTGAGGACCCCGAGCATCTCCAGGGTGCCACCGAGGTAACCCTGCGGATCGATGATCTTATAGGGGCAATCGATCCCAGCGTGCTCGTAATAATGGCGGTCGATATCCCCGTCCTCGCGCCGCATCAGCATGTTAACCGGCCGGTCGAGGAAATCGAGGGCTGACATGGCGACCTGCCAACAGCCGACATGGGCGGTCATCATAATCAGGCCACGCCCTTCGTCGCGCAGCTTGAGCAGTTCTTCCCGCCCATCCAGATTGACCGCCATAGCCTGCGGGCCAAGAATCCCGACCACGGCCCGGTCGATAAGCACCTTGCCAAGGGCCAGAATCAGCTGATAACAGTGACAAAGCCGTTTGAACCCGCTGGCGGCCGGGAAGCGTCGCTGCAGATAATGGGCGGCCCGCTGCCGGGCCAGCCGACTGAACAACACATAGTAAGCGACCACAAAATAGAGCAACAGATAGGCCGCTCTGCGTCCCCCCAGCCGAATGGCCAGATAAAACGACTGATGCTGCCAATTGCTGCCGACGCTGCGACTGCTCCAGTTCTGTTGATTCTGTTCCTGGGGACCCGTCTTCATCTCTGCATTCATTGGGCGGCGTCCGAAGATTCCGTCTGGCGACTGACCTGTTTAGCCAGGAAAAAAGTCACAATAGCCATGGCCACGGCAAACAGCGGGGCCAACAGCAGCGAACCGAGCAACCACTCATAAACCCGCTGCAAGGCCTGGTAACCCAGGGTCTGCAGGGAAAATTCGGTCAACCACTCCCCGTTGCGCATGAAATAGCCGGCCTCAATGCACAGCGCCGGGACCAAAGGCGGCATACAGAGCTGGCTGCTGGTGACCGCAGCAACCTTGTTAAGGCGAAAAAAACTGCATGCAAACAGAATCGCGATGGTATGGCAAAACAGTAACGGCAAAGTGCCCAGCAAAACCCCTGTCCCGGCAGAAAACGCCAATTGCCGCGGTGAACTGTGCTCGCGCAGCAGCTGCTTGAGCGAACGCAGCGGATGAATCAGCGACAGGGTCTTGATCCGGCCCCCGTCTTCCTGCCCGTTGCCCGGCCCGGCCCCGGCCCCGGCGATCTTCCGGTGCGGCCAGGGCACGATGGAACGCAGGGTCAAGTGGGCATTAAGCAAGGTCAAGCGCCAGTTATCGAGAAAACCGCGAAAATGGGAGATCCGTTCCTCTTGCGGCGGATAGTAAACCGAGATGTCGATATCGCGCAACTCCACCCCGGCCCAGGCCGAACGCACCAGCACCTCGACCTCGAAATTATAGCGCCGGGTCCAGAAGCGCAGCTGCTCGAAAATAAACAGCGGATACGCTCGGAAACCGCTCTGGCTGTCCTTCAGCTGCCGGCCGGTCTGCAAGCGCAGCCAGAAATTGGAAAACTGCCGACCGAAGCGTGACGCACCGGGAATACTCTGTTGAGCGAAATCACGATGCCCGACGATCAGCGCCTGCGGATGGGCCTCGACTTCAGCCAAAAAGGCCGGCAGATCAGCGGGATCGTGCTGGCCGTCGGCATCCAGGCAGACCATATGGCTGAAGCCGCGCTCCCTTGCCCAGTGTGCTGCGGAGAGCAGGGCCGCGCCCTTGCCCAGGTTGGTCGGATGGCGGAGCAATTCCACCGCTAGACCATCCAGCAACCCGCTGACCGGCGAGCTGCTGCCGTCATCCACCACCAGCAGCTGCGGGTGCCGCTGAAGCACCCCGCTCACCACCTGGCGCAGGGTGGCGCCATGGTTATAGACCGGCACCACGACCAGAATCCGCGGCTGGAGCTGCTCAGCCACCATAGCGTTTATTACTCACGGCAAAACGGATAAACTGCCCGGCACTGGCCAGGAACCGCCGCCAGCTGTCCGGTGACTTCCAGAGCATGGTCAGATACCCCCACAACACCCGGTGACGGCGAAAATGGTTCTTGTAAAACTCGATGAACAGCTGCTCCAGACGTTCTTTCTCCATGCCGTGGGGCACAAACTGAAAGTGCATGCAGTCCATCTTCGGCCAGTCTTCGTCAAAGTTGCCGAGGTCATGAATGTTTTCATAAATCGGCGAACCCGGAAACGGGGTGAATTTGGCCAGGTTGAAATCATCGATGGGCAGGGAATAGACATACTCCATGCTGCGCCGGATCGAGGCCTCGTTTTCGCCGGGCAAGCCCATCATCAGCAGCCCCTTGGTGCGAATACCGCAGGACTTGATGGTGCGGATGGTCTCGGCGAGCAGATCCAGGTTGGCGTTCTGGCGGTGCTGGCTGAGCAGTTCTTCGTCACCGCTCTCGATGCCCAAGCTGACCATCCAGCAGCCGGCCGCCTTCATCAGCTGGAGCAGTTCGCGGTCGACATGTTCGGCGCGCACCGCGCAATTGAAGGTCATGCCCAGCGGCCGTTCGATCATCAGCCGGCAGAACTCTTCGACCCGGCCACGATGAAAGGTGAACTGGTCATCGTAAAAATTGACGTGGCGAATGCCGAACCGGTCCTTTAAATAGACCAGGTGGCGGTACAGGTAGTCGGCCGAGTTGTAGCGAAAAGTGCGCCGGAACACGCTACGGTCGCAGTAGCTGCAGCTGTAGGGGCAGCCACGACTGGAGATGCAGCTGCTGTTGGGCGCTTTCGGGTAATTGAAAATCGGCAGCTTGTAGGCGTCCGGGTAACCGGCCAGCTTCTCGTAGGCCGGAAAGGGGAGATCGTCAAGGACCAGCGCCGTGGTCCGGTAGCCGTTATTCGCAATGCTGCCGTCGCTCCGGCGCCAGACCACCCCTTCGACCTGTTCCGGCGCGGCTCCGCCAAGCTGGGCGAGTTCGAGCAGGGTCTGCTCCCCTTCCCCGATGACCGCGTAATCGATCAATTCGGAAAACTCCAGCACCTGTTCCTTAAGCGCGGAAACATGGGGGCCGCCCACCGCCACTTTCAGCTCGGGCAGTTCGGCTTTGGCCAGGCCGGCCATGCGCACCCCGTCATGGATGCTGGCGGTGGTGACGCTGATGCCGAGCAGCGCCGGTCGCTGTTCACGCAGCAACTCCACAAACCGGCTATCGGCGTCCGGATGGGCATAACAATCGAGAATGCTGCTGTTAAATCCGGCCTGATCAAGATAGGCCGCGATACTGGCCAGACCAAGGGGAGGCATGATATTCGCCTTGCGGGAAATATCGCGCGTGGCCGCTTCGACCTGGTAGCCGAGGGGGTGCAGTAATAAGATATTGTTTCCGTTCAACCCGTCCATCGCTGTTACCTCTGGTCAGTTGCCGGTCTTGGGAAAACGGACCAGATGATCCCACATCAGCCCGCGATAACCGAAGTTCTTCATCACCGTCAACCGTTTCAGCCCTTCCGAGGGCGGGAAAATCCGATTCTTCTGCCCGGCGAAACTCTCGGTGATCCGCTTTTCCATCTCCCGGCGGTCGAGTTGTGGAGAAAAGTAGTAGACCGGCTTGAGCAGGGATGTTTCCGCATTGATCACGCCTTCGTCGATAGCCTGCTGATGAAGGGGCGAATCCGGGAAAATGCGAATCCCGGAAAAGGCGAACACCACCGCCGCCCCAAGTTGCTGCATATTGGCCAGCCCTTCCGCCAGGGTGGCATCGTCCTCCCCCGGACCACCGAACATCACATAGTGGGCAGCGGGCAGCCGTTCGGCCAGACAGGCCTGGTTGACCTCCAGCACTTCGGCAAAACTGAGCTTCTTGTCGATCCCGGCCAGGGTCCGATCCGCTGCGGCATCGGTGCCGAGTTCCAGGGCATACAACCCGGCCCGCTTCATTAGCGCCAACTCCTTGCGCTCTAGCCGTTGCGGCCGGAAAAAAGCCGACCAGCGCAATCCGAGATCGGCGCGGAGCAGTTCGTCGACCAGTTCCAGGTAATACCCCTTGGGATCGTTAAACACCGAGTCGGTGAAAAAGATACTGTTGACCTGAAAATCGCGCTGCAGCCGACGCAGCTCCTCCACCACCAGCCGGGGGTCGCGGACCCGGAAGTTGTGCCCCTCCAGATGCGGATAGGAGCAATAGGTACAGTGATAGGGGCAACCCCGCTTGGTCTGCAGGTTGATGACATCGCTCTCCTGCTGATAGTAACGGATCAGCTCGGCCTCATACAGGGGGGTGGCAAAATCGTTGCCACCCAGCGGCGCCTGCCGATGAATGACCTTGGGCATGGTCTGTCCCGCAGCAAGGGCGGTGACCAGTTCGGGCACGGCCCGCTCCCCTTCGCCGATCACCGCATGATCGACACCGAGGTAATCGGCGATGACTTCCGGCATGATGGTCAGGGCCGGTCCGCCGACCAGGATCGGTGCCCGACTCATGCTCCGCAGGTTGGTCACCAGGTCTCGAGTCTGCTGCAGATACCAGCCCTTCTCGCCGCAGAAGGAATCGACATTGTCGATGTTACGCAGGGAGATGGCGATCACCTCGGGCTCAAATTCAGCAATGGCCTGGCGCAGCGGTTCCTCGGCGGCCCCGTGGACCAGACAGTCATACTGCCGGACCTGGTGCCCGGCCGCGGTCAGCGCACCGGCCACCACCGCCATGCCGAGGGGGTAGACCGCATAGGGATCGGTTGCCGTATTGCAGGAGATGAAAAAAATCCGTCTCACGCGCTCGCCTTTTTGAAGAGTCTGCGTTTGCGAGGGTTGTAGCGATGATAGGTGCCGTCATCCATCTCCCGGCGGATAACGTTCTTGAACAGTTCTCCCATCCTGAGCTGGTGACCGCCGTCGGCATAAAAGGTGTCCCAGGCGTAGTAGTACATCTCCTGCAACTTATCCGGGGTCATCTGCTTGGGCTGAAACACCACTTTGTCAGCCGTATACTTAAGCCAGTCGTTGGAAAGAATCCGTCCTTCTTTCTCCATTTGCGCGCGGATCGGCGAATGGGGGAACGGCGTCATAATGGTGAACTCGGCGACATCCAGTTCGACCTCCAGGAGGAAATCGACCAGCCGCTTGATGTAATCCTCGTCCTGATCGTCGGTGCCAAGGATGATGGTCCCCTCGATGCCGATGCCATGATCTTTGAGTCGTTTGATCCGGCGACGAATCACATCAGAGGTATCAAACACCGCCTGGTAGACATACCAGGCCCCGGCTTTAGCTGCCAGATTGAGAATCTCGTCATCGTCAAGAATCGGGTGGGAAACCCATTTTTTCTTCAGCGGAATCATCGCGGTAAACAGTTCCCGCAGCCACTCCTTGTCCTGGGCCAGGGAGTTGTCGACGATGAACAAGCGGTTATTCTGGATCGCTTCCATCTCGGCAATGACTTTTTCCACCGGTCGCGGCCGGAACTCCTTACCACCCAGGTAACCGGTACAGCAGGGAAAGCAGTTAAATTTGCAGCCGCGCGAGGCATGGACCAGATCGAGCATCTGCACCCCGCGGTAATTGTACAGCTCGCGATCAAGAATCTCCCGGCGAGCGGTCCCGACCAGGTTGATGTCGGGGTGATTGTGCATGTAATCGTAAACCGGTTTCAGCGCGCCACGCTGAAAATCCTCGATCACCTGACCGAAGCGCCCTTCCGCCTCGCCCAGGAATACTGCGTCGGCATGCCGCGCCACTTCTTCGGCATGGAGCATGGTCGAGATCCCGCCGAAAATAACGGTTTTCCCCCGCTCCCGAAATTCACGGGCGATCTCGAAGGCCCGCGGCAGCTGCGAGGTCAGCATGGTCGAGATGCCGACCAGGTCGCAGCTGGCGTCAAAATCGATGGGCTGGAGGTTTTCATCGGTAAAGTTGATCTCCACCTCTTCCGGCACAGCGGCGGCAAACACCACCGGACCGTGAGGCGGTAGGTGAAATTCGGTCTGGCGGTCAAGCTTGGGCCAGCGCGGATAAATCAATTCCATCTTCATAAGCAGCTATCTCCTTCTCCCGGCAGGCTTTACTCCTGCCCGCGGGACGTTCATGCCTGTTGGGTCAGACAGCGTTCCAGTAACTGCGCCAGGCTGCTGACGCGCTCTCCCGCCAGGCTCAGCCCGGTCGGGGTTGTTTCCAGACAGCCGTAGCATTTGGTTGCCCCCGGCTCCTTGGCCAGAAGCAGAAAGACCGCCCCCGGCTTGTCGTTCGAATCGGCCGGATCCGGCCCGGGCAGATCGCAGATCCCTGCCAACATACCGCTCTGGCCGCTGGTCGCAAGTTCTTCCAGAGCAAAATGAACGGCGGCCAGCCTGCTGCTGTCCTGCTGGTTGATGACCAGGGAATTACCGCCCAGGCCAAACCGCAGCGCCACTTCCCCAAGGAAACTGTTGGCCAGGGTATAGGCGAACAGGTTCGGGCTGGCCAGCTTACCGCCATCGACCAGCATGGTCTCCAGATAGGCAATATCCGTGGCCAGGCAACCGTAGCGACTGGCGGCGACAATCCCGATGGACCGGGTTTCCTGGTATTCTTCGGCCCCGGCATCGCGCAGGCAGAAGGCGGCTGCGGCCAGGCCGACCCGGGAAAAATCATCCAAGCGCCCGAAGCGCTTGTCGGCGCTGGCAAAAATCTGTTTCCGGGTCGGAATCTCCAAGCGCCCGCCAATCAGCGGCTGCACCAGATCAGAACCGCTTGGGCCGGGGCCGGCCGGAGTCTGCCAGCCAATACCGTTGAGCCAGGCTTTCATAGCGCCCCCCTGCCCAGAATAACAACCCCATTGATTCCGCCGAAGCCGGAGTTGCTGCATAACAGATAGTCGCCGGCAATGACCTGGGCGGAAGAACTGACTGCGTCCCCGGCCAGCTCTTCCGGGGTTTCGCAACCGACCGTACCGGGAATGCGCTGTTCCCGCAGGGAGCGCGCGCCAATGGCGATCTCCACCCCACCGGCAGCGCCCAGGCAATGACCGATGCTCCCCTTGATGCCGTGCAGCGGGGGTATCCGACCATTGAAAACCGTGGCAAAAGCGGTCAGCTCCATGGCATCGTTGTAGACCGTAGCGGTGCCGTGGGCATTGACCGCAGCAATCTGTTCAGGGTGCAGCTCGGCCTGCTGCAACGCCTGCTGACAGGCGCGGATCAAGCCGCGGCCGTCCCGGGCCGGGGCCGTCACGTGAAAAGCGTCATTGGCCACCCCCCAGCCGCTAACGGTCGCCAACGGCGGCAACGCCTCGCGCCGGGCGCGGTCTTCGCTGAGCAACAGCAGGGCCACCCCCGCCTCCCCCAGATTGAGCCCGTTGCGCTGCCGATCAAACGGGCGACAGGGCTGCGCGGAGAGGGCCTGTAAGGCGGAAAACCCGGAAAATACAAACTCGCTTAAAACATCCGCGGCAAACACCAGCACCGCCTCGGCCTGGCCGGAAGCGATCAGTGCAGCCCCCCGCGCCACGGCCACGGTGGACGAAGCGCAGGCGGCATTGATATTCATGCCCCGGTCGGCCAACCCGAGGCGTGCAGCGATGGTTGCCAACAGGTTTTCAAACAACAACTCCGGGCGCAACTCGCCGCGATGTTGCTGCAACAAATCAACCTCCCCCTTGGTTGAAGCGACCAGCAACCGACAATCCCGGGGCAGCGGACCAAGCTGAGCGGCAACCCGCCCGAGCAGGGCCTGAAACAACGAATCCGGCGTCGCAGTCAGACCAGCGATGCAGCCGCCCAGGTCGGAGATATAATTGTCACAGGCAAAGCGGTCCAGTGCGGCGATCCCGCTGCGGCCAGCCAGTAATCCCTGCCAAAGACCTTCGAGGTCACTGCCGAGAGCGGTCACGGCAACGCTTTTGGCCAGCACGACCGGGCTGTTCATGTCAGCTCCCCGGCCCGCCAGCGCTCCCGCACAGCTTCGTAAAAGGGCGGCGGCAGCATCAGCACGTTGAAGTCACTGTCCAGCAGCAGTTGCACTGAATAGCCGGTGGTGGTCACCTCACCCGCCGCGTTGCGCAGAATAAATTCGTGATTCAGGCGCGCTGCGTCACTCCAGTGCAGGATCGCTTCGATACTGAACTCATCGCCGAAACGCAACGGCAAATGATAGTCGGCATGCATCTGCTTGATGGGCGCGACAATCCCCTGCTCATAAAAATCCAGGTAGCCGAGTCCGAACTGCTTGCCGAGCAGCACCCGTCCGTCTTCAAAATAGCTGGGGTAACGGCCATGCCAGACAATGCCGAGGGGATCGACTTCTTCAAACCGCACAATCCGTTGCACCACACAACGTAACGGCGGCGGGGCATCGGCGGGAGTGCGAAAATAGGGTTTTCTCATTGTTCATTCACCATCTTTCAAGATCAGGATAAAGCGGGCGGCAACCGTCTCGGCGCTCCGTAATTCCGTTGTGCAGCGCAGTTGGCCGTTCTGCTCCTTCAAGGTCAGACTGGCCATGATCGCATCACCGGGGCGCAGCTGCTGCGTAAATTTGGCGCGGTCCAGCGTCACCAGCTGCAGCGGTTTGCCAAGCAGGGTTTCGGCCAGCAGCTGCCCGAGCAGCACCTGGAGCATGGCCGGCAGAATCGGATAACCCGGGAAATGTCCGCCAAAACCGATAAAATTTTCCGCAAAACAGAATTCCTGCCGGCAACTGTTTTCAGCCAGCAGGGCCGGCCCGGTGGCCGCCTGCAAAAGTGCTTCACGCATCCGGTTCATGGTTCCTGCCTCGCTTCACGCAACCAGAGGGACAGCTTCACGGCATGCTGCTGATCGAAAAAAATGATCTCGCTCGGCAGCCGAGTCGCCGCATAAACCTTGTAGCTGTTGTATTGAACTCGCCAATCCTGCCCAGTCGAAGTCAGTTGGGTTTGGCGCAGGTCACCCCGACAATCAAAAACAAATTGCACCTGCTCCGCGGCGCTCTGGCGTAGTAAACGCTCGACCGAGCCTTCCTTGCGCAGCCGGTCCGCGACCTGCGGCCGGGGCGTGAGGAAAATACTCCGAATACTCAGGGCGATCCCCTGGGCCAGTCCTTTTTGCTGCTGCAACTGGGGGATAGCCCGCTCCAGCTGCTCACCGTCAGTGTTGACCGTCAGATCGAACAGCACCAGCCCCATTTCGTTCAGAGCCACCAGCCGGGCCTGCCGCCGAACCAGATCCAGACGCAGGAAGCCTTCCAGGGCGATTTTCTTGGGCCCGATTTCGAGCAGGGCGGCCTGGCGCAGACGCCAGATAACCGGCTGGTGCAGCCACTGCTGCGCCACCAGCTGTTCCCCGGGCGCTTCGGCCCGGCAATCGGTCGGCAGCTGTTGCCGGGGCAGGGTCGGCCCGCAGCCGCCCAGCAGCAACACAGAAATAAGCAACAGCCGCACCATCATCGTTACCACCTTTTCGGCCGAAAGGCCGGAATCACCAGCACCGCGGTCGGCACGGCCGCGCAGATCCCGAGCAACACGGTGATACCGATGGAGTACAGGGCCGGGTGACGCGCGACCACCAGCGCCCCGAACCCGACCAGCGTGGTCAACCCGGATACCAGGATCGCCCGCCCGGAACCCAGGTTCTGGGACTCGCGACTGTGGCAGGTCATGAAAATCCCGTAATCCACCCCCAGCCCGATAATCAGAATCGAGGCGACCACATTGAACAGGTTCATCTCCACGTGGAGCCAGCCCATCCAGCCGAACATGAACAGCAAACCGCTCAACACCGGCAGCAGCGCCAGCAGCACGTCGGAAAGTTTCCGAAACAGCACAATCAGCAGGACCAGAACAACAATTCCGGCAGTGGTGATAAAACTGCTGAAATCGCCGGCAATGGCCCGGCTGAGCTGGCGTCCAAAGCGGCTTTGCGAGACCAGAGTGACGCCCGGCAGGTCGGCAAATTCGTTATCCAGCGCGGCGATCAGCTCAGGCCGGTCCGGCAGCAGGGTCAACACCTGGATCTCCGGGCCATCCTGAAAAATAAAGTTGTCCAGCAAATCACCCAGCCCCCAGCTTTGCAAAACCGCCAGATCGATAGGGCCCGGATCCGTGCTCAGGGACTGGTCAAACGGAGCAAAAGCATTGGCGGTAAAACCGTATTTGGCCCCGGCCTGCTGCAGCAGCTCATCGGCAACCGACTGTTCCCTGGCCCAGAAATCATCCCAGTGCTGCTGCCGTGCCTGCTGGATGGCCAGGGGCGCATAAAGCGGCGCCAGACTGACCACCTGATCCTGCAGCTGGTGTTGACCGAGCCGCTGCCAGACCTCCTCATTGCGTTGCAGAGCGCTTTGCAGATCCGCCCCGGCGGCAAAAATCATCGCCCGGCCGCGCATATTCCCCCAGTGCTCAGCCAGCTGCTGTTCCGCCTTGGCCAACACCGGCGGCACATAACTCAAGCGGCGCAGTTCGCCGTTGATGCTCAGCTGCTGAGCCCCGACCGCACAAAAAATCATCGTTGCCAGCCACAAACCCAGCACGGTCCAACGCAGCTTCGGGCGGCGTTCAAACAGGTGGCGGCGATAACCCTTGCGCGCTTCGGGTCGCGCTACGGCCGTGCCGACCAGCTGGGGCAGGACCAACAGAGCGAGCAACAACGCGACCAGAATCCCGGTCACGGCAAAGACCGCCAGTTGCCGCTGCCCCGGCAGTTCGGAGCGCAGCAATACAGCAAAAGCCACCAGTGTCGTCAGGCCACCGAACAGTAACGGCCGCGCCACGGCCTGGAGCCGGGCCCCCCGCCCTTCATTGCTGCGGCACAAGGCAAAGTAAACATGCAGTCCGTAATCGATGGTGATCCCGAGCAGAACCGCGCCGAAGCCGACGGTAATGCCGGACAGCTGCGGATACCACCAGGAGGTCACCACCAGCGCCAGCAGCATGCTCGCAAAGGGGAGCAGAAAAACGCTCAGGGCCTGACGTCGCCGCAAAAAGGCCAGAAACAGTACCAGCAGACCGACTCCGGAAACCAGCAGCACCCGGCTCATATCACTTTTGATGATCTCGGTGTTGGCCAAAGTATAGGGATGACCGCTTAACAGGCTGGCCGAAATACCCGCCGGCAACTGGGCCGTGGCCTGCTGAAAAGCGTCTACCAGCCGCCGGGCACCGGCGGCATCGGTCATCAGCACCGGGGTATCGGCCAGGATCAAACTGCTGCGCCGATCCGAACTGATAAAGTGTCCCTGCTCAATCCGCACCCCGGGCAAGGGGTTGAGATAACGCAACTTCATCAGCGCCAAAGGGGTCAGGTTCAGCGGATCACGGCGGATCTGCTCTTTCAGGGCCACTCCCTGGGGCTGCAGCAATTTGGTCAGATTTACCGCCATCTGCCGGTCGACCAGCTCGGGCGTCAGCCGCTCGGCAATGGTCTTGAGATCCTGGTCGGTCGCCAACACCGGTAAATATTTGCCGAGGCCGTTAAACAGCGCCAGTTTGCCCATATCGCCCGGGCCACTCTGCAGGTGGGTAAAAAGATCAGCGGGCAAACGTTGCCCAAGGCGATCTGTTGCCACCACCAGGTCCGCGGTCGACACTGTCTTTGCCGCCTGCAGCTGAATAACCAGCTTGCGGGAGAACGGGGTTTTCTGCAACAACTCGAAATCACGCGCCACCTGGCTATTACCGTCCGGCAGCATGGCAACGATACTGTCGCCGATGCGCAGCTGCGGCAGCCAGGCCAGGGCAAGGACCAGGAGCAACAGCACCGGCAGGAACAACCGACCCCGGCGGCGGGCCAGCTTTTCATAGCAAGTCTGGAACAGTTTCATCAGAAAACCGGTGCCGAAAAAATATTATCCGGCAAGACGCCGTTGACCTTGACATCGGTGAAGTGCAGGCTGGTGCTGTCCCCCGACTTTTCCACAAGCACCACCTGCTCGACATAGCGCCGGTCAGCAGCGAAAAAAATTTCCAGGTGATCGATGAAGCCGGCCTCGCCCGCATCGCGCGGCGTCAGTTTCAACTGCAACGGTTGCTCACTCACCAGCGCCATGACATAGCGCTGCTGCAGCCAATCGAGATCGACCCGCGCCCAGGCCAGCAGTTGCCGGGCGATCATTCCCATGATCGGATCGCGATCGACGGAAAAGCCCTCCAGCTCCCTGCTCAAGCCGTTCCAGCGCTCCCCCTGCTGACCACGCAGGACAAAACCGGAAGCGATGGGGGTCAACAATTCCCAGCGCAAATGGTCTGGTTTGCGATAGGCGAACAGCCCCTGGGAGACCAAGGTTTCCGCCATGATATCGAGATGTTTTTCCTGGGTAAAATGGCTGTAGAGGGTATCGGTCTGGCCGGCGGCCACCTTGACTTCGGCCAGCACCGTCGCCAGATCGGCAGCCCGCGTCACCGTTGCTGAACAGGTCAGCAGGGTTATCCACAAAATTATCCACAACCGTTTTACGATCTTCATTTTCATTGTATCCAGACTTTCACTTCACCCCGGCCGAGCAGATCACCGTTGCGCCGGATGGCCCCTTCGGCAACGGCAAAATCCTCAAGTTCGGCCAGAGTCCGAATCTCAATTTGCAACCTGTCCCCGGCATAGACGGGAACAAGGTTGGTAAATTTCTTAACCCCGACCAGAAATCCCTGCCGCACCGGCTGGTCTGCACAACGATCAAGATACCCCTTCAGGGCCGCATAGCCCTGGGCAATCAGCTCGACCAGTGCAACCTCTTCCAACTGGCCGTGCTCGTCAACCAGCAGCCCGTCAGCGCTGATCAGAGCTTCAACCACACCGTCCTTACCGGAAACGGTCAGCAAACGTTCCACCAACCGCATCGGCAGCCGGTGCGGAACCAGGCTTTCCACCGCCATCGGCAACTGCAGTTCCACCATCATTCGCTCCAGTAAACCGCCAGATCGTCAAACAGCTGGCTGGAGAAGAGCTGCCTGCGCAGCCGCACCAGCTCATCATGGAAGATCCGTGTGTTGTCATAGACTTTGAACTCGCTCTTGAGCAGTTCATAGATCCGCCCGGTGCCTCGCCCCAGTTGCCCGGCGGCCTGACCGAAGGAGAGGGCCTGCAGATCAGCCAGAACCTCCAAGGTGACGACATGTTTGGCGTTACTCACCGACTTGAATGCTTTGCGGGCGGCGACCGTCCCCATGCTGACCACATCCTGGTTAGAGGCATTGCAACTGATGGAGTTGGTACTGACCGGACCAGCCAGCTGACGGTTCTCCGCCGTGGTCGAGGTCGCCAGGTATTGTGCGCCCATGAACCCCATGGTCAGGCCGAGGGTGCCTGGAATCAGGAATTCCGGCAGACCTTCATTGAGGTTTTTGTCCAGATATTTGTTGGTTCGCCGTTCCGACAGGTTACAGAGGGTGGCCATGGCCATGCACAGCATATCCATGGCAAAACCGATGCTCTGACCGTGGAAATTGCCACCATGGATGATCTTCTTTTTGTCGGCAATGATAATCGGGTTGTCGTTTGAGGAGTTGGCTTCGATCTCCACCACTCGCACGGCTTCGGCCACGGCCTCGGCCACCGGTGCAAGGACCTGGGGAGTACAGCGAACCGAATAGACATCCTGCACGTTGATGGTGGTTTCGAAGACCGGGCCGTCGGTTTTCTGCTGGCGGATCAGCTCATGCATCTGCGAACGCAGAGTGATGTTGGCGGAGCCCTGATAAAGCTTACGGATGGTGTCGGCGATTTGCACCTGACCGCGATGTGGTTTGACCAGGTGGAGGTCTTCATCGAAGGCATCGTCGATGCCGCCGAAAATCTCAATGGCGAAGGCTCCGGTCACACAGCTGATATTCAACAGCTTGCGCGCCCCGAAAATGGCGAAAGCGGCCAGGGCGGTCATGGCGCTGGTGCCGTTCATCAGCGCAATCCCCTCCTTGAACCGCAGGGCCAGCGGCGCTCTGCCGAGCTGCTCGTAAACAGCTGCAGCGGGGCGTAGTTCCCCCTGATAGTAGAGCTGACCCTCGCCGATCACAGCCAGAGCCAAGTGGGCCAGATGGATCAGATCGCCGGACGCACCGACACTGCCGCATTCGGGGATATAGGCTGCCACCCGCTGATTGATCAGCCACTGCATGTGCTCGAGCAGCTCGACCCGGACCCCGCTGAAGCCCTTGACCAGGGTATTCAGGCGCACTGCCATGACGGCGATGGCGATATAGTCCTTGAGCGGCTCACCAAGTCCAGCGGCATGGCTGCGGATCAGGTTGACCTGCAGTTCCTGAATCTGCTCATCATCAATGATCTTGTTGCACATCGGCCCGAAGGAGGTGTTGACGCCGTAGATCACCCGCTTTGCGGCAACCTCTTCTTCCAAGAAGGCCCGGCTGGCCCGACAGCGTTGCAGGGCCTGCGGGTCAAGGGCGACCTGTTTGTCCCCAACGCCGATGGCGACGATATCATCGACGCTCAAATCATTTCCAGTCAGAATAACGGTTTCAACATTGCTCATCTACGGGGTGTCCTTTGCTGCCTGCTGACGATAATCGAAAAAAGTGACCGGCTTGCGTCTATCCGGACGGATAGTCTTGTGCTGAATCTCTTCCGGTGTGCACAGCATCACCTCTGGCTTGACTCGGGTTTTGGCGGCGATCACCTCGCCGACCAGTTCCGGGGTCAGCTCACCACTGCGCGTCCCGACCACGACCCGCAGACGGTCGGACAGGTCGAATTCGCGATAAACTTCCAGGTAATGACCTTGCACCTCCGGCAAGGTCAGCAACGCGCTGCCAATGGCCGCCGGAAACAGGGTGGTCCCCCGGCACTTGAGCATGTGGGCGCGGCGCCCCAGCACCGGTCCGATGCGCGGCGTCTGCCGTCCGCAGGCACAGGGTTCATGGTGCAGACTGGCGATATCGCCGGTGCGGTAGCGCAATAGCGGCGTCCCCTCAATGCCCAAGGGGGTTGCGACAACTTCGCCCACACTGCCCGCAGCCAGCGGCCGGCCCTGCTCGTCAACGATCTCCACCACCATCAGCTCGGGCAGCAGATGGCCACCGCAGCCGCAGGGGCAGTCGCTGAACGAGGTGGCCATCTCGGTACTGGCATAGGTACCAAGGACCTGCGCTCCCCAGGTTTCGGCCAGGGCCTGCCCCAGTGGAGCCAGGGACAGGTCCGGGTTGCGGACCGGTTCGCCGATACAGATCAGCTTTTCCACCCCCTGCCGGACCGGATCGTCCCCGCCTTCCATCAGTTTGCGGCCGAGAGCCAGAAACAGGCTCGGTACCCCGACCAGAACATTGGGGCGATAGCGACGGATAAATTCGGCCACCAGCATCAACTGCCCTGAACCGCTACGGATCACGGTCGCGCCGATCTGCCGCAAACCGAGAAAATAGGCCAGTCCGGCCATAAAGGCCCGATCCAGAGCGGCGCCGATCAGCACCCGATCGTGGCGGGTGATGCCGGCGGTCGTAAAGGCAAGCTGTTCGTTGGTGGTCAAGCGCTGGAGATCGGCCTCGGTCTGCCAGAAAGCGACCGGCTCACCGGTGGTGCCGGAGGTCTGGCAGATGTCGACCACCTTATCTTCAGGCACTGCCAGAAAATCTTGATTGTGCAGGGTCAAATCTTTTTTATCGGTCAGGGGCAGCAGCGCCAGCTGGTCCAGGGAGGTCAACCCGGCCGGGTCAAAGTCGCTGGCGGCAAACCGGGCCCGGTAAAACGGTGAAGCCTGGTTGAGGTAACCCAGATGCCGTTGCAAAAGTGCCAGCTGCTTTTTTCTTATCTCTTCAATTGAGGCTGTCATTTCCATTATCAATTATTCCGTTTCCGCCGGTTGCTGGCTGCGCATATCGGCAAGGGCTGTCGCCATCTGCTGCTTGACCAGTTTGCGCAGGCGGATATGCCCGTCGTGGTCGGCAAAGGCCTCGGTCCCGATCGGCTCCAGCACCCGCATGGTCACCCGGCACGGCCGCAGCAGCTTGCGCCCGGGCGGCAGCAATGCGTCGGTACCGTCGATACAGAGCGGGACCACCGGCACCCCAGCAGCAATGGCGACCTTGAACGCACCGGAATAAAAACGCTGCAACTGCCCGTTCCGGCTGCGATGCCCTTCCGGAAAGAACAGTACGGTCCCGCCGCTGGCAAAGGCCCTTTTACTGTTGATCAGGGTCTGTTCCCAGGCGTTCCCTTCCACATCCAGATAACCGGCCAGGCGCATGAAGCCGCTGTACCAGAACATCCGAAACGGCCAGGAGCGCACAGCAAAGGTGATATCGTAAACCGGCAGCAGGGCCATGCAGTAGGTATCAAAAAATGACAGGTGATTAACCACCAGCAGACAGGGCTGTCCGACATGCAGGCGTTCCGGAAATTCACGCCGAAAGCGTACAAAGGGGCTCATCAGCACCAGCCAGCCCCGGCCGTACAGCCAGATGAACCAGCGCGCCAAACGATCTGCCGGCCAGCGTAGGGAAATCAGACCGAGGCTGAAGGCGACCGGAAACACCAGAATCCCGAGCAGGGTCCATACCAGCAGCAGGCTATAGCACCACAGATTCATCAGGGGAATTCCAACGACCCTTAACAGGGGGTGGGGTTTCTGCATTCCGGCATCCTTGAGGGCTTCCATCGCGGTTCGCTCAGTCCTGCTCGGCGATTTTACTCAATACGAAGCGGTGAATATCACCCAGGGTCCGAATCGCCCGGACCGATTCCTCTTCGCGGATCTTAAAATCAAACGCCCCTTCCAGCACAATGACCATGTCGACCGTGTCCAGGCTGTCCAGCCCGAGATCTTCATAGATATTGGCGTCAGGGGTCATATCAGCCCGGTCCAGTTCGAATTCTTCGGCCAAGCTTGAGTCGATCAATTCAATTGCTTCCTGTTCAGTCATTATCACAGCTCCTCAAAATCAGGGTGCAGTTGATGCCCCCCATTGCAAAATTGTTTTTCAGAATAATCTTCGGCTGCGCTTTGCGGTTGCTTTGCAGGTGCGCAATTCCTTGGCAATTTTCATCAATCTGCTGCAGATTGCGGGTCGCAACCAGTTCTCCGGCCTGGATCATGCCGATGGTGGCGGCAACCTCTATAGCGCCGCTGGCGGCCATGGTATGCCCCAGGTGCCCCTTGAGACTGCTGACCGGAGTGGCGGCGCCGACCAGTCTGCGAATCGCCTCGGCCTCGGCCGCGTCCCCCTGCACGGTCCCGGTGGCATGGGCGTTGATATAATCGATATCAGCCGGGCCAATGCCGGCATCGTCCAGCGCCTGACTCATACAGAGATACATCGCCTCGACATCGGGGTTGGCAATGCTCGACGTGTCCGAGGTGGTGGCAAAACCGATAACTTCCACGAGAATCCGCGCGCCACGCTGCTCGGCCAGAGTCCGGTTTTCGAGGAGCAGGATGCCGCTTCCCTCGCCACAGACAATGCCGTCCCGAGCGGCGTCAAAAGGCCGGGGGGCCTGTTCGGGATGCTCGTTGTAGGAGGTAGAAGCAGCGTGCATGACATCGAAGGTCGCGGTGGTCAACGGGTGCAACTCATCGGCCCCACCGCAGATTACGGCATCCTGGCGGCCGAAGGCGATCTGCTCATAGGCAAAACCGAGGGCCTGACAACTGGTCGCGCAGGCCGCCGACGGCGCCATGACCCGGCCGGTCACGCCGAGAGACTGGGCGATATTGGCGGCGCAGGAATGTCCCATGATCTGGAAGAACAAACCGGATTTCATTCGTTCCAGGCTGTAATCGCGAAAATAATCGGCAAAAAAGCTTTCCGTGGTCTCCGTGCTGCCAAGGGTCGAACCGACGATCACTCCGACCCGCCCCGAAGCCAGCAGTTCAGTAGGAAAAGCGGCCATGTCCAGGGCCTGGCAGCTGGCCAGATAGGCATAAACAGACATTTTTGACATAGAACGCCTGATTTTACGCGGAATCTGTTTAGGATCAATGTCCGTGACAGTCGCCGCCAGCCGCGAGCGCAGACCGCCGATTTTTTCAAGTTCCGGGACATAGCGAATTCCAGACTGGCCGGCTAGTAACGCCGCGGTTAATGCTTCGAGACTATGACCGAGGGGGGAAATGATACCCGCACCGGTAACGACAACAGATTCTAGCGACATGTTCTTATCTCTTTCCGCAAGTTATCATGGCCAAGGATGGTCCCGCAGGTCAGGTAGGCGGCAACCACAGCGCCCAGCAATCCAGGTGCGGCAATCGCCTGCCCAGATAGGAACAATCCCGGCAGCCGGGTGACCGGATGCGGATTATACTGCCCGACAAAACGGCCGACCCCATAAATCGCCCCGTCAGGGGCCAGGGAATAGTCACGCAGGGTCAATGGGGTTGCCAGATCCAGGACGTCAAGTTCAACCAAATCAGGACAGCCGGCAAGAAACATCTGCCGTAAGCGTTCGCTGAGGGAGTTCTTCAACGCCTCATAGGCCGAACTCTGCCGTTGCGCCGCACTGGCAAATTCAGCCACCTCGCTGAACCCCGCCGGGACAATGCCGACAACGGCGCTGGCACTATCTGTAGCCTCTCCACCGGTTGCGGTCAGGTAAAAGCTTCGTTCCTCCAGCGGCCGATCCGTTGCCGTCGAGAACAGCCCGGCCCGCTGCTGCACAAATAGATTGCTGCTTCGCAGGTCTGCCGCTCCTCTGCCGCGGGCAAACAGAATGTAGGCCGAAGTGGTCTGCCGCAGGTTACGTAGCCGCTTCACATAGGCTGGCCGCAAAACCCTTTCCGACAGTAGCTGCGGAAGCAGCGTCGGGTTGATCGTCGCCAGCACTTCCCTGGCCGTAAACTCTTCGCCATCAGCCAGCCGGACTCCACAGACCCCTAGCCCGTCCGTCACCAACTCCGTCACCCGGGCCCCACAGCGGACCTCGCCTCCGACGGCGGTTAGCAGCCCGAGCAGTGCATCGACCAGGGCCTTTCCCCCACCGACGATCCCGTGGGCCGAATGATAATAGGACCCAGCCACTTGCGCATTCAGCGTGATCGACGCTTCGGTCGGATCAACCCCGTAGAGCAGCGAGTGCATGGACAGCAGGCTTTGCAGCTCGGGAAAGTCCGCAAACACCTGCAGGCGCTCGGCCAGGGTCTGCCCATGAACCGATTCCATAGGGAAGTCGGCGATCGCAATATCCAGGTCCAGATAGGGAAAACGCTGCCAGCTGTTCTCGATGCTGTTGCAATACTCGTCCACGGCCGTTCCGGCCGCTGGGAAGCGTTCCCGTAGCGTCTGCGTGATAGCAGCAAAACCGACCGGCAGGGAAAAGGTCTCGCCGGTTGCAGCGATGCGCAGGCGATCGAAACCGTTCGCGGCGAACGGGAACAATTGCAGCTTGTCCAACACCCCGAGATGGCTCAGTAATGGCCGAAAAGCGCCGCCCGGCCCCAACCCGCCGACATAATGCAGACCACTGTCGAAATAGAGCCGGTCACGTTTGAAGCCACGGACCACCGGTGCCGGCAGCGGGTGCTGTTCCAGCACCACCACCTTACGCCCGGTACGGGCGAGGAGCAGAGCACTTGTCAAGCCTGACAGACCGGCTCCGATGACGATGGAATCATACTGCATAACAGCTAGGAAAAAGCGAGCACAAGCGACGAATTGGTACCACCAAACCCGGCTGAATTGCAAAGCACTTTTTTCGGCCCGCTGGGGATGGTTTCACGGATAATATTCAACCCCGCCGTGGCCTCGCTCGGCTGCCGGTAGTTGATGTTGGGCGCAATGAACCCCTGCTCCGCCATGATGGTGGAATAGACCACCTGGGAGGCTCCGGACATCCACAGTTCATGCCCGGTCATCGACTTCAATGAGGACACGGGCGGCGTTTGGTTGCCGAACAGCTTGCGGATATTGGCTGCTTCCGCCGCATCCCCGGCCGGCGTCGAGGTGGCATGGGCACAGAGGTAATCAATTTCTCCGGCACCCAGGCCACTCTGCTCAAGGGCGCTCTTCATAGCCCGGTACAGCCCGTCATCACTCGGCACCGACAGCTGTGACCCATCGGAAGAAAAACCGTACCCGAGCAGTTCGCCATAAATCTTTGCGCCTCGCTGTTCGGCCAGGTCATAGCGTTCCAATACCACCGTCGCCGCCCCGCCGCTCGGCACCAGCCCGTCACGATCGGCATCGAAGGGCCGGCAGGCAGCAGCCGGCTCATCCAGCCGCATGGAAAAAGCGCCGAGCCCGTCAAAGCTGCACATCGACTGCCAGTTCACTTCCTGCGCCCCGCCACAGATCATCCGTTCCTGCCGCCCCAACCGGATCAGGTCGCCGGACTGCCCGATCGCATGCCCGCCGCTGGAACAGGCGGAACTCAGGCTCCAGCAGGCCCCTTTGGTTTGCAGCAGGGTATTGAGATTCATGGTGATGGACGAGGTCATGGAGCGGAAAATCTGCCCACTGCCGATGGCTTTGGTCTCGCCTTTTTCGCGCAGGGCATCGACCTGCTCAATGGCTGCCAAACAACTTGAGTCACAGCCGTAGATCAACCCGGTCCGGTCATTTTCAATAGCTGCTGCGGGCAGGCCGGCCATGTCCAGAGCGTCACGCGCCGTGGCATAACTCCAGACCGCGAATTCCGGCATGCTTTTGCGTTGTTTGCGGGACAAAATGCTCGGGTCAAAATTGGCAATCCGGCCGGTCAGCGAACTGCGAAAACCCAGCTCCAGACGCTGCGGATCGGCAACGATCCCTGATTGGCCTTCCCGCAAAGCCTTGCCCACCGTCTGCAGGTCATTGCCAAGGCAGGAGACGATTCCGACTCCGGTAATAGCGACTCGATACAAAGTTCAATCCTTCTGTTGCAAGATACCAACTGATTCCGGGCCGGGAAATAGCGTAGAATCCAGAATGCCGGAGTTTGCCCTGCGGCGTTGATAATTCATGACCGCCCGCCCTCTGGCAGGTTGTTGAGAAAGTCCAACCAAGGGCTCAACAGGCTGTGTTCGAGAGCCTGCTATATGTGTGCCCCGCCATTGACGGAAAAGACCTGTCCGGTAATGTAACCGGCCCGGTCCGAGCAAAGAAAACCGACCAACCCGGAAACCTCTTCCGGTTCGCCGATGCGGCCCAGCGGAATCATCGGCAGAATCTGCTCCCGGGGTAGCTCGGTGGTCATATCGGTGGCGATGAAGCCCGGCGAGACAGCATTGACCAGAATATTGCGGCGGCCGACTTCCACGGCCAGCGAGCGGGTCGCGCCGATCAGGCCGGCCTTGGCGGCCGAATAATTGACCTGCCCCGGCATCCCGGTCTCGCCCGAGGTCGAGACGATATTGATGATCCGACCCCGCCTTTTTTTGAGCATCCGCGCCACCACCAGTCGGGTGACATTGAAAAAACCGCCCAGATGGACCGCGAGGACATCATCCCAGTCGTTCTGACTCATCAGGGCCATGATCCCGTCACGGGCAAAGCCGGCGTTATTGACCAGAATATAGGGGGTCTGTTCTTCCAGCAGCGGTTCCAGGGCCGCGGCCGTAGCTGCGGGATCCGCCACATCGAAGGGGAGCAGCGTGCAACTGCCACCCTGCTCTTCCAGTTCCGCGGCCAGGGCCTGGGCAGCCTGATGATCACTGCGATAGTTCAACCACAGGTGATACCCATCGCCTGCCAATTCCCGGGCAATGGCGGCCCCAATCCCTTTGCTTGCGCCCGTCACCAGGGCGATCTTCTTTTCCTGTATCAAAAACGCTACCTGTCTTGAATGAAATGCAATCCTGCCTCAATCGATAATGTTGGCAACCTTGCCATGGTCATCAAACTCAACAACCACGGTACCGAACCGGTTGGTCCAGTAAGTCCAGCTGGGCGCATCCAAAGATGCCGTCCGATGAGCGGCGGGATAACCGAATGCGGCCAGCACTCCTTCCTTGCTCATTCCTTTGTAGACCTTGCCCTCTGCCATTCCCTTTTTATCCAGTTCCGACAGTTGGTTGAAGGAAACGGGATCGGGGGAAGTAATCAGGTTGATATATTCATGGACATCCATATTCATGCGCTTGCTATGATATTCAAAGACAACTTTTTTACTGCGATCTCCAAAAGTGAATTCGAAACTTTTGCGGCCTATGTCGGTAATAAAAATTTTGCTCCCGGCAGGAACAATGACATGCCCGGAACCGGGATCGGTATAGTTGGCATAGCTTGCCTTATGCAGCCGACCATCTTTGGTCTGAGTATGGATGTTGTACTTGGTGTAACGAACTTCTTCGGCACTGGCAAGACCGACCAGCAGGGCCAGCGATATACCGATTGACAAAAAAGAAATCCAGGAAGATCGTTGTGAAATCATTCGCATATAGGCATCCTTTCTGAGAGAAGTTCAATCGGCAGGCCATAATATTAACAGAAGACAATATTTTCAAGGGCAAATTCCCGCATTCCTTGTGCCATATCAGTTTCTTCCGCTACTCGAAAAGCTCCTGAGCTGGCCTGTCAGTCTGTGAAATGGTCATTTTAGCAGAAGTTCACCGGCGATGGTAATTGCCCCGAACAATCTTTTTTATCGGCACCGGGGATTGTCAGAGGCTGAATTCGGCCCAGATCGGACAGTGGTCTGAAGGTTTTTCCATACTGCGCAGGTCGTAATCGATGCCGGTGGCCGTACATAGATTCTGCAACGGTTGGGAGACCAGGATCAGGTCGATGCGCAAACCCCTTTTCGGCTCGCGCTCAAAGCCCTTGGAGCGGTAGTCGAACCAGCTGAACCGATCGGCGGTGTCTGGATGGGCCGCGCGAAAGGTATCAATCAATCCCCAGGCTTTGACCTGGTTGAGCCATTCCCGCTCCTCGGGCAGAAAACTGCATTTGCCCGTTTTCAACCAGCGCTTGCGGTTGTCTTCGCCGATACCGATATCCGCATCCTCTGGGGAAATATTCATATCACCCAGAACCACCAGCAACTCCCCGGGATCCGCCTCCTGCTCCAACCAGCCCTGCAGATTGGCATAAAAATTTCGTTTATTGGGAAACTTTTCCGGATGATCACGGCTCTCGCCCTGCGGAAAATAGCCGTTAACCACCCGCAGCTGTTGCCCATTCTCCAACTGGTAGCTGCTAATCAACAGCCGCCGCTGATGCTTCGGGTCCTCCCCCGGGTAGCCCTTGGCGACCTCAACCGGCGCCATTTTTGAAAAGGTCGCCACACCGTAATGACCTTTCTGGCCATGGTGGACGATCTGATAGCCGAGGCCGGTCAGTTGGTCATGGGGGAACTCACTGTCATGGACCTTGGTCTCCTGCAGACCGATGATATCAGGATCATGCTTGTCAATCAGGGCCCGCAACTGATGAAACCGCGCTCTTAAGCCATTGACATTGAACGATATGATTTTCACTCTCTTCTCCTTGCTCAGTGGATCGACCAGCTAACGAGTCGCGCTCCGGAGTTTCCGGATAACAACCAACTCATCTGCTCAACGGCATAAAAAACCGATAATCTCTTCCATGAATTCCTTGCCGTAGCGGCGCAATTTGGTTTGACCGACCCCGTTGATGCCGAGCATCGCCTCCTGGTCGGTCGGCAGGGTCGCTGCCATTTCGGCCAGGCTGGCGTCGCCGAAGACCACATAGGGCGGCACACCTTCCCGGTCGGCAATCTCTTTGCGCAGCACCCGCAGCTGGTTGAACAGTTCCTGATTGTATTCCAGGCCGATAATTTTGCGTTCCGGCTTCTTTTTCCGGGCGGGTTTGACCCGCGGCGCAGTCAGGGTCAGTTGCATTTCCCCGCGCAACAGCGGCCGCGCCCCTTCGGTCAGTTTAAGGACGGAAAAATTGGCGATATCCTGCTCCAGATAGCCGTAGTGGATCAGCTGCCGCAGCAAATGGCTCCAGTAATCGGCTCCCTGCTCCCGACCGATGCCGTAGGTGGACAACCGATCATGGCGCAAATCAAGCACCCGCTGGGTTTTCGCGCCGCGCAGGACCTCGATGACATGGCCGATACCAAAGCGTTGTCCGACCCGGTAGACACAGGAGAGAGCCTTGCGGGCATCCTCGGTGGCGTCATAACGTTGCGGCGGATTCAGGCAGATATCGCAGTTGCCGCAATCCTCTTCCAGAGGCTCGCCGAAATAACCGAGCAGGGCCCGCCGTCGGCAACTGCCGGCTTCGGCATAGGCAACCATGGCATTGAGCTTATGGATCTCGATACGATTCTGTTCCGGGTTGGTGCCTTTTTCGATGAGCCCGCGACTGACCGCTATATCACCGTAGCCAAATAGCAGTAACGCTTCGGCCGGCAGCCCGTCGCGACCGGCCCGGCCGGTCTCCTGATAATAGCTTTCGATATTTTTCGGCAGGTCATAATGCACCACAAAGCGCACATTGGGCTTATCGATCCCCATCCCGAAGGCCACCGTGGCCACCACGATCTCGAGGTTGTCGCGCAGGAAATCTTCCTGCACCTGATTACGCCGCTCCGCCGTCAATCCTGCATGATATGCCGCTGCGCGGTAGCCATCGGCACAGAGTTTGTCCGCCACTTCTTCAACCCGCCTGCGACTCAGGCAGTAGACGATCCCGGCCTCCTGCTGATGCTGACCGAGAAAAGCCTGCAATTGCTGATAGGGCTTGGCCTTATCAATGACCGTATAACGGATGTTGGGCCGGTCGAAGCCGGCCACGACCTGATGGGCGTCCTGCAGGCAGAGATGGCGGATGATATCGTTGCGGGTCTGCTTTTCCGCTGTCGCGGTCAGGGCGATCATTGGCACTTCTGGGAACGCCTCCCGCAGGCGACCCAGCTCCACATATTCGGGGCGGAAATCATGTCCCCATTGAGACACGCAGTGCGCCTCATCAATGGCAAACAGGGCAATGTCCATGTTCTCCAGACGGTTGAGAAACTCCTGGCTAGCCAGCCGCTCCGGGGCGACATACAAGAGATCCAAGCGACCGGCATGGAGTGCGGCCAGCACCTGGCGCGCCTCCTCAGCGTTCAGGGAAGAGTTGTAGCAGGCGGCGCTGACCCCGTTGGCGAGCAGGGCATCGACCTGGTCCTTCATTAGCGAGATCAACGGTGAGACCACAATCGCCACGCCGCGTCGGTGCAGGGCGGGAACCTGGTAGCAGAGGGATTTCCCCCCGCCGGTCGGCATCAACACAAAGGCATCGCGCCCCTCAATCAGATCGCGAATAACCTCTTCCTGAAAGGGGCGGAAAGATTGATAGCCAAACACATCCCGTAGGGTGTTGTGAATTGCCTCGGTGGAAACGCTGGGTAAATCTGCCTGAATATACATCGATATTATTTCTGAACCGGATCGTCGCCAAATGGGGGTTGATTAAATATATTTCCGGGAGCCTTATCTTCCACAACCAGCAGGTTCGGGTCAACCCCTGTGGCATCGATAGCCATACGCCCGTCACTCTGGTAGAGCCGCTTCGGGCTGAGCATGTTGATGGCCCGCCACCAACTTTTCTCCACCGCAGCGGCCGGGATATCCTCATCAACCAACAGCATGAAGCGGGAATTGCGCAAGGGGCTGTCCAGCCAGAGGCGGTCGATCAGTTCTTTTCCTGTTAGACTGGCCCGGTGTTTCACCGAGAGCACAACCGCACCATGAAAAATGGTTGCCCGCGGCATATGCATGGCGACAATCTGCGGATAATCGATGCGCAGCAACTCGCGGATAAAGATCTCATTGGCCACGGCCAGCTGAATGTTTTCACTCGGCGGCGGGCCGACCACGGTTAACGGAATGATCGGTTGTTCGCGCCTGCGAATGGCAGTTACATGCATAAGGGGACAATCGACACGTCGCACATACTGGCCACTGTGATTACCGAAGGGACCTTCCTCGGTCCTGCACCCGGGGCGGATCTCACCTTCAATCACCAGCTCCGTTCCTGCCGGCACCTGCAATGGCTGGGTCTGGCAATCTTCCCGACCGAGCTCCAGATTGAACAGGGTCCGGCACAAGGACAACTCATCACAGCCGGTCGGCAATGGCGCCGCCGCCGCCCAGTAGAGAGTGGTATCGGCGCCGAAGACCAGGGCAACAGGCAGGGGTCGCTGCAAATTTTCAGCGCTTTCCAAGTGGCGGGCCGCACCGCTTCCGGCGCCAAAATTAAGAGCCAGTTGATCGTCAGCAAGGACCTGAGCCCGGTACAGGCCAATATTGGTGGTATCATTGTGCAGATCCCTGGTGATGACCAGAGGCAGGGTTAAATAAGGCCTCTGCTCGCCCGGCCAGGAACGGATCGCCGGTAATTGAAGCAGACCGCTGTTGTCCATGGCCTGCAATGCCGAGGCCTGGGCAGGCGACGCTTGCTGGGCAATCTGCAGCCGCTCAGTGCTGGAGCCGCTGCGCTGTGCCAGAAACGCCCTGAGTCGGTGCGCAAAGTCGTCGAGGGTTTCCCCATGCAGCATCTGGCTGATCCGCCGAACCGAGCCGAACAAATTGGCGGCAGCCGAAAGCCGCCCGCCCTCCAGATGTTCGAACAGCAGCGCCCGGCCGCCGTTGCGGCGGCGGAATTCCCGGCGGCAGAAGCGCGCCAATTCAAGATCCGGCGATACCTGTACGGTTAGTGTATCTAAATCACCGTCAGCAGCCAGGGCGGCAAGGTAAGCTCTGAATTCCATCCGCCTATCCTAGCGCTTTTCCCGCCTTTCTGAACAGGTTTTTGTCAACCGGGGAGCATTTCCGAATCGACCAGGGACCCGCCAAACCAAACAGGCAGAAACAGCTACGGTACGGCTGCCCTCTTCTTTGTACCCACAGACGAGAAAAGCCCCCCAGCAAGCTGGAGGGCTTTTCAAAATCTGCCAATACAAGTTTGCTTACAAACCGGCCAGTTTGGCCAATTGCATCAGGGAACCGGGCATGATGCCAAGATAAAGAACCCCGACGATCGAGATAATGATGGAAACCATGGTCGGCAAATTCAAGGAGACCCAGGAAAAATCCTCAGCCGGATCCTTGAAGTACATCTGCACGATAATCCGCAGGTAATAATAAAGAGAGACCGCAGAGTTCAACATCCCAAGAACGGCCAGCCAGACATAACCGGCTTTGATGGCCCCGGCAAAGATATAGAACTTGCCGGTAAAACCGGCTGTCGGGGGCAGCCCCATCAGCGAAAAAAGGAAGATACAGAGGGCGACACCCAGAAACGGCTTCTTGTAGCCGAGCCCGGCGATGCCTTCCAGAGTCAGGTTGTCTTCACCTTTTTTGCCAATCAGCACCAGTACGGCAAAGGCACCGATATTCATGAAGGTATAAACCAGCATGTAGTACATGATGGCTGACAGGCCGACAGTATTCCAGGCCACCAGACCGACCAGCGCGTAACCGGCGTGGGCGATGGAGGAATAGGCCAGCATCCGCTTGATGTCTTTCTGACTCAAGGCGATGAAGTTCCCCATGGTCATGGTCAGAACCGCCAGCAACCAGAAAAGTGAGGTCAATTCGCCCTGCATCCCTTCCAGGCCGACGATGGTCACCCGAATAAAGGCGGCAAACGCGGCAGCTTTCGGCCCGGCGCTCATAAAAGCAGTAATCGGAGTCGGTGCGCCCTGGTAAACATCCGGTGTCCACATATGGAAGGGAGCCGCCGCGACCTTGAACAGGAAGCCAACCAACAGCAGCAGACCGCCAGCGATAAACATGGTATTGGTGGCCGCATCAGGATTGGCCTGAACATAGGCGGCAATCCCCTGAATCTTGGTGGTTCCGGTGACTCCGTAAAGGAGCGCAACCCCGTAGAGCAGGAACCCGGTGGAAAACGCACCGAGGAAGAAGTATTTCAGCCCGGCTTCGTTGGAACTTAGCTTGTCGCGGAAAAAACCAGCCAGCACATACAAGGAAACAGAGAGCACCTCAAGGCCGAGGAAAATGGTCATCAGGTCGGTTCCCGAAGCCATCCACATCGCCCCGGCCGTGGTAAACAAAATCAGCGGGTAGTATTCACCCACCGGGAAATCTTCCCGTTTCAGGTAGTCATCCGACATCAGAATGGTCAACGTGGCCGCCACAATACAGATCATGCTGAAGAAGGTGGCGAAATTATCGAGCAGCACGCTGCCGGCAAATCCGGATTGCGGATGATTCCAGCCAGCCAGAGTTATCATACCGGTAATGACCAGTGCAGCGACGCTGAGCCAAGCAACATGAGTCGTTCTGCCACGTTTTGAGAACACCGAAATCATCAGCAGAATCATGCCGAAGGCACTGAGTACCAGTGATGGCATTATCGCCTGCAAATTGACATTCTGGATGGCTTCTTGAACCAGATTTTCCATCGAACAGCTCCTCGGAACCAGTGTTTATGCGATCAATAAATTACTTGAGATCCTGAATCGTAGCCACAGTCGGCTGCGCGACCTCAACAACAGCAACCTGGCGGCTTTTCATCTGCTCCAGGGCCTGCTCCATAGCCGGATTCATCTTGTCAAAGAAGGTGCTCGGATAGACGCCAATCCAGAACACAAACAGCAGCAGCGGCAGCATAATGGCGATTTCCGCCCGGAAAGATCTTTCAGTTTTTCGTTGGCAGGATTGGTCACCCTTACCGAACATGACCCGCTGGTACATCCACAGCATGTAAACAGCAGCCAGAATAACGCCGGGTGGTAGCGAAAACCGCATACCAGCGTAAGCCTCCCTGGAAGGCCCCCATCAGCGCCAGGAACTCGCCGACAAAGCCGTTGGTGCCTGGCAGGCCGACCGACGAGAAGGTAATAATCATGAAGATCGTTGCAAAGATCGGCATTTTATGGGCCAGACCGCCAAATTCGGTGATCAGACGGGTATGCCGCCGCTCATAGATAAAGCCGACGATAAGGAACAACGCGCCGGTGGAGATACCGTGATTGATCATCTGAATCATGCCACCGGCCAGGCCCTGCAGGTTCATAGCGAACACACCCAGCATGACAAAACCGAGGTGGGGCCACTGATGAGTAGGCGACCAGCTTTTTGACGTCCTTCCTGCATCATGGCGACCAGGGAACCGTAGATGATCCCGACCACGCAGAGGAAAGCCAGAAACGGAATGAAAGTCGGCAGTGCTTCGGGGAACAGCGGCATGGCAAAGCGTACATAACCGTAGGTCCCCATTTTCAGCAGAACCGCAGCCAGGATAACGGAACCGGCGGTCGGTGCTTCGGTGTGAGCATCGGGCAACCAGGTGTGCAATGGAAACATCGGCACCTTGATGGCGAAGCTGAAACCGAAAGCCAGGAACAACCAGAACTGGGCGTGGTAAGGAATGTGCAGCTTGTAGAATTCCTCGATGCCGAAGCCGTTCATCGGTGCGCCGCTCTGCACTGCGTAGTAGTAGACAAAGATAATGGCCACCAGCATCAGCAGGGGATCCGACTGCGGTATAGATGAAGAATTTAACTGCTGCATAAATGCGGTTTTTGCCGCCCCAGATCCCGATCAGGAAATACATGGGGATCAGCATCAGTTCCCAGAAGACATAGAACAGGAACAGATCAAGGGAGACAAAGGCGCCAAGCATACCGGTCTCCAGCAGCAACAGCATGGCCATGAAACCTTTGATATTCTTTTCCACCGCATGCCAGGGTCGACAGCACAGCAATCGGCATGATGAAGGTGGTCAGCATGACCAGCCAGAGACTGATTCCATCAACCCCCAAGTTGTAGTTCATCTGGGAAGTAGTTGCCGATATTGATCCACTCGGAAAATTCGCGATAATGCATCCCACCGGAAGTGGTGAAGACATTATCAAACGCCAGGGGCAGGCTGATCGCAAAAGTGATCAATGAAACAGCCAGGGTAAACCCTTTGAGTAGCCCGTCATTCTCCCGCGGAATGAAGAGGAGAACCAACATCCCCAACAATGGGAAGAAAGTCATAATACTGAGAAGGTTATCAGCCATGTGGAATCGCTCCTTAAAGCTTTATCGTATTCGCTGGCGAACTAAAAATTAACCGAAGATGTAATAGCCGACGATCACGACTACGCCGACCACCATGGCCATTGCGTAGTTAGACAGATATCCGGACTGGGTGTAGCGCAGTCCTGCCCCAATCCCCTTGATGACCCAGGCACAACCGTTGACGACACCGTCAACCAGCCGGGCATCGAAAGCGCGCCACAAAAAGGTCCCGAGCTTTTTGCAGGGATTGACGAACACGAAATCATAGAGTTCGTCGATGTACCATTTGTTGAAGATGACGCGGTACGCTGTGCTGAATTTGGCGGTAAACTTACCCGGCAGTTCCGGGCTCTTGATGTACATGGTCCAGGCAAGGAAGATCCCGAACACCGCAACGGCCACCGAAATCGCCATCAGCATATATTCAGTAGCATGAGCGCCGTGGGCTTCGATTTCATGGAGATGCTGGGCATGCTCGAAAACCGGGGCCAGGAAATGCTCGAAACGGTTGCTCCCGCCAAGGATGGCCGGAATACCGACATAGCCGCCGACCACGGCCAGGAAACCGAGGACCATCAACGGAATGGTGATGGTGAGCGGAGATTCCGGGATATGATCTTTGGCCCGGGGGTCGGTTTTCTGCTCACCGAAGAAGGTCATGAAGACCAGCCGGAACATATAGAAGGCGGTCATACCGGCAGCTGCGGCACCGATCAGCCAGAGCAGCCAGTGGCCGCGGGTCGAGCCGAAAGCCCACCAGAGGATCTCATCTTTGGAGAAGAACCCTGAGAACAACGGAATCCCGGAAATCGCGATCGTTGAAGCCAGGAAAGTGATGTAAGTAATCGGCATCTTTTTACGCAACCCACCCATGTTCCGCATATCCTGCGGGTCATCATGAAGATGGGCATGATGATATGCATGGTGCATACCGTGAATGACCGAGCCGGAACCGAGGAACAGGCAGGCCTTGAAGAAGGCGTGGGTCATCAGGTGGAAAATACCGGCCGAAAAGGCGCCGACGCCCATGGCCAGGAACATATATCCGAGCTGGGAAACCGTCGAATAGGCCAGCACCCGTTTGATGTCGTTCTGAGCCAGGCCGATGGAAGCGGCAAAAATCGCAGTGGTCGCACCGATAATGGCAATAGTCATCATGGTGGTCGGGGCCATGGCAAAAAGAATATTCATCCGGCCGATCATGTAAACGCCGGCGGTAACCATGGTCGCGGCATGGATCAGGGCGGAGACCGGGGTCGGACCTTCCATGGCGTCAGGCAACCAGGTATAAAGCGGAATCTGGGCAGATTTACCGGTTGCACCGAGGAAAAAGGCCAGGGTCACGATGGTAACGATGATGCCGCCGTTTTGCAGCAGATGGGCATTCTCGGTGATCTGCATGAAGTTAAGCGTCCAGACCCCTTTGCTGCCCAGGGTCCAGAACAGAATAAACAGCCCGCAGAGAAACCCGAAGTCGCCGATCCTGTTGACCACGAAGGCCTTTTTGGCAGCGTCGCCGGCGCTCTTCTTCTCGAAGTAGTAGCCGATCAGCAGGTAGGAACAGAGCCCGACCCCTTCCCAGCCGATGAACATGACCAGGGCGTTACCACCCAGCACCAGCATCAGCATGGAGAAGGCAAACAAGTTCAAGTAGGAGAAAAATCTGTAGAAACCGACCTCCCCATGCATGTAGCCGATGGAGTACAGGTGGATCAGGGTGCCGACACCGGTAACCACCATAATCATGACGGCGGACAACGGATCGAGCAGAAATTCCCAGTTGACCTGCAGATCCCCGACCGATATCCAGGTTCCGACCACCAGTTCATGAACTTTGACCGAATCACCCAGCAGGGTGAAAAAGTTCATAGCCGCGACCAGAAATGAAAAGAACATCAGCACGGTGGCAATACTGCCGATAACCGTTTCATTTTTGATCTTCTTACCCAGCAAGCCATTGATGATGGAACCTACCAGTGGGAAGAATGGGATGAGCCACAGATTACTGTACATCAAACTCTCCTATTAGCTGAAACACCCGTAACAGTGGATTGTGCTACCACTTGAGGATATTGAAATCGTCGACTTCGATCGAATCTTTATTGCGAAAGAATGCGATCATTAAAGCCAGACCTACAGCCGCTTCAGCAGCAGCAACCGTCATAACAAAAAAGACAAAGATCTGACCATCCATATTGCCGACGTGCCGTGACAGGGCAATAAAGGTCAGGTTTACCGAGTTAAGCATCACCTCAATACACATGAAGATGACAATGGCGTTTTTCCGGGTCAACACACCGAAAGTTCCGATGGCGAACAGAATGGCGCTTAACAACAGGTAGTGATTTACGCTAATCATGATCTATCTCCCGAGGCAATCTCGATTAAACTTTGCGTTTTGAGAGAATAACAGCGCCGACTATTGCAACCAGCAGCAGTATCGATGCAATCTCAAAAGGAAGCAGGAAATCCACAAACATGGCCCTGCCGATCAGCTCGGTATGGCCATAGCTGGCAATGACCGCGCTGGTGATTTTGCCGCCAGTTGCCGAGGCATCGCCGGCCCGCAGGAAATAATTGGTCAAAAACAGCAACAGCAACGAGAGAACCCCGCCGCCCACCAGGGCATGGGTATACCGGGTCTTGACTGCCAGACCGAGATTCAGCAACATGATGACGAATACAATCAGCACCATGATCGCCCCGGCATAGACCATAATCTGAATCGCCGCCATGAACGGTGCGTCGAGCATGACATAAAACACAGCCAGGCAGATAAAGGTGGTCACCAGGTTCAACGCACTGTTGACTGGGTTGCGGCACTTGGTCACAAAAAAGGCCGAAACAATCGCAACAATAGCAGTAAGGTAAAAAAGAAAGGCTTCCATGATAACGCAGCTCCTTGTTACGACTTGAGAAGACGTTCTTTATCGAATTTAAAATCTTCCCGCTTGAAGTTCGCCAGCTCATAAGCACTGGTCATTTCAATCGCCTCGACCGGACAGGCTTCGACACAGTAGCCGCAGAAAATACAGCGCAGCATATCGATTTCGTAGACCTTGGGATACTTTTCACCCTTGTCGTTCTCCGCAGATTCAACAGTGATACATTTGGCCGGGCAAACAGTCGGGCAAAGGTAGCAGGCCACGCACTTTTCACGGTCAGCGGTCGGAACCAGGCGGTGAAGGCCACGGAAGCGAGGCGACATTTCCAACTTCTGCTTTGGGTACTCAACTGTCGTGCTATTCCCCGGCAGCAGATGCTTCAGTGTAATACTCAAGCCTTTGGCAAACTCTTTAAACATATCTATCCTCTACGCAACTTGTGGTTACTGCCAGAGCAGGACGGCAAAACCCGTGAATACGATATTAGCCAGTGCCAGGGGCAGCATAATCTTCCAGCCCAGATACATCAGCTGATCATAACGTAGGCGTGGGAAGGTCGCCCGGATCCAGATGAAGAAGAACATGAAAGCGAAGACCTTGATCAGGAAGTTGATCCAGCCGTAGAAGGGTCCGCCCCAACCGCCCCAGAACAAGGTCGCACCGATTGCCGAAACAGTGATCATATTGGCGTACTCGGCCATGAAGAACAGGGCGTATTTCATGGATGAGTATTCGGTACAGAAACCGGAAACCAGCTCGGTCTCTGCTTCAGGAAGGTCGAAGGGAGTCCGATTAATTTCGGCCATGGAACCGACCACAAACAGCAGGAATGCCAGCGGCTGTGAAAAAACAAACCAGTTCGGCAGCCAGCTCAATGAATCGATACCCCATAACGGACCCTGCTGGGCCAGCACAATTCCACGCATGCTAAGGGTTTCAGAGAGCATGAAAATGGCCACAATTGACAGCCCTGCAGCCAATTCGTAAGAGATCATCTGAGCCGTGGATCGAATTCCACCCAACAGTGAATATTTACTGTTGGATGCCAGCCCGGCAAGCACGATGCCGTAAACACCCAGCCCGGCCATCGCCAGAATGAAGAGGACACCGATATTGAGATCGGAAATCTGCATCGGCACGGTGTACAGGACATCATGATAGGTAAACTGGATATCACCACCGAAAGGCACCACGCAGATTGCAACAAAGGCCGGGGCCAGGATCATCATCGGCGCCAGGATAAAGGCAAACCAATGCGCCTGCGCCGGAATGATGTCCTCTTTAAAGAACAGCTTGAGACCATCGGCAATTGGCTGCAGCAACCCTTTTGGACCGGTCAATGTCGGTCCAAGACGAGTCTGCATGCGGCCAATGATTTTCCGTTCAGCATAAGTGGCATAGGCAACGATCAGCAGCATTACCACGAATGCAACCACGATCTTCAATAACATGGCCACTGTGAACAGCAGGGGTGTTTTCGAGAGTGTCAGAACTTCTGGCGTCATGACCATCCTCATCCTTCGTCAGTCTATGGCATTTCTGCCGATTTCAGCCGGCTGCGACCACCGACAATCCAAAATAACCGAATTAGCCTTTTTCCACTTCAACCGCGATCACAGCCTGACCAGTATAAATTCTGTTCAGTCCAAGCGCCGGGAAGTGATAAGGAGCAAACAACACTCCTTGCGGCAACCGCCGGTCAATCTTCACCTTGGCCTGAATTTCACCGCCCTCGGCTTTGAGTTTGAGCATATCGCCTTCGGCGACCTTCAGTTCCACCGCATCATCACGGCAGAGCTCCACATAGGGCTCGGGAACCACGGCCAATGGCCCTTTGGCATGAACCGAAACGGTTCCGCTGTGGTACAGGGCGCTGCCGACCAGCAATTGATAAGGTGCGTCAAGCCCTTGTCCAGCGGCGACCGGGATCAGTTTTCTGTTCACCGGCGTCAGGGTTTCACCGCCCCAGACATGCCCCTGGGGACCAATCTGCTCCACGCTGATACCTGCATAACCCGGAACCTCTGCACTCAGTGCTGCGAAAGCGGCAGCGGGAGTCGCGGGAGCCGAACTGCCCAGAGCTTTGAGCAGGCTCTGCAGAATGGCAAAGTCGGTTTTCGCCTCGCCGGGAGACTTGATCCCGACCCGCAGGCGTTGAATACGCCGCTCGGCATTAGTAAAGGTACCGTCTTTTTCCGCAAAGGATGTTGCCGGCAGAACGACATCGGCGGTTTTGGCGGTAGCGCTCAGGAACAGGTCCTGGACCACGGTAAAGGACTTCTCAAGAGCCTGCTCGACCAGGGCGCGATCCGGATAGGACGCCAGTGGATCTTCGCCGAGCAGATAGAGCGCTTTCAGCTCACCCGCTGCTGCGGCACGCAACATCGGCTTAACTCCCAGACCTGCTTCACCCGGCAGAATCCCCAGATCGATGGCACCCTGGCTGTTAGCCTTCTCACCGCAGACATAAAGTCCGGAGCCGGGACGTCCGGCGATACCGGTGAGCAGGGCCAGGTTGGCGGCGGCAATCCCAAGTTCTTTGCTATAGGCTGTGTAAGGCAGGCCATAGGCAAGCAGAATTGCTGCATTTTCTGCAGCGGCCAGCTCCCGGGCAGTCTGCTGGATCGCCTCGGCAGCAACTCCGGTAACGGCGGCAACCTGTTCCGGACTGTAGTCTTTCAGAGCGACTGTCAGTTCGGCAAGCCCCTCCAGACCATCAACCTTGACCAAGTCTTCGGCGATCAGGACATGACACAGGGCGTTCAGAACATTCAACTCCAGACCCGGTTTGTGCAGCAGGGTCCGGGCATGGGGCAAACGGCCGAATTTACCGACTTTGTCGGCAATCACCGAGAGTTTGGCCTCATTCCGCCGAATCGCCTGATTAACCACCATCCCGAACACCGGATGAGTCTCGTAAAAATCGGAGCGGATCGACAGAATAGCCTGGCAGTTTTCCACCTGCGGGAAGGTCGCGGTCGAAGCCTGAATTCCAAGAGTCTCTTTGAGCCCTTCGGTCACCCCCCGGTAGCATTCACCGCCGGAATGATCAAGGTTGGCGGTACCGACCGCCTTGGCCAGATTTTTAACCAGAAACAGCTCTTCGTTACTGAGGCGAGCCCCGGAAATAATACCGACCTGCTCACCAGCCTCTTTCAGTCCTGCCACCACTGCGGCCAACGCTTCGTCCCAGCTGGCTTCCTTAAGCTGCCCGTCACGCCGCACCAGCGGCTTGGTCAAGCGCTCCTTGCTGTTGACATAAGAGTAACCGAAGCGGCCACGGATACAGAGATTACCGTCATTGACACCGGTTTTGTCATTGAAGCGGATGGTCTGCACTTCGTTGTCCTTGACCCCGAAAGTCACCGTACAGCCGTTTCCACAATAACCGCAGACCGAGTCAACCTCCTTGAGCTGCCAGGGGCGCGCCTTGAATTTAAACGGCCGCGGCAAAATGGCGCCAACCGGACACATGGAGACGCACTGACCGCAGAACTCGCAATTCAGACCACGATCAAAAGCCGTGGCAATCTTGGTTTCAAAGCCCCGGTTAATAAATGAGTAAGATCCGTAACCGACGATTTCGTCACAGACCCGCACACATTTACCACACAGCACACAGCGGTTCATGTTGCGCTCGATCAAAGGATTAATTTCATCCTTGGGCAGATCGAACTTTTCACCGACGAAGCGGTTAGCAACGACCTCATACTCATAAGTCAGGTCCTGCAGATCGCATTCCCCACCCTTATCGCAGACCGGACAGTCGACAACGTGATTGACCAACAGAAACTCAAGCACCGTCTTGCGCACTTTGCGAATTTCGTCGGACATGGTGGTAACAACCATCCCCTCGGTAACCGGGGTGGTACAGGACGGAATCAGACGGCCCTTCATCTGCTCCACTTCCACCAGACAAATGCGGCAGGCACCGTAAGGAAGAAGTTTTTTGGCGTAACAAAGCACGGGAATATATATCCCGTTCTCTTTGGCGGCCTGGTAGATCGTGGACGTCTTACTTGTTGTTATCTGTTTTCCGTCAATCGTTAGATTAACCATCTTGACCTCGTATTGCCCAAGCAGGGTATGCGTTTACTCGATAGCCATGAATCGGCAGGCGTCATAGCAGGATGTACAACGGGTACATTTATTCAGGTCGATAAAAGCAACCTGGCCTTTTTCCCAGGTGATCGCCTCAACCGGACAGACCCTGGGGCACATACCGCATTTTTTACACTTGTCTTCAACCACCCGGAAGTGCAGTAACGGCTTACATGAGTGCGACGGGCATTCCTGCTCTTTGATATGGGCCTCATACTCATGACGGAAATAACGAATCGTTGAAAGAACCGGGTTCGGAGCCGTCTGCCCGAGCCCGCACAGAGAACTCTTCTTGATATCGTAGGCCATGTCCTGAAGCAGCTCGATATCACCCTCACGCCCTTTGCCTTCGGTGATCCGCTCAAGAATTTCCAGCATGATTTTCAGACCGATACGGCAGGGGATACATTTCCCGCATGATTCGACCCGGGTAAAATTCAAAAAGAAGCGGGCGATGTCGACCATACAGGTCGTTTCGTCCATGACCACCAGGCCGCCCGAACCCATCATGGCGCCAGCCTTGATCAGTGAATCGTAATCAACTTCAGCATCCAGGGCCTCCGCCGGCAGACAACCGCCGGACGGTCCACCCGCCTGAACCGCTTTAAACTTGCGGTTGTTCAGGATGCCACCGCAGACATCGTAGATAACCTCTTTCATTGTGGTTCCGGCAGGAACCTCGACCAGACCGGTGTGCTTGACCTTCCCGGTCAGGGCGAAAATTTTGGTTCCCTTGGTCCCTTCGGTGCCGATGCTGGCATACCAGTCGGCGCCGTTATAAAAGATATAGGAAACGTTGGCGTAGGTCTCGACGTTATTAATATTGGTCGGCTTGCCCCACAGTCCCCGCACCGCCGGGAACGGCGGCCGCGGCCGCGACATGCCCCGCTGCCCTTCGATGGACGCCATCAGGGCCGTCTCTTCACCACAGACAAAGGCACCGGCACCTGCCTTGATGCGCATGTCCAGGTCGAAACCGAGCCCCATGCAGTTTTTCCCCAGGAAGCCTTTTTCGTAGCAGGTATCGATGGCCATCTGCAACCGTTTGATGGCCAGGGGATATTCAGCGCGGACATAAACATAGGCGAAATTACAGCCGATGGCATAAGCGCCGATCATCATCCCTTCAATGAGACCGTAGGGGTCACCTTCCAGGATCGAGCGGTCCATAAACGCGCCCGGGTCGCCTTCGTCAGCATTACAGATCAGGTACTTTTCGGTGCCCGGCGATGCTTTGGCAAAGGTCCATTTCATGCCGGTGGGAAAACCGCCGCCCCCTCGTCCCCGCAAGCCTGATTTCTTGACTTCGCTGATGACCTCGTCCGGAGACATGGAGACCGCTTTTTTGATCCCCTGGAAGCCCCGGTGGGCAAGAAAATCATCCAGACTTTCGGCATCGATGGTTCCGCAGCGGGAAAAGATGATCCGTTGTTGCTTCTCAAGGAACTTGTGGTAATAGGGGCCGGCCACCTTTTTGGCGACGGGGCCCTCCCCCAGGATATGCTCCTCGACAATCTGCGGAACCAGCTCCGGGGTGACAAAATCGTAGGTCACCGGCTCCTGACCGGGCATGCAGACGTCCACCAGCACATCATTGGCGCACAGTCCACGACAACCGGTACCGTTGACATCACAGGCTTTGCCGATTTTCCCGGCGACACCCTGCTTTTCAAATTCCGCTTCGAAAGCGGCGACCACATCTGCTGCGCCGGAGGCTAGCCCCCCGGTCCCAGTACAGATCAGAACTTTCATGTTTTCAGCAGTTTCGGACATAAAGCCTTCCTCAATACCGAGTACGGTGTATAACTTGAATCAGTCCATAGCCTGATATTTAGCGATAACTTCATCCATCTTCTGCACTGTCATACTGCCGTAAGTCGCATCATTGACCATGATGACCGGGGCCATCCCACAGGCACCGATACAGGCCACATATTCGGCAGTAAATTTCAGGTCAGGTGTGGTTTCCGCATGGGCGACTCCAAGCCGGTCCTTGAGGGTCTCGCCGATCCGGCCGGCCCCCTTGACGTGGCAGGCTGTTCCCATACAGACCCGGATGATATATTTACCCCGCGGTTTGAGATGGAACTGCGCGTAAAAAGTCAGCACTCCGTAAATCTGGCTGGCATAGACATTCAGACGCTCGGCAGCAAGGTGAACGGTCTCCTCCGGAACATAACCATAGGCTTCCTGAATGCCCTGCAAAACCGGCATCAGGTTGCCATGCATATCCAGATACTTGTCGATAACCTCATTTGCTGCGGTCAGATCGACGTCCTGCGTTTCGACCTGTTCTTGAACCTGCTCGATGTTTTCTGTCATAACGTCCTCTTGCACACCAATTTGATTAACGATCGATTTCGCCGAGAACGACATCAAGCGTTCCGATCACGGCGATAACGTCGGCCAGCATTTTTCCTTCAACCATCTGCGGCAAAGCCTGGAGATTGACAAAGGAAGGCGGGCGGATGCGCATCCGGTACGGATGGGCCGAGCCATCCGAAACCAGGTAATAACCCAATTCGCCTTTGGGCGCCTCAATACTCTGGAATACTTCGCCAGGTTCCGGCTTGAAGCCCTCGGAGATAATCTTGAAGTGGTGGATCAACCCTTCGATGGTATTGACCACATCCTGCTTCGGCGGCAGCACGATTTGCGGGCAATCAGCGAGCACCGGGCCAGGCTTAAGCTTGTCCAGTGCCTGGAGAATAATCCGGCTGGCCTGGCGCATTTCGTCGAGACGGACCTTGTAACGGGCAAAGGTATCGCCTTCGTCCCGAACCGGTACTTCGAAATCATATTCTTCATAGCCACAATAGGGATTATCGCGACGCAGATCCCAATCGACCCCGGAGCCGCGCAGGGCCGGGCCGGTCAGGCCGACGTCAATGGCTGCTTCGGCACTGATGTGGCCGACGCCGATAGTCCGTTTCTGCCAAATCTTGTTGCCGGTCAGCAGGCCCTCATATTCTTCGATATGGGCAGGCATCGATTCGGCAAAAGTGCGGATCTCCTGCTCCAGGCCATCGGGCAGGTCAGCAGACAGTCCCCCGACCCGGAAATAGCTGGAGGTCATTCGCGCACCGGAAACCTTTTCGTAGATATCCATGATGCATTCGCGTTCACGGAAGCAATACAGAAAGACGGTCATCGCACCGATATCCAGGGCGTGGGTGGCCAGCCAGACCAGGTGGCTTTTGAGCCGGGTCAGTTCCGCCATAATCACACGGACCCGTTGGGCCCGTTCTGGAATTTTGTCCGTTATTCCGAGTAACTTTTCAACCGCCAGAACATAGCCGAGATTGTTGCTCATCGGGGCCAGGTAATCCAACCGGTCGGTCAACGGAATCACCTGATGATAGGTCCGGTGTTCCGAAAGCTTTTCCACCCCGCGATGGAGAAACCCGATATGGGGAGTCGCCTTCTTGACAATCTCGCCATCGAGCTCAAGGATCAGCTGCAACACGCCGTGGGTCGACGGGTGCTGGGGCCCCATGTTGATGGTCATTGTTTCGGTGGTATTTGCTGCCATGTTATGCCTCGTCCTGTTAAGGAATATCTAAAATCATTAATTAGGAGAGTCGGCCTTGATAAGGCTCGCGATCAGGCCCCTGAACCGGATAGTCCTTGCGTAACGGGTGACCTTCCCAGTCGGCCGGCATGAGAATCCGCCGCGGATCGGGGTGATTGTTGAAAACGATCCCCATCAGATCCCAGACTTCCCGTTCCAGCCAGTTCGCTGTCGACCAGACACCGCTGACCGTATCGATGGAAGCAGCCCGCTCTTCAACCGGAGCCTTCAGGCGAATCCGCCGCTTGGTCGTGATGTTATAAAGGTTGTAGACCACCATGAAACGGGGGGCCTGCCCAAGATAATCGACAGAGCAGAGATCGCAAAGCAGGTTATAACCACAATCGTCCCGCATAAAGCTGCAGATATCCACAATCTGCTCTTTTTTAACGGTGACGGTTGTTTCACCACGATATTCAACAACATCCAGAATCTCCGCGGAGAATCTGCTCTTCAACTTTTCCACAATCGCTTGATCGCTCATTGACTTATCCCTGTTATTGGCAGAGGCGCTCAGGCCTCACGGATGACTTCACCGACGCCGATAGCTGCACCGAAGGTATTGCGTTCCGATCTGATTTTCTCTTGCAGCTTCATCAGGCCGTAGAGCAACCCTTCCGGGCGCGGCGGGCAGCCGGGGATATAGACATCAACCGGCAATGCTTCGTCGATCCCCTGAACCGTACTGTAGGTATCGAAAATTCCGCCGGAGGAAGCACAGGCTCCCATGGCGATGACATAGCGCGGCTCCGGCATCTGCTCGTAGACCGTCTGGATAACCGGCAGCATCTTCTTGGTCACGGTCCCGGCGATAATAATGACATCGGCCTGACGTGGTGAGGCACGGAACAGAATACCCATCCGGTCAAGGTCAAAACGGGCAGCACCCGTTGCCATCATCTCGATCGCACAACAGGCCAGCCCGAAAGTCATCGGCCACATGGAACTGGCACGCGACCAGTTGACCAATTTGTCCAGACTCGTTGTGATAAAGCCGCTGCCAAGCGTTTTGGGCTGCTCTACTCCCATTCCAGAGCTCCTTTTTTCCATACATAGATAAAGCCGACGAGAAGGATAATGATAAACACTCCCATCTCCACAAAGCCAAAAATCCCCAGGCGCTTAAACATAATGGCCCACGGATAAAGAAAAACGGCTTCGATATCGAAGAGAATGAAAAGCATGGCGATAATATAGAATTTGATGGAGAAACGCTCTTGAGCCGAACCGATCAAAGGCATTCCACATTCGTACGGTGCCAGCTTGACCGCACTGGGCTTTTTCACCCCGATAAGGCGGGACAGAACCACCGAGCCGATTGAAAAAGCGAAGGCGATGCCGATCACGACCAGAATCGGCAAGTAAATATCCAGCATAGAAACCGCTCCTTCCATTGAAGAAATTGGACCTCTTGCCGTGTCCATTGAAATAGATAGAACATGTCACAGCGTGTGGAAAATTAGGACACTTCACGGCGACATGTCAAGCAAAAAATACAGTATACAGTATGCAATTAACCCGACCGTTTTGATCTTCTTTTCGGCCGATATTACTGAAGTTTTGAATATTTATGATTTCTTTAAAGAGGGGGAATTGCAACGGTTGCGGAACGCGACCACACCGACCATTAAATAAAACTCTGTTTGTTTGTGGCGATCCGGAGCTCCATTTCCTGCTTTTTCAAGCCCAACAATCACGCCGGTAATTAAAGCACAGATCGGGAAAGCTTTCCAACTATAAAATAATACTATTCAAAAGGACAAAAAATACGCCAAGCAGGATAATGCTTCTAAAAAATCGAAATCCTGCCAACCATCCCTTCACCGTTCAGCCGGGCGGCATCTTCGCCTCTAGAGTCCTGTTTGGTTAGGTGTTGGTATAAATTCTGAGTCATTTTTCCTGCTGACAAGGCTTGCCGCCGCAGGCCTGGCCAAAGCCAAGCCGAGACGGCAGAACGTCGACAGCAGTAAAAAGAGTCAGCATTGGACGATAGAACTAAGCGCACAGGACACTAGACACTGCCGCTCCCAGGTAAGCGCCAGCTCAAAACCAGCCGGACCTTATGAGCAGCAGTGGTAGCAGCGAAGCCTAACCAGCCGCAACAATCAATGCGGCCAGCTCGTCCCCGGCAAAACTGTACTGCTGCTTACAATATTCGCAGGTCACCGTCACCTCCGGCTGCTCGGCCGCCAGCGCCTCCAGCTCCTGCCTGCCGAAGCCGATCAGCATCTGCTCAATCCGGCCACGACTGCAGGGGCAGTGGAAACTCAACTCGGTGGTTTCCTGCACCCGGAAGGCCAGACTGGCAAAAAGCCGGGAGGCAATCTCCGTCGGCGTCATACCTTCCCTCAGCATGCTGGTGGTCGGCGGCAGTTGCCTGATTCTGGCGATCATCTGCTCAACCTGACCTTCATCCCCCGGAGGCAGGGCCTGCACCAGGAAACCACCAGCCACGGCAACCCGCCCCTGCTGGTCCAACTCAACCCCCAGGCCGAGACTGGAAGGGACCTGCTCCGAACTGCTCAAGTACCAGGCAAGATCCTCGGCAATCTCACTGCTTTGCAGCTGCACCATACTCTGATAAGGATTCTTCAGGCCGAGATCCTTCCAGACATGAAGAAATCCGGCTTTGCCAATGGCGCCGGCCACATCGAAGCGGCCGTCTCTGGGCGGCAGATTGGTCACCGGATTGGCAACCGAACCACGCACTCGGCCAGCGGCATCCGCCTCCACCCGCAGCTTCCCAAGCGGTCCATTCCCTTCCACCAGCAGGGCCAGCCGTTGCTGCCCCTTGAGCAGACAACCCAACAACGCGCCACCGGTCAACAGGCGCCCCAGCGCCACCGAAGCCGTAACATCGGTCCGCTGGGCCGTGCAGACCGTACCTACCAGGTCGCTTGTTACCGCCACCACCCCGCGCAGCAATCCATCTTCACTGACGACTCGAACAAGATGATCCTTCATTTCTGTTTCAACCTCATAGTCTCTTCTAAATTTGTTTTTCGCCCGCTCGCTGTCGGACTGCCGCCCGCCTCACCCGCAAGCTCAGTTCCTCAGCCGATAGCCCTTACCGATCATCCAGGCCGCCCAGACGAACAGCCCGCCGGCCATGGCCAGACTGACGCCGAAAGAGACCAGGAAACTGGTATCACCGACCCCGATAACGGCATGGCGGAAACCATCGATCAGATAAAAAAGCGGATTCAGGTAAGACAGTTTGGCCCAGTGGGTCGGCAGGATGGAGATCGGATAAAACACCCCACCGAGATAAATCAATGGCAGGATCAGGAAATTGCTGAACATCGACAGGGTATCAAAATTGTGCGCGTAAATCGCCGCGATCAGCCCGAACTGGGCAAACAGGAAGCTGGCAATCATAGCCATCAGCGCCGCCAACAGCGGAGAGGTCCAAGGCAGCTGAGCAAAAAAGGTCGAGATAATCAGCACCACGCCCCCGACCAGCAGTCCCCGTAGCATGGCTGCCAGGGTATAGGCCAAAATGAATTGTGGCGGCGTGACCGGGGTCACCAGCAGATCGACAATCCCCCCCAGATAGCGGGACATGAACAGGGATGACGACGTGTTGGCAAAAGAGTTATTGATCACTCCCATGATGATCAGTCCAGGAATGACAAACTGGGCATAGCTGAACCCTTCGAGCACACTCAATCTATTGCCGAGCGTGGCTCCGAACACAAACAGGTACAGCGACGCGGTCACGATCGGGGTGAGCAGGGTCTGTTTGGCAACCCGCAGAAAACGCAGAACCTCTTTGCTGAACAGGGTATAAAAAGGTAACCAGGGGTAAAAGCGGTTATTTGAGTCGGTCACCATGGGCACCTCCATTGACTCCGGTCAGCTGGATAAAGACCTCTTCCAGGCCGCTCTGATCAGTCTCGATATCGCGGATTTTAAACCCGAGCCGACACACCTGGCCGAGCAGATCGCCAGCACTCTCCCCGGCAGGAAGATTCAGCAGCAGTTCTTTGCCGTCCCCTTTGAGGCGCGGTGAATAGGCATCCAGACCGGCGGGCATTTCCGGCAAGGGTTGCTCCAGCCAGAAGCGGATCTGCCGATTGGAAAGTCGCCGCACCAGTTCATGGGTCGCTTCCATGGCGATCAGGTCACCATGATTCATAATGGCGATACGATCACACATCTGCTCCGCCTCTTCCAGATAATGGGTGGTCAGCAGAATGGTGGTGCCATGCTCATTGATCTCGCGAACGAACTCCCACAGGCCATGACGCAGCTCGACATCCACTCCGGCGGTCGGCTCGTCAAGGATCAACAGCCTGGGGCGATGAATCAACGCCTTGGCAATCATAAAGCGCCGCTTCATCCCACCGGAAAGCTTGATCATGATCTTGTCCAGATGCGGGCGCAGGTCAAGACGGTCAATCAGCAGGTTGCGCCAGTCCGGATCGTCCTTGACACCGTAATAGCCGGCGTGCATTTTCAAGGCCTGGCCGATGGTAAAGAAATTATCGGTCACGATCTCCTGATGGACCACCCCGAGCAGCCGTCGGGTGTGCCGATAGTCGCGCCGGTTGTCATGACCAAACGCAGCAATCCGCCCGCCGCCGATGCGCGATACCCCGGCGATCATGTTGATGATGGTACTCTTGCCGGCGCCGTTGGGACCGAGCAGGCCGAAGATTTCACCATCTTTAATGGCAAAACTGACCCCGTTGACAGCGACTTTTCCATCAAACGATTTGTATAGGTTTTCTATCTCCAAAGCATTCATGGCGCGACTATACCTCTCCCCATGCCACCTGACAAGTCATCAGCACAGAGAAAGCGGTACCCACCCTTGATTCAATGGATACCGTGATCAGGACAATGCCTTGACTTGCCCTGCGAACCATGCCGATGATAATGACTAGCAAGAAGTTTACCACGATGACATAGAGGTCGCTGCCGGAGAAAAAATGGTCCAAACCTTTCGGACAATCCGTTCCTATCTGCTCGCCCGGTTTTATGACCGGGCCATGGCTGGCGTTGAAAAACGCTGCCTCAGCGTCTGGCGACGCGAATTGCTCCACCGGGCGCAAGGGGACCTGCTTGAGATCGGAGCCGGAACCGGCCTGAATCTCCCGTATTATCCGCTGGAGCAGTTGCGGGTCTGGTTGAGCGAACCGGACCGGCTGATGCGTCGCCAATTGGCCCGAAAAACTGCCAATCTCCCGGGCGACCTGATTCAGCTCAAACCCTGGCCTGCCGAGACCATCGCCATGCCGGATGCCTCCTTTGACACCGTTGTCTCAACCCTTGTACTGTGCTCGGTCGACGATCTCGCCGCCAGCCTGGAGGAAATATTTCGTCTGCTGCGCCCCGGTGGCCGATTGCTATTTCTGGAACATGTCATTGCCGAGCAGCCTGGACTTCGCCGCTGGCAGCAACGGATTGAACCCTTCTGGAGCTGCTGCGCCGGAAATTGTCGGTTGACCCGTGATACTGCCGCAGCCATTTGCACCGCCGGGCTGGAGATGGAACAGTTGACCGAAGCGCCGCTCTGCGGAGCCCCGGCTTTTGTGAACAGAACCATCCGCGGCAGCGCCCGCAAACCCTAACTCCTCATTGGGGGGGAATATCATCTATGGACCTGACCACTCCGGCTCTCCTTTTCCCGGCTATTTCATTGCTGCTGTTGGCCTACACCAACCGTTTTCTGGTCCTTGCCCAGTTAATCCGCCAGCTCCACAGCCAGCGAGAGGCGATGACCGAAATGGTCATTCGCCAGATCAGCAACCTGCGGCTGCGCCTGATTCTGATCAAAGCCATGCAGGGGCTCGGAGTCCTCAGCTTTCTGCTCTGCGTGCTAACCATGTTGTTGCTATTTCTGAGATGGATGGTTCCGGCCGAATGGATTTTTGCCATCAGCATCTGCCTGCTGGCACTGTCTCTGCTCTGTTCATTGCTGGAAATCGCCATTAGTACCAAAGCGATCGAAATCGAACTGGAAGATCTGGAGAACCTGGCTGACGAAGAGAAATCCCTGTAGCGGAACGCTTCCGGAGAGGGGACGAACGGTTGCAAAGAACAGCCAGCGCCTTGCCCGGGCGAGGCCGATCCACCCCCGCGAAGCCGTTGGCGAACCGGTCAATCCACCAACTTATCCAGTTCGGCCAGGATCTCTTTCTGCTCCTGAATTTGCTCGTGGTAGTAGTTCCAGATGTGATAGCTCTGCAGGCCGAGAATAGTCAGGCCGACCACGAAAACCGCCCAGAAATTCTCCTTCAGGGAATGGGTCAGGTGATAGAAGCCGTAAAAGCCTCCGAGATAGGCAAAATGCGGCAGACCGCTGGCGGGTTTTTTATTCCCGGCCATCTGGGTCAAAACCATGATCAGGGCGGAAAAAGCATACACCACCAGAGCCCAGTTGATCATATAGGGGTTCGGTCCCTTGCCGAGAAAGGCATGCACCTCTTCGCTCAACGAAGGCAGAATCGCAAAATCCCGAAACGCCGCCATACTCAGCAAAGTGAACAGGGCAAGCAACCAAAGGCCGGAGCTGGAGCGTAATTCAAGCCTCTTGATCTTGGCCTGAACCTGTTTCCGCAACGGATTGATGTCCGGCAGGGGCTCCTCCGGTTCGTGATTCGTCGGGTCGATCATCTGACTCCCTACCTGCGGGTTCCAATGCTTTCAAATCCTGCCAGGCCTGATCCCTCTGTCTGACCAGGGTACGAAAATCACGGTTTAATTTGCCCAGCTTGTGATCCGATTCAGGCAGATCCGCCTCAGTCGTCCCTGCGGCGGCCTGTTCTACATTATAAGTCAAGCGCAAGATCGGCAGAAAGAGATTCACCCTGAGCAGTGCAGTGACCCCGCCGACGGTCAGGAACAGGACCATGACACTGAAAGCTATCATTCGGCTTCTGAGCAGAGCAAGGGTTTTCTCCAAGTTGGCGCTGGACAGTCCGATACTTAAGAAACCAAGCACCGGCTTACTATCGGCGTGAAAATGACAAGCGGCGGTGGAGCACTGGGGCTCGTTGAGAATAGGCATGGTTACGGCGATAAAGCCGTTATCGTGATCAACCTTGTACTGGGTCGACTCCCGTTCAGGATGGCCATCCTTCATCAGCGAAGTCGACCAGCGATCCACTTCGGGGGCAAAAGTTTTACCGACCAGTTCCTGCTCGAAGTCGGAAAATTTGGGGGTTCCCTGCGGGTCATAAATCCGGACTCGCTCGACACCGTCAAGAGTATCGACATTGGCCAGAATATTACGCAACGAATCCCGATCATCCTCCATCATTGCATAATGGGTCGATTTATAGACCGTAACAACCAGATCATCCACATGCCTGACTGCTTCGGCAGTCATGTCCGACTTGATAAAAGAATACAGGAGCAGACAGCCGAAGATGACAAAGCCGGTGACAGCTATTGTGACCGGCACAATAGCCCTGGCAATCAGATTATCAAACATACTCCCTCTCTTTTCGTGGCCCCGGGACGGACGTTTGCCCGCCCGGGACCGCCGCCGTCAGGCACTTGCAGATACTTCTTCTCTTGCTATCGCCGCCGCCGGAACCTTGGCTTCAGCTTCCACCGGGCTGGCTTTCAGCTGGTAGAGGATCGGTAACCGGTTCAGGATAAAGCGATAAGTGGTCACGTAAATGGCAAAAATGGTGATCGAAATTATCACTTCCAAAACATGGGGAATCTCCTGATAGAGATTCCAGTTAAAAGCGATCAGAGCAGTGTTGAGCCGGTTCAGAAGAATTCCCAGGACCGTGATCAATGCCCCGAGCCGGCACACTCCGACCAGCCGATGATGAATACCGAAAGACAACAGAATCAATGGGAGAATAACACCAAAGCCGATCTCAAACAACCACCAAGCCCCCCAGCCGGTGGCCAGATAGGCCCATTCGTTGTCATGGGCAACGGCCAGGAATTTAATGAACAGATAGGTGATCAAACCCATCACTGCGCCTTTGGCAAGGGAGATGGTAATGCGGTCGAGGCTCTCGATAAACCGCTGGTCACAACGCCAGCGCATAGTATAGAAGACCACTGTACTGACCGTGATCACCATGCACAGCCCGGCCGGAATCGACGAGACGAAAAAATGAATCCACTGGAAAGATGCCGAGTACCAGAGCGGATGGACCTTGCCGGGTGCATACAGAAACAACGCTCCCAATGCCCCCTGATGCAGGGTCGATAAGATGATCCCGGCCACGGTCAGGCCCACGGTCCCTTTGCGGATGAATTCATAGCCGCGGGGAAAGCCGATCCACTCGAAAAAAGCGGTCGACACTTCGGCAACCTGCACCGACAGATAGGTAGCCACATGCCAGCCGACCAGGAACAGGACTGCCGCCGGCCCCCAGGAATAGACCATGGGATAGGCCAGTCGCCAGGGCTGGCCCAGATCGACCAGCAGGTAAACCACCGCAAAGAAATAACCGAGCAAACCGTTGAGCAAGGCCAGCCGCTCAATCGGCTCGAAATCATGGCGCCCGAAAATCTCCACAGTGGTGCCGAGCATGAACCCGGAAGCCGACAACGGCACCATGCAGAACAGGCCGAAGCCGAGGAACAGGCCCCAGGGGTAATCATAGGAGCTGTGGGTCACTGCCCCCAGCCCGAAAATATAGCGATAGATAATCGCCGGAATACCGATGGCAAAAATAATCGCCAGCAGCCAGTTGAATTTATTCCGCAGCACTTGACCGAGATATTGATCCAGCGTCAGTCCGAGCAGCAGCTTTTCCATCAGGGTCCATTTCTGCCCGTTCGGCTTAACAGCCGAATTATGCGGTTTGACTCCATAGGTTGCTAATTTTTTCATGATCAGTGATCCTCCCGCCCGTCATTGCTGTGATCGTCTTCATGCCCGTGAGACTTTTTCCCCTTGGTTGCCAGCAGATGGAAACCCGTGAACAGGGCTGGCCAGATCGCCAGCACCATCGGCACGATGGCAAGAAAGTCTTTAACATTGTTGATGATCGGATGTTTGGGCAACGAGGTACTGAAGCCAGCTTCCTCAAAAGGTACGCTGGAAATGTAGAACCAGCCGGTGCCCCCGACTTCCTTGTCCCCGTAGACCTGATCAACATATTTTTCGGGATTTTTCCGGATCCGCTCATAGGCGATCTTCATCAGCTTTTTGCGCTTGCCGAAGGTCATGACCTGTTGCGGGCAGCTTTCCACACAAGCCGGCGGCTGGCCTTTTTTCAAGCGGGTGTCATAACAGAAGATGCACTTCTTGATCACCGGATTGAATGCCGAGCTGTAGGTATAGGCCGGTATCCCGAAGGGACAGGCGATCATGCAGTTGCGGCAGCCGACACAAACCTTGGAGTTATAAATAACCGCGCCCTCGGGCGTTTTGGTATAGGCGTTGACGAAGCAAGAGGTCAGACAGGCTGGCTCGTTACAGTGGTTACATTGGATTTTCCGGTACACCGGTTGAGCGGAACCGGTCGGCTCATAGCGGTTGACCACGGTGTAGGCTTTTTCCGTGGTGCGCCTTTTCTGCCCGTGCTTGATCTCATCGAACACCGAATAATCGTCAAATGGCTTATCCGGAGCCGGCAGATTCTGCTCCTTGTTACAGGCGGCTTCACAGGTTCGGCAGCCGATACAGCGGGTCAGATCGACCAGCACACCCATTCCGTCCGGGAAACCTTCAAACGAACCCGCAGCCAACGCCTTTTTGGCCGGAGTCATCATTACAGCGGCGCTCCCTGCCACGCTGCCGGCTAAAAATTTTCTCCGTGTAATTTTACTCATGACGAAATCTCCTTGATAGTGCCCCTGGATTCAAAATTATCCTTGTTAATGATGTTCTGATCCGCCTGCGGCCGGCTCAGGGGCGAACTTTCCAGAACGATAAAACTTATTCCCGGCTTCCGTCCTGGCGTGGCAATCCTCACACCCGGTCGGGCCGTCCATGGCCCGGTGACAACCGAGACAATTCAAATGATAAGCTGCTTTAAGGTTGGGTTTATCGTCATGAAAGTGATATTCAGTGGCTGTTTTTTGCAGGTTTTCCGCACTCCCGGAATCGGCGCTGTGGCAGTCTTGACAGGCCACCACATCCATCTCCTGCTCAGCATTGTGGCACTTGCCGCAATACTCGTTGACCACCGGGGCTCCGGTGGTATGGTGATGACACTCGGCACAGCTTTCCGTGACATCGACATGGAACGCATGATCAAATTCAACGGGTCCAAAAAGATTCTCCAGCGAGGAAATTTCCACCTCCTCGGGAAAATCCTCCATTGCATAACAGCTCAAAGCTACCGAAAGACTCAATGCCGCGATCGCCAGTACTTTGATCAGCTGTTTTCCTGGGTTGACCATAACCTCTACTCCTTGCCTCGCAAATGAATTGCGCTCGGAACCTTCCGGCGCTCCGCTCCAATGCTCACATTTCATGCCATGGAATCAATCTTCGCCGCCGCCATGGATATACCGGTAAAAAATGGGGAAGATACTGAACAGCAACAGGCAGATCAGATACTCAAGTCCTTTGATATAGGTGTAAAAATCAACGACCGTATAAATCTGCTCAACACTGCCGACATTCAGAAAAAAATCGATCATGATCATTTTCTCCTTAATTGGGTTGTAGTGTTCTGCTTCACGACATCTGTCTGCCTGAGAGCTGCGCTATTTTGGGTTGCAGCATCGGTCATTCCAAACAGCGCCAACAGTACCGGGATCAGCTGGGCAACAGCAGACAAATAGATTCACCCCTCTCACCGAAACCTTCGGCACCCGTTGTCTCGACATGAAACTGTCAAATAGCACTATGCACAAACCGGTCCCCGCATCAGCCAGATTTGCACTCATCTGGTTTTGCAGAGGTTATGCCAGCTCGGCCATTAAAAAAATCATCGTCATAACTAGCTGTTTTAATAAATCTTTTTAAAGATATCCGGGATGGGAGAACAGACAGAGACGAGCTTCCGCTGTATAGAATAAATATACAGTGACCGGAAATGCCGTGCCCAGCGCGCTGCCCTTAAAAGGATAACAATATGAATATATTGATGATTTTTCACGAATAAAGATTGTATACAGAGCCGCGTTACCAAGACACCACCCCTGCGCAGCCGGACAAAGGAATCAGCGGAGACCCAGTCGCGAAACCTGGTTATTTTCGCCCTCGCCCCACAAAGAGCGTTCTTTCTTTGTTGAAAATAAGAAAGCAACCAGTCACCATGCTGGCAAACCCTTGCCGTTATCAACATCCTTCAGGGGGATTCTACTGACGTCAGCAGCGCCGCAGGAGGCTCTGAGAATATTTTTTCTATACACCCATAAGGACGTCGGCAATCCGGTTTGCAGTTGGCGACCGCAACCACAAGCATCCGTTCAGGAAGCCCAGCCGGCCCCTTCGCGAGGCCGGGGAGGAAGATGGCGGCCACCCAACCTACGGCTAAAGCCTTTATTAATAGTGCGATTATGTTTAGAATTCACCAGGTTAAACGACAGCGACAGGAAGCACGACCAGACTTTGCGACTATTTTCGGAGGGGGGCCGGGAGATTCGTGGCATTTACCGGCAATCCGCTTGACGGCACTATTCAACCCCTATTAGTATGATTCGGCGTGAATTTTGCTAATGAATTGACATATCCGTTCGCTCAGCTGAATATAGCAACCTGGGCCAAAAATGGAAAATCATCGTATTCAATTTTCTCTGTCAAGCGCGGCATCCCAGATTTATGAGTGAGTATACTGACCATAAAATCCTCGTCATCGACGACGAAGCCGTTATTCGCGAAGGCCTGCGCCAGACGCTGGTCCTTGAGGGCTATCAGGTCGAAGTTGCCGCCAACGGCAAAGTCGGCATGGATAAACTTCAAAAAGAGGACTTCAGCGCGGTGATCAGCGACCTGAAGATGCCGATCATGAGCGGCATTGATGTGCTGAAAACCATTCAGGTCCTGCAACCGAATGTGCCGGTCATTATCATCACCGGCTTTGCCACCGTCGATTCAGCCGTGGACGCCATGAAAAACGGCGCCTTTGAGTATCTGACCAAACCTTTTTTACCCGATCAGATCGTTGACAAGGTGCGCGCCGCGATCAGGAAAAGAATCCTTTCCCTGGAATCGGAAGTGATCAATGCCCGCCTTCCTGAAGATTCGATAACCAGTTCTTTTATCGGTAAAAGCGCTCCCATGCAGAAGGTTTTCCAGCGGATCCTGCAGGTCGCACCAACCAACAGCACGGTCCTGATCACCGGTGAGAGCGGCACCGGCAAAGAACTGGTCGCGCGGGCCGTACATAACAACAGTCCACGCAAAGACGAACCCTTTGTGGCCGTCGACTGTAACTCGCTACCGGAAAATCTGCTCGAAAGCGAGCTGTTCGGTCATGTCAAAGGGTCATTTACCGGGGCGACGCAGTCCAAACCCGGCCTGTTTACCGTTGCCGGCGGCGGTACGCTGTTTCTTGATGAGATCGCCAATCTGAGCATGGCAACCCAGGCCAAACTGCTGCGGGTGCTGCAACAGCGGGAAGTCACTCCCATCGGCGGTACCAAAGCCAGCCCCATCGACATCCGCCTGATCGCCGCGACCAATCGTGGCCTCGACAAAATGGTTGAAGCCGGAACCTTTCGTGACGATCTCTATTTTCGCCTCAACATCATCCCCATCGAACTGCCGCCGCTCCGCGAACGCGCCGGTGACGTGCCGCTGCTGATCAACTTCTTCCTGAAAAAGTTTTCCGAAGAGGTCGGCAAAGGGATCAAGGGGCTATCCGCCGATGCCCATCTGGCCCTGCATGAATATTCTTTTCCGGGCAATGTCCGGGAGTTGGAAAACATTATCGAACGCGCCGTGGTCCTGACCCAGGGTGAGATGATCCAGCGCGAATGCCTGGAACTCCCGACCAGCCGCAGCGACGGCGAAAGCAACACCGAGATCACCGCCCCTCTCAATACCGAAGAGCTCAAAGAAGTTAAACGTAAGGTCCGCGAACAGGCGGTTGAGCCCGTCGAAAAAGCCTTCGTTTATGCTGCCCTGGAACGTAACAACTGGAACGTCACCAAAGCCGCTGAAGAAACCGGCATGCTCCGGCCCAACTTCCAGGCCCTGCTGAAAAAACTCGGCATCTCGGTCAAAGATCACATCTCCTGAGCCGCACCGCCCCCTTCGGCCTTTGGCTCTTTGCCGCCAACCTGCAGGTCCCTGCTTTCCTGGAGGGGAAGAAAAATTGAAAACTTCGTCCCCTGCCCCGGATTGCTTTCCACGTCGACCCGCCCGCCATGGTTGCGGATAATGCCGTAGGACACCGACAGCCCGAGACCGAAGCCGGTTTGGGCCTTGGTCGAGAAAAAGGGATCAAAGATCCGGTTCATATCGTCCTGGCTGATGCCGACCCCGCTGTCCTCGATAACGATCCGCACCGCATCTTCAACCAGGGCGGTTGAAATGGAGAGTCGACCGCCGTTGGGCATGGCCTGACCCGCGTTAATGAGCATATTCAGGAAAACCTGCTGGAGCTGATCGGCATCCACGGCAAGCTGGGGGAGAAACTCCTCATAGTGGCAGTGAATCTTGACGTCCTGGAAAATGGTCTGCTGGGCAACCAGCTCCAGGGTCTGGCGGATGATCCGATTGATCGAATCGAGTTTTTTCTCGGGAATCGATTCGCGGGCGAATTCCAACAAACCGCGAACGATTTTGGCACAGCGCCCGGTTTCGGAAACAATCAGCTCCAGATTATCCTTGACCTGTGGCGGCAAATCAGGATTTTTAGCCGACAAGGACGCAAACATCAGAATTCCGGTTAACGGGTTGTTGATTTCATGGGCAATCCCGGCGACCAGTTCCCCCATGGAGGCGAGCTTGGCGGAGCGGAGCAATTGATCCTGCATGGCATGGATCTCTTCCGTCCGCTTTTCGACCTTCTGTTCCAGGGTGTTTCCCCAATCCTTGAGCTCAAGCTGAGCCTGGGCCAGGTTTTCCGCCATTTCGTTGAAGGACCGACCCAGTTCGCCGATCTCATCCTGCGCGGTTCGCTCAATTCTGGCGGTCAGGTCCCCTTTGGACAGGGCCTTAGTCTGTTCCAGCAGGCCCTGGATCGGATCGCAGATATAATTCCGCGTCAGCAGATAATGGCAGAGGGACAGAATCAGCAACATGATCAAGGTCTGGGTGATGACGTCAACATGGTGCGAATGGGCCACATCCACCATCTCTCGCAGGGAAACGGCCATGTCGATAACGCCGATTTTTTTCTCATTCGGTGAATGAAAATGGCAGGCACCGGTATAGCAGTTCGGCTCGTTGTAAATGCCGCGGGTGACACTCAGGTACTGATTGCCGGCCTCATCACTGAAGACCCTGCTGCGGGAGTCGATGGGCGCATCGATCAGGACCTTTGATCCGGCCAGGTGGCAGAAGGCACAGCTGTCGTCCGTCTCACTTAAAGTCGTACCGATTTCATTGACATTGCTGGAAAAATTGATCACTCCTGCTTTGCCGAGGATCCTGATTCGCTGGATTCGGTCCGAGGCGCCGGTTTCCTCCATGGTCAGCTGCAGGCGGGCCCGATCGTTTTCCAGCATCATATGGTAGGTATCGCGCAGGATCATGTCGGAAATCATGTCGGTTTCCACCTTGGCCCGCTCGATGAAAGCATTCTGCACTTTATTGATATGCAGGAACGCAGCAATCGACATGACCACCAGCAGGACCACACTTATAATCACCGTAAATCTGATCGCCAGACGGATACGCATTGACAACTTCTCCATAGCAGAAAACGGAATATCTCGGATACCCCGATCGATGGTTATGCTGAATTTAACTAGTTTTCATCCGGAAACGGCCCTTTTCCGCTGTGGCGGTGTCAATCTGCGGGTTTTCTTGTGCGGCGTAAAGTACTACGCCTCCGCGCAACCCCTTGATTTCCTTGCCACAACGGAAAATTGCTCGTTTCCAATCTGAAAACTTAGCCGTTGCCCTCCGGAGTTTCTGGATGGAAACTAACTAGTTTCCAATCTGAAAACTTAATTATTGCCATCCAGGGTTTCTGGATGACAACTAACTATTCATCGATCGTGCCAAATCAGTTTATTCGCCCGGGAAGGAGCGTCTCCCGGCAAGACCTGCATTGCCTTTTCAGGCCGGCTGAAGTATAAAATCTCTTCACTTGCGCAATACAGAAAGATCTTGCCATGGGTTACAGGACTCTTCGTCAGGCCATCAACGACCTGGAAAAAACTGCTCAGCTGGTCCGCATCGACCAGCCGATCAACCCCGAACTGCTGGCCGGCGCCATTCAACGGCGGGTTTACCAGGCCCAGGGTCCGGCCCTGCTGTTCAGCAATCTGTGCGGTTGTCGTTTTCCGGCGGTTGCCAACCTGTTCGGTACCCTGGAGCGAACCCGCTACCTGTTTCGCGATACCTTGCGCCATGTCGAAACCCTGGTCAAGCTTAAGCTTGATCCGAAGAGCCTCGTTAAGGCCCCACGCGGCCTGCTCACCGCTCCGACTGCCGCGTTCCATCTGCTGCCCAAACGAGTCGCCTCAGGGCCGATCCTCAGCTGTCAGGCGAACATCAGCGATCTGCCACAGATCAAAAGCTGGCCCGCCGACGGCGGACCCTTCATAACTCTCCCCCAGGTCTATACGGAAAGCACAGGCCAACCGGGGCTGCGGGCGTCGAACCTGGGAATGTACCGGGTTCAGCTGGCCGGCAACGACTATCAACTGGACCAGGAAATCGGCCTGCATTACCAGATCCATCGCGGCATCGGCGTGCATCACCGGGAGGCCCTGCGCCAAGGCCGACCGTTCCGGGTCAACATTTTCATCGGCGGCCCCCCTGCCCTGACCGTTGCCGCAGTTATGCCGCTGCCCGAAGGTATGCCGGAGCTGGCCTTCGCCGGCCTGCTCGGCGGCCACCGCATCCCCCTTGTACAACCGGCCGGGCTGCTACCGATGCCCGCCGAGGCCGATTTTGTTATCAGCGGCACCATTGATCCCACGCAGCAAAAACCAGAAGGCCCCTTCGGGGATCATTTCGGTTATTACAGTCTGACGCACGACTTTCCCTTTCTCAAGGTGGAACGGGTCTATCATCGCCCCGATGCCATCTGGCCCTTTACCACCGTCGGCCGTCCCCCACAGGAAGACACCAGTTTCGGGGCCTTTATCCATGAATTGACCGGGGCGCTCATCCCCACCGTCCTACCCGGAGTCAAAGCGGTTCATGCCGTCGACGCCGCCGGCGTTCATCCGTTACTGCTGGCCATCGGCAGCGAACGTTATACCCCCTACCGGCAACCGGACCAACCGCAGGAGCTGCTGACCCAGGCCAATGCCATCCTCGGACAAGGGCAGCTGTCCTTGGCCAAATACCTGTTGCTCGTGGCCGAGGACGACCGCGACCACCTTGACCTGCACGATATTCCGGCTTTTTTCCAATATTTGCTGGAACGGATTGACTGGCGTCGCGACCTGCATTTCCAGACCGCCACAACCATTGATACCCTCGACTACAGTGGACATGGTCTCAATCAGGGTTCCAAACTGGTGTTGGCCGCAGTAGGCCCGCGGCGCCGAACCCTGGCCACGGCCTTACCCGATCAGCTGCCGTTGCCGAAACGCTTTCAAGAGCCCCGGCTGATCCTCCCAGGGGTCCTGGTGGTCAAGGGGCCACCCTGCACCGACTATCTCCCCGGCGAGGATTCTGCTATTCTGGAGTTCTGTGCTTTTTTTTCCGGATCAGTTCAATTATCTGCTATCCCGCTGATTGTTATTGTTGATGACAGCGACTTCTGTGCAGCGACACTGAACAATTGGCTGTGGGTGACCTTCACCCGCTCCAATCCGGCGGCAGACACTTACGGTATCGATAGTTTCATCACCGCCAAACACTGGGGCTGCAACGGCTCGCTGATCATCGATGCGCGCCGGAAACCGCACCATGCGCCGGAACTTGTGGATGATCCCGCAATCGAAAAACAGGTTGATCAGCTCGGGGCCCCGGGAGGACCGCTTCATGGTATTATTTAGTTTCCAATCTGAAAACTTAATGATTGCCAGCCAGTGTTTCCGGATGACAACTATTTAGCCGCACCGTTACCACAAAAGCGGCCACAGGGAACCCTTGGAAAATGGCCCGTTGTCTTTTCAACTGATGGAGCAAAAATGATGTTGCAGCCGAATATTCAGCAGGTCTATGTTCCCCCGCTCATCGGTGCGGTGGGCAATACCCCGCTGGTTGATATCTCAGTCCTGCTCGACAAACCTGGCGTCCGCCTCCTGGCCAAATTGGAAGGGAGCAACCCAGGCGGTTCGGTCAAAGACCGGCCAGCTCTGTATATGATCGAAAAGGCCGAACAAAGCGGGGAACTGACCCACGCGAAAATCATTCTTGAACCAACCTCCGGCAATACCGGCATCGCCATTGCCATGATCGGTGCCGCCAAAGGTTACCGGGTCAAACTGGTCATGCCGGCCTGTGTCAGCACCGAACGCCGAGGGATTCTTGAGGCTTATGGCGCGGAGACCGTACTCTCCCCGGGTTGTGAAATGACCGACGGCGCCATCAACCTGGCCCACAAGATCCTCGCCGAAGATCCGGATCGTTATTACATGCCCAACCAGTACAGCAACCCCAACAACCCCCTCGCCCATTACGAGACGACCGGCCCGGAAATTTTCAGCCAGACCGCCGGTGATATTGATTATCTGGTCGCTGGAATGGGAACTTCCGGGACACTGATGGGGTTGAGTCGGTATTTTACAGAAGTTGCCCCTGCCGTCAAAGTGATTGGCGTTGAACCCGGCCTCGGACATAAGATTCAAGGACTGAAGAACATGTGTGAGGCCATTGTTCCGGCAATCTATGACGAGAGCAAATTGGCAGAAAAGCTCTTGGTCGGCGACGAGGAAGCCTATGAAACGACGCGCCAACTGGCGTTGAAGATGGGCCTTTTCGCCGGCATGTCGAGTGGTGCCGCGGTGGCCGGGGCATTACGAATCGCCCAACGAATCGATCATGGCACCATCGTCGCCCTGCTGCCGGACCGGGGCGATCGTTACCTGAGCACCAACCTGTTCCGCTCCCAGTGTGCGGAATGCCCACCATGAGTACCCTCCCGGAACTGTTACGCAAGAGTGCCGTCCGTCAGCTCGATGAGTTTTGCATCCGCGCGGCCAACGACCCCTATCGACCTCGCCATCTTCGCTACCGTTTTGAAGGTGTTCAGGTTTTCCTGGTCGAGGTCCGCCGCTATCGCAACGAGCCTGACCGGCACAAGGAACTGCCGATGGCTAAAATCCGCTTTAGCCCTGAACTACAGCAGTGGACCCTGCATCATCAGAACGGTGAACACTGGCAGCTCTACCTCAACATTCAACCCAGCCTTGATTTCGGGCGATTGCTCACCGCCATCAGACAGGATCCACTCGGCTATTTCTGGCAGGAATAATCCCTGTCGCGCAGGCTGGCGATAATCTGGGCAGCAAAGCTGGCCGGACCCCCGACCAGGCTAGCGGATGCCCCCAGCCGGGCCTCACTTTCCAGTGCTCAGCGCCGGCAGATCAGAACGACTCCGACCAGCAGCAGCACAACCCCGGCACCGCGCCGAAAATCGATGGCAATCCCGCGCATGCCGAACACCCCGAAATGGTCGAGCAGAATCCCGGCGATCAGCTGTGAGGCGATGGTCAAGGCCAGCACCGCAGTGGTGCCGATACGGGGCACCCCGATCACTGTCATGGCCACAAAAAACGCCCCGAACAGCCCACCGCTCAATTGCCACCAGTCGGCCTCGCCCATCCGCCGGAAACTGCCTTGCCCGGAAGAGAGGGAGATCAGCAGCAAACAGAGGGTGCCGATGGCAAAGGAAATGGTAGCCGCCTGCAGGAATCCGGTTTTTTCCGCCAGCCGGGCATTGATGGATGGCTGCAGGGCTACGGCGACACCTCCGGCTGACATCAGGAGAATCAGTAACAGATTGGACATGTTGTTATTTTTTCCGGTTCTTTCTGGAACAGCAGAGTCCGCCAGGCCTGTCCTGAAGATCAGCAGGCGTGACGGACTCTGCAAAGCTTTATTGCTGCCGGTGAATTCCCGGCTTAGCGGAGGGCGTACGGGGTAAAGCGTAGCGCTCTCCGGGGTCTCGGTAGCACAAACCCTGCCTTTGCTTCAGGCGGTCCGGATCCTCACCAGCTTGGAAATCGTTTTGAACCCGTCCCCTTCGGCCACCGGGACAAACTGGAACAGAACGGTTTCGGTCGTGGTCACCACCGCCCCGGCCTCTCCGGCCAGGCGCAACGCATTTTCGTAGTCGCTCACAAAGCGCGACGCCAAGGCATCCCGCACCAGATGAACGGCGTATCCCTTGTCCAGCAGATCCAGCACCGTCTGATAGACACAGACATGGGTTTCCATGCCAACCACCACCACCTGGTCAGAGCCGGTTTTCTCCAAAGCCGGCAAAAAATCCGCTTCCCCGCAACAACTGAATGCCCGCTTGGCAACAGTGGCGGTGATCCCGGTGTTCAGTTCGCTAATCGTATGCCCCAGGCCCTGCGGATACTGCTCCGTGGCCAGGATCGGCCGCCCGAAAGCGGTAAACCCTTCGCTCAGCAGCCTGGCGTTTTGCAACAGTTGCGTGTAAAGAGGCTGGTTCATCGCCGGTACCAGCTTCTCCTGCACGTCGATAATTAATAAGGCCGCCCGATTGATGTCGAGCCGAAATTTTGTATTCACAGCTGTCATTGTTGCTCCTTCGTGATAAATTTATCACTGGAGTATAGAGGTTTACGGGACCCCTTGTCACAGGAAAAGACCAGCCGCACCCGAAAATTTGCCAAGTGCGTCTCCAGCCAGCAGTTTCCTCAAAAAAAAGATCCGCTTTAGCAGTGTCCCCCAATTCCGGGGAGGCTGCTATCGCGGATCTCCTTTGGCGATGACTGGTGTCCTGACTACCGGTAAATCCCTGCGCCGGTAAAGATCTTGGTGCCGGGAACCCGATAAATGTAGGTTTCTTTAATAGAGGGTTCCGTGGAGCCCGGCTTCGGCCACATGTACTCAACCCACCCTTCCCCATCGGTGGCGGCCAGAACGACAAATTCTACAAATAGCATCTTTGGCTTGGTCGGATTTTTATCCGGCACCGAAAGCAGGCTGTCCATTTTCATCAGGCCCGGCTGCATGGGATGGGCAAGCATTTTCCCGGTCAGATCCATGGCAAAGACATAGGAATCTTTCCAGACAAAGCGACCGTCTTTTTTGGCGATTTCCGCCAGTGCGGCGTCCTTGTCCTTAAGAATCATATCTGCCGCCAGCTTACACATTTCGATACACTCTGCCACTGTAGCCTTATGCGAATCAGCCAAAGCAGCACCGCTGGACATAGTCAGAGCAATAACAACCATACATGCCGTCAGTACCTTTTTCATACCATCTCCCTTGGCGAAAAAATTTACGCTGAACCCCGTCTCAGACCTTTATCAACATTACAAAAAAGCGCCCGAATGCGAACCATCGGTTTCGGCTTTTAATGACCAATCGGGATTTATTATAACAATGTTTTAGTTTAAGTAAATCATTTTTATTCATTCGTCCTGAAAGAAAGTCGAGAAACAGACTCAACAACTTCTCTTCTACTTGCAAAGCAGTACTATTTCAAAGACCAGCCGGGAAGAACGAAGCAAAACAACGTTAGCAATCGCTCCTCCTGGAGAGACAAAACAGGGGCTCTCGGTCACCCCGAAAGCCCCTGTAAAAGGCAGCGCTCTTCAGCAGGGCATGGCCCCGCAACTGGTTACTGACCGAGCAGTGTCTTGATAATTTCCGGATTCTCTTCGTCTTCTGCGAGGATGGTATGACAGGTATCACAATCCATGGAGATAACCTCGCCATCGGCTGATTCATGCTCTTCATTGTGGCAGCGGAAACAGCCCAGATCATTGGCATGGCCGATGTTGGTCGAATAGGTATTCCACTGGATATTCATTTCCGGAAAGACATTCTCCACATAGGCGGCCTGGACACCGGCAATCGCCTGCTCGATCAGCTTGCGTTTGGCATCATAAAACTGGGGATATTTTTCCCGATAATAGTTGTTCAGCTGGACCGCGATAGCGGTTTTTGCTTCTCCCTGGGTTTTATATTTGACCTGCACCGCCGCCATGGCCTGCTGCTTGATAAAAGGCAGCTCTACCGGTATGTCCTTGGCCAGAATCTTATTGTCGATGGCCCGGTCCGGAGTCAGGTAGATATGACTCGGACGGTTATGGCAGTCGATACAGTCGAGCACCCTCTTTTGCAGGTCAGTCGCCTTGGCGATCTGTTCATCGGCATCCGGTGAGCGAAAGATTTTTTTATTCCCGCCCCGGGTACTCAAGGCGACCTCCGGGATGATATTGCGCTGCCAGTCCGCCGCTGTATAAACAATCTCATTTTCCGGGGCAACATGCCAGTGGATACCATGGGAAGAACCAGTGCGATCCCCGGCGCTGCCAATTTTTACCAACAATACGGTCTGGACGTGGGTATTCTGTTCGTCCTCTTGATATTTGTCATGGATCACCAGCTTGTCGCCATGGAATTTTTCCGGCCGGTGACATTGTTCGCAAGTGTCCCGCGCGGGCCGCAAGCCATGAACCGGTGTCTGGATAGGGCGGGAAAAGGTATCGGCCACCACGGCATACAGCTGCCGGGCACCGGAAATCTTCGATTTCACAAACCAGGACGCACCGGAGCCGATATGACACTCGACACAGTCAACCCGGGAGTGGGCCGAGTTTTGGTAGGCGGTATACTCGGGGGTCATCGGCACATGACAGACCTCCCCGCAAAAAGCATTCGACTCCATGTAATGATAACCGCTGTAGGCGAGCACACCGACCACCACGATATTGACACAGGTCAGGAAAACCCCGACAAAGACCAGCTTGCGAACCCGATTGAAACTGGACTCATCGGTGAGTTTTTCACGCAGATAATCAAGGGTAAAGAGGCGGACTTCCTCCTTGCCCCGGGCAAAGAACAGGCCGACAAAAACCAGCACCAGTCCGCCGATAAAAGCCGGCCCGAGGATCATATAAATGAATCCACTCAGGTAGGGGTTATCGATATGAAGAAAGATGTCGTAAAGGATTGCGCCAATCAGGAAGGGGAAAACAACCGTGACTACCATAGCGCCGACCAGGGATATCCAGCTGTGCGCTATTCCTTTGATAAACGCCTTGGGAATATCGGTTAACCTTGCCATGCCGAAACCTCTCCTTTGTTGAACTGCACATGAATCAAAAACTTTAGAACATGGTTTGTTTAACGACAGAAACCCTAGCACCCCACTAAAGAACTGTCAATGATAATATACTGTTACAATTTACACCAACCGGGAAAAGGCATGTCCTAAAATAGCCGGGACAGGGCTGATTACAAGCGATTGCGCAGAATCCGCATGACCAGAACCCCGAGGATCGAGAGAATCAGACCGACACAAACCAGCAGATAACCGAAGGTATGTCCCTCCCCCCATCCCCAGAGATCCTTACCCTTCATGAACAGGATCAGGCCGATTCCGGCGAAGGTTGCGATACCACCAATGATATAAACGCCGATGGCCAGCACCGACAGCATAAGATCTTTGTCTTTGAACATTGTGAATGCACTCTGTCAAAAAAAGGGGTTGCCGAACGGCAACCCCTTTCGGACCGAGGGAAGCAGAACGACCCTACACGTGATGGCCGCCGGCAAGAAATGCGTACAGCATCAACAGGAGCAAACCGATCCCAATACACAGGGCAGTGAAGCCGAAGCCCTTGATGAAGAAATCATAGGCGATGCCGCTCGGCTTCTCTTTGACATACTGGTCGAGAATGCCGGCCTCCTCGTAACGCTTCCACTGATCAGCCCGTTCCTCCATGAACTCTTCTTTGTCCAGTTCGCCGTTAAAGATAACAAAGTCCATGGGGAATTTCTCAGGCCGGCCATGGGTGTTGAAGAAGTGAACCGTAAAGATGAAGCCGGTTGCCAGCAAAGCCTCGTCAGAGTGAATGATCGTAGCGACGTTAAAGACCCAGCCCGGCAGGAATGAGCCGAAGAATTCCGGGAACCAGAGCATCAGCCCGGACCCGCCGATGGCGAACATACCCCAGAAGACGGCGATAAAGTCGAATTTTTCCCAGTAGGTCCACCGGTCGAAGGACGGCTTGGGCCCAAGGAACAGGAACCAGCGCACCATGTTGGTGACATCCTGAATATCGCGCAGATTCGGGCAGAGGGATTCAGGGCCAAACAAGCGCCGGAAAAAGTCGGCCGGATACTGCAGTTTATAGAACAGGAATTTGGCGCTCATGAACAGGGCCGCACCGAAGTAGACAAAGGTGATGCAGGCACCGACCCGGTGCAGCAACGCCGCATTGGCGGCTCCGCCATAGAAATTCATCATCACCGCCGCCCACTGCTGTTCGGCAAACTTCAGCGGAATGCCGGTCAGGGAAAGAAGCAGGAAGCTGACAATGACCAACAGGTGGAGGAAGATGTGCACCTTTGTGAAACGCCGATAGATCTTATGCGCGTCGGGAATAACATGGTAGGTCCCGGCAATCATGGCCCGCTTCTTCTCACGGTTTTCAACAAAGCCGCGGAACAGCCAGAGCAGGGTATGGACCCAGAAAACCCCGAAGGTTCCGACCAACAATCCGGTCATACTGATATAGGTGTAGTAGAGGATCGGGTAATTAGCCTTATCGGTCATCTGACCGTGGGGATAGAACTTGACAAACTGGGCGGACGAGTTTGCATGGCACTTGCCGCAGGTCGAAACCAGGTTTTTCGGGTTCAGACTCGATTGCGGGTTATCCGGAGGCAGAATCGAGTGGGAGTTATGACAATCGGCACAGCCGGCCACCTTCTCGGGAAAACCGAGGCGGTAGTTTTTGCCATGATAGCTGGTCAGATAGGTTTCCACGGCAATATTGGTGATGCCGTTGCGCTCCATCATCTCTTCATTATCATGGCACTTCAAGCAGACGTCGGTATGGAACGCCCGCACCGCATGATTGTTGGGGTCACCGATTTCTTTGATTTCATGCAGGTTATGGCAATCAATACAGGAAGCCGAGTCCATGTTGCCGTCCTGCAGCGAATTGCCGTGAATCGAATTCTGATACTCACTGTAGGCATCATCATGACACTCGCCGCACTTTTCAACAGCGATCCGCTTGTCACCATGCCAGGCCTTCTGTTGGTGAATTTCCGAGTGGCAGGTTGCGCAATCAATGTCGTTCAGTTTGTGTACGCTGGCATAATGCTGCGCCGTTTCTTCTTTGTGGCAACGCACGCATTTGACCGGCTCAGGCATCAGATCGCCTGACATATGCAGATCAAGTGCGATGAGTTCGACGTGACAGGCAACGCAGCCGTTGGCACCGTGGACAGAATTGGTGAAATCCTCCACCGAAACCACATCCTCGTGACACTCCAGGCAGGTTTCCGGTGAAGCAGCCACCTCCTGAGCCAGAGCCTGCGAACTCCACAACAGGGCCAGCAAAAGCAGAGAACTGTAAAGGATCTTACGCATCAAACCTCTCCTTGAAAAAATATAAATGGACTTGTTCAAAAATGGTACGCAATGAAACAACATCAGCACCCAGCAGGCAGTGGCTGGAAGATCGTGGCAGAAATAGCGGTGCTCATGCGTGTTGGATACTCGCCGGGACGATCCGGTGTATATTTTTACCATACAGGGCGGACAGTACCCTTATCGTCGACTTAATGCAACAAAAAATCCCCTTAAAAGGCCAAAGAAACACAATAACTGACTGAAAAACACAGACATTTCAGACTTTCAGGACTTTTCTAAAGTGTATACAATATACAAAAAAAAAGCAGCCCAAAAGGGCTGCTTTTAATTTTTTTTAGCGAACGACTTATTTGGTCAGCAACTCGACCACCTGCTCGGTGAAGGGGTTGGCAAACAGAATAATCATCGCGACGACGAAAACATAAATGGCCAGGGATTCGATCATGGCCAGACCGATCATCATGGTGGTCAGAATCTTACCGGATGCGCCGGGATTGCGGGCAACGCCTTCACAAGCGCTCCGGATTGCAATCCCCTGACCGATACCGGTACCAACAGAACCAAGACCCATGCCCAGACCGGCTGCAAGCATACACCAAGCGAAAAATTCCATTCTTCATTCTCCTTTTGCTCAAGAAATATATTGTTCCTATATGCTATAGGACCTGCTCTTCACCCCTGTGAAAAGCCTATAAACAAGATCAGTGCGCCTCTTCAAGCGCCCCGGCAATATAAATCATTGCCAGCAGGGTAAACACGAAGGTCTGGATAAAAGCCACCAGGACCCCCATCAACATCATCGGAATCGGCAGAAACAACGGAACCAGGGCCAGGAAAATCATCAGCACGATTTCATGGCCGTACATATTGCCGAAAAGACGCAGCGTCAATGATAACGGCCGGGCCAGATGACCGATGATCTCGATCACGAACATCAGTGGGGCCAACCAGATGATCGGCCCCATGAAATGCTTGACATAAGCCATTCCATGCTTTTTAAAACCGACGATATGGGTCATGAAAAACACGATCAAAGCCAGCGCGGCGTTGGTATTGAGATTGGCGGTCGGCGGATAAAAACCGGGAATCAGCCCGATCAGGTTACTGACCAGGATAAACAGCGCAAAGGTTGCGATCAGCGGAAAAAACGCCCTTCCCTCTTCCCCCATGGTCTCTTCGATCAGCCCCTCAATCCCGGTAATCACCGACTCCATCAGGTTCTGAACCCCGGAGGGAATCATGCTGATGGAACGGGAGGCCAAAAAGGCAACCAGAATCAGCACCAGCATGACAAACCAGGTGTAAGTAACATGGTCGCCGAAATGAAGATGCAACTGCTGTTCAAGCCATTGTAAAAATAAGAAGGGATGGGTCATCGCTTTCTCCTATCCGAAATTTTATGTCAAATTTCTCAATACAGGCGTTTCATAGTGGTAATCAGCAGATTAATGACAACAACGGATAAACCGGCCATCAGGGCCAGGGGATTGACGCCCCCGCGGACCAGCAGCAAATAGATGGCGCTGGCGATGAACAGCAATCGAAACAGGTAATTCCTCTTGAAACCCTGCTGCGCCGCCCGTTGCGGGTTGTTCAAAAGCTTGACCAGCGACCGGCCCAACCAGCGGTAATTTATAATCACCAGGACCCCGCCTGACAACACCCCCAGGGACACCGACCAGGATCTCCAGAACAGACTCAACAACAGCAACAACGCCAGGATGATCCAGTTTCTCACGGCCATCTCAGCCAGCAGCAGCCGGTCATCCTGCTCGGTCATTGTCGCTTTCGGCCTTGCTGTCTTCCAGCTGTTGCCGCCGCAGTTCACGTGTGGTCAGAATGTAGACGTTACGAAAGCCCGAGATAATCCCGATGACCAGCATGACCAGGGTGAACAAAGGCTTGGTCGCCAACCACTGATCCAGATAATAACCCATGGCCAGCCCGATCAGGATCGATGCAACCAGGGAGATACCGACACTCGACAAAAAACCGAGGCTTTTGAATAATTGGTGTTTGTCTTCGCTCATCGGGACATTTCACCGGCTGACAAACAGCCGTAAAAGCGACTTTTAGTACCACAGCACCCAGCCGAAGTCAATCGCTTTCTCCGCACATTAAAACCGTATTTGATCGACTCTCCACCCTGCAAATCAAAGCTTGGCGAAGGCATTTTCCACGGCGGAGATCGTCTTATCCAGGTCTTCCCGGCTGTGGGCAATACTCATAAAGCCAGCTTCAAACTGTGACGGCGCAAGGTTGATCCCCTGTTCGAGCATGGCCCTGAAGAACGCTCCGAACCTGACGGTATCGCTTTGCACCGCATCGGCAAATGAATTCACCGGGCCGGGGTGGAAAAAGGTGCAGAACATGCCGCCGACCCGCTGGAAACAGGTGCTGACCGAACTGTTTCCGGCGACCTGGCGCAGCCCCTTTTCCAGGTAGGCACTTTTCTCCTCGATCTGCTCGTAGAAGCCCTCTTCCCGAATCAGCTGCAGGGTGGCAATCCCAGCGCTCATGGCCAGGGGATTTCCAGACAGCGTACCGGCCTGATAAACGCCCCCTTCCGGGGACAGGCATTCCATGATCTCACGTTTGCCGCCGAATGCGCCGACCGGCAGTCCGCCACCGATAATTTTCCCCAGGCAGACCAGGTCTCCGCGCACCCCGAAACGCTCCTGGGCGCCACCAAAAGCGACCCGGAAGCCGGTCATGACCTCGTCGATAATCAGCACGATCCCTTCGGTAGTACAGAGTTCGCGCAAACCTTCCAGAAAGCCGGCCACCGGCGGTACACAGCCCATGTTTCCGGCAATCGGCTCAAGAATGATGCAGGCAATCTCACCCTGATTGGCGGCGACCAGCGCCTTGACTTCCGCCAGATCGTTATAGGTTGCGGTCAAGGTGTATTTGGCGAAATCCGCGGGGACACCAGGGGATGTCGGTACCCCGAAGGTTGCCGCACCACTGCCGGCCTTAACCAGTAGCGAATCGGCATGGCCATGATAGCAGCCGTCGAACTTGAGGATTTTGTCGCGTCCGGTAAAGCCGCGGGCCAACCGAATGGCGCTCATGGTGGCCTCGGTGCCGGAGGAAACCATGCGTACTTTCTCAATGTTCGGATAGGCCGTGGACACCAACTCGGCCAGGACCGTCTCCCGTGCCGTCGGAGCTCCGAAAGAGGCGCCGCTGGCTGCGGTCTGCTGGATCGCTTCAACCACTTTGGGATGGCAATGGCCAAGAATCATCGGCCCCCAGGAACCGACATAGTCGATATATTCGTTCCCGTCGGCGTCGTAAATTTTGCTGCCGACAGCTCTCTCAATAAACACCGGGTTGCAACCAACCGACTTGAACGCACGGACAGGGCTGTTAACCCCGCCGGGAATAATCTTTTTCGCTGCATTGAAAAGCGCTTCCGACCGCTCATGATTCATAATTTTGACACTCCCTGGAAAAGGAAAAAGTTTCTCAGCGTGGGTTTTTTATGAATGACGACTTCTCTACGTCAGACTTCGTTAACACAGGCATTTCCAGCTGTCAAGAAGCTACCGGGAGCCGCAAGGGAAGGAAGCCTGACGGAATAAAACACTGATTGCAAAAAAAGAATAGCGTTCTATTGCATCAAACAGGCAAATAAGCATATTATTGCCGCTATTTCCTATTGTTATTGTCATCAAAGCTGCGCTTTATTTGAAAGGAGTCCATCTGATGTTGAAAACTATGCGTCCACTACTGATTTCTCTGGCCTTGTTTGCCTGCTGTGGCGGCAGCGCCTTTGCCTCAGGGTTTGCTATTGTCGAGCAATCGGTAACCGGTTTGGGAAATTCATTTGCCGGAGGGGCCGCCGCTGCAGAGGATGCCAGCACGATTTTCTACAATCCGGCGGGATTGACCCTGCTTGAAGGGCAGCAGATCGTTGCCGGAGTCCACTATATCATGCCGTCAACCAAATTTTCTTCAACTCAGGCAACCAACGCCCTCGGCGGCTCCTTAGGCAGCAATGACGGCGGCGAGGGCGGGGTCAGCAAATTTGTTCCCAACTTTTATTACAGCAACCGCATCTCTGACAAACTTGCTGTCGGCCTCGGCATCATGGCGCCGTTCGGACTGGCAACCAAATACGACAAGGACTGGGTGGGCCGTTATCACGCCATAGAATCGGACGTTTCAACCATCAATATCAATCCGGCCCTGGCCATCAAAGTGACCGACAAACTGAGCATCGGAGTTGGCGTCAGCGCCCAATACATCGATGCAACCCTGTCGAGTATGGTCGACGGTGGCCTGGTTTACTACAAACAGACCAACGATCCATCTTATGTCAGCAATACCAATTTCGATATCCTCGCAGAAAACACCGGTGATGACTGGGGCTATGGTTTCAACCTGGGTATCCTCTACGAATTGAGCGACAGCACGCGCATCGGCGCCGCCTATCGTTCCGAAGTCAAGCATAAGCTCAAAGGTCAGTTGAAGGCCAAAGACTTCCCGGCGGCCCTGGCGCCGTTCTCTTCCGCTTTCGCGACACAGGATATTACCGCCGACCTGACCCTGCCGGAAACCGCCTCATTCAGCGTTTATCATCAGCTCACTGACAAACTGGCCATCATGGGCGACATCACCTGGACCGGCTGGAGCTCTTTTGACAAGCTGACCATTGAATTCGACAACACTTTTGCAGGTGCCAGCAGTTCCACCACCACCGAAAACTGGAATGATACCTGGCGCTATTCCCTTGGCGCTACGTATCAGGTCAACGAAATGTGGGTGCTGCGTAGCGGGGTCGCCTTTGACGAGACCCCGATCTCCGACAAGTACCGGACCCCGCGCATTCCCGGCGAAGACCGGATCTGGCTCTCATTAGGCACGGGCATCCACTTGACTGATCGCCTCTCCATGGACGCCGCTTACGCCCATCTGTTCGTGGCTGATTCCAAACTTGAAAAATCCGCAACCACTCCAGAGGATACCGCCCGCGGAACTGTGGTCGGGGAATATGAAAACTCCGTTGACATTGTCAGCATTCAGTTGACCTACAATTTTTAACCCGGACCTGGACATCGCAAAAAACGCCTTCCCGGGGCACCGAGGAAGGCGTTTTTTGATGCGGACAGATTCCCTTGGACAAAAAATCGGTATAGACTTGGTCGGATGATACCAGAACAACACACCCTCGATACCCCTTATCTGGTCGGCCCGGGTTCACTGCTACAGCACCGAAATCAACGGTGAGCTGATCCTGTACGATACCGGCCCACCAACCCTGGCCGCCAGCCGTTATCTGGCCAAAACCCTTGATCTTTCCCGGCTCCGGCATGTCATCATCAGCCATTGCCATCCGGATCACTACGGTCTGGCTCACTGGCTCGAACAACACAGCAGCGCAACCATCTACCTGCCATTTCGTGATTACCTCAAATTCAGCAAAGAACAGGAACGGAAAGCCCTGTTGCGTGAGCTGCTGCTGCAGGTCGGCTTTGACGACACGTTTCATCCAGCGCCTGGCAGGCAATGAGCGCCAACCGGAAATTTACCCGAGCTGGCCGGAGCGCTGCAAAATCATCGAAGAGAGCCTGCCGCCCGAGCTCCGTATCGAAGTCCTGGCCTGCCCCGGGCACTCGCAAAGTGATCTGGTGTTGAGCGGTGCGAACTGGGCTGTCACCGGGGACGTGCTGCTGCGCGGCATTTTCCAGACCCCGTTGCTCGACATCGATCTGGTCACGGAGCAGCGCTTCAGAAACTACCATGCCTACTGTGCAACCCTGACCAAACTGCCGCGGCTGAAGGGCAAAAAGATCCTCCCCGGACACCGGGAATACATTACCAGCATTGATGACTGCCTGTTGTTTTACCTGCGCAAGATGCTGGCCAGGGCGTCCCGGATCAGCAAACTGCCGCTGAACATGAATGCGGTCGAAACCATCAGCAAACTGTTGAATGATGATTTCAAAACAACCCATGTTCAGTTTTCCTGAAAGTGTCCGAAGTGATTTTTCTGCGTGATTTTCTCGCTGAACCGGAGCTATTATACCGGGCTGTGAAAGAGATCGGCTTGTATCCGCTTCTTGCCAAAGAATTAGCCCCGTTCTACGCACCGGACAAATCTTCCCTGTATCCACCCTTTGATTTCAGGTAGAGAAAAAACCAACGGTTTCCGGACAACCTTGCCAGCTCATGCTGACTACGCTGCAGGGACATTTTTATAACAACCGCCATCACCAGAAAAAAGTTGGCTCCTATTGAAAAGCAAGCATAACCACCATCTGCCCGCCGACCGCACCAACACATTGGGAACCGGTTTGGTGCTATTCAGTGTCCCTGACCATCGGCATCGGTCAATCCATGACCTTTGCCCTGCTCGCGCCGCTCGGTCGCGAAATCGGCTTCAAGGAAGTTCAGGTCGGCATAATCATCAGCTGTGCGGCTTTGACCTTCACCCTGATGAGTCCGGTCTGGGGCCGGGCCTGCGATCGGCTGGGCCGCAAACCGATCATGCTGCTGGGGATGTCCGGTTATGCCATCGGCTGCACCACCTTCGCCTCCATGTTCCTGCTCGGCTTTGAGGGGATTCTATCCGGCTGGGCCCTCTTTCTGCTGGTCATTCTGGCTCGGGTCATGATGGCCTTGCTGATGTCCGCCGCCCCCAGTGCCGCTGCGGGCTATATCGCAGATACCACCAGCGCTGAACAGCGGGTCGCCGGCATGGGCCGCCTCGGCGCCGCCCGCACCCTGGGGGCAATCCTCGGGCCGGCCTTAAGTGGCGTGCTGGCTGTTTTTGGCCTGCTCGCTCCCCTTTATATCGCCGGCGGGCATTACCCTGATCAGTACCATCCTGCTGGCCACGACCCTCAAAGAGCCACGGCACACTTCCAAAAAGACCACTTCGGCTAAAAAACTGAAGTGGCTGGACCGCCGCTACCGCCCCTATGTTCTGACCGGCCTGCTGACCTTTATCTCTTTCTCAATGATGGGCCAGACCATCGGGTTTTACTTTCAGGGACATCTTCTCCCTCAATGGCCAGGAAACCGCCCAGGCCCTCGGGACCGGGATGATGATTTCGGCGCTGATGTCATTCTTTTCCCAGTCCGTTTCTGGTCAACAGGCTGAAACTGGCCCCGTTGCAACTGATGCGTTGCGGTTTGCCGCTGCTGATTGTGGGCTATGCCCTGCTGCCCTTGATCAACAGCCTGCCTCTGGCCTTTGCCCATTCTCGGCGGCCTGGGGCTGGGGCTGGGGTTGGTGGCGCCAGGCTTTACGGCCGGGGCCTCCCTTGCGGTCGGTCAGCATGAGCAGGGGGCCATCGGCGGGATCGTCTCCGCCTGCCCGGCCGGTGGCTTCATTATCGGCCCACTACTCGGTACCAGCCTCTATCAGCTGGGGCACAGCCTCCCCTACATCTGCTCAAGCCTGCTGGTTATCCCGTTATTCTTTTATATCTGGCGAATCGACAGCAGCAAATATCGCTAGGAAACAACACCAAGAGATCATGATGATTCCTCGCCAACACACCCTGAATACCCCTTATCTGGTCGGACCGGTCCATTGCTATTCAGCCGAGCTCGCAGGCGAGCTGGTGCTCTTCGATTGCGGTCCTCCAAATGTTGAAGCCATGGCACAGCTGCAGCGGGACATTCCCCTGGAGCGGCTTAAACATATCGTCATCAGCCACTGCCATGTCGATCATTACGGTCTGGCGGCGCAGTTGCAACAGCAGACCGGTGCCAAACTCCTACCTACCCTACCGCGATCACCTCAGGCTCAGCAAAACGCAGGAGCATATCGCCGGAGTGCTGGAACTGCTTCGCGAGGCAGGATTTCCGGACCAATTCATGACCGCGTTCAGCGAACATATCAGCGTCCCGGACCGGATTTACCCGATCCCGCCGAGTGACTACCTGATCACCGAGCAGAATCTGCCAGTCCGGCTGGGAATCAGCGCCATGCCCTGTCCCGGACATTCCCAAAGCGACCTGGTCCTGTGCGGAGCGGACTGGGCCGTGACGCGGGGATATCATGCTGGCGGGTATTTTTCAGGCCCCGCTGCTTGGAGATCGACCTCCTCACCGGGCAGCGCTTTTCCAACTACCTGGCCTACTGCACCAGCCTGGAACGCATGGCGTCCCTGCGCGACAAAACCATTCTGCCAGGACATCGCCAACGGGTCACCAGCGTCAACAACTGCCTGCTCTTTTATCTGCACAAGCTGTTGAGCCGGGCGGAGCGGGTACGCCGGTTCCCGGCCACCGCCAGTGCCTACGACATCATCGACAGCCTGCTCGGCATCAATTACGAACTCCCCTATGCCACCTACGCCAAAGCCTCGGAGATCATCTTTATCCGCGACTTTCTTGCCAACCCGGAACGACTCAAGACCGCCACCATCAACGCCGGCCTGTATCCGCTACTGGCTGACCAGTTGGCCGCGTTCATTACGGACGAAGCGCGCCACGCCAGCTGACTGCGGCCGCATCAATAAACAGGCTTTACCAAAAAAACAGCCCCTTGGCGTCATTGCGGCAAGGGGCTGTCCGAAGTATTCTCAGGACCTGGTTAAATCGGACCGGTACTCATGACCGTGCTGATTTCTTCGATCTTGCCGGTCTTGATCCGCATGTTATAGATATCCTCGATATCCTTGTAGATCTGGAACAGCTGGAAGAAGCCGTGCCAGTGCGTATAGTCGGGACCGTTCATGGCCGTGCCGTGACGGGCGCGGCGCCCGGCATGGTGCCAGAAATAGTACTCCAGTTCCTGGAAGCCGTCTTTCCAAGGGTCATCCTTGAGCAGGTTCTTCTCCTTGAGGTCCTTCTTCATGGCGACGATCTTGTCCCAGTAGGAATTGTACAGATTCACGGTATTGTCGAGCATATCGCGCTGGCCTTCAACATGGGTGGACCCATGGCAGTTGGCGCAGACTTTCTTCATCAGGACTTCACCTTTTTCGCCGTCGCCCCGCTCGCCCGGAACGCACGACACTGCGTTTGTGGACCAGATCGTACTTGAGTCGCTCATTGACATTGTGGGTCGTTGCCAGATCGCCAATGCCGCTCATATGACAGGTCGCACAGGTCGGGGCGGTATAGTCACCCGGCTCCCAGGCATCCGGTGCGCTGTCCCATTCCCAGTCCTCTCCCTGGGCCTGGTAGATCTGGCCATGCTTGCTTTCCATATAGATTTCGATGTTCGGATGGTCCGGTCCCAAGTGGCAGCTGGCACAGGCATCGGGCTTGCGGGCTTCGGCGACCGAGAACTGATGCCGGGTATGACAGACCGTACAGGTTCCAACCGAACCGTCAGGGGTAACGGGTGCCGACACCGGAGGGCCAGGTTCCGTTGATCGGCTTGTTGTCGATCCCAAGTTCGACCTTGCCACCGTGACACATCTGGCAGCCGGCCTCCTTGCTGGCGCGGTTCTGCGGGTCGTTCCGGTCGATACCGATGAACTCGCCGCCCTCAAAATGATGGATCAGCTTGTCCATCCCCTTGTTGTCAACCACGGCTTTGCTGGCCAGCATGGCGTGACCGCTCTTAAGGAACTGATCGACTTCGGTCGGGTGACAGCGGGCGCAGACGCCGCTGGAAACCATTGGCGAAATATAGGTGTTGGTCCCCTTGGTCCCTTCGCACTGGGATGCCATGGGTGAGGATTTATCAACCACGTGACAATCGTAGCAGGACACCGAAGCATGCCCCATTTTGCCCAGTTTCCAGGATTCCACCACGCCCGGCGTCTTCTTGGAGTGACATTCGACACAGGCTGCGGCCTCTTTGGTCAGACCACGGGACAATTCCAGCTTTTTCTGCCCCAGGTCCAGGTACTGGTCCGCTGCCTCTTTCGCCAGGACCGGCGACATGCAGAAAACCATCCCGATCACGGCCAGGACGACCGTCCATAAACGACATCTCATATTAACCTCCTTGTGTGGTGTGACAGGCTCTGTGTTCAATTCTTCGCGTTCTGATAATGTGCGTTGACTGCTTGCCAAATATCTTTATGCCCGACATGGGCATGACACTCGGTACAACGTTTATCGGTAAAGCCGTTAAGATAATCCCGGTGGGGCCAGGAACCCGCCACGTGGCAGTCCGGGCGGCAGCAGATTTTTATGACAGCGGTGGCAGGCGTTATCAAAAGTGAAATCCAGGCGGTTGCCGTTCCGCGTTCCCCTTCCAGTCAAAGGCCGCCGCATCAATGCGCACCGACTGAACGGCATCGTAGATCCCCGGTTCTGGCCTTGGTAGTCAGGTAATCGACAAAACTGCCATGGGGCAGATGGCAATCGACACATTGGGCGGCAAACCCCTTGGGGTTCATGCGCGCCGTGTACAGACGCCTGCCACGACTGCTTGAATGGTTCCATCATGTGACAGGAGCCGCAGAATTTATCGGTATTGGTGGCATCGATCATGTAGCCCGAGGCCAGCACCGCCACCAGCACACCGGCAACACCGACCAGTACCCCCCATAACCAGGCACTCGACCAACGTGATTTACGCGACCCGGGAGTCTCACTCATTCGCTCACCTCCTCTTGCATAGCTTTGAAAAAAATCTCCGCAAGGGGCAATCTCACCCCTCAAACTGAATCGACCTCTGCATCCAGGCTACTCACTGTAGCAACCAGCATGCCACAAACAGACAACCTTATTTTTCAATCGTTTACGCCGAAATTTCGGACCGGATGTTACCAATGAGTAGCTTTGCGGAGCGGTTCTGTGTTACCGTTCGGTAGCATTCAAGCACAGCACAAACCTGGGCAGCGAAACTTACGTCGGCAGGGTTTTGCCGGGCCGGAGAAAGCCCCGGGATGAACAGCCGCAACATTCTGTTGGTCAAAGGTGGGTTGCCATGCAGTTAAAAACCAAGTTCATTCTTTTGATCGGCTTGATCGTCTGCCTCTCCTACGGGCTGACCTTCTACCGCACCGCCAGCTTCCAGGAACAACTGGTGGTGGAACAGGCGACCCGTCAAGCCAAGATGCTGTTCCATCAGATTCGCCTGACCCGACAGTGGATCGCGGATCACAACGGTTTGTTCCTGGTCAAGGAACCCGGTGTCGAAGCGAACCCGTTTCTGGATCAGGGAGAGATTCAGGACGCGCAGGGAAACTGGCTGGTTAAACGCAACCCCGCCATGGTGACCCGTGAACTGTCCCTGTATGCCGCCAAGGAAGGGATGGGACAGTTCAATGTCACCAGCCTGCGCCGGTCAATCCGGATAACGCCCCGGACGACTTTGAGCGACGCACTCTCAAGGAATTCGAACAGGGTAGGGCCGAAGCCGTTGAAATTGAAAAGATCGCCGGCAACTACCGCCTGCGCTACATGGCGCCATTGCTGGTGGACCAGCGCTGTTTGGCCTGCCACGGCCGCCAGGGCTATAAGGTCGGCGACATCCGTGGTGGCATGAACGTCACCGTCCCCATGGACTGGGCCTTCGCTGAAATCCACGCCAATAACCGGCTCCTGCTCAATATTGCCCTGGCCACCATTGTCCTGGTCTCCTTAAGCATCTTTGTCCTCTTCAACAGCTTGGTCGGCAGACGCCTGCAGCGCCTGGCCACGGCCATGGACAACTACCCGGCACAGCCCTTTCAGCCACCGGCTCAGGCCTGGAAAAGAACGATGAAATCGGCATGCTGGACAAGCGCTTCCTGCAGCTCTGCCTGCGCCTGGAAGCCTCGCAACAGGAGCTCGACAAAACTCGGGAACAGGTCTTTCAGAATGAAAAACTGGCGGCTCTGGGGCGACTGGTCGCGGGAATCTCCCACGAAATCAACAATCCGTTGGGCGGCATGCAGAACTGCATCCAAACCATGCAGCGCAATCAGGATCAGCCTGAGCTGCAGAGCCGCTACCTGCCCTGCTCGGCCAGGGGGTCGAACGGATCAAAAACACCGTCCGTCAGCTCCTCAACATCGGCCGCAAGGAACCCCTGGAAATCAGCACCGGTGATGTCGACCGGATGATCCGCGACTGTGTCGAGCTTACCTGCATGGGCCACAAAAACATCGAGGTCCACCTGGATCTGAACATTGCCAAACCCATCACCATCGGCATCGAAGCTTTGCGCCAGGTGGTTCTCAACCTGGCGGCAACTCGGTCCAGGCCATCGGTCAGCAGCAGGGGGAAATTCGTGTTGTCAGCCGTCTGGAGAACAACCTGCTGCGGCTGGAGATTGCCGATAGCGGACCGGGGATCCCGGTTGAGCATCGGGCCAAAATCTTTGAACCATTCTTCACCACCAAGGAGGTTGGCGAAGGAACCGGATTGGGGCTGTCGGTTTCCCATTCCCTGGTCAAACAGCTTGGCGGCGAGCTCAGCCTGGAGGATGATTCTGCCAGCGGGGCCTGTTTCAGCGTCGTTATTCCCCTTAAGCCCGCGGAGGAGCAATAAATGAGTGTGCGGATCATGATTGCCGAAGATGAAGAGATCATGCGGATCACGGTAGCAGATCACCTGCGCAGCGAAGGCTGGCGGGTTGACGAAGTCAGCGGCGGCAACGAGGCCCTGGCCCTGCTGCAGAAGCAGAGCTACGACATCATCGTCTCGGATATCCGCATGCCGGGGATGGACGGAGAAAAATTACTGACCGCAGTCAAACAGCAAAGTCCGGCCACCGAAGTCATCATGATGACCGCCCACGGCAGCACCGACCACGCAGTCGCCTGCCTCAAGCAGGGCGCCGCGGATTACATCCTCAAACCTTTTGACCTTGATGATCTGAGCTGCCGGATTCAGCGCATCGTCCGGATTCAGGAGATCAAAGCCCGCTGCGTCTCGCTGGAAAGCAACGGGCGGCCAGCGCCAGCCGCTGCTCGGTTCCAGCGCCCCCATGCAGCAAATGCTCAACCTGATCAGCCAGGTGTCCCAGACCGACTCGACGGTCCTGATCCAGGGGGAAAGCGGCACCGGTAAAGAGCTGGTCGCCGCCGCCATCCATTACGAAAGCAGCCGCGCCAACAAACCCTATATCCGCGTCAACTGCGCCGCGATCCCGGCCGGGCTGCTCGAATCGGAACTGTTCGGTCACGAAAAAGGCGCTTTCACCGGGGCCGATCAGGCCTCAGCCGGCAAATTCGAACTCGCCGATCAGGGCACCATCCTCCTCGACGAAATCGGCGACATGCCCATTGAGCTTCAGGTCAAGCTGCTGCGCGTCCTGCAGGAGCAGGAGATTGAGCGGGTCGGCGGCAAACAGCCGCGCCGGATCAACGTCCGGGTCCTCTGCGCCTCGGCCAAGAACCTGGCCGGGCTGGTCAAGGAGGGACGCTTCCGCGAAGACCTCTATTACCGACTCCAGGTCATCCCGATCATCGTCCCGCCGCTGCGTGAGCGCAAGGTGGATATCCCCGAGCTGAGCAGCTATTTTCTGCGCAAATTCGGCCGGGAGCGCGGCCTGGACTTTACCCTGACCGGGGAGGCTGCCGCGGCCCTCGACAGTTACGACTATCCGGGTAATGTCCGCGAACTGCGCAACCTGCTGGAGCGGGTCACGGTGCTGGCCCCGGCCCCCAGGATTCAACTCTGGGATTTACCCCTGGAACTCCGCGGGATTAGCGCAGACCGGCATGAGGAAGATGACATCAATCTGGCCGCAGCGGTTGCAAGCGCCGAAAAAAGGTGTATCCTCAAAGCGCTGCAAGCCTCTGGCGGCAACAAGACCGGAGCCGCCGAAATCCTCGGCATCAGCCGCAAAAACCTCTGGGAAAAAATGAAACAATATAACCTTTGAGAAACTCCTTCTCAAAGTCGGACGAACCTGAAAGACATCCATGCCAGCTCTGCTTGAAATTTCCAATT
>CAXXJU010000002.1:0-2827 GCA_963668145.2 Geopsychrobacteraceae bacterium
TTTCGACAAACCGTACTCAGGAGCCATAGTCCATTTACCGCTTTCTTTCAACTTAAACCATTCCGGCGTCCAGGCTTCAAATTCTACGATTTTTTCACCATTCAGCCAATGCTCAACATGTCCGTTATCGAAAATAATACGTGATGAATTCCATTCACCGACCGGATTCAGCTTTTTCTTTACCGGGTCGGCCACATGCATAGCATAATCGGCACCTGTTTTCTGCCAATCTTCAATTTTCTGAGGAAAGCCGACATCATCAATCAATTGATATTCAGGCCCGGTTAAATAAGGTGTTTTAAATTTTTCACTTTCAGTAACATGGTACAAAACACCGCTGTTTCCTTCGGCAGCGATTTTTCCACTCCCCAGACCAATTCAAAATTATCATACTGTTTTTCAGTAATAATATAGCCCATCTGATCGGCACCGGTTCCACTGGCAGCAAGGCATCCATCCTGAGCCGTCCATCCGTTTGACTCCCGGCACGTTGTAATTTTTCCAGCCATCCAAACTTTGTCCGTCGAACAGGAGTTTTCCAGCCATCCTGAATTTCCTGTTGGGTCAGTACATTTTGTTTTTCGGAACATCCCAAAAACAGAAAAGAAAACAATAGTAATAAAAATGAAAATTGGTTTTTCATGGTTTACATTTTATAATTTTAGTACTCAATGCCACCAAAAATACAATAAATAATCTGGGATTCAATGTATTTTACTTCCACTGAATGATCAAAAACTTCGGATACATTTTTCCTGTTTTCCGCATTGCAACACCCTAAAAATGTTTTGATATAATTTGGTATAGCTCGGCTTGTTGGTCGTCCATTTTGAGTAATTGTGATCTGGTGTTTTTTGATTCAGGCAAAGTATATGAGATTTGGTACATGTTATGTGTTAGTTCTGCTGCCTTCTTTAAAGACAAACTTGACTTTTCTATATAAAGTATCCTTTCCATTTCTTTGTAAATACAATAAGCGGTAAATGATATGCAAATATGTGCTTCGATGCGATGCCTGAGACGATGGTAGATTGGACGTATGCGAAGATCAGTTTTGGACATCCGGAATGCCTTTTCAATATGCCACAGATTTTTTATAATTTTCGATTACTTGCTTGTCTGTTAGCTTGGTATTTGTTGCATAGCCTTTTAGGTCCATCCCAAACGTTTTGTCCCGGTTGAACTTTTCGTAATCAATCTCAATGGTCACATCTCCCTGTAACCGAAGGTATTTATTATAACCTTTATTGTTAATATTCGATTTTGGTGAGCTTCCCAGCCTTAACCCGTTTTTTCCAACCTTTGCAACCCCCGGATGCGGTTGTGTTCGTCTTTCATTGCCCGGTTTGTTGCATAGCTAACTATTAGCCGGGTTCGGCCAGCTTTATTTATACTAATGATTTGTCCTTCTGAAAACTGGGTTTCCAGAATCTGCTTTTTTATGTTGTCCGGTTCATTTTTTAGCCTGGCTCCAATAACATACTCGTATCCCTTCTGTTCCCGAGTGCTTTTATATTGTCGTTCGATAAAAGCCCGGCATCAGCAACAACAATCGGTCGGTTCAATTTAAATTTTTTTCACTGATTTTTTCAATGAAAGGAATTAGTGTGTGACCTTCGTAAATATTACCTTCAAAAATATCGTACCCAATTGCATAGCCACCCAGACCAACAAGTAAGCCAATATAGATTTGAGGATTCTGATGCTTACCGTCTTTACTGAAGCCTGTTTTTCGTAAATCATCCTCATCACTGGCCTCAAAATAAAGCGTGGTCATATCATAAAATACAATGCTGATATTTCCGTGTAAAACTTTTAATGTGTGGGCAAAAGCAATTTGTTCAACCCGTTCTTTCAGCTTACTGTTCAGCTTATCCAGAAAGCGGGGTAAACAGTGTCCAGATCAAGCATGACCCCCTGGAAACGGTAAAGGTATTCTATGGTTTTCAGTTTGCTTAAGGGGAAAGCTAGCCGCGCAATGACCAAATGGCGGAAAAGATTTTCCTGTAAAATGCCAAATCCGATACTGTCGTATATTTTTCCGAAAATAAGTTCAGGACCAACCGTTCGGATATTTGCATTGCTCATAGAAGAGATAACCTGCTCAACGATGGTATCGCTTTCGGATATAAACAAACCCGATTGAGCGGATAACCGTTCAATCTCTTGTTTGCCCAGATAAATCATTTTCTGCAACTCTTGTTCGTTGGAACTGCAACCAATGGTTTTTGATAACCTTGTATTTTCCTCTGGTCTTGGAGATGATTTGAACAGAAATACGACCTGATCTATTTTTAAGTTGCCGGATAAACATATCCAAATATAGCTCTGCAACACCCATTTTCAAAAAGTACTTCAATAAAATCAAGCCTTTCAGAGCCTATTTTGAAAAACTGCGGAAAAACAGGAGTACATTTTGTTTTTCGGAACATCCCAAAAAACAGAAAAGAAAACAATAGTAATAAAAATGAAAAATTGGTTTTTCATGGTTTACATTTTATAATTTTAGTACTCAATGCCACCAAAAATACAATAAATAATCTGGGATTCAATGTATTTTACTTCCACTGAATGATCAAAAACTTCGGATACATTTTTGTGCTAGTGTCAAGTCAAGTGTGAGATTTCGGTTAAGCCGCAGTTGTTTTTTGTGTTTTTGTGAAATTAGGAAAAAGTAAGCATCCGGCAACTGCCGGACGTGAGTCTTTTTATTATGAAACAAAACCGGAAAACAACAAGGCTTGGGGTGACAGATTACGCTTGACTTGACACTAGTTTCCGCCTTCTACGTCTTCCAGGTCATCCGACAAATCTTCATCAAGATTAG
>CAXXJU010000003.1:0-69037 GCA_963668145.2 Geopsychrobacteraceae bacterium
GCTGTTGGGCGCAGTAAGTTCCGTTGTTATGCTGATTCGCCGATCCAGCGTGCTTTCCAACAAGGCCAGCGCATTGCGTAAGGCCAGGTGAACATCAACCGGTGTAGACATGATCGGTTGTTTGCGGGCAAAGGCCAATAACTTTGCCGTCAGGTCCGCTGCTCTTTCCCCTGACTCGATAATCATGGCCAGAAATCTGTGTGCTGCCGGGTCGCTGCCCAAGAGAGGTCTTATCAATTCAGCAGCGCCAAGGATTCCTCCGAGCATGTTGTTGAAATCATGGGCGACGCCTCCCGCCAATTGGCCGATGGTCTCCATTTTCCTGCTTTGCAGGAGTTGTTCCTGGAGAGCCCGCTCTTCAGTAATATCCCGAAAGACCAGAACCATGCCGCTGAGACGGTTGTCAGCATGGAGGATCGGCGCCGCAGAATCCGCCACCAGGTACTCGGTTCCGTTTTTGGCCAACAGAATGGTATCATCCTCCAGGGTTATGGCCTGACGGCTGTCCAGAATTTGTTGAAACTGGCCGGCCAACGGTTCGCGGGTTTTGGAATGAATGATTGAAAACACCTCCTGTAAAGGGATCCCGCGCGCTTCTTGGATGGTCCAACCGGTCAGTTTTTCGGCCACCGGATTCATTCTGCTGATCAGACCCTGTTCGTTCGTTGCAATCACCGCATCGCCAATCGAATCAAGGGTGGTGCGCAGCTTTTCCTCACTCAGCCGCAGGGATGCAATGGTATTGGCCATCGTGGTCTGCATGCGATTGAAATGATTCGCAAGGAGGCCGATTTCATCATCGCGCTCCACCTGGATCCGGCGGTCCAGATTTCCTTCGGCCATTTCTGCTGAAATTTCCGTCAGCTGCAGGATCGGTTTGAGCTGCCGGCGCACCAGCCACAACAGCAGGATGACAATGGACAGGGTAATGCCGTCGATAACCGCGATCAGGGTTCGGTTGAGTTCATAGAGCAGATGGTAGCGGATGGTATGGGGAACCAGATAGCCGATGGTCCAACCCCATGGAGCAAAATTCCGGTAGGTGCACCAGACTTGTTCTTGTGTCTCCAGGGTAAAGGTTAAGCTGTTGGTCTCGCTCTGATGCAACTGGTTGGCCAACTGCGGGGGAAATAGTGAGTTCGTTGCAGGCAGGATTGCCGGAAGAAGAAGGTGCCCTTGAGCATCCAGAATAAATAATTGGGCGGTCTTTTCATCTGCCCGCTTATAGGTCTCACTCAACTGGCGTAAGGTCAAATGTTGAAAATCATCCTCATAGGTCGCGACCATTTTGGTTTTTTGCAGTCGGTCGAAATTATTCCGCACGGCACGGACAATGGTCTGTAGCTTCTCGCCATATTCAAGGTTTTGGCTCTGGTTGATGACCGCCGCCATTTTCTGTTCAACAATCAACACAACCAGCAAGGTGGTGACGGCAAAAGCGAGGGCGATTAAGAGCGGCAACCTGACTTGCATTGAATGGAATCTCATCGTTGTTCACTCTGAGGTAAAAGTTGCTCGTTCAATAAGCTCGATAGGGAATTTGATACCAAGCTTACGGGCCAGCTCCATATTCAGAAAAATTCGTGCTTTATGATTGGTGACAATCGGGATGTCGGCTGGCGGGGTGCCGGCTAGAATCCTCAATGCGGTCTGGGCCGCCCATTCACCCTGCTCTTCAGGATTGTTGGCAAAGGTGACCAGGCTGAATTTGGCCATCCAGTCGTCCCAGTTTCCGGTCGGGACCCGGGTTTCCTGCAGAATGAAGCGATAGGCCTCCTCATCGTTCCAGCCGGTAATGGAGATGTGGTTGCCGATCAGAATCATGTCAGATTCCTGCTGCAAAGCCAGGTATTGTTTTTTCCAGGCGGAAAAGTCTTTCACGAAGCGTTGGTCGAGATTGAGTTTAAAGTGTTGCTCAAAAAAAGCCGCTTCCTTGCGAGCGGAGAGATCATCTCCTTTGATAAAGGCGATGCGGTTGCCGGCAGCGTATCTTCTCAGCAGGGCCAGGATCTGATCGATCAGCTGAACTTCAATCATACCGGTGACATTGGTCGCCGGGAAGCCGTACTCATCAGCGTTCCAGTTGACACCGCAAAAAACAAATGGCAGGGTTCCGCCCAGAAAATAAGGGACAATGAGATATTTGGCAGCGTTATCATCGGATGCAATAACAACCTGCGGCTGCCAGGAATCAATCAACGCTTTAGCCTGGCTGGCTGCGGCGATTTTAAATTCTTCTGAATTTTGGCGTTTGGTATCCATGTGGATGATTTTCAACTGGATATTCTCGTGGTTTTTCAGAACGGATTCAATCCCGCGGGCAATGCCTGCGCTCCAGGGGTAATCCTGGTGATATGAGTCCACGTAAAGAATTTTGGTCTGTGTCGCTGATGCAGGAAGAGGAGGCAGGGCGACTGACAACAGAGCGAAAAGCCATTGGAACCAAAATAGATGAAGCCTCATGTCACATCTCCTGGCAGGGATGGTGATCTAGACCTTTGGTTTATAGCTAGTTTCCATCCGGAAACGGTTTTTTCCCGCTGTAGCAGCGTCAATCTGCAGGCTTACTTGTGCGGCGTAACGGTGTAGGCCTCCCGCGCAAGCCCTTGATGTCCTTGCCACAACGAAAAACTGCGCGCTTCCAATCTGAAAACTTAATTTTTGCCATCCAGTGTTTCCGGATGACAACTAGTTATATTATAGGATTAATAAAGCAATCTTGTTGAGAAAAGTAATTTCTATTGCAGGCAAGCAGTATTGGAACCACTAATAACGTTAAAAAGCGGCTGCGGAAGTGCTTTGCTAGTAAATTTTAACGCTATAAACGGCAAATTCAAGAGGGGCTATTTTTCGTCCAGAACCTGACGGATGATTTTTATCAAAGCGGATAGTTTCAGCGGTTTGGTACAGGAGGCCTTTATATTCAATTTTGCTAGCTCTGCCTCGGATATTTTTGAACTGTAGCCGGTGCTGAGAATCACCGGCAGATCCGGACGTAAGGCATTGGCTTCCGCAATGATTTCCAGGCCTGTCACTTCAGGCATGGTTTGATCGGTGATCAACAGATCGAACTGTTGCGGATCTTTTTGTAAGAGTTTGAGGGCTGTCCTGGCGTTTGTTTCCACTCTGACCCGGTAGCCCAATTCTGTGAGCATCTGTCCGCCGACTTTCGCCAGGGTCTGATCGTCATCGATCAGAAGAATACGTTCGGTTCCAGGCTGCAGAGTCTTGTCCTCCGCAATACTCCAATCCTTGGACGAAACATCTTCTGTCAGCGGAAAGAACAGCGAAAAGGTCGAACCCGTTCCGTTTTCGCTCTGGACTTTGATCAGACCGTGATGCTGCTCAACTACAGCCTGAACGGTGGACAGGCCCATCCCGGTCCCCTCATTCACTTTCTTGGTGGTAAAGAACGGATCGAAGATTTTTTCCAGCACCTCCGGGGACATGCCGCAGCCGCTATCCTGGACCTGAATTCTGGCATAGTGTCCCGGCTGGCAATTGAGGCGGGCCGGAATATCCTTTTGTTCAAGAGTCATGGTATCCACAAAAACGGCCAGACAACCTTTTTCCTCCATCGCGTAAACGGCGTTATTGCATAAATTGATAAGGATCTCTTGAATCCGCGAAGCATCGCCTTTAATAACTGCCGCACTGGCAAACTTGGCCACTTCATATCGAAGGTTTATCGTGGTCGGTAACGTCGAGCGCATGAACTTCATTGTTTCATCAACAATGGCAATAACCTGGAGCGGCTTCAGCCCATGCAGATCTTGACGGCTGTAAGTGAGGATCTGCATAACCAAGTCGCGGGCGCGAAGAACTGCTTGAATCGATTCTTCGAGATGATTCGCAACCATTGCCTGATCGGTCTTCCTGATTTTGGCTAACTCAAGGTTGCCAAGGATAATGGCCAGATTGTTATTGAAATTGTGGGCAATCCCCCCGGCTAGCAGACCGACCGCCTCCATTTTATATTTCTGGCGTAATTCATACTCCAGGTTTTGCTGTTGCTTTTCCCGCTGGGCCAGGCTTTGCGCCATTGTGTTGAACATGTTGATGATCGACTGAATCTCCAACTTTTGCCCTTTGATGTCCGATTGAATGAACTGCCCGTCAGCAACCTTGGCCATGCTGTTCTGAAGGTCCTTTAGTGGCTTGACCAAGTGATATTTGAGCAGGTTGTTGATCAGTAGAATTGAAAAAATTACCGTTGCCAGGACTGTAATGAGGGAGATTCTCAGAATCAGGCTTTCCTGCTTGTGCCAGTTGTCATTAGCGAAAGCAATCTCCAATTTCCCGATGTTGATCTTTCTATCATGGATCAAGGGGGTGTTGATCTTGGAGACTCCTGTCGTAGGAAATTCACCTTTGTCAACGATGACGTTGTGTTCCTGATCGTACAGTCGCAGCCCTTTGATCATCCGGTTGTCGAAGGCCATATCAGCCAATTGCTCAGTTGTGCTGAGATCAAATAGCCACAGTTGTTGGGTGAACGTATCTGCCAGATGTTTGGTCTCGACTTGAATTTGTGATTGAAAATCATCAGCTGCCAACCGGAGCGAAAATGTGTAAAAGACCAGAATAATCGCGATATTCAGGCAAAGAATAAGCAGTGTCAAACGGCTGATCAGGGCTTTGCTGATACTTTGGGACATTTATTTCACCAAGTCTGGGAGAAGTAACGTTTGAGGATTTCGGTTTTCAGGCAAGACCAATTCCCGTTGGGATGACACTGTGAAACAGACTTCACAAATCTGGCCGATATGATGGCAGGCTTCTCGGAGTCGAGCCTGAACAATGTCACGCTGGGGAGAAGGGTCGCCAGTAAAAAATACTTGCGGGAATTTATCTTTGGCCATTGTTTGAGAGGGCAGCGGAGGCACATTGGCTGAAAGAGGGATGTCTTTGACCTGCATGGCAAAAAAAAGGCGTCGCACGGTTGCTCATAGAGGGACGCTGTTACCGATTGCTTGACATATGATTATAAGAAACCTCGATTTAATCATGATTTGTAATCGGTTTTTCTGCTAATGGTTTGAAATTAATAAAGAATTTAAATGAATATATTCAAAAGAAAATTCTATGTCAATAGATATACCGATTGTTTATCGGGTTAATTACTTCAGTTTGCAAATGACCATTCCGATATTGTTACTGAAGTTTTGGCAGGGTAACCAAAGGTATTTTGTTTGAATTGAGATTGTTGCTTTGGTGATCCTGGGAAAGAACTGTTCTCGGCTGTGATTGTATCCGTCGCAAGCTTTTTGCAATAGCCTGCGACGCGGTAGGGAAGATGACTGGCTGCACTTTAGACTGTGCTTTTTTATGGGGTCTCAATGTAAATCACAGGTGCAGCCCATTTCAACCGCCATGTCCTGCCAGTGTGTCATTCTGCGCTGTAGCTCTGTTTTGCTCTTGTCATCTTCTCGAAAAGCGATGGTGGTCCAATCCATTTGCTCCAAGGCCGTAATCACCTCATCAATCTTGTTGAAAGGGATGGAAATCATCCGCAAACCGGCAGCGTAAATTTTCCGGCGTTTCAGGCCATGATAAAGCCCGGTCGTCAGATGGTTCACCTTCCCGGAAAGCAGCGGATAAGCATACATCCAAGTACAACTGAGCACCGGCGTCGATTTGGACTCCCAAAAATCACCTGAGATATAACTGGTGGCGCGCATAACAATGTCGGCCGCCGGGATGTCTGCAAACAGGACGAGTAAGTCCGGGTTAAAGTCACATTGACTAAGCGGGGCAAAGACAACATAGTTGACCGCGCCAGGAACCAGTACGGGGAGGTTTTGATACAGTTTTCGACAGGCTGCCGGTGTTTTATAGACACCGAAATCAAAACCTGCCTGGCCAGAGGCTGTCACCGGAGGTTTAGGGATCATACCCATCGCCATTTTGCCATAGCAGGTGTCATTCTCTTTGCTGACGAAAAATGTCTTGCCCGTCTCCTGAGCTTCTTTAACGTATTGGCAAAAGGCCAGGTTTTTGTCCGATTGCTCGATATTTTTGGGCTTGACGGGGAGATATTGGAGGGCAACAGCAGGGTAGGGTAGGTTCAGTTTTGCGAACAGTTGTTTGGTTTTTTCGCTTAACATTGGCGCCTCCTGGTAAATTGAAATATTTGTTTTGATAATAAATACCATAAAACGATAAGGAAGAGGATTCCAATTGATTTTTGAAACAGATTAGTAAAGTAAGAAAGGGAACGGGGCTGTGGAGAGTAGGAAGGAATAAAAACGAACGTTCAGCTACATCAGCTTCAGAAGTGTCTCCTGTAACTCCGGCACAGAATCTACTACTTTATTGGCTCCCTGAAAATCGAAGTCTGCCATAAGCTTGTGGCGCATGATGATGCAGCGCAGGTTGGCCGCACGGGCGGCGGCGAGGCCTCTGGGGGAGTCTTCGATGACGACGCAGTTTTCCGCCGGTATTCCAAGGCGATCAAGACCACACAGGTAAGGAATCGGGGAGGGTTTGCTGCCTTCGTAATCCTCGTTGGTAAGAACGAAATCGAAATAATCCCTCAGTTTAAGCCGGGCGTGGATGGTGTCGAAGTGCTCGCGAAAGGCACTGGTGACAATTCCCATGGGCACCTTGCGGTACAGTGACTTCAACAAAGGTTCAATCCCTTCTTTGACAAGCTCCGTCGCCTCAATCAGTTTGCGTGTGTATATGGCGTTGCGGCGCATGCGGATGACCGGCTGATCCTCTTTGGTCAGACCGATTTCTTCGAGTAGGTGCCAGGAGCCTATGTTGCGCATCAGGTACCATTCGAAGTAATCGCTCTCCGTCAGGTCAAGGTTGTACTCGCTAAGCAGTTCTTTGTTGCTGAGATAGTAGAGATGCTCGGTATCGACCAGCACCCCGTCGTTGTCCCAAAGAATTCCTTTTAACATGATTGTTCCCAATGGTTATTGAACCTCAAAGTTCTCCATATTCATTCTGCCCCAAAAAATCAACTGTTGCCAGAATCAACAAAGCCGCGAAGTGCTCGTGGGCAGCTCGCGGCTTTGTTGCTATCCACTGACCGGTTGATAGGCCTCAGTCGAGAAAATCGACGATCTTTCCGGCCATGCCGGTGTAGCTGCCTGGAGTCATATCGAGTAGCCGTTGTTTGTCCTCATCGGCTAATTCCAGACCGTTGATGAATTCGCGGATAGTTCGGCTGTCGATCTTGTGGCCGCGGGTCAGTTCTTTAAGTTTTTCGTAGGGTTTTTCGATCCCGGCTTTGCGCATCACGGTCTGAATCGGCTCTGCCAGCACTTCCCAGGCATGGTCAAGGTCATCAGCTAAGTTCTGTTCATTAAGCTTAAGTTTACCAATGCCTTTCAGGGTCGACTTGTAAGCGATCATGCTGTAGCCGAAGCCGACACCCATGTTACGCAACACGGTAGAATCGGTCAGGTCGCGCTGCAGGCGCGAGATCGGCAGCTTGGTTGAAAGGTGTTGGAAGATGGCGTTGGCCAGCCCGCAGTTGCCTTCGGAGTTTTCAAAGTCGATGGGGTTGACCTTGTGAGGCATGGTTGACGAGCCGATTTCCCCTTTGACGGTCTGCTGCCCGAAATAAGCCATTGAAATATAGGTCCAGATATCGCGATTAAAATCGATGAGGATCGTGTTCCAGCGCGCCATGGCGTCGAACAGTTCTGCCATATAGTCATGCGGTTCGATCTGGGTGGTAAACAGGTTCTGCTTCAGTCCAAGCTCTTTTTCGATCACTTTTTTGGCCAAGGCAACCCAATCAACCGCTGGGTAAGCAGAGAGGTGGGCGTTGAAGTTCCCGACCGCACCGTTGAGTTTGCCGAGCAGTTCGACTTCGGCAATTTTTGTGCTTTGTTTCTGCAGGCGATTGGCAAATACGGCCAGTTCCTTGCCGATGGTGGTCGGCGAGGCAGTCTGCCCGTGGGTCCGTGCCAGCATCGGTACATCTTTGAAATCACGAGCCAACTTGCTGATTCCAGCGATGATCTGTTGCTGCTGGGGAAGCAGGGCCGCCAGGCCGTCTTTGAGCATCAGGGCATGGGAGAGGTTGTTGATGTCTTCCGAGGTACAGCCGAAGTGAATGAACTCTGAAATCTCTTCCAGCGAGGTGCCGGCAATCTGCTCTTTGAGATAATACTCGACGGCCTTGACGTCGTGATTGGTCACGGCTTCAATCTTTTTGATCTTCTCCGCTTCGGCCGGGGTAAAGTCGATGACGATCTTGCGCAGGGCCTGCTCTTCTACAGAGCTTAAGGTTCGGCATTCAGAAATACCCGTTTCACCGCAGAGGGTGATTAACCACATGACTTCGACTTTGACGCGGTTTTTCAACAGGGCATATTCGGAAAAACACTCTTCAAGTTCAGTGACCTTGGAAGCATAGCGGCCGTCAATCGGACTGATAGCAGTAATCATTATTCATATCTCCTTTAACGTTTTTCAAAGACGGCACTATACTCGTCAGATGGTCCTGGTCGCAACTTTTTTTCTTGCATTTTGCGGATTTACTATTTGGGGGTTTTGGATGGTAGGGGCGAGGTGGGCGTTGCGGTCATAATTCCGGTAGTTGTTTTTCGATGAGAATAGATGATGCTTGTTAAGAAACGGAAGAACTCGCGAGTCTCGTCTCGTCGGCCGAGTTGCTGTCCGTTAAATTACCTGGGCGTTTGTCTCACCCCCATCCCGACCTTCCCCCATCAAAGGGGGAAGGAGCATAATGACTTTCCCCCTTTAGCAAAGGGGGATTTGGCCTTTGTAGCCAAGCATAAAAGTAGCCGCCATCCATGAGTATTCCCGGTCTTAATGTTCGCCAGTATGAGAAGCTTTCCCTTAGAGTCAAAAATTTTCCGAAAATATCCGGATTCCCCACGACAACGAATAATCCATTGTTCAACAACCCCTCTCATGGCAAAATTGATGCCGAGGATATGCAAAGCGCAACGGTTTCCATGTGAGGGATGGTGATGAAAAAGACCCGCAAAACAGTTTCTTTGGTTCTCGGCAGCGGCGGGGCCCGCGGGCTGGCCCATATAGGTGTGATTCGCGTGCTTGAAGAGCAGGGTTATGAGATCCGTTCCATTTCCGGTTCATCCATGGGGGCGCTGATCGGCGGTATTTATGCCGCGGGGAAACTGGATACCTATGCCAGGTGGGTCAGCGCGCTGGATCGGCTTGATGTCTTGAAGCTGCTCGACCTGTCTTTCAGCGGCACGGCCATTTTTAAGGGAGAGCGAATCATCAATACCCTGCGGGAGCTGATTGGCGATCGCAATATCGAAGACCTGCCGCTCTCCTTTACTGCCGTCGCCACCGACCTTGACGAAAGCAAGGAAGTCTGGTTATCGAGCGGTTCCCTGTTCAGTGCAATCCGCGCTTCCATTGCCTTTCCAACGGTCTTTTCCGCTTTCAATTACCACGGGCGGCACCTGGTTGATGGTGGTCTGCTCAACCCGGTGCCTATTGCTCCCACGTTACGCGATATGACCGATCTGACTATCGCCGTCAGTCTGAGCGGCAAGGTGGACAATACTCCTACCCAGCTTGAAGCTCCGCCCCCTGCAGATGAGCCGCGCAACCGCTATCATCGAAAAATTATTGATTTTATCGAGGGTTTACAGGATATATTTAATGGAGAAGATGAAGAAGAGGAGGATGAGACCGGGATCTTTGACGTGGTCTCTAAAAGCCTTGACGCCATGCAGTCGACCATCGCCAATTTTAAACTGGCTGCCTATACCCCTGATATCCTCATCGAGTTGCCGAAAAATATCTGCACCATTTATGAGTTCGAGCGGGCCAAGGAACTGATCGAGATCGGTCGCCGTAAGGCCGAGGAGGTCCTTGCGGCCCAGGACCATTGACTTAACGGGGAAGGGCCGCAAGACTCAATGAGAAGGTTTCTCACTCCGCGGTTTTTCCATTGCCTATGTCATGCCCCGCGGCTTTTTTGCCGAACTCGGCAGCTGTTTCCACCAGCTGCAGCAGCCGTCTGTTGACCCGGTCATTCACTGATCCTTCCGGCCAGGTGCCATCGTCCTGCAATTCGCCCGCTGCCACCCCGGTTAATATGGCAATCCCTTCATCGATGGTTTCCACGCTCCAGATATGAAATTGACCGCTCTGGACAGCACGCTCTACTTCGGCCTTAAGCATCAGGTTCTTGACATTGGCGCGAGGGATGATGACCCCCTGGTTGCCAGTCAGGCCGTTAGCCTTGCAGACCGCGAAAAAACCTTCAATTTTCTGATTGACTCCGCCGATAGGTTGAACCCGGCCGTGCTGATTGACCGAGCCGGTCACGGCGATGTCCTGGCGAATCGGCAGACGCGCCAAGCTGGAGAGCAGGGCGTAGAGTTCTGTGCTTGACGCACTGTCTCCTTCGATTCCGCCGTAAGACTGTTCGAAACAGATCGATGCCGACAGGGCCAGCGGTTTATCACAACCGTAGCGTTCGCCGAAAAATCCGCTGAGGATCAGCATGCCTTTGTCATGGATTGGTCCGGACAGTTTGACTTCCCGTTCGATGTTGATCATGTTGCTTTTGCCGAGAAATGTTCGCACTGTGACCCGCGCGGGCATGCCAAAGCTGTAATCACCAAGCTGATAGACAGTCAGGCCGTTGACCTGGCCGACGACTTGACCCTGGGTGTCGATAAAAATGGTCCCATCCTCAATCAGGGCGCGGATATGTTCCTCGGTCTTGTTGGCCCGGTAGATTCGTGATTCAAGTGCCTGATCGATATGAGCGGCCGTAACCAGGCTGGCGCCGCTGCGGTCGGCATAGAAAGATGCCTCATGGATCAGATCGGTAATTTCGGAAAAGCTTGCCGACAGATACTTTTGGTCCTCAATCATACGGGCGGAGAATTCAATGGTATGGGCGACGGCGGAGGGGTCGAAGTGGAGCAGCTTCTCCTCCCGGCATTTGGTGCCGATGAAGAGGGAGAACAGCTGGATATTGGCGCTACTGTTGGCCATCCGTTGATCGAAATCGACCTTAACCTTGAAATACTTGCGAAAGTCCGGGTCCAGCTGATAAAGCAGGTAATAGAGTTCCGGGGTGCCGATCAGGACAATCTTGCATTCCAGTGGGATCGGCTGCGGTTTGAGGCTGGCGGTGGCGATCAACCGGTACTGTTCAGCCATGTCCTCAAGCTTGATTTCCTTGTTGCGGATAGAGCGTTTGAGCGCCTCATAGGTGAACAGGTTGAGCAGGACTTCGCGGCAATCCAGGATCAGATAGCCACCGTTGGCGCGGTGCATGGCCCCGGGCTTGATCATCTGAAAGTCGGTCACGGCACTACCCATCTGGATAACATGCTCGATCCGGCCAAAAACGTTGAAATAAGTCGGGTTGGCTTCATAAATGACTGGCGCGCCGTCCAGCTCGCTGTTGTCGATGAGCAGGTTGACGCGGTAATTATCAAAATTCGGCCCCTGTTGCTGCGGAACCAGCCCCGGTAGATTAAATTGCGGCTTGTTGGCTGAGTGCAAGTCTTCAATCTGCTTGAGAATGTCTTTTTTACAGTTGGCAAAATGGTTGATAATCGGTTGCAGGGCGGCATATTTGAGTTCCAGGGTCTCAAACAGGTGGCCGATGGTATAGAGCAGGACCTGTTTTGCCACATCGAGAATTTTTTCGCGCAGTTCCTCATCGATTTTTCTGACTTCGCGCAGCCCCTCGTCAATTTTTTCCTGCAGCATGTTGCCGGTATTCTCCAGGCGCTCCTTGTCTTTGGCCGGAAGTTCTTCAAAGTCCTTTTGTGATATTGGACTGCCTTCTTTTAAAGGCACCAGGACCAGACCGCTGGCTACCTGCTGAATAGCAAAGCCGTTGTCTGCCGCCAATTGGTCCAGATCCTGGAAAATCTGTTTTCTGCGTTCCTGGAAGGACTGGGAAATTTTCTTTCGCTGTTCCTGATATTCTTTGCTATCAAAGGATTTGGGAACATCTTCGGAAAGCCGTTCAACCAGCCGGTCGAGATCTTTTTTGAATTCCTTGCCAGTGCCATGCGGCAGGCAGATGAACTCGGGACCGCTGCCGGACTCGAAATCATGAACATAGCACCAGTCTGCAGGCGCCGGCTTCTGGGTGGCATGCGCGGCGAGAATTTTTTTGATCGTTGAAGAGCGCCCGCTGCCGGGTTGTCCCAAAACGAACAGATTAAAGCCGTTGTCGGTAATCCCCAGGCCAAAATCGATGGCGGTTAACGCTCTTTCCTGGCCAATGGTCATTTCCAGGGGTGGCAGTTCGGCGGTGGAGCTGAATTGGAATTGGGCGGGATCGCAATGCCAGCGGAGAGATTCGGAGCTAACCAGTAGATTGTTCACAAGAAGACCCCTTTCCGCAACAAGTGCCGACAAGGAACCGGGTTGTTGCTTTTACCAAGATTAACAGGTAGAGGCAGGTTCGCAATGACTGCAGGTGAAAGGAGAGAGGCTGATGTTGGGGAACTGATGGGGGAGGTCCTGGCCGGCAAATCCCGGACACGGTTATTGCCGGCCAGGGTTTAAGTTCAGGCGGAGAGCTGATCGGCCAGCTTTGGAAAGCGGGAATTGATCGGGCGGATCCCCGAGGTGGTCACCTTTTCCAGGTCAGTCATGACCACTTCCGATCCGTCGAGGCCGGTCATTGTTCCGGCTTCATTGTTCATCAGGCTTTCAACTGCGGCCTGACCGAAACGAGCCCCGAGCATCCGGTCGAAAACCGTGGGAGAACCGCCGCGCTGATAATGGCCAAGGACGGTGACCCTGGTTTCAAAGCCGATCCGATCTTTGATCTGGGTTGCGATATCCTCGGCCTTACCGGCCCCTTCCGCGACCAGGATGATGGCGTTGGTGCGTTTTTCCTGGTAGCGTTTGCGAAGCTCCTTGCAGATTGCTTCCAGATCGTAAGGTTCCTCAGGGATCAGACTGTATTCGGCGCCGGAGGCAATAGCGGCAACCACCGCCAGATACCCGCAGTTGCGCCCCATGGTTTCAACGATAAAGGCGCGGTCGTGGGAACTGGCTGTGTCTTTCAGATTATCGACGGCGCGGACGATATTGTTCAGCGCCGTATCCACACCGAGGGACACATCGGTGTAGGGGATATCGTTGTCGATGGAAGCCGGAATGCCGATCACCGGAATACCGTGGGTGTGAATGGCGTAGCCGCCTTTCAGGGACCCGTCGCCGCCGATCACCACCAATCCTTCAACGCCCATGCCTTTGAGGTTCTGACAGGCAAGACGCAAGCCTTCTTCGGTGCGCATCTCTTTACAGCGTGCACTCTGCAGGAACGTTCCGCCGCGTTGCAGGACATTGCTGACGCTCTTGGTGGTCATGGTTTCATAAAGTCGGTCGATCAAACCCTGAAATCCTTTCTGGATGCCGATCACTTCCAGTCCGGAGGCTAACCCGGCTCGGACCACAGCGCGAACCGTTGCATTCATACCTGAACAGTCTCCGCCGCTGGTGAGAACTGCGATTCGTTTCATAGTGTTTTTACCTTCCTATTTAATTTTGACAAAGTCCGTTTCGGCCTTTGCCAAGCTCGTTGTAAAGGGTTAATTTTACAGTACTTTACGTAAGCCGGGGAAAGACTGTCCGGCTTGCATTTTGCCTGCCTGAATGCGCTGGCTGATTGTTTCATTGAGTGATAATTTACTGAGGTATTCTATTAGCATATAAATGTGAGGATATTGTGTAGTGATTTTATCAACAAGATTACGCCGCTCACCGGGAAAGAGCAAGGGGAAGCCCTGATATTCATTGACAACCGACCCGGATACTGGGATCCTTTGAGCGTTTTTCACATCTCTGCTCTTTCCAGCTGGATTCCTTTCCCAGGCGGGTAGATTCCCTGCTGCCAATAAGCTAAACTTAGACCTAACTTCTCGTAACCCATAAATTATATTTAAGGATAGCAAAATGCATCGCAAAATATATGTCATCTTCGCAGTATTTTTGTTGGTACTGCCAGGGCCGTTGTATGCGCAAACCCTGGCTGAAAAAGTACAGGAACATCACCTTGCAAACGGCGCAACTCTGTTGATGGTCGAGCGCCATAATTCTCCGACGGTGGCGGCTTATATCACCTTCAGGGTCGGGTCGGTCAACGAAACCAGCGAACAGCGTGGGACTGCCCATTTACTTGAGCATATGTTGTTCAAAGGGACCAAAACCCTTGGTACTCGGGATTATCGGGCAGAGAGCAAGCTGCTCAAGGAGATCGAAGAGGTCGGCAGCCGCATTGACAGCCTGAAAAACCTGCCGAATACCGCTCCCCAGACCCTGACGGAATTGCGCAGCCGTCTGCACGACTTGCAGAAACAGCACCGCTCGTTGGTGGTCAAGGACGAATTTGCCAGAATCTACTCGGAAAACGGCGGGGTTGGCTATAATGCCTTCACCGGCAAGGACCAGACCACCTATCTGATCAATCTGCCGTCCAATAAACTGGAACTTTGGGCGAACATTGAGTCGGATCGTTTGCAGAATGCCGTGTTTCGTGAATTTTATACCGAGCGCGATGTGGTCCGCGAGGAACGCAGACGGTCTTATGAAAGCAATCCCGGCGGGCAGATCTATGAATCGCTGTTGGCGACAGCCTTCAAGGTTCACCCTTACCGGGACCCGATTATCGGCTGGTCGTCGGATATCGAAAATTTGAGCCTCAAGAATATCCGCGAGTTTTTTCATAAGTATTATACCCCGGTCAACATGGTCATTACCCTGGTCGGTGATATCGACAGCCGCAAAACCATCGATCTGGTCGAGCGCTATTTCGGTCGCCTGGCTCCCGGCGTCCCGGTGCCGCCGGTTATCGAAAAGGAACCCAAGCAGGATGGTGAGCGGCGGGTGCATATCGATTTCGATGCCGAACAGCGGCTGATGATCGCCTATCACAAGCCGACCATGCCGTCCAAGGATGATTATGTTTTTGATATCATCGTGCAGATCCTGACCGGTGGCAGGACCTCCAGACTGTATCAATCCCTAGTGGTGGATAAACAGCTGGTCACGGACGTCGATGCTTTCACGGCGCCGGGCTCCCGCTATCCGAACCTGATGATCTTAAGCATGTCCCCGAGCCGGACCTGTACCTGTGTCGATGTCGAACAGGCGGTTTATGACGAGCTTGATCGGCTCAAGACCGAACCTTTGAGCGCTGCCGAACTCGACCAGGCGCGCAAGCAAATTACCACTGCTATGTTGCGTAACCTGGAAGGGAATAGCGGCTTGGCCCGCATGTTGTCTTCTTACCAGGCCATGGGCGACTGGCATTACCTGGTCAATTACGATAAAGAGCTGGCCGGGATTACCGCCGAGGATGTCATGGATGTGGCGCAGCGTTATTTGCAGGCTGATAACCGGACGGTTGCGACCTTGGGCCGGGGAGGCAAAATCTTATGAGATGGTCGATCGTTATATTCCTTGTCACTTTGCTGTCCGGCTGCGGACAGAATCTTTTTGTCGGTCAGCAGAGGCCAGATGAGTTGACTTTTCCGCCGCTTAAGTTCACCTTTCCCAAGGTGGCCGAGCAGCAATTGAGCAATGGGGCCAGGGTTTACATGAAAGAAGATCATGAATTGCCCTTGGTCGACCTGACCTTGATGGTGGAAGGCGGCAGTGTCTATGATCCCCTGGATAAAACCGGCCTGTCACAGCTGTTTGCCGATACCCTGGCCACCGGAGGCGCCGGTGATATGTCTCCGCAACAGCTTGAGTCCGAACTGGAAGCCATGGCAGCGTCCTTCAACGTCAGCAGCTCGGACTATTGCTATCAGATCGATCTGTCCCTGCACAGCTCCGACCTGCAGCGCGGGTTGCAGATTCTGGCCATGGTCCTGCGCTCGCCGCGCTTTGATCAGAGCCGCTTTGCTCTGGCCCAGGAACGTCTGCTGGAGAGCATTCACCGCAAAAATGATGAGCCTTCCGCCATTGCCAATCGGTTGCTGAATGCGACCGAAGCCCCGGGGCATCCCTTCGGCGCATTTCCATCCGATGCTTCGGTGATGGCTGTGACGCGAGAAGATTTGTTGAAATTGCATGAGCGCTATTTTCATCCGGCCAATTTCTGGTTTGGAGTTTCGGGGGATTTTAAACAGGCGGATTTGTTGGCCGACTTCGAGCAATTACTCGGTGACTGGCCCGCCGGTGACAGTTTGGTGCGTGACTTTCCTTCGTTGCCGCAACCGCCGGAAGGGGAAATCCTGCTTGCGGACAAGGATGTTCCACAGACGACGATTCTTATGGGCGAAACCGGTATAAGCAAAGACAATCCGGATCAGTATGCTCTGCGGGTGGCCAATTTCATTCTTGGCGGTGGCGGTTTCAATTCCCGGATGATGCGGGAAGTCAGATCCAATCGGGGCCTGGCATATTCGGTGTATTCCTATTTCCAGATCGGGCGGCATCTGCCCGGTATGTTCCTGGCCGGCAGCGAAACCAAATCGTCTTCGACGGCTGAGGTGGTGGCGCTGATGCGACAGATTATGCAGGGGATGATCGATAAACCAGTTTCTGATGCCGAGCTGAAGTTGGCCAAAGAAAGTTTGGTTAACTCCTTTGTCTTTGCGTTTGATGATACGCATTCTGTGGTGACTCAAAAAGTACGCCTGGATTATTACGGGTATCCGCAGGATTATCTGGAGAATTTCCGGCAGAATATCGAGCAGGTCACGGTTGCGGATGTGCAGCGGGTCAGCAAGGAATATTTACATCCCGACCAGTTGTTGATCGTGCTGGTCGGTGATACTGAAGTGTTTGCAAACCAGGTCAAGGATTTAGGGCTGCCAGTAAAGAAGGTTGACCTGTAACGCGTCTGACTGTGCGGGGAGGGAAGATGGCTGCTAAACATCCGATAAACTGGATGGACCGGGCAAAAAGAATCCTCTGGGAACAGAACCCGGCCGAACTGACCCTGCTACGGCGCACCTTGCTGCGCCAGATGCAGGCGCTGGTGTTGGTTTTTCAGGATTTTTCCGTTAACCAGTCGTTGTTGCGGGCTGCGGCATTGACCTATTACACCATGCTTTCCCTGGTGCCGCTGCTGGCGTTGACCTTTGCCCTGCTCAAGGCGTTTGGAGTACAAAACCTGCTGCAGCCGCTGATTCTTTCCAAGTTAAACGTTGGTGACGGTCGGATTGCCGAGGCGATTCTCGGTTACATCAACAATACCCAGGTTGCCCAGTTGGGCGCTTTTGGTCTGCTGTTTCTACTGGTCGCTGTTATTTCCCTGCTCACCAATGTGGAAAAAACCTTTAATTACATCTGGGGAGTCAGGGAACTCCGGCCGATGCTGCGTCGCTTTGCTGATTACCTGTCGGTCATTCTGGTCGGTCCGGTCTTGATTATCAGTGCCATCTCCATGACGTCGACGCTGACAAGTAATCGCCTGGTCAAAGCCTTGTTGGATATCCAACTGGTCGGCAGCCTGGTCGTGGTCCTGTTTAAAGTAATCCCGTTCCTTTTCATGTGGTTGGCCTTTACTGTTCTCTATATGTTCATGACCAATATCAAGGTGGAGTGGCGAGCCGCTTTTTTCGGAGGAATTGTCGGTGGCAGCCTCTGGCAGCTGGCTCAGGTCGGTTATGTTCATTTTCAGGTCGGAGTAGGGCGCTACAACGCCATCTACGGAACCATGGCGGCGTTGCCGATATTCATGGTCTGGCTTTACGTTTCCTGGGTGATTGTGCTGTTCGGACTCGGCGTCTGCTATGCCAAACAAAATTTACGGACCAGCAACCGTGATCTGCGTAGCAGTGAAGTGAATCGGGAAAGCTTTGAACAGGTGGCCCTGGCTGTGATGGTGACGCTGGCTGAGCGGTTCTCTTCAGGTGTGGGTCCAATGAGCCACGAAAAGCTTTCCCATTGTCTGGCGGTTCCGTCACGGCTTTGCCGCAGTGTCCTGGAGACGCTGACCCGGCTCGGTTTGGTTGTTGAAGTGAGCAGTCGGAGCGAACGAAACCAGTACCAGTTGGGGAGTTCCGCGGAAAAGCTGGAGTTGGCTGATTTCTTTCGCCGGATTCGTTCCTGTGGGGAAGATGTCCGGTACCTGCTGCTGGAGCCGCAGGTTCGGATTGCGATGCAGATCTACCAGGAGATTGAAGCGGTGACCGCGGAAGGTCTGCAGGGGATGTCCCTGCAGGATTTAGCGGATCGCTGCCAGGTGCAGGATACGCTGGATACTCCCTTGCTGGCTGCTGAAAAATGAGAGCTATTCCCGAATGGCGCTCGTTTAAGAGCCGCTGGCAGCAAAACCGGGACTGTCCCCGCACGGGGGCTGTCCCAGGTTTTTGCGGTGTTAACCGCGACAGTTTCATGGCTCGCAAACTCTTGGGACAGCCCCTGATGACCCTGGGGACAGTCCCGAGTTTACTGCAAAGTTGCTTAAACTTGTGCCATTTGGGTTATTCCCCGGCGGAAGCACTGGGCGCATTCGGCTGGGTTGAAAATGTCTGCAGCTTTATGACCCCGTCCTGTAATTCGGCATAAGAAAACTGATTGATCCAGTCTCCCAATGCGATAATCTTTAATTGTTCGTGCTCTAGGGCAACGGGATGGTGAAAATGGCCGCAAACCATAATGTCACAGTCTGGTGTCTGCTGCGTGGCATAGGCCTGCAATACCGGACTGGGGTCGCGATGGGTGAAATTCGGGTCGTTTTTGGTGCTTTTGTTGCTCAGCCAGATAGCGAATGACCAGACCAGATCCGGGTGGACGATGCGGGATAACAGGCGAATCAGGCGGCTTCGCCAGAATCCGCGCAACAGTCGGTAAGAGCGGTTCGGTCTGATCAGATCGCCATGGCAAAGCAGGATTTTCTGATTGTCCCAGCTGATGATCTGCTGCTCGGTGATGACGGTACTGTGCAGGGTAGAGCTGAAGTAGTTTCCCATCAGGAAATCATGATTGCCCTCAACGAAATACAACTGTGTTCCGGCCTCGACGAGCCGCCGCAGCTGTTCCAGCAGCGGGACATAGGCGCTGAACACCAGGTGACGGTAACCGAGCCAGAACTCAAAAATATCGCCGAGCAGAAAAAGTGCATCAAGCTGCTTTTGTCGGTTGAGAAATTCAAGTAATAACTGGTAGTTTCTATCCTGCGGTTGGCGCAGGTGGGCATCTGACAGAAATATCGCTCTCATGTCCGCGACTATAATGAGCGCCGCTGCTGTTGTCAATTTACAAACCTTTTTCCAGACAAAGGAGTTCGGTTATGGACTATCCGATGATTCACATCTGCTACCGGGTCATGGACCTGGCCGCATCTGAAAATTTTTATCGGACCGCTTTCGGCTTCGAGATATCCCGTAAAAAAGATTACCCGGAGCATGGTTTTACTCTCAGCTATATGACGTCAGCAGGACTGCCCTTCGAACTGGAGTTGACCTACAATTATGAGCAGGCCGAGCCTTATGTCATCGGCGATGGTTATTCCCACCTGGCGGTTGGGGTCGAGGACCTGGAGGCCTCGCATCAACGCCATAGCGAAATGGGCCTGCAGGTCACCCCCATGAAAGGTCTGCCCGGCAGTCCGCCCAAGTTTTATTTTGTCACCGATCCCGATGGCTTCCGCATTGAAGTTGTCCGCTATCAGAATGCCTAGAGGTGCCGGTTATGGATATTGAAGATCTTCTGGAGCAGGGTAGCCGTGCCCTGGATAACGGCGATTACCGGGCTGCCAACGGCTTCCTGAGCAAGGCTGTTACCCTGCAACCTTCCGCTGAGGCCTGGCATCTGCTGGCCGAGGCGCAGATCGGGGAAGGTCAGTTGAAGCAGGCTTACAAAAGCCTGTCCGCAGGGCTGGCGCTGGCTGAGGATGATATCGACCTGTTGTTCTCCCTTGGCGACCTTTACCTGGAAGAGAACCGCAATGCCGAAGCCCTGACCACTTATCAGAAGATCATTGAGCTTGATCCCGGGGAGATCGATGCCTGGGTGAGCAAAGCCATGGCCTACGTCAATGTCGACGATCTGGAGGCCGCCGAGCAGACCTGCCGCAAGGCTCTGGAGATCGCTCCAAATTCGGCTTTTGCCCTCAACGCTCTCGGTGATATCTGTGTCAATCTGGGGCGCAGCGATGAAGCGCTGAGTTGTTTTCAGCAGGCCGGGGAGATCGATCCCGAAGATCCCCAGCCGTTGTTGAGTCTTGCCGATCTTTATTACGAGAGGGAGGATCTGGAACAGGCGGAACAGTGTTGTCTCCAGAGCCTTAAACTTGATGCCGGGCTGCCGGGCGGCTATCTGACCCTTGGTTATATCTATCTTGACCAGGACCGCACCCAGGAGGCCGTCGATTACTTTCAGCAGTTCCTGCGTTTGGAACAGAGCCCTTCCGCCAAACAACTGCGCGAGGAAGTCGCTGCTGTGATCGACGGGCTGAAGTAAGAACTCTTCTGGTTGGTTTGACATGGTCGGCCGGTCAGTGGACCGCCGACCATGTTGTTTTTTCCCCTCTCTTGCTTTGACGTGCAAATATGAATCTGTCTGCCGAAATTCGCAATACCGCTCTGTTTAGCTGCGGGGCGGCCCTTCTTGCCTTCGGGGTGGTGTTGTTCCTTGCCCCCAACCGGATCGCCACCGGCGGCACCGCGGGGATTGCCATTTTACTTAATTATCTCATTGCAGTGCCGATCGGGGTGCTGATGCTTGCGGTCAATCTGCCCCTGTTGGCCCTTGGCTGGCGCATGCTTGGCAGGGCCTTTGCCCTCCGCTCCGTGGCCGCCATCTTCCTCTGCTCATTTTTTGTTGATCTGTTTCGTGAATATTTTCAGCTTGGCCCGGTCAGCCATAATACCCTGCTCGCCACAGTTTACGGCGGGATTGCCATCGGGGTAGGGGTCGGCCTGATGCTGCGCGGTAATGCTTCTGCCGGGGGCACGACCATCATTGCCAGGCTGGTTGCCGCTAAAACGGTTTTCAAGGCCGGGCAGGTGATCCTGTTTTGTGACTTTCTGATTATCTTTTCTGCCGGAATAGTTTTTCATGATATTGAACGGGCGCTGTGGAGTCTGATCAGCATCTATGTCACGGCAAAATGTATCGACATGATCCTGACCGGGACGCTGTCGGAAAAAGTGGTTCATATTACGTCCCATCAGGTTGAGCTGCTAGGGCGCAAGATCGTTGATCAGCTCGGACCTTACGGCACTATTGTTACCGGAACCGGCTTGGCCGAAGGAGAGCATAAAACCATGATCTTTGTCACGGTTGAAGCTCGTCGGATTACGGTTCTGCGCGATATTATCCGTAACCATGACCCAGAGGCTTTTATGGTGGTCATGGATGCGGCGGAGATGCTTGGGCGCGGGCATGGTGCCCGGCCATAGCTTGAACTGTTCTGTTGCTTCCGGCCGAGCCGGGTTAGAATCGGCTTGTCCTGGTACCAAACCGCTGACCGTCAGGGTTGAATGACTGTCGGTCACACATACGAGGGGTTATTGATGGGCATTGCTGCTGATATTGTGGTGATTGTGGTGGCGGCACTGGGCGGAGCCCTGCTGGCTCAAAAGCTGCGTCAGCCGCTGATCCTCGGTTATATCCTCGCCGGAGTGGTGATCGGCCCGTTTACCGGTGGTGTGGTCAGTGATGCCCACATGGTCGAGCAACTGGCGGAGATCGGGGTGGCGCTGTTGTTGTTTGCCCTGGGGCTGGAATTTTCCATCAGGGAACTGAAGCCCGTCAAATATGTTGCCCTGCTCGGGGGGCCGCTGCAGATCCTTCTGACCCTGGGGTACGGTTATTTTGTCGGGCGCTATCTGGACTGGGGGAAGGGCGCCTCCCTGTGGCTCGGCGGTCTGGTTTCGCTGTCCAGTACCATGGTTATCCTCAAAACTCTGATGGCGCAGGGGCGGCTTGGTACTTTATCGAGCCGGGTTATGATCGGCATCCTGATTGTCCAGGATCTGGCAGTCGTCCCGTTGTTGATTCTCCTTCCCCAGGTGACCAATCCCGCAGCCGGGCTGCCGATGCTCGGTGTCGCAGTCCTCAAATCGATTGGTTTTTTAGCCGTTATGCTGTTGATCGGGACCCGTTTGTTGCCGTGGCTACTGGCGCTGATCGCGCGCGGGAATTCGCGGGAATTGTTTCTGCTTTCCATCACCACCATCGGCCTGGGAATCGGTTATGCGACCTATCTGGCCGGTCTTTCCTTTGCCTTCGGTGCTTTTGTCGCCGGGATGGTTCTCAGTGAGTCCGATTATGGCAACCAGGCCCTGAGCGACATTATCCCGCTGCGCGACCTGTTCGGACTGCTGTTCTTTACCTCGGTCGGTATGCTGCTTGACCCTTCCTTCCTGATTCAGCATTGGCGCGGGGTCGTGCAACTGGTGGTTCTGGTCGCCCTGGGCAAAGGATTGATCATGACCACCACGGTGCGGGCCTTCGGTTATGGCAATGTCATCCCCCTGGCGGTTGGCTTGACCATGTTTCAGATCGGTGAATTCTCTTTTGTCCTCGGTCAGGTCGGTTATGGTGGCGGATTTTTGAACGCGGACCAGTATTCCTCTATCCTGGCTGCGACCATCCTGAGCATGCTGATGACCCCGTTAATGTCCGGTTTGACCGCTCCCCTGTACGGATTAAAAAAACGCTACCTGGGTGGCGATCAGCTGGAGACCGTCAACCTCCCGGCTGAAGGACTGCATCGTCACGTGGTGATTGCCGGCGGCGGTCAGGTCGGTCAATATGTGGCGCAGATCCTGACCCGCCTGCAGGTGTCTTTTGTGGTGATCGAACTTGGCCATCAGGCAATGGAAGAATGCAAGCGGCATGGCTATCCGGCGATCTATGGCGATGCCGCCCAACCGGTGGTTCTTGAGGCCACCAACCTGGCCGGAGCGCAACAGCTGTTGTTGACCATCCCGGATATCACCACGACCGAAGCTGTCGTCAGACAAGCCCGGATCATGGCTCCGGAGATCAGTATCGTGGCGCGATCAGTCGGCGCCGAGCAGATGAAAGCACTTTATCAGGATGGGGTGTCCATGGTCATCTTGCCGGAGTTGGAAGCGGGACTGGAAATCGCCCGGCAGGCACTGTTAAATCTCAAAATTCCCTTGCCGGTGATTCAGGAATTTACTGATTCGGCCCGACGGGACAATTACCAGCGAGAGTCTTTGTTGGAAACTGATTTGCGCACCATGCAGCTGCTGAAGAATGCCCGAGATCTGCTGGAGTTGACCTGGGAAGAGTTGGCCGAACAGAGCCTGTTGGTTGGCCACAGCATCAGGGATCTTAATATCCGGCAGATGACCGGGGCCTCGGTCGTGGGGGTGTTACGTTCCGGGCAGTTTATTGCCAACCCGCCCGCTGATTTTATTTTCAGCGTCGGCGATATTGTGGCACTGATCGGGCGGAGTTTGCAGGCAGGGCGGGACGCTGGCTCAGTGATAGATTCCTGAACGGACCTGGTGATAACGTAAAAAGCCACCGAGAAATATCGGTGGCTTTTTGACAGCGGGTATCCGAAGAAATCGCTTACTTTTTCTTTTTCCCGGCGGCGGCGCGTTTTGCTGCTTTCAGCGGGTTGACGCGAACGTCGTTCGATTTGAGATCGACTTTTTTGTGAGTTGCAAAATTGCACAGACCGGTAGTCCATTTTGTCGAAGGTTGCGGATACGAGGTACAGACCTCACCGATAGAACCTTTGACAATCCGCTCACAGCCTTGGCATTCTTCAACAACCACCTGACAGCTGCCGCCTTCAGCGGAACAACCGCTTTTTTTCCAGAAGGTACACTCGGTACCGGGGAGAACTGTTTCGCACTGCATCTTCTATTCCTCCTAGCTTTATGCTTGGGTCAAATTCAGAACGCCTAGTAATAGCGAATTTGCTTTTTTGAGTCAACGGTTTTTTATCGACTTTTCGCGCCGGTTCCGAACAAAAGTGGTTAGCGGCCGGAAAACAACTGCCGGTTGAGGTGGACAATGCCCATTGCGCCCAGCATAATCCCGGCCAGGGCCAGTAACGGGAGGGTAAAACTCCCGGTCAGATCATAAAAATATCCAGCCAGCAGCGGAGCGACAGCGCCGGGGATATTGGCCGAAAACAGCCAGCCGTAAATGGTTCCGACTTTTTCCGCGCCCCAGGTTCTGGCAACCGAACCGGCATATATGACCAGAACTCCACCATAGTTAAAACCGGTCAGCGCGGCAAACAGCTGCAACCCGCCGGACGAGGTCAGGATAAACGGAGAGGCGAACAACAGAACCGCCTGGGCCAGCAGGTTCAGTTGAATCATTGCCGCGCTGCTGAAACGATCGAACAGGCTGCCCCAGAGGACGCGACCGATGGCATTGGCTATAGCAAAGAAGGAGACCGCGCTGACGCCGCTCAGCAAGCTTGCCGATCGATACAGCTCCTTGATGTTGGCGTTAACGGCAAAGCCGGCGGCCAGCCCGGTGAACATGGCAAAGTAAAGGATGATAAAGCGCCGGTCGGTTAAGATCCGCCCGAAATTAAAGCTAATTTTTGCGGACCGGTTGAAGTTCGGTGGGTTGCGCATGAAAAATCCGGAAAAGATGATCAGTGCTGCAAAGGCAAAGCCCAGGTAGCCGAACAACTGAAAGGGAGTGGCGCCCTGTTTGAGCAAGAAACCGCCGGCATAGCTGACCAATGCTGCACCACCGCCGAATCCGGCGACAGCGACCCCGGTCACCAGTCCCTTGTTATTGGGAAACCATTTGATACAGGTGGAAATCGGGACGATGTAGGCGATTCCGGCACCGATTCCGGCGATAAGCCCGTTGCCGAGGATGGTCAGCAGAAAATTCTGACCGCCGAAGGAGGAGATGATCCAACCGCTGCCGAACAGCATCCCACCGCTCATGGTCGAGAAACGGGGGCCGAAGCGATCGACCAGAGCCCCGGAAAAAATCATCGTTGCCGGAAAAACGAAGTAAAAAACGGAAAACGGAATCTGAGCTTGAGCCTGGGATATGTCCGTCAAGAGTCTGATGGGCTGGACATAGACAGACCAGGAGTAGGTTGCCCCAAGGCAGACCTGCATAAGCAGGGCAGAGAAAATGATCATCAGGCGCATGAGAACCTCTCTCGAATGGCAGGTTGTCGAAAAAATCCATCCTGGAACTTTTCCCGGCACGGTGGGAAAAATGCGCTTTCCCCGTCTTGTAAAAGCAATGAATTTAAGCTTTGCTGTTGATTTTGAGCGCCCGGCCATGACCGCGGCAGGCTGTTTTTCGGCAGCTTGTCAGGGGGAGCTCTTGCTCAAAATCCAATTATCGTGTTGAATAGATGGTTCTGCCAGTTTTCAGGGATAGAATGAGGATTCTCTGGTCCGACCAGATTAGGATTGTTTGTTGCCCTTGTCAACTGCTCTTGCGCCAATACCCTGTCAGTCGACTTTGTCTATTGATAGGTGCTTTTCCCTTACTCAGGTTATGAATAATGAAGAAACCAACCGGTAACCAGTCGCAAACATTGGCCAATTGGGAATCCATCTGCGAGCGCTGTGGCCGCTGCTGTTATGAAAAATACGAATCCCGCGGGAAAATTATTTATACGTCCACGCCTTGCCGTTACCTGGACAAAAGCAGCGGTCTCTGCAGGATTTATCTGCGCCGTTCCCAGGTCCATCCGGATTGTGCACGGCTGACTCCGGAGTTGGTGGCCGCCGGGATTCTTCCGGCCGACTGCCCGTACGTCAAAGATATTGAAGACTATCCTGCGCCGATTCTTAAAAAACCGGCCAAGACAAGCGGGAAGACGCCGCGTTGATTTTGGTGTGCGGCAGATTATGCTATGATTGTTTTATTGCTGATCTGATGATATTTGACGACTTGAAGGCGGTTGCGAATGACACATATAAAATTCGGGACCTCAGGCTAGCGCGGAATCTTATGGGAGGATTTTACGCTGGATAACGTCCGTGTCGTCATCCAGACCATTGCCAATCATCTGCGTGATGAAGGACTGGCTGGCCAATGGGGGGGGCTGTTTTGACGCGCGCTTCATGGGTGCTGACTTCGCCCGCGAGACAGCGCAAATTGCCGCCACGCTTGATCAGTCGATCGATGCCGGGCGAAACTTTATCGTTTCCTGATCTTTTTCTTGGTCTAACCCTTCTGCCTTGACCGACCTATGCAGTGCAGGTCCAATAAACCAGAGTGGAGAGTTGGGGGGTACCTGAAATCATGCTCACATCAATATAATTTATGGTTCATCAGCATTCCCATAAAACCAAAGATTACAATCGTGCATTTGCCATCGGTGTGATTCTGAACCTGGTTTTTGTTTTTGTCGAGGGTGGCTTTGGCTTGTTTGCCGACTCTGTAGCACTGATTGCTGATGCCGGACATAACCTCAGTGATGTTCTCAGTCTTCTGCTTGCCTGGGGTGCCACTATTCTGGCGAGCCAGGGAACCAGCCGTCTGCGCACATATGGTTTGCAAAAAATGACCATCATGGCCTCCCTGGGCAGCGCTGTCCTACTCTGTGTTACTTTGGGCGGGATTGCCTGGGAAGCTTTTGGACGTTTGCAGAACCCTCAGCCGGTCGCAGGCACTACCATGATCCTTGTTTCAGGGATCGGTGTGGTTGTCAACACGTTGACGGCATTACTGTTTATGTCAGGACAGAAGAATGACCTGAATTTACGGGGGGCCTTTCTCCATATGGCCAGCGATGCGGGGATATCATTGGGAGTGGTTGTCTCCGGCGGTCTGATTCTGGTCACGGGTTGGTTGCTGATAGATCCCCTGGTCAGCCTGTTGATTGTTTTTGTCGTTCTTTACGGTACTTGGGGGTTGCTGCGTGATTCGCTTAACCTGGCTGTTGATTCCGTACCCCGGCATATCGACATCGATGGCATTATCGCTTATTTTGACAGCCTTGAAGATGTTGCTCGCTTCCATGATCTGCATGTCTGGCCTCTTAGCACGACAGAGGTTGCACTGACGGTTCATCTGAGTGTGACCAGTCCGGAACTCAGACCAGGTTTCTTAAGTGGTATCCAGACTACCCTGCAGGAGCGTTTCGATATTGCCCACTCCACCATTCAAGTAGAAAATGAGGGGGATGAAAGTTGTTTGCTGACGTCTGGGGATTGCAGTTGAATTTGACAACAGGTGCTGTTTTGCGGGGCGAAAGTGAATCAGCTGCTCTTTTCAACTACCGTGACAATCTCGCGCGAAGGGCCGTTTGCCAGCCATGTAGCGAGGATTTTCATCCGCCGGTGATCCCGTAAAGGTATGGTAACAGCAGCGACAGGGTTGCCCAAAGGATGATGACCAGAGGAATACCGGTGCGCAGAAAATCCCTGAAGTTATAGCGTCCGGCGTTCATCACCAGCAGATTGGTCTTATACGCCATGGGCGTAGCAAAGCTCATATTGGCTCCGAATAGCACCGCCAGTACAAAGGGTTCGGCCGGTTGTCCCAGCTGGCTGGCAATGGACACTGCGATCGGCGTGCCGATGACCGCAGTGGCATTGTTGGAGACGGTGTTGGTCAACACCGCCATCAGTAACATCAGGCCGCTGAGCATGACGGGTGGTGACGCGTGCCCGGAGATGCTCAAGAGCACTTCAGCCAGATACCCGGCTCCGTCTGTTTTCAATAAGGCTGATCCCAGCGCCAGGCTGGCGACCACAACCAAGATCACCTGCCTGCTAAGCGCCCGGGTGGCATCGCGCCAGGTCATGCAGCCGCTTCCGATCATCATCAGCACACCACCTGTTGCACTGATGGCGATGGGCAGCAGACCGGTGGCTGCGGTCAGAATGATGGCCAGCATAATGAGCATGGCCAGCGGTGCCTTTTGTGCGTATGGTAGATCGATGGTCGCATCGAGAACCAGGAAATCTTTTTCCCTCTTCAACTGGGCGATTTGATCTCTCGGCCCCTGGACCAGCAGGATATCACCCGCCTGCAAGCGAATGTCTGCGATTGCTTCGATCCTTTTCTGCAAAGGTTTTCCCGCCCGATGGATCGCCAGCACGATCAACCCGTAGCGGTCGACAAAACGCAGACTGCCCAGGGTGCGGCTTTGCAGATAAGATCCTTGGATAACGGCGATTTCCGCTATCTGTTGATCATCGGCCCGGAGTGGGTGAGTCTCATCCACCGGGTTGCCCTGACCATCATCCTGATAGAGGGTTCCTTCCAATACAGATTCAAACTCTTTGAGCTTTTCCGGAGTGTCCCGAATCATCAGCTGATCGCCGGCCTGCAGCCTGATGCTCGGCAGCGGCTTGGCGAGGGGACTGTCCCCGCGACGAATGCCTTGAATCCGCAGGTTTACGCCTCCTTTCTTCAGAGCATCGGCCAAGGTTTTGCCAACCAGTGTACTGCTCTCGAGGAGGGCCAGATTCGCGGTGAAAATCCGCGGCGCTGCGTCGGCCAGGGCAAGCTTACGCTCCGGCATGATCCGGGGAACGACCAGCCACAGATAGAGGATCCCGATGCTGCCGGCAATGGTCGCCGGGATGATAAAGTCAAACATTTCGATGGGTCTCAAGCCCATATCCGCGGCTACTGAAACCACCAGCAGATTGGTTGAGGTGCCGATGGTCGTGCAGGTTCCGCCCAGCAGGGTGGCAAACCCCATGGGCAGTAACATGCCTGACGCGTTGCTTTTGGTCCGCAGCGCAACACTGATGAGCAGGGGCAGGAAAAGAACCACGACCGGTACATTGTTGATAAAAGCACTGATCAGGGCGGCCATCAGCAGGGTCGCCAACAGGGATAGTTGTGGGCTGATCGCCCAGAGTCCGGCCAGTGCTCTGCCGATAGGTTCGAGCGCTCCGGTCCGCACAATGCCATGGCCGACGATCATTAAGGCGCAGACCGCGATCAGGGCTTCATGGCCGAAACCATGGAAAAAATCGAGTGCATGGAGTGCGCCTTGTTTGGTCTGGTAAGGAAAGAGTTCAAAGCCAATGGCCAGGGTCACAAGAATGATCAGACTCGCCGTTTCCAGCGAGAGGTTCTTCCTGGTGAATAGAATCAGGGCCAGCATGGCAAGGGCCAACACCATGGTGGCATGAATATTGGGGGGCGGAGGAATCATTGTTCACCTCTGCTTTGCTTTGTCGGACTGTCCGGAATGGCGCTCGTTTAAAAGTCGCTGGCAGCAAAACCGGGACTGTCCGCACACGGGGCTGTGCAAGGTCTTTGCTGTGCGAACCGCTATCGTTTCATGGTACGCAAACTCTTGGGACATCCCCGATGACCCTGGAGACATCAGAGTTTACTGCCAAGTTGCTTTAACTAGTTTTTATCCGGAAACGGCTTTTTCCCGCTGTAGCAGCGTCAATCTGCAGACTTACTTGTGCGGCGTAACGGTGTACGCCTCCGCGCAAGCCCTTGATTTCCTTGCTACAACGGAAAACTACTCGTTTCCAATCTGAAAACTTAGCCGTTGTCCTTCGGAGTTTTCGGATGGCAACTAACTAGCATTATTGCAGACCGTTTCAATCAATTCTGCAACAACAGGCTTTCTTGATACGACTACTCGGGTTACAATTAATCATACCGCAATCACCGTAAAGAAAGAGTGCCGAGAATCATTTTATGACTGAGAGGCTATTCGGAAACTTGCTGCGGAACCCGGATGCAGGTGTGTGCAACACATCCATCAGAACAGGATAAGCTTGATGTCACGTCTTATCGCCATCGGAGATGTTCACGGGCAAATTCATAAACTGGAGATACTGCTTGCTGATCTTCCGCTACAAGATGAAGATCGTTTGGTCTTCTTGGGCGATTATGTAGATCGTGGGCCGGATGTTTGCGCTGTTATTGACCTGTTACTGGAACTAGCGGAAGAGCGGCCCGGGACGGTGTTCCTGCGTGGCAACCATGAGGAGATGTTGCTGGATGCATTGATTGAAACTCATTTTGTTCGGGGAGCCGGGCGGGACCCGGTGGCCTCTGCTGTGCGCGGGAAAAGTCTCCATTCTGCCATTCAGCATCATCTGCAAAATGGTGGCCTGGCTACCCTGAAAAGTTATTCTGTCAACAGTGTGGCAGAACTACCTCACGCTCATATCACTTTTTTGCAGCAGACCAGGCTGTATTTCAGGGCAGAGGGATTTCTGTTTGTCCATGCCGGGGCGCGCAATGATCTCCCTGTTGAAGAGCAGGATGTCCGCACCCTGCTGTGGGACCGCCACCTGGAGCCGGGAACCAAAGAAATCCATGTGGTCGGGCATAAACCGACCACTAACGGACTGCCCAGTTTTGAACCCGGGCGCTATTCCATTGACACCGGCGCCGGGTTCGGTAATCCGTTGACAGCCTGTGATGTCATCACCAGGGAGTTCTGGCAGGCATAAAGGCTCAGCTGAATTAATCCTCCCCAGTGTTCAGATCGCGGCGATGACGTTTTCCAGTTTACTGCGAATAATCAGAGCGGTCTCCTTGAGGTGCGGGTTTTCGACCGCCTGCATTGAGGCAACGGGATCGATGGCCGAGACCTCAACCCGTCCGTCTTCCCACTGCTGGACAATGACATTACAGGGGAGCATGGTACCGATATGCGGCTCCGCCGATAGCGCCTGGTAGGCGTAAGAGGGATTGCAGGCGCCGAGGATTCGATAGTCCCGAAAATCGACACCCAGTTTCTCTTTGAACTTGGCAGTGACGTCAATGTCAGAGAGAATTCCGAACCCCGCTTCAGCAAGTCGAGTTTTAACGGTTTCTACAGTCTCTTTAAAGCCCCTCGGCGATAAGGTCCTGAAACAATAAGCCATAATTTCTCTCCTGATATGAAAACAGTGTTGTCCGACAGGTTTACCGATACCTTTTCAGGCTGGTTGTGGACAAGCCCACTTAAGAAGTTCGGCAGGCTGAGTTTAACCATAGCAATTCTTCAGGCGCCTTCAAGCAGAGAAGCCGATCATTCTGCTGGATACGCGACAACGGTTCTGCCGGAAAAATAAGGGGCAGGGACGCTCAGAAAAATCCGACAACCGTCAATCGGCGGCCTGACCATACTGAGCTGAGGTTGGAGAGTCAAGTGGGAACCCGAAATTACCTTTTAGCCAGGTCTTTAGCAATGCGCGCGTCAAGGAGATGCAGATTTTTGTTTAACCCTTGCACCAGATCCCGATAACTGTCGCCGACCGGCAGCTGATTGTTGAAATGGCCTCTGGCGATTTCTGTATGCTTATTGTCAATAATGGACCAGTCGGCAATCAGTACTGCCATGCGGCCCAACTGGCCGGAAAATTGTTCAATCACAATATTAAGGCGATAAGGCTCAGGTCCGGAAATCTCCCAGGGGCTAATGTTGATGCGGGCGTTGGGGAAACTTTGGCTCAGGTCTGCCCGAATCACCCGGCTGATATTGTCGACCAGCGGTCCAGCCCAGCGTTCGCTGTCACTGAGCTTGATCATGTTGGCCTGATCGCGGGTTACAATATTCGGCTGGTCGAGATAGGCGGGGAGCTTGATTTGTTGCAGTTCAAGATTGAACGGTGTCTCTCCGACGACCGGGGCGTTGGTTCGGGGTTCCAGCAGGTAATAATTTTGAATGCCGGGTGTGCCGCCGAGCTGGATACATGACGTGCACATGAGCAGAATTAAGAAGGTTGCATATCTCATGGCTTTTCTCCTTGCCCGGAGCGGCCGCGTAAGAGGAGTTGCGGATCGCGTTCCAGTTCGTCTGCTAAATAGCGCACACTTCGTGCGGTGCGTTGCAGTTCCTGCAGGACCTGATTAAGCTGGGCCAGAACGCGGGAGTCGTCTCCGGTCAGGTTGCTGACTTGCTGCATGGCCTGGTCGGCCCTGAGCGAAGCACCTTCAAAAGCCTGTAGCCCTTTATCAAATTGAGCCGCCGCCGTTTGCACCTGGCTGTCGACATTGGCCAGGGTGCTCCGCGTGGATTGCAGGGTCTGTTCGATATCATGACTGAGTGGTTCAATTTTGCCATCGATCCGCGCAATGGTCGCTTTAGCCTCGGCAATGGTTTCCCCCAGTGAAGTGGTCAATATGGGCAGCTGTTTATTGAGGTTTTCCAACAGCATGTTTAACTGGGTGGTGGTGGTGTCGAACTGGGCCAGGGCATTGTGCAGGTTCGGGGAGGTGAAAATTTTCTCGACCCCTTCCGCAGAGCGGATCAGCTTATCCGCCAGTTCGCTTAACGGCAAATCCTCAAAGGCTTTGGTGAGCTCTTCAAGGCTGGAACTGATGGTCGGCAGTTCCGGATATTCACTGTCATCACCCGTCAGAACGATGGGCGTGTTGGGGAACATGTCCATATTGATAAACAACTGGCCGGTCACCAGGCTATCCATCTGCAGCTGAGCGCGTAGGCCGCGTTGGACCAGGGGCATGATCGGGTCTTCGCCCTTGACGGTGGTTTTGAAGGTTTCGAAAACACTCCCCTTGGCCCCTTCGACGCGGACCCGGGACGGCTGGATCTCAATGACAACCGGGATGCGGAAGACATAATCACTGGTCCGCAGGCGAACGCTGATATCTTTGACTTGACCGATTTTGACGCCGCGAAAACGGACCGGCGAGCCGACATTCAACCCTTTGACCGAACTGTCGAAATGGACCACATAGGTTCTGGTTTCGGAAAACAGGCCGCCAGGACCGAAAAACAGCAGTCCGGCGACACTTAGAATAATGGCCCCAACCACAAAGCTGCCGATGACTCTGGGATCTATTCTTTTACGTCTGTACATAAAAAGCGCATCCTTCTCCAGGCTAGGCGGCGTCGCCCTGCGGTTTCTGATTGGAGCGGGTTAGAAAATTGATGACTCGTGGATCGGTAGATGTCTCCAGTAAAACTTTGGGTGGACCGGAAGCGATGATGGTTTTGGCATCCGGATCGAGAAAAATCGAATCATCACCAACACTGAAAATACTGGCCAATTCATGGGTGACGATGACAATGGTCGACCCAAGGCTGTCGCGCAGCTCCAAAATCAGATCGTCGAGCAGCCGGGAACTGATCGGGTCGAGTCCGGCCGAGGGCTCATCAAAGAACAGGATGTCCGGATCCAGAGCCATAGCCCTGGCCAAACCCGCCCGCTTGCGCATGCCGCCGCTGATTTCGGAAGGGTAATGCCCCTCGAACCCGGCCAGTCCGACCAGGGCCAGTTTGTAGCTGACCAGTTCATCGATCTGTTTGCCCGGCAGCTTGGTATATTCCCGCAAGGGCAGGGCGATATTCTCTCCCAGGGTCAGGGAACTCCAAAGCGCTCCGCTCTGGTAAAGAACCCCATTGTGACTGATGATCTGATTGCGTTCAGCCGGGCTGCACTTCCAAAGATCGACCCCGCCGACCAGAATGTCCCCGTTGGCGGGTTCCATCAGGCCGACCATATGCCTGAGCAAGGTACTCTTGCCGCACCCGCTGCCCCCCATGATGACAAAAATGTGGCCTTTTTCCACTGTGAAATTGAGGTCTTTCTGAATGACCACCTCACCGTAGGCCATGGTCAGGTTGCGCACCGACAGCTGTTTGGTCCCCTCCATTTCAGACTCCGATGACCTGGCAGATAACCGTAATCAGCGCATCGGCGACAATGATCAACACGATGGAAGTGACCACGGCACTGGTTGCGGCATAGCCGACGGCCGAAGCACTCCGGCCGCACTGCAGCCCGCGAAAACAGCCGGCGGTGGCAACCAGAACCCCGAAAATCCCGGATTTGATAATTCCGATGAGAAAATGCTTGAGGGGAACAAACCCTTGGATTTGCTGGAAATACTGATAAAAAGAGATGTCGAGCATGGTCGCGCTGACAATCGCCCCGCCAAGGATGCCCATGAAATCCGCATAAATACAGAGCAGGGGGCATGGTGATGCAGAGTGCCACCAGCCGCGGCAGAACCAGAAATTCTACCGGCGAGATGGCCATGGTTTTAAATGCATCGATTTCTTCGTTAACCTGCATGGTGCCGAGCTGAGCGGCAAATGCGGCACCGGTGCGACCGGCCATGATAATGGCGGTCATCATCGCCCCCATTTCCCTGGCCATGCCGAGGCCGACCAGGTTGGCGATAAAGATTTCCGCCCCGAATAGACGCAATTGGACGGCGCCGACAAAGGCGAGGATCATCCCGACCAGGGTGCTGATCAGCGTAACGATGAACAGAGCCGAGGGGCCGGCGGCCTCAAGTTGGTAGAACAGGTCAGAGCCGCGAAAACGCGCCCGACCGCGAAGAAAGGATCCCATGGCAAGACCGGTTTCGCCGACAAAGCGCAACAGATCGTTCCAGTTACGATGCGCCTCAATGGTGATATTGCCGATTTTGGCCAGAACCGGCTGACCAAGAATTGTCCGCCTGGTTCCCTGGCGCTCAGGAACTGCAAAGGCCAGCCGGAGAAGTTTTTGTGCACCTTCCGGGAGGGTTTCCTGAATGACCTTGATGTTTTTTTCCCGGCAGATTCGGACCAGATTGACCAGGAAAATCATCAAGCCGCTGTCCCCAGCTTTGCAGATTTGTGCAGTCGAAAGAGAGTTGTTTGGGCGGAGGAGAAAAGAGCGTATCCGGCAGCGAAGCTACATCCGGAATGGCCTGACGGGTACTCCAGTCTCCGCTCAGTTCGAGCTCAAGGCCGTCGGTTCCGCTTTTGATATGATATTGACTGCTGTGATCTGGCATGGCCTCTATTCGGTCTCTCTGGGCTTTATACCCGGGGCAGATCCTCATAAAATACCATGCTGTTGGAGGAGTCTCCAGCTGAAATCAATAAAAAAAACAATTATCTGGGAGGTGTCTCCAGCTCCAGCACCGTCACCTGATTGCGACCGTTCTTCTTGGAGTGGTAGAGACCGCGGTCTGCGGTTTCGATGAGATCATCCTTGGATATGCCGTAGCAGTCAGCGCCAAAAGTGGTTGCCCCGGCGCTGACCGTCACATAGATCAGCTGACCATCAACCAGGGTCGCAATCCCTTCAACACAACGTCTCAGCCTGGCGGCGAAGACCTTTGCCCCGGCGGCATTGGTTTCCGGGAGGATCACGGCAAATTCTTCCCCGCCATAGCGGGCGACAATGTCGGTAGGCCGAACCGCACTGCTGACGGCCCTGGCGATATTCATAAGGACCACATCTCCGGCAGGATGACCGTGTGAGTCGTTGACTTTTTTGAAATAATCGATGTCGAAAAGAATCAGTGAAACCGAGGTTTTGTACCTGGCGGCGCGGGATAGTTCATACTTGAGGGCTTCCTGAAAATAGCGGTGGTTGTACAGGCCGGTGAGGCCGTCCCGATAAACCAGTTCACGCAGCCGGTTATTGGCGTCCTGCAGTTCTCGGGTCAGCCGTTCAGCCTTGTCTCTGGCGTCTTGCAGCTCCAGAATGATTTGCGCGTTACTCATATTCAGGTCAGCCAACTCCTGGTTGGCCTGTTGCAAGAGAATGGAGTAGGGCTGCAGGTCACCGGGGTCCAGCTCGAAGGATGCCAGAATGTTTCTGCTGTTGGTCGCGGCATCGTCCAGTAGCTGAGCGCTTTGTGCGTGACTAAGGGCAAATCGGTCGGTCAACTTCTGTTGCAGGTGACGGGCTTTCTCCGCACGGCAGGAGCTGGTATACAGATCGGCCAACTGGGCCGCATAGTGGAGGATGTCAACAGTGCTGCGGAGGGTGCCAGGAGCCTGCTCCGGTTCATGATGGAACAGCAACGGGCAGCAGATATTTTCCGGTAGCTGCCAGCTTTGCAGCAGTGCATAACCGACCTGCTGATGGTCAAAGCCGTAGGAGTCTTTTTCCAACTCACTCAACGACTGGTCAAAGAGGCTCGCTTCCCGGCACAGTTTATTGTAATGATCGCCTTTGGTCTGGGCAATCACCAACATGCCGATATCCTGCAGCAGGGCGGCGACAAAGATATCATCATCTTTTTGATTCACCAGAATGGCGAGTAGGTCGGCGCTGACCGCTGCGGTAACCGAGCGTCGCCACAGGGCATTGACATCGAAACGGCTGGCGCCGGTATCTTCCAGTTCGCTGGCGATGATAAAAGAGAGGGCAATGTTTTTGATCAGGTTGGTGCCGAGCACGGCCATGGCTCGGCTGATGCTGCTGATCTGCCCCTGGCGGGCGAAAAATTCAGAGTTTGCAACGCGCAACATTTTTGCCGTTAAAACCGGGTCGGCGGCAATGATTTCACCCAGCTCGGTTAGAGCGGTATCGTCTTTTTGCACCGCGTTGAGGATTCTGACTGCAATCGCCGGTGGAGAAGGCAGGCGCAGCTGTTGGTTGATCAACTGCAGAATTTTAAGATGATTTTCGGTCGTCTGCATAAATCACTCTATTCCGGAAAGGTGACGGGATAAAGGAGGGGAAAGGTTGCCTGTGCGGTAGAGTGATGGATCAGATTCACTGTTGCCAACTGCTCGAAATGCATAGGCCTCTTTTTATTATATTTTCATTTTAGATGATTAATGTTCCTATCCTAACCGAACTGGCGGAAATTACAAGCCCCAAAGTTAGAAATAGGAAACTTTCCGAAGGCCGAAGCGCGTTCAAAGAGGGATTGCCAGGAACCTGGGCGCAGAAAATTCGCTTCTGGATTGTTCGATAAAAGGCGGATGCAGCTTTACTCAAGCCAGGCCGCGCTTTTTCTTTTCCTGCTCGAGTAACCGTCTTTTGGCCGGGTTTTGTTTATGACTGAGCAAGAGTTGCTGCAGGATCGGGGCTGATACCTGCGGAAGCCAGAGGGTAAACCAGATCTCAGGGGTTTTACTGTTTTTCAGGATGGCCAGGCGCAAATTGGGGCGCTGCTTCCAACGCTCGTGACGAGCGATCATGGAAATCGTTTCGGCCCGTGCGGTGGCGCCACGTAAAAATTGAAAAACGGCTGCTTCACGCAGACGTGGGTTGGCCAGGCAGATCTCAAAAACCTGGGCTTGCCCTTCTTTGAGCAGGGCCGCGACCACAGTGGCGGTCCCCCGTCGGGCGAGGGTGATCTTGTGGCCAAGGGGAGCCGTCGGCAAGCGCTGTAAAATTGTTCTTTCCGCCGCCAACTTTTGATCTGGCGTCGCACCGGGGAGGGCACTGAGACTGACCAGTTCGAACAGGCGTAAATGGGGTAGCAGGCTGCGGACAAGGGCACCGCCTGTTGCCGGATTTCTGACCAGCGCAAGTTTGAGGCGATGGCTCAGGTTTTCGCGATGTCGCTGATAAATCGTATTGATGAGGTCTTCGCTCAGGTCTCTGCGTTTCAATAATACCAGCAGGTGGTCCTCATGTAAGTTGGGGTTCCTGAGCAGGGCAAAAAGGATTTCCTGTTGCGGTTCCTGCAGCAGGGAATACAGCTCACTACTGTCTGCGGTTAAACTGAGCAGCAGTTTTTTCGCCTCCTGTGCTGATGGCGATGTCGGTTGGTTCATCTCCCCCTCAACTTTCCAGAATTTTATTTCTGAGGATCAACAGCTGCAGCGCCAACTCCATCTTACGGGCTAACCGGTGACAGAGGGAAAAGTGCTCCTCAAGTTTTTCCAGCGGCGCCTGGATATAGAGAACGGCGACCCGTCTATCCCTGACCTTGATCGGCAGGATAAGGGCGGTCTGCGGCAGCCTGGAGTGGAAAAAATCGAGCAGTTTCAGATCCTGCTCGCTCGCCGTCAGCGGACCCAGGTAATGGGCTGCACTCTCAGTTGGATTGGCAAAGATGAAGCTTCTCTGCAGATCGATACCGAGCAGTTGGAATGGTCGATCCGGATCCTCGACAGTGGCTTTCCAGCCGATCAGTTGATTGTTTTTGATGGTCAGCAGGGCACTTTCAGGGAAGGTCGGTTTCAGAAAATCCAGGAGCGGACTGGCAATATCATCCCGATTCCGTGCTTCGCTCCATGTGCTCAGCAGGTCTTTGGTGCGATCGCCGAGGCTTGGTTGCGGTAGGGCGGCCTGGATATGTTCAACACTGATCTCTTCCTCTGGTAATGCTACTTCTCCCAGCAATGGCCAAGGCTGATTAAAAATATCCTCCGGCCCGGTCGTCACCTGCACTGCATCGACCTCCCCAATTTTATTTTGGGGTGGTTTTTTGCTGCTTTTATCTCTGAGCTGGATCAACAGCGACTCATAGCGCGGGGTTAGGGGTCTGCCGTAATATTTTTTAAGAGCGAGCAGCATTCTGAATTCGGAGACGATCAGTGGAATAACGGTTCGGTCGAGCTTTTCCGACAGTTGAGCTATGGTCTCTTCGTCCGCCGGCTCGATCATGGCCAGGTAGAGTTTGCCCGCTTCTTCCCGTAGCGGGAGAACTTTGTAATGCAGGGCGATTTTGGGCTGAATCAGTTTGAGCAAGGCTGGGGAAATTTTCATGATCGCAGAAGGAGGAACAAAGGGTCTTTGGTACTGCAGGCAAAGCAGCCTGGCCAGGGTATTTTCATCAATATAGCCAAGCTCGAGAAGATTTGTTCCCAGCCGTCCGCCATGGATACTTTGATGTTCAATCGCTTCGTCAAGATGGGCCTGCTCCAGGAGTTTCCCGTGCAGAAGAGCCTCGCCAAGTTTGCGGACCGGTGATTTTTTGGTATTTGAAGAGTGACTCTGCTTCAACCCTGACTCCTGTATTTGTTATTTCTTAAAATGTCATAAATAATACAGCAACGAGCTGATACTGCAACGGAGAAACTGGACAGTTATGGCTAGACCCGGTACAGTAGCGTTCCTGAAACCCTTTTGGCATGCATTCCCTGCCAGGTGCGGGGGGTGGTTTTTATTAACAGGACATCACGATAGGATATGACAATTAATGAAGTTTGCTGAACAGCCTCTGCTTATTTTTGATGGCGCCTGCGGCACCAATCTGCAGTTGATGACGATCAGCGCAGACGATTGGGCTGGTTGCGAGGGCTGCAATGAAATCCTCAACCTTTCTGCACCGCACCATATCGAGCAACTGCACCGCAGTATGCTGGATGCCGGGGCCATGGTGGTTGAAACCAATACCTTTGGGGCCTCCCGGGTGGTGCTTGGTGAGTACGGCCTGCAGGACAAGGTTAAGGAAATCAATCTGAGGGCGGTCGAGATTGCGCGTCGTGCTATCGGCAATCGGGGCGACCGTTATGTCGCCGGCTCCATCGGTCCCGGGACCAAGCTGCCGTCCCTGGGCCATATCAGTGTTGCCGATCTTGCCGCAGCCACCGCCGAGCAGGTTGATGCATTGCTTGAAGCCGGGGTTGACTGCCTGATTGTTGAAACCTGCCAAGACCTGCTGCAGACCAAGACCGCCTTGATTGTGGTGCTTGAAAAACTGGCTGTCGCCGGAAAAGACCTGCCGGTGCTGGTCTCGGTGACCATCGAACAGCAGGGGACTATGCTGGTCGGTACGGACATTGCCGCCGTGGTTGCGACCCTTGAGCCGTTTCCGTTATTTTCACTGGGCCTGAATTGTGCCACCGGGCCGCAGGATATGATGTCTCATGTCAATTACCTGAGTCAGCATTGGCCGCAACGTATTTCGGTGATTCCCAACCAGGGATTGCCGGAAGTTGTCAATGGGGAAACCTGCTACCCGTTGAGTCCAGGCGAGTATGCCGAACAGATGTATCGTTTTGTGACCGCGCAGGGGGTGAGTATCGTCGGCGGCTGTTGTGGAACCAGTCCGCAGCACATTGCGGCGCTAGCAAGCGAACTTGACGGTGTGCAACCTAAACAGCGGGAGGTGTCGGCATGAAAGCATCGGTTGCCAGCCTTTACCAGGCGGTTGAACTGCATCAGGACATCCCGCCGCTGTTGCTCGGGGAACGCTGTAACCCCAACGGGTCTAAGGCTTTCCGTGAGGCCTTGCTGGCTGAAGACTGGGACGCCTGTTTGAAATTGGCCCTGGACCAGGAGGCCCGTGGTGCGCAGGTACTCGACCTGTGTGTGGCCTACGCCGGGCGCGACGAAGTTGCCGATATGGTCCAGTTGACGACCCTCTTTGCCGGGTCTTGCAAGGCCCCGTTGATGTTCGATTCGACCAGTCCGGATACCCTGGAGCAGGTTCTCCCTCTTTATCCCGGACGGGCCATTATCAATTCCATCAACCTCGAAGACGGCGGAACCAATCTCGATCGCATCTGCCGATTGGCTAAAAAGTACGGTGCCGCCGTGGTTGCCCTGACCATCAGCCTGGAAGGGATGGCCTTGACCTGTGAGAAAAAGGTCGCAGTTGCTAAACAGATTTATGACCTGGCGGTCAACAAACACGGGTTGCGGCCGCAGGATCTGCTCTTTGACCTGCTGACCTTTACGGTCGGTTCCGGTGACGAATCCATGCGTTCCGCCGCCGTTGAAACCCTGGCCGCGATTCGCCGGGTTAAGGAAGAACTGCCAGGGGTCGGTTTTACCCTCGGTGTCAGCAACATCAGCTTCGGCCTGCGGCCGGTGGCCCGCAAGGTTCTCAACTCGGTGTTTCTGCACGAAGCGGTTGAGGCCGGTTTGAATACCGCGATCGTTGATGCGGCCAAAGTCCTGCCCTATGCGGCGATCAGCGAGGAAGACCGCAAAATCTGTCTTGATCTGCTCTACAATCGCGACCCGGAAGCACTGATGACCTTTATCGATCACTTTGAGCAGGCCGTTGATAACGACGATGCTGATGACAGTGACAGTTTGCGGATGGAAGAGCTGCTGCATCAGAAGCTTCTCAAAGGGGACAAGGATGGCTTGGAAGACCTGCTCAGTGGACTGCGCGGCCGCTGGCAGCCTCTTGATATTATTAATAACCTGCTGGTTCCTGCGATGCGAGAGGTCGGCGACCTGTTCGGGCGTGGAGAACTGCTGCTCCCCTTTGTGCTGCAGTCAGCCGAAGTGATGAAGCAGAGCGTTGCCCTGCTTGAGCCCTATATGGAGAAGCTCGCCGACGAGGGCCGTACCTCTCTCCTCCTGGCAACGGTTGCCGGTGACGTGCATGATATCGGTAAAAATCTGGTTGATATTATTCTCACCAACAATGGCTATAAGGTCCATAACCTCGGGATCAAGGTGCCAGCGGAAGAAATTATCGCCAAAGCCAGAGAGCTGCAGGTCGATGTCATCGGTCTGTCCGGATTGTTGGTCAAATCTGCCCTGTTGATGAAAGAGAATCTGGCTCAATTCCAGGGCGTTGCGCTGCAGCAACCGGTTCTGCTCGGTGGCGCTGCGCTGACCCGTAAATTTGTCGCCCAGGATTGTGTGCCCAATTATGAACAGCCGGTCGTCTATTGCGCCGATGCTTTTGCCGGCTTAAAGGCGATGCGTGATTTTGAGGCGGGCCAGCTGGTTGCGACTGACTGGTCCGACAATGCGGTGGTCAGCAACCGGCCCGGCCCGCCGACAGATGTGCTCGAACGGTCTTTCGTACCACCGGCCGTGCCCTTTACCGGCCGCCGGACCGTGACCGATGTTGACCCGGAAATACTCTTTAAATATCTCAACGAAGCCGCGCTGTTTCGCGGCCGGTGGGGCTATCGGCGTGGAAAAATGGCCAAGGAAGAGTATGAAAAGCTGAATGAACAGACCGTATTGCCGCTGTTTCACCGACTCAAGGATCAGGCCTTGAATGAAGGCTGGCTGCAACCCAAGGTGGCTTACGGCTATTTTGATTGCAGCAGTTCCGGCAATGATTTGCTTATTCATAGCGGCGAGGGCGACAAACTGTTCAGTTTCCCACGCCAGGAGCATGCCCCCGGCCTTTGTATCGCCGATTATTTCCGCACCCGGGAAGAGGGTGGGGATGTCGCCGGGTTTTTTGTTGTGACCATCGGTGCAGCTTTGGCGGAAAAGACCCGTGAACTGTATGAGTCCGACAGCTATCATGACTACCTGATGCTTCACGGTCTGGGCGTGGAACTGACTGACGCCCTGGCCGAATACTGGCATGAACGGATGCGGGTCGAAATGGGGATTCAACAGGGCGCCAGCGACATGGCCGCCTATGTTGCCCAGGGCTACCAGGGCTCGCGGTTTGGCTTCGGCTATCCGTCTTGCCCGGATCTTGGGGCCCACCTGCCGCTCTTCGAACTGCTGCGGCCGGAAGAGATCGGTGTGTCGTTAACGGAGTCTTTCGAAATGGTCCCGGAGATGACTACGTCTGCTATTGTCGCTCATCACCCCCAAGCCAAATATTTTGCGGTTTGATTGATCACTCCGGGGCGCCTGGAAGCGTGTCCCGGAGCTTTTATGCCTGACTTTGCTCGGTCAGCAAGGAGGATCCATGCGTTATATCTGTACCTGTTGCGGCTATATTTATGACCCCGCCAAGGGGGATGATATGAATCAGATTCCGCCCGGAGTTGCCTTTGAAGACCTGCCGGACAGCTGGGTCTGTCCGCTGTGTTATGCTGATCGGGATAAGTTTGATCCGTTGGATTGATACAAAATGCTCGCAGAAGCCTTCAGCTCCTGCGAGCATTTTGTATTTCAGATCTGCAATCTCTAAGAGTTGTCATCCAGGAACACTGGATGGCAATAATTAAGATGCAGATTGGAACCGAGCCGTTTTCCGTGTGGTAAGGAAATCAAGGGCTTGCGCGGAGGCGTACACCGGTACGCCGCACAAGTAAGCCTGCGGATTGACGCTGCTACAGCGGAAAAAAGCTGTTTCCGGATGAAAACTAAATAATGCCGTGTAGATATTTGACGATATCGGTGCGGATCGGCATGAAATAGATGTTGCTGTTATTTGCACGGGCGAACTCAAGGGCTTTTGCTGCGAAATCCCGATTCCAGGCCAGGTTCGGCACAAAATCCGGCGGGAAAACGGCATTGTTTTTATTTTCCCAGTAATTTTGGCTATTTTCCGTCAGCACCGGGGAAACTCCCCAATAGACGTCGACGTGTTGCAGAAAGCCCTGGTAGATTTCCATCAGCCGCAGATCGAAGAAGGGCTGGGTGAAAAAAGCATCGGCTCCGGCATCATGCTTGGCCTTGACGTAATCGATCTCTTCCTTGATCCCGCTACGATAGGGATCCATACCGGCATAGACCTTGAGCTGAGGCAGTTCACGCTTGAGCCGGCGGATCATTTCCAGGCAGTTGGTGCGATAGCATTTATGCCCCATGTCCTGTGGCAGGTCGCCGGTAATCACCAGCACGGCTTCGATCCCGGCGGCGCTGAGCTGGTCGGCAATCTGCAGCGGGGCGTCCGGATCAAAGTCGATGGCACGTAAATGGGGGATGGTCTTCGGGAAATAGTTGCCGGCAATGGCGCAGCCAGCCCAGCTACGTAAGTCAAAGCGCAGGATATCTGGAATGTTGATGCGCTCAACCTGAGGGAAATGACTGCGTACCTGGTTCAGTTCACGACGTAGGGACTCTTCACTTCTTGGAACAAGTTCAATCGATATTTCAATCATTTATAGAGATATTCCTGATAAAATGGATTAATCTTTTTCGGTAATGATCTGGCCGCTGAACAAGTAGATGTCCGCATCGGGGGACTGCCAGGCCTCCGCTGGTAATCCGGCTTTGCGACAGGTCTGTTCCAGAAAGGTTTTTCTGTCCCAACCCTGTTCCGTGGCCACTTGAGGTAGCAAAACCCCGCGATTGAGACCCTTTTCGATGTAAATCCCATGTTCGCCAACCTGAATAAGTTCGGTGTCGTCAATTTTCTGGAGCGGTGAGAGCACGGTAATCTCAAGTTTGAAATTTGCCAGATCAACAACAGCCATGGGAGGGAATCTGGGATCCTGGCAGGCTGAGGCTTTGGCCATTTCGGCAACTTCGCGAAACAACGGTTGGCGGGCCTGAAAGTTGCCGATACAGCCCCGCAGCATATTGTTCTGTTTGATGGTGACGAAGCATCCTGATTTTTGATTCAGAGCTTTTTCTTCGCGGGGGGAAGGGGAATATAATTGTTGTTTGACCCCCTTGATGATTGCTTCGCGGGCAATCTCAAGCAGGGCGGCGGCGTCATGGTCATTCAGCATTGATACTCCAGACCTGTCCAGTCAGTAGTAAGGGTTAAAAAAATCCGCTCAAGCGCGGATGCCGGTCGGTCCAATACCGATCTATGGTAAAAAAAGCATAGCAGCAAGCGAATCGGTTGCCGACTGTTTGTTTGTTCATTTATAGTTGCAGGACAGGTTGCTTGCAACAGTTTTAAGAAATTTCTCCAGCTGAAACTGGATAAAACTCGGATATACGGGAGGCGGTTTGAAAAAGAGTGCTAATTTCTGGTGGTGTCTTTCGTTCCTGGCGTTTTTAGCCGCCTGCGCAGTCAATCCGGTGACCGGTCGTAACGAGTTGGCGCTGATGAATGTCACCACCCAACAGGAAATCGAGCTGGGAAGCAAGTCGTATTCCCAGGCGTTGCAGCAGATGGGCGGGGTGTATCCTGATCGGCAACTGGCTGCTTATGTCGACCGGGTCGGGCAACGGCTCGCCCGCAACAGCCATCGGCCGGAATTGACCTACCAATTCAACGTGGTTAATGATTCCACGCCGAACGCCTTCGCTTTGCCGGGTGGTTTCATCGCCATCACCCGCGGGTTATTGGTGAATATGGACAACGAGGCGCAGCTGGCGGCTGTTCTGGGACATGAAATAGGTCATGTCACTGCCCGCCATAGTGTTCAGGAGCTGCAACGCAGTGCTCTGCTGGGGACCACTGTCGGTCTACTTGGCGGCCTCGCCGGTGACAGTGGTTATGGAAGTATTGTGACCCAGGTCGGTGGGTTGACCGCTAATTTGCTCAGCAAACGCTACAGTCGCGAGCAGGAATTTGAAGCCGACCACCTCGGTATCGAGTATATGGCCAGGGCAGATTACGGCCTGCAAGGAGCGGTCCAGTTGCAGAACATTTTTGTGCAGAAACTGGACAGTGGCGGTTCCAATGACTGGGTGAGCGGACTTTTCCGAACGCACCCGGTCTCTCGCGACCGGCTCCAGGCCAATCGTCAGATAATTGCCACGGAGTTTCCTCAATATCACAGCAGCTATGGACTTAGTGGTGACAACTACCGACGCTACACGGCGTCCCTGCAACAAACCAAGGCCGCCTATGCCGTATATGACCAGGCTCGGCAGCTGGAAGCCCAGGGGCAGCTTGAGGCTGCCATTGAAAGTTATCACAAAGCCATTCAGCAGGCCCCTGACCAGGGACTGCTGCTGAGTGCTCTGGGGATGGCCTACCTGCGTAAGGAAGATATTGTTCCGGCCCGGCGTTACCTGTTGAAGGCCGTTAATGTGCAGGGGGACTATTATCAGTCCCATCTGGGGCTTGGTTACATTTACCTGCGCAGCAAAGAATATGATGCTGCCGCCAGCCAGCTAGAGTCCTCTCTTGATTTGCTTAGCACCCTGCAGGGGACTTTTCTGCTCGCTGAAACCGAAGAAGGGCGGCATAATTTGGCTCGCGCCAGACAGCTGTATCAGGCGGTTCAGCAAGCCGACAGTAACGGCCAGCTTGGCCAGGAAGCCGCAGTCCGGTTGAGGAATTTGTCACGATGAACCAGACCACCTCCCGATGGCCGCTGGCGACCGGTGAATCGTTACGTTGGGAAGGCCGACCGGCCCCGCGCTGCTATGTGTTCCGGCACTGGCTGCAGGCCTTGATCGGGCTGGTTCTGTTCCTGGCCTGTAGCTTCTGGTTGATGGTCGGGGTGCAACTGGTGCGGGAAAAGGGTTATTCGCCCTGGCTGCTGCTGGTGCCGATCTTGCTGGTGGTGGTTGCGTTTTTGATCGGCCCCGGCCAGCTGCTGCTGTCGCGCTGGCGCTGGGAGAGGATCTTTTACGGTCTTACCGAGAGCAGATTGCTGGTCCAAAGCGGATTTTTCAGGGTCAGGACAACGACTTACCCGCTGGCCGAGCTGAAGGGATATCAGCAGAAGACGTATGGTAAAAAACAGGTCAGTTTTCGATTGTCTTTCCATGGCCGACGCCCGGTGGTGCTGGAATGTCTCGAACATGCGGACCTTTTGCGCGACCTGCTGCCGGACGGCCGCGGTCGGGAGGGGCGCTGATTCCATTTGACTTGGCTGACGACTGCTCGCTATGATGCGCATTTTTCCTCTGCAAAAACCCGCCAACCGGTTTTTCTACCCAATCCGGCCGGACGGCCTGGTTTAATTCTAATAAGTTATCTTTGGTGATATAGATGAAAAATTTTTACCTGGAAACATTCGGGTGTCAGATGAACGTGGTCGATTCCGAGCAGATTGTCGATCTGCTGCAGGGGATCGGCTATGTGCAGGTGGGTTCGGCTGAAGAGGCCGATCTGGTGTTGCTCAATACCTGCTCGGTGCGTGATAAAGCCGAGCGGAAGGTTTATGGCCACCTTGGCCGTTTCAAGCCGGTCAAGGATCAGCGTCCTGAGCTGATTATCGGCGTTGGCGGCTGTGTCGCCCAGCAGGAAGGGGAGCGGATGCTGGAAAAGGTTCCCTATCTGGACTTGGTGTTCGGAACCCACAATATCCATAAACTGCCGCAAATGGTCGAACAGGTCGAAGCTAAACGTCAGCGCAGCAGTGCCACCGAATTTCTCGACCGCGATACCCGCCTGCATCTCTTCCCGGAACGGACCCGCAAGGAGAGCGTGACCCGTTTTGTTACCGTGATGCAGGGGTGCGATAATTTCTGTTCCTATTGTATTGTGCCGCATGTGCGGGGCCGGGAAATCAGCCGGCCGAGCAGCGATATCCTGGCGGAAATCACTGCCCTGGTTGCTCAGGGTGTCAAGGAGGTGACTCTCCTCGGACAGAATGTCAACTCCTATGGCATCAATGATCCTGACGAGGTTTCGTTTGCGGAACTGCTCCGGCGGGTTGCTGCCATCGCCGGTCTGGAACGGTTGCGGTTTGCTACCTCGCACCCCAAGGATCTGACCCCGGAACTCATCGCCTGTTTTGGCGAGCTGAACAAACTTTGCAGACATATCCATTTGCCGGTTCAGTGCGGGTCCGATCGGATTCTGCAACTGATGAACCGGGGCTATACGGCTGCCGATTACCTGGCCAAGGTCGAGCAGCTGCGCGCCGTTTGTCCGGACATCCGCCTGACCACCGATATCATCGTCGGCTTCCCACGGGAAACCGAAGCGGATTTTCAGCAGACCCTTGACCTGGTCAAGGCGGTCGGCTATGTGGATGCCTTTACTTTCTTGTATTCCCCCCGGATTGAAACCGCGGCGGCAAAAATGCCTGATATCGTATCCGGGGCGGAAAAACAGGATCGCTTTGATCGACTGGTTGCACTGCAGCAGCAGACCAGTGAAAAACTCTGGCAGAAGGACGTCGGCACGGTTCAGGATGTTCTGGTCGAGGGTGAGAGCAAGCAGGGGCAAGGACAGTTGTTCGGGCGCACCACCTGGAACCGGATTGTCAATTTCAGCGGTTCTGCCGAACTGGTCGGCAGTATCGTCCCACTCAAGATTATCCGGTCGTTCAGAAATTCCCACCTGGGTGAGTTGCTAAATCACCAGGATTAAGGAGCTGGCTCATGATTGATTTACATACTCATACCTTTTTCAGTGATGGTGAACTGGTTCCCGCCGAGCTGGTGCGCCGGGCAGCGGTCGCCGGCTATCAGGCCCTGGCCATGACCGACCATGCCGACCGGAGTAACACGCAGTGGCTGCTCGCCAATATTGTCGATGTGGTCGATGAACTGGGGGCGGCTAACGGCATGCAGGTTCTGGCCGGGGTTGAATTGACCCATGTTCCGCCAGCAACTATCGCCGATGTCGCCAAGCTTGCCCGTGATTGCGGTGCTGAGCTGGTCGTGGTGCATGGTGAGACCATTGTCGAGCCGGTGATGCCCGGAACCAACCTGGCCGCGATCCAGGCCGGGGTCGATGTTCTGGCCCACCCCGGACTGATCTCCGCAGATGAAGTCCGGCTGGCCGCGGAAAAAGGTGTTTATCTGGAATTGACCACCCGCAAAGGGCATTCCCTGACCAATGGTCACGTCGCCAAACTGGCTCTTGAGTACGGGGCCAGCCTGGTTATCAACAACGATGCCCATGCCCCCGGCGATCTGGTGTCCGAAGAATTGGGCCGCAAAATTGCTTATGGTGCAGGTCTTAGCGAAGAACAATATCTCCAGGCCCGGCGCAACTCCGCCGAGCTTGTTGCCAAAATCAAGGGAGATAAATAGTGGAGAAGGATGATTTCAGTTTTCTTAAGGAACTGGTTGAGACCCCCAGCCCATCTGGTTATGAACAACCGGCGCAGCGGGTGATCCGGCGCCATCTCGAAACGGTGGCAGATCAATTGCAGACCGATGTCATGGGCAACCTGATCGCGTGTTTGAAGGGCCAGGGCGGCCGCCGGGTGATGCTGGCCGGGCATTGTGATGAAATTGGTTTCATGGTGCAGTTCGTCGATGACCGTGGGTTTATTTATTTCGGGGCCATCGGCGGCGTTGACCCGCATCTGTCCCCGGGGCAGCGGGTCATGATCCATACGGCCAAGGGTGCGGTTCCCGGGGTCATTGGGAAAAAAGCGATCCATCTCATCGAACCGAAAGAGCGTGATAACGTCATCAAACTCAAGCAGCAGTTTATCGATATCGGCTGCAGCACCCGGGATGAGGTTGAAGCTCTGATTGCTATTGGTGATCCGGTGACTTTTGCGGTTGGGGTCGAGCGGCTGCAGGGCGATCGTGCGACATCCCGGGCCTTTGATGATAAAATGGGTGCTTTTATCGTCACGGAAGTGATGAAAAAAGTGAAACGCGACGGACCGATCAGTTCGGATCTGTTTGCCGTGTCCACGGTTCAGGAAGAGATCGGGCTGCGCGGCGCGGCAACCAGCAGTTACGGAGTCAAGCCGGATGTCGGCATTGTGGTTGAAGTCACCCATGCCACCGATTACCCGGATGTCGAGCAGTCTGCCATTGGTCGGGTTGAACTCGGGCAGGGCCCGGTTATTGCTAGGGGCGCCAATATCAACCCGGTTCTATTTGAACTGCTGACCAGTACTGCGAAAGCCGAGAATATTCCTTTCCAGGTGATCGGCGTGCCGCGGGCCACCGGCACGGATGCCAATGTGATGCAATTATCACGTGGTGGCGTAGCGACCGCCTTGCTGGGTATTCCCCTGCGCTACATGCACACTCCGGTTGAAACCCTTGCGCTGTCCGATCTGGACAATGCCATTCTGTTGCTGGCTGCCGTGGTCAAGCGGATTGGTCCGGAATCATCATTCGTGCCGTGCTGAGCTTTTTCAATGAGCCGTTTCCCGAGAACTTTCGGAAAACGGCTCATTGCGGCGATCTGACGCCCAGGTGCCGCCGCTTGCCACCTTTTTCGGATGCTCTGACCGGTCAATTAACCATCTAAAACTTTCTCCCCGCGACTTGACAACTGCCATTCTCTGATCTACCTATTTTTAAATAGATGGGTTAGTTCATATCTACCGCAATTTCATCTTGAGAAATTCATCTGTCGCATTAAGTGGAGGAGTTTGTTCATTGACTACCTCTATCTTCTCCTCCCTTAAGTTTGCCAGACAGCGGCGGTTGGTTGTCTTCGGGAGGTAAAAATGAGTGATCCAAGTTTAAGAAATCGAATTGAATCGATCCTGCATCATGCTGATGTCGTCATCAACGGACCGCGACCCTGGGATATCCAGGTCAAGAACAATCGCCTCTACCGCAGAATCATGGCGCAAGGGAGTCTCGGGTTCGGTGAAGCCTATATGGAAGGTTGGTGGGAAGCCGAATCCATTGATCAGTTGATTGCCCGTCTGTTAAAGGCTCATCTGGATGAAAGGTTCAAGACCTTTGTGGTTTATCTGGCTGCCCTGAAAGCCAAGTTGCTCAACTGTCAGTCTCTCAAGCGAGCCTATCAGGTTGGCGAAACGCCACTATAATATCGGGAATGATCTTTATCACCGGATGCTCGACAAGCGGATGATCTATAGCTGTGGATACTGGAAAAACGCTCTGACGCTAGATGAAGCCCAGGAACATAAATTAGACCTGACCTGCCGGAAACTTCATCTTGAAAAAGGTCAAAAAGTGCTCGATATCGGCTGCGGCTGGGGTGGAACCGCACGCTATATGGCGGAAACGTACGATGTTGAGGTGGTGGGTATCACCATCTCTACCGCTCAGGCCGAATATGCCAGGGAGAATTGCCGCGGTCTGCCGGTAGAAATTCTGGTCCAGGATTACCGCAAACTGAGCGGATCTTTTGACCGCATTGTATCCATTGGCATGTTTGAGCATGTCGGTTATAAAAACTATCGGACCTATTTTAAAAAAGTGTCCGAATTGCTCAAGGATGATGGCATCTTCCTGCTCCATACCATCGGTGGAAAAACGCCTTCAGAGCGCACCGACCCCTGGATTGACCGCTACATTTTTCCCAATGGCATGATTCCTTCAGCGCAGCAGATCAGTCGAACCTTCGAAGGGTGTTTCGTGCTGGAAGACTGGCATAATTTCGGATTGGATTATGACAAGACGCTGATGGCCTGGCATGAAAATTTTGAAAATTCGTGGGCGGAACTTGACGGCAAATATGATGAGACATTTCGGCGGATGTGGAATTATTATCTATTGTCTTGTGCCGGTTCCTTCCGGGCCAGAGAAAATCAACTCTGGCAAATTGCCCTGTCCAAATACGGTCTGCCCGAAGGCTACGACTTTCCGCGCTGAGCTGAGAGAGGGAAAGAAAACGATCGAGCAGCTCTTTGAGAGTCGCCCGATCGTTCTCACTGAACAGTTTAATCCGGGACCGTTAAGGTTTGGTTTTGCTTCGTTTGGCGCGCATGGCGCGTTTTGAGGCTGGTTTTGTCGGCGCGCGCTTGGTGAATCCTCCACCTGGTCGAGCAGATTTCTGATTCTTCCGGCCTTTTGTTTCACGGTGCGCTTGCGGCCCCATGTCCGGAGCAATTTGCAGCTCCTGCTCACAGATACGGATTTTTTTCAATTTGAGCAGGGTATTTTGATCCAGCTCTGCCGGGAGATCAACCAGGCTGAAGTAGTCGCCGATATTGATCCGTCCGATTTGCCGGCTGTCGATTTTTCCTTCGTTGCTCAATGCACCGACAATATTCCCCGGCTGGACACCGTGACTGCGTCCAACCTCGATTCGATAACTGCGCATGTTTTCGCTCTGAAAGTCGACTCGGCTTGGGCGTGTGCCAGCCCTCTCCCCGGATCTCTCCGATTTCTCCAGCGGAGCTTCTTCGACAAAATTATCGTTGATCTGCAGCGGGCGGTCTTTTTGGAGCAGGTAGGCCAGGGCGGCTGCTGTTCTGCGGTGACCGACTTCGTATTCAGACTGAAAAGCGTCGATTAATTCCTCAAAAAATTCCAGATCTTCAGCTTCGAGAGTGGCGGCAATCTGTTCTTTTGAACAGGTCGATACGCCGATCGGTAATATCTTTGCGGCTGGGCAATGCCATGGCCTTGATCGGCTGTCGAGTCGCTCGTTCGATGCTGGCGAGCATCCTTTTTTCGCGCGGAGCGACAAACAAGATCGCTTTGCCGGTGCGACCGGCCCGCCCGGTACGGCCGATACGGTGGATATAGGCTTCGACATCGTGGGGAATGTCGAAATTGATCACATGGCTGATTCTTTTGACATCAAGGCCGCGAGCGGCAACGTCGGTGGCTACCACAATATCGAGGGAGCCGTCCTTCAGTCGCTCAATGGTTTTTTCCCTGAGCATCTGGGTCATGTCACCGTTCAGGGCGGCACTGGAGAATCCACGCGCTTCGAGTTTTTCGGCCAACTCGACGGTGGCGATCTTGGTGCGGACGAAGATGATCATACCGTCAATCTCTTCGGCCTCCAGGATGCGAGTCAGGGCGTCAAGCTTGTGCAGTCCCTTGACCTGCCAGTAATGCTGGGAAATCTTTTCCACAGTTGAAGTTTTGCTTTTGATTCTGATTTCAACCGGGTCGCGCAAGTATTTATGAGCAATATGGAGGATCTCTTTCGGCATGGTGGCCGAAAAGAGAGCGGTTTGCCTGGTGTCCGGAGTGGCGGAAAGAATTTCCTGGACATCATCGATAAAGCCCATTTTAAGCATTTCGTCAGCTTCATCGATAATCAGGGCCTGCAGTTGATCAAGCTTGAGAGTACCACGGCCGAGGTGATCCTTGATCCGCCCCGGAGTACCGACGACGACCTGAACCCCACGCTGCAACTGGCGCAGTTGTTGGCCCATGTTCTGTCCACCGTAAACGGGCAAGACCTGGAAATTCTTCAAATGGCGGGAATAGGTTTGAATCGCTTCGGAGACCTGCAAGGCCAGTTCCCTGGTCGGAGCCAGGATCAGGATCTGCGGTTTTTTGATGCTCGGATTCAGCCGGCTGAGCAGAGGAAGAGCAAAGGCCGCCGTTTTTCCGGTTCCGGTCTGGGCCTGGCCGAGAAGGTCGCGTCCCTCTAATAAAGGAGGAATGCTCTGGGCCTGAATGGCGGTCGGGGACTCATAGCCTATTTCATTGATGACTTGAAGAATAGAGGGTGCGAGGTTGAGTTCTGCAAAGGTCGGGCTGTTTTCAGCGGGCATGTCTTTCCTGTCTTATGGGTTATCTGCTTGTTTTTTGGTCAAAAGATGTGGAGAATACCGCAATTGGGATGAGAGCGCCAGTTATTTTTGAAAAATGTTCGGAGCTTCATTTTATTAAGAAAAAAATCAGCAGGTCTTGACAGTGATCTTGCGGTTTTGTTTTTGATCGCAAAACAAAATTGGGACAGCCCCGAATGGCACTAGTTCAAGAGTCGCTGGCGGCAAAACCGGGACTGTCCCCGCACGGAGGTTGTCCCAGGTCTTTGCGGTGTTAACCGCGACAGTTTCATGGCTCGCAAACTCTTGAGACAGCCCCCGATGACCCTGGGGACAGCCCCGAGTTTACTGCAAAGTTGCTTAAGCTAGCAGCCTACGACAACAAACGGGCCGCTGAAATTCACAGCGGCCCGTTTGTTATTAATGTCTTCGGCGGTGAAATTTGGCTGATCGGTTGTCTCACCCCCATCCCAACCTTCCCCCATCAAAGGGGGAAGGAGTTATGTGCAAATCGGGATCCAGAGCAATAGTTTTCCCCCTTTAGCAAAGGGGGATTAAGGGGGATTTGGCCTTTGCTTCCAGACATAGGCACGGCGCATCCGCCGACGGTGCCACTATGAGTAGCCTACAATAACAAACGGGTCGCTGAAACTTACAGCGACCCGTTTGTTATTAATGCCTTCGGCGGTGAAATTTGGCTGATCAGTTGTCTCACCCCCATCCCAACCTTCCCCCATCAAAGGGGGAAGGCGTTATGTGCAAATCGGGATCTGGAGCAATAGTTTTCCCCCTTTAACAAGGGGGATTAAGGGGGATTTTGACTTTGCTTCCAGACATAGGCAAGGCACCTTCGCCAACACTCCGACTAGGAGCAGCCTACAATAACAAACGGGCCGCTGAAACTCACAGCGACCCGTTTGTTATTCCTCTCTGATTATTAAATGTTCCAACTCTATTTCTGTTGCTTCGGCCGCCAGATCATCAGCAGCAGGGCCAGCAAGGTCAGGTTGGCGACCATGGCTACCAGCATGGCCAGGCCGGTAAACAACCCGAAGTAGATGGTCGGGATGAAGTTGGACAGGGCCAGGATCGAGAAACCGGCGATGATGGTCACCGAGGTGTAGTACATGGCCCGGCCGACCGTGTTGTGGCTGCGCTTCATGGCCGCCAGGTAATCTCCATCTACCTGGATCTCCTCGTTAAAGCGGTGGATATAGTGGATGGTGTCATCCACCGCGATACCGATAGTGATGGCTGCAATGGTAATTGTCATGATGTCGAGGGGGATATGCATCAGCCCCATAAGTCCCAGCACAGTGCCGGCGGAAATCAGGTTGGGGATGATCGCAATCACCGCCAGTCGCAACGAACGGAACTGGAGCAGGAACATGCCCATGATGACCAGGAAGACCACGCCGATGGTCATGATCTGCGATTTGAACAGACTCTGCAGGACGTTATTATAGAGTACGAACATTCCGGTCAGATGCACTTGTTCCGGCTTGAGATTGAATTTGTGGATCAGGTCGGAACGAATCTGTTTCAGCAGCGCGTTTCGGCGCAGGCCGGGCTCGGAATCGATAATCCGGACAGCGAAACGCAGCTGGTTGCCGTCTTTGGACATGTAGGGATCAAATAAGGCTTTTTCAATGGTCGGCGGCAATTTTTTTTGAATGACCGCCAGGGAAATGTTGTCCAGCGGCGTGTCACCGTTGACCATCTCCATCATTCTGAACGTGGTGGCCATGGACAGCACTTTTCCCGTCGCCTTCAGGCTGTCGAGATAATCCTGGATTTTCTCGATAGTGTCGATTTGATAACTGTTGTACCAGTAGCTGCTTCCCGATAGGCCGGCATCCGCTGTGCCTTCATTAAAGAAGTCATCGGCAAAGGGATCTTCGGTCGTCGCGGCTTGATTCTTTTTTTGGGCGGCGAAAAACCCGGGGTCGGCGTCAAGGATGATACTTAACGGAGTGGTGCCGCCCAGTTGACGGTCGATCAACTCCATGCCCTGATAGATTTCGGTGGTCGGTTTGAAGTAATCGATAAAACGATTCTCCACCGTAAGGCGGCTGATCCCCAGGATCGATATCAGGGTGATCAGGGCGAAGATAAACAGGGTCGGGCCTTTGCGGTACTCAACCCAGTGGGCGCAAGTTTTGGTAATTGCACCGGTAATGTCGTGGCGGTGTGTGAACTTTTTGGGCATGCCGGTGAGCATCAATCCGGCCGGGAAAATAACAAAGGACAGCACCAGCGCGAAGGTGATGCCGATGGCCATCATCCAGCCGAAGTCGATAACCGGTCTGATGTCACTGGTGAGCAGCGAGACAAAGGCGACGATGGTGGTCAAAGCGGTGTAAATCGTTGGGACTGCTTTGGTGCGGATCATTTCCCTGACCATGGTCAGGCGATCGGCTCCGGGGATTTCATCATACAGCTCGTTGTAGCGCACGATCAGGTGAACGCACAGCGACAGGGTGATAATCAGCAACAGCGAGGTAAAGTTGGAGGAGACCACGGTGACTTTCCAGCCGACCATGCCGAGGTAACCAAACATGAAGAGCACCACGGCAAAACAGCAGGCAAGGGGCAGCAACACCCAGAGCATGCGGCGGAAGATCAGCACCAGCATGGCGACCAGGAACGTCAAGACGCCGATCCCAAAGATCGCCAGGTCGCTCTGAATAAAGTCGATCATGTCGGTGACAATCATCGAAACCCCGCCCAAAAACAGTTGGGCATGGGCACGGTGCTGATTCATGATAGCGCGAATAGCGGCGATATCGGCAGCTTCCCGGTCGGCCATTTTGCGGCTGTAGCTGTCAAACTGCTGGCTGACCTGCTCCAACTGTTCTTCCTGGGGGGCAGTCAGTTTACCCTGGCTTTGTTTCTGGCGCAGCTGGCTGCGCTCGTCCAGCAGCCGGTGATAGGTCTCATCGCGCTGGAAGGTAATTTGCAGCGCAGTGGTTTTGCCGTCCGGACTGACCAGCATGTCTTTGTAAAGGGGACTGGTAAGAAATTCGTGGCGGGCCAGCTCTCTGTCAACTTTGCCGGAACCGAGGGTGCGGATGCCGTTGCTCAGTTCACTCAAGGTTACCCGCGGGCTGTCAATGAGTGGAACATCAAGGATGCTGAGGACCGATTCGACCCGATCAAGCTTCAGCAGACTGTCGCGCAGGCTGCGCAGGTCGTTGAGGGTCTCGTCAGACATCAGGTCGCCATGGGGAGCATAGCTGATAACCAGATAGTCACCGCTGCCGTATTTTTCATCGATGGTGCGGTAATATTTCAGGTCGCTGTCATTTTCCAGCAACAGGGAGTCGGCAGAAGCATCAAGGTGAAAATTGCGAGCAAAACTGCCGACGATGGCGACGATCATTAAAATCAGGATGATGCTGGCGAGGGGGTGTTTAAGAACGGTCCGTTCGTATGCTTTGAGAATTGATGAGCCCATGAAAGTCCTGTTATCACTTAGAGCATTTAAGAAGAAAGTCAGTTGTCAGTATAGCCGAAGTGACTGTTTTGTGACAGTCGGCCTCAAGTCTTGAGCTGGTCCGTTACTGGGGCGGTGTAAGCAAAAGCCCCGGCCTCGGCCGGGGCTTTTGTATTAATGCTGTACAGAGCGAGGACTAGAGTCCGAGCTTCTTGAAAAAATCATTCCCTTTATCGTCGACCAGAATGAAGGCTGGGAAATCTTCGACTTCAATTTTCCAGACCGCTTCCATGCCGAGTTCGGGGAAGTCGATGCACTCGACTTTTTTGATGTTCTCTTCGGCCAGGATGGCTGCCGGACCACCGATGGAGCCGAGGTAGAAACCGCCATGCTTGGCGCAGGCATCGGTGACTTGCTGGCTGCGGTTCCCTTTGGCGATCATCACCATGGCGCCACCGTGGCTTTGCAACAGATCGACATAGCTGTCCATACGGCCTGCCGTGGTCGGACCGAAAGAGCCGGAGGCTTTTCCGGCCGGAGTCTTGGCCGGACCCGCGTAATAGATCGGATGCTTGGTCAGATATTCCGGGATTGGTTTGCCGCTGTCGAGGATCTCCTTGAATTTGGCATGGGCGATATCCCGGCCGACCACAATGGTACCATCCAGCAGCAGAGGTGCGCCGACTTCAAGCTTACTCAGATCGGCCAGCACTTCGGTCATGGGTCGGTTAAGGTTGATGCGGGTGCCGTTGCTGTGTTTTCCGGTACGATATTTTTCCGGAATCAGCCGACCCGGGTTGCGGTCGAGTTCTTCCACGAACAGACCTTCTTTGGTGATCTTGGCCTTGATATTGCGATCGGCGGAACAGGAAACTGCCATACCAACCGGACAGGATGCTCCGTGGCGGGGAAGTCTGATGACCCTGACGTCGTGGGCAAAATATTTGCCGCCAAATTGGGCACCGATGCCCAATTCCTGTGCAGCCTTGAGCAGTTTGGCTTCCAGCTCCAGGTCGCGGAAGGCTTGTCCGTGTTCATTCCCTTCGGTTGGCAGTTCATCAAGGTAGCGGGCTGTAGCCAGCTTGACCGTCTTCATGCAGGCATCGGCCGAAGTGCCGCCGATGACAAAGGCCAAATGGTAGGGCGGACAGGCCGCAGTGCCGATAGTTTTCATTTTAGCGACCAGGAAATCTACCAGCTTTTCCGGATTTAGCAGTGCTTTGGTCTCCTGGAAGAGCATGGTTTTATTGGCAGAACCGCCGCCTTTGGCAATGAACAGGAATTTGTAGGCTGCGCCTTCGGTGGCATAAAGGTCGATCTGTGCCGGCAGGTTGGTGCCGGTGTTTTTTTCCTTGTACATGTCCAGAGCAACTGTCTGGCTGTAACGCAGGTTTTCTTCGGTATAGGTTTTGAATACGCCTTTGGAAAGGTATTCAGAATCGTTATCTCCGGTCCAGACCTGCTGTCCTTTTTTGCCGATGACCGTGGCTGTGCCTGTGTCCTGGCATAGGGGTAATTCAAATGAAGCGGCGATTTCAGCATTCCTCAAAAAGGCCATGGCAACGCCGCGGTCATTGTTGGATGCTTCCGGGTCGCTCAGGATTTTAGCGACCTGCTCATTGTGATCGGCACGCAGCAGAAAGGAAACGTCGCGCATGGCTGTGTTGGCCAGAACGGTCAGCGCTTCGGGGTCGACCTTGAGCATGTCCCGCCCATCGAAGTTGACAGTGGTGACGTATTTTTCAGAGCCTTCAATTTTGTAATAACTGGTTTTCTCCGGTCCCAGCGGCAATGGATCCTGATACTTGAAATCTGGCATTTTTACGCTCCTTGGGTAAGGTCTCCGTCATTGCGGACGGATACGCAATTAAAAATCGAGCCTGAATAAACTCAAGCAGTATAAAAAAAAATATCGGCGATGTCGACTGCTAAGCGCGCTTTGCCACTAATGTTTCCCTGCCGAAACAAAGTGCCAACGATTATGGATTTGGAGTTCTGAAATACCTGACTAAAATGTTTTAAAGAAATTGACAGAAATAGTCGGGTATGATAATTCTTGGCTATGTCAGTCACTCGTAAATGTAAAAAAATATCATGCCGTTGATTGTTTTTTCTGTTTTGTTTTGCCATGGAATCCAGTGGCCGGGGCACCACATTAATGACGGGAGGTTAGGGTGTTTGCAACTCTCAAGGACGATCTGAAGGTGGTATTTGAACGAGATCCTGCTGTGCGCAGTGTTTTCGAAATCATCTTCTGCTATCCCGGTTTCCACGCCCTGGCTTTTTACCGTCTGTCCCATTGGCTCTGGGGACATGAGTTCAAACTCCTTGGCCGTTTTATTTCCCATGTCGGGCGCTTTTTGACCGGAATTGAAATCCATCCCGGCGCGACCATCGGTAAAGGCTTTTTCATTGATCATGGAATGGGAGTGGTGATCGGTGAAACGGCCGAGATCGGCGACAACTGTACGCTCTATCATGGGGTCACATTGGGTGGTACCTCCTGGGCCAAGGAAAAGCGTCATCCGACCCTGGGCAATAATGTGATCGTCGGCTCCGGGGCCAAGATTCTGGGTCCGTTCAAGGTCGGCGACGACAGCAAGGTTGGTTCCAACTCGGTTGTTGTCAAGGAAGTCCCGGCTAATGCGACAGTGGTGGGGATTCCCGGCCGAGTGGTCATCTCGGGAGAACGACGTATCGGTATCGATCTGGAACATGATAAATTGCCGGACCCGGTGGCTAAAGCCGTCAGTTGCGTATTTGACCAGATCCGGCGGCTGGAAGATCAGGTCGAGGCATTGCAGACCGAACAGAAACAACTGCAGGCCGAGCTGGAACGCTACCAAAAACTTGAACAACGTGAGGAAGTTATCTGATGAGAATGTCGACTAAGGCACAATATGCTGTCCGTGCACTCGTAAGTTTGAATCTCACCAGTGATGGAATGCCCGTCTCCATCAAGGAAATATCCGAACGAGAGAATATTTCTCTGAACTACCTGGAGCAGTTGTTCGTCAAGCTGCGGCGGGGCAGCATAGTCAAGAGCGTCCGTGGACCAGGTGGCGGTTATGTGCTGGCGCGGCCGGCCAAAGATATTCGCATTGATGAAGTGATCGATACGGTGGAAGAGACTCTTGTGCCGGTGTCATGTATGAATGCCGATGGCAGTTGTGCATGCGATTTTGAATGTACCACGCAGATGGTCTGGCAGGGATTGGGAAATCAGATTCGAGAATTTTTGTCCTCATTAACCCTTGAGGATTTAACCGATCAAGGTCGGCGGCGCCTGACTGTCAGAGCGTCGAACAGCTAATACTTTTCATTTCTGTAATACCGGAGGATAGCAGTGGATAAGATTTATATGGACAACAACGCAACGACGCGAGTTAAAGAAGAGGTGTTGGAGGCGATGTTGCCTTATTTTCGTGAACAGTTCGGAAACCCTTCCAGTGTTCACTGGGCCGGACGGATGGTCAGCGGTGCCATTGAGAAAGCCCGTGAGCAGGTTGCGGAATTGCTCAATTGTTCACCTGCGGAAGTCATCTTTCTCTCCTGTGGCAGCGAAGGTGATAACTATGCCATCAAAGGCACAGCCGATGCGTTAAAGGAAAAAGGGAACCATATCATCACCACTTCGGTGGAACATCCTGCTGTCCTGGAAACCTGTCAATACCTCGAAAAGCGTGGCTATGAGGTTACTTACCTCAAGGTCGATCAAAACGGCATGCTCGATCTGGCCGAACTGGAAGCGGCGATTACCGACAAAACCATTCTGATTTCCGTGATGTGGGCCAACAATGAAACCGGCAACCTGTTCCCCATTGAAGAGATCGGTGAGATCGCTAAAAAGTACAAGGTCCGTTTTCATACCGATGCGGTGCAGGCGGTCGGTAAGGTTCCGGTTGATGTCCGCAAAGCCAATGTTGATATGGCGGTGTTGTCCGGCCATAAAATTGGCGCTCCCAAAGGGGTTGGCGCCATGTATCTGCGTCGTGGTACCAAGATCACCCGGTTTATGGACGGTGGTCACCAGGAGCGGAATCGCCGTGCCGGAACCCACAATGTGGCCAGCATCGTCGGCCTCGGAGTCGCTTGTGAACTGGCCCGCAAGAACCTTGAACAGGATTATGCATATGTCCGTAAATTGCGCGACAAACTGGAAAAAGGCATCCTCTGCTCTATCCCGGAGGTCAAGCTGAACGGCCATCCGAATGCCGATCTGCGGTTGCCGAACACACTGAATGTCAGCTTTAACTATATTGAAGGCGAGTCGCTGTTGTTGTTCTTCGATATGAAAGGCATTGCCGCCTCATCCGGTTCGGCCTGTACCTCAGGTTCTTTGGAACCGTCCCATGTCATGGGCGCCATGGGAGTCGATATTGTCTTGGCTCACTCCAGCACCAGATTCAGTCTCGGTTCGGATAACACCGAAGCGGAGATCGATTTTGTTCTTCAGGAACTGCCACCGATTGTGCAGCGCCTGCGCGAGATGAGTCCTTTGTACAATCGGGAAGATCCCACGCCCGTTGAATGTAGCGAATGCCGCATGGTGACGAAGGTTTTCTAAAGAATTCTGTTGGTCAAAAGACTAAATTCAAGGAGCAATGTTATGTATACCGAAAAAGTAATGGATCATTTTTCCAACCCGCGGAACGTGGGTGAAATCGAGAATGCCGACGGGGTCGGCGAAGTCGGCAATGCCTCTTGCGGCGATATCATGAAAATTTATCTGAAAGTCGAAGACGACATCATCAAAGATGTCAAGTTCAAGACCTTCGGTTGTGGCGCTGCCATTGCAACCTCCTCCATGGTGACGGAGATGGCGATCGGCAAGACGATTGATGAAGCCCTCATTCTGACCAACCAGGCTGTGGCCGAGGCCCTTGACGGTCTGCCGCCGGCCAAAATGCACTGTTCGAACCTAGCTGCCGATGCTCTGCATGAAGCGATCAAGAACTATCGAGAGCAACATTCCAAAGTTTGATCAGGAGCGATTTACCGGTTTTGTCCCAGGGCTCCGCAAGCAATTGCCGAGCCCTTTTCTCTGCCTGCGTTCCAGGGTATTGGGACTGGCAGTGGCAGGAATGATTGAGGGTTAAGTGAAAAAAAAGGTTGTTGTCGCCATGAGCGGCGGGGTGGATTCTTCGGTAACCGCAGCAATGTTACTTGAGCAAGGGTACGATGTTTCCGGCATGACCATGAAGTTGTGGGACCAGCGTTTTGCCGGGGTTTCAGATCAGGTAATGGAGAACCTGCCGGATGCGGCCGGTGATGCACGCAAAGTTGCCGATCAATTACAGATTAAACATCATGTCGTTGATTTTATGGCCGACTTCAGGAATCGGGTGGTCACGCCCTTTTGCCAGGAGTATTTTACCGGCCGGACTCCTAATCCCTGTGCCATGTGCAACAAACAGATAAAATTCGGATTGCTCCTCGACAAAGCCCGTGAACTGGGCGCGGACTATCTGGCGACCGGCCACTATGTCCGGCTGGCCGAGCGTTCCGGGCGTTATTTGATCCGCAAGGCCGATGACCTCAAAAAAGATCAGAGCTATTTCCTGTTCGGCCTGAATCAGGAGCAGCTTCGCTACTGCCTGTTTCCCCTTGGTGAGATCAACAAACAGCAAGTCCGGGAAAAGGCCGCCGGGCTGCAGCTGCCGGTGGCAACCAAGTCAGAAAGCCAGGATATCTGTTTTATCCCGGACGGCGACTATGTCAACTTTCTTGAACGTCAAGCCGGTGGCGGACGCTTAAGCGGGGAGATTGTCCATGTCTCCGGGCGGGTGCTCGGCAGTCACCAGGGGGTGTACCGTTACACCATCGGGCAGCGCAAAGGGTTGGGGATCGGCTGGCATGAACCGTTGTTCGTGATTGCCATTGATGTGGACGATCGCAAGATCATCGTCGGCGAAAAAAAATATCTCAACAAGCAGGAACTTCTGGCCGTTGATTGCAACTGGAGCATCGCTACGCCCAATGAGGCGCTCAGCGCAGCCTGCCGCATCCGCTATCGGCACCAGGAGGTGCCGGCCCGGATTGAGCCATTGGAGAGTGGTCAGGTGAAGGTTGTTTTCGAACGACCGCAGGACGGAATCACTCCCGGCCAGGCCGCCGTGTTCTACGATAATGACCTGGTCCTGGGTGGGGGCTGGATTCAATGAATTCCACCGTTGCCTTTGTTACCCTGGGCTGTAAAACGAATCAGTTTGAATCGGCAGCCATGAGCGAACAGCTGCAGTTGGCCGGTTACAATCAAGTCGACTTCGAAGACGGGGCGGAACTGGTTGTCGTCAATACCTGTACGGTGACCGCGGCGACCGACGCCCAATCGCGCAACCTGATTCGCCGGGCCAGACGCCTCAACCCGGCGGCACGGGTGGTGGTGACCGGCTGCTATGCGCAAATCGACCCGGAACGACTGCGCCAGCTGCCCGGAGTTTCGCTGGTGCTCGGTAATCAGGAAAAAGCTCATCTGCTGGAATATCTGACCACCGCGCCCGGCTCCGGACAGGTTGCGGTTTCCGACATTCGCAATGAGCGCACCATTGAACCGTTGAGTCTGCAGACCTTTGATCAGCGCAGTCGGGCTTTTGTGCAAATTCAGAACGGCTGCAATGCCTTTTGCTCCTACTGTATCATTCCTTACGCCCGGGGCCGCAGCAGGTCTGTGCCTCAGGCCGAAGTGGTCAACCAGGTGGAGCAACTATCCGCCAATGGCTATCCGGAAATTGTCCTGACCGGGATCCATATCGGCTGCTACGGTCAGGATCTGGAGTCAAAGACCGATCTGCTCGGTTTGCTACGTGCCATTGAAGCCTCTGAGTTTTCCGGGCGGTTGCGGCTTGGCTCTATTGAACCGACTGAATTGACTGTCGAACTGTATCGTTATATCGCGGATTCCACCTGGATCTGCCAGCATTTTCATATTCCTCTGCAGGCCGGTGATGATCAGGTGCTGATGCGTATGAACCGGCATTACACCGCCGAGTATTTTCTGGAGCTGGTCGAAGATGTGCAGCGGCTGCTGCCCGACAGCGCCATCGGCCTGGACGTTATTACCGGTTTCCCCGGTGAAACCAGCGAAGAATTTGCCAATACCTATCGCTTGTTGGAACAGCTGCCTTTTTCACACCTGCATGTTTTTCCTTTCAGTAAACGCGAAGGGACTCCCGCAGCGCAAATGTCCGGACAGGTACCGGTCTCGGTGGCCAAACAACGGGCGGCCCAATTGCGCCAGCTGGGAGAGGAAAAATACGCCGCCTATTGCCGTCGTTTCATTGGCCGTGAACTCGAACTGGTCATTGAGGGGGGCGAGGTAGACGGGTTAAGAAGAGGGCTGGCCGGAAACTATCTGCCGGTGCGGGTTGTTGCCGGGAAAGAGTGCCAGGGAACCTTGCGGAAGGCGCTGATTAAGGATTTTCGCGACGATACTTTGTTTGGAGAACTGCTCTGATGACCGGCCGCGGCATGGTGGTCAATCGCGATTCAGGGCCAGGGCTCGGCCGCGAGTGACATTGACCTTGAGGAGCAGTAATCCGCCGATAATAAAAAATATCCCCAGGGCCAGGATTGAATCGCGTGAGCTGCCGCTGAGGTCGGTAATCAGGGCAAACAGCAAGGGGCCGAAAATCGCGGCAAACCTGGAGCTGATGGTGAAAAAACCGAAAAATTCAGCGGCTTGGGGCAGGGGAACCATACTCGCATAGAGGGAACGGCTGAGGGCTTGGCTCCCACCCAGCACCAGGGCGATCACTGCGCCCAGAATCCAGAATTCGACCGCTGAATTCATGACGTAGGCATAACAGCAGACCGCAAGAAAAATCACCAGGCTAAGGATGATACTGCGCAATGTTCCCAGCCTGCTACTCAACCGACCGAATAGGATGGCTCCGGGCATGGCCATGAACTGGATCATCAGGAAACAGCCGATGATGGTCGCCTGTCCCAATTGCAACTCTTCCCGGGCGTAAACCGCCGAGACGCTGATTAACGTCTGAATCCCATCGTTGTAACAAAGAAACGCAAAGAGAAAAAGACAAAGGTCCCGATAATGCAGAAGCTTCCGAAAACGGGCCAAATAGTTTTTTAAAGTAAAGGCCTGCACTGGTTGGTTGGACTTTGCGGTGGCTGGTAAGTAAATAAAGGTCGGCAGGGCAAAGGCAAACCACCACAGGGCGGTCAGCAGGAAAACCGAACCGGGTCGCAGCGGCCGCACTGGCAAAGCCGAACAGATCATGTTTGAGGATCAGCCCAAAGACCAGGGCCAGCATCAGGCCACCGCCAATGTACCCGTAGGCATAGCCCCGGGCCGAGAGGCGGTCGGCATGTTCCAGCGCGACCAGATGGGGGAGGTACGCGTTATAAAAAATATTGCTGCCGGCAAAAGAGAAGTTGGCCAGGATGAAGAGTCCTGCCGCTAACAGGTAATTGTTGTCGCCGGGCAGGGCCAACAAAGCAGTAGCGCAACAGCCTGCCGTACAAAAGGCCAGCAACAGCCCCTTATGCCAGCCCCGTCGATCGGCCAGAGCGCCAAGTGCCGGAGCGATCAGGGCAATCAACAGCATGGAGATGGCGACACTGTAGCCCCAAAGGCTGGTTGCGGCAAAAGCATGCCCGGGAGCAAAAAACAGTCTGGCGCCGTCCGCGGGGACCAGGCTGACAAAGTAGACCGGCAGGACCGCGGCCAGGATGACCGTAGCAAAGGCCGAGTTGGCCCAGTCATACATGCACCAGCCGAAATGGGCTTTGCTGGTTTGATTTTTCACGGCGGCTCCAAAGATAGATTTCTAAATGACGTTATTAGGCTGATGCGCGGCACTGCTTATGTTGAGTTGCAAAACAATAGAAGGATATGGTTGTTCTGTAAAGAATTGAATAGGGAGGGCGGGGCTTAGTGTTCGTGAGCTCGGTTTTTTTCACCCCCATCCCGACCTTCCCCCATCAAAGGGGAAGGAGAAAAGCACATTTATTTACACATCGGCCTCCCACCATTCCAGGGGGAAGGTGAAAAACACTCGTCATTAATTTGTGGGCAACAGGGCCTACTCATGGCGCAGGGCATCAATCGGATTCAGACTGGCGGCGCGGCGGGCCGGGAAATAGCCGAAGATGACGCCGATGGCGGCGGAAAACAGGAACGCCACCAGGTTGATGCCGAGACCGAAGATATAGGGAATCCCCATCAGGCTGGCCAATGCCACCGAAGCGATGGTGGCCAGGGTCAGTCCGATCAGGCCGCCGATGCTGGAGAGCACAACGGCTTCGATGAGAAACTGCAATAACACCTCCCGCTCCAGAGCCCCAATGGCCAGACGGATACCGATTTCCCGGGTGCGTTCGGTTACCGAGACCAGCATGATGTTCATGATACCGATACCGCCGACCAGAAGGCTGACCGCGGCCACGGCGCCGAGCAGCAGGGTGAGGATTTTTGTGGTACTGGTCAGGGTTTCGGCGATCTGCCGGGTATCCACGACGCGGAAGTCGTCATCTTCGTTCTCGGCGATTTTGCGTCGTTCGCGCATCAGCAGGGTAATCTGTTTTTTTACCGGGTCGATGGACTTGGCGTTTTTGACCGAAATCATCAATCGACTGACATCCTGGCTGCCGGTCAGGCGGCGCTGAACCGTGCGAATCGGCATGACCACAATATCATCCTGATCGGAGCCCATGGCGGACTGACCCTTGGCCTTTAACAGGCCGATGACCTCACAGGAAAAATTGGATATGCGGATCTGACTGCCGACCGGATTTTGTCGGTCAAAGAGCTTTTCACGCACGGTTTCGCCGATCACGCAGACCGCCTTGCCAGCGCGCTGCTCGGTGTTACTGAAGGTACGTCCGGCGACCAGGGTCCAGTTGCCGGCCGGGAAATAGTCGTCATTACTGCCGTAAACGACGGTCGACCAGTTGTTGGCCAGGTACACGGCGGTGGTGGCTTTGTTGGCCAGTGGCGCAACCCATTCGGCACTGGAGATCTGGTTTCGGATCGCCTCAACATCGCTGTTTTTGAACCTTGGGGCGTCGCCGGAGCCGGGACCGAAGCGCTGACCGGGGAGGACGATGATCAGGTTGCTTCCCATGCTGGAAATCTGGCTGGAGATGGATTTGGTTGCGCCGTTGCCCAGGGTGACCATGGTGATGACCGCGGCAACGCCGATGACAATGCCGAGGATGGTCAGGAACGAGCGCATCAGGTTGCGGCGGATAGCGCGAATGGCCAGGAGCAGGGTATTCCAGAGCATCAGTGCGGCCCTCCGTTGTGCTGATCGTGATCGACCCGACCATCGACAAAGCGGATCTCCCGGCTGGCGTAGGCAGCCATGTCCGGTTCATGGGTGACCATGATCACGGTGATGCCGAGGTCGCGGTTTAAGGCGGTCAGTAGGCCCATGATCTCTTCGCTGGTCTGGGTGTCGAGGTTGCCGGTCGGCTCGTCGGCCAGCAGGACCGTCGGACTGGTGACAATGGCCCGGGCGATGGCGACCCGTTGTTGCTGGCCGCCGGAGAGTTCGCCGGGGTTATGATGTTCCCAGCCGGCCAGGCCGACCTGGGCCAGGGCGGTGCGCGCGGTCTGGTGCCGAATCGACGCCTTTTCCCCCCGATAGATCAGCGGCAGCTCGACGTTTTCCAGCGCGGTCGTGCGGGCCAGCAGGTTGAAGCCCTGAAACACGAAGCCGAGGAAGTGGCGGCGTAACAGGGCGCGCTGATTACGGCTGAGCTGTTCGATATGGACCCCTTGGAAGAGGTAGCTGCCGCTGGTCGGGATGTCGAGGCAACCGAGGATGTTCATGGTCGTCGACTTGCCCGAGCCGCTGGCACCCATGACCGCAACAAATTCGCCGGCGGCAATGGTCAGATCGATCCCCTTCAGTGCTTGGAAAGCGGCCTGACCCGTGCCATAGGTCTTGGTGATGTCGGCAAGTTGAATCAACGGCTGCTCGGTCATGATGCGCTGTCCGACAAGTCTTCGGTGATGACTTTCATCCCGACTTTGAGGTCGCCGCCGACAATCTCGGTGACCCGGCCGTTGGTCGCCCCGGTCTTGACCTTGACGGCCACTGGTTGACCGTCCTGCAGCACCCAGACCTTAGGGCTGTTTCCGCTTGGCGCGGCAGCCGGTTTGGTGGCGCGGCGCGGCGGCCGGGGAATCAGCATCCGCATGAAATTGACCCCGGAACGGCCTTTGTTCTGCTGGTTGCTGCTCGGGGTGAAACGCAATGCGGCATTGGGCACCAACAGGGCATTGTCATGGACCAGGGTGATGATGTCGGCGTTGCCGGTCATGCCCGGGCGCAGGCTGAGGTCGTCGTTGTTGACGGCCAAGACGGTCAGATAGGAGATGACCCCGTCTTTTTCCTGGGAGCCGTAGCCGACCCGTGTGATCACGGCGTTATAGTTGCGTCCCGGCCAGGCATCGACGGTAAATGTGGCCTGCTGGCCTTTTTCAACCTGGCCGACATCGGCCTCGTCCACATCTACCTGCAATTCCATCTTGGCCAGATTTTCGGCCAGGGTGAACAGCACCGGAGCTTGAAAGGACGCGGCCACGGTCTGTCCGGGATCGATTTCGCGGGTCAGGACCACGCCGTTGATGGGGGAGCGGATACTGGCTTTCTTCAGGTTGGTTTCATCCGACTGGAGCTCGGCCTTGGCCTGCTGTACGCTGGCTTTGGCGCTGGCCAGGCTGGCTTTGGCGCGTTTGAGAGTGGCCACGGCCACATCCATTTCGGTTTTGGCCGGGACCTTGCCGCCGGAAATCTGTGCGACCTGGCGATAGCGCTCCAGGGTGGCGTTTGATTCTTCGACCGTGGCTTCGGTCTGCATGACCTGGGCCTGGGCTGCGGCCAGGTTGGCGCGGGACCTGGTCACCGCATCCTCTAGCTTGGAGCGGTCCAGCCGCGCCAGTTCCTGCCCTTTACTGACATGGTCGTTGACATCGACAAACACCTGCTCGACGATGCCTGACAGTTCACTGCCGACATCCACCTGGTTGGTCGGCTGCAGATTGCCGGTCGCTGACACCTTGACTTGCAGAGTGCCCCGGCTGACTGCCTCGGTGGTGTATTGCGGACCGGCGGTTTTTTCTTCGGCCCGGAAAAACGGCACCGAGGCCGCGCCGATCACGACCAGTATCAGGACCAGCCACCACCAGCGCCAGCGCGAACGTTTTCCGGCCGGGAGTTGAGCAGCTGTTCCAGAGAGGGTTTGGCGCTGTCTGCTTGTTGTTGAGTTGTCTTCATTGGTTATCCTTGTTGATGACGCTGGTTTTCGGCTGCGGGTTGCCAGCCGCCGCCAAGCGCTTTGTAAAGACGAATGAGAGCCAGAACCCGATCAGCGCGGGCCGTGGCCAGGCTGTCGGCGCTGCTGCGCACGGTCCGTTCGGCGTCGAGGACCGCCTGGAAATCGATCAGGCCGGCGCTGTATCTCTGCTTGGCGAGATCCGCGGCATTTTGTGCCGCTGTGGTCGCGGCCGCCAGGGCTTCACTTTGTGAGCCGCTGCGGTCCAGGGAGACCAGGGCGTTTTCTACTTCGCTGAGGGCGCTGAGTATACTTTGCTCATAGCTGATCCTGGCTTGTTCCCGGACTGCATCCTGCACTTCGACCTGATTACGCAGCTTGCCGGCATTGAAGATCGGCGCAGTGATCCCGCCGAGCAGCGAGGCCTTATCCGCGCCACTGTTGTGCAGTCCGCTCAGGGTCAGTGCTTCCAGGCCGATGGAGCCGGACAGTTTGAAAGTGGGGTAGCGGGCCGCTTCGGCAACACCCAGGCGGGCGGTCTCTGCGGCCAGATTGCGCTCGGCGACCCGGATATCCGGGCGTTGTCGCAGCGTATCTGCCGGAATGCCGATGGCCAGGCGGTTGGGAATCAGGGGCAGGTTGGCCGCTGTGGCCAGCCGTTGCTGCAGTGCGCCCGGCGGTTTGCCGAGGAGGATCTCCAGGGCGTGTTCGGCCTGAAACTGGCTTATTTCCAGGCTGGGCAATTGTGCCCTGGTCTGTTCCAGGTTGCTGCGCGCCTGTTCGACATCCTGACTGCTGACCAGTCCGGCCTGGGCCCGCCATTGGGTCAGTTGCAGGGTTTCTTCCTGACTGGCAAGGTTGGCGCGGGTGATTTTTAGGCGCACCTGCTGGGAGCGGATCTGGATGTAATTGGTGGCAACCTCGGCCGCCAGGGAGACCCGGGCGTCAGCGAGGCTGGCGGTGCTGGCCTGGAGAGCGCTCTGGGCGGCTTCGACGTTGCGCCGCACCCCGCCGAA
>CAXXJU010000004.1:0-131871 GCA_963668145.2 Geopsychrobacteraceae bacterium
ATGTGTGTCCCCGGTAAAAACTTTCCATGTTTATAAGGATTCCGATCAACCGTGTAATCCAGAAAATCGTCACGAATTCCGCAATAGTTGAGCAAAGTATTACCCTTTCCAGGGGCTCCATATCCGACGACCTGCTTTCCAGCACGTTTAGCGGAAATCAGGAAATCAAGTAATTTACGCTTGGTTTCTTTAACGTTTTCTTCAAACTCGGCATAAATTGCCAACTGATCCATGCCGAGTTTTCTTTCACTTTCTCTCAAAGCATTCACGGCAGTGGAAACTTTCTTCGAGGAATCTTCAACATGGCAAGCATAAATTCTCAATGAGCCACCATGGGTCGGCAACTGCTCTACATCAAACAGGCGAAGTCCATGGGCAGCAAAAATTTTCTCAACGGTCATGAATGAAAAATAAGAAAAATGTTCATGATAGATTGTGTCGAACTGATTTTCCTCCATAAGTCGGACCAGATGAGGAAATTCCATAGTAATGATGCCTTGCGGCTTAAGCAGCAACTTCATTCCCTTCACAAAGTCATTCAAATCGGGCACTTGGGCAAGAACATTGTTTCCCAACAGTAAATCGGCCTGCTTGCCCTCCGCCGCAAGCTGCCGTGCCAGGTCTGCACCAAAAAACTCCGTGAGAGTCGGTACGCCTTTCGCTACGGCAACTTTGGCAACATTTTTCGCCGGCTCAATTCCCAGAGCCGGGATGCCTGCGGCAACCATGTTCTGCAGCAGGTAGCCATCATTGCTTGCCAGTTCCACAACAAAACTGTCCCGGTTGAGAGAGAAGCGGCGAATCATCATTTCGGAGTAGTTTTTCGCGTGAGCAAGCCAGCTATCGGAATATGAAGAAAAATATGCGTATTCGGTAAAGATATCGCCAGGATCAACGTATTCTTCGAGTTGCACTAAAAAGCATTGTGCACAGACGAAAGCATGCAACGGGTAGAAGGGTTCCATCTGGTTGAGCTGCTCCTGCGCCAGGAAACTTTCACAAAGCGGAGACATGCCCAAATCAACAAAGTTGTTATTCAGAGGTTCACCACAAAACCGACATTTTCGGAATGAAGACATAATGGTTTTCCTTTTGCCAAGAACCAGTTATTTATTCCACATTAATTGCTCATTCAGACGGCCATTCTCTAAAAGCCGCTTGATAACGTTCAGCCGAATCAACTGGGATTCACGATAATTTCCATCCGCAAAAGCCATGGAGATCAAATTCTCCTTCATTTCCTTGATCGTCGAGATAAGATCTTCAACCGGCTGATGGTCAGGCGCCAGTTGTTTAAACAGGTCGAAATTCGCCTGATAGGAACGCTTGTCCGGTTGGGCGTACGGGTTTATTGAAATATCGACGCCAGGGATCACCGCAGCAGCCGCCTCAGCCAAGGCCAGCATCGTTGTGTTCCACTCGTTACTGCCGGAGTTCACCGCAAGAAAAGCCCCCCCGGTCTTGGCGCTCCTGGATACCCCCCAGTCAATCGCCCTGGCCATATCCTTGGTATTGATCAGAGGGCGCCAGGGAGTACCGTCACTGAGTATGGAAATAGTTTTATTGACCAGGGCCCCTGCGACAAAATCGTTCAAGACCAGATCCAACCGCAACCGGGGCGACCAGCCACAAGCCGTGGCAAACCGAGGACAGGTGACAACAAAATTGTCTGTGGCCAATCGCTCGAGGGCCTCTTCTGCAGCCACCTTGGACCGAGCATAGGCCGTTAAAGGATTCAATTGATCTGACTCTTTGCGAGGACCGTCACCGGCCTGCCCGTACATGGAGCAACTTGAAGCATAGACAAAGGACTTCACACCGTTTTCTTTTGCTAATTCGGCCAACTTCACGGCGGCTTTATAATTGATGTCCATGGTGACGTCTTCAAACTTATTGCCGATCGGGTCATTGGAGATTGCGGCCAGATCGATTACGGCATCGACCCCCTGCAGCAGTGCTTCAGGAAAGGCTCTGATATCGCCAAAAACCTGCTGGTTCAGGTTAAGCTCAGGAAGAGTTAATACATTGGTCAGACAGTGGGCAAAATAACCGATATCGAAACCTATCAATTCGCCTTCGGGGTAAGTCGACCTGAGCTGATTGACAACACTTGGCCCCACATACCCCAGATTTCCTACAATTAAAATTTTCATATTATCCCCGTTTCAGTGCGAAGTGTTAGCAGCTGTTGCCTTGTTTACATGTAAGGTTTCATAAACGCGACCATATCCCTGCCGATGGAAACGATATCCGTGTCGCCATCGCCATCCAGATCTGTAACATACAAGTTCATCGGTCCGGTTACCCGGCAATAAGGTGTTCATGCCAAAGGCTTTCATCCGCCCCGGAGCGCTCTTACTAGGCCAACTTTCCAGACGGACTGATTGCTTCATAGCAGATAACGGCATTGAGGTTGCAATCACCATTATTACGCAACGATATTGTCCCTGAGCAATCAAGGTCCACGTCATTATCAAAATCTAACTCTCATGCTGTGGGAGCATTTTAATCGAAAACACTTCTTTCTTTTGCTTTTCCCATGGCTCTGCAGGGTCTACCAACAACCGTCATCTTACTAAAAAGCTACACTACGTTAAGCTCCCCCATTCACCGATAAAGCCCTCAACCCAAATTTAGAAATTGCAAAGCTTCTTCCCAAACATGCTTTCTCTTCCATATCAGCCTGCGCATCATATGTGCATGCATCCGCAATTTTTCCTGTATACTGTTTGGGGATTTCTGAATTGCTTTTAAAAAAGCAACATGTTTTTTCAGTGTCGGTAAGACAAACTTCTTTTTTTGCCCTGTCCAAAACAGCTGCTGAACAGTGTTGTCTTCCCGATTCCACGAACTCGCTTCCTCATGCATTCTACGCAAGAACAAAGTCTCTGGAATTTCGAATATTTTCCCATACAAAGTGAGTTCACCCATAAGATTAATATCAGCGGCATAAAAGGAACCGTCTCCCATTAAAGCTGTTCGAGCCAAAGCAGACCGCCGCATGAGACCATAGATGGCATTAGTCATTCCAACCACGTTGAAATAGGTAATAAACCGGTCAGCGGCTGAATCCTGGCGGAGATCAAGTTTGTCATCGTAATGGCGAAGGAACTGTCCGTGATCACCAATGATATCGGTTTTCCCATAGCACATAACAACATCTGGGCTAGACTCCATAACCTCCAAACATTTTTCATGCAAATATTTAGAACACAGGTCGTCTGCGTTGAACCATCGAAAATATTCCCCTTCCGCCATATGAAACAACTGATTATAGTTAGCGGCTGCACCTATATTCTTTTCATTCCGCTTGTATTTTATTCTGCTATCTGTAATTGAAAAATCTCTACAAATAGTTTCAGTCCTATCAGTTGAGAAATTATCAGAAATAATCAATTCAAAATCGCCGTAAGTTTGTTCAAGAGTAGCCCTAATCGCTTCCTCCAGATACTGTTCCCCGTTATAAACCGGCATTCCAACACTTATTTTTACTGGAACTTTGGGCATAAGACCTCCTGGAGAAAAATCAATATCAATTTATTATGGATAAAATATCGCTATATTGTCGGTCATGAGCAATCGTATGTTCTGAATTCCTATGCCGTATTTGTTCTTTAACATGGTCAATATCTCCCACCAGCTTGGTAAAACCGCACCATAAATCCTCTGCCTGAAACTGCTCATGGTCATAGGCAAACTCGGCCTGTCCTGCAACGCTCAACAGCTCTTTAGCTTTCTGATAATAGCAAATTCCCAATGTCGGTTTTTCAAGCAGCAAGGAGAGAACGGTTCCGTGAAAACGGGTCGGGACGGTGATGTCACAGGCAGCGATGTTCGCAAGCAAGTCATCGACAGAGTCGCTGGTCAGGACATAATCTTCCCGGGGTGCGCTCAACAACCCCCTCTTTTGCAAGATATCTAGAATATCAACAATGACTCCCTGGTCCTTTTCCTGGGTCGGAAAGAAAAACAGGGGATACTCATTTGCCAAAAGTTTTTGCGAGAAATCAGCAACTTTACCAATATATTGCTTGTACTTGGAATCAACAGGATCACACCAGTAACGGGGATCAAACAATGGCATGGGATTGATACCTACAACAGGCAACCCGTTTAACCTCCTGCTTTCAGGCAAACAAGTAGGTTTTACCTGTTCGGTCAACAGGCTATGTGCCAGATCAGGTGCGACATGAGTTTTTCCTTTAAAGCCGACCTGTTCACGTAGCAATTGCTGTGAAGAATAGTCTCGCAACGAAACATAGTCTGCAAAGTGTAAGGCCCAACGGAGAAACCGGCAACTCAATGTCCCAGCAATAGGCCCAGCGCCAACACTAACGAATAAAAGTCGTGCCCTCACGAGTCTGGTTAATAAGGCCCATTTCAACAATGTGTATGGAAATCCCCAGGGGCCACCAAAATTGTCAAGAAACTGATTGGAGCCAGTCACTATCAGCACATCAATACTTTTCATGTATTGAAAAGCATGAAAAAGAAAGCGAACCTCAAGAAAGAATGATTTCAAGGCTGCCAGGACTGACAAACATAGCCTAGCGAGATTTCTTAGCAGAGGAATTTTCTTGATCCGCGCCTTGGCTCTATCGACAAAAGAATCTGTAGAGGCAGAAGAAACCTGCCCTGGAGCCACATCGTTCTTTTCTGCTGAAGCCATCTTTGGATGAGGGGAGCGCCGCCGGATCGGATACGCTTCGACCCCATGGCGCGATGCAGTATCTTCTGGGTTTAGTGAAAATCCTACCAGCTCGGCTTTGGGCAGGCGCTTTTTTAAATTCTGCATGACGGCCTGAATAATCGCCTCGTCCCCCAGGTTTCTATTGCCATAGTGGCCAAAGATGCCGATTCTTTTAACCGATTTCATAGCAAGGCCAAGTCACCCTTCATAAGCTGATCCGCTTTCGCAGTATTGGCCCGACAGTATCAGAGACCACCAAAGGCAATTTCTGCCATACTCCCGCGATAGTTGTACGCAATTTGGACGGCTTTGCTTGTAGGATCGGTTCAGGTTCTGTCTTTGCGGGAGGATAACACAGCCATTGCAATGGCTGTGGCTGAGCTCCCCATTGTTCCTTAAAGCGATATGTTCCTTCTCCGGGAGTTGACCTACCAAAGTCAAAAAATGCGTAGCCATTGTCAGCAGCAAACGACAGAAAAGTCCAATACAGCAACATATTTGGATTCAGCCGATTATAGTCCTGCAACGAGGATGCCCAGGGGATGGAGACCGTTGTCTTGTGAAGGAGGATAATGCCGACGGCGGCAACCGCTCCATCCGGAGCGCAAACAATCGCAACCCGCGCCTGCGAACCGTAATGAGACAGGATCGATTCGATCCAGGCCCGGCTGTGCACAGGTGAGCCAAGATCTCGCATGTTGCGAGTAAAAACAGTATAAAAGGAATCGATTAACTCAGCTCCGCCAAGTTGAGCCGTCAACCCGTCCTTTATCGGCTTTCTGACTTGACTGCGCAATTTTGATTTAAACCCGGCCAGCAGGGAGGCGGAGTCATCCGGCAACGGCAGAAGCATCCGGACTTTGCCCCCCTGCGCTTGAGGTGAGTTCTCTCGGACGACAGGATAGCGGACTTCACAGGGTATTTTGTGCGGAAACGCCAGGGAACGTAAATGCTCAACCAGCATGTCTTCAATTTGCGGACTATCCGCCAAAGGACCGGCGGCATCGCAATACGGCAGGGAAATGTAAGAGTTACGCCCTTTTAAACCTCTGAAATCTACCGCCGGAAGAACGCCACGAACATGCCCATCCTGTTCAGCCAACAAATAAACGCCCTTCCAACCATAACTTTGCTCGACAGCCAGTTTCCAGGCAAACAGATGATAGGCAAGTCCATCCCTATGCTGCAGGACATACTTATCCCAAACATCCCGATCCGCTTTGCCCGCTATCCTGATCTGCATCTGTGGCACCTTGGTCATAGCAAAGAGACAATGTTATTTGCCCCTAGTGTCCTGTGCGGTTAGTTCTATAGTCCAATTCTGGCCCTTTTTACTGCTGTCTACGTTCTGCCTTCTCGGCTTGGCTTCGGCCAGGCCTGCGGCGGCACGCCTTGACAGCAGAAAAAATGACTCAGAATTTATCCAAACAACTAACCGAACAGGACACTAGGTGAACAGGCCATTGAAAAGGCCCATTCTGAGAGTTTTGCTTCGCACTCAGCCGGAATAGTGGAAAAGAAACCGGTTATAAGCCGAAAGAAGCCCTCATTCGTTCAAAATGAAAGTCCTCCAGCAACCGCTTAAAACGGCTTTCCGTCCTGCCCAGATTCAAATAATGCCTGAATCGACTTTTGGCAGTAGCCCCCTTCATTCGCGGTTGAGCCGGATCAAACTCCCAAGGGTGAAGATAAAAAACAAAAGGCTTCTTCTCTACCCTGTTAATTCTTTTGAGCCCCCAACGGGTCACGTCATAGGGAAGCAAACGAAAATAGCCACCACCCGCAATCGGCAGGTTCCTCCCGCCCAAGCGCAGGGTTGTAATCGGAATCTCCCGGATTGAGCGTTCACGGCTTGAGGGCTTATCTTCCGCCTTCCAGCCACTTTTTTCTTTAACCGCATACCCTGCGAAACGGGGCCAGTCCGGGATACCATAGAAATCATGTTTCATCGGAAAAATACTTGAATCGTACTGAAAACCGGCCTCAAGAAGTTCGTCAAAAGCCCAATCTGTTGACCTGGTGATGGAGTAGCTGGGAGCGCGGTAACCAATAATCTGCTGCCCGGCCTGCTCTTCAAGAATTGCTTTTGCTTTACGGATGTCTTCGCGAAAGATCTGGCGATCCTGAACTGCAACCCGTTGATGCAGATAGCCGTGGCAGGCCACTTCATGCCCCTGCTCCGCTATTTTCCTGGTCACCCCCGGAAAATGTTCTGCAACCCAACCGAGAATGAAGAAGGTTGCCAGCACATTGTGTTCGGCCAATAGCTGTAGAACCAGATCGGTATTTCGCTCAACCCGACTTTCGCGCGTCGCCCAACTGGCGGGTTTGGAAATGTTTTCAAATGCCGATACATGGAAATAGTCTTCGACATCAATGGTCATGAAATTTTTCATTTTTGATCCATAAATCTAGATTAGCCACAGATGAACACAGATTTTCTCTGGTAAAACCTAAAACCTTTAAAGATCTATCCGCCCTTTATTCATTTCTGTAAAAAACCAATACATGGTCTTATCATCTGTCCTTATATTATTAATCCTGTTAGATCGATTTGATATTATCCGCGCTTATCTGTGTACATCTGCGGCCAATTTAGCATTTCACAAAGACCAATAACTCAGCCCAACAGCTTCCACCTCGTCCTGGTTGAAAACAGATTTCACATCAATCAACACCCCTGGACCTGACCCATTTGAGCATATTGTTGCCAGCCTTGCCGCACTTAGATCACTAAAGGCCTTATGACTGACGGCATAAATAATCGCATCGACATGGTCAACCTGATGCAGCTTAACCAACTCAATTTTATATTCATGCCTGGTCTCTTCAGCGTCTGCCATAGGGTCATGAACCAAGACTTCAATACCGTAATCGGACAGCTCATGGATGATGTCCACGACTTTGGTGTTTCTGATATCAGGCACATTCTCCTTGAATGTCAGCCCAAGAATCAGTACCCGCGATCCTTTGATCACCTTTCCGGCCTTGATCATTTCTTTAACCGTATGCTCAGCGACATACTTCCCCATACCGTCGTTGATCCGCCGGCCAGCCAAAATAACCTGGGGGAGATAACCGATCTGTTCAGCCTTATGGGTCAGATAATAAGGGTCGACACCGATGCAATGCCCACCGACCAAGCCCGGGGTAAACTTGAGGAAATTCCATTTGGTCCCGGCTGCGGCCAGGACGTCGCGGGTGGGGATACCAAGTTTATTGAAAATCAAGGCCAGTTCATTGATCAAAGCGATGTTCAAATCGCGCTGGGTATTCTCTATGACCTTGGCCGCTTCTGCGACTTTGATAGAGGAGGCCCGATGCACACCGGCGCTGACCACCAGGCTATAAACGTCGGCGACCTGATCCAGGGTCTCTGCATCCATGCCAGACACCACCTTGGTAATTTTATCGACGGTATGAACCTTATCACCGGGATTGATACGTTCGGGCGAATAGCCGACCTTGAAATCATCACCACATTTCAGCCCGGATTCGGCCTCAAGAATCGGCACACAGATGTCTTCCGTCACTCCTGGATACACCGTTGATTCATAAACGATGATCGCACCGGATTTCAGGTTTTGACCGATCGTCCGTGAGGCTTTCTCCACGGGAGTCAGATCGGGATTGTTATTCTGATCAATCGGGGTCGGCACGGTCACAATGACAAAATCGGCGGCCTTCAGTGCCGCAGCGTCCGTCGAATACTGGATGGTCGTCGCAGCCAGATCCGCGGATGTCAGTTCGCCGGTGGCATCAAAACCCTGCTTTAATTGTTCAACTTTACTCTTATGGATATCAAAACCGATAACCGGAACTTTTTTCCCAAACGCTGCTGCCAGAGGCAGACCAACATAACCAAGGCCAACAACGGCCAAAGTAGCGTTTTTCTTTTGCAATCGATCTATCAAACTCATTTGTTACAGATCTCCTAAAAAATAATAGAATCAACCCTGCTCACTACGCTCAGTTCCCTTCAGTTCTATAGGGAAGGCGGAGAGGGTCGTATTTCTTCCGTGTTTTCCGTGGACAACGAGAGTTAACTGCGTCAATCTGCGACCAATTAATAATTTTTCTTCAACACCTCATCAAAATGCAGTGGTTCCTGCTGAACCGACCTTTTCCCGTCGCTTAGCACAGCGGCCCGTAAGCGATCTATCTGGGCTGCGGTTTTTTTCAGTTGCTCTTCAATTCGACCAAACTGGCTCTGTTGTTGGTTGATTAGATATTCCAGGATGCTCCCCTGACTGGACAACCGTTCAAGAATCGCCTCCTGTTCTGAACGCGTTGCATTCAGTTTGGCATAATTCTCTTCAATGCGGGCCAGGCGCTCATCAGTACTGGAAGCGTTCTGCAGTCTTTGATGTGGCTGCGGTTCTTTTTCAAAATCCCCCGCCAGTAGGGACGCATCTTCAAAAGAGAGCTCACTGACCGCATCATTGACCAGGTCAAGGTCAATTTCGCGTGATTCTTCGACGAATGCCGACAACAGCAGGAAATCGCAGATCAGATTGATCAAACGTGGCACGCCGCCGCTGAAGCGATATATACGATCAATGACGCCATCGAGAAAGGTGACACAATTGCGGTTTCCTACGGTGGCCAGGCGGTGAAAGATATACTCTTCAGTCTCCTCCCGGTTGAGGGGATTGAGATGACAGCTGATACTGATGCGCTGCCGCAATTGCCGTAACGACGGCTTGGCAATCAGCTGTTTCAACTCAGGCTGTCCGACCAGAATGATCTGCACCAGCTTGAAGGCGTCCGCCTCAAGATTGGACAGCAAACGGATTTCTTCAAGGGCATCCTCGGAAAGGTTCTGCGCCTCGTCAACGATAATAATCGGCTGCCGTCCCTCACTGCACTCTTCCAGCAGGAAATCGTTTAGATCACTGAGCAGCTGAACTTTGTTCTTACCATCAACCTGCAGACCGAAATCGGCATTGATCATGGCAATAAGCTGCTGTGATTCGACCCGGGTATTAAAAATCATCGCCAAGGTTGTATCCTGGCTGATCTTGTTGATGATATCACGCAACAGGGTGGTCTTCCCCGAGCCGACCTCCCCGGTCAGCAAAGTAAAGCCGGCATGTTCCTGAACTCCGTATTGCAGGTAGCTCAATGCCTTACGATGCCCTTTGCTTAAATATAAAAATTTGGGATTAGGCAAAAGGTCGAACGGTTTGGCGCTGAGGCCAAAAAACTCTGTATACATAAATTAAAACCGCATTGTCCCGCTCAGAAAAATAACGTTATTGGTGTAATCATTGCCATCGACATCTGAATTATTGATACGATACCGATATCCGCAGGAAGCCAGAAAACGGCGATATTCATAATCAAGGGACGTTTCCAGGGTCACCCGATAGACGTCTTCATCGGCCATCCCGGCCTCTTCATATTGAGCGTATTCAAGTTCCGTATCGACATTGAAGGTAAAAGCCCGAGAATAATGGTTAGAAAAACCGACCCTCCAGCCGTAAGCGGTATCGGTTCTATTCTGGCGGACATAATCAGAGTTATTCCAATACAGCTTGCTTTCTACGGTAATTGGGTCTTTCGCATAATTCACCGCAAAAGCAGCCTCCTGAGCTTTGGTAACGCCTTCGGTTACCGTCACAGTAAAATCCTGGGAATAGGTCAAAGCCAACTGAACCGCAGGAGTGAGCTGATAGGAAAGCTCGCCAAGCCAGGTAGTACTGTCGGTACTATAGCCGCTGTCATAGTCGATATTGCTGAAACCACCCTGCAACGCAAGCGTCGTGCGGGCACCAAGATGGTGGCGAACTCCCAAATTATAGTCCTGCCGATCAAAATCTTCGGCCGGATCATCTGAATTAAAGACGCGATAAACATAACCACCATAAATCGTTGTGGCCGATGACAAGGTCTTCTCAAGGGTCACATCCCCGGAGTGCTCTTCAGTATCGCTACCACGAGGGTCAACATAATCCTTACGGTCATAGCTATATCCTAAAATCAACGCCAGGGTTGGGTCGAATTCAAGACGATACTGAGGTCTCACAACGGTATGGTAGGCGGTTGTCCGGTTGACAATATCATTATAAGCTGCGCTGTTGCGGCGCTCATCCAAGGTTTCGCGGCTGATGGTTTCATTGAGCTGCAAGGTAAATGGCCGCCCTTCAAAAAACAGCACCGAAGCATTGGCGCGCTGTACGTCTTTGAAAGATTCCTCATTTTCCTGGTTATTATCCAGGTAAAATCGATAATGAAGAGAATAATCGATTGTCGCATCAATCGAGCGCCCCTTGTAAAGCAGTCGAATACCGGGCTCTATGGTGGTTATCCAATCACTTTCTTCACCAGAGTCACTCAGATAAATATTATCGTTGTATTCCTCTTCTAAGGTCACCCTGGGGTGGAACTCAGCGGCCGCCATAGCGAGCGAGGAGGTACAGCAGATAAACAGCAAAATTAAAAGCAGATGCATCAACCGGATCATCTTCATTGGCAACCCCTTCGTTATGAATGAATCAGTAATAGTAATAATCCTGTTTTTTCATAAAAGCATGGGCGTCGTTATAAACAATACCTAACAGATTATGATCCTTAAAATCATTCAGTGTCTTAAGCAAGTCATCCCGGTTGGCAGTACCCTCCCGAACGACGAACAGCGTTGAGTCAACCATTCCGGATAAAACGCCCGCATCGGCAAACGGCAAAGCAGGGGGGGTATCAAATATGACATAACGATCAGAATAACGCTCTTTTAATTCCCGGATAATATCCTTCATCCGATTAGAAGAGAGCATGTCCAACGGATCCTTAATAGCTTCACCCGCAGGCAGCACGACCAGTTTGCCGATCCCGGTCTTGATCAGCGCTTTTTCCAGCGGGAGTTGATCCCTTAGACAATGCACCAAACCAACTTCCGGCTTGATTCCCAAGTACCGGTGCAATGAAGGGCGCCGCAAATCAGCATCAACCAGAAGAACCGTATGATCATGTTCTTTCGCCAGGGAGATGGCCAGGTTGAGCGAGGTCATCGATTTCCCTTCCTGACTTGCCGTGCTCGTCACCAGCAGGGTATTCATTGCCTTGTCACCTTTGGTCAAGGCAATGATCGCAGAACGCAGCTTATTATATTCTTCAACGACAACGGTTTTTTCTTCGCGGGCCGTTGCAATAAGCACGTTTTCAATCTCTAAAGGATCGGCTTCAAGCAACGCCTCAGCTCGCTGGAGCGGCGGAGTTGTACTTGAAAAAGCAGGGGAAGGAGCAAGCCTGCCCCCTCCTTCATTGGCAGGCATCTGCCTCTTATGTGCAGCTTTTTTTAAAGCTTCTTCAATACGGCTCATATCGTTTTTAAACCTGTCTGCTATCGACTATGGGTAATGGCTGACATTTCAAGCAGCCTAACTGACAAAAATCAGATAGGCAAAAACACCGGAGAAGCACAGGAAGTACAGACCTGAACAAGCGAAAAGCATAACATTCCCGAACTTTTGTTTTTTAGCAACCACAGGGTCTACAATATTGGGAACAATCGCCAAAACCTCATAACCGGCATCCTCTAAAAACGCAATATCCCGAATCCGGTTATCCATGTTTTCAAGTAAAAAAACCAGCCCCAGGCCACAGCCCAACCCACCGGCAACGGCAAGGAGGAACATTTTCAGCATGTTTGGCGAAACCGGGACCTTCGGCAGGACCGCAGGGTCAACAATACGAAAAGTGTCAGCTTTATTGCTGATCTCCATCTGCTTGGAGACCTCCGACTGACTCATTCTGCCCAACAGATCATCATAGATGTTTTTGATGGAATCTCTTTCCTGAACAAGCAACCCCAGCTCTTTGCGGGTCGTCGGGACATCCCGCAATTCATTTTCCCGCTTCGCAATCGTTTTCTGTAAATTCAGCTTGCGCGCGGCCAATGAGGACAGTTCGGCATCGATCTGAAAAGCCTTCCCCTGCAGCTCCTGGTAGAGGGGATTCGTGGTCGTCAAACGTGTCGTTCCCGAGGTCTTTTCTTGATTCCCTGGCTGTTCAAGTCGCTGTTTCAAACTACCGATTTCAGCCCTGAGTCTGATCACTTCAGGATAATTCTCCGTGTAACGAAGCAGAAGGGTATTCAGTCTGCTTTCCATTTCAGCAAGGCGGTTGTTGTCCGCGGCTTCAGTAACCGTGTCGATGGTTTTCGGCAGGTTGCTGAGTTGCTGCTCAATCTGTTTTTTTTGCGCTCTTAAGGTATCCTCGGAAAGACCGATATCTTCAATCTGTTTTTCCAACTCCCGGATGTTCGCCAGAGTGGTCCCCTCATCGACTGAGAAATACACCCCATTTTTTTTTCTAAATTGAATAATTTTATCTTCAGCCGCCTCAAGCTTTCCTTTAAAGACTTCGATCTGTTCGGCAAGAAAACGGTTTGCCCCGTAAGTTTCTTCCCTTTTGGCAGAAATATTCTCTTCAACGTATTTGCCGACCAGAGTGTTGACATAATCCCGGGCAAATCGTGGAGATTTGTCCTTGAGTGAAACCATGAACAATTCCTGCCCGCGAACGCGCAAATTGGTCCGGTCGATCAGCTTTGAAATATACTCCTGTTGTTCCGCCTCGGACTTCGTGAAAATCTGCGAATTCAGTTGTTCCAGAGTCTTGGTTACGAGGTCCCGGCTCAACAAAGCATAGCGCAGCACTTTAAGACGGTCGTCAATGCTGGGAGATATGGCAATCCCCTTGACCAGGCTGTCAATAACGTTTCTTTCTATAAAAACCGTGGTATCCGCACTATAGATTTTGGGGAGGGTCAGACTGTACACCCCGATACCGGTCATAACGAGCAGAAAGGCTGTGACAAACAAAACCCTGTATCTATAAAGAGCCCTGAGATACCGAAAAATCTCTTTAAAGTTTTCCATAGCCAATTTCCTTAAAAAAGACTTTCATCCACAATGACATAATCTCCTGGACTCAACAGGATATTGGATTCCATATCCTTGCCGCGAATTAGCTGTTTCAGGTCAAGCTTTTTCTTTTTTTTCCCTGCGTCAATAACAAAAACAGAATCCTCCTTGGCATATTCAGTAAAACCTCCAGCCGCAAGAATGGCATCCATAATGCGCATGCCGTCATAAAACTGCAAAGTCATCGGAGTCTTGACAGCCCCCAAAACATAGACGACATTTAACTGGTTACTGGGAAGAAAAATGATATCTTCGGCCTGCAATTCAACATCCTGGCTGATATCTCCTTTGTAGTACAGGGCAAAAAAATCAGTGGAGATTTTCTTCTTATTACGCAACAGATAGGCTTTGTGTAAATCGGTGCCTGACAGATCCCCCATTTCACTGAGTAATTTAAGAAGGGTCGTTTCTTTGACCATATCAACAACGCGGGAAACCTGGCTGCCTGTAATATAAATACGGTTGTTGACAATCTGCTGCACGGAAACCGTAACGATCGGCTGCTTAACATATTCTTTCATCCGTTCAGAAAGCTGACGGCTTAGCTCTTCAGGCGTTTTTCTATCCGCCAGGACATCGCCAACGGCAGGAAGAGTAATCTTCCCATCAGGCCGTACAGTGACCGATCGGCTCATCTCCGGCACACCCCAGACTGAAATCTCGAGGACATCGCCCTTGCCGATCAGATAATCATCAGCAAAAACAGCTGCAGGGACAACAAGAAGCACTAAAAGAATAAGAATACTAATCCGTCTCACAACTAACGCCCTCCAAAACCGGAAGTAACCACCCGAATAGTGTCGACAATAATCCTGAAATCCAACAAAATTGAATAGTTTTTTATATAAAACAGGTCATAACGCAACTTTTCCAGAGCATCTTCATCCGATGCGCCATACGGATAGCAAACCTGGGCCCAGCCAGTGACACCCGGCTTGACAAAGTGTCTTGTTGAATAAAAAGGAATAGTTTCTTTGAGCCTTTCGACAAAAGCCATCCGTTCGGGTCGAGGGCCAATAAAGCTCATGTCACCTTTCAAAACATTATAAAGCTGGGGGATTTCGTCCAGTCGGGTTTTACGCATAAACTTTCCCAAACGGGTTACGCGAGGATCGTTTTTCTGCGCCCAAACAGCTCCGGTCTTCTTTTCGGCATCTTGGGCCATCGTTCTGAATTTATAAACAAAAAATTCAACTTCTCCCTCTCCGACACGAAGTTGCCTGAAAAAAACCGGGCCTGGAGAATCGAGCTTAATCAGAAGGGACAGAAATGGAAACAACGGCGCGGTTAAAATCAGCCCTATGGAAGAAAAAACTACATCATAAATCCGCTTATAACTGCGCATAAACGGAGTCATTCGAAAGCGATGGGTGTAAACGAAGGCGCTGGGTTGCATGTGCTCCACCAGCAGACATCCCTTCTCCTGTTCGAAATAAGTGGTTGCCTCAATGACGTCAATTCCTTTTAGTTTACTGTGCATGAATTCCCGCAGCGGCAGATTTCCCCTACGCTCGGCCAAGGCAGTAATGATTTTTTGAGGGCGATAATCACGAATCAGATCATCGATATTCTTGATATCGCCCACAACCAGGCTGGAATCGACAAACGGCTTTTGCTCAGTGCAAGAAACAAATCTGATATAGCTATGAATATTATGATCTTTGGGGACGATATCATAAATTCGTTGGGCCAACTGTCCTGCTCCGATGATAAAAATACGCGAAGCAAACTGTGCGCTACTTGAGAACCTCCGGATCAGCCCCCTGATTCCGAGCTGAACCGCAACAAACATCAATAGCGTCAAGAACATGACCCCTCGGCCCAATTGCAGAGTTGGAAAGAGGTAAAAAAGCGCAGACAGCAAAAAGAACAATGTCAGTAAATTTGCCCCCTCGCGGTAAAGAAGAAACTTCTTCGCAAAGAATTTTTGACTGTCATAGAGTTCGAAAAAATAACTCGAGAAGGCGATGACTGCGAGCAGCAACGCTGCCTTCAAAATACCGGTGGTCCAGAGTTCCTGGTAATCGCTTTGCAGACCCAACCTCAAAACATATGCCGCAACCAGACAAACATAAGCACACCACAAATCGAGGCACAGCAATAAATATTTAGGTCTGATCATACTAAAAGCCTATTGTTTGCTTATAATCGTTTTTGCCTGAGCCTTTTCCTGAGGAGAGCCATTCTTCATAACGTCCTGAAGCAGCCCCCGCCCTTTTTCTTTTTCTCCCGTGGCCAATAAGGCCTGGGCCAGATGGAGCGCTACAGCGTTTTCCTTCGGCAGCATCTGATAAGCCCGGTCGAGCACTTTGACGGCATCGGCAGAGCGGTCATTCAACAACAGCAGATAACCCAGGGTATCCATAATTCGGGGGTCGTTCGGCTCCAGACGAAAAGCCATCAACGCATAGTTGAGCCCCTCTTCAGACTCCCCAAAGTTATCGGCCAAGAGATAAGCAAGATTATTAAGTGCAGGGACATTTCTCTGATCATATTTGACCGCCTTGCGGTAATCATCAAGCGCGGCCGCCTTGTCGCCCGACTGCTCTCTAAGCACTCCGAGAGCAACGTAAGCTGGAGAGTAGTTGTCTTCCTGGACAATAATCTGCTGATAAATCTGCTCGGCCTGAGCGACATCCCCCTGCTCTTCATTGAGGCGCGCCAATTGCATCTTTAATTGTACCGGCTTGGCAAGAGATTCGATCCCCTCCTGTAAAACAGCCTTGGCATCGTCTGTTTTCTGTTGACTGCGCAACAACCCGGCTTTAAGCAGATAGGGATATTCTTTGCCTGGATCGGACTCCATCAAATCCTTAACCATTTTTTCGGCCTGCCCAAGCTGCCGAGTGGAAAGATAAAGACGCATCAGCAAACCATAACCCCTTTCTGGGTTAAGGAACGCCATCCTCTCGTAAACAGCTTGCGCCTGTGCCACATCCTTCATTTGAAAAGAAAGAATCCCTTTTATTTCCAGCAGAGGGAGAGAGTCAGGGAAGACCTGCAGCCCGCGGTCAATAACAGCCAAGGACTCATCCTGGTGACCAATTTTAAGCTGATACTGCGCCGCATAATAAAAGCCCTCTTCCGTTCTGGTGCTTTCCAAAGATTTATAAATATTTTCCAGCTCAGTTTTTTGTCCTTGGATACGGTAGACTCCAGCAAGCCCCAGCAGCGCCCGGACATTTTGCCCATCAATCGTTAAAATATGTCGGTATTCATCAACGGATTTCCCATACTGAGACTGAGAAGAGTAAAAAGCAGCCAAAGTAAAATAGGGAGTCAGATAATGACTATTCGCTTGTTTTGCCTTCAGCAGCGCCGAAACAGCCAAGTCATTCTTCTTTTGAGAAAAATAAGCAGCAGCAAGATAATTATAAAGCAGCGCATCTTCTTTTGTTCCATTCAAACCATCCTGCAGAGTCTGAATCGCCGCCGAGTAGTTTTTCTTCTGCAAATAGTGGGAAACCAGCATCAACCTGCCGTTAAGGATTTCGGGAGCAGCTTCCACCGCCTTGACCAGATCAGCCTCCCCTTTAGTCCCTTCTCCTTTGGACAAATGAAACAGCCCGCGCCTGATATGTGCGTCCGCGAGTGAGGGATCAAGATCAATCGCCTTATCCAACTCAGTCATCCCTTTATCGTATTCGCCCTGGGCAAGATAGGCACTACCGAGAATGTTATGGGCATAGGCGTTCTTAGGGTCAGCGCGCAGGACTTTCTGAACCTCAATGACCGCGTCATCAAACCTCTTCTGCTTTACTAACGTTGTCGCAACAAGAAGCCTGGCTCGTTCAAAATCCGGATTCAAGTCAAGCGCATTCTGAAACTGATTCAAGGCAAGCTCATACTGTTCCTGCGCATAGTAACTCAACCCCAAGAAAAAATAAGACAGGACATGGCGCTCTTTCTTGAGAGACTCTTCAAGGGCTACCTTGGCCTGTTCAAAACTTCCCTGTCGGTAGAGCAAGATCCCTTTCAGCCGTGATGATTCAGCAGCCGACGGGAATTTTTCCTTCAACCTTTGCAAGGTATCTTCGGCCCCGGGGAGATCATTCAAATCGATTTGCAGAATACAGGCCATATAGTACGCCTGCAATTGCTGAGGAACTTCGCGAGAAAGGCTCAAATAGGTCTTTAAGGCATTCTGCCGATCTCCTTCCCTGACATAAATATCCGCGAGCAGATAATAAGCCTGGTCTTCCTTCTTATCAATTTCGAGGGCCTTCTGCAGGTATTGTTTCGCCTTATCAAAATCTTGTCTCTGAATAGACATCCGGCCAAGATAAAGATAAGGCTCGACTGCCTGAGGGTCCAAAGCCCTGGCTTTTTGGAAAAACTTTTCAGCTGAGGCGAGATCACCTGCGGCGCCATGGGCGCGACCATAAAGGACCAGAGATTCAACAGTCTCCTTGCCAGAAGAATGGTAGGCATCCAATTCTAAAAGCGCTTTTTCAGGTTCCCTGAGTTGAACATAGGCACTGGCCAGATCAAGGTGGATATCGACCATTGAGGGGTTTTGTAATAGAATTTTTTGATATTCTTTTTCAGCTTGAGAGAATTTCCCGCTCTTTAAATAAACATCGGCAAGCCCCTTGCGCGCAGCAAGAAAATCAGCATCTTTCTCTAAAGCGTTCCGATAAAGGACAATCGCGCCCCGGTAGTTTCCCCCAGCAGCTAAATCGGAACCCTCCTGAGCCAGCTCTTCCTTGGTTTGGCCGTTGCAGGCGGCAACAATAAGAAAAGTGAATAGAAGAAGATAGCGCATCCTGACCCCCACCTGAGTGAAAAATGTTTAAAATCAATAAGGATTTAAAAAAAGATACTACACCCAAGCCGACCTACCTGAATATTATAATCAGGTTATAATTTATAACTTATAAGCCTAAAAATGCAAGCTCTCGACAAAATTATATATTGTTCCCAACAAAGAAAGAGCGAAGACTTTACTGCCTTCGCTCTTTCTTTGTTAGTTTTATTAAATTTTAAATATTATAAATAACCTATTTCTTTCTCTTAAGAAATGCGAGCCCTACCAAACCCGAGCCAAGAAGCAGCAACGTTGCAGGCTCTGGAACAGGAGTAATATCAGTTCCATAAACCTTAAGCCTGACCGTTGCGCCGTCAACTTTAGTAAACGAAAGGTACCAAACATTTTCTGAATTCGTTGCATCCATTATCCATCTGTCAGTTTGCAAATTCACAGTCAAACCGTACAGGTCTCCGGAAACCGCATTGCCTGAAAGGGCTGTATCAGACAACCAGATCCTATTATTGTTAACATTATAAACATAGAACCCAAAAACATGATAATCTGCGGCATCAATCTGATTGTTGGCAAAGAGCGAAGAACCAGCGCTAAACAGCGTGGTCAGTTGAATACTTTCCAGATCAGGGTTATTAAAATCATCAACGGTATAAATGCCGAAAGCCAAAGCGGCATCGTTATCCAACAGCAGAAACTCTGAATTTGAAGAGGCTGAAGACCAATAGGGTATCGTGCTGGCTGTGGCTGAAACGGCCCAAAGAGCAATCAGAACCGTTAAAACTAATAATTTTTTCATTGAATTCTCCTGGATTGATAAAGATTAGCCAGATAACTTATGCCTCAGCTTATGCACAGTTTATGCCGACGAGACAACATATTAATATAAAGCCACTTTCCCTAACGACAACCTCAACTGTAAAAAAATCCGACATAGCATAAACGATCTGACGTAGCCCACCCGCTCCTTTCTGACATCCAGTTGGTGATTTTTTCGCTTCAAGTCTTTCAAAATCTTCAAGAAAACCGACCATGTCCACGATAGGGTGAGCTTATCTTGTTGGTGCTAAAGAAGAGACCAGCCCGGCTACTTCTCTACAATCTCAGTCCGTACTGCTTTCGCTCGAGTCCCTGCCGGAAAACATAAAAAAAACCCGGCTACTCAAGTAAAGTAACCGGGTTTTTCGATTTTTTTTGGTGCCGAAGGGGAGACTCGAACTCCCACGTCCCTACGGACACTAGACCCTGAACCTAGCGTGTCTACCAATTCCACCACTTCGGCGTGAAGCGAGGGTGTTTATAGCAAATGGAATTTGCCTTTGCAACAAAAAATATCGCTTATAAAAAAATTCTTTCAATCAACCCGCAACGGTTCGACCAAAAGGGTTTTGAACTGTTTGACAAAAACCTGACCGGGCCTGGCTCCGGGAGGCTTTTTAATCTGTCCCGCCTCTGCCATCATCACCTCAACCTTGGAATCATTCCTGGCTTTTGAATAACCGGCGGCTAAAGATGCAGCATACAACAGGTCAGCTTCCGGAACCAGAGCATTCTTCTCCCCGACTTTAAGAACCACATGGGCTCCGGGGATATGATGGGCATGAAACCATAGGTCACCTTTTTTCAGAATCCTGGTCGAAACCTCGTCGTTCTGACGATTATTCCTCCCCCAACGGATATCATAGCCGCCCGGGCTGGTCAGTTGACGAGGAACGGAGGCAACAGTGGTCCGTCTTGAATGCAGGTTGCCGGATTCCTTGAACAGGCCGGCATCTTTCAGTTCCTGGGCAATATCCTCTATGTCGGATTTACTTACACTCTCTTTCAGCTGATATTCAAGATCCTCAAGCCACGATAATTCCGCCTCCGTCTCCTCCAATCTCCTGCGGGTATGTTCAAAACCCCGCCGCAGCTTTTTATAAGTCCGAAAAAAACTTTCGGCATTGCTCTGCGGATCCAGTTTCGGATCCAGGGTAATGGTAATGGATTGCGGCGGATCATGATAATAATCATCCAGAACAACCTGATCCATCCCCCGCTTGAGCCGATAAAGATTGGCCAGGAGCAGTTCACCTTGAATTTTGTAGCTGTCCGGGTTTTGCTGTTTTGCAAAATCCGCGCGGATATTCTGCAGCCGTTTTCCCAGCTTTTTCCTTTGCCGCTGAACGGTCTTCAGTAACTGTTCATGAATATCTTGCCGCACCTCGTGTCCCACAGAGTCACCCGTGCCGTCATAGCGCCGGGCAACATATTGGTTAAACGACTGTCCTGCCTCCAACTCGGCCTCAATGTTTTCGGTCTTATCCTTGTCCTGACGACGTCTCGGCGGCAACTGGTAAGCCTGGCCGGCCATGATTGCTCGCCCGGAACCCGCCGCTGGCGAACGCCTGAGCGCGTCGATGATCATCCCATCAGAGCCACAGAGGATCAGGTTACTGCTCCCGCCGGTCAATTCCATAATCAAGCGACAGGGTCCGGATGCACCACCCCCTTCGATAAAAACAATTCGGTCGTTGGCGACCAGAGTGATTGCCTCAATTCGTGCCAGCCTGGCTCGCAACAGCTGACAAAAACGCGGCGGCCGCTGCGGGTTTAAAAACTCTTGCTCGCTCAAATGGATTCGGCTATGCCCGGGTTCGGCACTCAGCAACAGCCGCAGTGTTTCTCTACCGGTCCAGAGGCCTAGGATCACCATATCGGCATCGGGCTGATGGACTTTGGCCACTTTGGACGGACAGATTCGATCGCTTAATTCAGCGATAACTTTTTGGAGAAGCAAATATTCCATTTAAACAGGCTTTCAGGTTCAGGAGATAATTGTCACTTGGCTATTCAATCTGCTAGTATCCGGCATATTTTATGTCATCAACAGGAGAAACTCATGCAGAAAAGCTGGCACATTGAAACTCAGGCGGTCCAGGGGAACTATCAGCCCAAAGCAGCGGAGTCAAGAACCCCTCCCATTCATCAGAGCACAACTTTTAAATATGACAAAGCTGAGCATATGGCGCAATTGTTCGACCTGGATTGTCCCGACCCCATGTATACCCGGTTGGGGAACCCGACGACCAGCGTTTTCGAAGAAAAAATAGCCTTGCTGGAAGGGGGCGTCGCCGCGCTCGCCACCTCCTCCGGCCAGGCGGCAACTGCACTGGCCATATTAAACATCTGTCACAGCGGGCAGCATGTCGTTGCCGCCAGCACCCTTTACGGGGGAACTTTTTCACTGTTCGCCAATACGTTTCCAAAGCTCGGCATTGAGGTCACTTTCGTTGATCCCAACAGCTCCCTGGAAGAGATGCAAAAAGCATTTCGTCCGCAAACCCGTTGCCTGTTCGCAGAGACCATCGGCAACCCCGGGCTGAATATCCTTGATTTTCAGAAGTTCAGCACCCTGAGCCGGGAGATGGCGGTTCCGCTGATTGTCGATAACACCCTGGCGTCCCCTTACCTCTGCCAGCCATTACAGCATGGCGCCGACATTATCGTTCATTCGGCCACAAAGTACATTGACGGCCATGGTACCTGCGTTGGCGGAGTTATCGTCGATAGCGGCCGCTTTGCGTGGACTCCCGAAAAATACCCCGAAATCTGCGAACCCGACTCGTCCTATCACGGACTGAAGTATCTGGAGAAATTCGGCCCGCTGGCCTACATCGTCAAAGCACGGGCTCAATACATGCGCGATCTGGGCGTCACGCCCGCTCCTCAAAACTCTTTCCTGTTCAATCACGGGCTCACCACCCTGCACCTGCGCATGGAGAGACACAGCAGCAATGCTCTGGCCCTGGCCAAGTTCCTGGACGCTCATCCACACGTGTCCTGGGTCAACTACCCAGGCCTGGAAAGTCACTCCAGTTTCGCCCTGGCCCAGCAGTATCTGCCCAAAGGAGCCAGCGGAGTGTTGACCTTCGGCATCAAAGGCGGCCGCGACAGCGGTATTAAATTCATGGAAGCCTGCCGGCTCATCGCCATGGTGGTTCATGTCGGCGATGCCCGTTCCTGTGTTCTGCACCCGGCCAGTACGACCCACCGCCAGCTGAGTGAGGAGCAACAGATCGCATCAGGGGTCTCCCCGGATCTGATCCGTCTTTCAGTTGGCATTGAGAATATTGATGACCTGATTGCCGATGTCGATCAGGCCTTGATGGCAAGCTGCTGATCCCCTGCCTGCTCGCCAGTTGTCCCCCTATCAAGTATTTGCTAGGGGGACAACTGGAAATGCGCTAGTTTAAGAGTCGCTGGCAGCAAACCCGGGACTGTCCCCGCCCGGGGGCTGTCCCAGGTCTTTGCGGTGCGAACCGCGACAGTTTCATGGCTCGCAAACTCTTGGGACAGCCACCGATGATCCTGGGTATAAGTCCCGAGTTTACTGCAAAGTTGCTCAAACTAGCACAATTCGAGACAACGACTTTCTCCTGGCTCAAATCTCTTTTATTCCTTGCTAACTTTGTTATGAGTTGATATAGATAATTTATTCTTTACCAATTTACTACATAATCATTTCTTTCAACACGCATATCAAGGAGTAAATTATGCCGAATGAGAGACCATATCATGACGATACCCTGGCATTACATGCCGGGCAAATCGCAGATCCGACCACCAACTCTCGCGCTGTGCCGATTTACCAGACCAGTTCCTACACCTTTAATTCAGCCGAACATGCCGCCAACCTGTTCTCCCTTAAAGAAATGGGGAATATCTATACCAGGCTGATGAATCCGACCACGGATGTGCTGGAAAAACGCCTCGCCGAACTGGATGGCGGAGTCGGTGCCCTGGCTCTGGCGTCGGGTTCGGCGGCCATCACCCTGGCAATCCTGAACATCGCCCAGGCCGGAGATAATATCGTGTCGAGCAGTTGTCTTTATGGCGGGACCTACAACCTGTTCAATCATACCTTCAAACGGATGGGGATCACCGTCAAGTTTGTTGACAGCTCCAACCCAGATCATTTTGCCGCGGCTATCGATGACAAGACCAAGGCCGTTTATCTGGAAACCATCGGCAACCCGCAAAATAATGTCGATGACTTTGAAACGGTCGCAGCGATAGCCCATGCGGCCAAAGTCCCCTTGATCGTCGATAACACGGTAGCAACGCCGGTACTGTTCAAGCCCATCGAGCATGGCGCCGATATTGTCTGCTATTCGTTGACCAAATTCATCGGCGGACACGGCACCAGCATTGGCGGAGCCGTCGTCGATAGTGGCCGGTTTGACTGGTCGAGTGGCCGCTTTCCTGAGTTCACCAGTCCGGATCCCAGCTATCACGGCCTGGTTTACCATGAGGCCCTGGGCGAGTTGGCCTATATCCTGAAGATGAGACTCACCTTGCTGCGCGATATGGGGCCATGCCTGTCACCCTTCAATGCTTTCCAATTTTTACAAGGCCTGGAAACATTGCATGTTCGCATGCCACGCCATTGTGATAACGCTCTACAACTCGCACGCAAGCTGGAACAGCACAAGCTGGTCGATGCGGTTAATTATCCCGGCCTTGAGACTCATCGGGATTTTAAAAACGCCCAAAAGTATCTTAGCAAAGGACAGGGTGCGATTATCTGCTTTGAAATCGCCGGTGGGCTTGAAGCCGGGACAAAATTCATTGATAATGTGAAGCTGGCCAGCCATCTTGCCAACATCGGTGATGCCAAGACATTGGTGATCCATCCGGCTTCGACGACTCATCAGCAGTTGGATGAAGAACAGCAAAAGGCAGCTGGAGTGACCCCTGGCCTAATTCGTATTTCGGTCGGGATCGAACATATTGAGGATCTCTGGGCCGACATTGAGCAGGCCCTTGCAGCAAGTCAGCAGTAACAATGAGTCAGGGCACTAAGGGAAAGTTCCCTTAGTGCCCTCCTTTGGACAGCCCCTGGCGGACCAAAAACTTTTCATCCACAGCAAACCGAAAACCGCGCTGCCCAAGCGGGTGATAATCGCTCTTTCCGCCCACAGCATACAGACACTTCGCAGCAACACACAGAGGACATCACCTTGCCACTTATCAGCCTCGTCAACATAACCAGTAGAATCGGCAAAAAAACCTGCCTCAGCGATATCAATTTCACCGTAAGCCACAATCAGCAATGGGCGATAATCGGGGCCAACGGGTCCGGGAAATCCGCATTGGGCCGTTTGCTGTGCGGACAATTGAAAGCCCAGGAGGGCTCGGCAACGTTGCCTGAGAAGACCGCCTTTGTGTCCTTCGAATCCGTCACCGAAGCCCTGGACCAGGAACGCTACAACGACGATTCCAATGTTTGTGGCGGGGCCGATCCAGGCACCGCGGCCCGTGACTTCATCCTTAACGGCCAACCGGAACTGGCACCGCAACTGGCGGTTATGGCCGAAGAGTTTGATTTTTCCGGCCTGCTTGAGCGAGGGATCAAGTTCCTCTCTACCGGGGAAATGCGCAAGGCGGTCATCTGCAAAGCTCTCTTGAAGCAACCACAATTGATCGTCTTTGATGAACCCTTTGACGGTCTGGACCAATCCTCCTGCGCCATCCTCAAAGATCTGATCAGCAAAATAACCAGGTCCGGCACCCAGATCCTGCTGCTGCTCAACCGCTTCAGTGAAATTGTCCCCGAAATTACCGATCTGGCCTATCTGCAGTCTGGACGCATCGTGCTTTGCGGCCCGCGGGAAAAAATGCTGGCATCAACAGCACTGAATCGGGTTCACCGCTTTCACAGCCAAGGGCCGGTACAACTCCCCTCTTCCCTTACGGAACAGCCCATGGAGGCAAACGACAACCGGGAACCAGTCATCAGTATGAACCGCGTCTGGGTCCGCTACGGCGACAAACCGATCCTGGCTGATCTATCCTGGCAAGTCCTGCCCGGTGAACACTGGAGCATCTCCGGGCCAAACGGGTCCGGCAAAACCACCCTGCTGAACCTTATCAGCGGAGAGAACACTCAGGCCTATGCCAATGACATCACCCTGTTCGGCAGGAAAAAAGGCTCCGGTGAAAGTATCTGGGAGATCAAACAACGGCTCGGCTATATCTCAACCGCTTTTCAGCGCAGCTATCGGGTTCCAGGTACGGTTTCAGCGGTATTGCTCTCAGGCTTCTTTGATTCCATCGGTGTCTATCACGATGTGTCGAAAAAACAACAACAGTTGGCAGACCAATGGTTGCGCCTCATTCACATGGAAGAACTGGCCAGGACTCCTTTTCAACGGTTATCCTTCGGCGAGCAGCGACTGGTTCTGCTGGCCCGGGCCATGATTAAGCAGCCGCAATTGTTGATTCTGGACGAGCCCTGCCAGGGGTTGGATGAGATCAATCGGGAGATGGTCCTGAAACTGATTGACATCCTCGGTTCCACAGGTCGGACTCAGATTTTATACGTGACCCATCATCCTGAAGACCGGATCCCCTGCATTAAAAACAGCCTGCAACTGGTTCCGGCGCCGGACGGTGGCTCTACCGCTGCAATTACCCGCTGCCCGGAGTAACAGGCTGACCAAAAGCCCGCCCTGAAGCTTTTTAAGGCTCAATCGGCGAAAAGGCGACTGCCTTGACCTGACAAAAGCAATGGGTTGGGCATCAGCCATTCACCGCACCCTGCTTCAATTGTCCTAACCGATTGCTTTCAATAGCCAGACAGGAGGATACCGTTTAAATATGACACCTGTAAATTTTCCCGACAAGAACCCCTCTCCGAGAAAAAACAATATCTATTCCAATAGGTTAAAAAGAAGGCAACAATATTGCATAGTTGATCGAGAATAATATTTTTTTATATCTTTGATACAGTGTTTGGTGCGTATCTGTCCCGGCCAAGGAGCAATAAATGCTTATTCCAGTGATTTATCCAGACGGCAGGCACGACATGGTAAAAGAGTTCCTTCTGACCAAGTTGATCGAAGAGAACGGGATTGAGAAGTTCAAGCGTAGCGATGGGTGGGTGGATATCGATTCGGACAAGGTGCGCGGCAAAAGATGGCGGCCGTCTTATTCTGGCCCGGAACGACGGCGGAGGAATCTTGAGCTTGAGGCATCTATCGGTTTCTCATAAAGCGATCGCAGCATTTTCTTCCCCCGGCTGACCTGTTTATGCTATGGTTCCGCGCTATGCGAAACCAACCCCCTTTTCATATTGTTCTGATCGAGCCGGAAATTCCCCCCAACACCGGGAATATCGGTCGTTTGTGCGCCGCCACCGGCACCCATCTCCACTTGGTGGGAAACCTCGGTTTTTCTTTGGACGACAAGTATCTGAAACGGGCTGGGCTGGATTACTGGCCGGAGGTGAAGCTGTTCCGTTGGGATAGCTTTGCGGCACTAAAACAGCAGTATCCTGACGCAGAGTTCTGGTACACCTCCAAGAAAGCCAGCCGGAATTATACGCAGGTGGATTTTTCCGCGGGAGATTTTCTGGTATTCGGCAAGGAGACCAAGGGTCTTCCGGAGGATCTGCTTGAAGCGGAGCAGGAACACGCGCTGCGAATCCCTATCTTCAATCCTGCTGTGCGCAGCCTGAATCTGGCCAACTCCGCAGCGATTATTCTCTATGAAGCATTGCGCCAGACCAATCAGCTCAGCTAAGAACCTGATAACACAGGATTCCCGCCGAGAATGAGCAGTGATTTATTATTCCAGCACACTAGTTCAGAACTATAGATTTCAGGCTCTATGAATTGAGTCCTTCCACCTTGATGGGGGAAGGTTAGGATGGGGGTGGACATGCACAAAACCGGGGCTGTCCCCGCACGGGGGCTGTCCCAGGTCTTTGCGGTGCTAACCGCGACAGTTTCATGGCCCGCAAACTTTTGGGACAGCCCCCGATGACCCTGGGGACAGTCCCGAGTTTACGACAAAGCTGCTTTGCCGCTCTTCAAGCATGCGAGCCCGAACTCACCTGAGAAAACAGTGAAGACACAGATAGAATCTGTTTACAGAGCCAACTACTCAGAACAAATTTCCCATCAAAAAACCGGGCCCAAACAGACCCGGTTTTTTGCCATATCTCAAAGATTCTAAATCATCCCGATCAGTTTGCTGCTGCGTTCCAGGAAACCGGCCATCCGTTCCTTGCTGATGGCCTGATGGGACAACATCGCCAGGTCATAAATCTGCTCAATCAACAACCCAGCGGTTTCAGCATCGCCTTCGTCCTGCAGTTTCAGAATCTTCTCAACCGCCGGGCTGGCTGTATTCACCATCAGGGTGTGCTCGGAAAACATATCCGGCATCTCCCCTTGCCCCATGGTCCGCATCATTTCCTTGAGCCGCCGTGACTGCTCGTTGAGCAGGATCATCCCCGGCACAGAATCATCCTTGAGGGTTTCAACCCGCACCGACAGCCCTTTGATATCAAGCTTGTCTTTAAAAACCTGCTCAATCCGCTCTTCCTTGGTTTTATTGTCCGGACCGCTGACGATCTTCTTACCGGCATCCTGTTCAAGCAGATTTTCAGTGATGTCGGAATCGACCCGCTCAAACTTGAGATCGGTATTTTTCGATTCCAAAAACTGGATAAAGTGGCTGTCAATCATCGAATCAAGGATCAAGGCTTCCATCCCCTGCGACTTGAAAAGCTTCAGGTAGGTGGCCTGCGCCCCTTCATCATTGGCATAATAGACCTTGTTTTCATGGTTGTCTTTGGCCCGTTCCAGATATTCCGGCAGCGTCGTGTACTTGTCTTCTGCCGTGGTCCGGTATATGACCCGGTCCTTGACCTTGTCATAGAACTTATCTTCGCGCATCATGCCGTACTTGACAAAGGTATGAATATCTTCCCAAATCGGCACAAACTGATCACGTTCCATTTTGGCCAGTTCAACGATCTTCGCTGCCACCCGCCCGCTGATCACTTCGCGAATCTTCCGCACCTGGGGTTCATTCTGCAGATAACTACGCGATACATTAAGCGGCAGGTCAGGAGCATCCAGACAGCCTTGCAGCGGGGTGAGAAATTCCGGGATCAACTCCGGAGTGTTGTCGGACACGAACACCTGGTTGCAGAACAGCTTGATATGACTCTTGGTCAAGTCAAATTCATTATGCAGACGTGGGAAATAGACGATCCCTTTCAGGTTAAAAGGAAAATCAATGTTCAGATGTATCCAAAACAAAGGCTCGTCCGACATGGGATACAACTTGCGGTAGAACTCTTTGTATTCTTCTTCACTCACCTCGGAAGCGGCGCGGGTCCAGAGCGGATTTTTGTCGTTGACCTCATCACCTTCCAAGGAGATGGGTACCGGCAGGAAATTACAGAATTTCTTGAGAATTTCGCGAACCCTGGCAGGGTCGAGGAATTCTTTTTCATCGTCGTTCAGCTTCAGGGTAACGTCGGTACCACGCCCTTTTTTCTCGGTCTTTTCCAGGGTGTAGCTGGTTGTACCCGAACAGGTCCAGTGCACTGCCTCGGCATCCTGCTGATAAGACAGAGTCTTGATTTCAACCTGATTGGCCACCATAAAACTGGAATAAAACCCGAGACCGAAATGACCGATAATCTGGTTTTTATCTTCAAGATCCTTGAACTTTTCGACAAAGTCTTCGGCAGAAGAAAATGCAACCTGATTAATATATTTGCGGACCTCCTCGGCCGTCATGCCGATCCCGTTATCGCTGATCGTCAGGGTTCCGGCGTCCTTGTCGACATGGATATCAACTTTGTACTCATCCGTAAGCTTCAGCCCTTCGATAAGGTTGATATTCTGCAGCTTATGGATCGCATCAACGGCATTGGAGACCAATTCCCTAAGAAAGATATCCTTGTCGCTGTACAACCATTTCTTGATGATCGGAAAGATATTTTCCGTATGAATGGAAATACTGCCTTCTTCCCTGTTCACCTCTTCTGACATATGTCGTCCTCCTTATTAAATAATTGTTTTGATTAAGCAATCAATAAGAATAAGAACTGAGGGATTGTTTGTCAAGAGAGCCTGTCCAGATCCATTTTCCCAGGGCATAACATATTAGCTTCAAGAGAGTGCGAAGCTCAGGATCCCACGGCAAAAATAAATCAGCGCGAACAACAGAGGAAAGATAACATTGGCAAGAAAGTGCAATAAGAGTCCGCGACTGCGGCCCCAGATTTTCTTCATGGCGGTGAGGCGAAAATATTCCTGCTCGGACAACAGACGCAGCAAGGAGATACAGACGATATATATGGCAAAAATAGCCATAACCAGATTTGTGTCCATAGCAACACCACCTTCTGCAATCCCCTTCACTTTATAAAGTGTACCCTCCCTTGCGCTGTCTTCAAGTCCCCCGGCAATGCGACCATGGTCGATTGAAGGTATTTGTCGCTACGGATAAAAGCACAGCTCCCGGCAGAAAGACTCCGGGAGCTGTGTTGATAACAAGGTTGGCGGAATAATCCTTGGTTCAGTTCTCGGTCAAAAAATAGCGTTCATAAAAATCCTCAAGATTTTTCAAATGACGCGTTTCATCTGCCAGCAGGCGCTTGAACAGGCCAGCCATGGGTGCGCCCTCACAACCGCTGATCAAGGCCTTATAAAAATCAACCGCCTGTTTTTCCAGATGGATCGCATACGCCAGGGCAGTCCTGGCATCGGCTTCCGGGGAAATTTCCTTCTGCTCAAAAACGTAATCAAGGTTCATGGTCGGCAGTTCTTGATGCAGAATGGCAGCATTACTGTCATGCCCTTCCAGTAAGGCAAGCTCGATGCGTTGTTTGTGGTCGAGCTCTTCCTTGGCCGCATCCCTCAGAATAGCTTTACCTTGACGGTCTTGGACCAGTTGAATGGCCTTCAAATAATTGCGAAATCCACGTTCTTCCATGGCAATCGCCTTTTCCAGCGCAACTTCGAGCGTGTAGCATACCGCTTTGACAGACTCCGTTCCGCTTCCCTGATCACTGCTCATCGCCTTCTCCTTTAGTCGATATCATTAAGAGGTTCATGAAATACGAAATCAGATATTCTCAGGCCGATGAATAGACTTCAGTCATCGCCCCATCAAACCAGGAACCATGATCAATAGATCACGATATAACCATGCTTTTCGGCAATTCTGGAAATTTCCAATACGTCTTGGATCTGATAAGTCTCCCCGTCCAGGACAAAGGTAAATCCGCCGCCCGGATTCTCTTTGGCAAGACTGATGAGATACTCGAAACTTGCAGTTTTGATCGTCTCCATTCCCTGACTCCATAAAACAATATTTCATTTTATGAATGTTAGCACAACCATGATTCCGGAGTCACTCGCCAATGATTTTCACCAGGACTCTTTTTTTTCTGCGCCCGTCAAACTCACCATAAAAAATTTGTTCCCAGGGACCGAAATCCAGCTGTCCCTCAGTCACCGCAACGACAACCTCACGCCCCATGACCGTTCTTTTCAAATGAGCATCACCGTTATCTTCACCGGTATTATTATGCCGATAAAGATCGAGGGGCTGATGCGGAGCAAGCTGTTCGAGCCAACGCTCAAAGTCATGATGAAGCCCGGGTTCATCATCATTAATAAACACAGACGCGGTGATGTGCATGGCGTTGCACAGCAGAAGTCCCTCGCGGATACCACTTTCCCGCAGACACTCACGGACCTCTGCGGTGATGTTGACAAAGCCCCGCCGACTGGGAATATTGAAAGACAGCTCCTCTCTAAATGACCTCATATCAAACCTCCGCTGAAAAAAATAACCGGAATAATCGATTTTTACTAAAGTTATTGTAAAATATAAAGAAAAAGATCATTCGAGAGTTGACAGATGCATTTATTTTCTATATAAAAATCCGCTGTCGCTGTATAGCGGCGTGCCACTTAATACATTATGAAACCAATAAAATCAAACACATATCTGCTTCCACTGGTTTTCGTCATCGGTCTGCTGGTGGCAAGCTGCACAGAGAGTTCGGCTCCGGTTTATCGGGGTCCCGAGGTCCAGATTTTAGGGGAAACGTCCTATCGGGATCTAGAAACCAAATTCAACCGTTACAGTTATCGACTGGACAATATTGAAAATGGCATCCCCCCGCTGATATTGCGTAGTCTGCCCGATGATCTTTCCGAAATCAACTCCAGCAGGAAAAGAAAAGCCATCTTCCTTAAATCCCTTTTACCGATGGTTCTTTTGGCCAACAACGAAATTCACTACGAGCGGCAGAAACTGGAAAAAATCAGCCGGGCCTATACAACTCATCAGCAGCTTGATTCAGCCCAGGAACATATCCTCGCCTCCCTGGCAGACCGCTATGATGTCAAGTTTACTCAAGAAGATACCGAATCCACATTGGAGATACTCCAGCGCCGGATCGACATCATCCCTGCGGATCTGGCCCTGGCCCAGGCCGCCAATGAATCAGCTTGGGGCACCTCTCGCTTTTCACGAATCGCCAACAACCTGTTCGGGGAATGGACGTTCCAACCCGGGCAAGGGATTGTGCCTCTGGGGCGACCCGAGGGCGAAACTTACGAGGTGCAGAAATTCAACACCGTATACGATTCAGTCCGCTCTTACCTGCATAATCTGAACACCCACCCGGCCTACCGGGATCTCCGGAAAATCCGCGAACAGCTGCGCGAACAGGGAAAGAAACCCAACGGGCTGGCTCTGGCTGAAGGCTTGTTGCGTTATTCGGTCAGGGGCGAGGAATACGTCAGCGAATTGAAGGCAATGATTCGCAAGAACCGGCTGGATCGCCTGGCGCAGGCAAAGCTGCGAATCACAAACATCTGAGCAAAAAGCCAACCGTCCCCACCATGGATTGCGCATCACTGTCGTCGTTATCAGACCGCCTGATGATTATTGGAGCACAGGCTCGCTTCCTTGTGCCCTTCGGTTGAGGCGAATATCTGTTCTGCAGCATTTGCCTGAGCAGCAAAGAAAATCAATCAAAACGCTCAGTAAGAACAAAACGCGGACTGCGCTTGGGGAGAATATTAATCTGCCGGATGATCGGCCAGAATCCAGGGGTGGCTGAACCAGTGCCAATGCCCCTGAGCGTCCAGGTAAGTCACGGTATATTTATTTCGCCGCCCGCTCAAAGGTTTCTCCGCAACAACCCGATACCAGCGTTCGCCCAGGCCCGGTAATTTTTCGATATGACAGCTGTTCTCTCCTTGCACAAAACAGTTCGCCGAGCCCAGACGAAAAGCTGACGCAGCGGAGAGCTGTAATTTTAACTCGGGCGGATTGTTCCGCACCACCGGGTCAAAAGGCTCCTGTTCAGCAATGACTAGAGGTTTCATGTTCAACTTGCTGATAAACCCGTCGATGGTCGCAAAAGGCCCCCCCATCGGGAATCGCGGCAGAGTGAAACGGTCGGAACCGGAATAAATAACGCCCGACTGCTGGGCAAAGGCCGCGCTAAACCCAAGGTCTTTGACGATATCGACGACACTCGCCGAATATTCCCCGTAAGGATACGCAAACAGGTTCGCAACGCGGCCCAGGTGCTTCTGCAAGGTTGTCTGCGCGGCCAGGATATCCGCCCGGACCCGCTGTTGCCATTGCTCTTGCGACTCCCCGGGCTGTTTTTCAACCAGATAAGCGTGGGTTGCCGTGTGATTACCGATCGTCACGCCCTGACTGAGAACATCCTGCAATTGATCCCAGCCCATATACCCTTTGCCCCCAACCGAGTCACTGTTGACAAAGAGAGTGACCGGGTAGCCGAACTCGCGGATGATCGGCATGGCAACCTTGTAGAACGATTCAAAAGCATCATCAACACAAAAAGCCACCGCCTGATCAGGCAATGGCTGTCCAGCGGCGAGGCGACGAGCAATCTCATCCAGGGAGAGGACCTGAATATTATGAGCTTGGACATACTCAAGCTGGCGGCGGAAGATAGCGGAAGAGATATCGGTCGAAGGGTATCGAGTTTCATCGAAACGATGGTAAATAAAGGTATTGACCTGTCCTCCGAATACATTTCCGGATAAACAGGAAAGCAGAATAACGACAAATGCCAGCCAGACAAGGTTGTGTTTCATATGCCAAATCGTTTCATCATGCGGCCCTGACTTTATTCCGCAGATATCGACGGATGCTGTTTCTGGCCTTGGGTGTAATTGCCCACTCCAGCCATTTTGGCAAAACTTCCGGCTGCTCGGCGGTTTCCACAACGATTTGGTCGCCATCAATCAAGCGGGTTTTTAATTGTCGGGTGCGCCCGTTAATGATTCCACGCCGGGCATGCAGACCGAGGGAATCATGAATTTCAAAAGCAAAATCAAGGACACTGCTCCCCTCGGGCAACGTCCGGATCTCGCCTTGTGGAGTGTAAACCTGGATCGTTGCCGAAGCGAGCTTCAGGGATTCGGTATCAAACGCCGATTCCCCTTCCATGAGCGATCGCATCAGTTCCCGAAAATTCTCGTGACGAAATTTGAAACCGGGAGCCAGCACACCCGATTCGTTGAAGCGAGCCAGCTTCCGGGTGGTAATCTCGACCCGCAAGCGATGTTCCCCGGCCTGAACAGTGGTCTTCAGCGCCTGATAGCCATACTTTGATGTCATGTTCAGATGATCACGCAATTTCCCTGGAATTGGCGGGAAGAGTCCGTGAAGAATCCCCAGAAAGAGGTAGGCGTCCATCATCCGATCAACCTGAACTTCCAGAGTGAACAGGGTGGAAAACCCCCGACTCATCCCCTGTGCCGCAGCGACGGAAAACGGTCGCCAGCGGTCTTTGAGTAGCACTGAAATCTTCTGTTTTTCACAGGAATTATTAATTTTCGCCCGGAGTTTGCGCAAAAATTCCAGGTTTTGCTCCTGCAGCTGGGAGATTTTGTTCCCGTAACTTTTGGCGCGTTTTGGATATAACAATGAGTAGGAAAGGGATTCCAATTCCGTCGCAACATAGCCCATGCCAAGGTGCTGGGCGAGAGGGACGTAAACCATGCGCGTCTCCTCGGCAATCAGCTTCTGCTTATGCAGTGGCAGGGCGTCAATGGTCCAGAGATTGTCTATCCGGTCCCAGAATTTCAAACACAGAACCCGGATATCGTTAATGGCAACCAACAGGGTTTTTTTATAAGTTTCCTTCTTCAGGTCTTCCCGACTCATCAGTTCGGAGGTCACCTTGGTCAGTCCGTCAACCAGATTGGCGACCTCTTCACCATACTTTTTTCTCACCTGGGCCAACGTCACCGGAGTGTCTTCAACGACATCATGCAAGAGCGCAGCGATCACGGAAGGAAAGTCCATCCAATGGCGTGCGGCCAGGTGCGTGACCCGAAGCGGATGAAAGATATAGGGCTCGCCCGATTTGCGCAGCTGTCCCTTATGGGACGTACGTGCGTCCTGCAGGGCCTGTTGAACCTGTATCAATTCACGGTCAAGATCATCCTCCGATAGCTCGGCAGCATGATGCGTAACCAAAAGCTCCATAATGTCGGTCATCAGGCGTTGTTCTGTTTTACTGTCGAATTCTGTCATACCATCCGGTGACTGATCTATCCTGGCGGCCAGGTCAGCTCTCTCCCGCCCAATAAGTGAAAATGCAAATGCCAGACGGTTTGCCCCGCTGCCTGGTTGCAATTATTGACGACTCTGAACCCGTCTTCGGAAAACCCGTAGTCATGAGCCATTTTCCCGGCAATCTGAAAAACATGACCAACCAGGGAATTATCGGCCGTGGTTAAATCCAGCGTCGTTCTGATGTGCTTTTTCGGGATGATCAGCATATGCTCTGGAGCCTGAGGATTGATATCTTCAATCACTATTACCAGCTCGTCCTGATAGCGGACTTTTGCCGGAATCTCCCCGGAAACAATTTTGCAAAATAAACAATCTGAGCTCATGAAACACCCCCTATCAGGTTGTTGAAGAAGGCCGTCCCTGGCCTTTTTAAGCCCGGTGGAGAAAAGTGCGATGTCCTCCACCTAAATCAATGAATTAGCAAGGCGTCATTGATTTAGATCGCCCGTCCATGGGCTCAGCACGCTGTTTTTCAACAGCCTCCTCTAGTAAACTTGCAACCTACTGACAAAAACAAAGATCCGTCGTCGGCACCCGTGATTTTTCAATTTATCTGTCTTAACAATAATAGGAAGGCAAGCAGGATTTCAACTGCTCTTTCGCAGATGGATCAGAAATTCCCTGTTTCCCTTGGAACCGAGGATAGGGCTGTCAATAATCCCCAAGACCTGACAGTGGAGTTCTTCGGCAACCTGACGAATCTGTTCCAGAACCTGTTCGTGCAAGGTGCGGTCCTTGACAATCCCTCCTTTACCGACCAATCCCTTGCCGACCTCAAACTGGGGCTTAATCAGGGCAATAACCTGACCGTTTTCAGTAATTAATGCAAGCGTATTCGGTAACACCTTGGACAGGGAAATGAACGATGCGTCAATAACGGCAAGGGAAGGCTTTTCATCGAATTGCTCAATGTCCAAATGACGGATATTGCACCGCTCCAGGTTGACGACCCGGGGATCTTCCCGCAATGACCAAGCCAATTGTCCATAACCGACATCGACAGCATATATTTTTGCCGCTCCGTTCTGCAACAGGCAGTCTGTGAAGCCGCCGGTGGAAGCCCCGACATCAAGGGCTATGACCCCATGCACATCAAGCTGAAATTCCCGCAAAGCTTTCTGTAACTTCAACCCTCCGCGCGAGACAAACGGGATATCATCACCTTTCAGGCGGATCTCCGCATGGTCAAAAACCTGGCTGCCGGCTTTATCGACCCGATGGTCGTCAACCACGACTTGCCCAGCCAGAATCAAAGCCCGCGCCCGTTCCCGGGATGCTGCCAAGCCTCGCTGTACCATCAATTTATCAAGACGCTCCTTCATTGACCTCCATCAACTCCAAGTCAGTATTTGTCGGCCAGCTGACAACCTCAGTCCTATGGCCATCGGAAAATTAAAAAATAGCCCTTTCTGGGGCCATTGTGCAAATCATTTGCGGCTCAACAGTCATTTAATCCCATAAAAGGAAGACCGAGCCGTTGCGCTCAGTCGAACTGATCATGTCAAAGTGAGTGAAACCGGAAGTCATTCAATCCGTGCACTTGCTGCACAGCCAAGGCGCGATTGATTTTCCCCGAAAAAATCCAAAGCGGGCATTGTCAAAAAACGAAAAAGGGAGCCTAAGCTCCCTTTGCGCGTCCAACGGGTGATTTTCCGGTTGCCTAAAAATCATCAGCCAATAAAAAAGTCTCTGTTCTCGCTGAAAACCTCGTTTATTTCGGAAACAGCATCTTCAACCTGGTCTTCACTTAATTTCAGCGACTGGGCACCCAGACAATCAAAAGCATTCAAATCTGCATTGGGTTCACGCTGCCCAAGGCCTAATTTAAGGCAGATATGGCCCGACAAATTGACTGTGGCAGTCAATGCCAGCACCGCCTTGCTGTCAAAATCACCAAAATCATCGGTTTCGTCATCGCCGCTGGCAATATTCAGATCTTCATGATGCAGTACCGCCATGACCAGAGATTTGGAAAAGTTCCACTTTTCAAGGACCGCGGCGCCGACCACTTCATGGGAATAGGGGAAAAAGCGACCTTCCAGCTCAGTGGTACTGACCCCTTCCGAGTAGGCGGCCTCAACCAGCGCACGGTACGTGTCAGGATCACTGTAATTCATGACAATTTTACCAAGATGACGGAACAAACCGGCTAAAAAGGCTTCTTCAGGATCGGCAGAAGAAAACTTCCGGGCCAGGATGCGACCGCCAATGGCACAGCCCATGGCGTCTTCCCACAGCATCTTTTCCAGCAGCCCGTAAGATTTATTCATTCCCTCCAGACTGGCGGCCAGAACCAGACTGCGCAGAGTACGCTCACCGACGATGGCAATGGCATGATCAAGGGTTTTGATTTGTCGTTTCATGCTGTAGAAGGCGGAATTTGCCACTTTCAGCAGACGTGCCGAAACAGCCGGGTCGCTGGAGATGGCCTGAGCGACACCTCGATAATCAACATCCGGGTCGCCAAGTAATTCAAGAACTTTCGAAGCAACCACCGGCATCGGTGGTAAATCGCGAATAGAGCGCACAACGGTTTGAAAATCGTTTGACATTTGTTCTCCTTAACAGCCCATTATGATAATAAGCTAACAATAGCAAAATCACCGGATGAAATCATGTACAAAATGACCAGACACACTGAAACAATCACAATATATTTATTCTATGCAGAAACGGTGTTCAAGAAGAGATTGGATCAGTGGATCAGGATTCTGTGGTACCTTTTACAGATAAAAATAACTGGTTTGCTTTCCTTTAAAAAATCAAACAGTTGCCATCCGTCCAGCGGTTTATGCCCGGACGGATATGGCTATTCCCAAGCCGGGTTAGTGGCGCCGGATCAATCTCCGTCGAGAATCCGGCCAAGGCCTCCCAACAGGGATCCTTCACCTTTCTGAGTGCCACCGGCGGCTGGAGCGTGAGCAAGAATACGATCTGCCAGTCGACTGAACGGCAGACTCTGCAACCAGACTCGCCCGGTCCCACGCAAAGTCGCAAGAAACAGTCCTTCCCCGCCGAAAAACATGCTTTTTAAATTCCCCGCGCGCTCGATGCTGTAATCGACGGTGGGCTCGAAAGCAACCAGGCAACCGGTGTCGACCCGGAGCGTCTCCCCTTGCAGCTGTTTTTCGATGATCGTCCCGCAGGCATGAACAAAAGTCATTCCGTCACCTTGCAGATGCTGCAGAATAAAACCTTCACCACCGAAAAAACCGGTGCCAAGACGACGCTGAAAAGCGATACCGAGCCGGGTCCCATAAGCGGCACATAAAAAGGAGTCCTTTTGACAGAGAATCCCTCCGCTACCGATGGTCGCCAGATCCAAGGGAACGATTTTTCCCGGGTAAGGAGCAGCAAAAGCGACATGTTTTTTCCCCCGGCTTTGATTGGTGAAATGGGTCATAAAAACCGATTCCCCGGTCAAAGCGCGTTTGCCCGCGCCAAGAAGCTTGCCAAACAGACCCTGATCCGGTTCCGAGCCGTCCCCCATACGCGCCTCAAAACTGATTCCATCTTCCATATAGGTCATGGCACCGGCTTCGGCAACCACGGTTTCTCCCGGATCCAACTCAACCTCAACAAGCTGCATATCATCACCGATTATTCGGTAATCAACTTCATGACAACGCATATTCTTCTCCTGTTTTTTCGTTGGCCGTACAAGCAGCGGCCCGATAAGCAAAGGCGTTGCAGAAATGTCCGACAAAACGCTCTTTAACCAGACTCATATCGACCTCATGCCCTAATTCCTGGCGCAGGGAGGTCACGACTTCCCGGGGGCGCCCACAGGGGACTATCAGGTTGAATGTCGTCAATGAATTATTGATATTTACAGCGATGCCGTGGGAAGATATCCATTTTTTCAATGCGATCCCGAAACTGCAGATTTTTTTTCCGTTCACCCAGACACCGGGCTCCCCCTGCTTCAACTCCCCCTTAACCCCAAAATCCGCCAGAACACTCACTACCACGTTCAGAAAGCTGTCAGCAAACCAGCGCACATCGCGCCTTTTTAACCGGGTTATGGGATAAGCAACCAACTGACCCGGCTCATGGGCCGTCGCCAGGCCGCCCCGGTTGATCCGGTGTAACACGACCCCCTGTGCACGCAAGGCCTGCTCCGAACAATGCAGATCGGCACCGGTCGCCCGGCGTCCCAAAGTAACAGTCGGCGGATGTTCGACCAGGATCAATGTATCCCGGATCGTCCCGGCCAGCAGTCCGCTAACCAGGTCCTGTTGCCGAGAAAAAGCTGTCTCATATTCCAGACCTCCCCAGTCCGCAACAACCAGTGGGGTTTCCATTAACGAGGGTGCCATATGTATCATTCCTTTTATGCTACCGAGAAGCCGCATTTCACTCCATTGCCCGGCCAGTGAACCCGCCGCGGGCAACAGCGTCGTTGACCAGGTTGGTGCCAAAGTGGAACATTTTGACAATCCCCGCACAGGTGGCAGAAAAAATCCATTTTGAAGCGTTGCCAGCCACGACAGAAGAAGTATCGCCCCGGTCGTACCTCAAAACCTAACCGGGTAAACGGTTATTGTTTTGGGTCGCCCATCCACAGGCTCGATAACCGCTTGTCCAACCGTCCGTTAAGGTGTTCGCTGGGTATAACGGTCAAACCATTTAGCGGTCAATGGGCCCTCAGGTAAAGACCAAACCGCTTTGTGCAGCATCCAGAGGGTCAGGCTATCCCGTAGAATACGTTTCTTTTCTTCAACACTCAAGCCTTCCGGACCTGAATTTAACGCTTTTCTCAAGAGTAGAAAACGGCGACCAGCAGCCAGCCTGGATTGGGTCGCATTCCCTGACAGCCGCCGATGAAGAAGGTTTATCTGCGGATTCAAAACAGCCCGGATAAATCCGTCAGTCGGTTTCAGGCGTAGAGGCGATTCGGAACGAGCCAACACAACCTGCCTGCTCATCAGCGCGACCAGTTCAGGGGGAGGTACGGTTTCTTCAGGGATAAGAAACAACCGGTGCTTCTTGGCCGCCTGTCCCAAATTGATTCGACTGGTCAGGACCGAGATCGGGACCGCCAGTAACAACGGAATGACAATCGGCATCATCCAGAGTAAAAAACCTGGATTGATCAGCCCCAGGATGACCGCCCAAAGCGCTGCGAACAGCACCCCAGGGCCATGAAACCTGGCGGCATCCCGCCAGCCGGTACTCAAGTCTTCTCTGTTCTGCGGCAACCAGCCGGTTTTTATACCCAGGAAATGGGAAACGATAAATTTACAATGAAACCACATTCTGAGCGGCGCCAGGCAGACCGATAGCAATGACTCGGCAAACAGGCTTTTCAACATTCCGCCGATCCCGCCAAACCTGCTGCTACGCTTTTGCCGAACGATCGTCAGCAGTGCCAGCAGTTTGGGGAAGAACAATAAAACGGCAGTGACGGTCAGCAGAGCCAGCGGACCGAAAGGGTCCCAGACCGGCCATTGCGGGAACAAAGCCCGCCCGGACGGGAAGTATTCCGGCGGACGAAATGCTTCAACAATGACTGCGGCGGAGGAAAGCAGCAACAAAACCATCCACAGCAGGGCCGAAACATAACTCATGATCCCGTTGATAAACAGCCAGCGGTGGGCGGCCGAGAACCCGTCAACAAACAGCATCCGCAAATGTTGCAGGTTACCGCTGCACCAGCGCCGATCACGGTTAATTTCATCCACCAGTGTAGGCGGCGGTTCTTCATAGGAGCCATCCATATCGTAGGCCAGCCAGACAGTCCAGCCAGCCCGTCGCATCAATGCCGATTCTACAAAATCGTGGCTGAGGATATCGCCCCCCCACGGGGCTTTGCCCGGCAGTCTCGGCAAGCTGCAATGCTGCATGAAAGGCTCAACCCGCAAAATGGCATTATGCCCCCAGAAACTGCCATCCCCAAGCTGCAGCGTATGCAAACCGGCAGCGAACAGAGGCCCGTAAGCACGGCTTGCAAACTGCTGCATTCTGGCAAAAAGGGTCTCCCGACCGACCACGGCAGGAGGAGTCTGGATGATCCCGACATCAGGGTGATGTTCCATCAATTGCACCAGTCTGACCAAACTGGTGCCGCTCATGACACTGTCAGCGTCAAAAACAATCATATACCGGTAATCGGCTCCAAAACGTCGACAGAAATCAGCGACATTACCGCTCTTGCGCTTAATATTGAGGCGTCTGCGCCGATAAAAAATATTCCCCGGGTCGCCAAGGTCACTGGACAGTTGTCGCCACTGGATTTCTTCATTGACCCAGGCATCGGGATCTTTGGAATCACTCAGAAGGAAAAAGTCAAAGAAGTTCATCTGACCTGTTTCCTGGAGAGATTGATAAACGGAAAAGACGCCGGCACTTATCCGACGCATATCCTCACCGCAGATGGGAAACAGAATTGCGGTCCGGCAACCCGGCGCAATCGCGGTCGGCAGCACAGGCAGATTTTTGCCCAGCAGGTCGCGTCCCGATCGCCTGGTCAGCACGACAAAGCCGGCCAGGGCCACCCAGAAGCCGACCGATACCCAGGCAAACAACAGGCCGGACACCACGATGAGAGCTTTTTCAATTGCACTGCCACCATGAAACGGCAGCACCGTCGATACCCCCCAGGCAGCCAACAGTGCCGGTGGGAAAACCAGCAGAGCCAACAGCAGCCTGCGCCACAAGGCCCTTCCCTGCCAGTCAAAGCGCCCTGCTGGAAAAGCGCGCCCCGACGACCGATCGCAAACTGCGGACCGTTCTTGGGGCAGGCCGGTGGAGTGCTTCTTCGGCCAGGATTTAAATCTTGCCCAGGGATTGGCAGCCATACTGCGACGGCTAAGCCGTGGTAACGCAGATAATTCATCGCGGCCGACTTCCTGGTGGATCTTTGCCCGCAAATCCTGCAGGACCTCGGCTCTGATTGCGCCATCGCTCAATTCATTCTTATGCTTAAAACTATGCAACGCCGCCATAACCAGTTCGTAGCGCCGCACTTCCGAAATGGGCCAACAACGTAGAAAGGTCAGACAACGCTGTGCTATTGAATCGGCACAGACTCCTTTATCCCTCTGAAGGCGTTTAAAATCGCTCACTGTCCCCCCTTTTTGCCAAGCAGATAACTCCAGGTTTCGGAAATGACATCAGGGCCGTTTTTCAGAAATGCCCTTACTTCAATGCCATGGCCATTATCCGGCAGGACTTTATCCAGCGCCGTTTTAGGCTCCGTTGCAAGAACAAAGACCAACCGCCAGCTTTGATCGAGCGGGTTCTTTTGCACGGTCTGCATGACAACCCGCCCCCCTGCCCCGGCACTGACAACCGCCTCAACAGGCTGCTCGTCCGACAATCGCTTGAGGTCCGCGCCAGCGAAATCGATAACAAACCGATACCGGGAAGCATCCTCTTCGCGCCCGATACGGGTAGCAACTACGCGCACGCCGGGCGAATCGATTTTGCTACCGCCTCCCCACCACATGCGATAATCAAACTGCAGCTCGCTACCGGCCTTTGGGGCGGCATCGGGCACAAAGAATGCGACGACATTGTCATGGATTTCATCCTTGGTCGGAATCTGAATTAATTCGACCCGCCCCGGCCCCCATTCAGAAAGAGGCTCAATCCACAGCCCCGGTCTCTTTTCATAGCGGGCCTCAAGGTCCTGATAGTGATCAAAATTTTTATCTCTCTGCAGTAACCCAAACCCCTTGAAAGAAAGGCCTTTAAACCCGTTCACCTGCAGCAGCCTGCCATTACTCAATGGCCGCCATAACCATTCTCCAGAGCCGAAATGAATCAGTAGTCCGTCGGAATCATGGACCTCAGGACGGAAATCATCGATTCCCGGAAGCGGATTATTCTCACCGAAAAAATACATACTGGTCAGAGGAGCAATGCCAAGCTTGTCAACCGCTTCCCTGAAAAACAGGTGACTTGAGACGTTGATAATCGTATTCAGACCCGGTACCACGCTATAACGATACGCCCCGGTGACACGCTGACTGTCCAGCAATGCCAAAATAGTCAGGGCACTATCTGTCGGCTTGGGCTGGACGATCCAGAATTCGCGAAACCAGGGGAATTCTTCACCATGGGAGGATGCGGTATCGAGGGCCAGACCACGGGCCGAAAGACCGTACGCATCGTCTTTGCCGACCGCACGCAGATAGCTTCCGCCAAGGAACACCAGAAACTCGTCCAGATAGTTGCTTGTTTTTATGGCAGTATGCACTCGGAACCCGGCCAGACCGACCTGTTCAGGGATCTGCGGTGATTGGGGCAAGCCACCGTAGTCAAACCAACTGCGCTCGGCAACGACGGGCACAACACCTGTTGGGGTAACGGCATTCATTTTGACAGTCCGATCATAAACAAATCCGGGATGAAAGAACTGCAGTTCAAAGGGAAGCTTTTGGGCATGCCAGTAGGCTTTGTCCCGACGCTGGCGAATGGTCCTCCATTCATCATAGGTCATGTTCCGGAGCAGATCCGGTAAAGGTGCAGGTGGAACGTAGCGTTCCCTCGCCAATTGTTTTGCCTGGTCAATAACCCTCTGAAAGGTTAAATCAGCGGCATCGACTTGTACCGATTTGGCTGCTGCTGGCAGTACCACCAGCAGGACTAAGGCAATGGCGGCTGTCATTCCATGGATCATCATTCTTTTCATTTAAAAAACCTCTCGCATTTTATCTGGGATATATTCCCACTTAATGGGTGCAAAACAAGTGCCTGAAATTACAGATTTGATCATTTCATAAGCAGGAGAATAAACGACTGATTTAATGAGAAAATCGACCAGGGCTCACTAGAAATGGTTCATATGGTAGAAACCGGAGTGGAAAGAACGGTGCCAGGAAGACACAGTGTTGCAAGATTGTTGCAGTTGCATTCGGCCCAAAACCACAACGACAGCGTTGCAGAAACAAGGCCGGAAGGATCTAGGAAAAAAGAAAAAGCCGGCACAACCGCCGGCTTTTTTATTCCTTTGCGATCCGGCTATTACCGAATAGCTTGATATTTTCTTGGTGGGCGTTACTGGGCTTGAACCAGTGACCCCTGCCGTGTGAAGGCAGTGCTCTCCCACTGAGCTAAACGCCCAAGAGGGCTCTTATATAGCAATTACCAACCGGACTGTCAATGCGAGATTTCGCTCTTTTTTATCCGCAACGATTTACTGCTTATCCAGCACAAAGACTTTGGCCTGGGCTTCGGCATAAAGAGTCCCGTCAACTTTGACCTGAGCACAGGCAGTCCAGATCTTGCGCTTATGCTCCAGCAGTTGACCAAACAGTTCGACCTCCGCCCCGACGGGGACCGGCTTGCGATAACGAACCTGCATTTCGGCGGTAACACATTGATCAGCCAGATTGCGGCAGGCATAGACACAGGCTTCATCCAGCAGCGTGGCCAGAATTCCTCCATGCACCACCCCTTGCCAGCCCTGATATTCTGCTGCCAGGGTTAAACGCGCATAACTGGTATTGGCTGTGGGATCGGTCTGAAAAACGACTTGCAAGCCCAGGGGATTATTCCGGCCGCAGACAAAACACGCAGAATCATCCTTGTATAGCACGTCCCCGGATTCAGTCATGGGTCAGACGCCCGACACCGAAATATTCAAAGCCTTCCCGAACGATGTATTCAGGTTCATACTGATTGCGCCCGTCAAAGATAACTTGCTTCCGCATGCTCTTGCGCATCGCCGCCAAGTCAGGATTCCGGAACGGCTTCCACTCCGTCACCAGCAGTAAAGCGTCCGTATCAACCAAGGCATCGTATTGGTTGCTGGCAAGGGTCAGGGAACCGGATTCGAACCACTGGGCGGGTAATTCCTTGACTGCCGTTTCCATGGCGACCGGATCATAAGCAATCACTTTGGCGCCCGCAGCAATCAGATCGGCAATCAGCACCTTGGCCGGAGCTTCGCGCATATCATCTGTCCCAGGCTTGAAGGCCAGCCCCCAGAGGCCGAAGCGCAGCCCGCTCAGGTCTTTGCCGAAGCGTTTTTCAAGCTGCCGGGAAAACCATCGCTTTTGTTGTTTATTGCGATTTTCCACGGAAAGCAGGACTTCCGGTTGGTAGGAATAGTCCTGGGCCATGCGGATAAGCGCTTGAACGTCTTTGGGAAAACAGGACCCGCCGTAACCGCAGCCGGGATAGATAAACGAGAAGCCGATACGGCTGTCAGAACCGATCCCGCGCCGCACATTCTCGACATCAACCCCCATCAGTTCGCATAAATTGGAAATTTCGTTGATAAAGGAGATTTTGGTGGCCAGCATGGAGTTGGCAGCATATTTGGTCATTTCGGCATCACGCACCCCCATAAAGATGGTCCGCTCATGATTCCGGTTAAAAGGGGCATACAACTGATGCATAAGCTCTCTGGCCCGATCGCTTTCGGTACCGACAATCACCCGATCAGGCTTCATGAAGTCATCAATGGCCGCGCCTTCCTTCAAAAACTCTGGATTACTGACCACGTCAAACTCGACCTTGACCCCACGCTTGTCAAGTTCTTCCTGAACTGCAGCACGAACCAGATCGGCGGTACCAACCGGAACCGTCGACTTGTCGACAATCACCGCGTAATCAGTGATCAGGCTGCCGATCTCGCGGGCGACAGCGAGAACGTAACGCAGGTCAGCCGAGCCATCTTCTCCGGGAGGCGTACCAACCGCGATAAAATAGATATTGGAGGTTTTGACCGCATCTGCCAGGCTGGTGGTGAAATGCAGACGCCCTTCGGCAAAATTACGGGAAACAATTCCCTCCAGACCCGGCTCGTAAATCGGCAGCTTGCCCTTTTGGAGGCCGCGGATTTTATCCTGATCGACATCAACGCAGTTCACCCGATTGCCCATTTCAGCAAAACAAGCACCGCTAACCAGGCCGACATACCCGGTTCCGATAATTGTCAGGTTCATATTTTCTCCTGTGTTTGTAATACAACAATAGTCATTTCCCGGAGCAAACCAGTCTGCGGCCTGAGAAATTGATCTTAAATCAACAACCGACAGCAAGCCAGCGGCTGCAGTCGCAAAAGGTACCTAAAAAACTCACCAAAGGGATCTAAAAAGGAATCCAGCCCGTTTCAGGACTATGAAATGGCGACCCCGGGAGGATTTGAACCTCCGACCTTCACCTTAGGAGGGTGCCGCTCTATCCAACTGAGCTACGGGGCCGTGGGCACGCTTATAACCCAGCTATCAATTTTTGACAAGCCCCAGCTGGTAATTTTTCCCGCAAGTAAATAACCAAGAAGACAAATCCCCCTAACAGATCGCTTACAAGAACCTCTGCGGAAATGGTTTCATCGGAGTATTAATAAATGGGAGCTTTCACCCCGGACAAAAGTGACAAATGCGGCCTGCGATCACAATTTTCCAGCGTCCTGCTGAATACCACCAGTCCGCCTTTAGCCCATTAGAATTTCATCAGACTGAAGACTTTACCGTCTGGAAGTTTACTACGCCCGTTCAAGAACTCAAGTTCCGCCATAAATGCGCATTCATGGATTTCGGCCCCGAATTTTTCCACCAGGTCGACGACGGCCGCCATGGTTCCGCCGGTGGCCAGCAGATCGTCAGCAACAATCACCTTGTCTCCCGGCTTGAAGGCATCTTCGTGAATTTCAAGAGAATCGCTGCCATACTCAAGGTCATAGCTGATACTGCGGGTCTTGTAAGGCAGCTTGCCCGGTTTGCGAACCAGGGTGATCCCAGTTCCCAGTTTATAGGCCAGGGCGGCACCCAGAATAAATCCACGCGCCTCAATCCCGACAATCTGATCTATTTTTTCGCCGATATAACGGTGCGCCAGCAAATCGACCATCCGCTGAAAGCTTTTCGCGTCCGCCAAAAGGGTCGTAATATCTTTGAAGATAATCCCCTTTTTGGGAAAATCCGGAATGTCCCTGATAATCTGTTTTAAATCGTCCATCTCATTCACTCCTGAATCCTCTTCGGACTAGTGATCATTTTCGTCAGATAAACGTTCCTGAACTGTTTTTCTCAATTTGGCCAGACTTTTGGCCTCGATCTGTCTGATCCGTTCCCGGGTGACCCCGAATTTCCGGCCAATGGTATCGAGAGTTTGCGGCTCCCGATCGTCCAGCCCGAAGCGCATCGCCAGAATTTCCCGCTCATTATCATTCAGCTCTGCCATCCACTCCATCACATGGGCATAGCGATCGAGATCTTCAATCATACTGCCGGGATCAACAAGATTCTTGTCTTCGATGGTGTCGATCAGACTGTAATCATCATTATCTCCCATCGGATGTTCGATGGAAAAAGTCTTTTTAACCAGCACCATCATCCGCCGGACATAGCGGGCATCCGTACCCATGGCCTCGGCGATCTCTTCAATTTCCGGATCACGTTTGAGGCGATGAACCAGTTCACGGCTGATTTTTGCCAACTTATTGATATCATCGGCAACATGCACCGGCAACCGGATAGTGCGGCTCTGATTGACCAGGGCGCGCTCAATGGATTGCCGAATCCACCAAGTCGCATAGGTTGAAAAACGGCAGCCTTTGCTGACTTTGAATTTTTCAACCGCCTTGATCAGCCCCATGTTGCCTTCCTCAATCAGATCAAGAAAAGGCAGCCCCCGGTTCATATAGCGCTTGGCAATCTTAACAACAAGGCGCAAATTTGATTCAATCATCCGCTCCCTGGCAGCATCATCTCCTTGTGCAATAAGACCTGCCAGATAACGTTCGTCTTCAGCGGTCAGCAGCTTGCTCTTTTGAATTTCCTTCAGATAAAGTTTGATGGCATCAGCCGTCGCCTGCTCGTCATCAGCAGAGGGCTCTTTAGGCGACTTCGCTTCGTTTTCGCCATCAAATTCAACCTCTGAAAAACCGTCCATATCATCCTGATCGTCGGCGACATCGTCTTCAGAATCCACTTCTTTGCTGAAATCATCCATTACAGCCTCCTCGGTAAACCAATGGAACTTTCATATCCGTCGCAGAAAAAGACGGCCACTCATTAAATCAAGTGTAGAGACGCCAATAATTCAAGGCAAGTACAAAATCGGGTTAACCGCAGTCTTCCCTTTCCGCACCTCAAAGTGCAATCGCGGCTTGCCTCCGCCAGGCGGTACTCCGGATAGCGCGACTTTTTCCCCTTTACTGACATAGTCTCCCATGCGGACCAGATTGCGCTGATTAAAACCATAGACGGTGAAAAGATCATTTTCATGTTGCAATATGACAAGGAAACCGTAACCTTTTACCCCATCACCACTATAAATGACTTTTCCGGCCTCTGCCGCAGAGACATCCGAACCAGCCCGCACAGCGATCTCGATCCCTTTGCCACCGCCGGCTTTTCCCTGATCACTAAAGGTTCTGACGATTTTACCCCGTAACGGCCATTGTAATTTTTTGATGGTTGTCGCCTGAGGAGCCTTCGTGGCCAACACTGCAGGAGTACGGGGTGGAACCGTTGAGCTCTTGGGTGGCGATTGCCTGACAGGGGCAGCTGGAGCAACAGGGGCTGTCGACTTGGCCACTTGAGGCTTCGGGCTTCGCTGCGGTGCAACCGCAATTGCTGGCGGGACTTCTGGACGAACGATCGGAACACTTCTCTGACGGGTAGCACCGGGAATGAAAAGCCGGGTCCCGATGCGGAGCTGGCCCGGATCAGAGATACCATTGACCCGGGCCAGATAGGTTTCGTTAACCTGATAGGTCCGGCTGATACGGTAGAGAGTTTGCCCTTTGGTCACGGTATGATAAACACCGGTTTGGCAACCAGCCAGCAGCAGCCCTAGAAATCCGGCTACAAAGATATGAAATTTCATGACTTTTTCCTGTTCCTCACCTGGTCAGTCAGGTTCACCGACTCAGGTATCCGAAAAAGCGTGACTGCATAGTCCATCATGATAAGCCACAGGAAGTTGTCATCAGAAAATTTGTATCAGCAGTATGATTCCGATCAGGACAACAAGCAACAAAAAGGATAAAAGATTAAAGTACTTTTCCAGCAATGCTCGGGCGCTGGCGCCAAACTGATAAAACAACACAGCCACCAGAACTAACCGCACAGGACACTAGTTGAAGTAACGTTGCAGTAAACTCGGGACTGTCCCTAGGGTCATCGGGGGCTGTCCCAAGAGTTTGCGAGCCATGAAACTGAAGCGGTTAGCACCGCAAAGACCTGGGACAGCCCCCGTGCGGGGACAGTCCCGTTTTGCTGCCAGCGACTCTGAAACTAACGCCATTCATAAACGTCCCCGGCCAGGACAAAGCCTAATCGCAGAGCTGGCGGAATCGGTCCATAAGCATCCAGCTTGTTTCCAATCTGAAAACTTGATTATTGCCATCCAGTGCTCCCGGATGACAACCAGCTAGCTCACACCGGCTCACACCGGCTCACATTGCCAGCCATTCTCACCGATCAGCGGCACAAACCGGCATCCCATCAGGGTTTGCTGGACGCAACGGCCATCTTCTCGCTTTATCACCAGGACCAGTTCCTGGGTCTCCCGGTTTCCGACCGGCATGATCAGCTTGCCATTGATTTCCAACTGGTCCAGATACTTCTGGGGGATTTCGGGGGATCCGGCAGCAACCAGGATAGCGTCAAAGGGTGCCTGATCCTGCCAACCGATGGTTCCGTCGGCAATTTTGATATTGATGTTGTACAACCTGAGCTGGTCAAGGATTCTGCGGGCTTTGGCTGCAAGCGAAGGGATGCGTTCGATGGAGTAGACACGTTTGACCAGTTTAGCCAACACCGCGGTCTGGTAACCGGAGCCAGTCCCCACCTCCAGGACCCGCTCTGAGCCGGTCAAACCAAGAGCCGCGGTCATCACCGCAACGATATAAGGCTGTGAGATCGTCTGCTTTTCCCCGATCGGTAAGGACCCGTCACTGTAAGCATGACTCTGCAGGCCCGGTTCGACAAAAAGGTGCCGTGGCACATCAAGCAAAGCCTGAATCACCCGCGAATCATCAATGCCACGGGCGACAATCTGCTGCTCAACCATCCTCCGGCGGGCAACGGAATAGTCCATTAGTTGTCCTTGTGCGCTGCGTCCAACCACCCTTGCAGATGGTGATAGGATTGTTCATGAGTAAAATTGGTGCGTAACGGGGTCACCGAAATTCGACCCTGCTGCAAAGCAAAGCTATCGGTTCCGGCGATATCCTGAAAAGCAACCTGTGAACCGCCGATCCAGTAATATTTTCGGCCGCGGGGGTCCTCATTGCAGACCACAGCCTCCCCGTAACGTCTTTTCCCCTGCCGGGTCAGTTCAACGCCCTGACAGGTTCCAGCCGGAACATTGACATTCAGGAAGGTATCCTTCGGCAACCCCTGGACCAGGACAAGCTTGGCCAGCTTTCGGGCGAAAGCAGCCGCCCGGTCGAGACTCTCAGTCAGAAACTGGTCGGAATCAAGGGACACCGCAAAGGCCGGAAGCCCCATCAGGGCAGCTTCCAGGGCCGCGCTGACCGTTCCCGAGTAGGTAATGTCATCGCCGACATTGCTGCCGCGGTTGATGCCGGAAACAACCAGGTCAGGACGTTGCCGAATCAACCCATGAATACCGAGATGCACGCAGTCAGTTGGGGTACCGTCAACGGCAAACACATCCGCTTTCAGTTCATCGGCCCGCAACGGCCGTTCAAGGGTCACCGAATGGCCAACGGCACTGCGATTACGATCGGGAGCGACCACGACCACCCGAGCCAGATCCTGCAGAGCCTGCGCGAGGGTTTTCAGGCCCGGAGACCTGATACCGTCATCATTGGTCACAAGAATCAGCACAAATCACTCTTCATTGCTGGCCGCATTTTCAAGTTGTTTCCGAATGCGCAAAAGATCCGTCTTGATATCTTTGAGGAGACGCTCGACTGTCTGTTCTGGAGCATCAAACGGTAGGTGGGCCTGAAGCTCGCTCTGCAGTTGCTTCTTCGCCCCGGCAATAGTAAAGCCCTGCTGATAAAGCAGATCCTTTATCAGCAGGGCCGTTTCAACATCTTTACGACGATAAAGCCTTTGTTTACTACGGCTTTTTACCGGACGCAACTCGGAAAATTCGGTTTCCCAGTAACGCAGCACATGCGTTTTCAGCTCCAACAGTGCCGCAACTTCGCCTATTTTATAATAGAGCTTGTCAGGTATTTCAATCACCGCTCGGCTCAACTGAAACTTATGGGTTTTCGTTGATGGCGGCCTTAAGAACCTGGCTGGGTTTGAAAGTCAAGATCTTCCGTGCGGAGATCTCAATTTCACTTCCGGTTTGCGGATTACGTCCACGCCGGGAGGCTTTCTCTTTGACAACGAAATTACCGAAACCGGCAATTTTGATTTTTTCGCCACTCTCCAGGGTATTTTTCATCAAATCAAAAACCATTTCGACAATCGCTGCCGATTCCTTCTTCGAAAAACCTGTTGTCAGGTAAACGCTCTCAATAAGATCTGCTTTGGTCATATTCCCTCCCGCTTAAGCAGGTGTTAAAAGTTCTACTATCTATCTGATTTTTCTAGATTCATACCATACAGAAAAATACACTGCAAGGCCTATCAGCGAATTTCCGCACCCAATTGCTGACAAATGGTCCGAATCAGCTTGTCATGGGATTTATTCACTTCTTCTTCGGTCAGGGTTTTTTCCAGATCCCGATAACGCACCCTGATGGCCATACTCTTCTTCCCTTCCGGGATGCCCTTGCCGGTATAGACATCAAACAGGGTCACATCCTCGATGGTCTTCTGTTTGCTGCCCCTGGCAATATCAAGGACCTGAGCGGCACTGACAGCTTCAGTCACCAGCAAGGCGCTGTCCCTGATGACATTGGGATACCTGGAAAGGGGCACGAATTTCCGGGAATCCTCACAGCAGGCGATCAAGACTTCAACATCCAGTTCGATAAGATAGACCGGCTGTTCGATATCAAACCGTCCCAGCACCTGGGGGTGCAACTCGCCCATGACTCCCAGCGAGTGACCGTCACGCATCATCAACCCACAGGATTTACCGGGATGCAGATAGGGTTGAGTGGTCATCGGATCAAAACTGACCTGGCCTATGGAGAGACCGGCCAACAGCTCCTCGACAATCCCCTTAACATCATAAAAATCGATATTGGCCTGGGCCTGCGACCACCCTTCCGGTTCACGGCGGCCGGTCAGCACTGCGGTCAACGACAATTTTTCGGCGCAGCCATCCTCAGCCAGGTTGAGCAGATCGAGAAACACCGGGCGCAATTCAAACAACCGCAAATCAGTTGATTTGTAATTGAGATTTCGCGCCACCGTCTCCAGCAGACTGGGAACCAGGCTTGTTCGCATGACCGCCTGATCTTCCGACAAAGGGTTTCTGAGCGGAATCATCCGTAAACGGTCATCATCGGCAGCAAGGCCGAGACGTTTGATGGAATCAGCTGAAACGAACGAATAGTTGATGGCTTCGGCAAAACCGGCACCGACCATGAGTCGATTCAGCAAATCTTTGACCTGTTGCCGTTTGGGCGGCTGTTTGGCATCAACGATCCCTTTCGGCATCGTGACCGGAATCCGATGGTAGCCATAAAGCCGGGCCACTTCCTCAATCAGGTCGATTTCACGTTCGATATCCGGACGAAAGCTCGGCACGGTGACCTGGAGGGAATCCGCATCGGCCCCGGCTTCGATCCTGAGACCGATCGATTCCAACAGCTTGGCGATGGTCTCGCGATCCACCACAACATCCAGCAGCTGACATGTTTTGCTGACGCTGATATCCAGCACCGGGGTTGTCAGCGGTTGCGGATAATTATCGATGACCCCGGAGAGGACCTCCCCCTGCCCGAGTTCAGCGATCAATGCCGCAGCCCGATCAAGCACGGTGGGGATCATGTCTATATCAGCGCCCCGCTCGAAACGGTGGGATGATTCGGTATGCAAACCATGACGTTTCGCGGTTCTGCGGATGGAGGTCGGTTTAAAATAAGCCGCCTCCAGGAGGAGGGTGCTGGTATCATCCTGGACTTCTGAATTCAATCCCCCCATCACTCCGGCAAGAGCAACCGGTCGGCGACCATCGCAGATCATCAGATCTTCTCCGCTCAGGGTTCTGTCCTGACCGTCCAGAGTAGTGAAGATGTCACCTTCCTGAGCTGCTTTGACGACAATCCGCCCCTCTTCCAGATAGCGGAAATCAAAAGCGTGCAGGGGATGTCCTAACTCCATCATGACATAGTTGGTCACATCAACGACGTTATTAATGGAGCGCATCCCGACCGCTTCCAGACGTCGCACCAGCCAGTCGGGCGAGGGAGCGATCACAACATTTTTAATCATTCGGGCCGCATAGCGCGGACAGCCATCAGCATCTTCGATGAAGACCGCAGCCCGCTCACTGACCGGTTCGGCACTGACCGCTTTCAGGTCGCTCTTCGGCAGTCGTAATGGTTTACCGTAGATAGCCGCAACCTCGCGGGCAACGCCGACGACACTGAGACAATCCGGGCGATTAGGAGTCAGGCCGATTTCGATTTTAAAATCTTTCACCGCAAGAGCTTCGAACACGGGCTGCCCCAGTTGCAGGTCCGCCGGCAGAATCATGATCCCGGCCGATTCATGGGAAAGACCGAGCTCTTTCTCCGAACAGAGCATTCCGGCGGAAATCTGGCCACGGATTTTGGATTTTTTGATCTTGAACTCACCGGGCAGAACCGAACCGGGTTGCGCAAAGGCCACCAGATCACCGGTCTTATGGTTGGTCGCCCCACAGACGACCTGCACCGTCTCCTGCCCGTTATTCACCTGGCAAACCGTAAGCCGATCGGCATCGGGGTGGGTTGCAACATCTTCCAGCTTGGCAACAATGACCGTATCAAGATCGGCACCAATAGCCTCGAGGGAATCAACCTCAAGACCGACCATGGTCAAACGATCACAGAGGCCCTGCGGCGAATCATCAAAATCGACGAAATCTTTTAACCAGTTATATGTGACTAACATTTATCCAAGTCCTTGCTGAAAATCAGAATTGCCTAAGGAAACGCAGGTCATTTTCAAAAAACAGCCGTAAATCATTGACGCCGTATTTCAACATCGCAATTCTTTCCAACCCCATTCCAAAGGCGAAACCACTGTATTTTTCAGCGTCGTAATGCACTGAATCGAACACCGCAGGATCGACCATGCCGCAGCCGAGAATTTCAAGCCAGCCGGTGCCGCCACAGACCCGACAGCCTTTTCCACCACAGATGACACAGGCGATATCGACTTCGGCGCTCGGTTCAGTAAAAGGAAAGAATGAAGGTCTGAAACGAACGCCCAGATCAGCACCGAAATATTCGTTTAGAAAATGAATCAACACACCTTTGAGGTCGCCAAAGGTGACATTTTCATCTACCAGCAAGCCCTCAACCTGATGAAACATCGGACTGTGGGTCAAATCCGAGTCTCGCCGGTAGACCGTTCCAGGGGCAATGATTCTGATCGGCGGAGCATGTTTGAGCATTGTCCGGACCTGCACCGGTGAAGTATGGGTGCGCAACACCAGGTCATCCTGGATATAGAAGGTGTCCTGCATGTCACGGGCCGGATGGTCCTTGGGGATGTTCAGCGCCTCGAAATTGAAAAAATCCTTCTCAATTTCCGGTCCTTCTTCAGCTGAAAACCCGAGCCGGGAGAAGATGTCGCTGATCTCCCGAGTCACCAGGGTAATGGGGTGATAGCTACCGGCAGCCTGCTTTCTCCCCGGCAAGGTGACGTCGATCTTCTCGTTGGCCAATTTTTCAGCGATGGCAAGCTGCTGTAATTCCTCCTGCCGTTGGCTGAAGCTTTGCTCGAATTGATCCTTCAGGGTATTGACCAGACTCCCGATCCGGGGACGCTGTTCGGCAGACAGCTCACGCATGCCTTTCATGACTTCCGTCAAGGCACCCTTTTTCCCGAGAATGCTGACCCTGATATCCTGCAGAGTTTTCAGATCAGCCGCCTGTTCAAGAGCAGACAACGCCTCTTCCTGCAATTGTTGTATACGCTTTTCCATAAAACAATCCGTATCCTATGACAGCGACAGAAGAGCTGCCCCGGCTGTCATCACAGCTGACATATTGAATATCAAAAACAATGTGTTTCCAAAAAAAAAGGGAGATGAAGTAGCAACTCCATCTCCCAGGAAGGGTTATCCCTCGGCTACTGCAATCGTGCTTTTGCTGTATCGACAACAGCGGCAAAACCGGTCGGGTCATTGACGGCAAGATCAGCCATGATCTTGCGGTCCAGAGCGACATCAGCTTGCTTCAAACCATGTATCAAGCGACTGTAGGAGAGACCATTCTCACGCGCGGCAGCGTTGATCCGTGCAATCCAGAGAGCACGGAAATCCCGCTTTTTAACGCGACGGTCACGATAAGCATAGTTTAAGGCGCGATCGACCGCTTCGGTCGCTGACCGGAACAGTTTGCTGCGGGCACCACGATAACCTTTAGCAAGTTTTAAAATTTTATTACGACGACGTCTGGCTTTAAAGCCTCTTTTTACTCTTGGCATCTCACTTGCTCCTTCTCAAATAATGTTGTTTCGGCTTATGCCGCGGTCGGATCTGCAGGGGGAGATGTCCCCACAGTTCACAACCAGACCCGTCTCGAAAGGCGGGTGTTACATGTAAGGAATCAATTGAGCCATGTTGCGGGCATCAGCCTTAGCAACGAGGGTCCCTTGACGCAATTCACGTTTACGCTTGGTGGTCTTCTTGGTCAGAATGTGGCTGGTAAAAGCCTTGTTCCGACGGATTTTACCGCTGCCGGTCTTGCGAAAACGCTTAGCGGCACCACGGTTGGTTTTGATTTTTGGCATTTGGTCTCTCCTGTGACGATTTTTTCTCGGTTAAAAATGATCCTACTTTTTCAACGGCCCGATCATCATTGTCATAAAACGGCCCATTTTACTGGGCTGAGCTTCGACCTGACCGATATCCTTTAGTGCTTCAACAGCTTTTTCCAGTTGCATCATTCCCTGCTCGGGATGGGCATTTTCACGGCCACGGAACATGATGGTCAGCTTGACTTTGTTCCCCTCTTCGAGAAAGCGCCGAGCATGTTTGATTTTAAAAGAGAAATCATGCTCCTCAGTCTTCGGCCTCATCTTGACTTCCTTGATCTCGACCTTGACTTGCTTTTTCTTCGCTTCGGAAGCACGCTTGGCCTGCTGGTATTTGTACTTCCCGTAGTCCATGATCCGGCAGACCGGGGGATCAGCTTGAGGCGAAACTTCCACCAGGTCAAGTCCAGACTCTGCAGCCTGGGACAGCGCCTGCTCAATGGAAAGGATTCCGAGTTGTCCACCCTCATCATCAATAACCCGGACCCGCCGTGCACTGATGGCTTCGTTGATATTCGCTTCTTTAGCTATGGCTCTACTCCTTCGCGTATCGTGATTGGAATTATTACAGCTGTTCTGAAAATCAACAACAAAAGACCCACAACGGGTCTTTTTTTATATTACTTGAACGCTGCCGCTTCACTTTTGACAAAATCAACGAACTCGTCAACCTTCATCGAATCGAGATTTTTACCGTCACGATAGCGCGGAGCGACTGTTTCTTCAGCCATTTCCCGATCACCGATAACAAGCATGTATGGGATTTTGGCCACCTGCGCTTCACGGATTTTAAACCCGAGCTTTTCATTACGCAGATCAACTTCAACCCTGATCCCGGCCGCACGCAGTTGCTCATAGACATGCTGGGCATAATCGGCCTGATTATCGGTCACATTCACGACGATCGCCTGAACCGGCGATAGCCAGAGCGGGAAACTGCCGGCATAGTGCTCGATCAGAACCCCGATGAAACGTTCGATTGAACCGACAATAACCCGATGCAACATGACCGGGCGGTGTTTTTCCCCGTCAGTTCCGACATAAGTCAGGTCAAAACGTTCCGGCAGGGTAAAATCGCACTGGATTGTAGCACATTGCCACTCTCTGTCAAGCGCGTCCTTCAGCTTGACGTCGATCTTTGGCCCATAAAACGCTCCGTCCCCCTCATTGATATCATACGGCTGGCCGCTGTCCTCAAGGGCACTGCGCAGAGCATTGGTCGCCTGCTCCCAGTCGCCGTCGCTGCCGATGGATTTTTCCGGACGGGTGGACAGCTCCATAGTGTACTGGAAACCGAAAATTCCTGCCACATCCTGGACAAAACGCATGACACCTTTGACTTCTTCGTCGATCTGGTCCGGACGACAGATGATATGGGCATCATCCTGGGTAAATCCGCGCACCCGCAACAACCCGTGGAGAACACCCGACTTCTCATGACGATGGACCGTGCCCAACTCAAAATAACGAACCGGCAGATTCCGGTAAGAACGGGGCTTGGACTTATAAATAAGCATATGGGCCAGGCAGTTCATAGGCTTAATGCCGTAACCCTGCTCATCCACTTCCGTGAAATACATATTTTCACGGTAGTTCTCATAGTGCCCGGACATCTTCCAGAGCTCGGTCTTCAGAATCTGCGGACCAACGACAATGTCATAACCGCGCTTTAAGTGCTCTTTGCGCTCAAAATCTTCGATAATGGTCCTGAGCATAGCCCCTTTCGGATGCCAGAGCACCAGCCCGCCACCAGCCTCTTCACTGAAGGAGAACAGGTCCAGTTCGCGGCCGAGCTTTCGGTGGTCTCTCTTCCGGGCCTCTTCCAGTCTTTCCAGATGGACTTTGAGATCCTTCTTATTCAGAAAAGCGGTTGCATAAACCCGCTGTAACATTGCGTTGTGTTCATCACCACGCCAATAAGCCCCGGCCAGACTGGTCAGCTTAAAGGCCTTATGGACACCGGTCCGCGGCACGTGCGGTCCCCGGCAAAGGTCGACAAAGTTGCCCTGCCGATACAGCGAAACTGTCGGTTCCTGCAGATCCTCAATCAGCTCGACCTTATAGGATTCCCCCATCCCGCGAAACATGGCGATAGCATCATCGCGGCTCATCACTTCCCGAGTGACCGGCAGATCAGCCTTGGCAAGCTCCGCCATTTTCTTTTCGATCACCGGGAAATCCTCGGGAACAAACTTTTTGGTTGTGCTGTAAAAATCGTAGTAAAAACCGTCTTTGATGGCGGGACCAATGGTCACCTGAACCTCATCTCCGTACAGTTCCTTGACCGCCTGGGCCATCAAGTGAGCACAGGAATGACGGATAATCTCAAGGGCTTCAGGGGAATTCTGAGTGATAAGAGACAGACTCCCGGAGTCCTCCAGCGGCCTGGTCACATCGATCAACCGACCGTTGAAGCGCGCCGCAATCGATTGCCGGGCGAGGCCTTCACCAATAGAGGCAGCCACATCATAGGGAGTGGTTCCCGGCGCCACTTCCTTCTTGGTTCCGTCTGGAAGTTCTATCTCCAGTAATGACATAATCAATCTCCCTAAACGAAAAAAGGCATCTAAGCGATGCCTCGTGTCAGGACAGTTTTATCTGATTGCCAGGTTCTGGTAGGCACGGGCGGGATTGAACCGCCGACCCCTACCGTGTCAAGGTAGTGCTCTCCCACTGAGCTACGTGCCTGCAACCAACTGCGGCGTTCTTGTATCAAATCGCCAGATAAACTGTCAAGCTGTTTTCTTATCTTTACTTCGTTTTTTTTACATCCAAACGAATCACAACCTTTAACGAAGTAAAACATTTCACGCTTGCCTGATTTAGAGGACAAAGATAAAGTAAATCATTGTTTTGATTGAATAGCAATAGAACAATATCGGTTTTTCATCTTTCTGCCTGTGGGGAAGCAGACAAGACAAGGGAGTCAACAAGGTGCAAACAATCGACCAACTGATTCAGCTGAGCTGTCGCCAGCATCAAGATAGAGTTGCTCTGCAACACAAACATAAAAACCGCTGGACCCCGCTGACCTATCAAAAGCTCTGGGACACAGTCGAAAAAATCGCTTCCGGGCTGCGCCAGCTGGAAATAGCGGAACGTTCACACATCGCCCTGCTCGGTCCTTCTTCCCCACGCTGGGTGACCTCCTACCTGGCAATCATGCGGGCCGGCTGCATCGCCGTCCCGGTCGACAAGGAACTCAAGGCGGCTGAGCTGCGCCACATCCTTAACGATTCGGATGCTGAAGCGGTATTCGTCGCCCAGCCTCAGTTTGAAACCTTGCTCGATGTGATCGACGACCTGCCGCAATTGAAAAAAATCATCCTTCTCGACACGCCCTTGTCTGAATTGAGTGAGAAGGGGGACATCGCCAAGGCTCTTGAAGACCTGTCGACCCTCTGGCACGATCTGGTGCTTGATCTCGACATCCCGGCTGCACGAAGAAATAAGATCGAAGAGGCGGTCATTCACGCCCACGCACTGCTGACTCGCAAGGACGAGACCGCCGCCACCGAAAAGAAAAAAGCCAATTTCCTTTCCGAGTCCGAACGCTTGCGCAATCGCCTGCGGAAAGAAAAACGTCTGTTTGCCTATAAGGACATCCTCAATCCGGACAGGATTCCCCCCAGCACCGTCAAAGCCACTGATGTCGCCATTATCCTCTATACCTCAGGCACGACCGGCAGGGCCAAAGGGGCTATGCTCAGCCACCGCAATATTGTCAGCAATATTGAAGCGGTCACCCAGCGGTTTCAACTCAAAAACAACATCGCCACCCTCTCCTTTTTGCCCATCAACCATGTTTTTGAGCAGGTCTGCGGAGTTCTGCTCCCGCTGTCCCTGGGCGGTAAAGTCACCTTTGCTGAATCCATTAAAAAGCTGGGTGACAATCTCAACGAAATCAAACCCACTTTTCTGCTCGGCGTACCGGCCGTCTTTCGCCTGCTCTATGACCGTATTATCAAGAACATCAACGCCAACCCGACGTCACGGCTGCTTTACAAATTCGGTCTGACCAGAAAAATCGTAGCCGGAAAAGTCCAGAAAGCGGTCGGTGAGGAAACCACTTTTGTGAGCGGCGGGGCCGCCCTTGACCCGGATATCGCGGAGGGTTTCAAAGCGCTCGGCCTCAACCTGCTTCAGGGCTACGGCATTACCGAGACCTCCCCGGTCATCTCTGCGGAAAGTCCCTTTAAAGGAAAACCGGGCACCGTCGGTGAAGTGCTGGATGATGTAGAAGTCAGGATCGAGAATCCCAACCAGGATGGCGAAGGCGAAATTCTGGTCAAAGGCCCGAACGTCATGCTCGGCTATTACAAAAACGATGAGGCCACGGAAGATGTGCTGCGCGATGGCTGGTATCACACCGGAGACCTCGGCCGCTTTGATGAGGACCGCATGCTTTCCATCTGCGGGCGGGTCAAAAACCTGATAGTCACCCCGAACGGCAAGAATGTCTATCCGGAAGAAGTGGAAAACCAACTCCTGAAAAGCCCTTATATCGCAGAAATCATGGTCTACGGGCACAAAGTCGGGCGGACCGCGGAAGAGGTCTATGCCGTCATTTACCCGGATGAAGAGGCCCTGTTCACCCTGGTCAAGGATCGCGATGACAAACCGATGTCGGCGGCCGAAATCGAGGATTTGATCCGCAAGGAGATCCTGACTTACGGGAAGGCCCTGGCCGACTATAAAAGGGTCAAAAAGTTCACCCTTCGGGAAGATGAATTCCCGAAAACAACAACGCGCAAAATCAAGCGCTACATTGTGGAGCCGGAAATTTCCACAACCTGACCGCCGCCGTAACCGGCCGACCAAATACGCCAAAGCCCCGCTCATTCCAAGCGGGGCTTTTTATTTGACAACAAAATGACCATGGCTGGTCCGGATTTACGGAAGCACAGCTTGCTTTTGATGTGCAAAACCATGGGTTGAACCCGGCAAGACGGCCATTCCCACAGACCTGTCCGGCCACAACTTACCCGAGGTCGTTTTCAACCCTGATCAGGCGGGTCGGTTGAACGATAATGTCAAGCGCCTCAATCTCAGCAAGGGCCAAAGATATATCCGCCTCCAATGCAGCATGCGTCATCAACACAATCGGCACGGAATCGGCTTCATGGCTTTCCGGCTGCAGCATCGACTGGATGCTGATGTTATGCAGACCGAGGCAACCGGCGATCTTGGCCAGCACACCGGGGCGATCGACGGTAGTAAAGCGCAGGTAATAGTGGCTTTCAATTTCGCTCATGGCTTTGACCGGCAAGGTCCGGATCTGCTCTGCACAATAGCCCATAATGGGAATTCGCGGACGCGCACCGGCAATCTGATCACGGCTGACCGCCATAACATCGCCCATCACCGCGCTGGCGGTGGCATCCATTCCGGCTCCGCTGCCATACAACAGGGTCGGACCGACAAAATCTCCGGTCAACCGTACCGCGTTGAAAACACCATCGACTTCCGCCAGCTGGTAAGTGTCGGGAATCATGGTGGGATGGACCCGAACCTCAATCTGGTTGCCATAATTCTTACCGATGGCCAGTAGCTTGATCTTGTATCCCATCTGGCTGGCGAAGCGAATATCAATTCCGTCGATATTGCTGATCCCTTCCCTATAGACCTGATTAAAATCGACAGTGGTGCCGAAACATAAGGCGGACAGCAGCGCTATTTTGTGGGCGGTATCCACTCCTTCGATGTCGAAGGTCGGGTCGGCTTCAGCATAGCCCAACTGTTGGGCTTCTTTGAGGACCGGCGCAAAGTCGCCACCCTCATCGGTCATCTTGGAAAGAATGAAGTTACAGGTACCGTTGAGAATCCCAAGCACCGAACTGAACCGATTGACACAGAGGTTTTCCTTGATCGCCGAGATGATCGGAATGCCGCCACCGACAGCAGCTTCAAACATTACCGAAACCCCATTTTCATTCGCCGCCGCGACAATTTCCTGACCATGCAGAGCCATCAGTGCCTTATTGGCAGTGACAATATGCTTGCCCTTGCTGATCGCTTTCAGAATAAAGCTTTTTGCCGGTTCGTAACCGCCGATCAATTCGATAACGATATCAATCTCCGGGTTGCTGATGACCTGCTCAACATCCGTGGTCAGGATACCGGAATCAAGTTGAACGCCACGATCGGTGGTGATATCCAGATCTGCTATTTTGACCAGCTCCAGCCTGTGCCCGAGCCGACTTTCAATAACATCCGCATTGTTCTGAAAAACCCTGACGACCCCGGTTCCAATCGTTCCGAAGCCAAGCAATCCCACCTTGATGGATTTCATGACAACCTCAATTCTGAAAATTTCCCTCGTCTAAAGGGTATGTTAATGGCTTTCCTTTTCAACATTCCTGGCAATCTTGTCCAGCAACCCGTTGATAAAGGCTGCCGATTCTTCCGTTCCATAGCGCTTGGCTATTTCAATCGCTTCATTGATCGAGACACTGACCGGGATTTCCGGGAGATAGAGCAACTCGTAAGCGGACATCCGCAGGATCGAAAGGTCGACCGGGGTCATTCGCTCCAGGGACCAGTTTTTGGCGACTTCGGAAATCTTGCGGTCCAGAACCGGTCGATACTCGACAACCCCCTTGACCAGGGTTTCCGCAAATATCCGCGTCGAAGTTGCCAGGGGCTCCTCTGTGCTATCCAGGGGCTCGCCAAGGGCGTCATCGGCAAAACGGAAATTATCCCAAAAAGAAGCCAGCAAACGCCCCGGATCCACCTGCTCACGCTCTAACTTCAGTGCATAGATCATTTTTAACGCGCACTCGCGCCCTACGCGCCGATTGTAGGACATCGTCTCAGACCGCTCCCAGAAGATTAACCATCTCAATCGCACTCATGGCCGCTTCAACGCCTTTGTTTCCGGCTTTGGTCCCAGCCCGTTCGATGGCCTGCTCAACCGAATCCGTGGTCAGCACCCCGAAGGCGATTGGCAATCCCGACTCCAGAGATGCCGAAGCAATCCCCTTGGTCATTTCAGAACTGACATATTCAAAGTGAGGAGTTCCGCCACGGATCACCGCACCCAAACAGATCAGGGCATCGTATTTCCCGGAACCGGCCATTTTTTTAGCCACCAGGGGCAGTTCGAAAGCACCGGGCACTTTAACGACCGTCAAGTTGGTCTCTTCTGCACCATGACGAACCAAGGTATCAAGCGCACCCTCGACCAGGCGATCGACGATAAAACTGTTGAAGCGACTGACAACAAGGCCAAACCGCAACCCCTTGGCATCAAGCTTTCCTTCAATAATTTCAGGCATATATTCCTCCATACATGGCCTACCGCTAGAGATTTTCCAGCAGGTGGCCCATTTTTTCACGTTTGGTCTTCAAATATTTCAAGTTGCTGCTATGAGGTGGCATTTCGATGGCGACCCGCTCCACGATTTCCAGACCATAGCCTTCCAGCCCGACGATCTTTTTAGGATTATTGGTCATCAGACGCAATTTCCGGATACCCAGTTCAGAGAGGATTTGCGCACCCAGCCCATAGTCACGCAGGTCATCGTCAAACCCCAGCACATGATTGGCTTCAACCGTATCATGCCCCTGATCTTGCAACGCATAAGCTTTCAGCTTGTTCACCAGGCCGATGCCACGCCCTTCCTGGCGCATATAGAGCACAACCCCTTTGCCCTCTTTCTGGATCTGCGCCATGGAAGCATGCAACTGCTCGCCACAGTCACAACGCTGCGAACCGAACACGTCACCGGTCAGACATTCAGAGTGCACCCGGACCAGAACCGGCTCATCGGGATTGATGTCACCTTTGACAAGAGCCATATGCTGAGCATGGTCAACATCGTTTTCATAAACAATGGCCTTGAAATCTCCGCCGAAGGGGGTCGGCAGGTTGGTTTCCGCCGCCCGTCGCACCAGCAATTCCTTGCGCATCCGATAAGCCACCAGCTCCGCGATGGAGATGATTTTCAGGTCATGCCGGGCCGCAAAAACTTCCAATTGGGGCATCCTGGCCATGGTCCCGTCCTCATTCATAATTTCACAAATGACCCCGGCGGGTTTCAAACCGGCCAAGCGGGCCAAATCCACAGACCCTTCGGTCTGCCCCGCCCGCACCATGACGCCACCCTTTTTAGCCCGCAGCGGGAAAACATGCCCCGGCCGGGCCAAGTCACGCGCGGTGGTTTCGTCAGCGACGGCAACCTGAATGGTGTGGGCTCGGTCTGCAGCCGAGATGCCGGTCGTGACACCACGCCGGGCTTCGATGGAAATGGTGAAAGCGGTCCCAAAAGAGGAATTGTTGTCCGAAACCATCAACGGCAGGTCAAGTTCATCCGCACGCTCTTCAGTCAAGGACAGGCAGATCAGCCCACGTCCCTCTTTGGCCATGAAATTGATTTTTTCAGCAGTAATCAACTCGGCGGCAACCACCAGATCGCCTTCATTTTCGCGATCTTCATCATCGACCAGGATCACCATTTTGCCCTGACGGATATCTTCCAGGGCAGCTTCTATCTTTGAAATCGGCATGACATTATCCTTTATACTGTGCCGACACCCCGGCACCCATCATTTTTACAGCAGCATTCGACCACCAGCATGAGCCGCAGTCGTAGGCGGCTGTTATCTCACAGAAAGCCGTTTTTGGCAAGAAAGTCAAGGCTAACGCCTTGCGGTTCGTCCTTGGTGGAGTGAAACCGCAGCAGCCGTTCGACATAGCGCCCAAGGATATCGGTTTCGATGTTCACCGAAGTCCCCTCCCGACATGAACGTAATGTGGTATTGGCAAGAGAATGAGGGATGATCGCAACCGCAAATCCCTGGCCATCCACCTTATTGACGGTCAGGCTGATCCCGTCAATGGCGACCGACCCTTTTTCAACAAGGTAGGGCAAGGCCGCCTGCGGAACATTAAATTCGAAGCGGATGGAGTTCTGATCCTGGTAACGTCGACGCACCGTGGCAACACAATCGACATGCCCGCTGACCAGATGGCCTCCGAGACGATCTGCCAGGCGCAATGCCCGCTCCAGGTTGACCTCACTGTTGGGACGAAGCTGACCAAGGGTCGTACGGTCCAGGGTTTCGGGCGAGACATCAACACAAAAGCACTCAGCGTTCCAACTGACCACGGTCAGGCAGGCGCCGTTAACAGCGATACTTTCTCCCAATTCCAAGCTGTCAGCCGCCATGCTGCTGCAAATATGCAGCTGGGCCGAATGACCGCGACGGTCCAGCTTTTGCACGGTTCCAACCGCTTGAATCAGTCCGGTAAACATGGATTCAAGTCTCCTGTTATCAATAAATCGTTTTCGATCTGTTCAAAACGGATATCCGTAAGAACCTCGGCAGCTGCCATTTTATCACAACCCGGGCCAGCAAAAATGCCCCGGGCCGGTAAACCGCCAAGTATTTTTGGAGCCGCAAACAGCATGAGTTGATCAATCAGCCGCTCTTGCAAGGCCGCCGTTGCCAGAGTCGCCCCACCTTCCAGCAGCAGCCGTTGGACCTGGCGCCGCCCGAGTTCGCGCCACAGCGCCGGCAAAAACACCTTGCCGCCCTTCAGTGGAAGCACCAAAACTTCGGCACCAACTTCCTCAAGGCGCCTGATTTTGGCTGCATCTTCAGCTCCGGTGGCAATCAGGGTGGCCGCCGCAGAAGACTGCCTCAACATCCGGCTGTTGGGTGGCATCCGCAACCGGCTATCAACAACGATTCGGAGAGGGTCCCGCCCAGCCCCGTCATCCAGACGGGTATTCAACAGCGGATCATCGTGGAGTACGGTTTCAATGCCGACCATGATTGCCTCAACCCGATTCCGCAAATGATGAACATACCGTCGGCTCGCAGCTGAGGAGACCCATTTCGAATCTCCGTTCCAGGTTGCGGTTGCCCCATCAAGGGTCATCGCGGTTTTATAGATGGTAAACGGCAGACCGCTCAGGATGTGCTTTTTAAATGGCGCAATCAGCCTCCGGCATTGCTCTTCCTGCACGCCGACCAAGACGTCAATACCGGCTTTTTCCAGCAAAGCGATTCCGGCACCGGCAACTCGCGGATTTGGATCGGTGACGCCAACGAACACTCTCTTGACCCCGGCTGCCACCAAGGCTTCCGCACAAGGTGGGGTTTTCCCAAAATGGGAACAGGGTTCCAAGGTCACATACACATCGGCATCCCGGGCACGCGCGCCAGCATCCCTGAGCGCAAAAACTTCCGCGTGCGGCTCACCAGCCCGTGGATGGAATCCCCGCCCGACAATTTCGCCATCCTTAACGATGACCGCACCGACCGCCGGATTAGGTGCCGTTCTGCCCAAGCCCTGGCAAGCGAGGTCCAAGGCGCATTGCATATAATAGAGCTGCTGGTCGCTAACCATCATTGTTATCCGTCACGCAAAAAAAAACAAACCGGAATACCCTGCAGTCCTGTCTGCCTAATGACCGCACAGGAACTGGGATTCCGGTTGTTGCAACAGTACAGGGTCGTTCATTTGGAGTTTTTGAGTAAATCGTTCAGTTCAGCCATAAATTCATTAATATCTTTAAATTGCCGGTAGACCGATGCAAACCGAACATAAGCAACCTCGTCAGCATCATGCAGAATATCCATGACTGCCTTGCCGATCTGGCTGGCGGCGATTTCCTTATCCCCGCACTCCTGAAATTGACGCTCAAGCTGGTCAACCATGGCCTCAATCTCTTCAATGGAAATCGGCCTTTTTTCACAAGCGCGCTGCATTCCGGCAATGATTTTAGAGCGATCGAAAGCCTCACGACGACCGTCTTTTTTGATCACCCAGGGCAAAATTTCTTCGACCCTTTCGTAAGTCGTAAAGCGCCGTTCACAAGATGGGCATTCCCGTCTCCTGCGCACATTATTCCCTTCTTTGCCGAGCCGGGAATCAACAACCCTGGTATCGTCATAACCGCAGAATGGACAATTCATCCGTCGTTACTCTTCCCATGAAGGCGGAATTTAATTCCCGCTTCTCCTAGCATTTCCAAAGACAGCTCATCAGGGTAGCCACGCGCATAAACAACCTCGGCAACCCCAGCATTAATCAGCATTTTACTACAGATAATACATGGCGAATCCGTACAGTACACTGTTGCACCGGCAATATTGACGCCATGGCGGGCGGCCTGAATGATGGCGTTCTGTTCCGCATGCAGCCCGCGACAAAGCTCGTGGCGTTCCCCGGAAGGGACCTTCAGCTTCTCCCGCAGGCAACCGCTTACGTCACAGTGGGTAATGCCACTTGGCACCCCATTGTAGCCAGTCGCCAGAATATTTCTTTCCTTAACCAGAACAGCACCGACCTGTCGGCGCATACAGGTAGAACGAGTCGCTACCAGATGCGTGATATCCATAAAATATTCGTCCCAGCCAGGTCGGCGCATCATGGTCCTCGTTACTTCAAGCGGTGAGCGTAAAGTGGAAACTGCAGACACAGATCCTTGACTTCGCTTCTGATTTTTTCAAGCTCCGCTTTGTTATCAATATTTTTCAAGGCGCGATCGATCCACTCGGCAACCTTGACCATTTCCGCCTCTTTCAGTCCGCGGGTCGTAGTCGCCGGGGTGCCGATACGGATGCCACTGGTCACAAACGGCGACCGGGTGTCGAAGGGAACCGCATTTTTATTCACCGTGATACCGGCTTCCTCCAAAGTATGCTCGGCGACCTTCCCGGTGATTTCGGTGCCGGTGAAATCAACCAGCATCAGGTGATTGTCCGTCCCGCCGGACACCAATTTATAGCCGCGCTCCACCAGTCCGCCGGCCAGTGCCTGGGCATTTTTCACCACTTGCTCGGCATAGCCCTTGAATTCCGGAGAGAGAGCTTCTTTCAGGGCCACCGCCTTGGCGGCAATAACATGCATCAACGGCCCCCCCTGAATACCCGGGAAAATATTGCTGTTGAGTTTTTTACCCCACTCTTCCGTACAAAGGATCATCCCCCCGCGTGGGCCACGCAGGGTCTTATGGGTGGTGGTGGTGACGAATTCGGCATAAGGAACGGGGTTCGGATGGACCCCAGCCGCCACCAGGCCAGCAATATGCGCCATATCGACCATGATAACAGCGCCAACCGCATCGGCAATTTTGCGAAAGGCCGGAAAATCGAGTTCCCGGGGATAGGCACTGGCTCCGACCACGATCATCTTGGGCTGGTGTTCCTTGGCGAGTCTTTCGACTTCGTCATAGTCGATGGTGCCGGTTTCAGCCTTGAGTCCATAGGGAACAATATTATAGAGCTTGCCGGAAAAGTTGACCGGTGAACCATGGGTCAGGTGGCCGCCATGAGCAAGGTTCATCCCCAAAACCGTATCGCCGGGCTGGCAAACCGTCATGTAAACAGCCATATTCGCCTGGGAACCGGAATGAGGCTGAACATTGGCATGTTCAGCGCCAAACAACTCTTTGGCCCGTTCAATCGCCAGTTGTTCTGCGATATCAACACATTCGCAACCGCCGTAATACCTTTTGGCCGGATAGCCTTCGGCATATTTATTGGTCAGGACGGAGCCCTGAGCTTCCAGAACCGCTTCACTGACGAAGTTTTCCGAGGCAATAAATTCAAGATTATATTCCTGGCGACGGGTTTCATCCGCCACGACCTGGGCAATTTCGGGATCAAAAGATGCTAAATTCGGACCGGCCATATGCTTCCTCCATAAAATCTATGCTTTAATAGTACGCTCTTTTATAAGCCAGCAGAAAAAACTCTACCAGGAAAATAAATCTTCTCGCCAGCAAAGATAAAAAAAACGGGGCGCTGCAGCCTGCCCCGTCGTGATGAACCGTTTCCCTTTACGGCTGTTCAAGAGCCGCGATTTTATCCAGACGGTTTTGGTGCCGTCCTCCTTCATAGTCCGCATCGAGCCAGACTTCAACCAATTTCTGCCCTTGCTCGGGGCTCAGCAAGCGCCCCCCCAGCACCAGGATATTGGCATTGTTATGCTCACGAGCCATCTGCGCCGTGAACTCATCGTGGACCAGGGCAGCGCGGATCCCCGGAAACTTATTCGCCGCAATGGACATCCCGATTCCGGTACCGCAAATCAGGATTCCCGCCTCAGCAGCTCCGCTGGTCACCGCTTTGGCAACCAAAGCGGCATAGTCCGGATAATCGACCGAATCCTGCTCATGAGTACCATGATCAACATAAGCTATGTTGCGCTGTTGGAGTTTTTCAACAATAGCTGTCTTCAGTCCCAACCCGCCATGGTCGCTGGCAATTGCAATCATTGATAGCCTCAGATCTTTTTAAAAGCCAAAGTGGCGTTAGTGCCTCCGAAGCCGAACGAGTTCGACAGCGCGACCTGACAATCTGCTTCGCGTGCTTCATTCGGGACATAATCGAGGTCGCATTCAGGATCGGGCTCATAATAGTTGATGGTCGGCGGCACCACCCCGGTTTTCAAGGTCAGAGCCGAATACACCGCCTCCATACCACCGGCAGCACCAAGCCCATGGCCAGTCATACTCTTGGTGGAGCTGATCAGGGTTTTTCTGGCATGATCACCCAAAACCGATTTGATCGCCATGGTTTCGTAAAGATCGTTAAAATAGGTGGAAGTCCCATGGGCGTTGATATAGTCGATATCTTCGGGGTTTAAACCGGCAGTTTTCAGAGCCATGGCAATACAACGCGCAGCCCCCTCTCCGCCGGCAGCCGGCTGGGTCAGATGGAATGCATCGCTGCTCAGTCCGTAACCGACCACTTCACAGTAAATCTCTGCACCGCGTTTTTTAGCACTTTCATACTCTTCCAGAATAAGAATACCAGCGCCTTCAGCCATAACAAAGCCATCACGGTTTTTCTCGAACGGACGGCTGGCGGTCTGCGGATCGTCATTCCGGGTCGACAGGGCTTTCATAACATTGAAGCCACCGATGCCCAGCGGCGTGATCGTCGATTCCGTACCACCGGCAAACATGGCATCGGCATCACCGCGGGCAATCATATGATAGGCGTCGCCGATGGAGTGGGTTCCGGTTGCGCAAGCTGAAACCGAGGACAGGTTGGGACCCTTGGCGCCAAACTTGATGGAAATGTGACCGGGTGCAAGATTGATAATGAGCATCGGAATAAAAAACGGGCTGATCCGCTTGTAGCCCCGCTCGAGCAAGACTTTATGATATTGCTCGATCGCCGGCAGCCCGCCCAAACCAGAACCGACCAGAACCCCGACTCGCTCGGCATTCTCTTCGGTGATCTCCAGACCGGAATCTTTCAGCGCCATGTCAGCTGCGGCAAGACCATATTGGATAAAGAGATCCATTTTCTTAATCTCTTTTTTCTCAATAAAATCCTCAGCGACGAAATCTTTGACCTCACCGGCGATCTGTGTGGCCAGGTCAGAGGCATCGAACCGGGTCACGGTAGCGATCCCTGATTGGCCATTGGTCAGTGCGGCCCAGTTCTTCTCAACACCGGTGCCCAAGGGGGAGACAACTCCCAGGCCGGTGACTACAACTCTACGCATAAGTCATCTCACCTTGATAATTCATTGACGTTTGCTTGGATGGAATATACATGTTTTTTACGGCAGGAAGCTTCAGATGACGCCGAACCGAAATCCGGCGCCATCAATTCAAAAAGATCAGGAAGCTTTGCTGATGTATTCGATAGCGTCTTTGACGGTCTGGATTTTTTCTGCATCCTCGTCAGAGATCTCGACATCAAACTCTTCTTCCAGAGCCATAACCAGCTCAACGGTATCCAGGGAATCAGCACCGAGGTCGTCCATGAACGATGCATCGGTCGTAACCTGATCTTCATCAACACCCAGTTGCTCTGCTACAATCTGCTTAACTCTTTCATCAATAGAAGCCATTTGCTTTCCTCCTCGTGTGTTATTTCGGCCCAACTTTGTAAGCCAACTTGTTTACATGTACATTCCGCCGTTGACGCCGACCACCTGACCGGTAATATACCCGGCCTGGTCCGACGCCAGGAAAAGAACAGTATAGGCAATATCATCGGCGGAGCCGAGCCTCTCCAGAGGAATCTGCGCAGCCAATTCCTGGCGCTTCTGCTCCGGCAGGGCATCGGTCATATCCGTGGCAATAAATCCGGGTGCTACGGCATTGACAGTGATATTGCGTTTTGCCAGTTCACGGGCATTCGACCGGGTCAACCCCATCAAGCCGGCCTTACTGGCACAATAATTCGCTTGTCCGGCATTGCCCATCTGGCCAACCACCGACGCAATATTTATAATCCGGCCGCTGCGCTGCTTGGTCATGACCTTGGCGACCGCACGGGTACAAAGGAAGGCCCCTTTGAGATTGACAGTGAGAACAGCGTCCCAATCTTCGTCCTTCATGCGCAGCAACAGTGCGTCACGGGTAATCCCGGCATTATTGACCAGGATATCGATACGGTCAAAAGCGTCTTTAGCGGCATTCACCATGCGCTCGACATCATCGGCAACGGTCACATTGCCCTGCACGGCAATCGCCTCGGTTCCAGCGGCTTTCAACTCGGCAACAAAGGCTTCAGTCGCCGCAAGATCGATATCCACGGCAACAATTTTTGCGCCCTGAGCAGCAAGAGCTAGGGAGATACTCCTCCCAATACCGCGGGAAGCACCAGTCACCAGAGCAACTTTTTCTTTAACCATAATCGACTCTCCTAAATCAAGATATTGAATAAATATAGCACTCTTTCTAGGCCTTGGCTAAGCTGTCGAGGTCGCAGATATTAATCAGTTCAGCCTTGCGATCAATCCGCTTGATAAGCCCTGTCAGCACTTTGCCGGGGCCTATTTCAACATATCGGGCCACCCCCAGGCGCTGCATGCACTGGACTGATTCTTCCCAACGCACCGGAGCGCAGACTTGCTCAACCAGCAATTCCTTGACTCGCAAGTGATCCTGGTAGGGGGCTGCTTCGACATTACTGACCAAGGGAACACTGAGAGGATTGACGGATAACGGCGCCAGAACCTCTTGCAGGCGGAGCGCGGCCGGAGCCATCAGGCTGGAGTGAAACGGTGCACTCACCGGGAGCAGCATGGCTCTTTTGGCTCCACGTTCCTTGGCAAGTTCAAGGGCCCGCTCAACCGCAGCGGCATGGCCGGCAATAACAATCTGCCCCGGGCTGTTGAAGTTGGCGGGAGCGACGGCGTCACCCTGCGCGGCCTCCCGGCAGAGCAGCTCCAGTTCTGCAGCATCAATGCCGATAACCGCGGCCATGGCCCCGGTACCAACAGGAACAGCTTCCTGCATGAAAGTACCACGCTGATGGACCGTTTTGACCGCGTCGGCAAAAGCCAGCGCGCCGGTTGCAACTAGGGCTGAATATTCACCCAGGGAATGGCCGGCCACGTAGGCGGGTTCAAGTCCCTTTTCCTGCTGCAATACCCGCAGTGCCGCGACACTGGTCGTCAAGATGGCCGGCTGGGTATTGGCGGTCAGCTTCAAAGCCTCATCCGGGCCGGAAAAACACATTCCAGCGATATCGAAGCCGAGGGCATCATTGGCTTCGGCAAAAACATCTCTAGCAACAGCAAAATTATCGGCCAGGTCTTTTCCCATTCCGGAAAACTGTGAGCCCTGACCCGGGAAAACAAATGCAATCATTTCAACACCTAAATAAATGGTCAGTTTACCAGCGAATCAGCGCTGAAGCCCAGGTAAAACCGCCACCAAAAGCTGCAGACAAGAGCAGATCCCCCTCTTTCAACATTCCCTGCCGAAAAGCTTCATCTATGGCAATCGGAATTGTCGCCCCAGAGGTATTTCCGTATTTATCAACATTGATAAAATTCTGCTTTTCAGTCAGCTCCAGCCGCTTGGCCGTGGCCTCGAGAATGCGGAGATTGGCCTGATGAGGAATAAACAGTCCGACATCCGCGCTGGAAAAACCGTTGGCGTCAAGTGCTTCTTTAGAAACATCGGTCAATGAGCGCACAGCCACTTTGAACACTTCGTTTCCCTGCATTTTGAGGTAAGGCAAGCGTGCATCAACCCCTTCAGAAGAGGAAGGATTTCGCGAGCCGAATCCGGGCTGATAAAGCAGCTCAAGATAATTGCCGTCAGAATGCAGATGAGTGGAGAGGATACCGGACTCGCCGTCCTGAGCTTCAAGCACAACCGCACCGGCCCCATCCCCAAACAGGACACAGGTATTCCGGTCGGTCCAATCGACAATTCGGCTGAGGGTTTCCGCACCAATAACCAGCGCCCGCTTACCGCGGCCATTGGTCAGGTAATCATTGGCAGCAGACAGAGCAAAAAGAAACCCACTGCAGGCGGCAGACAGGTCGTAAGCGAAAGCATTTTGCGCCCCGAGCTTAGCCTGAATGATGCATGCCGTGGCCGGCCAGGGATAGTCGCCGGTAATCGTTCCCATGACAATCAGATCGATATCTTCGGCTTTGACTCCGGCCATATCGAGGGCACGCTGGGCAGCGATGGTCGCCATATCCGAAGTACATTCCCCTTCAGCGGCGATCCGACGCTCCTTGATGCCGGTTCTGGCGACAATCCAGTCATGACTGGTATCGACCATTTTCTCCAGGTCGAAATTAGTCATGATCCTTTCCGGCAGATAAGAACCGGTTCCAATGATTCGAGCTTTCATTTTATTAGAGTCTCCGTTTTCGGTTCCAGAAAGTAAAACCTACAGCAACGCTGCCAGCCTCTCTTCAAAGCGAACCTGAGCGTACTCACCCGCCTGCCGAATTGCAATACTGATGGCAACAGGGTCGGAACTGCCATGACAGACGATTCCCGTTCCGGCGATCCCCAACAGAGGTGCACCACCATACTCGGCAGGATTAATTCTTTTCTTAAAAGCTGAAAACGCGGAGCGGCTGAGGAGATAACCAAGCTTGGCCAGGAAACGTCTTTCAATTTCCTGTTTGAGCATCGTGCCCACAGCAACCGCAAGCCCCTCGGAAACTTTCAGCAGGACATTTCCAACAAACCCGTCACAGACAACAACATCGACCGCACCGTTATAGACATCGCCACCCTCGACATAGCCAAGGTAATTCAGCTGTGAATCCCGGAGCAAACAATGAGCTTCGCGTGTCAGCTCATTTCCTTTTTTCTCTTCAGCACCATTCGACAGGAGCCCGACCCGAGGTCGCGGTTTACCGAACAGATGTTCGACATAAACGCTGCCCATCAGCCCGAACTGATAAAGATGCGAGGCCTTACAATCGACGTTGGCCCCCATATCAAGGACCATGGTCTGATCATTCAGGTTGGGGAGGCAGGTGCCGATGGCAGGTCTCTCAATGCCTTTGACCCGTCCAAAAACCACCATTCCGGCAGCCATTATTGCACCTGAGTTCCCCGCACTGACAACGGCGGATGCCGCCCCCTGTTTGGCCAGGTCAAAAGCGACTCGAATAGAAGAGTCCTTTTTTTTGCGTACAGCATCGGAAGGTGAATCGTGCATGCCGACAACTTCACTGGCATGCTGAATTTCCAGGCTCAAACCGGCAGTGTCGTGTTTTGCCAGTTCAGCCTGAATCTTTTCCGTATCGCCGACGAGGACAACCTGACATCCCCATTCTCTGCAGGCAGCAACAGCGCCGGTTACTTCAGCAACGGGTGAGTTGTCCCCACCCATGGCATCAACAGCAATTTTGACGGTCATTGACGGCAGCCGGCTTAGATTTCGTCGCTGCTAACGATTTCTTTGCCCTTATAAGTTCCACAGTTCGAACAGACACGATGAGGACGTTTCGGCTCCTGGCATTGCGGGCAAGTGGAGATTCCCGGAGCGGTCACTGCATCATGAGCGCGGCGCATATTTTTTTTCGCTTTAGAAGTTTTCTTCTTTGGTACTGCCATGATCTTTCTCCTTCAGCCGGACATCCAGCGGATTAACATCCTGTCCGGCGGTTATATGACTAGTAGATTCAACAAAGACCTTCTAACGGCCTCTCTGCCGAAAGTCGCATCCGTGTTACTCCTTCAGTTTAATCCCCGCCAACACCGAAAATTTGCTGTTAAACGGTTTCTTGGTACAGCCGCACTGCTTCTGATTAAGATCAGTACCGCATTCCGGACAGAGCCCTTTGCAGGTTTCCGAGCAAAGCGGACTGATCGGTATCGCCATGACCAATTGATCCTGCAGCGGGTTACGCAGCTCAATCACCTCATCATGGTACGGGATCATGTCCAGTTCCAAAGCCTCCAGCTCGACCTCTTCCTCCAACCCTTCCTCACGCTCCTCGCAAGGGGTAAAGGTCAGCGAGAAAGATTCGGCCAGAGCGCGCTGAAAAGACTGCAGACAATGCCCGCATTGCATAAGAAGCGAAGCTTCAAACCGCCCATCAACTTCAACGATCTGCCCACTGCGTTGCAATCTCAGAAAAAACCGGATCGGCCCGTCATAGACCGGGCCGCCCTCTTCGGCAACCGCAACCAGATCGGGGAAATCCTCTGCCGAGCAAACATAATCTTGCTCAAGGACTCCGCCCTTGATATCTTTCAACTCCAGACGCACAATCCATCCTCACCAGGGCGAAAGAAACAGTATAAAGAGCGATCAAATCATGTCAAGCTAAAAGGGATGCTCCCAACTGTTCAGAATGGCGCACTTTCTAGCCCATTCATTTTTGTTTTGCAAGGTTTTTTTTATTTTCCCCCAGGAACCGCTGAAGACTGGTAATTTATACCAAGTACGAAACATCACAGCAAAAACGCCATTAACTTTCTTAAAGGATTTGCCAAATCAATGTCCAACCCAGCACACGATATGGAAATAGACCGTCTCATCAAGATCATGGCTACGTTGCGCTCAAAAACAGGCTGTCCCTGGGACCGCCAGCAGACTCCGCAGAGCTTAAAAGGATACCTGCTCGAAGAGGCCTACGAGGTTCTTGACGCCATCGACCACCACAACCCAACCGAGATTTGCGATGAGCTTGGCGACCTACTGCTCCAGGTCGTCTTTCTTGCTCAAATCTATCACGAGCAAAGCCTGTTCAACTTTGCCGATGTGGCAAAATCCATAGCCGACAAATTGATTCGCCGCCATCCCCATGTCTTCGGCGAGGCCGACCAGGCGCACCATGCCGAACGGTGGGAAGCCATTAAACACCAGGAGAGGGAAACCCGGGGGCAAGGGCACAGCCTGGCCGAGCGACTTCCCAAAGCACTGCCGGCCTTAAAAACGGCCCAGAAAATAAGCAAAAAGATTCCCCTGCCGACGACACTCTTGTTACACGAGCAGATCCAGGACAGCTACACCAGCCTATCCGGCCAAATAGAGCAAACCACACCTCGGGACGGCGGAGAATCATCGACCGCAATCATTGGTCATATTTTGTTTCAAACCGTTCAGCTCGCAACAGCATTGGGCGTCGACGCAGAGGATGCCCTGCGCCAAAAAAACAATACCCTGATCGCTACCGCTGACCGCAAAAAACAAACCAAAGAAGGTCATCAATAGCAAAGTTCGTGAAAAACAATCGCTTTTGAGCGCCATCCACACAGGTTGTGGAAAACCTGTATAAAAACCTGTTGAAATTATCCGAGAGTTAGTAAAAACTGCATGGGGCACCACGTTGCCTATTTTTTGTTCAATTTTATTTTAGCGTAATTCCAGGTAGTTACAGGAACCGTCTTTTTCCGAAAACAATGACCTGAACTTTGTGTATTTCTTAATTTATGATTTTTTATGAAAGGTGTATACATGTTTATAAAGCTGCTTGGTATCTTTATTCTGATACCGGCCATCGAACTTTACGTCCTCATTGAAGCCAGTCGACAGATCGGGGCCGGTGCGACCATCGCCATGATTTTTTTAACCGGAATAGCAGGCGCTTACCTGGCCAGATCCCAGGGTTTCTCTTTGTTACAAAAGATACAAACCGAGCTGAATCAGGGCAAACTGCCCACCGATGAACTCACCGATGGTGCAATTATCCTGGCTGGCGGATTATTACTGCTCACCCCTGGCTTCTGCACCGACCTGTTCGGTTTTTGCCTGTTGGCGCCTTTTACTCGAAAATTCATTAAAAGATGGCTGATGGACTGGTTTACCAAGAAAGTCCAGCGGGGCGAGATCCGTATCAACCGGCTTTGACCGGCTCATGACATAATTCATCCGTGGACGGATGTGGTCGGGGAAAAGCATTTGCAAGGCATCTCAGAATCCGCCAGCCGCAGAAAGGCTGTCGCCTTGACAATCGGATAAGGCTGTTCCCTCAACAGCCGGTAGAGGCCTTCTCGCGGGGAAAAGTGCCCTGAGGACCAGGAAGGAGTTGTTGCCATAGGCGCCGCTCCGGCGGACAATCTCCCATGGGAAACAGGACACTAGGCGCGCCGCTTTCTGCGCAGAGCCTGCAAGCCGCTCCTGACTTCTTCAATCCTGAACAGGTAGCAACAACCGAAATACACCAATGAGCCGCTAGCGACAGCGGCAGCGAGCACCAGCCCCTTCTGAAGGTGGTTCCCTGCCCCCTGCCAATCCGCAAAGCCAAGCGCCTGATCAACAGCGATTGCCATCAGCAGACAGGCCGGAACCACCTTGACCACCGGCAACCAGAAAGTTTTGTGCAAAAATCCCCCGACCCGCCGCTGCAACAGCCAGACCAGCAACAGTGCATTGAATATGGAGGAAATAGTCAGGGCAATGGCCAGGCCACTGTAGCCGTACCACAACATCAGCAGGTACCCCGTTGCCGCATTGACCAAAAGCGTCCAAAAGGACACGATCACTGGGGTTCGGGTATCCTGGAGGGCATAAAATGTCTGCGCCGCAATACGGCTGAAGCCAACAAATAGCAAGCCTGGGGCATAGCAGACCAGCGCCGTCGCGGTATTGGCGACATCGGTCATTGTGAATTCACCCCCGAAAAAAAACAGTGCATAGATCGGTTTAGCACAGAGAATCAGCCCGGTAATCGCCGGCAGAGTAAATAGCGTGACCAGACTCAAAGAAAAAGCCAGGGAGTCCCTCATCCCGGCAACATCCTTTTCGGCAATTTGCCGGCTCATCATGGGCAGCGCGGCCTGGGCCAGGGAAACGATAAATATCCCTTGCGGGAACTCAAACAGCCGCTGTCCGTAATAAAGATAGCTGACACTGCCGTCGGGCAGAAAAGAGGCCAGCAAGCGGCTAACGATGATATTGATCTGATAAATAGCGACCCCGAGGATACCCGGAATCATCAGGGTCATGACTTTTTTCAATTGCGGGTCATTCCTGAATCTAAAATCCGGCTTGAGGACGATCTTATAGCGCAGTAACAACGGATATTGCAGCAGCAGCTGCAGGACTCCGCCTAGCAAAACGCCGATAGCAAGAGCATAAATCGGCACGCTGAACAACTGGCGCAGGCTCAATGCCGCCATAATCATCATCAGATTTAAAAACAGTGGCGACAAGGATGGTAGGAAAAAATGCCCCCGGACATTAAGAATGCCGGTAATCAGAGCCAAAAGGGAAACCAGCCCGATATAAGGAAACATGATGCGATTAAGCCGGTCAGTTAATTCCAGCTTGCCGGGAATTTCGGAAAAACCGTAACCGATCACGTTGGTGATCCAGGGAGAGCCAATAATCCCCATGGTAACGATGACCACCATAACCAGCAACAGCAGGGTCATGCAGCGATTAGCGAGCCGCTGGGCCTCTTCCTCGCCTCGCTGGTGCAGAACTTCCGAAAAGGTCGGTACAAAAGCCGCACTCAAAGAGCCTTCGGCAAAAAAGCGCCTTAGCAAGTTGGGGATGGTAAAGGCGACAAAAAAAGCATCCGTTGCCAAGCCTGCACCGAACAGGCGTGCCACCAGAACATCCCGCACCAGACCACCGATGCGGCTGAGCAGGGTCGCCATCGCCATGGTGACGGTCGACCAGCCTATGGTTCTTCGACTTGTCATTATTTAATTTTAATCCTCGCCATACGGAAGATAACTTCTTGGAGAAGCGTTGCTTTTTATTTAAATTAAAATTTTTCTAACTTGACAGGAAGAGATAAGACGCATAGTATCGCCGCCACTTGTGACAATATCCCATTTCAACGCGTAAGGAGATTTTTTTCGTGGCAAACCATAAATCGGCAATTAAACGCAATAAGCAGAACCTGATCCGCAACGCCCGCAATACCCATATTCGCTCAACCATGCGGACCCTGGTCAAAAATGTCCGGGAAGCAGCGGCTGCTGAGGACAAAGACGCTGCACAGGTCGCTTTGGCCAAAGCAATTCCCTATATCGACAAAACCGCAGCAAAAGGCGTTATCCATAAAGCGACCGCAAGCCGCAAAATTTCCCGTCTGAGTAAATTGGTCAACAGTCTGGCCTGAATCGGGATAACACGAGGGTCTTCGGCACTGTCACCAGGCTGCCCCACAATAATACGATTTAAAACAAGGAGATTGAGATCTCCTTGTTTTTTTTAATTCGTCTTTCTTTTCGTCAGCCGCAGGATCAAACTGTCCAGTAAAGCATCCGCATCCGCGCCGCTGGATTTCATGGCCAGATCGGTTTCCAGAAACAGTTCAAAAGCGGCCATGAAATCCTGGCGGGAAAACCGCTTAGCCTGCAGAATAAGGCCATCGACTACGAAAAAGGGGATCCGGACAATGCTCGCGATCTCTTTCTGGGGACAGTGCTGAGCACTAAGCTCCCTGACCTTCCAGAGCTGGCGAAAGTGCCTGACCAGCAGAGCCAGGATGCGTAGCGGAGCCTCCCCCGCCCCACCCAGCCGTTTAGTCAGTTCCAGAGCCCCCGCAGTATCTCCGCGGCCAACCGCATTGCCGAGATTGAAGATATTCTCAGCGCGGCCCCTGGAAACCACAGCCTGGACATCTTTACTGTCAATCAGCCGCTCCCGGCCAATGTAAGTGATCAATTTATCCAGTTCAGAATGGACTTCCTGTAATCGCTCACCGACGGTGGCACAGAACAGACTGAGCGCATCAGCAGAGATTTCGATGTCCTTCTCATCAAGATAATTTTTCACATGGCGGGGCAGGTCCCTTTCAGAGAGCCCTTTGAATTCAACCAGGACACCGACTTTTTTGAATTGCTGGAAAAATTTCCGCCGGCCATCAATTTTTTCCGCAACTAACAGCAGACAGGTTTCGGGTACGGGATTAGCCAAATACCCCATCAGCCGATCCTGTTCAGCAGCAGGCAGTAAATGAGCCTCAATGATGGTCACCAGTCTTCGCGTCGCGAAAACAGGGAGGGTTTCGGCAGCATCAAGAACCTGCTCGGCCCGACAGCTTTTCCCTTCGAAACGATGATCATTAAAATCATCGACCCCGGTCGGGAACAGAACCTGGCGCACCCGCCTGGCAGCCTGGTTCACTAAAAAACTTTCCTCGCCATACAGACAGAGCAGTTCCGGAACTCGTTTTTCACGCAACAGGCGATTGAATTCCTCAACTGTCATGGGCTAGTTACTCAGCAAACGAAAACGCAGCTCTTCAGCCAGTCGCTGACAGATTTCTGCAATCGCCTTGGCCTCGGCACTGTCCTGGGCCGCCTTGTCACTAGAAACGGAATAGGAACTTTTCCAGCTGATGCGCTGTTGCCAAAGGTCCTGATTGGACTCGACACCGGTCAAACGAGCATCCACCGTCATGGCAGAATCATATTCGGCGATGTCGTCCTGGCTGTCATAGGAGATGGCCTGCCTGGAATACGTGCGGATGGTCAGAGTCAAAATCGCTTCGGCAGCGGCAGAATTAAAAACCTCGACAATCTGCCTGCTCCGGGCAAACTCATCGGTCACCCGGCTGATCAGTCTCGTTTCCAGATAAGGTTCGCTGGTCAGATTATTGATCGGTGCGACATAAATCTTATTGACCCCGCCGGGCAAGTGTCCTCCTTGCCCGGCGAAATGATAACCGCAGCCGCTGAGCAGCAGCAGGGTAATAAAAGCAAGCGCGAAGGGTCTCATCAAGCGACCACGACGTTGATCAGGCGTCCAGGGACAACGATTATTTTCCGCACCTGTTTGCCTTCGATAAACCGTTGGACATTGGCTTCACTTAGCGCGGCCTGTTCAATAGTGGCCTGCTCGGCATCAATTGCCACAGCCAGCTTGCCACGCACCTTGCCGTTCACCTGAACCACCATGGTCACTTCATCGGCAACCAGCGCCTGGTCATCCCAGCTCGGCCAGCCTGCAGCCTCGATACCGTCAGTATGCCCCAACTGCTGCCAGAGTTCTTCACAGATGTGCGGAACAAAGGGGTTCAGCAACCGCACTACAGTTTCCAGAGCTTCCCGCATGATCCCGGGATTATTGGCCGTGGACTTGAATGCATAAATGGCATTAACCAGCTCCATCACTGCCGCGATGGCGGTATTGAAATGAAACCGACCGTCGATATCCTCACTGACTTTTTTAATCGTCTGATGGATTTTGCGCTTTAATTCGGCCGCTTCACCGGACACCTCGACAGCCATGTCGGCAGCGGCAATTGCGTCGAGATTGTCGCTGACGGCACGCCAGACCCGGCTGAGGAAGCGGGAACACCCTTCCACCCCTTGCTCATTCCATTCGAGATCTTTCTCCGGGGGGGCTGCAAAAAGTGAAAATAATCGTGCGGTGTCCGCCCCGTATTGCTCGATCAATTGGTTGGGATCGATGACGTTCTTTTTGGACTTGCTCATCTTTTCGGTACGGCCGAAGCTCACCGGGCGTTCACAAAGCACACACTTCCCGTCCACGACCTGTTCCGGATACAGCCAGCCGTGCTCGCTGCAGCGTTGGGTTTCCTTGCACACCATCCCCTGGGTTAACAGATTGGTGAAGGGCTCGTCGACATCGATCATCCCGAGGTCGCGAAGAATTTTGGTATAGAAACGGGCATAGAGCAAATGCATGACCGCATGCTCAATCCCGCCGATGTACTGGTCGACGGGCAGCCAGTAATTTGCAGCCGCTTTATCCAGCGGTCCATCCTGATAGTCCGGGCAGGCATAGCGGGCAAAATACCAGGAACTCTCCACGAAGGTATCGAATGTATCGCTCTCCCGGCGGGCCGGCTGGCCGCATTTCGGGCAGGCTACCTGCATGAATTCCTGATGTTTGGCCAGGGGTGATCCCCCCTCTCCGGTCAATTCGACATCCATCGGCAACTTGACCGGCAGGTCCTTTTCCGGGACCGGCACGGCACCACAGCTGCCACAATAGATAATCGGGATCGGCGTCCCCCAATAGCGCTGCCGGGACACCCCCCAGTCGCGTAATCGGTAATTGACGGTTTTTCGTCCTTCTCCGCGGGAATCGAGATATTCGGCGATCTTCTCCTTGGCCGCTTCATTGTCCAGGCCATCGAATTGGCCTGAATTGACCAGCACACCGGAGCCGGTATAGGCTTCCGTCAACTGCTCGGCAGCTAAGTCTTCGCCTTCCGGCTGAATAACAACCTGCAGGGACAGACCATATTTCCGGGCAAATTCAAAATCCCGCTGATCATGGGCCGGAACCGCCATAACCGCACCGGTCCCATAATCCATAAGCACAAAGTTAGCCAAAAAGACCGGGATCTTCTGGCCGGTCAGGGGATTCAGACAGTACGACCCGGTAAAGACACCTTTCTTTTCCAGATCACCACTGATCCGGGCGGTCTTGTCCTGGCCGGCGACTTCTTCCATGAATTGGCTGACCGCTGCGCGTTGTTCTTCGGTCACCAGAGTTTCCACCAACGGATGTTCCGGCGCCAGACTCATGAAGGTAGCGCCGAACAGGGTGTCGGGCCGAGTCGTAAAAACCTTGATTTGCCGACTGCTGTCAGCAACAGTAAAGACGATCTCACAGCCGTAGCTTTTACCGATCCAGTTGCGTTGCATGGCCAGCACCCGCTCCGGCCAGCCGGACAGGTTGTCCGCACATTCGAGGAGTTCGTCGGCATAGTCGGTAATCTTGAAAAACCACTGTTCGAGTTCTTTCTGCTCCACTGGGTTGTGGCAACGCCAGCAGCAGCCATCCTCAACCTGTTCATTGGCCAAGACCGTCTGACAGTCGTCACACCAGTTCACCGAGGAGCCTTTTTTATAAGCCAACCCCTTCTCGAACATTTTCAAAAAGACCAGCTGCTCCCAGCGATAATAGTCCGCATCACAGGTCGCAAATTCACGTTTCCAGTCATAGGAGAGGCCAATTTTTTTCAGCTGCCGCCGCATGCTGTCGATATTTTCATAGGTCCATTTGGCCGGGTGGGTGCCATGTTCGATGGCCGCGTTCTCAGCGGGCATCCCAAAAGCATCCCAGCCCATCGGGTGAAGCACATTGAACCCCTGCATCCGTTTGAAACGGGCGGCAACATCACCGATGGCATAGTTTCTGACATGCCCCATATGGATACGGCCGGACGGATACGGAAACATTTCCAGCAGATAATACTTTTTCTTGCTGCGGTCTTCGCTGGCACGAAAAGTTTGCTGTTCCTGCCAAAATGATTGCCATTTGGCCTCGACGTCTTTGGGGTTGTAGTGATTTTCCATAAATCCTCCGCGGCGAACCTAGCAATCGCCACTTAAATTCAAAAAATATCTCTGCAGCAGATACACGAAAACCGGCGCAGGCCGGCATCGTATCCAATCAAAATTTTCAGGGGCAGAACAGCTCCCGTTTCCCGGCGTTGCGTGCTTCCCGCCCGGATTCGCAGCCTGGGTCGTTATTTGGACCGGTAAGTGATGCGCCCGCGCGTCAAATCATAAGGAGACAGTTCAACCGTCACCCGGTCACCAGGAAGAATCCGAATATAATACTTCCGCATTTTGCCGGATATATGAGCAAGAACAACGTGATCATTGTCGAGTTTAACCCGAAACATGGCGTTCGGGAGCGGCTCGACAACTGTCCCTTCGACTTCTATTGCTTCTTCTTTTGCCAACTGATGCCTCCTGAAAATAGTTACTGATGATTTTATACTGGCGACTTATTACATGTTCACTGCAAGCTGTCAAGTCTGGCGGACCGCGAACCGGCCCCCGACCAATAGAACACCCCTCACCATAGCAATGGCGACCGGGCCATCCACGCAGCTCTTCTGCAACTATAGCCTGCGCTTCTCCGGGTCCAGCAGCGTCCTGACCACATTGATCAGGCCTGCTGTCTGCAAAGGTTTGGTCAGATATTCATCGGCGCCTGCAGCCAGAGCCTTTTGCCTGGTCAACTGGGAATTTTCGGTGGTAATGACAACAATCGGCAGACTTTTATAGCTGGGATCATTTCGCAGCAGACCGATCAGGCGGAGTCCATCCAGCAACGGCATGTGCAGATCGGTCAGCAACAGCTGATATTTTTCTTCCGCCAGCTTCTTCAGGGCACTGACACCATCTTCAGCTTCGTCAATTTGCAGACCTGGAAGCCGCTGCAGGGCGAAAATAACGAACTGTCTCATGGTTGGGGAGTCATCTACAACCAAAACCCGTGCGGCATACATAATCTGTCCGGACTCCGTTCAATACGGGGTTAAGATATGCAAACCTAACTAGTTTTCACCCGGAAACGACCCTTTTCCGTTGTGGCGGTGTCAATCTGCGGGTTTTCTTGTGCGGCGTAAAGTACTACGCCTCCGCGCAACCCCTTGATTTCCTGGCCACAACGAAAAATTGCTCGTTTCCAATCTGAAAACTTAATTATTGCCTTTCGGAGCTTCCATCCGGAAACGGCTTTTTCCCGCGGTGGCAGCGTCAATCTACAGGCTTACTTGTGCGGCGTAACGGTGTGCGCCTCCGCGCAAGCCTTTGCTTTCCTTGCCACAACGAAAAACTGCTCGTTTCCAATCTGAAAACTTAATGATTGCCATCCCGTGCTTCAGGATGACAACTAATTATTTTATCAATAAATGTGGATAATTACCAGTTAAAGAAGCAAACGGGCAGCAATCACCCCTGGCCGACGGCAAACTTCTCGAATCCAATCTAAAAACTTAATTATTGCCATCCAGAGTTTCCGGATGGCAACGACCTCAGTTCAACAAGAGCGGAACGATGTTTAACACAGCCATGCACAAATATGGAACTCAGCCGCCGGTCAGATAAACCGACTGGGTAAGTGTTGAGTTGTCGAATCTTAATTCCGGCTCAGGAGGGTTTCGATCGTTTCCATCACTTTGGCGGATTTGAAAGGTTTGGTAATATACTGCTCAGCGCCGACCTCGACACCCCGTGCCACATCTTCCGGAGTTTTTTTCGCCGTCAACAGAATGACCGGGATATTCCGGGTCTCCTTGTTGCCCTTGATGCGTTCACAGACTTCAAACCCATCCAATCCCGGCAGCATGATATCCAACAGAACGAGATCAGGCCGTTCTTCAGCAATCGCTTCAAGGGCTGCAGGGCCGGTCGTCGCGCCCCTCACCAGATAGCCTTTCGTGGTCAGCAGAATACTTTCCAGCTTCAACAGGCTTTCTTCATCCTCGACAATGAGTATTTTTTTCTGCATGGGCTCGACCTCCTGAGAACGGATTCTTTTTGGCATCAAGTATAACAGAAGATCTTTTCATGTCGCGGTGGCAGAGCAAAGACGAACATAGCTCCTGACTGGAAAAAACCTCAGGCTCCTGACAAAGCCTGTTCCATGGCCAGACCGGCCTGGGAAAGAAAAACTTCAAACGCCTGCAAACGCTCGGAATGGCCATTCTCAGCTGTTAACTCACCATACAAAAGGGCAACAACCTTGTCATCACTGAGCAGCGGCGCAAGGAAAACCTGTTCCTTCGGGCGCCCCAGAAAGTTGGTCAATAACGACTCCGCCCGGCTCTGTCCCAAAGCACCCCGAAGCGCCTTTTTCTCCGCCATGACCCGAGCGAACAAGGAGCCTGGCTCAACCTGCAGGCGCATCTTCCGAACGATCTCGTCAGCCCGATTATTGTACTCGTCAACACCGAACTGTCCCAGTCCGACCAGATTGGCGCCGCGCACATCAAAAATAACCGCCCGCTGCATGATCTCGCTGGCATAGCGGAGAATGAGCAGGATGATCCCCCCGCCCATTTCCGGGTGCCGCAATTCGGCCAACATGCCGCGCAGCAGATGATGCCCCTGCTGCGCCTGACGCTTGTTGATTTCAGCCAGTTCCAACTCAAGGCTATCCTCATCAACCGAACTATGCTCCATAAAGCGCTGCCCTTTAAGAGCAAGCCGCTGTGGACTGAGTCCAGTTTCGAGCATGATGTCAAGGGGGTTCAACTGTGCCGAGCCGAAGGATTGCGGCTCTTCCAGCTTGAAATGAAAACGCCCCTTGCGCCAGGAGAAGAAGCTGATGACAATTTTTTCGATCTGCTGAGCGACGATCTCTTCGATAGTCGCGGCAGGAACCTGATACAGTTCGCGCAGCAGATCCCCCAGCGGCCGATGACAACCCGGTCCCTGCTGATACTGCAAGGCCTCCTCAAGTTGTTGGCCGGAGATCAGTCCCGCGGCGATCAGCATCTGTCCCAGTTCAAGCGGTGTCTGACTGGAGGAGGCCCGAATGATCTGCCCGGCATGAAAAATCACCTGCCCGGCATGGCCCTGACATTCAAGGCGCAAAGTCCCCGACTTTTTACTGAGGCTGAGGATCTGCAAAATATCGCGGATACCCAGATCTTCTAAATATCCATCAAGTCGATCGGTCATTTCTCGCGCTTTGCTTCCTTCTCATCACGGCCCGGTTCAGCGGCCCTTAAACTCCAGTCGCAACGGCACCTGGTTAAACTTGAACTTTTCCCGGAAGCCGTTGGTCAGATAACGTTGATAGGAAAAATGGATGTCATCCGGGTTGTTGGTAAACAGGACAAAAGTCGGCGGACGAACGGCACTTTGGGCCGCATAATAGAATTTGATTCTGCGCCCGTGAACCATTGCCGGCGGATGCTTGGAGACGATCTCCTCCAACCCCTGATTAAGCGCCGGAGTCGGAATCCGCCGATTGAACTCGGCAGCAACGTTTTCGACCAAAGCCATCACTTTGTTCACCCGCTGACCGGTCAGGGCGGAAACAAACAGCAGCGGGGCAAACGGCAAGAACTTAAACCGCCGGCGCACTTCTTCGACGAATTTCCCCATGGTCTGATCGTCTTTTTCCGGCAAGTCCCATTTATTGACCAACAGGATCACCGCACGCCCTTTTTCGTAGGCATAGCCCGCCACCGCCAGATCCTGGTCGGTCACGCCTTCACTGGCATCCAGCACCATCAGCACAACATGGGACCGATCCATGGCTTTCAACGCCGTAATTGCACTGTACTTTTCAAGGGCCTGACTGACTTTCCCCTTGCGCCGGATCCCGGCGGTATCGATCAATACATAGCGCTGGTTATTATACTGAAACGGCGAATCGATGCTGTCCCTGGTTGTTCCGGCAACCGGATTCGCCACCACCCGCTCAACCCCAAGTAACCGATTGACCAGGGAAGACTTGCCGACATTGGGCCGACCGACCAGAGCCATGCGCACTTCTTCGGTCGGCTCGCTTGCCGCGGGACCGTCTGGCAGCAGTTCTTCGAGGTCATCGATAAGATCGTTAATCCCCCGGCCATGTTCAGCGGAAAGCGTATACATCTTTTCAATTCCCAGGGCATAGAATTCAGCCGCGGTGATTTCCTGCTTGTCACCGTCGACCTTGTTCACCAGGTAAAAGACCGGCTTATCGACCCGCCGCAGCATTTCCGCAATTTCGATATCGGACGGCGTCAGGCCGGATTTGACATCCATCAGATAAAGGATGATATCAGCCTCCTCCACAGCCAGCTGCGACTGTTCACGCATCTGCGCAAGCAGCCGGTCCTCGCTGGCCGGTTCAAACCCACCGGTATCAATGAGCAGAAACGGTTTGGCAAAACGGGTAATTTCGGCGTAGTGCCGATCCCGGGTCACCCCTGGAAAATCTTCGACAATCGCCTTGCGTTTTCCAAGCAGGCGATTGAACAGGGTTGACTTGCCCACATTCGGGCGACCGACAATTGCGACTGTCTTCAACATAAATTCTTCATTTACTTTCTAAAGATCGATTAGGCTGACAAAGCACCCCAAAGCCGGGATGGTCAGTTAGTTCTGGCTGTAGCCGAGTTCGCGCAGCATGCGTTCACTCTGACTCCAGTCCTTGTCAACCCGGACAAACAGCTCAAGGAAAACCCGGGTGGCCAGCATGCGCTCAATATCCTGGCGCGCCTCCTGGCCAATCTTCTTGATCATCTGCCCGCCTTTTCCGACAATGATTTTTTTATGGCTGTCTCTTTCAACATGGATCGTCGCCTGAATGACAACCAGGTTTTTTTCCGGCTGTTCTTCAAAAGACTCGACTTTGACGCCAACGCCATAGGGAATCTCTTCGTTGGTCCGCCGCATGATTTTTTCTCTGATAAGTTCAGCGGCAATAAAACGTTCCGGCAGATCGGTCAATTCGTCGTCGGCATAATACTGCGGGCCTTCGTCCAGGCGCGCTTCCACCAACGCGAGGATTTTTTCAACCCCATCTCCAGAGCGAGCTGAAATCGGAACAACTTCGGCAAACTCGAAACGCTCGGCATAGGAACTGATCAGCCCAAGCAGCTTGGGAGGCTCAACCAAATCAATTTTATTGATCACCAGGAAGACCGGTACCGACATTTTCTCAAAAAGGTTGAGGATATATTCATCCCCTGGCCCCAACGCGGTCTGCGCCTCAACCAGAAACAGGATCAGGTCAACATCGGCACAGGCCCCGATAGCCTGATCGACCATAAAGCGGTTCAGTTTGCTTTTCGCCTTATGGATGCCAGGGGTATCCACAAACAGCGCCTGTCCACCGGGGAAATTGTGAATCCCCAGAATCCGGTTGCGAGTCGTTTGCGGTTTGTTCGAAGTGATGGCGATTTTCTGGCCGAGAATCCTGTTCAACAGGGTTGATTTACCGACATTGGGTCGTCCCACCATGGCGACAAACCCGGATCTGAACTGCTTTTGGGTCATTATTTCTCCAACGATCTTAATAAAGGATGATCCAGGGCTGCTGCCGCGGCTTTTTGTTCAGCACTTTTTTTGCTGCTGCCGCTCCCTTTGCCGAGCAGCTTTCCGCTAAAGCGAACTTCCATGGAAAACATCCGGTCATGGTCAGGCCCGGAGACCTGGGTCATGACATACTCAGGTAACTGATTATAACAGGCCTGCAACCTTTCCTGAAGACAGGTTTTATAGTCACTGCCGTAACGCAGCAGTGCTGATTTTTCAATCGCAGCGGCAAACCGCCGCTCCACCACCTGGCAGGCGGCGGCAAAACCTCCGTCCAGGAAGATCGCCCCCAGCAGGGCCTCCAGGGCATCGGCAAGCAGGCTCGGCTTTTCCCGTCCTCCGCTTCGTTCCTCGCCCCGACCAAGCAGCAACCCCTGCCCCAGGTCCAGTTCGCGGGCGATTTCGGCAAGCCCCTTTTCACTGACGACTTCAGCACGGATCCGGGTCAGACCGCCTTCCGGGATATCCGGATATTGCCGAAAAACCCATTGGCTGATAACCAGTTCCAGAACCGCATCGCCCAGGAATTCGAGACGTTCGTTATGCAGAACAAATTCGGATTGTTCATTACTGAAGGATTTATGAGTCAAAGCCTGAAGCGGCAAAGAGCGGTCGCAAAAAGTGTAATTCAAAGCATTTTCAAGGTGATCCAAAAACTTCGGCACTGCTCCTCCATTTCCCATTCTCTTATTTGTCGCGGAGTATAGCCAAAAGCACCCGGCAGTTCAATTTCTTTACGGTCCTTTTATCCCTTTCTCCTTGATTCAAGCAGAATTGTCTACCTATAATGACAGGTTGAAGTAAAAAAACATGGCTTAGCTTCAGCTAGTTGTCATCCGGAAACACTGGATGGCAATAATTAAGTTTTCAGATTGGAAACGAGCAGTTTTTCGTTGTGGCAAGGAAATCAAGGGCTTGCGTGGAGGCGTACACCGTTACGCCGCACAAGTCAGGCTGCAGATTGACGCTGCTACAGCGGGAAAAAGCCGTTTCCGAATGAAAACTAGCCAGTTCATGGAAAACAACAGCAGGCTCTGCCGGCGATCAACCGCGGACAGAAGAGGGCAGACCGTTCAACCTGCGGTTAACACCTGGCCACTTGATACTCTGAACCGTCTGCTTTTTTTGTTTACACTTATTAACTCGGAAACTCCATGACCTTTGCATCCATAGCCGGGCACGAGCAGCAGAAAAATATTCTCCGCCGGGCTCTGGCCAATAAACGGATCGCCCATGCCTATCTTTTCGAAGGGGCCGAAGGGATCGGTAAAAAACTGATGGCCTTGGCCTTTGCCCGGGCGCTGCTCTGCCTGCAGGGAACCGGCTGCGGTGATTGCGTTGCCTGCCGGAAGATCGACCACAACAATCACCCGGATGTCCATCTGATCAACAGCGCAGAAGCGGCAATCAAGATCGATCAGATCCGCGAGCTGCAGCAACAACTGTCACTGCGTCCGCTGGAAGGGAGATACAAAGTCTGCCTGATTGACGGCGCCGAATACCTGACTGCCGGAGCGGCCAACGCACTGCTGAAGACACTGGAAGAACCGCAGCCCAATACCGTCATGATTCTTCTGTCCGGACGGCCGGAGCAGCTGCTGTCGACTATCCGGTCACGCTGCCAACGTCTCCCCTTCCGCAGGTTGCCGCTTCGTCAACTCTCCAAGCTCCTCAGTCAGCGGCTCGACTTCAATGAGACCGAGATTGCAGTTCTGGCAGCCCTGTCGGACGGAAGTTTTAAAAAAGCCCTGGGGCCAAAACAACAGCTGTTTCTGGAAAAACGTCGCGAACTGATTCAAGCCTTGTCAGCACTGTCCCCAGGAAGTAATATTCCGACGTTATCCTTGGCCGAGGAACTGGCCGAGGAAAAAGAGAGCCTGCAGGACGTCCTGGATATTTTCCAAGCTTTTTTCCGCGACCTGTTGCTACTGAAATACGGCCGCCCTGAAGAAGATCTGGTGAACCAGGATCTTCTTGAATTGCTCAATCGGGAAGTTCAGCGAGCTTCCGTCGAAAGCGTGCTAACCAAGCTGAAAACCATTGACCAGGCTCGCTTTCATCTGCAGAGAAATGTCAATCGGCAGCTGACCCTGGAGGTGATGCTGTTGGGAATCGCCGCCGCCTGAATGCAACGGATATTGGCGGCAGCAACACTCTGTCACATCAGGCAGTAACAACCTGTGGTTGCCCTCTTTTCACAGGGCCGTAACATCAGCCGCGCAGCTGCCTGTTGTTGATTTCATAAGGCGGAAAAAGAATCTTTTCTCCGCCCATACATGAAAAAGTCCCCAGCGGATTTTTTCTATATTTACTAAAGGATCTGGGTTTTATGGAACCTCTTACAATAGTCAGTATCGCTTTTCATACGGCAGGAAAAATCTTCGACTTTGAAGTCAAGGAGCTGGAACTGGTCCCTGGGGACAGGGTCATCGTTGAAACCGAGCGAGGCCGTGCTTTGGGAACGGTCATTACCAAACCGCGACAGATCTCCCCCGCGGAAGCACCGCCCAAACTGAAAGCAGTCATCCGCATCGCCACGGAAAGCGATCAGCAGATGGCCGACAGCAACGCCCAGCGCGAGAAGGAAGCCCTGCTGTTCTGTCAGGACAAGGTTCAGCAACGCAAACTGGACATGAAACTGGTCCGTGCCGAATATCTCTATGACGGGTCGAAAATCATTTTCTACTTTACGGCTGACGGCCGCATTGATTTTCGTGAATTGGTTCGCGACCTGGCCCAACACTTCAGAACCAGAATCGAGATGCGCCAGATCGGCGTTCGCGATGAAGCCAAGCTGGTCGGGGGACTCGGTATTTGCGGCCGGGAACTGTGCTGTTGCAGTCATCTGCGTGAATTTGCCCCGGTATCGGTCAAAATGGCCAAAGCTCAGGGGCTGGCCCTCAACCCTACCAAGATCTCCGGTCAATGCGGCCGGTTGCTGTGCTGTCTGGCCTATGAATACGAAACTTACAACGAACTGAAGAAAAATCTGCCGAAGTGCGGAAAGAAGCTGCAGCTTAAAGACGGTAAGGCGGAGGTAATCGCCCTCGATATTTTGGCCCAGAAGGTCACTCTGGTCTGTCATGACGGGGAGCGTTGCCAGAAACATATCAAAGAGCTGCAACAGGAAATGGACAATCAGGCTGCAGCACCGCCGACACAGGAAACCGAGCCCAAAGCCTCCAAAGAAGAGAGCGGCAAAACGGCCCCGGAATCCCAACCGGGTAAAAAACCGGGACGCAGCCAGCGCCGCACCAAACCGCAAGGCCGTCCGGCCCCTGCACCGAAGAAAACTCCGGAAAGCCGGGACAGTGCCCCGGTTCAAGCCTCGAGCAGTAGCAGTAGCAGTAGCAGTAGCAGTACTCCGGCTGAACAGGATGCTCAGGGCAAGCCCCAACGACGGCGCAGAAGACCCCGGCGGCGTTCGAACCGCCCCAAAAATCCTGACACCAAGTCATGAAATGACATGTAATTTTTTTCGTCTTCGCTATGGGAGTAAATAATGGAAAAAACCTTTTACGTCACGACACCTATTTATTATGTCAATGATGTTCCGCATATAGGCCACGCCTACACGACCTTGGCCTGCGATGTGCTGGCCCGCTACAAACGGGCGCGCGGCTATCAGGTTGCATTTCTGACCGGCACTGATGAGCATGGGCAAAAAGTTGAGACCGCTGCCAAAGCCAACGGGGAGACCCCCCTTGAGCTTGCCGACCGGGTGGTTAAACGCTTCCAGGCACTGTGGAAAAAACTCAACATCTCCCATACCGATTTTATCCGTACCACTCAGGAACGCCACAAGCATACGGTTCAGGAACAGTTCAAAGACATCGAAGCCAAAGGGGACATCTACCTCGGGGAATATGAGGACTGGTACTGCACTCCCTGTGAAACCTTCTGGACCGAAACCCAACTGCTCGACGGCAACTGCCCGGACTGTGGTCGACCGACCACCAAGCTCAAGGAAGAGTCCTACTTCTTCCGCATGAGCAAATACCAGGATCAGCTCCTCGAATATATCGAGAACAACCCGGATTTTATCCAGCCGAAATCACGCCGCAACGAAATCCTCAGCTTTGTCCGGGAAGGCCTGCGTGATCTGTCCATTTCCAGGACCTCCTTTTCCTGGGGGATCCCAGCGCCGGGTAATGATAAACACGTCATCTATGTCTGGTTTGACGCCCTGACCAACTATATTTCCGCCCTCGGCTACCCAGAGGACAAAGACGGCAATTTCGAAACGTTCTGGCCGGCTGTTCATGTGATCGGCAAAGATATTCTGCGCTTTCATGCCGTTTACTGGCCGACTTTCCTGATGGCCGCAGGCCTGCCGTTGCCCAAAAAGGTTTTTGCTCACGGCTGGTGGACCGTGGAGGGGCAGAAAATGAGCAAGAGCCTGCGCAATGTGGTCGAGCCAAATATGCTGGTTGACAAATACGGTGTCGACGCCATCAGGTACTTTCTGCTTCGCGAAGTTCCGTTCGGCCTGGACGGCGATTTTTCTCACAGCGCACTGATCCATCGTATCAACTCCGATCTGGCCAACGACCTGGGCAACCTGGTCAGCCGGTCAACGGCCATGCTTGGCAAATATTTTGCTGGGGAGCTGCCGGAGCCGGGAGCACACCTCGACATTGATGAAAAACTGATCGAACTGTTTGCCGCCAACCTAGCTAAAATTGATGAACAGCTTGAAGATATGGCCTTCAACAAGGCGCTGATGAGTATCTGGGAGCTGATTTCAGCCGGCAATAAATACATCGATGAGACCGCCCCCTGGACCCTGGCGAAAGACCCGCAGCAGCGCGAACGTCTTGCAACGGTGATGTACAACCTGTTGGAATCCCTGCGCCTGATCGCCCTGATCGTGGCACCCTTCATGCCTGAAACAGGTGCCAAGATCAGCTCCCTGCTCGGGGCTGACGGGACCAACCTGGTCCTGGCCGGGCAGGATCAGTGGGGTGGACTGAAACCCGGTACCATCATTGAAAAAGCCGCCCCTCTTTTCCCGCGGATAGAAACCGAGTAATATCAGAATGACCACTTGTATGGTTCTTGCGGGGCGCGATACAGCGCCCCGATTTTTTGGAGCATAAAGATGACCGAACAACACCCTTTCCTGGTCGACAGTCACGCTCACCTTGACCACAGTCAGTTCGCGACTGATTGTGATGAGGTCATTAGCAGGGCGACGGCCAACGGGATCAGCCACATTTTGAGTATCGGCTGCGACCTGGCAAGCTCGGAAAAAAATGTCGCCTTGGCCGAACAATATGATCACATTTATGCAGCCGTCGGCATTCACCCCCATGATGCCGCTGGGCTTGATGCCGCAGCCTTGGAGCGGCTAAGGGAACTGCTCCAGCATCCCAAAGTTGTAGCCCTCGGCGAAATCGGCCTGGACTACTTCCGTAATCACTGTCCCCACGATATTCAACGGGACGCGTTTCGGCAGCAGATCCGACTTGCGAAGGAAGCCGGTAAACCGATCATTGTCCATGACCGCGATGCCCACGCCGAGGTGCTGCAGATCCTTGAAGAAGAGCAGGCGAGCAGTGTCGGTGGGGTGTTGCATTGTTTCAGCGGCGATTTGGCAATGGCCAGACGCTGTATCGAACTGGGCTTTTATCTCTCCTTTACCGGAACTATCACATACCCGAAGAACGAAGAGATTCGGCAGGTTGTCCGCAGTATCAGCATCGACCGCATGTTGGTCGAAACCGATTGTCCTTATCTGAGCCCCCAGGAATTTCGTGGCAGACGCAACGAACCGGCTTATGTCCGGTTGACCGCAGAGAAAATAGCGACGATCAAGGGCTTGACTCTGGAAGATGTAGCCCGCATCACCAGTCGCAATTGTTACGACCTGTTCGGCATCGGCGTGATCGATCAAAGCCATAAAATCGCCTATAAAATCCGCGATTCCCTCTACCTCAATATCACCAATCGCTGTACCAACAGTTGTATTTTCTGTACCAAATTCCGGGATTTTGTCGTTAAGGGACACGAGCTCAAACTCGACCATGAACCCTCTGCCGAAGAGGTTATCGCCGCCATCGGCGACCCAAAACACTATTCCGAGGTTGTTTTCTGCGGTTACGGGGAACCGCTGTTACGCCTAGAGCTGATCAAAACCATTGCTGCCTGGTTGAAAAAACAGGGTATTAAGGTAAGAATTAACACTGACGGCCAGGCCAACCTTGTTTACGGTCGCAATATTTTACCGGAGCTGGCAGGGCTGATCGATTCTGTTTCCGTTTCTTTGAATGCCCCGGACGAAGCCACCTACCAGAGCCTGTGCCAATCCAGCTATGGCAGTAAGAGCTATGCAGCCGTTAAGGATTTTCTGCGCCAGGCCGCGCAGGTCATCCCCGAAGTCACGGCCAGCGCCGTCAGCTATCCAGGGGTCGACATGGAGGCCTGCAGCCGGGTGGCGCAAGACCTGGGCGTGGATTTCCGGGCCCGCGAGTACAATGAAGTCGGCTAAACAGTCACTGCCAAGGACAACCCAGACCAGGTACAAATCGGCTGAGAGCAGGCTTGTTTTTCGGCCTGATGGAATTAATAACTGAGCAATTTGTCATTCGGCCCGATGATGGGCTTCGCCGGCGCTTTCCAGACAGTCGGCCAGGGAGGAACCACATGTCCAGATATGATTATGACCTCTTTGTCATCGGTGCGGGATCCGGCGGTATCAGAGCCGCACGGATGGCCGCTGCCACCGGCATTAAAGTCGCCGTCGCCGAACAGGCCAAGACCGGCGGCACCTGTGTCAATCTCGGCTGCGTTCCAAAGAAACTGTATTTCCATGCGACGGAATACGGTGCCGCCTTTTCGGCAGCGAAAGGATTCGGCTGGCAAGCGACGACTCCGGTGCTCGATTGGGCAACCTTGCGTGACAACAAATCCGCCCTGCTCAGCACGTCCAATCAGGCCATGGAAAACCTGCTCGCCAAATCGGGAGCAGAGCTGATTCGTGGTCGGGCGCGGGTGCTGACAGCGCATAGCGTTGAGGTCGCCGGGACCAGTTGCAGCGCCGCACGGATTCTCATCGCTACCGGCAGTCATCCTGTTTTCCCCACCATTCCGGGACGAGAGCATCTTCTCTCTTCTGACCAGATTTTCGATCTCGAACGCCTCCCGGAGCGTATCCTGATTATCGGCGGTGGCTATATTGCCAGTGAATTTGCCGGCATTTTCAACGGGTTGGGAGTCAAAGTCTGCCAACTCTACCGGGGTGACCTGTTCCTGCGCGGATTTGATGCCGAGATCAGGCAGTTCGTGGCCGGGCATATGCGCAGAAAAGGGATTGATCTACGCTTTAACTGTGATGTCGAAAAAGTTGCAAAAGAACCTGACGGAAGCTATACGGCCACCCTCAATGACGGCTCTTTGCTGACGACTGACTTGGTCCTGGCCGCAACCGGCCGCCGCCCCAACACCAGTGAGCTGGGGCTGGAGCAGGTCGGGGTGGAGTTGACTGCGGCCGGCGCCGTCAAGGTCGACGATTTTTATCAAACCTCAATCCCTTCCATTTTTGCCATTGGCGACGTGATCGACCGGATGCAATTGACCCCGGTTGCTCTGGCCGAAGCCATGACCCTGGTCAAGCACCTCTATCAGGGGGGCGCGACCCCGCTGTCGTATCAACTGATCCCCACCGCCGTCTTCAGCAACCCGCCCTTCAGCAGTGTCGGTTTGAGTGAGGAAGAGGCATGCCAGCGCTACCCGCAGGTCGATATTTACACAACCGAGTTTCGTGCACTGAAACATGCATTAAGCGGCAGCGGCGATCGCATCCTGATTAAACTTATTGTTGAGCGCAACAGTGACCGAGTCATCGGTGCGCATATGGCGGGCGAAGGTGCAGCGGAAATTATTCAAGGGGTGGCGGTTGCACTGAAAGCGGGGGCTACCAAGGCGATCTTCGATCAAACCGTGGGCATCCATCCGACCAGTGCCGAAGAATTTGTCACGTTACGGACCATGACCCGCAGTCATAACCGCTGAGCGACGGGCTTGTCGGTGGTCTCAGACGCTACCGGTCATTTGCCAAACAGCTTGTTCAGGGTTTTGTCGAGCATCTTTTTAACGGATTCCTGATCCGGTGGCACTGACGAAGAATTATCTTCCTCCGCTTTTCGTGCAGCATCCTGGCTGACGCGGTTCATCATCAGCTTTTCAATGGCGGCGGTATCCGGCCCGAGCTCCGGGCGCGTCAAAGAACCCAGCAGCCTGACCGGAATGATCCCCCAGCCCCGTTCATCGCTGAAAACTTTCATAAACGGGCCGGAAGCCCCTATCCGACCGGCCAGATCCGGTGCCAGCCGAACCTCCAGATTCATATTCAGACGCCCGTCGTTGCCGATACTGCCTATCGGCGCCAGTCTGACCTGGGAACCGGTGAGAAGTCCATTCACCCGAACCAGACCATCACGCAAATCATAACCGGCGGAAAAATCCTCAAAATTCAAGTTATGGAGTTCATCAACACCAAGAAACACGGCCAATGAATCGACCATGGGAAACCCCTTGATCTGCCCCTGCTGTAAAGAAAACTCTCCTTTGAACTGAAATCGATCCAACCAGGGTTGTGTTGAAGCACCACCTCCCCAAAAACTGCTCCGCCACTGCAGGCGGCCCGTCAGGGTTGCGCCCAGATCCGGCAACAATCCCGCCGCCAAAACGGCAGCGTCCACATCCGCGAGGTCCAACTGCCCCTGATAAAGCAAGCCGCGCACACCCAGATCCACCACGGCATCCGCCAGCACTCTCCCTTGACCAACCACTCCGCGCAATCGATTCAGGCGCAGCCGATTGTCACTGAGACTCACATCCGCCGTGACCTGTTCAACGGCCAACTGTTTGAACAGGGCTTTACGGACCGTTAAATCACCGTGCAGATCAAGAGGAAGAGCAAAAGGTCCGAGATCCTCGGCAGAGCCGGAATTGCTCTCCTCCTCTGCGGATACGGACGATCCGGTTGCAACCAGTTCATTCAGGTTCAACTCTTCGGCAGACAGCGAAAAGGTTCCCTGCAGCACTCCGTCGGGTTGGCGGGTTGCCTGCAGGTTTAACAACGCCTGCTGATTGCCGTAAGACAACACCAGATTCTGGGCCGTGACCACAGCATCGGCATAGGACAGAGCTCCGCTGACCCCGCCGCGCATATCCTTGACACTGGCCTGGACCCCGTTCAATGTCAACTGGGCCGACTTAAGCAGTCCGCTCCCTTGTCCTAGCGTTCCAACCAACTGTGCCCGACCGCTGATGCTGCCGGCGACGCTGTACTTGCGATAGTTTCTGATCAGCTGGTCAGGAAGACTTTGCATGACCTGGCGCAGATCAAGCTGGTCAAAGATGACCGCCAGATCCATCTTCGTTTCCTTGCCCGCAAAGTCCAATCGCCCTTCCATGCCAGCCCCCAGATCATTGAAATTGACCAGCAGCGTGGAAAGATCAAGCTGTTTCCTCGTAAAATCAAAGGTCAGGGCATAGTCGCTGGTTAAATGGACTTTTTGCAGGGAGGTGCCGTTGGGCAGGGTCAGATCAAGTTCGGCAAGGGTCAGTTTGCCTTTGGAGCTGAGCTGTTCGGTCTGAAGATCGACTTCAAGATTCAGGGACACTCTCCCCGAACCGACTTTACCGGGCAGCAGGTCCCGGTAATAGGGGGAAAACGGGATCATGTCCAGATCCGCCAGGTGAACCAGAAAATCACCGCTGGTGTGCGTTATATCGTAGTGCCCGGACAGATCCAGCCGCGCACCGTTGAGGACCACCGACAGGTCGAGGGGGAAGGCCTTGTCGGGAGCAATCTCCCGAGCGTGAATATTCAGATTCTGTAAAGCAAAGCGATAGGGAACGTTGGGGCTTTTGAATTTATCAGTATAAGTTAAGGAGCCGTTTTTAACACTGACCTCATGCACAAACAAGCTGAAAATGTCACTCACCAGAGTCCGCGCCGCTTGCGGGTATTGTCCGCGATCACTCCGGTTCTTTCCGAGCAGGTCGGAAAAATTATAGCTCCCGTCGGCAAATCTGCTGACATCGATCACCGGCTCATTGAGCATCACTTGGTCGACCACAATACGACCTCTGAGCAGCGGCAGGAAACGGTAACTTAATTTGGCATTTTTGATGGTGATGAAATCTTCTTTGCTGTTCGGTTTCTTTACCCTCAGGTCAGCGACCGATATGCCCGAGAAAAAGCCGATCTGAATATCTCCAAACGCAACCTGCCGGTGCAAAGTGTCTTCAACCAGCGGCACCAGCATGCTCCGGACCTTGTCCGGCGTGACCTGGGTCTGGGCATAAATCACCACACCGACAATCCCCAGAATGAGGATCCCCAAGAACAAGCCGATCTTTGCCGCAAGGGACATGCTGCCTCCACAAGCTCAAGCCTGAAAACAGGCTCAACATCACAATTCCACAGAATACAGGCGCTAAGTATATAAAAAATTTATCGAGAATTGAAATGACTAATCACAAATATTAGCTCGTTGCCATCCGGAAACTCCGGAGGACAACGACTAAGTTTTCAGATAGGAAACGAGGAATTTTTCGTTGTAGCAAGGAAATCAAGGGGTTGCACAGAGGCGTAGTACTTTACGCCGCACAAGTAAGCCTGCAGATTGACGCGGCTACAGCGAAAAAAAGCCTTTTCCGGATGGAAACTAGCTATTTTTCAACAGAATGCACTATTTGGGATGTGATGCACATTATATCTTCAATATTCTGAAATCATTTACCTTTTTAATCACAAAAAGAATGATTTTTTTAATATTAGAATAATTTACATTTTAAGGGAGAGCCACTATTATGCCAAATATTAACAATATCCAATCATAGGAGTTGCAATTATGCGGAAAAATACAAACTCACTCCTGCTTGACATCGGTTGGTGTGAATGGGTTTCGTTCCCGGCTTTGAAGATCCCGGCGATAGAAGCCCAGGTTGTTATGGATTCCAAACAGTCGATCCTGAATATCTTCGATTTTTCAACCTTCAAAGAAGGCGAAGATCTTATTATCAGCTTTGGAGTTCATCCGATTCAGAATAACACCGATGTCGAAATCTACTCGGTCATGCCGGTGAAAACCAGACGGCTGGTATCGTTTGAAGACGGAAGTAGAGAATGGTGCTATGTCATTGAAACCGAAATGCGGATCGGTTCTTTGAAAAAAAATATCGACCTGACCCTGGTCAATCGTGAAGACACAACCTTCCGGTTGCATCTCGCCTCACAGACCATCAAAAGCCTGGTCAGAGTCAATCCGAAAAAAAGCTACCTGACCGGTCAAATTCTGAAGGGCTTTTCCCCGTCCATGGCATAACCGTTCGTCTCGTCAATAAATGAAAACTCCGGAAAAAAATTTACTCTGAAAATTCGTGCCAGGCTTCGGCCAGCGGAAAATACAACGCGGCCCGGATCGGACATTGTTCGTGACGGGCCGCATATAATTTAACGTAGATTTCCAGCTGCGCACGATAGCGCTCGGCCTCACGCTGCACAAAGGCAGAGACACTCTCTCCGGTCCGGGGAACACTGGTCTTATAATCGATAATCCAGCGCTGCCCATCAGCAATAAAGGTCCGATCGATGATGGCATGCACCAGCTTGCCGTCCACCAAGCCGCTGAGCGGCTGTTCACAGGCATGCTCCCGGTGGCTGGCCAGCACCCAACGCCCACGCTCACTTCCCAGGGCCGCCTCAACCGCACAGCAGACTCTGGCGACACTGTCGTCAAGATCACCGGCACCAACCCCAAGACCGCGCAGCATCAGAGCAATCTGCCGGGTCCGCTGAGCAGGCTCGGCCCCGTCCCAGACAATACGCCCCTGGCGGGCAAGCTGTTCCAGGTACATGTGGACCAGAGTGCCGATATGCCGCTGCTTCGGACTTTCCCAACCGCTGAACGCCCTATCTCCTGACTCCTTGGCCTCTTCCGAAGCAGTTCCTGCCGTTGCCGTCAAGGCCAGGCTGACCGTCTCCATGGACGGCAATGTCCAATTCCCGGGTAGGCGCTGCAGCAGTGGAGGTAAAAAACTTTCCGCCACGGCTTCCGGCGGAGCTTCACAACCGGCAAAGTGGGCCTCGGCAACCGGCCAAAGGGTTTCCAGCAAAGTCCCTTTGGCCGGGGCCAGCACTCCCGTTGAACGGTTTTCATTGACGTGCCCCAGCAGGTGCAGGTGGCGGATTGCCCGGGTGGTGGCAACATAAAGCAGCCGCGCGGTTTCCAGGTTTTCCCGTTCCAGTTCAAACTCGGCAATCAGCTGGTAAAGAGGATCGTTATCCTGTTCCCCATAGGCGGCCACCGGAGCCAGCAGCAGCCCCAGCTCAGGATGCTCCAGCCAGCGGAGTAAAGGCTTGCTGCCTCGCTGCGGTGAACGGCCCAACCCCGGCAGGATCACGGTATCAAATTCCAAGCCTTTGGCCTTGTGGATGGTCATGATCTGCAGCTTGCAATCAGTGACCTCCGGAGCAGAAAAAATGCTCTTCAGCCCCTGCTCCAACAAAGCAAAATCGCTGACATCTCCCCCCTCATCCAGATTTTCCAGCAGATCGAAAACCAGCTGGGCATCGGCAATCCCGTCCGCATCGTAGCAGGCGGCTCCCCCTATCCCCAGCCAGCACTTTTCGACCAGTTGTCGCAGCGACAGACGACCGCGTGCATTATGAGCTTGTTCAAGCAGTGGCCAGACCCGGGCCAGCCGTGCCCGCCCATCCGTCGAGAGTCTCTGCCGGCGCTCGGGGTCTGCCAGCAGAGTCGGCAGGGTCGCGCTACGCGAATCGGCAACTAGCGCATGCAGGTCGTGCAGGGTCAGCCCACACCAGGGTGCACGCAGTACGGCCAGCCAGCTGAGCCGGTCACCGCGATGCAGCAACGCCTTGGTCAGATGAACCAGATCAAGGGCGGCCGGCCGAGCCCCCAACACCTCGATATCCCGGGCTTGATAAGGCATTCGCAAGCGGCGCAACAGGGGTAGGATTTGCTGCAGATGGCTGCGGCTGCGCACCAGGATCGCTATACTCTGTTCCGGGTCAGCGGTCTGTGCCTGTTGAATCAGCTCGATGACCTTTTCGGCCTCCGCCAGGTCATTGCGACCGACCGCCGGGTGAATGCTGCAGGCCGCCCCCGGCAAAGCCGGTTTAACAGCCACGGCTTCAGCCATGGGCACCGCGCCGGTCACCACCTCGGTCTGGGCCGGAAAGATGGCTTTAAAGCTGCTATTGTTCCAGTCCACGATCCCTTGCTGAGAGCGGAAATTGCAGCTCAGCTGTAACGGCTGTAAAGGCATCATGAGATCCCCGAAGCTGCCCTTGAAGGTCTCCAGAAACAGCCCGACTTCGGCTTCCCGAAACAGGTAAATGGACTGCATCGGATCACCGACCAGGAACAGGGTCCGCCCGTCCCCGGGCATCCACCCCGAAGTCAGGGTACTCAACAGCTGATACTGCAGGCGGGAGGTGTCCTGGAATTCATCAACCAGGATATGCCGCAGATCCTGATCGATCCGCAGCAGCAGATCGCTCGGGTCATCCGCCCGCCCCAGCGCCTGATTCGCTTTCAGGGCGATTTCGGAAAAATCGGCCTGGCCTTTGTTTTTAAACACCTGCCACAAATCCACCAGCAGCACCGGCAACAGTTGAATGACCGCCTCCAGGACTCGCCATTGTTCAACACTATACCCCCCGGCCGGCAGCCCCCTGACCTGCTGTAGCGCACGGATAAATTGATCCTGGCCACTAAGCTCGCGAAGCAATTCCAGCATCCGCTCTTTGGCGGTCTGGTGCTCTTTTCCGGCCGGAAAACCGTTGTTCTTGGTCACCGTCTTTCTCAGTTCACCGGCGGCGGTAAGCAGGAAATTGCCGATGGCGATCCACTCCTTGAGGTTGGCAGCAGCAAAACCGGGCAGCGCGCCGGCCTGGCAAAACCTGCCCAGCGGCGAATCCGGCAGGTTGCCCGCAGCAAAACGCAGACAATCGAGCAACGCGTCTTTCTGAGCGCTGGGCAGCAGCCGTTGCAGCCGGTCAAGTTTCTGCTCATAGAGAGCATCCAGGGCCTGCTGCAGCTGGTGATGGGACGTTTCCGCATCGGCCCGCAGATAACGCAGCCATTGATCGCGGCGCCGCAACAGATCGACCAGCAGGCGCTGCACCAGCGGCACCTGGTTGTCCAGATGGCGCAGCAGAACGGTCAGCTGCTGGTGACCGGGGGCACCGCTTTCGAGGCCATTGAGCACCTTTTCCACCGTCTGCAGATAAAGGGAATCAGCGTCATCGGCCATTTCCGGCAAACTGCCGAACCGGGACATCCAGGGCATCTTCCGGACCAGCGACGCATTAAAACTGTCAATGGTCTGAATGGCCAGTTGGGCCGGGTTTTTGAGCAGGGAGTCTCCCTGTTTGGCCAAAGCTCCCCGGGCCAACCGCCAGGTCAAAGCTTCATGGGCCGTTTTCGGTTCCGGGGCATGGGCCGCATTGCCTAAGGCCCCCAACAGGCGATGGCGCATTTCAGCGGCCGCTTTATTGGTGAAGGTAATGGCCAGAATCTGCTGGGGCCTGTCAACTTGGCCAAGCAAGGCCAGCAGCCGCTGGATCAGCAGTTCAGTTTTGCCGGATCCGGCCGGCGCCTGGACAATGCAGGAAAGGGAGATATCAATGGCAGCGGCGCGCTGCTCGGCATCAGCAATCATCAGCAACTCCGGCCTCGGCTAAGGCTTCGCGAATCCGGCACAGTCCGGGCAGATCGCAATAAAGACAACTGCTCTGCGGGTCAAACGGTCTGACCGTGGCTTCTCCGGCGACAAAATCGGTGGCCAGCTGCTGGATCTGCTGCTGCCAGAACACCAGTAACTGGTTCCAATCGGCAATCCCGAGATCTTCGCATTGGTTGAAGGTACTCAGTTCGCGCACCCTGCCGAGCAGGCCTTTTTCCCGGACCACCCCCAGCAAACGACAATGGCCTTTGCGCACCTGGGCGAAGACAATTCCGTCGGCTGGCGCATCCTGTTGGGCAACCGCATAGATGGGCAGCTGCGGTTCCACCAGCGGGGCGCTGACAAAATCATCGGCGCGCAGCTGGCTGCCGGTTTTGTAATCGATGACGATTCGATAGCCGTCGGCCAGTTCATCAACCCGGTCGATCTGCATGCTGATTTCCAACGGGCCCAACTGCTCGACATGCGGATGTTCCAGTTTCACGACACGGAAGAAATCCCTCTTCATTTCGACCTCTTCCAACCATTCCACCACCAGGGATGTCACCCGCTCCTGCTCAAGTGCCAGCATGGTATTTCCCGGTGCCGGCCTTTGCGCAAAAAAGGTCGCCAGGGCTTCGGCCACCTGCTCCGCGGCCAAGGTTTGCACTTCCGGCGCAGACAAACGAACCAGCTGGGCACGATCCTGCAGCCGGGTCCAGATGCGTTCCAGGGCGATATGGACCAGGTCACCACGCACCATGGGTGAGATACCGGCGGCGGCCTCATCAAAAGCCCGGGCAAACAGCCGATGATGAACAAAAGCACGGAACGGACAATGGGCCTGGTCCTTCAACAGACCGGTGCCGCCTTCCACCTGGCGCTGCTCCAAAGCCGGACCACGCTGATCAACGACCGTTTCCAGCACCTGCTTGCGCTGCTGGGCCAGATGAACAGGATCGCGGGGCTCGGCCAGCTCCGGTGCACCGATCACAGCGGCGGCCGGAATCAACGGGCTTTCCCGAAGCTGGGTATCACCATCAGAACAGGGATAGCTGAAGACCACCCGTTCGGCAGCGGCCGCCAGTCGCGCCATGACCTGTTCAGCGTAAGCCAGCTCACGCTCGGCATTGGCATGGGGCATGCGCTCTTGAACCTGCAGCTGATAAGGGATAAACGGGTTGGGTTGCGGGGGCGCAGGCAGAACGGTCTCCCCAAGCCCCATGACCCACAGGTGGTCGAACTGCAACCCGGTCGATTCCAGCAACCCGATCACCTGAACCGGCCCGGTGGGACTTTCCACCTGGAACTCGCAATCACGGGCCAGGCGACGCACCAAACTGAGGGCCTGGGCACGCCCGACCGGGGCGTGCAGCGCATCGAGGTGCGGCAGCATGAGCAGGACATTCTCCTGGAATGAGGTAAGCGCCTGATATTCCCGGCTGGAAAGAGTCCGCTCTCCCGGCCAGCCGCAGTCATGCAACTGAGCGGCAAAGAGTTCGGCCCAGACTCCGGGAAGACGCTGACTACTTTCCGCGCTGAACGCTTCCAGCTGTTGCAAAATAGCGACCAGCTCGGCCAGCCCCGGACGCTTTTCGGCCAGGGCACGCATCTTCGCTACGCTAATAGTCTGCTGCCCGAAACCGCGCAAAGTCAGATCGAAGCGGGTCCGGGCATCCGCTTCCCGGTGCGCCCCGCCCAAAAAAGGTGATCGGAGCAGGGTCGAGGCCTGCTGAATGGTCAGAATCCGGGGCAGGGATAACAGTTCCAGACCGGCATGGATCACCCCCTGTTCCGCCAGGGGGCCACCCAGCGAGAGGCTGAAAATCGCCTCATCCTCCGCCAGCTGGACCGCTCCAACGGGATCAATCTGGGCAGCGAAAACCCGTTCGATACGGCTGCGGCGTCTGCTCAAATCCGGCACCACGACACCGATGGAGGTTGCCCCCTGCTCCAGCAGCAACCGCGCCCAGCGGGCAGCGGACTCGATTTCATGATCGCTGTCCTTGGCGGCAAAACGCACCATGGAACCGGCCGGTTTACTGGCCAAGGACACTTCATCGCAACGTTTCCCCATGGCCCGAAACTGCGCCTGCAATCGTTCCAGCCCCGGCGAGAGCTGGTCGAAGCCGACCAGCAAAATCCGCTCCGGCACAACCAGCCGGCCGCTGCCCAGCGCACTGACGAGCAGGCGCGGCAGATCGCTCTGATCGAGCCACTGCTGCTCAGCGGCCAAACTTCGATAGCGGCGACACCAGTCCTGGAAAATGAGCTGATCTTCGGTCAGCGGCTGCCCTTCCAAGGACAATTCATACTCATTGAGCAGCTGGTACGCCTGGAGGGCTTTTTCCGCGGTCTTGGCAACCTGCAGTAGTTCCAACTCCACCGTCCGCGAGCTGCGCTCGACCAATTGTTCCCAGAGATAAAGCTGTTGCTGCGGGTTCAGCAGACGCCAGGACTCCCCCAGTTCGCTCAGGCAGGTGAGCAGCCAGCCCTGATAGCTACTCAACTGAGGGCTATCCCAGACCAGCTTCCCGGCAGCCAGCATCTGCTGGTCAAAGCAGCCGCGCAAATACCTGAACAGACGTTTGTTGGCTGTCAACACCAGGGCGCCGTCGGCCAAAGCAGCAATGATCTCGCCATAGCTCTCAGTCATCTGCAACTCTCCTCAGCACAGCACCCACCCCATTCACTGAACAACCCGGCCGCAACCGACCGGATGAATGGAACTGCCGCTGCGTTCCTGGCGCACATCGATGCGCAGGGGAATCTGTTCTTTCAGCTCCGCGACATGAGAAATAATGCCGATCATCCGCCCGCCGGTCTGCAAATCGACCAGGGTGCGGATAGCCAGTTCCAGAGACTCGGGGTCGAGACTGCCGAACCCTTCATCGATGAACAGCGTATCCAGATGCACCCCGCCGGCATAGGCCTGCACGATATCGGACAGGCCCAAGGCCAGGGCCAGGGCGGCCATAAAGCTTTCCCCCCCGGACAGGGTTGCGACCGGCCGCGTTTTGCCGGTATAGGCATCATCCACCAGCAGATCGAGACCGGAGGCCTTGTTTCCCTTGGCTCGATCCTCCTTGCGCAACAGCCGGTAGCGTCCCCGGCTCATCAGCTCAAGGCGCCGGCTGGCATCAAGCAGCACATCATCAAGCAGCACACTGAGGACAAACCGCTGTAAACTGATTTTCAAACCGGTCTGGCCGTTGGCAACATCACTCAGGGTTCCGACCGTGGCATAGCGGGCATCGAGATCGGCAAGCCGGGCCAGGTTGGCGGCCAGCTTCTTCTTGCTCGCCAGCAGCACCTGCAACCTGCCATCAAGGGCCTGCCAGTGCTGTTCCGCAGCCGCTTTGTCCTGCCTGGCCTGTTCCAGCCGCTCTTCATAACCGCGAAGTTGCGGTGGCTGCTGCCCGGCACATTTTTTCTGCAGTTGATTCAGGGCACCGGTCAAGACCTGCCTGCGACCATCGAACTCGGCAATCCCCTCCTGCAGAGCCGTCAATTCTTTCTCAGCCAGCAAGGCCGCCCGGAACTCTTCCTCGCTGGCAAAAGGGCTGTCCGCCAGCTCTTTGCGACAGGCCAGCTCAGCCTGGCTCAACTCCTGGCGCAAAGCCTGCTGCTGCTGTTCAATCTCACGAGTGGCAGCCTGGGCCGCTTCCAGTTCTCCTTGTGCCGAGGTAAAAGCGGTATTCAGGTCGAACAGGTCCCGTTCAAGTTGTTTGACCGTGGCGCTCACGGCGCTGACTTCCGCCGCAAGTCCGGCCGGATCACGCTGCCCTTCCGGCAGGTCCTGGCCGAGCAGTTCCTGCTCGCGGAGCAAACCGGCCAACTCTTCTTTCCGACTCGCCAAGCGCGTGGCCAATTGTTCCGTGGTCAACGCTCTCCCGCTGGCGAGTTCAGCGGCGGGATATTCCTGCAGTTGCCGATCCAGCTGGTTCAGTTCGGCGGCTACCGCCTGAGGAGAAAAACCTACCTCGCCCTGTCGGCCCAGCAGCTCCTCATACCCTGCCGCCGCCTGGGCCGCTTCCGCCTTACGATTGCGATAACGATCGCGGGCCTCTTCCAGATCGGTAAATATTTTGGCCAGGCCCGCGCGCGATTCTTCCAGGGCATGAAAGTTGGGCAACGCCTCGGCAGACTGCGCCGGAGTCGGGTGGTCCAGGCTGCCACAGACCGGACAGGGTTGATTCTCGCGCAGCTCCTGCGCCAGGATGGCAGCCTGTCCCTGGTGCCAGGAAAGCTCAAGCTTCTTATTGTTAGTCAAGCTGTTATCATAGCTTTGTTTAAGTTGTTTCCCCACCTGTTCAGCATCTTCAAGCTGAACCTTAAGTTTGTCCAGCAAGTCTTTTTGCCTGGTAATATTTTTCAGCAGTTGCTGCTGCTCACTAACCGCTTTGTGGCGCACGAGCAGTTGATCAAGATCAACCTGGCCAGTCACCGTTCTGATCCGTGCGGCAACTTCGGCCAACCTGACAACCTGCTGCTGACGGGCTTCTAGCAGATGGAGCTGCTGTTTCTGAGTATCGATTTTTCGGCTGAGCTCGGCACTGCTCTGCTGGGCTTTTACAGCACCAGCCAACTTATCTTGGGCCGCGCTCAGGGTGACGCGACTTTGCGCGAGACGCTGCTCAACCCGCTGCAGTTCCGCCGCACCACGTTCCCGTTCACGAAACCAGGGGGCCAGCTTCTGCGCCTGTCCGGCGGCCTTGAGGCGCAGCCGGTCCTGGTCAATCGCAGGGTGACGCAGCTGCAGTTGCTCCAGGTCGCGCTGCGCCCGCAGCCAGTTGCTCGAAATCACGGAGCAGACTGCGCGCCTGGTCGAGATCCTTATGCGCCTGCAGCAATGCGGCTTCCTGCTGCTGCCTGGTGGTCAGGGCGACCGCCACCTCCGGCTGCAGCGCGGCACTCTCCCGCTCGAGTTCTTCGGCCGATTCGATCTCCGCTGCTTCGAACAGGCCCTGTTGAAACTGCAACAGGGCATCGCGTTCGCGACGAATCTCCGCAGCTTTTTCCTTGAGCCGTTCTTCCAGTTTTTTATAGATGCCGGTTTGAAACAACTGACTGAAAATTTTCTCCCGCTCGGCCGATTCAGCCAAGAGCAGCTGGCGGAATTTCCCCTGCGGCAGAACCATGACCTGGCGGAACTGATCCACGGACAACCCGGTCAAAATTTCTATTTCCCGGGTCGCTTCGCTGACCTTACTCGCCACCAGCAGCTTGTGGCTCCCGTCGGGAAGAATCTCGCTGAGGCATGCTTCCGGTTTCTGCTCGGTGAAACCATCCCCGCGCGCCTTCGGCCGCAACTGTTCGGGAACGCGGCGAATATGCAAGCGGCGTTGATTAAGCATAAATTCAAAGGACACTTCACACAGGACATCGGCCGCGGCCAGATCGCAGCGCATCTGTGCTCCTTCCCGTTCGTCACCGGTGGTCTTCCCGTAGAGAGCAAAACAGATCGCATCAAGAATCGTCGTTTTGCCGGACCCGGTGGGCCCGTTGATCAGCACCAGCGGATTGGCCCCGAAGGCGGTGAAATCGATCTGCTCCAGCCCTGGGAATGGCCCAAAGGCCGCCATTTGTAAAGTCAGAGGCCGCATCGGTCAGTGGTCCTCCCGCTGCAGCTGCTCAAGTTCCTGACGAATAATCGCACTCTGTTCGGCGCCCATCGCCACCCCTGTGGTCTGCTGGAAAAAATCTTCAAACATGGCCAGCTCGCCCCGTTGCAACTGTTCACGCTGCTGCCTGAGCTGCTGCTGGCGCTGCATCAATCCGGGGCGCTCCAGATGCAGGACGTTGGGATACACCGCTCTGAGCTTGGTCATGACATCCAGAATCGCCTGGCTGTCGGTCAGGCGGACCTGGAGATAATCGTCCCGCTGCGGATCATTCTGTCCCAGCACCAGCAACTCGCTCAGCTCGCCTTCCAGGGTCCGCATATCGAGCCGGGCTTCCAGGGCAATCCGCTCGGTGATCAGCTTTCCGTCGGGTTCAAGGTCAACCAGGGTGACGGTTTTGCGCTGGCGCTCTTCAGAGAAAGAATATTTCAGTGGCGAACCGGAATAGGCGATTTTTCCTTCCTGCCTGCTCTGGGCCCCGTGCAGATGGCCAAGAGCGGTATAGGCAAACGGGCTGAACAGCGCCGGGTCGACATATTCAATGCCGCCCAGGGAGAGCGGACGTTCCGACTCGGAGCCTTCCCCCCCGAGCAGAAAGCAGTGAGCGATCAACACCGTCGGCTGCGCCTCATCCATATCGGCAACAATCATATTCACCAGGTGAGACAAGGCCTCCTGATGGCTGCTGACGTCGACCTCATGAGCGAATCGAACCGTGGCCGGGTCGACATAGGGAAGCGGATAAAAGGCGACGGTCTGACCGGCCCTATCCTGCAGGGCAATCCGCCGGGGTTGCTGCCACAGTTTACCGACCACATGGAGACCGGCGGCGGCCAACTGCCGGGCACCGAAGGCGAGCCGCTCGGGACCGTCATGATTCCCCGCAATCATGATCAGAGGGACCCCCAGATCCTGGCAGATGGTAGAAACCGTCTGGTCGAGCAGCTCGACCGCCGCGGCTGGCGGCACCGACCGGTCATAAAGATCACCGGCCACAATCACCACCTCGACTTCACGTTCGGCAACGATGGTGCAAATCTGTTCCAGAACATGGCGCTGATCGGCCAACAGGGATTGATTGTAAAATTGGCGGCCAAGATGCCAGTCCGAGGTATGGAGGATGCGCATTTCGCTCCCTTGAAGAAAAAATTGTCGGTTAAGACAACCACCTGTCGAATGAGTTATAATCTTGCTATGAACCGATGCAGAAAAAATAATTTGCTGCCGTTAGCCGCTACGGCCATGCTGCTGTTACTGGCCGGCTGTGCCGGAAACAGTTATTGGACCTGGCAGCATCCCCAACAGCAGACCCCGCAAGAACGTCAGCAGGCGTTGGCGGAATGCCGCGATCTGGCCCGCCAGGAGGCATTGCAAAGCAGACATCTCTATTACTTCGATGATCCATTTTGGGGAGCGCCGTTTTATCGCGACCGCTCTTACCGCCCCTACTCCAGCTGGTATTATCACGATCACCTGTTTGCTTACCAGCGCGAACTGGATCGCTACACCCGACTGTGCATGAAAGCCAAAGGCTGGCAATGGGTCCAGGTGACCCCGGAACCGACTCAGCAAAAACCCATCCCGCCTACCCGTTGAAATATTCTCATCCACTTGTATTTTTCCACTGTATTCCATATAGTTAACGGGTAATAGGAACAACTGGCGAGATCTTTCGCGGAGACATCGTTTCGTGCGTATCGACCACTCTCTCATGCTCACGCTGGACAGTTATCGGAATAGCGAGCCCCAGCGACAGCACCAAGCACCACCCGACCGCGAGCAGGCGGCCGCGGCGGATGCCTATTCCCATCATGCCGGGTCGGCAGCGGTCATCGACGCAGAATACGTTGACATCTCGCCGGCAGCGCGGAGTGCCCAGAGTGATTCAACCCAACGACGCCAGCTCGAAACAGCGCTGATGCACAAGACCGACGATCTCCCTCCTGCCACCAACAGTGTCGCCCCCCGCAACAAGCGCACCGGTTATTATCAGGCCCTGGCCGCGGACATCCCGGCACCGGGATCAGTGCTGAGTATTTTTGCCTGAACGCTTACCCCTGCAGGCGTTGCATGACCTGTTTCATATCCTGCCAAACCTCTCTTTTCCCGGCCGGATTGCGCAACAGATAGGCCGGATGAAAAGTTGGCATGACCGCAATCCCGCGGTATTCCTTCCAGTGACCGCGCAGACGGCTGATCGGCTCGGCAGTCTGCAGCAGGGTGTGCGCTGCAAAACGGCCGAGGGTGACTACCAGGCGCGGCTTGATAATCTCCAGCTGGCGTTGCAGAAACTGTTCACAGGTGGCGATTTCTCTGGCCTCGGGATCTCTGTTATGCGGCGGTCGGCATTTAATGACGTTGCAGATGTAAACGTCCTCGCGCTGCAGGTTCATGGCAAAAAGGATTTTTTCCAGTAACCGGCCCGCTTCACCGACAAACGGATAGCCGCGTTCATCCTCTTCCCGCCCCGGCGCTTCGCCGACCAGGACCAGGTCTGCCTGCGGATTGCCCTGGCCAAAGACGATATTTTTTCGTTCCTTGCACAGCGGACAGAGCTGACACCCCTGCAGGCTAGCCTCAAGCTCGGCGAGTGGTTCCGGGCAAGACACGCCCATGGCCGGTTTTTCTTCAGTGGAAGACTCAACCAGCGGCGAAGGCTCAACCGTGGCGACCGGCACGGACTCAAAACCCCACTCCTGCAGTTCTTGCAGAACCGCCCGTCCCTGGCGGATCAAATCATGACATTCGTGATATAATTTATCCGTCATTCAACGTTCCTCTGAGGTTTCGACCCTGACCCGACTGAAGATGTAGAGCATGCGTTTTTTTATTCTGTTCATTATTTTGCTGTTGATTCCGGACCGCGCCTTTGCCTGGGGGGCAGGCGTCCATCTGGGCCTCGGCCTGCGGCTGCTGGCCGCACCGGAAGCGCTCCCCCTGGCCCTGCAGTCATTGTTGGCAAGCCATTCCATGGATTTTCTCTACGGCTGTATCGCCGCGGATATCACCCTGGGGAAAAAACACACCCACCACCTGGAGCACTGCCATAACTGGCGGGTCGGACGACGCATCCTGGACCGGGCGAAGGAGATCGGTCCAGCTGCAGAAGCCTGTGCTTACGGCTATCTCGCCCATCTTGCCGCAGACACCATCGCCCATAACTACTTTGTTCCCTATAAACTGGCCCTGACCTACAATACTGTCCTGCTTAATCATGCCTATTGGGAAATCAGGGCGGAAAACGGGGTCAAACAAGCCACCTGGGACACGGCCCAACTACTCGCTAAACAGGATAACCGCGGGCATGACCAGATGCTCAGCAGCGCTCTTTCCGATACGATTTTTTCCTTTAAAACCAACAAGCAGATCTTCAATTCAATGATGATGATCAGCCGTCTGCGCCGCTGGCGTAAATTGATCCATTCCATGGCCAAAAGGTCAAAGTGGGAATTCGACGCCGCCGAGCATGAAGAATATATGGCCATGGGTCTGGCTGCCATCACCAGCATTCTTGCCGATGAGAACAGCCCCTATTGGAATGCGGATCCGACCGGGGATCGCGCCTTGACCGCGGCCCATTTGGTCCGCAAAAACCTGAATCTACTGTGGCTGGACGGCAAACTGTGCAAGGAAGACTCCGACCTGATTATCCAGGAACTGCACAATCGCTTTAAGCTAGCCATTACCAATCCGGACGAGATTCTCCCTCTGTTTACAGTCATTTGACGGGCCGGTTGCGGAGCACTCTGCCCTGCCTGAGCAGGAAGCGCGGGCCTCAAGGCTGACTGGAGAGTCTTCTCAATTTCCAGAGGGTTGCCACGCGATCGAGCAAACGGTCGGCAACTTCGGCTTTAGGCATCAGCTCCAGTTCTTCGACCTGCCCGTCCGCATGCAGGAAGCGAACAATATTGGTATCGACGTCAAAACCGGCTCCCTGCCGGGTAATATCATTGGCAACAATCAGGTCAAGGTTCTTTTTTTTGAGCTTTTCCGCGGCATGTGCCAGCAGCCGCTCGGTTTCGGCAGCAAAACCGACCAGCACCCGGTTTCCTTTCTGTGCACCGATTTCGGCCAGGATGTCCGGATTCCGCTCCAGGGTCAAGGTCAGCTGTTCAGCATTTTTCTTCATCTTATGGACAGAACGATCCGCGGAGCGATAATCAGCGACGGCCGCCGCCTTGATGACGACATCGACATTTTCCAGTTGATTGAAGACCGCCGTGCGCATCTCCTCAGCGGTGAAGACCGGCAGACAGCGCACCCCTTCGGGGACCGTCAGGGTTGAGGGACCGGCCACCAGCACCACCTGGCCACCACGTCGGCGGGCGGCTGCGGCAATGGCGAAGCCCATTTTCCCGGAAGAATAATTGGAGATATAGCGGACCGGGTCGATTTCTTCCCGGGTCGGACCAGCGGTCACCAGCAGGGTACAACCGAGCAGGTCCTTGGGGGTCAAGACGTTGATCGCGGTTTCGAAAATGACCTCAGGATCAGGCAGCTTCCCCTGCCCTTCCCAGCCGCAGGCCAGGGCTCCGCTGGCCGGCTCCAGCACATGGTAGCCATTCTCCACCAGAATCTTTTCATTCCGCTGGTAGATGGGATTCTGATACATGTTGGTGTTCATGGCCGGCACTACCAACACCGGAGCTTTGGTGGCCATGACGCTGGTGGTCAGCAGATCATCGGCCAACCCCTGGGCGATCTTCCCGACCAGGTTGGCCGTAGCCGGCGCCAGGATAAACAGGTCAGCACGATCGGCCAGGGAAATGTGGTCGATTTCCCGCTCCTGGTAAAGGTTGAACAGGTCGGTATGAACCGGGTTGCCGGACAGGGTCTGAAAGGTTAAAGGGGTTACAAATTCGCAGGCATTCCGTGTCATGACCACGTGGACATCGGCACCGGCTTTGGTCAGCAAGCGCAGCAGTTCAACGGCCTTGTAGACCGCAATCCCACCGCTGACCCCTAAGACAACATTCTTCCCTTTGAGCATGAGTCCCCCTTAGACCAGAAAAGGATTGTGCTGTTTTTCATTGCCGATGGTGGTGGCCGGCCCATGGCCGGGATAAACCTTAGTCTCATCGGGCAGGCCCAGCAGCTGCTCCTTGATGCTGGAAATCAGCTGATAGTAGTCCCCCTCGGGCAGATCGGTGCGGCCGATAGACCCGGCAAACAAAGTATCTCCCGAGAACAGGCAGTCCTCGACATACAGACAAATCCCGCCTGCCGAATGTCCGGGGGTATGCATGACCCGCACACGGAGGTCACCGACCTGCAGGGTCTCCCGGCCGACCAGTTCGCGGGTCGGTGCCGGCGAAGGGTTGGCGCTGAGACCGAAAATAGCGGCATGCTCCCGCGCCTGGGCCATGACGTTGCGGTCGGCGCGGTGCGCCAGAAGCTCGGCTCCGGTCGCTTCCTGAAGCTGTTTATTCCCACCGATATGATCGAAATGACCATGCGTATTGATAATCATCACCACGTCAAGCTCATGCTTTTTGACAATGCGCAAAATAGCTTCGACATTCCCACCCGGATCAATCACCACAGCTTTGCGGGTATTTTCGCAACCGACAATATAACAATTCACTTCGAGCGGTCCGCTCGGCAAACTTTCCAGAATCACGGTGACTCCTCTTTACGGGTGATCGAGGCAAACAGATCGAGGTTTTTCTCTTTTAGTTGTTCCCCGAGGGTTGCCCCCAACGGTTTATTGAAGTTTTTTTTGTTATGCTCTTTGGCCGCCGGTTTGGTCTGGACTCTTGGAGCTCCGGCCGGCGCCGCCGGAGTCACCGGCGCCTCCGTTTTCCGGCCATTATAATCGGCTTTATAAAAATAGCGATCATAGAGCCGGTGATAGCTGGACCAGTGGCTGTCGTTGTCCGGCTCTTTTTCGATGTGGCTGGAAACCCCGTTGATCTTGGAATCCAGGTCGTCGATGAAGTTGAGAATAACCGCTTCCAGAAACTTGGGTCTTTTTGGCGAACCGAATTCATACTGGCCATGGTGGGAGAGCAGCAGGTGCTTGATCATAGTGGCCAGTTCCCGTGGGAAACCGCTCAGTTGCCTGACCCGGTCTTCGATCATCTGCACCCCGATGACAATATGCCCCAGCAACTTCCCATCGTCGGTGTAGTCGAAAGAGCGCTCATAGGCCAGTTCCTCGGTTTTGCCGATATCATGAAGCAACGCGCCGCTGATCAGCAGATCCCGATTTACTTGCGGGTAGCGCGAGCCGATGTCGCAGGCCAGGGCGGAAACCGCCAAAGAGTGCTCCAGCAGACCGCCGATATAAACATGATGCATTCCCTTGGCGGCCGGTGCCCGGCTGTAGCGTTTGAAAAAATCGGCGTCATCGAAAAAGGCCCGTAGCAGCGCTTCGATATGAGGATCGCTCAACGAATCCAACAGCCCGTCAAGTTCAGCCCGCATCTCCTCCAGAGGCCGTTTGGAGACGGGCAGAAAATCAGCCAGGTCTACCGCGCTTTCCTCAAGCTTGTGCAGATCCTGGACCACTAACTGCATTTTCCCCATGTAGACACTGGCCTTGCCGTAGACCTGCACGAAATCATTTTTATCGAACTGAGCATCAAGCTGGTCCACCCGGTCCCAGACGCGGCCTTCGACTTCTCCGCTGCGATCCATCAGCTTCAGGGTCATGTAGGGCTTGCCGTTTTTGGCCATCGCGATGATTTTATCCCGCACCAGAAATATGCTTTCCAGCTGGTCGCGCTCTTTGATCTGATCAACATAAATTTGTTTCAAAATAGTTCCTTATCCGTTAATTGCCGCTATAGTCAAAGCGGTTTTTATTCCATCGATGGCGGCACTCATGATCCCCCCCGCGTAACCGGCGCCTTCTCCGGCCGGGAACAATCCCTGGTGCGACAGGGATTCCCCATGATTATCCCGCAAGATCCTCAGCGGCGCCGAAGTCCGCGTTTCGACCCCGATCAAGCTTGCTTCCCGGCAGATAAAGCCGCGCATTTTCTTCTCGAACTGAGGCAGGGCTCGCCGCAGCTCCATGGAGACAAACGCCGGCAGACAGTCATTCAGATCGGCAGACGCGACGCCCGGTCGACAGGACGAATCCAGCTGTCCCCCCCGACCGTGGAGAAATTCCAGCAGCGGCTGAGCCGGTGCCCGCCAGTTGGCGCCCCCGGCCCGATAGGCTGCCTGCTCCCAGTGGCGTTGGAAACGGATTCCCGCACAGGGGTCGGTCCCCGGAAAATCCTTGGTTGTGACGCTGACCACCAGGGCGCTGTTCGATCTTGGTGCCGCACGCTGAAAGTCACTCATCCCGTTGACCACCAGTCCGCCCGCTTCTGAAGAGGCATTAACCACTTCCCCCCCGGGACACATGCAGAACGAATAGACCCCGCGGCCGGTTTGTGGATCATTCCAGGCAAGACGGTAATCCGCTGCTGGCAAGTGCTGATGCTTGGGCATACCGTACTGAATTTGATTAATCAGTTCAAGAGGATGTTCTACCCGCAGGCCGATTGCAAAAGGCTTCCCTTCCAGAGCGACCTGTTCTTCGCTGAGCAATTGATAGGTATCGCGCGCGCTGTGCCCGCACGCCAGCACCAGCGCATCACAGGGGATACGCTCAGCAGCATTGACAATTCCGGCACGGACTTTTCCGGCAGAGGTTTCCAAACCGGTCAGACAGGCAGAGAAGCGGATATCGACACCCAACCGGAGCAGATGATCCCGGAAACGCACCAGAACCTGACGCAACCGGTCGGAGCCGATATGCGGTTTGGCCTGCCAGAGGATCTCCTGCGGGGCGCCGAATTCCACCAGCCGTTCAAGGACCTGCCGGATCAACGGATGGTTAAGGCGGCTGGTCAGCTTACCGTCCGAGAAGGTTCCGGCCCCGCCTTCGCCGAATTGAATATTGCTTTCCGGGTTCAGTTCAGCACCGCTCCAGAACGCACGCACATCCTGCAGCCGTTCGGCCACCGGCCGACCGCGCTCAAGCAGGACCACCCGGGCCCCGGCTTCGGCCAGAGTCAGCGCGGAGAACAGCCCGGCAGGGCCCATTCCCACCACCAGGACCGTCGCTTTGCGGGTCAGCGGCATGACGGTAAGGGCCGCATCTTCCTGGGGCGCCACCGCTGCCAAAGTTTTCAAATCAGCATGCTCCTGCAGTACTTCGGCTTCATCGGAGCAACTGAACTGAACGGTATAGATTCGTAAAACATTCGGTTTCTTACGGGCATCGATCCCTTTGCGGAGGATTTTCAGGCCGCTGATCCGGTTATTTTCCAAACCGAGCAGTTCCGCGACTTTTTGTCCCAGACTCTCTTCCTGTTCAGCCAGGGACAGAGCAATTTCACGTAGTTGTAAAGCCATTATTCAATGAACCGATTGAGGAAAAAGAGGAAACTCGATCCTGAAGCACGCCCCACCTTCGTTGCAGTTTGTCACCAGGATCCGACCGCCGCAACCTTTAACGACGCGCAAGACAACGGACAGGCCAAAACCGGTTCCTTTATCTTTGGTGGTAAAGAAAGGATCAAAAATGCGCGAGATATTCTCGGCCGGGATGCCGGGCCCACTGTCGGCAATTTCCAGAATGACATTTTCAGCGCCGGCACATAACGAGATCCGCAGCAGGCCACCATCCGCCATCTCGAACAAGGCATTGCTGATCAGGTTCACGAAAATCTGTTCGAGCTCATTGGGATCAACTTCAATAGCCGGCAATCCTTCGGCAATCTCCAACTGCAGTCTGACCAGCTGGGTCGTCATCCGCGGCTCATAGTCGCTGATCACCTTGCGCGCGATGGCGGCGGGGAAAACCCGTTCCCGTTTCGCCCCGCCCGCTTCGCTCGAAGCCAGCATTTTACGGAGAATGGTGTCGATTCGTTCGACTTCTTCGGCTATTTTATCAATGTATTCACATTGCTCTGTAGATAAGTCGGCATCGGCCTGGAGCAGTTGCGCATACAAACTGATGGAATTAAGCGGGTTGCGGATCTCATGCGCCATGCCTGCGGAAATATGCCCCAACGCGGCGAGTTTCTCCGCCTGAACAATTTCCTTATGAGCCTGTTCCAATTCAAAACTCTTTTGCCTGACCCGCTGTTCCAGTTCGAAATTCCATTGCTCAATCTCCTGCTGCAGGGCTTCCCGCTCTTCCAGCAGGTTACGATTTTCGATTTCGATATAACGTCGCGCCAGCACCGCATCGATTCGCTCCTGCAGGCTGTGCTTGGCAAAAGGTTTCTGCAGGTAATCCGCAGCACCTGATTTCATGAGCTCAACGGCCACTTCTTCACTCCCTTTGCCGGTGAACATAACCACATAAGTATCGGGGAAATTTTGCCGGATCAACCTGAGCGCATCAAGGCCGTTCATCACCGGCATCATATAATCAAGCAGCACCAAGGCTGGCCGATGCGCGGAGACCGCGGCCAGCCCCTGCTGCCCGTTACTCGCCGTGAGCACGTTGAAACCGCGCTTCTTCAACAGCAAAGCCGCTAATTCGACAATCACCTCTTCATCGTCGACAATCAGGATCGTCTCGCCGGCAAAACGGCTTTGTTGCTGGTTCATCACCGCAGCTCACACTCCGTACTTCGTTAAATTCATGTCAGGATACCCACCCGGCTGATTGTTGGCAAGCGGACAGTCTCATTGCCCCATAAAAAAAGCAGCTGCCCGGCTGCTCAATCTCGCCCCGAAATCCGTTCATGCTTCGGTGGCTATATTTGGAAAGGAATGGTCTGCGTTCCCACGGACAAGGCATTGGCGCCCTGCCCGCGGGAGGAGTTCATGCGCTCAACTATTGAGCTTCTTCTTCAAGACGAACAGTCAACACCGGCAGGCTGGATTTGCGGACCACTTTTTCCGCGGTGCTGCCGAACAGGACATGGTCAAGACCGGTTCGTCCATGGGTTCCCAGAACAATCAGCTCGGCCCCCTTCTCTTCAGCCTGACCAATAATCTGCTCATAGGGGAGTCCGGGAACAATCAGGCACTCGTAGTTGTCGAAGTCAGCGAGCTTGTCCTTGCAGAAGCTGTCCATCATGTTATGGGCACCTTCTTCTATCTCTTCCTCCAGCTTTTCAAATGAAATATGCGGGACATAGAATCCGCGCAGATCGACCGGCTCGTTAATGACATGCAGGACGACCAATTTTGCGCCATATTTTCTGGCCATCCCCAGCGCCAGAAAAAAAGCATTGTCAGAACTGTCGGAAAAATCGATTGCTACCAGAATAGTTGAAAAATCTTTCATGGGAACCTCCTTTCAGGAGACTGCGGCAGAACCTGAATTCATGGGCTTTCCCCGCTGATCGAGGACTTTACTTATAACCGCTTTCAATTTTTCGATGCGAAACGGCTTGTTAAGCGCTTCCAGAGAGCCCAGATCCATGGCGTCAAGATAGGCACGAATTCCACCGTACGCAGTAATCATGATCACCTGTGACTGTGGATATTTTTCGTGCAGTTCGCGCAACAGCAACATTCCGTTCATTTCCGGCATTTTGATGTCGGTAAGGACCACATCCACCGGATGGGCCGCAAGGTAGCTCAGTGCTTCACAACCGTTACCAACCGCAACCGCCTGATAACCGTTGTGACCGAGCAGCTTTGTCAGTCCGACCCGGGCATTTTCTTCATCATCGACAACCAATACCCTGACCATGATTACTCCAGAACGATCAATTTATTATCAAGTTTAGCAGTGAAGCCCCCCCTGTCAAGCGCTGCAATTGACAATAACCTATCGATTTCACTCACCAATCAATAGATAATTTGAAAAGGACCCCAAGCCTGAAAAAAGGAAGGGAAAATCACCAGCAGGTTTTACAAAGAGGTGGTCAGAAACTGACAGATCAGCGTAACGGCGTTATCTCCGGCGGAGTTTGCGGCGGCCAGGACGTCCTCATGCGTGAGGGGTTGTGGACTCTTGCCAGCCGCGCGATTGGCGACAAAAGAGAGTGCAGACACCCGCAGCCCCAAATAGCGACCGACAATGGCCTCCGGGACCGTTGACATGGAGACCGCATCTGCACCGAGCATCTCAAGCATACGGATCTCCGCCGGGGTTTCATAGCTGGGACCGCTCATCCAGGCCAAGGTGCCCCGCCAGAGGTTCGCTCCGCCATTGAGCAGTGCCGCTTCGGCAAGCGGCAGAGATGGTGCATGGTAAAGATCGTGCAAGTCCGGAAAGCCGGCATCAGGCCTGCCGATCAAAGGATTCTGGCCGGTCAGATTGAGATGATCTGTCACCTGCATAAAATCACCGGGCTGCATACCGTCTTTAATCCCGCCGACGGCATTGGTCAAAAGGATTCTGGTGGTGTCGAGTTCGGCGGCCACCCGCACCGGAGCCGTCACCTGCCAGGCACTGTACCCTTCATAAACATGATAGCGACCGGACCAAACCAGCACTGAACAGTCAAACAACCTGCCCACATAAAGGCGCCCGGCATGCCCCGCCACCCGGGTCAGTGGGAAGCCCGGCAACTCGGTATAGTCGATGGCAATAAAATCGGTCAACTGTTCGACAATAGCGCCAAAACCGGAGCCAAGCACCAGACAGCATTGGGCGCGAAACCCCTCCAGCCGGCTGCGCACGGCTTGGGCCGCCGGACCGATATGATCAAGATAACTTATCATTGAGCAGGTTATCGATCCGCGCATGGAATTCAGCCGGGTTGAATGATTTACTGGTGAAATCATCGGCACCGGCTTCAATCGCCTTGAGTTTATCTATTTCCTTACGATGGACTCCACTAATACAGAGAATCTTGATCTCGCGAAGTTTGGCATCGGCACGGATTTTTTCGATCAGATTGAAGCCATTCAGATCAGGAAGATTGACGTCGACAATCAACAGATCAACCTTGTTGCGCTGCAATGCGTCCCAAGCCTGGCGGGCGCTTTCGGCCATCAGGATATGAGCCTGGCGATCGGCCAGCAGATCCGAGATCAATTCCCGGAAAAACCGGGCATCGTCAACCACCAGAATATTCGGGACGGTCGCCTGGGACCGAGCCTTATCGGCACCATTGGCGATCGCAAAGCGAACGCCGCATTTCGGACAGGTGACGTTGACAGCCGCCAACGGACGGTCGTTGGTTTTGATCCGATAGCGGGCCTGGCATTCAGGGCATTGAATAATCATCTGACCACGCCTCCCGGAAATAAAACAGGATCAGGTTCAAAGCACATCCAGAGCATCCTGCAGATCTTTTGCTTTCTGTCCCCATTCTGACAACGGGGCCAAATTAATGATCGCTTGCAATTGTTTCCTGGCGTCATCGTTGGAATGTTTCCTGATCAGCAAGGTCGCCAGTCGATAACGGGCCTCCAGATACTGCGGAGCAAATTCAACAGCTTTCTCCAAAGACTTCAGTTCCAAATCCTCTTTGCCGAGGGCATGGTAAACATCGGCCTCGTGAAAATAGGCCGGGGCATAGCGCGGGGCTATTCTGGCGGCCTCCTTGAAGGCTGCCAGAGCATTGACATAATCTTTTTTCTGCAGGTAGGCGTACCCTTTGCCGGTGACCGCAATGTGCACATTTAAAAACAACAGATTATTGGCCGCTTTGTCGAAATATTCGATAGCCTTGTCCCACTCTCCCATATCGAGATAAAGCGAAGCCAGATTGTTTTGATAACGCGGATTGTCCGGTTCCAGCTCCAGCGCCTTGAAATAATGCTTCTCAGCCTCTTGATAAGCCTGTTTCTGCTGATAGGCCTGCGCCAGCGCAACCTGAATGGAGCTGCTATTCGGTTCCAGTTTGACCGCAGTCAACAACTCCTTCAGGGCATAAGTCGGATTATTGCTCTGCAGATGTGCTATGGCCAATTTATAGTGCATATCAGCCTGATGCTGTTTTTCGACTTGTGTCGTCGCCGAGCAGGAACAAAGCAGGCAAAGACAGACCAGCATCAGGGTTCTTTCGATTCTTCTCATTTCGGTCCTCCGACAGATTACATGGCGCCGAGAAAACGCCCCAGGCTCGCCAGGCTTTGGGACTGAAGCAATGCGCTATCATCGTCGCCACCAGCAGAATTTTGCGCCACCGTTTTTCCGGTCACAGCCGCTTTGGTGCGTGACGGCTTGCAGATCGGCAAGGCTTTCCAGTAATCCTGCTTCTTCTCCAAAGATTTCAGATGGAAATCTGTTTCAGTAAGAGTAAACCCCATGGATTCTACGAAAAAAATCCCCTCTTCATACAGCTGCTGGGCTTTATCGCTTGTCACTTCGCCTTTTTGGGGGACAAAAAAGATGGAACTCCCACTCTCGACAAGATAGAAGGCAATCAGAACCAAGCTCTTCTGGCCACTCGAGGCCAGGATCAGATAGGCACTGCACAGCTGCGGGGGGAACCCTGCAAAGGCCAGCTGGACATTGCTGGACGCAGCATGAAGATGGGTTATCTTTTCAGCCGGAAGGTTCAGACTGGTCAAACTTTTGTGCTGGATAAACATCAGTCTCCTCCGTGAACGGGGTCAGAAAAAGGGCCAGCCGGAACGGCTGCAAACAAAATCCACACTCTTTCAAGGGCGACTAGCAGCCTGTTATAAAAGTCCATCCTGGGCCTTTTTCAAGCTCGGTGGAGAAAAAGGTGCTGTCATCCGCCTTACAAAATCAATATGTTGGCAAGTCGGCATTGATTTTGACGCCCATCCATGGGGTCGCAGGCTGTTTTTCAACGCCCTATGAGTACGGCGTACGGCACTTGCTACCGCTCGATCCCCCATCGCCAAGCCGCGGGCATTATCCATCCAAGTCAGCGAAATCGGTCAATAGTTTAATTTTACGGTAACGATCAGAAATATCCCGGTGGTCGAGCTCCTTCAGGCGATCAAGGCTGAATTTTTCAACGGTAAAAGACGCCATAACCGTGCCGAACACCGTCGCTTTGCGCATATTTGCCTCATCCAGGTTCCGCGTAGCAGCAAGATAGCCAACAAACCCGCCGGCAAAGGTGTCGCCAGCGCCGGTCGGATCGAACACTTCATCCAGAGGATAAGCCGGCGCCGCAAAGGTTGATCCTTCCGAAAACATCAGAATGCCGTATTCTCCTCGCTTGACCACCAGAGTCCGGGGCCCGAATCCGCGCACGATCTGTGCGGCTTTGATCAGATTCGGCTCTTCGGCCAATTGCCTGACTTCCGCTTCATTGATAATCAGAATATCTACTTTCCCCAGGGTTCGAATCAGTTCTTCACGTTTACCATCGATCCAAAAATTCATGGTATCACAGGCGATGAATTTCGGGTTCCTGACCTGCTGCAGAACCTCCAGCTGCAATTCCGGATCGATATTGGCGAGGAAAACATATTCAGCATCCCGGAAATTTTCCGGCAGCTGCGGCTTGAAAGTTTCAAACACATTAAGCTGGGTATCCAGGGTGTGGGCCTCGTTCAGATCGTATTCGTAGCGCCCTTTCCAGCGAAAAGTCTTCCCCGGGCTGGTCTGCAGACCACTCAGGTCAATATTGCGGCTGGCCAGGAAATCGATATGCTGCTGAGGGAAATCTTCGCCGATCACGGCTACCAGCTGCACATCGGTAAAGAAACTCGCCGAGGTGGAAAAATAGCTGGCCGAACCGCCCAGGACATCGTCCGCCTCACCAAACGGGGTGGTGACTGAATCAAAGGCAACACTGCCGACAACAAGGATGCTCATGGTTTGTCCTTACCTGGAAACATATTTGCCGATAATCGGTTCCAACGCCTGCAGCGTTTCCTCTGGAATCAAGCGGTTATCGGTCATGATGGCGTATTTCAAAGCCTCAGCGCAGGCGCAACTGCGTTGCGCGCGTTGTGCAACAATCTTTTCAACAGCGGTCTTGATGATATTACGCGCCGTGGCCACATTCTGTTTGATGATGGCGATGACCGCTTCCACCGAAACATCGTCATGGCCATCATGCCAGCAGTCATAATCAGTGGCCAGGGCAATTGTGCCATAACAGATTTCCGCTTCTCGGGCCAGGCGTGACTCCGGCAGGTTGGTCATACCGATAATGTCAACGCCCCAGGAACGGAAGATGTTTGATTCTGCCCGGGTCGAAAAGTTCGGCCCTTCTATACAGATATAGGTTCCGCCGCTATGAACCGTTGCACCAACTTCCCGGGCGGCCACAACTAGCAATTGGGAAAGATCAGCACAGACCGGATCGGCAAACTGAACATGCCCGACAACGCCGTTGCCAAAAAAGGTCGACACCCTTTTCCCCTGGGTACGATCGAAGAACTGGTCCGGAACCACAATATCGCCCGGAACAATATCCTCACGCATGCTGCCAACGGCCGACACCGAGATAATCTGTTCAACACCAAGTTTTTTAAGGCCGTAGATATTCGCCCGATAATTGACTTCGGAAGGAAGCAATCGATGCCCGCGACCATGACGGGGGAGAAAGACCATCCGCGCCGAACCGAGCCGGCCGGTAATAAAAGCATCGGAAGGCGCTCCGAAGGGGGTTTCCATCGTCACTTCCTGGACTTCGGTCAGCCCTTCGATCTCATAGAGACCACTTCCACCTATAACACCGATCACCGGTTCCTGCATAATAAAATGTCCTCTCTGTAAAAAATGAACACGCACAATCTTAATGGTGAAGACTCGCCCCTCATCGGGCCAAGGCATTTTTTTATCCGCAAGCACCGCCTTGCCCAACACGCCAACTTCAGACCAGGCAGCTCACGACCGCCCCCCTTGCCCACTGGCAGCAGCGGCGCTCATCATCCCGGAACCCTTTTCACCTTGACTCCTGCCAGCTGGCCTTTCAGCTGGCCACAGGCTGCGGCGATATCCTGCCCTTTGCTGGCCCGTAAAGTAGCAACAATATTACGCTGCAGCAGATAGCTCTGAAACTCTTTCACCGCAGCTTCGTCCGGTGCTGTGAATTCGCTTCCGGCATGGGGGTTGAAAGCAATCAGATTGACTTTACAGCGCACCCCGTGCAGTAAGGAAACCAGCCGCTTTGCATCGGCCAGAGAATCGTTGACCCCGTTGATGAGGATATACTCAAAGGTGACCCGTTGGCGGGTTTCGATCGCGAAATCCCGACATGCGGCCAGCAGCTCAGCCAAAGGATACCTGCGGTTGACCGGCATCAGCTGGTCACGCAATTCATCGGTGGTGGCATTCAGTGAAACCGCCAGATTCACCTTGATCCGGCGACCTAATTGGCGAATCTCCGGGACCAGGCCGCAGGTGGACAGGGTGACCCGCCGAGTGCCATAGCCGAGACCGTCGTCAAGATAGAGGATCTCCAATGCCTGCACCACATTATCGATATTGTGCAGCGGCTCCCCCATTCCCATCAGGACAATATTGGAAACCGGCCCATCTTCCTGAGCAGCACAGACCTGATTGACGATCTCGGCCGCTTCCAGATTGCGGACCAAGCCGAAAGTACCAGTCATACAGAAGCGACAGCCCATGGCACAACCAACCTGAGTCGACAGACAGAGAGTGGCCCGCCCCTCTTCCATGGGGATCCTGACCGCCTCAACCGTTTCACCGTCAGCCAGCCTGAACAGATACTTCCTGGTTCCATCCTGACTCTCCTGAACAACTTCCGGCCGACACCGGGAAATATAAGCGCTTTCAGCAAGCTGCTTGCGAAAGTCCTTGGCAAGATCCGTCATCTCTTCAAAGTCATAGACATGCCGCTGGTAGATCCAGCGCAGCAGTTGCTTGGTGCGATACTTTTCCTTGCCGAGTCGGGCCAGGAATTCTTCCAACTGCTGCCGGGTCATACTTTTTAAATCTATTTTTTCCGAACTCAATAAAACCTCTTATGTCCAGCGTCCCGATTGAATGGCCATGATGAAAGAGGGCCCCAGGATGCGCCGATGAAAGAAAAACGCCCTTCGGAATTCTACCGAAGGGCCTGCCGGCTGACAAGGTCATTGTCAGCAAGCCGGAACCGTCCCCGCCCGGTTTCAGCAAAGGCGGGGAAAGATCCACAACAAGAGAAAAGGTTAGAGTAATTCCAGCCCGTTAAAAAAGTAGCCCAGTTCGAAAGCGGCGGTTTCCGGGGCATCGGAACCATGGGTGGCATTTTCACCGATGGAGGTACCGAATTCCTTGCGCAGAGTCCCTTCAGCAGCCTCGGCCGGGTTGGTTGCTCCCATCAGCTCACGCCATTTCAGAATCGCGTTGTCCGCTTCCAAGGCCATGACCAGGCACGGGCCACTGCTCATGAAGTCGGTCAGTTCACCGAAAAAGGGGCGCTCTTTATGAACAGCGTAGAAGCCTTCGGCTTCAACCTTGCTCAGGTATAGTTTTTTCAAGCCGACAACCTTGAACCCCTCAGAGTAAATCCGGGCCAGAATCTTGCCGGCGTGCCCGGCGGCAAAAGCATCAGGCTTAATAATTGCGAACGTTCTTTCCATGGTATCCTCCGGAAGAAAATAGGTAACATCCTGTCACGAATGTCGCTAGTTTAAGCAACTTTGCAGTAAACTCGGGACTGTCCCCTGGGTCTCAGGGGCTGTCCCAAGAGTTTGCGAGCCATGAAACTGTCGCGGTTAACACCGCAAAGACCTGGGACAGCCCCCGTGCGGGGACAGTCCCGGTTTTGCTGCCAGCGCCCCTTAAACTAGCGCCATTCCATCCTGTCACTGAATCAATCCTGTTGACCGACCAGCTCGCGCAGCAAGGGGATAACCTGGCGTAACGCATTGCCCCGGTGACTGATCCGATTTTTAATGTCGAGAGGCAGCTCCGCAGTGGTCTTGCCGTATTCGGGAACCAAAAACAGCGGGTCATAGCCAAAGCCCCCGGCGCCTCTCTTCTCATGCAAAATGATTCCCGACACCGTCCCGGTAAAGGTTTCGCACCGACCGTCCGGCCAGGCCAGGGCCATCACACAATGAAAGGCCGCCTGCCGCTCATCATCAGGCAGCGACGCCATCTCCTCAAGCAGTTTGCGGTTGTTGGCCGCATCGTTGCCCTGTTCTCCGGCATAGCGTGCGGAATGAACTCCGGGCGCACCGTCCAGACCGTCAACCACCAGCCCGCTGTCATCGGCCAGGGTCAGCAGCTGACTGAAGGCCGCCATCTCGCGTGCTTTCTTGCAAGCGTTAGCGGCAAAGGTCGCTCCATCCTCCACAACCTCAGGAGGATCCTGCAACTGATCAAGACCGATAATTTCGATGGGACAATCTGCCAACAGGCTGCGGATTTCCTTTAACTTGCCGGCGTTACCGGTGGCCACGAGCAATTTCATAACAGCTGCAGCGCCTGTTTCTGCAACAGGGCCAGATCGGAACAACCCTGCAGCGCCAGGTCCCGCAACAGATCAAGCTCCTGCAAAGAAAAGGGCTCCTCTTCTGCGGTCCCCTGCACCTCGACAAACTTTCCGGAACCGGTAATGACAAAGTTCATGTCAACATCAGCAGAAGAATCTTCTGCATAGTTCAGATCCAGCAGCGGTTGCCCGCCGACAATCCCGACACTGATGGCGGCAACACTGTCCAACAGCGGAAGACTCTTCAACTGGCCAGCATCGACCAGACCGGCCAGCGCATCGTACAGGGCCACATAGGCCCCGGTAATCGAAGCGGTCCGGGTTCCCCCGTCGGCCTGCAGGACATCGCAATCGATCTGGATGGTTCTTTCGCCAAGGGCCTTGAGATCCGTGATCGCCCGCAATGAGCGGCCGATCAGCCGCTGAATTTCCTGGGTCCTTCCCGACAACTTACCTTTCGCAGCTTCGCGCATGGAGCGGGAATGAGTCGCCCGGGGCAGCATGCTGTATTCGGCGGTCACCCAGCCCCGCCCTTCGCCGCGCATAAACGGGGGCACTCGCTCTTCAACGGAAGCATTGCACAGGACTTTGGTTTCGCCGCAACAGATCAGCACCGAGCCTTCTGCATATTTGGTAAAATGACGTTGAAAATCAATCGGGCGCAACTGATTGCCCGGCCGTTGATCATTGCGCTCGAATTTATTTTGCTGCATTCTGCTGCTCCTTCATTTGCATGGCGTAATTCTTGATTCCATTAAAAATAGCTTCGGCTAATTGCCGTTGGTATTCAGCATCTTCCAGTTGTTTTTCCTCATCTGAATTACTCAGATAACCGAGCTCGATCAAGACTGTCGGCAGATTGCCCTGCCCGAGGGACAACCGATTTGACGGATAAATCCCCTGCACCTCGACAGCACTCGACCGCAGCGCCAGGGCAACTTGTGAAGCCAGAAGAAAACTGTGGCTTCTCTGCTTGATGGCATCATCTTCGGTGCCAGATTTCGGCGTCGGTTGCTCCGGCCGGATAAACAGATTGACCCCATGGATTAATGGGGAAAAGGATGATTGTGCATGAAGTAGAATCCAGGCATCAACATCATCTTCGGACGCGGCCTTGAGCCGTTGATCCATGGCCAGTTCGTAATCGCCATCGCGGCTGAGATAAACCGGAATGCCCAGCTTCATCTTCAGCTGCTTGGCCAATTTTTCGGCGACCGCCAGATTCAACTCCTTTTCTTTATAACCGGATGCTGCCAATACCCCGGTATCCAGCCCGCCGTGCCCCGGATCCAGGGCCACGGCCCTGATCAAAGGTCCGCTGGCCGCTGGTTTGCGGTTGAGCAAAAACGAAAACAGCTGTTCAAGACTGTTCTTTTTTTCTTCCGGAACGCTGTCTGCGTCGGGGTCCAGATTACGGAAATAGACCGGCTGTCCGGCCAATTGGGAGAGCTGATTGAGGATGAAGCTATCTGTCACACGCAAACGCCCGTCAATAAAGCGGGGTTTGTCTTTCAGCGGATAGAATTCATCTCCGAGCTTCATGTAGCTGGAGGCCGGCGAGATTTCGGCCCAACCTCTGCGGGTCTGGATCTTGAAAGTATGGTCAATGGAATTCCAGTGGCCTTTCAGACCGACGACATCAAGGGCGTCTTCAACGGCGATATAGGGAACCCCTTTTTGCTGATAAACATCTTCGATGCGCAGCGGATCTTTCCCCCGCAACCCCATATCCACTGCAGCCTGAGCAACTCCGGGCAACACCCCCAGGCCGAGAAAACAGCATATAAGAAAAAAAACACGCATCGGGACTCCTATAAAAACCGCTTGGTTATAGCTTAGCTGCAAAGGCAATGTCAATCCAGGACGGGGCACTCAGGAAACAGCAGCACGTTCGCAACGCCAGTGGATGCAGAAAATTCAATTGCGGACATGCCGGTATTGGCCGGTCGCCACTGCCGCACCTGTTATCTGGGAACACAGTGGACAACATCTCTTCCGGACTGTTTTGTTGAGGCTGCGGCATTCATTGACAAATAAGCGGCTCCGGATCGGTCAATGGCAGGTTCAATGCTTTACACATTCTTTCCGTCAGCAAATTTTCCAGTTCGTTCTGTGCGGCAGGGTCCTTCGGCCATATCCCTGACCTGTCCACCGGCGACCATGCCGTGCCCGCCGGCAGAACCGACACCGGCAACCATCTGCTGGATCACCAGCCCCAATTTCGCATCCGGGACGACTGTTCGCATCGACAAAATCTCGGTACCATCAAACCAGCCCATGCCCAAAACATTACTCAACACCCTGCTGACGTAAAAGGAAATCAGCCAGCTCGGCGACAAGATCGGGATTTTCAATCCGGTGCAGGTTGAAAACCAACACTTTGCCGTGCAGGTGGGCATTTTCAAGGGCGGTGCGAAAGGCGCAGAAATAATCTCTCGAAACCTGCGGGTGAATAATATCGAACAAAATCCGGTTGTTCGACAGTGGCAGCAGCCTGAGATAAGCTTCGCGATCAGCTTTGGACCATTCGCGGCCCAGGTCCTGGGTTTCCGATTTGATGGCGTAAAACAAGCTGGTGGCAAGGCGGGTATTGATGGAGACCTGCTGACTGTTCAGGTATTCGTAAAGAATCGTCGCCGAAGCGCCATAATGTTCACGGACATCAACCCAACAGATAGCTGACAGATCACGCTTGGGCTGATGATGATCGATGACCAGGTGCACCGGTTGTCCGGCCGGATAGGAATTATTCCCGGTTTGCGGCTGGGTATCAACCATACAGACCACGTTGAACTGCTCGAGATTCAGTTCGGCAATGGGCACCAGCGGGATCTCCAGCAGTTCCACCATCTTGCGATTTTCACTGCGACCGATCACCCCGCCATAGGTCAATATGGCGTCCTGCCCCGTTTTAACCAGGATCAGGTGCCGTAAAGCGACCGCTGAGGCGATGGAGTCGGGATCCGGATTATCATGGGTAACAATCAGAACCTTGCCACGCCCTCGCAGCCACTCGATCATCTGGCTGACCATGTCTTCCTCCGGCGCCCTCTGCGGGCACTCGGGGAGAATCGAAACAAGTGGGACTTCTTTCTTCATCAGCCGGATTTCTCCTTGAGGACATTGAAAATCATCGTGACGGCTTCTTCCGCAGTGTCCACCTGTCCGTCTGTTTTCAGCTGCGGCCAACTGTCGATTTGCACAACCGGTTTACCCAGTTTTAACGCAACAGCGATCTCGGAAAGGGTCCCGTACTCCCCCTCGATCGCTATCAACGCCTGCGCTGTCTGGACAATAATGACATTTCGCGCCTGTCCCATGGCGGTCACAATGGGCAAAGAAACATGGGGATTGGCCGCGCCGGCGTCAGCTCCGGGCAGAATACCGATGACCTCACCGCCAGCATCGTGAACACCCCCCTGGGCCGCCGCCTGCATAATCCCGCCAAGCCCGCCACAGACCAGCACGGCTCCTCTTTCGGCAAGAAGCCGGCCGACTTCACGAGCCTTGGCCATTCCGGCCGCAGTTGCGGAACCTGCGCCGATCACCCCGATGATCAGTTTCGGCGGCATTATCTCCCCAGCTGAGCTAAGGTTTTTTTACTGCGCCGCAGCACCAAACTGTTGGTCACCACGGAGACACTGGAAAAAGCCATGGCCAAACCGGCATATTCCGGTTTGAGATAGAGACCGAACCAAGGAAAAAACAATCCGGCCGCCAAGGGAATCCCCAACAAGTTATAAAAGAACGCCCAGAACAGGTTCTGCTTGATTTTCCAGAGTGTTTTTTTGCCCAGCAGAATCCCTCGTTCGATGTCGAAAAGATCGCCACCCACCAGCACCAGATCGCCGGTTTCCTTGGCAACATCGGTGCCGCTACCGATGGCAATCCCGACATCCGCCTGGGCCAGAGCCGGTGCGTCATTGATCCCGTCCCCAACCATCCCGACCCGCTGCCCGAGCTGCTGGTATTTTTTAACGACAGCCAGCTTCTGCTCCGGCAAGACCTCTGCCTCGACCAGGGAAATACCAAGCTGAGCCGCAACCCGATCAGCAACCTCCTGGCGATCACCAGTGACCAGAACCGTTCGATACCAAGCTGCCTGAGCCCGGAGACAACCTTGCCGGCATTGTCCTTGATCTCATCGGCAAGGCACACAATCCCCTGTAATTTATCATCGATCGCAATAAAAATCAGCGAATTTCCGCGAAAGAGGTCAGGGTTCGGCAGTAATGACAGATCGACACCGTGGTCGCTGAGCAGTTTCTGGCTGCCACAGAGCACTGTCCTTCCGGCCGTTATCCCGGACAAGCCATGCCCTCCCATTTCCACGATATCGCAGGACGTTGGCACAGGAATCTCAAATGCGGCGGCTTTTTCGACGATACTTTGAGCCAGCGGATGGGTACTGGCACTCTCCAAGGACGCGGCAAAAGCTAGCAACTCCCGCTCATTCAGATCGCCACAACTGATCACCTGCTCGACGTTAAACCGTCCCTTGGTCAAGGTTCCGGTTTTATCGAACAAAAGTGTCTGCAAGCCTGATATCTGTTCCAGGACCGTCGCTTTTTTAAACAGAATGCCAAGTTCAAGCCCGACCGAGCTGCCCACCATAATGGCCGTGGGCGTTGCCAGGCCCAGTGCACAGGGGCATGCCACCACCACCACCGCGACCGCCATCTGAAAGGCGAACAGAAACTCCTTTCCCATGACCAGCCAGCCGCAAAAAGTGAGTAGCGACAGGGCGATAACAATCGGTACGAAAACATTGGAAATCCGATCGGC
>CAXXJU010000005.1:0-96808 GCA_963668145.2 Geopsychrobacteraceae bacterium
TCATCGAGGCTTTGAATCAGGTTAAGGGAGCATATAGCCTGGCATTTCTTACCGAAACCCGGATGATTGCGGTGCGCGATCCCAATGGGTTCCGCCCGCTGAGTCTCGGCAAGCTGGACGGCGCTTATGTGGTCGCTTCGGAATCCTGCGCCTTCGATCTGATCGAAGCCGAATATCTGCGGGAAATAGAGCCGGGAGAGATGATTATTGTCGATAAAAACGGCATGAAATCCTATTTCCCCTTTCAGCAGGAATCCCGCAATACACCATGCATTTTCGAATATATCTATTTTGCCCGGCCAGACAGCCGGATTTTCAACCGGATGGTGTATCCGGTGCGCAAAGAATTCGGTCGTCAGTTGGCGCGGCAATATCCGGTCGATGCCGATCTGGTCATGGCGGTCCCGGATTCGGGAATGCCGGCGGCAATGGGCTATGCTGAAGAGGCAGGTCTGCCCTTTGAGCTGGGGCTGATCCGTAACCATTATGTCGGGCGGACTTTTATCGAACCGCAACAATCGATCCGCCATTTCGGGGTCAAACTGAAGCTGAACCCGGTGCGTGAAATCATCGAAGGCAAAAAAGTGGTGGTGGTCGATGACTCCATTGTTCGTGGAACCACCTCTCGAAAAATCGTCAAAATGATTCGCAATGCCGGGGCCAAAGAGGTGCATGTGCGGATTTCCAGTCCGCCGACCAGCTTCCCCTGTTTTTATGGCATTGATACGCCGTCGCGCAAAGAGCTGATTTCCGCTTCCCATACCATTGAAGAAATCGCCCGTTATATCACTGCTGACAGCCTCAGCTACCTCAGCCTTGAAGGGCTGCATGCTGCGTTGGTTAAATTCGGCGATCACAAGGTCGATTTCTGCGAAGCCTGCTTCAGCGGCAACTATCCGGTTAAATTCCCCCGGCTGAAAGACACCAACCAGCTGGGCCTTTTTTGAATAAATTGAATAATCAGCGATAACTTGCTGATAGAGAATCAAGGAGGTTGGTGATGAGCGTAAAAGATGAACTGAAGGTTATTATCCGTGAGCTTTCCTATGAGGAACGTGAGGTTACTTTGGCCTCAGGACGGAAAAGTAATTTTTATTTTGACGGTAAACAGACCACCCTGCATGCTCGCGGTGGCTTGTTGGTAGGACAGGCTTTTTGGAATGAAGTCAAAAAGATCGATGATCAGGTGGTCGGAGTCGGCGGCCTGACCCTCGGCGCGGATCCGATTGCGACGGCGACCTCGATTGCGGCCCAGTTGGAAGGGTATCATGTGCATGCGTTTATTATTCGCAAAGAGCCGAAAGGGCATGGTACCGGGCAATGGCTGGAAGGGCGCAAAAACCTTCCTCCGGGATCAAAGGTCGTGATTGTCGAGGACGTGACCACCACTGGCGGATCCTCCATGAAAGCGGTGGAACGTGCCGAAGAAGAGGGGCTGAATGTTGTGGGCATTGTGACCTTGGTGGATCGCGAAGAAGGCGCTCGGGAAGCTATTGAAGGCGCCGGGCAGATTCTGCGGGCGGTTTTTACCAAGGTGGAAGTTGTCGGAGCGTAAGCGCTTTTTCCAATCTGAAAACTTAGCCGTTGCCCTTCGGAGTTTCCGAATGGCAACTAATCTAAATTAAAAAATATCGGGACTGCGCTCTTGCTGCGCAGTCCCGATATTTTTTTATTCTTCAGCAGGGATTCGATAAATATCCAGCACCCCTGGGATCTTCCTTAGCTTGTCGCAATCTATGTTGTCCGTGGCACCGACGACCCCCAGAATAATCCGGTCAGCGCCGGTTGATTGGTGAAAATCGCAATCCCGCTCAACCAGGTATTGTTTCACCTCTTCAAGTTCATGTTCCATAACCCGTTTTTTCATGATGACCAGCATGTCTGGCGTTCTCCTTGAGAAGGTTGCTGTAAAACTGCGCCTCGGGGCTTTTGCGATCAAATCAAGGGAAGGGCGATTTCCCGGGTTTATCGCAATGGTTTGTCTTCATCAGGCGAAAGCGGCTTCGGAGGATTCTCTGCTCGCCGATTGGCATGGCTGCGTTCCAGGCTGCGACTTTCATCAATGACCCGTTCAAACAGCCGGATAATTGCGGGATTCTCCAGAGGCCCCTGATTGTTCAGCTGCATCCGTTCAAAGATCAGTTTTTCCCGGCGGGGATCGTAAATCGGCAAATCAAGCTGCTTTTTCAGCTGGCCGATCTGCAGGGCGAGGGTGGCTCGCTCATTGAAAATTCTCAGTAATTCATCGTCGAGTTCGTTGATCCTAGTGCGGATTGTATCAATATCCAAGGGGCAGTCCTTTAGCGTCCGGACGAGCAGTACTCGGCTCCGGGGATGATGGTGTCGTGCTGAAAGTTTTGATCGTCGCGCTCCGGGTGGTCAATGGTGAAGTGGAGGCCGCGGCTTTCGTGGCGGGAGAGAGCGCTTTGGACGATCAATTTGGCGACAGTGGCGATATTGCGCAGTTCGATCAGGTCTGAAGTGAGCAGAAAATCCCAATAGTATTCGTCGATCTCCTGCTGGATCAGCAGGATCCGGTTCATGGCCCGCTGCAGGCGTTTGTCAGAACGGACAATGCCGACGTAATTCCACATGCAGCGGCGGATTTCGTCCCAGTTATGGGCAACAATGACTTCTTCATCGCTGTCGGTGGCGTTACCGCTGTCCCAGGTCGGTACTGGCGGGTTGGGGGGGTATTGTTTGTCGAATCGTTCCAGGGATAATTGCGCTGCTCTTTTTGCAAAGACAACCCCTTCCAGCAGGCTGTTGCTGGCCAGGCGGTTGGCTCCGTGCAGACCGGTGCAGGCGACCTCGCCGATGGCGAACAGATTCTCAATGTTGGTTTCCCCGTCCCGGTCGGCGCGCAACCCGCCGCAAAGGTAGTGTGTTGCCGGTACCACAGGGATCGGTTCGCGGGTCATGTCGATGCCGTATTGCAGGCAGGTTTCATAGATCATCGGGAAATGGTCTTTGATGAAGGCCGCCCCTTTATAGGTGATATCAAGGTAAGCGCAGTCGTCACCGTATTTTTTCATCTCGCTGTCGATGGCCCGGGCAACGATGTCGCGGGGGGCGAGATCCTTAAGCGGATGATAATCAGCCATAAAGGCGTAACCGTCCGAGCGTTTGAGAATGGCTCCTTCGCCACGCACCGCCTCGGAGATCAGAAATGATTTTGCATTCGGGTGATACAGGGTGGTGGGGTGAAACTGCATGAATTCCATGTTGGCAACATCCGCACCGGCCCGCCAGCCGATGGCCACGCCGTCACCCGTGGCGATGTCGGGGTTGCAGGTATATAGATAGACTTTTCCTGCTCCGCCCGTGGCCAGAACCGTAAAGCGCGCCCCGAAGGTGACGACTTCTTCATTTTTTTTATCAAAAATATAGGCACCGAGGCAGCGGTTGGGAGAAATCGGCCGCTGGAGAACTTTGGCTTCGGTAATCAGATCGACCGCGATATGGTCCTGATAGAGAGTGATATTGGGGTGCTGTTGGGCCGCTTCGACAAGAGCGCGTTCAATTTCCCGGCCGGTGGCATCCTTGGCATGGAGAATCCGGCGGTGGCTGTGACCGCCTTCCCGGGTGAGATCATACTCATTGTTTTGGTTGCGGCTGAACTGAACGCCCCAATCGATAAGATCCCTGACCGCTGCGGGCCCGGACTCGACCACCAGTTTGACAATTTCCGGCTTGGACAACCAGGCTCCAGCGACCATGGTGTCTTCTGCATGAGCGCTGAAACTGTCTTCTTCTGAAAAGACCGTGGCGATTCCACCCTGTGCCAGCTGGGTTGCGGTAATATCTATATTCCGCTTGGTGACCAGGGAAACCGTGCCCCGATCAGCAACTTTCAGAGCATAGGTGAGCCCGGCAATGCCGCTTCCGATAACCAAAAAGTCGGTTTCTATTTTCATTGTTTTCTCCCGGCCGAAACCGGCCGTTATTATTTACATATCAGCCCGTCTGCGGCATTATCGGCGGGGCTTTCAAGGTTGTCAAGCAATAGACCGGTACAATGGCGCTTGACTCTACTTAGGGGCAAGGTTATAAATTACTCATGTTTACCAATATGAAATTGATTTCAATATATTTTCTGGTTGCTTTGGTGCTTTTTCCAAATATTGTCGCTGCCGGTATTTATCGCTATGTCGATGCGAACGGAGGGGTTCATTTCACCAATGTCCCGACTTCGTCAGAATATCGTTTTTACCGGACCGAGGGGGACCGCTATCGGCTGGAATCGCTCATCGCTCACAGCGCCGAGACCTTTCAACTGGAACGAGCCCTGATCAAGGCGGTTATCAAGGTCGAAAGTGACTTTGATCCGCAGGTCATTTCCAGGCGTGGCGCCCAGGGGTTGATGCAGCTCATGCCGGAAACTGCTGTGGAAGTCGGGGTTAATAACCCTTTCGACCCTTCTCAATCCATTTACGGCGGTTCCATGTACTTGCGAAAAATGCTTGATTCTTTCAATAGGAACTTGGATTATGCTCTTGCCGCATATAATGCCGGCCCCACTGCGGTACGCAAATATGGTGGAATTCCCCCTTTTGAGGAAACCAGGAATTACATCAAGCGGGTCAAGCATTATTTCGATTTCTACCGCCGCAATGAGAGTACATTCTGATGACTCGAACAAGAGAATTGTTGAACCTGCCCAATATCCTGACCTTATCCCGTATTGTTGCCGTGCCGGCAGTCGTCCTGCTGTTGCTTTTTGAGTCGAGGGAAAACTGTTTTTGGGCTGCAGTTGTTTTTACTGCTGCGTCCGTGACCGACTGGCTGGACGGATACCTGGCCCGGCGCTGGGGGATCGTGACCATCCTGGGGAAATTCCTTGATCCTTTAGCGGATAAGTTGATCGTTATGGCTGCCCTGATTATGCTGATCCCCTTGATCGCGTACCGGCCTGGGCGGTTTTTGTTATTCTGGCAAGGGAGCTTATTGTCTCCGGAATCAGGTCGATTGCTTCGTCCGAAGGGATCGTCATTGCGGCCAGCAATCTGGGAAAATACAAGACCATCTTCCAGATGATCGCCATTGTCGGATTGCTGCTTCATTATCGATATTATTGGTTTTTTGGAGTTGAAGCTAATTTTCTCTACCCGTCAATGCACAATGCCGGTATTTTTATCTTCTACATTTCGCTGATTTTGACCATCTGGTCCGGGCTGGACTATTTTTTCAAGTTTTTCAAAATCTTTGTTCGTTGATTAACTTGTTGAAATTACAAAGGAAAAACTTTTATAAAAAAGAAGAATTTTTTGTTGACACTTGTCGAAGCGTTTTGCTATACATACACCCGCTCGACGCAACGAGCTCTACTGTGCGGGAATAACTCAGTGGTAGAGTGCAACCTTGCCAAGGTTGAAGTCGCGGGTTCAAATCCCGTTTCCCGCTCCATAAAAAATTCAAGCGACCGAATCAGCGATTCGGTCGCTTTTTTATTGGCTCAGGGGAATTGCCCATGCGGCCGTGCTTGACCCTTGTTTTTTATCCCGGCCCGCTGCCTTGAGGAAGGGCCTCTTTTAAACGGAAGAGCTCAAGAGGCGGTAGCGTAAATTTTCATTACCCCGGAACCAATGCAGAGGGGGCAGCCAGCCCATTATCTGGAAAAGATCGGTTAAAGCAGCTAAAGGTATTGACACCTGTCGAAGCGTTTTGCTATACATACACCCGCTCAACACAACGAGCACCACTGTGCGGGAATAACTCAGTGGTAGAGTGCAACCTTGCCAAGGTTGAAGTCGCGGGTTCAAATCCCGTTTCCCGCTCCATAAAAAATTCAAGCGACCGAATCAGCGATTCGGTCGCTTTTTTTATGTTCATACCCCCCGAGTAACCGCAATTCTTTGAACAGTTTCTTAGAACCGAAATGCCCATATGCCGCGGCCGGAATGGAGCCTCGAAGAAGGTTCTGTAGGCGAAATCGCTAGCCTCACCCCCATCCCGACCTTCCCCCATCAAGGGGGAAGGAGCACGACACAGGCATAATCTATAAATCGTTGGTGATATTGGGTTTTAGGTGAGTACGGAACGTAATTCCATCAATCCAGAGATTCTTCCAATTCCGCAGCCCCTCAGTCCGCCAGTACGAGAAGCGAAGCTTTTCGTCGGGCGCATTCGACGACGCTGCGGTCAGTAGCGGCCACGCTCCGTGATTAAATTCAATAGTGACCAACCCTGCCCAACTATCAGCGACCAACGAGCAGCTACCCCGCGTCCGGAGTAAACGAAACTCCCGAGCATTCAAATGGCCATTTTTTTCCATCTTTTTGTTGGCCTGGACAAAAAGGTGGGCGGCTGCGGGGCCGAGACCCCGCGACTTTGATTTCAAGAATTTGAAGATTTTCAGCATGAATGGATGCGGAGCGGTGAGGTTACCTCACCCCCATCCCAACCTTCCCCCATCAAGGTGGAAGGAGCAGACACTGGCATAATCTATAAATCGTTGGTGATGTTGGGTTTTAGGCAAGTACGGAGCAAAATCCCATCAATCCAGCGACCCTATCAATTCCACAGCCCCTCAATCTGTCAGTATGAGAAGCAACGCTTTTCGCTGGGCGTATTCGACAACGGTTCGGTTAGTGGCGGCCATGATCCGTGATTAAATGCAGCGGTGGTGACCACCCAAAACGAATCCAATGACCATTTTATCAACATATCGAGATTTTATTCCTTGAACTGAGCGGTAAAAACGAAGACCATGGAAATTGTTTCAGATATGTTAAGATTTGTATTTAATTGTATGCGAATTGGCCGGAGGTTTGTTGCATGGATCCCAGACTTGCGAGCAACAATGATGTTGACCGCCTTATTAAGGAGCAGATCAAGCTCCCTTCACCACCGACTATCGCTGTGCAGATCCTGAATACTGTGCAGGATGAAGCAGCTTCGCTGCAGGATTTGACCCAGATTATCGCCGCGGACCCGGCCCCATGACACTTAAGATGCTGCGCGTGGCAAATTCCGGCTTGTATTCAATGCCCAATGAGATTTCCACCATTGAGCGGGCGGTGAGTATTCTGGGGACCAATGTCGTAAAAAATATCGCTTTATCTTTTGTCATCGCCAAGGACCTGCGTGGAACGGAGAGCGGGCAATTCGATTTTGATTACTTCTGGCGACGATCGGTCACCACGGCGGTTGCTGCCGAACTCCTGTGCAAACTGCTGAAACACGATAATCACGATATTTTTGTGACAGCTCTGCTTCAGGATATCGGAGTTCTTATCCTGTTTTTGGGGAAAGGTAGTGAATATAGCGGCCTGTTGGAAGAACGGATGTTGTTGGAAAAAACCTTGCGGGATCTGGAAAAGGCTAAATTTGGCTTCGACCACCAACAAGTCGGTGCAGCACTCCTTAAAGCCTGGGGGGTCCCCGACCGAATCTCCGAACCTTTAAAGTTTCACCACGAATCTGTCGCTGTTCCAGACTCATATGTGCAAACCGCACAGATTCTGAAAATTGCCGACCAATTGGCGTCAATTTACAGCGAGATAAATAGCGCTGAGAAGGTCCGTCATCTACAACACGAGTTGTTTAGAACTTTTCGCTTCAGGCCTGAACAAGTCCGTGATCTGGTTGACAATGTTGCAACCAAAAGTGTGGAGTTCCTGGAGGCTTTCGATCTGAATCCGGGAGAGATCAAGCCCTATTCGCAGATGCTGCAGGAAGCCAACGAAGAATTGAGCCGACTCAACCTGTCTTATGAGCAGGTGGTCCTGGAACTTAAAGAAGCCAAGGAAAATGCCCAGAACCTTGCCAATGAACTGCGCGAAGCGGTGGCGCGCTTGAAGGAACTTGTTTTTCGCGACAGCCTGACCGGCCTCTATAATCATCGTTATTTCCAGGAAATTTTTGAGCAGGAACTGGCCCGGTCTCTGCGCTATCAGTCTTCAGTTGGCCTGCTACTGTTTGATATCGATAAGTTTAAAGATGTGAATGATAATTTTGGTCACCCCGTCGGCGACCTGGTGCTGATGAATATCTCAAAAGCAGTGCAGTGCGCCGTTCGGCCGACGGATGTTGTTGCCCGCTATGGTGGCGAAGAATTTGCCGTCGTTCTCCCTCACACCAATCAGGCCGGTATGAGGGTGTTCGCCGAGCGGTTGCGGCGTAGTGTCGAAGGCATCGCTACTGTTTCCGAAGGTGTTGAACTCAGAGTGACGATCAGTATCGGCGGGGCCTGCTGGACCCTTGACCGCCCTCAGGTCAGTAAAGAGCAGCTGATTCATACCGCGGATCGTGCACTCTACATGTCCAAAAGAAACGGGCGCAATCAGGTGACCATTCTTGAACCTTAATCTGCGCTTGGTATATTCAGGTGCAGGAGCAGGTTGGCCTTATCCGTCCACAATCTGGCTCGTAATGCCGGTTGTCCTTTTTTTATATCTATTCGTTTTGCTGATAAAGGTTGCTGGTTGGATTGAAATTGATAATAGGTTTTGACTTTCCCAGATATCGCAGCAATAATATAGAACAGCGTTTTTGATAGTTTTCTGAGTGAGTATGTTGGATCGACTTATGCCGGAATCAAAGTAATCATGCCCACTTATCAATGTAAAATAGGAACGGTCGACGGACGCATTGTCGAGAAGGTCTATGAGTCGGGATCTCGTTTTCAGCTGAAAGAGAATCTTGAGGACCAGGGTTTTCACGTTTTTTTGATTCGCCGACGCTATTTGTCCTTTCTTGACGGAGGCAAGGGCAGGACGGTGCGGCTGAGCGGTCGGCAGTTTTTGAGCTTCAACCAGGAATTGTTGGTACTGCTGCGCTCAGGGTTATCGGTCCTGAAAATATTTGATACCCAGCTGGAACAGATGGAGGCTGGCCCGTTTCGTGATGTCATCGCCGAAATCAGGGAAGACATCCGCGGCGGGAGTTCCCTTTCGGAAGCTTTTGCCAAGCATCCACGTTCCTTTTCGCCTCTTTACATTGCCGCGCTGAAAGCAGGAGAAAAAACCGGAGATCTTCCGGAAACCCTGGCCCGCTTTCTGGCCTATCAAAAGCGGGTCGAGGCCATTCGTGCTAAAGTCCGCAGCGCCTCGTTCTACCCCTTGCTTCTGACCACTGCGGCCATTGTGGTGGTGATTTTTCTGATGATCTACGTGGTCCCGCGCTTCAGCCAGATTTATGCGGACGCCAATGTGCAACTTCCACTGATTACGCAGATTCTGATTCTTGTTTCAGATATTGTCGGGCGCTACTGGTATCTGGTGATCGGCGCTGTTGTTCTGGCCCTATTGCTGTGCAAACCGATTTTAAGAACGTCCCAGGGGCAGCTGCGGATTGACGGGCTGTTACTGAAGATCCCTTTCTTTGGTCGCCTGGCCATTGATTATGCCTTATCCAGTTTTACCAGGACCCTGGGAACCATTTTAAACAGTGGAACACCGCTGGTCGAGGCCATGAAGATGGCGCGGGGAACCCTGAACAACCTGCGCCTTGAAAAAGGCATGATACAGGCGATTCAGCGGGTTGAAGAGGGGTCTGCGCTGTCTGACTCGTTGGCCCGGACCGGTTACTTCCCCGCTTTGGCTTTACGCATGGTCAATGTCGGAGAAACTTCCGGATCGCTGACTGAAATGCTTGGTGATATCGCAGATTATTACGAGGCCGCTGTTGAAGCCCGTTTGAACCGTCTGACGACGATGATCGAGCCGGTGCTGATGATGGTGATGGGGCTGCTGATCGCATTTATTATCGTGGCGATGTACGTTCCGATTTTCCAGTTGGCCGGGACCGTTGCTTAAGCAGCAACTATTGCTGAAGGAGTTGCCGGGTCCATGAGTGGGTACTTAAAGCTTTTATTCACTGAATATTTTTGACATCGATAAAGCCTCATCTTCTCGATCATTGATTGCATGAAGTCCCCGGCGGGACTCATGCAACCATCTGCTAAAGGACCGCTATGGTGTTTCAGAACCGACAGATTGGACGCATCCTGGCAGATATGGGGGCGATTGCTCCTGCGGAAATCGATCTGCTTCTGGAAAAACAAAGCCAGACCGGACAGCGTTTTGGAACTATCGGCGTTGAGACCGGAATGTTTACCGATATTGAATTGGCACAGGGTCTGGCCGAGCGTTTTCAGTATGATTTCATTGATCTGAAAGAGGTGACGCTTGATCCTGATCTGGTAGCCTCTTTACCTTCCGATCTCTCCATCAAGTACAATCTGGTCCCGCTGGAACGGCAGGAGAATACCCTTGTGGTGGCCGTGGCCGATCCAACCGATATTGGCGTGTTGGATAAGCTGGAACTCCAGTTGGGTTGCCGGCTGGAGATTAAAATCGCCGCACAAAGCCAGATCGAACGGCTGATCGAACGCGGGGCCGGTTCCCAACGGGTGCTGCGGGAGGCCTCGGAAGATTTCAAGCTGCAGCTGATCAAGGAGACCGAAAAAGGGGATGAGGTTCTCTCCATTGACAAACTCACCGCCGATACCAGCCCAATTATTCGCCTGATCGATTCGACCCTGTTCGATGCCCTTAAAAAGCGCGCCAGCGATATCCATATCGAGGCGACCGGTGACGGGGTGGTGATCAAATACCGGGTCGACGGGGTGCTCTACCAGGCCACGGAGACCATCGACAGCCGCTTTCAAAGCCCGATTATCTCGCGGATCAAGGTCATGAGCGAACTGGATATCTCCGAGCGACGCATTCCGCAGGACGGACGCTTCAAGGTCCGACTTGGTGATAAGTCCATCGATTTCCGGGTTTCGATCATGCCGACCAGTTACGGTGAAGATGCGGTCATCCGGATTTTGGACAAAGAATCGATTGCAGCCGACATGAAGGGACTGACCTTCGAATCCCTGGGCTTTGCCGAGCGGGAAATGGCGCGGATGCGTGCCCGGATTCGCGAGCCTTACGGCATGGTGCTGGTGACCGGACCAACCGGCAGCGGCAAAACCACCACCCTTTATGCGGCCCTGTCGGAAATCAATTCCACGGAAGAAAAGATTGTCACCATCGAGGATCCGGTTGAATACCAGGTCAAGGGGGTGGTTCAGGTTCCCGTCAACGAGAAAAAGGGATTGACCTTTGCCCGCGGCTTGCGTTCGATTCTTCGCCATGACCCGGACAAAATCATGGTGGGTGAGATCCGTGACCCGGAGACTGCGCAGATTGCCGTCCAGTCGGCGTTAACCGGGCACCTGGTGTTCACCACGGTCCATGCCAACAATGTCTTCGATGTGCTCGGGCGTTTCCTGCATATGGGGATTGATCCCTATAATTTTGTCTCCTGCCTCAACTGTGTCATGGCGCAACGGCTGGTCCGGGTCCTCTGTCGACACTGCAAAACCCCGGTCACCTATGAGCGTGACCTGCTGGCGTCTTATGGATTGAGCGAAGAACAATGCGCCCGTGCGAATTTTTATGAAGCGCCCGGCTGTAAAGAGTGCGGCGGACTCGGTTTTTCCGGGCGTAGCGCCATTGTTGAACTGCTGGAGATGAATGATGAGATGCGCGAGCTGATTGCCGCCAAAAGCCCGATCTCGGAGCTGAAGAAAAGAGCGCTGCAGAACGGCACCATTTTCCTGCGTCAGGCCGCGCTGGAAAAGGTTTTACGGGGCGAGACCACCTTTAAGGAAATCGACCGCGTCACTTTTGCAGAAGGGTAGAGGGCATGCTGCGTCGTACATATATCGGTTTGGATATCCGCGAACAAGGGTTGCGTGCCATGGCCATTCAACGCCGTGGCCATCAATTGGCCCTGGCCGGCGCGCAGCAGGAAGCATTTGCAGGCCAGGTCCTGTCGGCACATTTCAACCAGCTGAATATCCATGACGAAGACAGCTTCTGCACCACCTTGAAGAAAACCCTCACCCCCTTGACCGGCCGCGATGACAGAGTCTCCGTTGCGCTGCCGGACCGGGCCGGGCAATTATTCCTGGTCGAAGTGGAAACCCCTTTCAACAGCCGCGCCGAAGGGGTGGAAGTGCTGCGCTGGCAGTTGAAGGATTCCCTGCCGGGGAAGGCCCAACAGTTCGCCCTCGATTTTCAGGTCATGGACGAACGTGAACCGGGACTGAAAAAAGTGTTGGTCGCGGTTATTTCACGCGCCGTTCTCGGCCAGTACGAAGACCTGTTTGCCCGGATCGGCTATGCCGCAACCGTGATCGATTTTCATTCCCTCAGCCTGTATAACGCCTATCGCTCCAAAATCGATCTGGGGCAAGATTTCATCCTGATCGGGGTGGACGGTTCCCAGCTCAGTCTGCTGGTGTTTTTCGATCGGGTTCTCAGCTTTTGTCGCTGCCGCACTGTTGAGGTCGATCCGGCCGGAGTCTGCCGGGAACTGAATCGTTCGCTGGTGACGTGCCGCAGCCATTTTTCCGGGTTCGCCAGGCTGCCCGTATACCTGCATACGGATTGGGACAAGCAAGGCGAGCTGTTCGACGCGGTGGATGATGTGTTCGAGCAGAGTGTACAACTGCTGATTTCACCGGTCAGCAAATTGCAGAACGGTTTTGGCAATCATCTTTCGGCGGAACGGACCAGTGGAATGGTGGCAGCGTTGGGAGCGGCGGAGCGGATGATGAAAGGAGGCGCCTGAATGCAGTTGACGATCAATCTGGCCAGCCGCAGGTACCTGAATCGGCGCCTTTTCCAACTGATTTTCTGGGTCTTGGTGCTGCTGCTGAGCGGCATTATCACTTGGCAGATCAGTTCTTTCCTCGCTGCACGGCAACAGGAGCAGGAATATCGATCACATCTGCAGGCGTTGCAGGAACAGCTGACCGGGAAACGGCCGGAACAACAGAGCGCCGCGGGACTGGCCCAGCAGCAGGCCGCTTATGATCGTGCCGCAATCCTGTTGCAACAGGATGCTTTTCGCTGGACCCTGTTGTTTGACCGGATGGAACAGCTGCTGCCCACGGGCATCAGCCTGCGCAGTTTTAATCCCGATTATGAGAAAAACGCCCTGGTGCTGACCGGGGTTGCCAGGGATCTGTCCCGGTTGCAGGCTCTTTTGGATAACCTCCATGGAGCGGATTTTCAACATGCCTACCTGATCACTCAGGGCGAAGTCCAGGTCGACGACGGGCGGGGCGGGAAGCGGACCGCATTGAGTTTTTCCATCAATCTGGCGGGGGTGTTCTGATGCAGCAGAAATTTTCCCTCTTGCAAACGGTCTGGGAACAACGGCGTGGTCAGGTGATCTGTGTCGGAGCTTTGCTGCTGGTGATCTGCGTCCTGGGAGCGGTCCACGGCTGGTCTGTCGCTCCGCGGCTGAGTGATCTGCAGGATGAACAGCTGCGCCTGCAGAAAGAAGTCCGTGAGCGCCAGCTTGAATTTGCTCGCAGCGGCGTTCCGGTCTCCACCGCGGAACAGCTCAAGAGTAACCTGCAGCGTTTTCAGGAGCTGATTCCGGCGATTAACCAGTTTTCTCTGTTTGTCGGAGAGTTGTTTTCCTGGGCCGATCAATCCGGCCTGATGATACATCAGATCAGCTATCGGCCGGAAGCGGACGAGGCCATTGGCGATATCCGTTATGGCTTGAGTTTCTCCGTCGATGGTGACTATGGCAATGTTAAAAAATTCCTTTATTTTCTCGAGAATACCGACCGCATCCTGATTATTGAAAACATCTCTCTGTCCGGGCGGGAAGGGGCCGGGCAGGGCGAGGATACGGTCAGTCTGAGAATTCAACTGGCCACTTATTTCAGGGAGGAAGCGACATGAGCAGGGCCCGGATATTGACGCTTCTGGTGCTGCTCTTGGCGGCAGCCATCCTTTACGCCTGGTGGGCAACGCCCAGGCAGCGCAGTATCGCAAATAGCGGCAAGCTGGCTCAGAGGTCGGCGGCCCCAGGGAAGCCCGGGCAGGGGGGGATCGTTCTTCCTGCGGTTGCTGACCTTGATTTCAAGCATTCGCCCGCTCCGGCATATCGGCCACCGCAGAAAAATCTGTTTGGCCCCCTTTATCTGCCGCCGAAACCCGTCAAGCCGAAACCTGTGGTCCACCGCCCGCCACCGCCGCGGGTGACTCCACCACCGCCGCAAGTCATTACCCGGCCCATCCAACCGATGCTGCCTGATCCCTTTCCGGCGTTCAAGGTTCTGGGCTTTTTAAAAAAGGGGAATGATTTTACCGTATTCCTCGCGGACCGGGACGGTAAAATTTTCCTGGTCGGTCCCGGTGAAACGTTCGGTCCGGAATTGCAGGTTGCAGCCATTGATGGCAAAAAAATTATCTTGAAGCGGTTGTCGACCGGCCAGACCCAGGTGCTGCCTTTGGGGGAAGCAAAATCCCAGCGGATTCCCGATGTCAAATTTCAATCAGGTCGGCCGGGCATTGAAGTTCCCGCTGACCCGGAAGTCGACCCCCGGCGGCCGACTCAGCCCCCGGGGCAACCTGCCGGGCAGGAGCCGCCCGCGGCTCCTGCTCAGCCAGAACAAACCAATCAACCGGGGCTTATGCTGGTGCCGGGAGGAGCGATGAATTGATGAAGATTGATTGCCGTCGTGCTTTTTGCGTTATGGAGAGCTTATGACCTTGAATAGACAATACTGCGAGAGGTTCCGATCACTTCTTTCGGTTTTTCTGGTGTCTTTCCTGCTTACCGGATGTGTGGCCGGACAGAAATCTTTCGACCGGGGAGCGCAGGCTTTTGAGCAAGAGAATTATGATCAGGCCGTGGCCGAACTGCTCACCGCGGTCGAGAAAAATCCGGGGGAGCCTCAGTTCAGGCTCAAATTGAATCAGGCGCGCAACCGGGCGGCACTGGAGCACAAGAAAAGCGGTGATGATTTTTTCGATCATCAGCACTATCGTGACGCCATTCGTGAATATCAGTTGGCTTCTGAACTGGACAAATCCTTGTTTGCCGCCACGGATGGTCTGGAGCGCGCGCGTGATTATCTCCAGGCCGGGCAACTGGTCGACGAGGCCGAAACCTTGATTCAGAACAGCCGCTTTGATCAGGCTCGGGAAGCGGTCAACCAGGCCCTCTCCCTGGTGGCGGATTATCCTCCCGCTCTCAAGGTCAAACAAAAAATCAAACAGAGTCAGTTCGCGTTGGTGGACGGGGTTGAACTTGAGGTCAAGTCAACCCAGCCCATCAACCTGAACTTTCGTGACACCAAAATTCCGGATGTGTTCGATATCCTGACCCGGCTGTCTGGCATCAATTTTATTCTTGATGAAGATATCCGTAACGACAAGACCACGCTGTTCCTGGAGCAGGCCACCTTTGCCCAGGCCCTGGAACTGTTGTTGCGGATGAACAAACTCGACAAAAAAATCCTCAACAGCAAAACCATTATTTTGTTTCCCAAAACCCGGGATAAGCAAAAACAGTTTGAAGATCAAATTATCCAGACCTTTTATCTATCTCATATCGATGCCAAAAAGGCGGTCAACCTGCTGCGGACCATGCTGCAGGTCAGAAAAATCTATGTCCAGGAAGAATTGAACGCCATTGTCATTCGCGACCAGCCCGATGTCATCAAGCTGGCCCAGAAAATGATCGAAGCCAATGACCGCGGCAGCTCCGAAGTTGTCTTTGATCTGGAACTGCTTGAAGTCAATCACAGCGACACTCGTGAACTCGGTCTGAAACTGAGCAACTATTCCATTGGCGCGGGCCTGAGTGTGGAGAACAGTGGCAAGATCGCTGATGCAGGACTGTCCGCCGGGAGCAGTACAGCGAATCTGGTTGACTTCACTAAAAACCTCGATCCTTTTTATTCCATCCCTACCGCGGCGTTCCGTTTCTTGAAAACCCTGGTCAATGCTGAAGTCCTGGCCAACCCCAAAATCAGGGTCAGAAACCGGGAGAAGGCCAAGGTGCATGTCGGCAGCCGGGAACCGGTAATCACGGTGACCATTAACGACACCCTGACATCGGAGAATGTCCAATACATCGATGTCGGGGTAAAACTGGATGTTGAACCGACCATCCAACTGGATAAGACCATTGTCACCAAGCTGGGTCTGGAAGTCAGTAACGTCTCCGGGCGGGAGAAGACCACGAACGGCACCGCCGTTATCACCATTTCCTCGACCAATGCTGACACCACTTTGACCCTTCGCGACGGCGAACAGACCATTATCGGCGGCCTGATCAGGAATGATAATTCATCAACCAAAAACAAAATCCCCTTGCTGGGGGATATCCCGGTGGTCGGGGAAATTTTCAACGGAACGGATCACAGCAAGATCAAACGGGAGATTCTGCTGTCCATTACTCCGCACATTGTGAAATTCGTTTCGGTCCCTCAAGGGGATACGGCCAGTATTTGGTCAGGCGGAGAGGATGACCTGAAGTTCGGACGTAACTTCGGGACCTTTGCGGATGAATATGCCAATGGCCAAGGCGGTATCCAGGAAAATGCAACTGCTGCTCCGAAAGGATTGACAACTCCGTCACCCGAGCAACTCTCTTCCCCAGCACCAGCACCAGCACCAGCACCAGCACCAGCACCAGCACCAGCACCAGCACCAGCACCAGCCGCTATGAATAGCCCGGAGCCGCTGCCACCAGCCATGGCTGTTCCTGAACCGTTGATAGAAGAGAATGTTCCTGCAGAAGGAGCGATTATTGCCCCTCCGGCGGCAGCGCAGGTTTTTCTGCTGGGACCGCCCGCATTGGCCGTCGGTGATGTGGTGAATGCCGGTCTGGAGATCAGAACCACGGATGATCTTGCTGACCTGGCCCTGCACTTGCGTTATGATCCGGCCCTGTTTGAATTGGTTGATGCCAGCCCGGGAACTCTGTTTCGAACCCTTGATGACGCGTTGGTTTCGGTCACCATTGACCCACAGCAGGGACTCGTATCACTGGAAAAAAAAGCTGGTCCGACAGTCTCCGGCAGAGGGCAGCTGTTGGCCTTAAAATTGAAAGCGCTTGCGCCAGGGAAAACCCAGCTTGTTCCTGAGGTGCTGCAAATGAGCAATAGCCGGGGGCAGGACCTGAGCCCGAATGTTGCCGGCTATTATCTGACGATCGTGAATTAAAGGCTATTGGCCGAATGCTCAGACGTTTACAACACTCAGCCGGACTCACTCTGATCGAGATGCTGATTGCATTAGCGATCCTGGCCGTTTTGGCCTCCGCAGTGCTGCCGATGGCGGAAGTCACGGTCAAGAGGACCAAGGAACTGGAACTCCGCCGCGCCTTACGCGAGATTCGTTCTGCGCTTGACGAATATAAGACCGATTATGATAAGGCTGCCAATGAGAAAAAGATTTTTGTGACGGTTGGCGAGTCGGGCTATCCGGCGGACCTGGAAGCCCTGATGACCGGAAATGACTGGGGAGGATTGTATCAGTATCCCCGAAAGTATCTGCGCAGAATTCCCCAGGACCCGTTTGATACCGACCAAGAAGGTTGGGGCCTGCGTTCGTACACTGATGAAGCCGACTCCTCGGTCTGGGGTGGTGAGGATGTTTATGATGTCTATAGCCAAAGTGATGAGAGCGCTCTTGATGGAAGCTATTACAGGGATTGGTGAATGACTGAATTACGCTGCTTAATTCTCAAGAATCAACGGGGGTTCACCCTGTTCGAACTACTGGCTGTCATGCTGATTATGGCGGTTCTGGCGACAATTGCGGTCCCCAGCTATAAACGAAGCCAGATCAAAGCGCAGGAAACCGTGCTGGCCGAGGACCTGTTTCAGATGCGACGCGCTATTGATGGTTACTTTTCCGACCATGCCCGCTACCCGGATAGTTTGGATCAACTCGTGGAAAATAAATACCTGCGAGGAATTCCCCGTGATCCGTTTACCCGAACTGAAGACAGTTGGAAATGTGTTGCTCCGGAACCGGGAGAATCTGGTGCCGTGGCTGAGGGAGGCTGTTTTGATGTCCGCAGCGGTAGCGATTTGATCGGGTTGAATGATACCCCTTATCAGGATTGGTGACAGACCGGGTAGGTACGTATTGGGATGAAGCAGATCGCAACGAACAGGATGAAATCTGCATTATCGAATCAGAGCGGTGCTGTTCTGCTGATGCTCCTGGTCGTTGTGACGCTGGTGGGCTTGTTGACGGGGATTGCCGGGTCAAGCTGGCAAACGATCGTGCAGAGAAGCAAAGAGGAGGATCTGCTGTGGAAAGGGGGACAGATCCGCAAGGCCATCGGTCATTATTATGATGCTGTCCAGAAAACCGGCAAGGCCCTGAAACAAGTATCCGCCGGAATTGACGGATCTGTTGCTGGACCCACGCTTTCTGGAAACGACCCGCCATTTGCGTCGTTCCTATCCTGATCCCATGACCGGGGCGGACTGGGATATTATTCAAGCCCCAGGCGGAGGGATTATGGGGGTTCGTTCCACGTCCTTGAAAAAACCGTTTAAACAAGATGGTTTCAGTGACCAGGATAAGGATTTTGTTGGTAAGCAGACATATCTGGAGTGGGAGTTTGTTTATCGGCCGCTGGAGCAGACCAAAAAGAAAATTGTGCCGGGGATTAAGGCGCCGGCGATTTATAAATAACTGAGGTTATTTGTTTGCCGGGGCGTGACCCGCTGGATTAATGGAATTACGTTCCGTACTCGCCTAAAACTCAACATCGCCAATGATTTATAAATTATGCCAGCGTCGTGCCCCTTCCTCCTTGATGGGGGAAGGTCGGGATGGGGGTGAGACAACTTTACCGCTCCGCATCCATTCATGCTGAAAATCTTCAAATTCTTGAAATCAAAATCAAAGTCGCGGGGTCTCGGCCCCGCCGCCGACCACCTTTTTTTGTTTAGGCCAACAAAAAGGACGGAAAAAAATGGCCATTTGAATGCTCGGGAGTTTCGTTTACTCCGGGCGCGGGGTAGCTGCTCGTTGGTCGCTGATAGTTGGGCAGGGTTGGTGACCATTGCATTTAATCACGGAGCATGGCCGCTACTGACCGCAGCGTCGTCGAATGCGCCTTGACGAAAAGCTTCGCTTCTCGTACTGGCGAACAGAGGGGCTGCGGAATTGATAGGGTCGCTGGATTGATGGGATTTTGCTCCGTACTTGCCAAAAACCCAACATCACCAATGAGTTATAGATTATGCCAGTGTCATGCTCCTTCCCCCTTGATGGGGGAAGGTTGGGATGGGGGTGAGATAACTTTACTGCACCGCATCCGTTTATGCCGAGAATCTTCAAATTCTTGAAATCAAAATCAAAGTCGCGGGGTCTCAGCCCCGCCGCGGCATTTATGCACGGATCATGGCCGCTCCTGACCGGACCGTCGTCGAATGCGCCCGACGAAAAGCTTCGCTTCTCGTACTGGCGGACAGAGGGGCTGCGGAATTGGAAGAGTTTGCTGTGTTGATGGAATTTTGTTCCGTACTCGCCTAAAACCCAATATTACCAATGATTTATAAATTATGCCAGTGTCATACTCCTTCCCCCTTGATGGGGGAAGGTTGGGATGGGGGTGAGGTAACTTTACCGCTCCGCATCCGTTCACGCTGAAAATCTTCAAATTCTTGAAAGCAAAATCAAAGTCGCGGGGTCTCGGCCCCGCCGCCGACCATCTTTTTGTCCAGGCCAACAAAAAGATGGAAAAAAAATGGCCATTTGAATGCTCGGGAGTTTCGTTTACTCCGGGCGCGGGGTAGCTGCTCGTTGGTCGCTGATAGTTGGGCAGGGTTGGTGGTGACCATTGCATTTAATCACGGAGCATGGCCGCTACTGACCGGACCGTCGTCGAATGCGCCCGACCGAAAAGCTTCGCTTCTCGTATTGGCGGACAGAGGGGCTGCGGAATTGGAAGAGTTGCTGTGTTGATGGAATTTTGTTCCGTACTCGCCTAAAACCCAATATTACCAATGATTTATAAATTATGCCAGTGTCATGCTCCTTCCCCCTTGATGGGGGAAGGTTGGGATGGGGGTGAGACAACCTTACCGGACCGTATCCGTTTATGCCGAGAATCTTCAAATTCTTAAAATCAAAATCAAAGTCGCGGGGTCTCGGCCCCGCCGCCGCCTTCCTTTTTGCCCAGGCCAGCAAAAAGGAAGCAAAAAATGGCCTTTTAATGGTTTGGGAGTTTCGTTTGTGCCTTGGAAGATTCAGGGCTGCGCGGGTCGTTTATCGTTGGGCAGGGTTGGGCATCGAAACATTTACTCCCGGAGCATGACCGCTACTGCCCACAGCGTCGTCGAATGCGCCTTGACGAAAAGCTTCGCTTCTCGTACTGGCGGATTGAAGGGCTGCGGAATTGATAGGGGCGCTGTATTGATGGAATTTCGTTCGGTATTCGCCGAAAACCCAACATCGCCAATGAGTTATAGCTTATGCCAGTGCCATGCTCCTTCCCCCTTAATGGGGGAAGGTCGGGATGGGGGTGAGACGGGCACTAGCCATGCATAATTATTTAAGCGATTCTTTTTAGAATGTAGTCTATCTATTTGAAATATAGAAGAATCATATGTCTTATTTATCTGGAAGATTCCGGTACGCACAATCTTCAGGTAACCAATCAAGCTCACCGACATTCTCCGGGGTCAACTTGATGCAGTCTTCTTCATGTTTGAAGCGGTCCGGGTAAATGCGACAGCGGCGGGTGTGAATATCCAGGAATCGACAGGGGATGGCTGTGGTGAGGATCTTTCCGCGGGAATTGATGGTTTTTTCGAAACAGCATTCCCCGCATTGATGACAAAGATCTTCCCAGGCGGCATCATCGGTCTGTGGTTTATCTTCCGGACGATCGCACATTGACGTTAGACCTTTTTGACAAATTCCGATTTCAGTTTCATCGCCCCGATTGCCGTCGATTTTGCAATCGATATCGTGATCCCCCTCAATCAGGCGAATATTCCGGACTTTTGTGCCGACTTTGACCACAGCGGAACTTCCTTTGACCTTGAGATCCTTGGTTACGGTGACCGTGGTCCCCGTCGAGCAGGATGTTGCCATTGGCGTCTTTGAACTGTGTTCCTCCTTCGGTTGAATCGCCTTGGGGTGTCGCGAGCCATTCGTGGCCGCATTCGGGGCAGATCAACAGGTCGCGATCAGCATAACCGTATTCCGAGCGACATTCAGGGCAAGGGGGGATCGTTGTGTCCATTGTAGGTTTCCTTCCAACGGGGTTGCTATAGCAGGCTGTAGAAAAACTATCTGCGTTGCAATTACTGTGTTAAAAATAGCCTCAAAATGCTCATTTACTGGATGTAAACTGCGATTCTTCGGCAATTTTTGCCTTGTACTTGCTGCCTCGAAAACGTTTTTCAACACCCTGATAGGCAAATAAAAAATCAGGGAGCAGCGAAGCGGACGCTGCCCCCTGAAAAATGTGCTGACCTGTGCAGTTAGCTCAGGCGCACTCGGAATAGCCGCAGGCGTGGCAGACGCAGCAGCCGCCTTCATGTTCGATCGGGCCGCCGCATTCCGGGCAGGCGCCGCCGTTATTGACAAAACGGGTCGGGCTCTCTTCATCATTGAGCATGTGCAGTTCGATAGCTTTGGCCACCGCGTCGGCACAGGAGGTGATGCGGTTGTCTCCGAACCCGGCCGGTTTATGACAGGTGATCCCGATCAGCTGTTTAACCGCCTGACGGGCCTGAACCCCGGAGCGCCACGCCAGTGAGACCAGTCGGCCAATGGCTTCACATTGGGACGCCGCACAGCCGCCGGCTTTACCCATGGTGGTAAAGAGCTCGAAGAGACCGTTCTGGTCTTGATTGATGGTGATATAGAGAGGGCCGCAACCGGTTTCCATCTGATAGGTGGAGCCGGTCAACGCCCTTGGCCGCTCACGTTTGCGGGATGCTTTGCGACTTTCCATCGGAATAACTGCTTCGTTCTTCTTTTCTTCCTCTTTCTTGGCGACCGACAGGACCTGCATGTCGCGGGAACCATCACGGTAGATGGTGACCCCTTTACAGCCTTCCTTGTAAGCCATCCGGTACACGGTTGCGACATCTTCACGGCTGGCGTCGTGACAGAAGTTAACCGTTTTGGAGACTGCATTGTCGGTATATTTCTGGAAAGCGGCCTGCATCAGGACATGGTCTGCAGGAGTGATGTCGTGGGAGGTGACGAAGACCCGGCGGACATCCTCAGGAACAGCATCCAGCCCTTGAACCGTGCCTTTTTCGGCAATCTTCTGCATCAGTTCTTCGCTGTAGAAGCCGCGCTCGCGGGCGATCTTTTCAAACAGCGGATGGACTTCAATGAGCCGGTTGTTGTCGAGCACTTGACGCACATAGGAAACCGCAAACAGCGGCTCCACGCCGCTGGAGCTGTTGGCGATGATGGAGATGGTGCCGGTCGGTGCGATGGTGGTGCAGGTGGCGTTGCGAATCTTCTCGGCGCCTTTTTTATCAAAAACACTCCCTTTGAAGTTGGGGAAAGCACCGCGTTCGGCAGCCAGCTGTATCGACTCCTCATGGGATTTGTCATTGATGAATTTCATGACTTTTTCACCCAGGGCGATGGCATCCTTGCTGTTGTAGGGGATGCCGAGGAGAATCAGCATGTCGGCCCAACCCATGACGCCTAGGCCGATTTTGCGGTTGGAACGGGTCATTTCATCGATTTCCGGCAGCGGGTACTTGTTGGCTTCGATGACGTTATCAAGGAACCGGGTTGCCAGCCGGACGGTCTGCTCCAGTTTTTTCCAGTCGATATCGCCGTCGCTGATCATATTGGTCAGGTTCAGCGAGCCGAGGTTGCAGGATTCGTAGGGGAGCAGGGGCTGCTCGCCGCAGGGATTGGTGCTCTCGATTTCGCCGACATGGGGAGTCGGGTTGTCACGATTGAGCCGGTCAAGGAAGATAATGCCCGGTTCACCGTTAGTCCAGGCCATATCGACGATCTGGTTGAAGACCTTGGCGGCATTGAGCTTTTTCATCACCTTGCCGGTGCGCGGGTTGATGATATCGTAATCCTGATCCTTTTCCACCGCCTTCATGAAGGCTTCGGTGAGGCCGACCGAAATATTGAAGTTGGTCAGGATGGTCTGATCACGTTTGGCCATGATGAAATCCATGATGTCCGGATGATCGACCCGCAGAATGCCCATGTTGGCACCGCGCCGGGTGCCACCTTGTTTGATGGTCTCGGTAGCGGCATCAAAGACGCGCATGAAAGAAATTGGTCCTGAAGACACCCCGCTGGTCGACTGCACTTCATCATTGGCCGGACGGATGCGGGAAAAGGAAAACCCCGTGCCGCCGCCGCTTTTATGAATCAGGGCCGTGTTTTTAATGGCCTCAAAGATGCTTTCCATAGAATCGCCGACCGGCAGGACAAAACAGGCGGACAACTGCCCCAGTTCCCGGCCTGCGTTCATCAGAGTCGGGGAATTTGGAAGAAAGTCGAGCTGGGTCATTATCCGGTAGTAATCTTCTTCGTGGTCCGCCTTTTTACCGTTGACCGCAACTTCAGCGGCGTTGATGGCTTTTGCGACCCGTCGGAACATGTCTTCCGGGGTTTCGATGGGTGTCCCTTCACTGTCGCGCTTCAGGTAGCGCTTGGCGAGAACTGTCATGGCATTCTGGGACAACTTCGGCCCGGCTGACGCATTCGCTCGTGTCATCGAGGATTCCTTTCTGCAAATACTTGGTAAGGTATTGATAAATAACTGGATTAGTAGGAGTTAAACACTATATATGACGTGCTGGTAGAATATAGACTACTACATATGGGGGTTGTCAAGTTTGAAAAATTTAAATATCGGAGCTTTTGCCAAGAGCCCCGAAACGAGAACGGGCGGGTTGAATTGGCAAAATGCGCGCAGGGGTGACATTTGTCCGGCAATCAACAATAATGGTGAAAAGAGGCAGTTATGCTTGTCGTGCAAATGAATATTCAGTATTCTGCCGCAGTTTGCGGCAAAATCGTTCCTGAAACTCAGCAAGACCCACTTTAGGTTTTGGCATCCGAACAGAGTCATACCCAATGTCTGAACAAAAACTTCTTTATCTTGATAACGCTGCCACCAGTCACCCCAAACCGGAAGAGGTCTATCGCGCGGTTGACCTGGCGTTAAGACATGGCGGCAGTGCCAGCCGCGGTACCCATCGGACCAGCCTGGCTGCCGATCAACTGGTTTTTTCTACGCGTGAGTTGCTGGCGGAACTGTTTCACTGCCCTGATTCGGCCCGTTTTATCTTCACCTTCAATGCGACCATGGCCATCAACCAGGCCCTGTTCGGCCTGTTGCGATCGGGCGACCGGGTGGTGACCAGTAGTGTTGAGCACAATGCCGTTGCCCGGCCTTTGCAGGCGTTGGCGGAACAGGGTATCGAGGTCGTCAAGGTTGCGGCTGATCCTGGCACCGGCCTTGTCGCCAGGGAAGATCTGTACCGTGCTTGTCTGGAACAGCCGACCCGGTTGCTGGTGATTAATCATTGCTCCAATGTCTTCGGTACGCTGCAAAGTCTGGCCGGGCTGGGGAACTGGTGCCGTGAGCATGATGTCCTGTTGCTGGTTGACGGTTCGCAATCGGCCGGCGCGGTGCCCATTGATCTGGCCGCGCTTGAGGTCGACCTGTTTGCCGCCCCCGGCCACAAAGGGTTGCTCGGACCACAGGGAACCGGCTTTCTTTATTTACGGGAAGGTATCGAACTGACCCCGCTGCTTTACGGTGGGACCGGCGCCAATTCCCATTCCGTTCACCAGCCGGCCGAATTGCCGGAACGACTGGAAAGCGGGACCTACAATATGCCCGGTTTGGCAGGACTGCACGCTGCGCTGGAGTTCGTTCAGCGGACCGGGATTGCAACGATTCGGGCCCATGAACAGGCCCTGGTTGAACAGTTGGTCCGTGGTCTGGAGCAGTGCCCCGGGTTGACAATTTATGGCAGCAAGGATTTTTCCTTGAGAGGAGCTGCGATTTCATTCAATATTGACGGTCGCGATCCGGCTGAAATCGGTTATCTGCTTGATCAGCAGCAGATAGCGGTACGGGTCGGGCTGCATTGTGCTCCGGATGCGCACCGCAGTATCGGTACTTTTCCCAGCGGGAGCGTCCGAGTCAGTCCCGGCTACTTTAACCGGGAAGCTGATATCGCCCGCTTTATCAAGGCTATTGACGGAATCAGCCGTTGCGCCGGGTCGCTCTGACCGGTTCCGGACAGCGGTTCCGACGGGCTTTCCAGAGGATATTATTCGACTATGAAAAAACATTACGTTCTTGATACCAATGTGCTGCTTCATGATCCCCAGGCCATATTGAAGTTTTCCGACAATCACGTGATCCTGCCGCTGACGGTGATCGAAGAGATCGATCGGTTTAAGAAAGATCAAAGTGAAACCGGCCGAAATGCCCGGCATATCTCCCGGATGATCGATGAGTTTCGCCTCCAGGCCAAACTGGTTGAGGGGGTTCCGCTGGAGAACGGCGGTGTGCTGCGGGTTGCGATCTATAAAGAAGAGTTGCTGCAGAAACTGCCGCCGGAGCTGCGCGTCGACCGGGGGGATAACCGGATTATCGCCGTGGCCAAGGATCTGCAGGAGAATTCTCCGAACGGCCCGGTGATCTTCGTCACCAAGGACATCAACCTAAGGATCAAGGCGGATACCATCGGTTTACGCACCGAAGATTATCAGAATGACAAGATCCCGGTGGAAGACCTTTACACCGGGACGACCGAGCAGCTGGTGCCGGCCGAACAGGTTGACCTTTTTTACGAGCAGGGGGCGCTGGCAGTAACCGGCGAGTTTTACTCCAATCAGGGGATAACCCTGGTTGATGAGACCAATCCTTCGCATACCGCTATCGGCCGCTATGACAGTGTCGGCAAGAAAATTGTGCCTTTGCTGAAGATCCCCAAGGATGGTATTTGGGGGATTCATGCTCGCAACCGTGAACAGCAGTTCGCCTTCGATCTGTTGCTGAATGACGATGTGCAGCTGGTCTCGCTGGTCGGAAAAGCGGGCACCGGGAAAACTTTGCTTGCTATTGCGGCAGGATTGTTGAAAACTGCCGACGAAGGCGCTTATAATCGGCTGCTGGTGTCCCGCCCGGTGTTCCCGATGGGACGCGATCTCGGTTTTCTGCCCGGCGATATCGAAGAAAAACTGTCTCCCTGGATGCAGCCTATTTTCGACAATGTCGAATTGTTGCTGTCCTCTTACGATGAAGCCGGCAAAAGAAAGCGTGGCTATCGCGAACTCATCGACCTGGGCTTGATGGAGATTGAACCGCTGACTTATATTCGCGGTCGGTCGATTCCCAAGCAGTATATGATTGTCGATGAAGCCCAGAACCTGACCCCTCACGAGATCAAGACCATTATCACGCGGGCCGGGGAGGGAACTAAAATTGTTTTGACCGGCGACCCCTTCCAGATTGACAACCCTTACGTTGATTCGTCCAGTAACGGGCTCAGCTATGCCGTCGAGCGTTTGAAAGGGCATGAAATTGCCGGGCACACGACCTTGAGTAAGGGAGAGCGATCCGCTCTGGCTGAACTTGCAGCAAACCTGCTGTAATGGAATGATTGGATGAATTAAATAAGATGTTGCTGCTGGCTCTAGAAAGTTCCTGCGACGAGACGTCTGTCGCAGTCGTCCGCAATGGCGCGGAGGTGCTCTCCAACCTGATATCCTCCCAGGTTGATCTGCATGCGGTGTACGGGGGAGTCGTTCCGGAACTGGCCTCTCGGCGTCATCTCGAAGTGATCAATCCCCTGGTGGCTCAGGCCCTGGCGGATGCCGGGGTGACAGCGGGCCAGCTCGAGGGTGTGGCCGCCACCCGGGGGCCGGGTCTGATCGGCGCTTTACTGGTCGGTTTGTCCTTTGCCAAGGCTTATGCCTATGCCCTCGGTGTTCCCATGATCGGGGTTCATCATATTGAGGGTCATATCCTCGCCATTCAGCTTGAACGGAAGGTTGAATTCCCCTTTCTGGCCGCTGCGGTATCCGGTGGGCATACCCATCTTTTCCGGGTCGACGGAATCGGTCGTTACCGCTTGCTGGGACGCACCGTTGATGACGCTGCCGGGGAAGCTTTTGACAAAGTGGCGAAAATGCTCGGACTCGGTTATCCGGGCGGCCCGATCATTGACCGCCTGGCCAAGGCCGGGGATGACGGGGGTATCGTGTTCCCGCGACCGCTGCTTAAAAAAGACAATTTCGATTTCAGCTTTTCCGGCATGAAGACAGCGGTATTGAATTATCTGCACGGACTTGAAAGCCGGCCGGATGACCAGCATATCGCAAAGGTTGCCTGCGCCTTTCAAACCGCAGTGGTCGATGTCCTGACTCGGAAGATCATGCGTGCCGCGCAGGCGGAAGGGTTGCACCGGATCGTGGTGGCCGGCGGGGTTGCCTGTAATTCAGGTCTGCGTGCGACCATGACCCGTCTGGCAGCCGAAAAGGGTCTTGAAGCTTTTTTTCCATCTCCCGGGCTTTGCGCCGATAATGCCGCCATGCTGGCGGTCGCAGGGGATTACTACCTGTCGCGCGGACAGCGCTCCGGACTTGACCTGAACGCTGTCTCCAGCTGGCCGCTGGAACAGGTCCGGGGTTGAGGTTTTTCTGAGTTATGTGGCGACGCTGGGGTTTCTTCAGACAATTTAAATTGAATATGATTCGACTGGCGCGCATCCAGTCCGAACCGGATGCCGTCGCTCGCGGCATGGCCTTGGGTCTGTTCATCGGTTTTACCCCGACCTTCGGGGTACAGATCATCCTTGCTCTCTTGTTCGCTTTTTTGCTGCGCCAGAATAAGATTGCAACTTTTATCGGGGTCTGGGTGACCAATCCGTTGACCGCTCCGTTTATTTACGGCCTTGAATATGAAATCGGCCGTGTTCTCCTCGGATACCCATCCATCGGCTCGCCTGATTTCAGTGCCGATCTGAGTTGGAAAATGGGTATTCAGGTCGGTGAACCGTTACTGCTCGGTTGCCTGGTGCTGGGCATACCAGCGTCCATCATCGGCTATTCGCTGACCGTCAGATTCATTCCCAGCCTGCGCCAATGGAAAATCCCACGCTGGCCGCGCCGGCGCCAGAAACCTGAATAACCATGGAATATCGCACCAAAAAGCGCTTCGGGCAGCATTTCCTGCACGATCAGGGAGTGATCGACAAGATCATGACCGCCGCCGCCCTTGATGGCAGTCAGCGGGTGGTGGAGATCGGCCCCGGCCTTGGCGTCCTGACCGACCGGTTGTTGCCACTGGCCGCACAGGTTGAAGTCATGGAGATCGATCGGGACCTGATTGAGCGCCTCAACCAACGCAGCGATCCCGGTTTGATCGTTCACGGGGGGGATGTTCTCAAGCTGCCTTGGGGGACGCTGTTTAACCGGCCCCCTTATGTCATGGTGGCCAATCTGCCCTACAATATCTCCAGCCAGGTGGTGTTCCGAATTCTGGAATATCGCCACCTGTTCGATCGTCTGGTGCTGATGTTTCAACGCGAGGTCGGCGAGCGGCTGCTGGCTGCGCCGGGCAGCAAGGATTACGGTATTCTGTCTGTGCTCTGTCAGCTCTGGTTCGACCTGCGTAACGTGACCTTGGTCAGGCCCGGGGCTTTCAACCCGCCACCAAAAGTTGATTCCATCGTGCTCCATTTTCAGCGTCGCGCCACGCCGCGGGTCGACCCGGTCGATGAGGTGTTGTTCCGGAAGGTTGTCAAGGGGGCGTTCACCCAACGCCGCAAAACCCTGCGCAACAGTTTGCAAGGGGCCGGGTTCATGGCCGTGGAGATCGACGCCGCACTCACCACAACCGGAATTGACCCCGGCAGACGGGGCGAAACTCTCTGCCTGGAGGAATTTTCCGCCCTGACCCGCGCTTTTTTTAGGCGCTCTTAAAATTTATTTTATCTCTGACTTGATAAGCCTATTTCACTGGTCTATGATTCGAACGTCGCCGCGGGTAATTCCGTCCGTGGCTTGATCTTTTCCCCTTATTCAATGATGAAACAGGGAGTCGAGCATGAAGGTGACTGTGACCCGCAAAGGTCGTACGTCAGAGCAGAGAGCGCAGCAGTTTCAAGATGAAAATATCGAGCAGGAGCTGAACCGTCTGGGTGAAACCAGGACGCTGTCCCTCAACCTCGAGCTGGCGCGCATTATGCGCCAGGAGATTCCGCCCAACGTCCTCAACCAGCTAAGCCTGGAGACACTGGTCCAGGACCTTGTCCAGGCCGGTAAGTTTCTGGAGCGAAGGGATGACAGGGTTAAGGTACAAATGGTTCCGCAACGGGAATCGGGCCGTTATTACCTGTTTGTCAACTCTCCCGATGCCAACCATATCTTCTTCTCTCTGCAGGAATTTCTTCACCGTCGTTCAATTCATTTCCAGGTGGTTTGTCACCCGATCCTTTCCGTTGATCGTAATGGCCCGGTGCTGGAAGGCCTGGCTGAAGCGGACAGCGAGCTGCCCAGGGAATCCTTTGTCTGGATCGAGCTGCAACGCTTCCCGGCCCGCCTGACAGAAAAGCTTGAAAATGCCGTACGCACCGTTATCGCTTCCACGGTGCAGATTTATCAGGACCGTCCGGCCATGCTGCGCCAGTTTGCGGCGTTGAATAATATCAAAGGGTTGGACCGTTATCGTGATCTTTATCAATGGCTCCAGGAAGAAAATTTCATTCCGGTAGCCAGCCGCACCTTCACCTATGTGGCCGGAGCTCAAGTCGACGCTTTCAAAGAAGACAGCTCGCGGGCGCTTGGCCTGACCGATTTTTACGAGAACCCATTTTATCTGGATACGACCCCTGTTCCACTGACTGCGGAAAAGGTCTTCCCGTTGCTTGGTCACGGCAAAGATGTCGATCTGGAAAAAACCGACCTGTATTGCCCGCTGCATCGCTTTGAGCGATTGACCTATCTGGGTTTTCGTGAAGAGCTTGCCGACGGAACCTTTCGGGAACACTGCTTCTGGGGCTTTTACACTCAGAAAAGCGTCGACGAAACCAGCTATTCGATCCCGGCCCTGCGGCGACGCATTGAAGCGGTTCAACAACAGCTGAAGATTCATCGCGACAGTCACAATTATCGAAAAACCGTACAGATCATCAACAGCTTCCCGAAAATCGAGCTGTTCCTGATGGGTGATGACGAATTGCGGCGGATGCTGCGTTCCTTCACTCAGATGCACCGACAGGCCGGAGTCAAGGTGGTGATTGCACCGAGCGCCTCCGAAAACGGATTGACCCTGCTGCTGATCATGCCCAATGAATATTATCTGCCGGAACACATGGAGCGCATGGAGACCTATGTGCGCCGTTACTTCAAGGCGGTACGGGTCGAATCCCGATTGATTCACATGGCTTCGGACTACCTGAGTATGCATATGAATCTGCTGCTGACCCATAATCAGGTTCAGGTTGATGTCATTCAACTGGAGCAGGGGCTGACCCGGCTGGCTATGCCCTGGAAGCTTAAGTTCCGGGAACTGCTCGAAAAACAATTTGCCGCCGATTCCTTTGCCATCTGGGATCGTTACAGCAAGGCCTTTCATCAGGATTACCGAACCCGTAATCACCCGCGCTTAGCCGTTCGCGATGTGCGCAACATTGAACTGCTGTGCCGGGAGCGCAAGGATATCTTCGATCTCTGGGGGCCTTTTCATGAGCAGGATGATTATTATCGGCTGCAGTATTACAGTTTCAAGCGCAGCTATCTGAATGAGCTGATGCCGTTTTTGCAAAATCTGAATCTGGATGTGTTGCATGAAATCGATTCCGATCTGGAGATCGGCGACGATCGGGTGCATATCAAAAGTTTCGCGATCCGTTTTGATTCCGATAACTGTCTGCCGTTCACGGCGATCAAGGACCTGCTCCTTGACACCCTCTCGGCACTCTGCAAAGGCGAGGTGGAGAACGACTACCTGCATCGGCTGTTGCCGCTGACCGGACTGTCCTGGCGTGAAATTGATGTGTTCCGCGGCTATCGAAATTATTATTTTCAACTCGGTAGCCCTTTCACCAAGCGTCGGGTCGCCGACACCCTGGTCAACAACTCGACGGTCGCCTTGCTGCTTTATCGTTATTTTGAGGGGCGCTTCAAGCCGGCGGAGGAGTGGTCCGATCCCATGGTGCGGGAAATCGACGTCCTCTCTCCCATCCGTCAGGAACTGGTCACCGCCCTGGAAGAGGTCAACGATCCCAACGAGGACCGGATTCTCAGAACCCTCTTCAACCTGATGGATTCAACCATCCGTACCAATTTCTATCAGCGCTATCAGCAGGACGATTATTTCCTGTCCTTCAAGGTCAATTCGCTGGGCGTTATCGATATGCCCGCGCCACGCCCCCTCTACGAAGTCTATGTCCATTCCGCCACCATGGAGGGGATCCATCTGCGCGGCAGTAAGGTGTCCCGCGGCGGTATCCGCTGGTCGGACCGGCCGGATGATTTCCGCACCGAGGTCCTCGGCCTGGTCAAGGCGCAGATGGCCAAGAATGCCGTCATTGTCCCGGAAGGGTCCAAAGGTGGGTTTGTCAGCAAGCTGAGCAGTCCGGATCGCGACACCATGACCGGTTACGTCAAGGAGGCCTATCGCACCCTGATGCGGGGCTTGCTCGACCTGGCCGACAATCGGGTCGGCAACCAGGTGGTGAGGCCGGAAGGGATCATCGCCTATGATGATGAGGACCCCTATCTGGTTGTTGCTGCGGACAAGGGGACGGCACAACTCTCCGATACCGCCAACGCGATCAGCGAGTCGTATCAATTCTGGCTCGGTGATGCATTTGCCAGTGGCGGCTCCCACGGTTATGATCACAAAAAGCTTGGGATCACTGCCCGCGGGGCTTGGGAGAGCGTCAAGCGCTCGTTCCGGGAAATGGGGCACGATATTCAGAGCGAGCCCTTTACCGTCATCGGTATCGGCGATATGAGCGGGGACGTGTTCGGCAATGGTATGCTGCTGTCACGGAAAATCAAGCTGTTGGCTGCATTCGACCATCGGCATATTTTCCTCGACCCAAATCCGGACCCGGAGATATCGTTCCAGGAACGGCAACGCTTGTTCAATCTGCCGCGTTCCAGCTGGGATGATTATAATCGTGAGCTGATTTCCGAGGGTGGCGGTGTTTATTCGCGGCAGCTCAAGGAGATTCCGCTCTCTCCGCAGGTGGCTCAGCTTTTGGGTACCAGACAGGGCAGTATTGACGTGCCGGGCCTGATCAAGCTGTTGCTTACCGCCAAGATCGATCTGCTCTGGAATGGCGGGATCGGCACCTATGTCAAAGCCACGACGGAAACCAATGAAGACGCTGGCGACCGCGCCAACGATGCGGTCCGAATCGATGCGGTGGAACTGCGTGCCAAGGTGGTGGGTGAGGGGGGCAACCTCGGCCTGACCCAACTCGGGCGGATTGAATATGCCCTCCAGGGTGGGCGGATCAATACCGACGCGATTGACAACTCCGCCGGGGTCGATACCTCCGACCATGAAGTCAACCTCAAGATCCTGCTTCGGGAACTGCGTAGCGAGGGCAAGGTTAAAGATCTGCAGGAAGGTTATCAACTGCTGAATGAAATTGAAGAGACAGTCTGCCAGGACGTTCTGCGCAACAATTACACCCAGACCCTGGCGTTGTCCCTGGATCAGGTCCGTTGTCAGCAGGATGTCGATCCGTATCTTGAGTTGATCGACCGGCTCGGCCGTTCCGGTCTGCTTGATCGCCGCGGCGAGTTTCTGCCGAGCCGGAAAGATGTCTCCGCCCGACAGCCCGGGCGGCTGTTGCGGCCCGAGTTGTCGGTGCTGCTGGCGTACAGCAAAATGTTCCTGTTCCGCTCGGTGCTGGATTCCAAATTGCCGCAGAGCAGTGTTATCCATAATCTGCTGCTGGAGTATTTTCCCCAGGAAGTCGTTGACCGCTACCGGGATGTTCTGCCAAACCATCCCCTGGCCGGGGAAATCACTGCAACCATGCTCACCAATCGGGTTATCGACCAGGCCGGCGGCACCTTTCTCCAGACCACCAGCCGGATCACCGGCTGCAGTCAGGTACAGGTTGCCAATGCCTACCTGATTTTCGACAGCCTGCTTAAAGGACGCGATCTGCGCCAGGCTATTTACAGCCTGGATAATAAAATACCGGCAGCGCGGCAGCATGAACTGCTGTTGCAGCTGGAGAGTCTGCTTAGCTCGTTCTGCAGCTATGCACTGAGCAACGGTATGCCGATCCCGACCAGTGAGCAGGAGCTGGCCCGCATCGGTCAGCAGCTGGACCATTATTCCGGTGCGCTGTCAAGCACCCTCAGCAGTGAAAAATGGCAGGACTGCCAGGATCGGCAGGCTCGCCTCGAAGAAGAGGGCTTGCCCCGGGATGTGGCCTTCAGGTTTGCGGTCCTCGACTCTTTGGTCGACTTTCTGCCCTTGCTCTGCATGGTCGAATCCTCGGGTCTTAAGCTGGATCAGCTGGCCAGGATTAAGGTGCTGGTCGATGATAAGGTCAAAGGTGCTGCGGTGCTTGAGCTGATTGGCTCGGTGCCGGTGCGGGACCATTGGGACAGGCGTGCCCGCGAATCGCTGCTCAGCGCATTGCAGGCGGTCAATGTGAGGATTGTTCAGCAGGTTGCCCTTGAACAGCCGGACTCCCCGGAAACTTTCTTCAGCATCAGGCGGCAGAAAATGCGGAGCTATGAAGAGCTGCGCCAGAGCCTGTTGGGTGAAGATCCGGGCACCTTCCACCCCTTTACGGTGCTGTTGCGCACCCTGGAAGGACTGTTGACCCGCTGAGCTGGGCTTTTTCACAACCTGTTCATGTTTCAACAGGTATAACCTGGCCTCAGGCGGCAGTAACGCCTGCCTCCTGAGGCCTTTTTTTTGCACGCTTTGTTGACCTGGCCAGGAAAGAGGTTTAGAACGAAATTTGACAACGGATGCCGCCACGATCAATCGGCATTCCTTCCTTTGTTCCGTTCTCTTTCCCAATGTGGAATAACCTTTATTTTTACTATCGATATAAATAATACACTGTTATATTTAGTCTCTCGCTGTTTTGACGGCAACTTGGCAAGCTCTTGACTGGAATTTCAAAAGATCTGGACAGTCGATTATGACTGTGTTATACCGGGGTCGTTTTTTCCCGGAAGACGCTAGCTGACCCGGTACAGGAACTGGAGTCGATGTGCGAATGTCTTCCGAAACATATACCGCCTGGATCGTTAATGACCGGGACGGAAGGTATTGAAAGATAGATCACAGGGTCTTGTCCGCTCTGCGTGTGCCTTTCGTTTCGGCGAATGGCATTTTTTGTTTTTAGAAAAGGAATTTATCGTGAAAAAACGCAGGACTATCCTTGATTTGGCAGAAATGAAACAACGTGGCGAAAAGATCAGTGTGCTGACCGCTTACGATTATCCCTTTGCACGACTGATGGACGCTGCCGGGATCGATATGATTCTGGTCGGAGATTCAGCCGGTTCGGTCTTTTCCGGTTACGACAACACCCTGCCGGTCACCCTTGAAGAAATGCTTTACCACACTCGTGCCGTCGTGCGTGGCAGCGAGCAGGCCCTGATCGTTGCTGACCTGCCGTTTATGACCTATCAAATCGATATCAGCGATGCCCGCCGCAACGCCGGCCGACTGATCAAGGAAGGCGGAGCCCATGCGGTCAAACTGGAAGGGGGCGAGCCAATGGCCGAAACCATCCGCGCCATTGTCGATATCGATATCCCTGTCGTTGCCCATATCGGGCTGACCCCGCAGTCGGTGCATCGAATGGGCGGGTTCCGGGTCCAGGGACGTGAGGAAGAGCAGGCCCGCAAGATCATGGCCGATGCCCGGGCCGTGGAAGCGGCCGGTGCCTGTGCTGTGGTTCTGGAAGCCATCCCGCGCGACCTGGCCCGCCAGGTCAGCGAGAGTCTGACCATTCCCACCATCGGGATCGGTGCTGGTCCCGCCTGTGATGGTCAGGTGCTGGTTATTCACGATATTCTTGGTCTGTGCGATAAATATTCCCCGAAATTCGTCAAGCGCTATGCCGATATCGCCGACACCATCAGCGAGGGCATCCATCACTACATCGAAGACGTCAAAAGCGGTCAGTTTCCGACCGCTGAGCACTCATTTAAATAAGGAAGATTGCTCTCATGGAGATTTTGCATACCGTTCAAGAGATGCAGTCCTGGAGCCGGGCGGCTCGGCAGGACGGGCGGAGGATCAGCTTTGTTCCGACCATGGGTTTTTTGCACCAGGGGCACCTGTCATTGCTGCAGGAAGGGCGCAAGCGTGGCGACTTGTTGGCACTGTCGATTTTCGTCAACCCGACCCAGTTTGGCCAGGGCGAGGATTTCGAGGATTATCCGCGCGACCTGCAGCATGACAGCGAACTGGCCGCAGCCGCTGGTGTGGATGTGATTTTTGCGCCGAGTGCGGCAGAAATGTATCCCAAGGGCTATGCCAGCTATGTGCAGGTCGAAGGTTTGACCGAGACTCTGTGCGGAGCGAGTCGGCCAGGGCATTTTCGCGGGGTCTGCACAGTGGTGAGCAAATTGTTCAATATCATCCAGCCCCATGTCGCCATCTTCGGAAATAAGGATTTTCAGCAACTGGCGGTGATCAGACGGATGACCGCGGACTTGAACCTGCCCGTCGACATTGTCGGTATGCCGATTTTTCGGGAACCCGATGGCCTGGCCATGAGTTCGCGAAATGTTTTTTTAACTGCGGAGCAACGTCGGCAGGCCTTGGCTTTGTCGTCTGGCCTGGTCACAGCCCGGCAGCTGGTGGCGGCGGGCGAATCAGCCAGTGCCGTTATCCTGGCGGACCTGCGCAAGAGGATCAGTGCCCAGCCCGAAGCGCGTATCGATTACCTCAAGATCTGCCATCAATACAGTCTGGCCGAGCAGGAGCAGGTCGATGGCGATTCCGTGTTGCTGATGGCGGTTTATTTCGGAGCGACCCGACTGATCGATAACGGCTTGCTGGTGCCGAGCGATGACTGAGACCGCTCTTGCCAACCTGAAGACGCTCTACCGGATTTTCACGGTTCCGGAAGCGCCCGATTCGACGCTGGGTAAGATCGATCAGGCCATCACCGGCAATGTGGCGGAATTCCTGCAGAAACACATTGTCGCTCTGGAACGGAGCCTGGAGGATATTGAGAAAGATTTTTCCTGTGCTGCCGTGCCGGAAGATCCGACCTTTGTTTCCGAATACACCGAGTTTGTTAAAGAGAAGCTGGTCGCCCAGTCGGTCCACACCGCAGCACCGGGGTTTGTCGGCCATATGACTTCGGCGCTACCGTATTTCATGTTGCCGTTGTCGCGGATCATGACCGCCCTCAATCAGAACCTGGTCAAGGTGGAGACCTCCAAGGCCTTCACTCCCCTTGAACGGCAGGTGATCGCCATGCTGCACAACCTGATTTACCGCCAGGATGACAGCTTTTACCAGCGTTGGATTCACGATAGTGACCATGCTCTCGGCGCCTTCTGTTCTGGTGGCACCATTGCCAATACGACGGCCTTCTGGGTCGCGCGGAATCGCCTCTGTGCCCCCAGCGGCGAGTTCCGCGGAATCGCCCAGGAAGGACTGTTCAAAGCATTGCAGCATCTGGGCAGTGAAGGCCTGGCAATTCTGGCCTCGCGCCGGGCACACTACTCTCTGGGCAAAGCTGCCGACTTACTGGCCATCGGCCGCGACAATCTGGTCCTCATCGATACTGACGATCATAATCGCATCGACATGCGCGCCTTGCGTGAGGAATATCGCAAGCTGTGCGACCGCAACATCCGGCCGCTTGGGCTGCTCGGTATTGCCGGCACCACCGAAACCGGCCATGTCGACCCGCTGGAGCAGCTGGCGGATTTTGCCGAGGAGATCGGCTGTCATTTCCATGTCGACGCCGCCTGGGGCGGTCCGACCCTGTTTTCCGATACCCATCGCTCATTGCTGGCCGGGATCGAACGGGCCGATTCCGTGACTATCGACGCCCACAAGCAACTTTATGTGCCCATGGGAGCAGGGATGGTGCTGTTCAAAGATCCCCATGCCCTGACCGCCATCGAACACCACGCCAACTATATTCTCCGCCATGGCTCCAAGGATCTCGGCAGTCACACTTTGGAAGGGTCCCGGCCGGGCAAAGCCCTGTTGGTCCATGCCGGCCTGTCGATCATTGGCCGTAAAGGCTATGAGTTGCTCATCGACCTGGGGATTGAAAAAGCTCGGTGTTTTGCCGATTTGATCAACCAGCATCCCGACTTCGAATTGATTTCCGCGCCGGAACTGAATATCCTGACGTATCGTTATCATCCGGCTTGGCTGCAGGCGCTTATGCCCGGTCTTGATCTTCCGCTGCAGCAACAGGTCAACCGGCATCTCGATGCTTTGACCCAGGCGGTGCAGAAGATCCAGCGTGAAGCGGGCAAAACCTTTGTATCGCGGACCCGGTTGCGCTGCTCCCGTTACGGCAGCGAGCAGGTCACCGTGTTTCGTTCGGTGCTGGCCAATCCGCTGACTACTGTTGATATCCTGAATACTGTACTGGCCGAACAATGCGCTATTATCGACGCCGAGCCCGAAGCCCAGGAGCAGCTTCAGGCCATTAAAACCCTTCTCGCTTATGGCAAGGACAGCACAGCCGCACAATGACACGCCTGTATCGGGGAAAATATCTGGTCACCGGTGATGCCGCGCCCATTGAAGACGGGGCCTTGCTAGTTCGTGACGGCATCATCGAGGCCCTCGGCAGAGCAACGGATCTGCTGCGCCAGTTTAGCGGGGTTGATATTGTCGATTTCGATAATGGCCTGCTCATACCATTGCTGGTTAACGCCCACACTCACCTGGAACTGACCGACTACCCCCAATGGGCCGAACAGGCCGGGGAGACTGCTGAACCGGGCAGTTTTGTCGACTGGCTGCTGCAGCTGATCCGCACCAAGCACCATCTGGATCGCAAACAATACGCTCTGGCCCTGAAAAACGGTATCGATCTTTCCCTGGCGGCCGGAACCGGTGCGGTCGGCGATATCCTCGCTCATCACCCGGCGCGGGAAGCTTACATCGGAACCCGGCTGGGTGGATGTCTCTATCTGGAAACCCTCGGCCGGGACCCTGCGGTGATCCTCAGACTCAAGGGCGGTTTGGATAAGGCGCTGGTTGATCGGCGGATCGGGCAGATGAATGTCGGGCTGTCGCCCCATTCACCGTACACCATCAGCCGGGATTATCTGCACGAAAGTTATCAACGCTGCCAGCAGCAGGGTTTACCCTGTACCACCCACTTGGCTGAATCGCCGGAAGAGATGGAATTTGTCGAGCAGAGCAGGGGACCCATGGCCGAAAGGTTTTATCCGGCCATTGGCTGGGAAACCTTTATCCCTCCGGCAACCGGTTTGCGCCCGGTGGCTTATCTGCAGCAGGCGGGCGGATTGTTTCCTGGCAACCTGCTGGTTCACGGCGTACAGCTTGAGGACGACGAAATCGAACTCCTGGCTGCGCAGAAGATGCGCCTGGCCCTCTGCCCACGCTCCAATGCCCGTCTCAAGGTCGGTACTGCACCGGTGGGGAAACTATTGCGGGCCGGAGTTAAGCTGTGCTTGGGGACCGACAGCCTGGCCAGTTGCGCGAGCCTGTCGATCTGGGATGAAATGGCCTACGCCAAACACTGCTTCGGTGATGAGATCGATGCACCGACCCTGTTTACCATGGCGACCAGGGGAGGGGCCGAAGCCCTCGGTCTGCAGGTCGAGTTCGGGACTCTAAAAGCAGGGATCCCGGCAAGGTTTCAGGTCTTGCAACCAAAATCAACTGTTGCCGGGAAAGATATTTTCGATTATTTTGTAGCGCCTGGCTGTCAGGATGATATTGTGCAGATCTATCATCAGGGCCGGCCGTTGTTGTCGGGAATCGCCTGAAGGGTTAAACTGGAGTTAGCATAAGCCGGATAACCCCTACAGTGAAGTCGTGAATTATGATTGAAGAACACGGAACAATTGTTGATATCAAGGATAACCGGGTCGCCATTGTCCAATGCGGCCGGAGCAGTGCCTGCCAGCATTGCCCGTCCATGGAATCCTGCCATATGGGGGAGGACAAGGAGACCATGCTGATTGAGGCCTTTAACGAGGTCGATGCCAAGCTCCATGACCGGGTCAAGGTCGTGACCAGCACCCGGAATTTTTTGCAGTCGTCCTTTATGCTTTATATCATTCCGGTTCTCGCTCTGCTGGCGGGCGCGTTAGTTGGACAATATCTTGGCGAACGGAGCCAGAGCATTGATCCTTCACTGGTCTCGGCCTTGCTTGGCTCCTTTTGTCTGGTCGTCAGTTTTTTCGGCATTCGCTTGCTGACCAGGAAATTGCAAAAAGAAGCTTACATGCCGCGTATCATTGCCATCGAATCCTAGGAAAGCCACTGCCACATGGGAATCAAGATCATCGCCACCAACAAAAAGGCTTACCACGATTATTATATCGAGGAGACCTTTGAAGCCGGCATTGTGCTGACCGGAACCGAAGTCAAGTCTATCCGCGACGGCAAGGTGAATCTCAAAGAGTCGTTCTGCCGCATTAAGGACGGCGAGGTGTTCATCAACAACATGAACATCCCCGAATATGCCTTCGGCAACCGGGAGAACCACGATCCGACCCGGATGCGCAAGCTGTTGCTGCATCATGTTGAGATCGACAAGCTGATCCGCCAGACTGAACAGAAGGGACTCGCGCTGATCCCGACCAAGATCTATTTCAAGCAGAACTACATCAAGCTGGAGCTTGGGTTGGGACGCGGCAAAAAGCTGCACGACAAGCGCGAAACCCTCAAACGTAAAGAGGCGGATCGCGAGATGGCCAAAGCTATTAAAAACGCGCACAGATAGTTTTGCAGTTCCTGATAAAGTATGAGATAATACTTTAACGTTGAAAAAGAACTGATTAAAAAATAAACAATTTTACGAACGGGGGTGTCAAGGTTTCGACGGGGGACGGAAACGAAAGTCGCATGCCGGAGTGGGCTGGCTCCGAAACAAAGCCCAACTTAACTAAACGCAGACTCTGACGTTAGTTACGCACTAGCAGCTTAATGCTGCTACGTCTTTGCATTCATCGCCTGTGTGGGTGCCGAGACGTTAATTGAGCAGGCTAGCTTTAAAGTAAGTCTTTGGCTTTAAAGCGAAACTCTAAAAAGACTCGTCGGTTGAATATCCTGTCTGTGGGAGCTTCTGCCGGTTAAATTAATATGCAGACTAAGCATGTAGAAGCTTTACGTGGAAAGCTTTCGGACGCGGGTTCGATTCCCGCCACCTCCACCAATTAAATCAAGTGAAAACAATAAGTTATGCTTTTCACTTTCTCCGACTTTCGCCATTTCCTGATGTTTCGGGAGCTGGCGAAAGTTTTTTGGCTTCAGCAAAAGTCCGGGCCAAAATATTCCTGCAATTTTTCCCGATCCTTTTCAGTTAGCGAGTTAAAAGTTTGGTAGTGTAAAGAATTTTTCGCTTTTTCTGGAATTGATGGTCCAGTTTAAATGGGAATCACTGGCCCACTTTCACCGGAATCCGTACTCAAAACTCACTAGTTGTTCAAAGTAGTCTAGTGCCCCGTTCGGTTATTCTCTATCCCAAGCTAGGCCTGCGGCGTCATGCCTTGGCAGCAGTAAAAATGACTCAGAATTTATACAAACAACTCACCGCACTGGACACTAGGAAGCTGCATCCAGTACCTCTCTCACTTTGGCAGTCAATGCATCAAACGAGACCGGCTTTTGTAGAAAATGAACTCCCTCTTCGAGCACACCCTGTTTGGCGATGATATCGGCCGTATAACCCGACATAAAGATCACCTTTATCTCTGGCCGGATGAGCTGCAATATATCCCGTAAATCTTTACCGTTCATATCGGGCATGACTAAATCGGAAAGCAACAGATGAATTGGGCCTTCTTTTTCTTTGGCCAAAGAAATGGCAAGTTCGGTGGTCGCAGCAGATAGGACTGTGTAGCCGCATTCTTCAAGCATGGTATTTACCAATGTGAGTAGCATCGGGTCATCTTCAACAAGCAAAACGGTTTCGTTCCCCTGGCGAAGTGGACTTGTGGTTGCCTTTGTGGTTGCGATTGCTGTTGCTTGGTTTCGCGGCAGGTATATATGGAATGTTGTTCCCAGGTCCGGTTCACTTGACACCTCGATAAAGCCATCGTTCTGTTTAACGGCTCCGAAAACCGTAGAGAGGCCAAGGCCCGTTCCTTGGCCGAACTCTTTGGTGGTGAAGAATGGCTCAAAGATTTGGGACAGCGTTGCTTTGTTCATCCCATGCCCGTCATCGGAGACGGAAAGCTGGACATAGTCTCCGGGGAGAGCCTCGGAATAATCTTTCAGGTCGCTCTCATTAAATGTGCAGTTCTGCGTTTCAATCACTATCTTCCCAATGCCACCAATCGCGTCACGAGAATTGACACACAAGTTAGCCAGGATCTGGTCTAACTGGGAAGGGTCTATTTTGACCGGCCAGAGGTTGCTTGCTGGGTTCCAAGAGAGGAGGATATTCTCGCCGATCAGCCGCTGCAGCATTTTGAGCATCCCCGCCACAGTTTCATTCAGGTCAAGTACTTTGGGAGAGATCACCTGTTTGCGAGCAAAAGTCAGCAGTTGACGGGTCAAGTCAGCGGAATGTTTGGCTGCGGTGCGGATTTCCTCCAAGTTCTGGATAAAGGGGTTTGATGGGTCCGCTTTCATCAACGCCAGTTCGGTATGACCAAGGATGACCCCCAGCATGTTGTTGAAATCGTGGGCGACTCCTCCGGCCAATAGTCCTATCGATTCGATTTTCTGGGCGTGGGAGAGTTGTTCCCGAAGTGTTTTCTGCTCGGTGATGTCGGCAATGATTCCAACCAATGCATTTAGGGAACCATCAGGATTTTCCATGCGTTTTCCTGACAGAAATCCCCAGAAATTGCTCCCGTCGGCCCGGCTGTAAAGGCGTTCGACCGAGACCTCCTGAATTTCACCCTGGATCAGCTTGAACATGAGGTTTTCGCCGCGCCTCCTCTCATCAGGGTGAAGATGCTCAGCATAGGAGCTGCCGATCAACTGATCGAGGGAGACGCCAAACATCTCGGCCATACTCTTGTTAGCAAACAAGAGCGTCCCCTGAGGACCCACCATAATGATCCCGGCCCGGGATGCGTCGAAGATGGTGCGAAGCTGCGCTTCGCGATACATCAATGCCTCTTCCGCCTTTTTCTTTTCCGTGATGTCGCGGGCGGTTGCATAGACATTCCTATCCTCCTTGCCGACATTGACCCGCCACGAAAGCCACTTTATTGAACCGTCCTTGCAGAGATAACGGTTTTTAAAACTGTCCGTACTACCGCTTCGCTGTTGTCTTTCAATTTCGTCAAGGGTTGCCTGCCGGTCGTCGGGATGGACAAGTTCTAGGATGGGTTTTGAAATAAGTTCTTCTTCAGAATAGCCAAGAGTCTTTTTGAAAGCAGGGTTTGTCTTCAGGAAGGAGCCATGAGAATCGGCTATGCACATCAAATCTCCAGAAATCCTGAAGAAGCTAAAGTATTGTTCCCGTTCCTTCTCCGCTTTCTTCAAGGCCCGAATTGGCAGAATGCGAAGAGGGATAAACAACGCCACCCCCAGGAATAATCCAATCAGGGCAGCAACTCCGGTTTTCAGCAGCAGGGGCTGCAGGGAACGAGCAATCTCTAGCCTGGCTACTGCCTGTCCGGCATCCATCACCTCATGGGTTGTTTTGAACAACGGTGGTGGCAGGGGGCTTTCACTGGCCGCGATCAATCGTCCCTGAAGATCCACTAAGCGACGGGATTCGTTTTCGCCTGAATCCGGGCGTCTCGCCAAAAGTTCTTCCAGTCGCAACTGCTCATACTGCCAAAGGAGCGGATTGGCATTGATGAAATTGGTGATTATGCGACTGTTGATTTCCGCCTCGGTGGTTACGCTGCCCTGGAGGTACTGGTAAGAAAAAATCCCGTAGCTCAAGGGGGGAAGACACACCACCAGCAGCGCCACAACCCCAGCCAGCCAGGTGCTTATCTTGGTAATCGTTCGTTTATTTCGCATGTTCGGACTGACCATTCTCAGTCAATCGCAGATTGCCATACTTAGCTAGTATCTTTTCAACTTGGTCCGAAGTGATGTAGTCCAGGAATTGCCGAGCCGCCGGGGAGGTCCTCTTCCCAGTCACCAAATAGAGTGTTTTACTCAAAGGATATGAGCCTTCGCGTAGATTTCCAACAGATGGCTTCAGTCCGTTCAATGCCAGGATATTTAGCTGTCGTTGTTCACTTAATATTTGGTTAAGAGTAGCGGTTCCCATTGCCCCGGGAATTTTCTCCAGGGCATCGAGATTCTCCTGGTCAGTAATCTCCAGAATCATCCCTTGGCGGCCCCTGGCGTCAGCAACTGCTACCTTCATGGTCGGTGACATCCCCATGACGATTTTCGTATCCGTCTCCTTTTTCGGGCGAATCACCAAGCGGAGTCGAGAACCATCCGGCCAGGACAGCGTCTTCCCCCCATAAATCTTTTCCAGCTCTTCGGTGGATATGGACGTCTCTTTCACCTTGGAGTTGACGACAAAGACAAAGGGCGTTTTACAGAACGCCAATTCCTGCAAGGACAGACCCTTCTCTTTTTCTTGCAGGGGGCGGCTGCTGAGTGCAATATCCAGTTCCCCGGCCATGAGAGCCTTGATTCCGCCGCTGCTTCCCAGGCTGGGGAAAACAACGACTGCCACATCTGGGTGACTCTGCCGATAGCCTCCGGCCAGGATGCGCATCGTTTCCAGAGCGAAGCCGGTCCCGCCGATTTTCACGGTAACCGCAGCTACCGCTGATGATCCCAAGCCAGAATAGAACAACACCAAGAGCACAAGTAGCGACCACTTGTTGATTTGCTTCATTTGGCCTCCATTCTCAGAGAGTCACAACCAAACAACTGAGCCTTGGCAACTTTTGTTTAACATATCATTGTTTAAAATACCACAGTGGTCGACCTGTTTACTGAGCTTTTAGGTTGGCACCGTGTCACTCAATAAAAACTCAAACACTACCGGGGAAAGTTGAAGCTCATAAATTTTTCCACATTTATTTAATGCTGTCTACGTTCTGCCTTATCGGCTTGGCTTTGGTCAGGCCTGCGGCGGAGTAGATAAATTGGCTCAGAATTTATACAAACAACTAACCAAACAGAACACAAAATCTTGTCAGTCGCACCGATGATATACCCCATGGAATCCTATCAGGCTGTTGAAAAACTATCTGCGTTGCAATTACTGCGTTATAAATAGCCTCAAAATGCTCATTTACTGGATGTAAACTGCGCTTCTTCGGCCATTTTTGCCTTGTACTTGCTGCCTCGAAGACGTTTTTCAACACCCTGCTAATTCATAAGGATTCATGTATATCTGGTGGAAGTTTTGGGTAATTCTGAACAGATGTTTTTTTTACAGAACAGTGGCTGAATAATAGGACGTCCCTCCTCCGTGTCGCCCCAGAACGTGCTGCAGAGGTCCTGCCACCAATTAAAAAAGGATGATCCGAGATCGGAGTCATCCTTTTTGAGTACGAAGTAAGATCCCCCGACCTCTGGGCGGGGAGGGGGAGTCTGTCGATGTCCAGGCACTCCCCATCTAGTTAATAAGACAGGGTGTCTCAGAATTTGAAAACATTTAGTAGCAGATGAGTCTATTAGTAATCGATTCCGTGCTCGTTCATTTTTCGATAAAGAGTAGCTCTGCTGATCTTTAACAACTTAGCAGCCTTCGTTTTGTAGCCTTTTGCTTCCTCCAGGGCATTAAGAATCATGCTTTTCTCATCTTGGGAATCGTGCGGAATATTCTTAGATAATTCTTTGGGAATTGTGGAGCTAGTGATAAACGAAGTCCCTTCCATTAGACAGGAAGATTCGATTATATGTTCAAGTTCTCTGACATTGCCTGGCCAATCGTATTCCAGAAGTATGGACTTTACCTCATCTGATAAGTCTAAGATATCCTTATGCATTTTCTTGTTGAATTTATCAATAAACGCATAAGCAAGGGGAAGAATATCATCTTTTCTTTCTCTGAGAGGAGGCACTGAGAGGGTAACGACTTTAAGTCTATAATAAAGATCTTCACGAAATTGACCTTTGTCTACCAGATCTTTAAGATCTTTATTTGTTGCAGCAATTATACGTACATCCACCTTGACCGGTTTGTTTTTACCGATAACCTCAATTTCTTTTTCCTGGAGAACTCTAAGAAGTTTGACTTGAACACTAGCACTGATATCTCCGATCTCATCAAGGAAAATAGTTCCATTATTAGCTGCTTCGAACTTTCCAATTTTGTCTTTGTAGGCCCCCGTAAAGGCGCCTTTTTCATGACCAAACAACTCGCTTTCAAGGAGGTTCTCTGGAATAGCCGAACAATTAAGCTTAATGAATGGCTTGTTTTTTCTAGCACCAGATTCATGTATGCCGCTGGCCACAAGTTCTTTTCCTGTACCGCTTTCCCCTAAGATCAATACCGTAGAGTCGACATCTGCCAAAGAGGTCATCGAAGAATATAGTGCCTGCATTTTTTTATTAGAGCCAATGAGGTTAGCAAACTTTGAATATTTAAAATTTTTACTTAAATCCTCTTCAACTGTGACAACCACCAAAGTCCCAAATTCAATATTTTCACTGCTAAGCAAAGGGGTAATATTTATTTTGAGTGAAACAGGTTGATTATCGAGGAGATATTCGACCCTGGCAGCATCAATTTCTCTTTTATTTTTACCAGCATTCTTTACGAGTAGTGTTAATTTTGATGCAAAAAAATCATTAATGCTTTGAATGGATTTCCCTATGTGATCAGGAGCTAGCTTGAATATTTTTTCTGCAGCGCTGTTATAACTGCTAAGGCTTCCTTTACTATCGATGGATATTATTCCTTCAGAGACACTTTTTATTATTGCTTCCATCTGGCTAACATATTTTTCTGTTTCAGTTTTTATTGCCATTTTACTGAGTTCTTCATTCCTATTTTTTTTATCAGTAATATCTATACCTAAAAACATGAAACCGGATAACCCATGAAGAGAATAACTAAGTTGATTAATCTGCCAACGATAATAGTTGATTTGCCCATTAATGCTAAAATGCGTATCAATTTCTACAGCCTCTTGGGATCCCTTTTGGGCAAGTTGAGAAGACACTGTAGCAATATCACTATTTAGGTAGGTAAAGATACTTTCGCCGTATTGACAATTATAAAGAGAAAATACCTTTTTATTAAATTCAGTAATTTCAAATTTCTCATTTGTTAAAATAGTGAGCGAACCTGCGTTCTGGAACAAAATACTGTAGATATTTTCACGGGAGGTTAATTCGATTTCAGCTTTTTTTGTTGAAGTGATGTCGCTGAAAACTCCGCGGACACCATAAAAGATACCTTCGGAAAAATATCCTTTACAGATATTATGCAACCACTTGATAGATCCATCTTTTGCTATTATTCGAATCTCTAACTCACAGTATTCTTCCTTCATCCTGACAGTTCTCTCAGACCTAAGCCATTTCTCACGATCATCAGGATGAATTAACTTTTCATAAAAATTTGGATAATCAGACAACTCTTCTTTTGAGTATCCAGAAATCTTCATAGCTGCAGGCGATATGTATATCAAACTCCCATTGTTATCGATCCAATAAATCCAGTCTTTTGAAAAATCGCATACTGTCTGAAATATTTCATTTCTTCTTTTTAATTCATTCTCTTTCTGGTTTATTTCTTCAAGAAGATTGTTGAAAGCATTAGCGGTTTCCATGATTTCGTCATTGGAGTCGACATGTATTTTGGGAAGATATTCATTGCCATCCAACAATCCATCTACCTGAGATTTCAGGGAAAGAATAGGTTTTACGAGTCTTTTAACTATAAAGTTTAAGAAAATAAAAACAATTATTGCTCCTGAAATGAGGAATAATATTATGTTTTTTTCAGCATTAAAAATATGTTTAAATATAATTTTTGATTTATAGTTTGCTACAACGGTCCATGATGAAATTGGGACTTTACAAAAAGAGGATTGGATTATCTCATTGTCCTTATTTCTATATTCAATACTACCAGACTCTTCGCTGAGGATTTTCTTAATTATTTTGTTGGAACTGAGGTCGACCTTACTGACAATTTTATTCTCGTCCGGGTGCATGACTATGTTTGAGTGTGAATCTACAATAAATACGTATCCATTACCGTCGAGAAAAGTGAATTTATCATTGTTAAATAGATTCTCATTATAGAGATTTACCGCTCCTGACACAAAGCCTATTAACTTTTCGTCCCTTATAACGGGGGCGGAAATGACTATCATGGGATCTTTAAGTTTTGTGCTCGCAGCAGCTCTTAGGGGAGCAGATATGTAGAGCCGATGTGTCTCTGAGGGGACTGCTATATAATCGCGCCATGCAAAACTCATCATTATCCGCTCGGGACTATTATCTCCAGATTCAGATAAGAGCTGTCCCTTTTTATTGAAAATAAGAATGTTATCATCAAAAACAGAATTTAGAGAAATATGGTTTTTTATATATTCTCTGGCTTTGATAGGACTGTTGAATATCTCTTTGTCTATTGTATCCGCAGAAGCAGTAAGTACATTTGTTAAAATAACAAGCTTGGTATTAATTTCATCTGCAAGTTTTGAAACGAGCAATAATTGTTGTGCCTGAACAGATTTGATAGCGTTATATTTAAAATAATATATTCCAAAATAACTAAACGCCGGAAAAATCAGAAAAAATATTAACAAAACACTAAAGATAACCTTAGTCTTAAGACTTTTGAATTTCAAAATATCTGATCCTCTTTAAGAAAAATTTCTAACTCTGCACCATTCTACTACTATTCATTTGAAGTTAGAACCTCTTGATTGTGACTCTCGATTATTTTCCCTTGGTTCGATCGCATTGGCAGATAGCGATTTATTAAAGGATCAGGAAGGGCCGTAAAACCACAACCTATCCTGATCCTTCTTTTTCGTAAATAAATTAAATCCAAGAAGTTTCGATATTTCACCTACCTTCAAAAATGTCGCTTACACCTCTTTAAAAAAAGTTTGAAACAATAACCGTGAAACAGGGTGTCTCAACAGAACAAGTATGAAAATTGTCCAAAACCGGAGTGAAACGAAAATACCTAATAATAACAACACATTCAAGCGACAAATCCATTGGCATGCATATTGATAAATTAAATCCGGAAGGCACGGGTCAAAGATAAATCTTGACCTTTTGTTACTTACTTTTTTTTTGGAGGAATCAATGAGGTTTCTGAGGAAGATCGCGATTGTATGTGCACTACTTGCTTTCGGCTGTACGAATGCGTCTGCAGTGCAAAAATTATCTGCCGACATTATCGTTGTTGGCGGGGGCTTTTCCGGACTTTCGGCGGCACTGGCCGCCGTTAACGGTGGAGCTTCCGTTATTGTCTTTGAGAAGCTCCCAGGCTTAGGAGGAGCCGGGAACTTTCCAGAGGGTTCAACAGGTGTCGGGACAAGGATGCAGAAACGTGCTGGTTATCATTCAACCGTTCAAGAAGTTTTTGATGCTGCAATTGATTTCCACCACTGGAGAGCAAACGCAGCGCTCTTAAAAGAGCTTTTGGCAAATTCTGGAAAAACCATCGATATGATTGAAGATATGGGCGTCGAATTCAAGGGAATTAAGACCATGTTCCCAGAGGATAAGTCGTTTCATGTATGGCACTGCTATAAGGAACACGGCGCCAGCGTTGTGAGATTTATGCAGAAGCAGATCTACGAAAAGGGTGGAACAATTCTACTGGAAACTCCGGTAACTAAATTGATGAAAGATAGCTCAGGACGTGTTGTCGGAGTTTACGCTGAAAATACTGCCTATGGCGAGAAGTACGAAGCAACAGCAAAGGGTGGCGTCATCTTGGCTACAGGAGGCTTTGCAGCCAATAAAAAAATGGTTCAAGAGTATATTTCCGATAGCAATGCTAAAGGAATTTTTGAACCCATTTATCTCCGCGGTCCAGTGCTTGACGGTCGCGAAGGAGACGGCATCGTCATGGCTGAAGCCGTTGGTGCTGGTCTTGCTGGCATGCAAACCGTTGCCGGGAATGCGCCTTATCTGCATGATCAGAAAAACCCTCTGATAAGACAGTTTAACGGTGCTGATTCTCTCAAGGAGACTAGAGCCGCGCTCAGTCAACCATTTCTTTGGGTAAACCAGTCTGGAGATCGGTTTTACAACGAATCTCAGGGATCAAGCTTCACCAATGTCTACAATGCGATGACTGCTAATGGTGGAGTTATGTACAACATTTTTGACGAAAACATGAAGCAAAGAATGATAAACCAGGGTCCTTTGATTCCATTCAATGCGATCGTTGTCGTTGGTCAAAAAATGCCAGATCTTGATAAGGGAATTCAGGACGGTATTCAAGGAGGGTATGCCTTTAAGGCGGATACTCTGGAAGAACTTGCAAAGAAAATCAACGTGAATCCTATTCATCTGAAAAAAAGCGTGTCCAATGTTAATGAATTTGCCCGCAATAAAAAGGATACCGAGTGGGGCCGCAACCCTGACCATCTCATTCCATTCCAAAACCATGGCCCATATTATGCTCTAAAAGGAATTCGCGCCTTTTTCCTCACCCTTGGTGGAGTCAAAGTGAATACTGATTTTCAAGCGTTAACCGACAATGGCATGCCAATTAAGGGCCTGTACGTTGCCGGTCAAGATATGGGTGGATTGTATGATAGCTCCTATGACTTGCTCGTTGAGGGATCCGCTAGTGGATTTGCCTTAACTTCAGGAAGATTGGCTGCAAAGAACATCATTAAAAACGAGCTGGGAAGATAAAGGAGCGACAGATGAATATTAAACAATTGTCCCTTACGAAAATTACCTTAACTGTATGTTTTATTTTCATATTTTCTAGTACTTCATTCGCCGCTTCCAAAGAGATCGTTTCTACCTTGAAGCACAAGGAGGCTGGAATCACCTGTGTCGATTGTCACGGAAAAGAAAGTCCCAAAAAAATGCCTCACCACTCGGTCTGCATTGAGTGTCATGATTCCGGCAATGGTTATTATACCGGCGAAATGAGAACCTATAAAAATGACGGCAAAGATCGTCAATTTAATGTCCATGACTCACATCAAGGCAAAGTCAGATGTACTGTCTGCCACACAGTACACAAAAAACCAGAAAAACCTATGCTCTGCAACGCCTGCCATCAAATTGATGTTGAAGTCAAGTAAGAGGATACCAAACTCATGCATTGTTTGTGATGCAATGCCGTAACACTAGACTGTGGCTGCCGTATTCGGCGGCCACATTTTTTAACCACAAAAAACGAAGCGTCAATCTTTACAGCTGTAAAAAGTGTCTTATTGAAGACAGTCTCTAATGAAGAATTCGTGGCCGAATATGGTGCAGAGATGTTGCCTGTCTACTCAAGATGTAAGGATTCATGCTGATAATGCATCCTCTGAGGGCTTCTGAATAGCCATTAATATTATTTACTACGCCCCCTGCGGAAGGGCGTAGTAAGAATCAGTCAGTGTAGACACCTCTTTTTGGAAATATCATAGATGCGGAATCTACATGGTTATTAGACAACGACAATTATTTATCCGCCTGTTCCTGATCAACTTCCTGATTGCATTCGGTTTTACAGCCAGCGATACCTTTTTTCCCCTGTTCTGCCAGAGCTTAGGTGCCAAAGGGATTTTACTGGGCGCAGCTGTTAGCGGTTATGCTATTGCAAAAATAGTTCTCAGCCCTGTAATGGGAAAAATGGGGGACAGGCTGGGGTGCAAATTTCTAATCCAATCCAGCCTTGCCCTGTATACAATCATTTCCTGTTCCTACTTGTTCATCGAAACCCCTTTTCAGCTTGTTGTCGTCCGCTTACTCCAGGGTGGGGGGTACGCCATGTTTCGCCCAGCCGTGCAATCCCTTGTTGCTGCACAAATCGCCCCTGAACAACGTGGCAGAACAATGGGAACTTTCGACATTTCATTTTACGCGGCGTTGAGTATCGGTCCTATTGTTGGGGGAGCGGTAAAAAATAAATGGGGATTCCATGGGCTGTTTGTCGTTTTGGCTCTATGCTGCATTGTTTCGTTTGTTATGGCATTACAGAGCCAGTCTATTTTTACTGGGGAAAGAAAGCGATTTAAAGGAGCCTCCCCTTCATTTACTATTTTAACCTTACTGTCTTTGGACCCAAGAGGCGGAACTCTCCGGGGTTTACTCGCCTATATCCTGGGCAGGGGGGTTGGCATTTCAACCTGCGCTACTTTTTTACCTATCATGCTGGCTTCAAGAATAGGCTTAAACAGCCTTCAGATAGGCGTAGTCATGGCCTCCGCTACCTTGGTTATGGCTTTTTTACTGCGCCCCATGGGCAAAATCACAGATCGGCTGTCCTATCCAATATTGGTCGCTCTCGGTGGGATTATTGTCCCCCTTTTGTATTTATTGTTATCGGTCTCCGATAGTTTTGGTAAGGTTCTGGTTTTGGCTCTTCTTATCGGGGTTTTCAGTTCCATTTCTCAACCAGCAGCCAGTGCTTTGTTGATAGCTGAGGGACAACGTCTCGGTATGAGCAGCACCCTTGGCATTTTTAATGCTTTTTTAAATCTGGGATTTACCCTGGGTCCATTAATTGGTTCTGCCTTTTTATCAATGACAGGGATTCAAAGCATCTTCCTTGCGATATGTATTGTAGGGCTGGCGACTGCGGCAATTTTCATCTGGCAGTTGAATATATCGGCTTCAGTAGATGCCATAGATAAAGCTTCAGATCTCGTGGGACTGAGTCACCACAAAAATCCATAATATTCCAAAATTTTTCAAAATGTCGCTTATCAATTTCAGCGGACTAAACCGAATGGCGCTAGTTTAAGAGTCGCTGGCAGCAAAACCGGGACTGTCCCCGCACGAGGGCTGTCCCAGGTCTTTGTGGTGTTAACCGCGACAGCTTCATGGCTCGCAAACTCTTGGGACAGCCCCGAGTTTGCTACGAAAGTGCTTAAACTAGCGCCATTCCGGACGAAACCCATAGTTATTGCCACGCCGCCGAATCGGATTGAAGGCCATCTCAATGTCATTGAAAATATCCAGCCGTGCCGATTTTCGGAACTCGTATGTTTTATGCTAATCAGACAGTCGGTCTTTTTTTTAACCTGTTTTTCAGGTGTGAATTGTCCTGACTTCAAGTTCCAGTGCCTGCGAATATCAACATCGCTAAAAATCCTTTGCAAGCCTTGACGAACGCGTCCAGCGGTGATTGAATCGCCCCGGAGTACTGAGGCGATTCAATCATTTGTGCTATGATTCACCGGGCATTAATAACAGGTGGTTGAGAAAGTTCATCCCTGGCCTTTTTCACGCCCGCCCATGGACTCGACAGGCTGTTTTCAGTAACCTGCCCTCAGGGTTTAATAATAAAATTTGCTATGGTGTGCATCAATTGAGTGGAAAACGAATTTTCATTACAGGTATAGCTGGTTTTTTAGGGAGTCATATTGCGGACAGGTGTCTGGCTGAAGGCTACAGGGTGTCGGGATGTGACAACCTGACGGGTGGCTATCTTGACAATGTTCCGCGTGGCGCTGTGTTTCATCAAATCGACTGCAATGATTTTCCGTCACTTGCCCCTGTGATGAAAGACGTCGATATTGTCTACCATTGCGCTGCCACAGCCTATGAAGGTCTCTCCGTATTCAGCCCCCACCTGGTCACCCGGAATGTGGTCACGGCGACCAGTGGCGTTGTTTCCGCGGCAGCGGCCGGAGGAGTGGGGCGATTCGTGCTTTGTTCATCCATGGCCAGGTACGGTACCAATGAGGTTCCGTTTACCGAGGTTATGGTGCCGGCTCCTCAGGATCCTTACGGCATCGCCAAATGGAGTGCGGAACGGCTGCTGGCCAATATTGCCGAAACCCACGGTATGGAGTGGGTTGTGGCGGTTCCTCACAATATTATCGGGCCTCGGCAGCGTTATGATGATCCTTATCGTAACGTGGCCGCTATTTTCATTAACTTGATGTTGCAAGGACGGCAACCCTATATCTACGGGGATGGCAATCAGAAACGCTGCTTTAGTTTTGTCTCCGATGTGGTGGATCCGCTTCTCCTTATGGCTACAAACGACCGTTGTGTCGGGGAGGTTATCAATATTGGTCCTGACGATGAGTTTGTGACGATCAACGAGCTTGCAGCCACGATTGCCCGGCTCCTCGATTTTGATCTGCAGCCGAACCGGATTGATGGTCGCCCCCAGGAGGTTTCCTTTGCTAACTGTAGTGCCGACAAAGCCCGGCGACTGCTCGCTTACCAGCCGAAGGTGAAACTCGAAGAGGGCTTGGCGGTTATGGTCGATTGGATAAAGTTGCGTGGGCCGCGACCGTTTCTGCACAATGTGATGTTGGAAATAGACGGGCCGACTGCGCCGAAAACATGGTCGAAGAAGATCTTGTGATGAGGACCTTTTTGACAAATAACTATGGCTATTCGCTCTCAAACGACCAAAAATCTGCCCTCGAACAGATAATTTTTCGCCATGATTCGTAAAATCAAACAGTCTCCTGGTCTGCCCCCAAACGAAACTGATCGCGGGCTTGCAGAAAAAGTCGCCACTCTGTTGGCGGAGGCCACGGCATTACAGGGCACGCTGCATCTTTCTGGAGTGCGTGATGACTATCGCTTTCGGTTGGAGCAGGTTGTTCAGTTGGCCATGAGAGCCCTGGACAACGCAGTAGAAAGCCGCGAGGTTGAGTTACTTCAATGGGTGTTGGTTCAGGCTCAAGTGGCCCGCGCCGAGGATGCACGCTATGGGGCAGGGCAGCTTTCGCGAGGATCGCAGCGGGCGCCAACCTTGGCGGATTGCGAAGATGGCTGGCAGCGTGTCGAGGAGATTGTTTGTACGGCCGAAGAGGCGGCCTTGGAGACTGCTCGGTTTGCCCGGCTACTGAATACGGGCAAAGCACAAGCGTTGGCCCGCAGAGCTGACGCTGCTGCCAAAGCTGCCAGGCAAATCGTTTTGGAGCGGAACTGCGCGTACACGTTCCACGCCGATCCCGGCTTTTCCTTCGGCGAAGGCTGGTACCTGGCTGCTGCGGCACTGTTTGCCGGTCTTTCTATCCAGATTAGACCTGGCGCTGCCCAGGAATTACCGGCCAGGCGCTTCCTTTGCGATGCCGGGTTGGGAGGATTCTTGTGCCCGTATCGATCTCGCCCGGCGAGTCCCAAGCATCTGACCCATATCATTGCCGAAGCTTTTCACGCTGACGCGCTAACCGCACAACGCACCCTGCGCGCAGCGTTCCTGGGCAACGAGTCGCCAGCGGCTTCTTTAAAATCATGGATCGATGGCAAAGTGGGCGGGATTTCAGAACAGAAGCTGCTGCTTTGGGTAAGAACGGGTGACCACGATGCCACGCGTAATACCTGTTTCGATGAGTTGGGTCAGCTTGCTGAACTGGTATTGAATCCCGGGCTCATACCCATCTTTTTCGGTGATGCAGTTCCCGCAGGCATTGTCCCGACAAACGCAGTCGACCTGACCCTGTGCTGGAAAGAACCGCTCTTCCAAGGGCCGGACATGCGCCGCGCTCAACTGCAACTGTTTGAAGAGTTGAGATGCCGCCACGGCTTGGTGGGCCAGCTTGGCGTGACCACAGCTGGCATGGATGGCCCGGCGCTAATGGGACTGCCCACCCTTTATCTCACCCAGGAACCCAACGTCCGGCTGGGCAAATGGGTGGGGGCTGTTCCTGGATATCAAGAAGTCGTGCGCACGCCGGGCTATTTCGACATCATCTGCACCGCCCTGAAGCAGTGGCAGCAGCCCGTCTGAAGGAGCTACTTGAGCCGTTTCAATTGATCGACTCTGCGATCTTCTCGTTCCTGGTCCTGAATATACTTGCGGATCCCTTTTGCACCACGGCCTACCGTAGAGGCAAAATAGCCTCCCGCCCAAAAGTTCTCCTCAATAAAATCCCGGGTACGTTTGTCAAACGTCCGAACAATTTGAATGGCGTTTTTCCCTTTGCTGTAACCAAAGACCTGAGCAACCGCAAACTTCGGCGGGATCACGATATGCACATGAACATGGTCACTACAAAAATGACCTTCCTTAACCAGGCTTTCTCATTGCCGACCAAGTCCCGAATGACTACTCCAAGAGGCTCCCGGATTCGGCCATAAATTTTTTTGGGCGGCTCGCAGAAGGGAGACTTTTAATTACTTAAGGAACTGTTAAACTTTTCGGGTCATCCGGCAAAGTCGAGGTGGCTGAGCTTTCACACTAACCAGGAGTAAAAAATAGACCTTTCTACATCAAAATAGGGCTATCCGGTTGGGATTGCCAGATCTTTTATTTGGCAAAAAAGAGCTGAAATAAACACCTAAACCAAAGGAGGACAACAGTATGTCGATGTTCTGCTACCAATGTGAGCAAACGTCAAAAGGGACGGGATGCACTGCAATCGGGGTGTGTGGCAAGCAGCCTGATGTCGCTGCCCTGCAGGATTTATTGGTTTACACGTTGAAAGGCATCGCATTCTGGGCCAACAAGGCTCGGGAAAACGGTACTAAGGATAATGAAATCGACCGTTTTATGATCGACGGGCTGTTTACAACAGTCACCAATGTTGATTTTTCTGCAGAGGCGGTCTCCCAATTTATTGTTGAAGGTGTTCGTTTGCGTGATAAGGCCAAAGCAATGGCTGGTGTTGTCACAGGGGCAATCCCAGCTGCAGCGCAGGGCTGGATTTTGCCGGGAAGTATCGAAGAGCAGGTCAAGCTTGGAGAATTGCATGGCGTTAAGGATTACGCTGTTGATGACGATATTCATTCGGTGCGCGAACTGATCACGTACGGCATCAAAGGGTACGCAGCCTACGCGGATCATGCCCGTATTTTGGGCAAGGAAGCGGATGAGATTTATGCGTTTACCCACAAGGCTCTTGCCGCCCAACTTGATGACAGCCTTGATCTGATGGCCAACGTTAACCTAGCGTTGGAAACCGGACGTATCAATTATGTGACCATGGAACTGCTTAACTAGGCTCACGTTGATGCATATGGTCATCCTGTCCCGACACCTGTTCAGCTTGGCACCAAAGCTGGCAAGGCTATCCTGGTCTCCGGTCACGACCTCAAATTTTTGGAAGAGCTGCTCAAGCAGACCGAAGGGACCGGAATTAATATCTACACCCATGGCGAGATGTTGCCTGCTCATGGCTACCCCGGACTGAAAAAATACAGTCACTTGGCTGGTAACTTCGGGGGGGCTTGGCAGGACCAGTACAAGGAGTTTCAGGATTTCCCGGGTGCGATTATCTTTAATACCAACTGTATTCAGAAGCCCGCTGACAATTACAAGGATCGGCTGTTCACATGGGGCTTGGTCCAGTGGCCAGACGTAAAGCATGTCGATGGCTTTGATTTCTCAGCGGTCATCAAGAAGGCCCAGGAATGTGATGGGTTTGAAGAGAATCCGGGCCAGGAAATTCTTACCGGCTTCGGGCATAATGCCATCCTCGGCGTGGCGGATAAAGTCATTGAGGGCGTCAAGGCTGGAGCCATCAAACACTTCTTCCTGGTCGGCGGTTGTGATGGTGCCAAGAGCGGCCGTAATTACTACACTGAATTTGCCGAAAAAGCTCCTAAGGACACCGTCATCCTGACTCTTGCCTGTGGAAAATATCGCTTCAATAAAATGGATCTGGGTGATGTCGGGGGCATCCCTCGCTTGCTTGATGTTGGCCAGTGTAACGATGCCTATAGCGCTATTCAGGTCGCTTTGGCGTTATCCGAAGCCTTTGAATGTGGTGTCAACGAACTTCCGCTGTCTCTGGTCCTGTCCTGGTATGAGCAAAAAGCAGTCGCTATCCTGCTGACTTTGCTCCATCTAGGGATCAAAAACATTAAGTTGGGGCCGACATTGCCGGCCTTTGTGACCCCGAATGTCCTCAATTTCCTGGTCAAAAATTACAATATCGGCCCGATTACCACGGCTGAAGAGGACCTCAAGCAAATTCTTGGATAACCATAGATTAAAAAGCGCTACCCGGTTCAGCCGGGTAGCGTGGAGGCAAAGATATGGACAATGACCAAGCGGCGGAAACCATTTTTTTCGAAAAACAGAGTATCTTTTATTCGTAAAGATACTTCGGACGCTGTTGCGACCATGGGGCAATGGTGTGAGTGCTTTGGTTGACTATGGGATACCAAGCGACCGGTTCGAGGAACTCGACCTTTTCGGTCTGAACGGAGTGGAAACAGGTTTTCTGTTTCAGCATTATAAAAAGATGAATGGGCAGGACCCGTGGACGAAGCGTGTAACTCTGATTCTGTGAGAGGTAAGAGGTGAGAAGTTAATTCTCTTCTCAGCCTACTTGATGTCGTAATCGCTATTAGGTTGTTTCTTCAATCGTAATCTTTCTGAAATGGGGTGAGCTTCAAAAAAATTTAACTCGTTGTCATCCGGATACACTGGATGGCAAAAATTAAGTTTTCAGATTAGAAACGCGCAGTTTTCCGTTGTGGCAAGGAAATCAAGGGCTTACGCGGAGGCGTACACCGTTACGCCGCACAAGTAAGCCTGCAGATTGACGCTGCGACAGCGGAACAAAGCCGTTTCCGGATGGAAACTAACTATTTATGGAAGGAGGACTACATGGGAACTCATTGGATCGACGAAGGCTGTATCAACTGTGGTGCTTGCGCTGAAGTTTGTCCGGTTGATGCGATCAGTGAACAGGGGGATGTGCATGTGATTGACAAAGAAACGTGCACCGACTGCGGAAGCTGCGACAGCGTCTGTCCCGTCGATGTCATCAAATGGGAGACTACAGCCTGACGGCTCGTAGAAGCTAAATAGTTGTCATCCGGAAACACCGGATGGGGATAACGAAGTTTTCAGATTGGAACCGAGCAGTTTTTCGTTGTGGCAAGGACATCAATGGCTTGCGCGGAGGCGTACACCGTTACGTCGCACAAGTAAGCCTGCAGATTGACGCTGCTACTGCGGAAAAAAGCCGTTTCCGGATGGAAGCTAAATAAGCACTGTTTCGGCGTCATAAGACCCGAAACAGTGCTGCTCAATTGAAACGAATGTATTTCCCCCCAGGATCTAGTGACCTTCCATTCAGGCCTCTTTTATCTGGTTTCTAACGAAATTCAACACTCCACCGGCCAATAGATGCTGGCGCTGTCGATTTGAAACCTCAAGTCGCGTGATAATTTCCTGCTGATCGATCAAAACCGGAATCTCTTCTCCACCGCGTTCGATGGTTTTCCGCAAATCCGGCAATTCGATCCGGGCTCCTTGTGAAGCCAGTTCAAAATCCCCAGGATTTTTGAAAGTCAGGGGGAGGATTCCAAAATTACAGAGGTTGGCTTTATGAATACGGGCGAAGCTTTTGACAATTTTGGCCCGTACTCCAAGATAGCGCGGGGCCAGCGCTGCATGTTCTCGACTGGACCCCTGTCCGTAGTTCTCTCCGCCAATGATAATTGCATTGCGATACTCTCGACAACGTTTGTGAAAGTCTGGATCAATCTGGTAGTAGACATATTCGCTGATGGCCTTGATATTGGAGCGAAGCGGCAAAACCTTGCTACCCGCAGGCATGATCGTATCCGTTGAGATGTTGTCTTCGACAATCAGTACAATTTTAGCGACCAGGGTTTCAGGTAAGGCGTCCAACTCCGGAAAAGGCATGATGTTCGGACCCATAAGAATTTCGGTCTGCATCGATTCCGGACTCGGGAAAACAATGGAACTTGTATCGACAAGGTAATTTTTCGGGTCGCTGATTCGCGGATAATCCATCTGTTCGGCCAATTCACGCGGATCGGCAATAACCCCTTTAAGAGCCGAGGCGGCAGCAGTTTCCGGGGAGCAGAGATAAACTTTGTCACCCGTGGTCCCGGAACGGCCGGGGAAGTTGCGCGGGAAAGTCCGTAGGCTCACTTCATCAGTGCCCGGAGCCTGTCCCATGCCGATACACCCTAAGCAGCCGGATTGATGAATGCGTGTTCCTGCCAGTAACAGAGGCATGATACCGCCGCTCTCTGCGACGTTCTCAAGGACCTGCCGACTCCCCGGATTTACATGAAATGATAGTCCACTTGCGGAGTGCTTTCCTTCGAGGATTTTGGACGTAACCATCAGATCCCGATAGCTCCCATTAACACTGGAACCGACGATGACCTGATCGACTTTAGTTCCGGCAACCTCCTCAATACGCTTGATATTACCCGGTGATGTCGGACAGGCGATGAGTGGTTCAACGCTTGCCAGATCGATCTCATCGTACTCGTCATAGGAACAGCCTTGGTCGGCGGTGAGCTCGCTCCAGTCTTTTCCCCGGCCTTGAGATTCAAGCCATTGCCGGGTTCGTCCATCCGAAGGAAAAATTGTTGAGGTCGCACCCAGTTCAGTCCCCATGTTGCCGATCGTCATGCGGTCAGTGGCTGACAGTGTTTCAACTCCCGGACCGAAGTATTCAATCACTTTGCCGACGCATCCTTTGACGTCATAGCGCCTGAGCATTTCCAGGATCACATCTTTTGCACTGACCCAGTCGGACAACTGATTCGTCAATTTGACCCCAAGTATTATTGGACAGGGGAAATAATAAGGATATCCGGCCATTGCTAAGGAAACATCCATTCCGCCTGCGCCAATCGCCAACATCGAAACCCCTGCCGCCCCAGGAGTATGGCTATCGGCACCCAGCATAGTCAGCCCTGGCTGGCCGAAACGTTCCATGTGCACGATATGCGAAATACCATTACCCGGTTCGGAGTAATGTACACCGTAATGAGCACAGGCGGTGCGTAGATATTTGTGATCATCCGCATTCTTGAAATCGGTTTGCAAGAGATTGTGATCGACATATTGCGTGGCCAGATCGACTCCAACACGATCGAGTTCCAATGCTTCGAATTCAAGCATAGCCATAGTCCCGGTTGCATCCTGAAGAAGAGTGTGGTCGATACGAATCGCAATCTCTTCGCCGGGGACGAGTTGCCCTTCGACAAGGTGAGCCGAGATGATTTTTTGAGTTATGTTTTGATCCATATTGTTACTCCTTTGCCTACCTGACGGGCAGCAGTTCAAAGGAGTGTTGGCAGAGATGCTGCCACAAGGAGGGACGCGCCTTATGAAAAAGGCAGAATGTTTGTTTTTTATTATAACCAAACCGGTCAAATATTTCTCAAAAACGGAAGTTTCTATTAAAAATTTAATTCAATGTCCAGCAGGCCAAGTTCTGTGCTCCAGCGTGGTGGATATCCTTCAACCCGCTTCAATGAAAGAGGACCTGAACACAGATTGACTGCGCATAAAAGAAAAACTGCTGAATGGGAATGACCATCCCCGACCTTGTGCGTTAAGACTGCTTCACGCTAAAATAAGGAACAGATTAAGATTAAGAATGTCTGCGAGAGTTGGAAGGAGAAAGCATATGACAGAGAATAAAAAAACGAGCGAAAAAGATTATAGCGAAATGACGGCTTGCCAGTTGAAAAATGAAGGCCCCAGCCCTGAGATTGATAAGCTTTTCAAAAACCCGCAATTTGTTTGCGGAAACTGTGGATCTCAAACACATTCTGCCGCGAACCTCTGCAATCCTGAGCCCCTTTAGCAACTTCCTGTTTTTGAGGCGGCCTCTTTGAAGATTTTGGTGAATTCGTAGCTGGTAAACTGACAGCCTTGGTCGGTATTGAAGATCTCGAGCGGTCGTCCATAATGGCGCAGGGCTTCTTCACAGGCCGCAACGCAAAAATCAGTATCAAGGGTATTGGACAGTTGCCAGGATAAAATCTTGCGGGTGACCAGTCCTGGATTGCCACAAAATACAGAAACCCGCGCCGCATAGGGAGAGGAGTCACATCAGCACACCAGAACTGATTTGGCTTGTGGATCTTCAGCCCTGCAGCAGATAAGGATAGATCTTTTGCTGCGGATGCGGTTTTGACGTGTTCTGCTTCTGGTAGATAGGTGACAGACCCATCAGTCTCATCAGTCGGCTAATATCCGTTTACGGCCGACAGTGGAACCCTGACGACGCAGATGACGCGTCATTTGTCGGGCGCCGGAGTAAGGCGTTTTCAGAAACTGCTCGGCAATCAGGTGCATCAGTTCCAAATTGAGTGGATTCTCGCCAGCCGCTTCGTCGTAATAGGACGAACGACTGATGGTTAACAGTTCGCATTGCCGGGCAATGCGTGGGGGCCTTCAATTTGGCTTGGTTCAACTAGTGTGTCGGTCGGTTTGTTCTCTATCCCAATTTCGGTCCTTTTTGCCTCTGTCTACGTTCTGCCTTCTCGGCTTAGCCCAAGCTAGGACTGTGGCTGCACGCCTTGACAGCAACAAAAATGTCTCAAAATTAATACAAATAACTAACTGAACGGGACACCAGGCATTTCCTCCGAGCGTGGCTCAGCGATCGAAGGCTTTGGTCAAAAAATCGCGCTCGACGGTGAGTTGCCTGATCTTGGTGTGCAGATCCTTGATCCGGGCTTCGTCAACTTCTTTGTTGCGCTCGGTTTTACTGGAAAAGGATTCGGCCATATTGTCAATGGCTTGCCGCTTCCAGTTGGTAATCATGTTGGGGTGGATGCTGTATTTTGTTGCCAGTTTCGCCACGGTTTGTTCGCCCCTGATGGGGGTCGGTCGTCAATAGTGAGCACCAAAATATTTAAGCAACAAGCTGTTTTTTGAAAAATTGTTTCTCATAGGCCGCAGGCGGCAGAAAAGACTTTCTGAATGGCATTTCACTTTCTCCCCAGGTCTTTGGATATAGGTGTGTCTCAAGGCTCCCAATAATTGAATTTCCTTTTTTTCGATCTGCCAATCCCTTTTTTCAAATAAGGTGGCAGCGGGTATAAAGTTGTCCGAATCTTGAGAAGGTGGTTTTAGGATTGCATTGACTTTGGTTCTCGTGGTAATGTTTTTTAACTTAAACAGTTTGTGCAGAAATAATTTGTTTGACGAGATTTAAAATTAATCAGTCGCGAATATGCCACACAGACCTTATTGGGTTGAGTGGTTTTTTTATTTTTACGTAGTTATTTTCGCACAACAAAAAGCGTCCCCACAGGGGAGCAGGAAGTTAATACATGTCTGAAGGTACTGTGAAGTGGTTCAACGATGCAAAAGGATTTGGTTTTATTGAGCAAGCAAATGGAGATGATCTGTTTGTTCATCATTCCGAAATTCAGGGCGAGGGCTTTAAGTCCCTTGCTGAGGGAGACCGCGTGACTTTTGATATCACTCAAGGTCAAAAAGGCCTCCAAGCTTCTAATGTTCGGAAATAAAAGAAGCTTTTACCGCTGTTGAAATCCTTAAGGGCCCCTCGGTTAATCCGTGGGGCTCTTTTGATTTGCGTAACTTTCACGGCCATTTTAATCATTCTCCGCTCTATCCAGCACTCGTCTGACCGTTTGTGCCAGTTCTGTCCGACCTAGTGGCTTCATCATGAAGGCGTTAATTCCCAGTGTTTTTGCTTTCTTTTCGTCGATCTTACTGCTGTAGCCGGTACAAAGAATGGTGGGGATGTCTGCACGAACTTTCTTTAGTTCTTCAATCAGGTCTTTTCCACTGAGTTGTGGCATCGTCTGGTCGGTGATGACCAAATCAAAATGGTCAGCATTGATGGTAAACATTGATGGTAAACATTTTCAGAGCTTCAGGACTATCTGTCATCACGCAGACCTGATAACCCATCCCGGTCAGCAGTTGTTCACCAAGGCTGGCCAACATTGCGTCGTCGTCAACGAAGAGGATACTTTCTGTGCCTCTTGGCAATGTCTTATCTTCTGCGGTTGGGTTATTGAGTTGGGTTTGTTCAATGATTGGAAAGTAAAGATCAAAGGTTGTTCCCTGATTAAGAGCACTGTTGACTTTAATGAACCCTCCATGTTGAGCAACTATACCCTGCACAGTGGCTAACCCCATGCCGGCCCCTTCATGTTCTTCTTTGGTGGTATAGAAGGGGTCAAAGATCTTGTTTAGCATCTCTGCAGGCATCCCACAGCCGTTATCATGAACGCTAATTCTGGCATAGCGTCCGGGGAGACAGTCATATTGGACCGGGATTTGCTGTTGAATGAGCTCGACAGGTCCTAACTGGATTTTTATCTCCCCCTTTTCATTCATTGCATGGATAGCATTATTGCAAAGGTTGATCAGGACTTCCTGAATCTGGGAGGCATCAGCGTTGATTAACTCCGTTTCACAACCCGGGCTGAGGACTTTCTGCAAGGCGACGGTGGCCGGCAAAGTAGGCCTGAGTAAACTGATTGTTTCATTGATAATCGCGGTCAGCTGCATTGGTGCTTTTTGCTGAATTCCTTGACGGCTGTAGGTGATAATTTTCAGGATAAGGTCACGGGAACGACGGACGGCTTTCTTGGCGTTTTTCAGAAGAGGAATGATATCGCTGCCTGGAGGTTGTTTGAGCTCCGCCAATTCAACACTGCCAAGGATGATGCCAAGATTATTGTTGAAGTTGTGCGCCATGCCTCCTGCCATATATCCTACGGCTTCCATTTTATGCTTCTGACGAAGCTGCGCTTCCAATTCTGCTCTTTGTTCTTCTGCTTGCTTACGTTCGGTGATTTCTCTGGAAATTCCATAATGTCCAATAACTGTGCCGTTTGAATCCCTCTGTGGCGTGGCGCTAACTTCCACCCATAACCACTTTCCATCTTTACAGCGGTGCCGAGCCTCAAACCTGTTACTACCTGTCTTTAATCCATTTAGCTCAGCTTGCTGTCGCTGGTATGCGAGATTGCGGACCAATGCAATCCCTTCCTCATCAAGCATCTCAAAAATTTGGGTACCAAGAACTTCTTTGGAACTATAGCCACGGAGCCTTTCATCGGAAGGGCTGATATAGGTGAAGCGATAATCGCTATCCAGCCTCCAAACCACGTCAGAGATATTCTCGGACATGATCCGAAAATGGGATTCACTCTTCTGTAAAGCCTCATCTGCTTTTTTGTGTTCTGCAATTTCCTGAGCCAGTCGTTTATTGACCTGTTGTAGAGCCGCATTGACCTGTGAAAGCTGCCGGGTCCGTTCGGCGACCTGCTCTTCCAGGATGCGGTGACTCTCTTCCAGTTTTTGCAATGGGTAGACTTCACCCTCACGAACCAGGTTATAGGGAACTGAAATACTGCTGTGACAGATTTTCCACCCGCCGGATTCCTGACGAAAAATGAGTACCAATCGAGCGGTTTCACGTGACAGAACATGGTCTTCGATGGGCAGATGGATATGGAAAAAACCGGTCGCTACCGCTATGGTCTCGGACAGCGGCAAAATGGATAAATCTAAGAGTTCAATTCGCAGCGGTTCCTTGACCTGGGCGAAATCCTGACGAGTGATGGAGATCCAAGTGTTCCGGTCTTTTACCAGAACATCTCCACCACCGGAAAAGCCGGAAAAATCCGCACTAAAATAACTGGTGAGGAGATCGTCGCGAGACGAGTACATGCGCAGGTAGTCATCGAAGAGTTGCCTGATTTTTTGCTCGTTACTTGCATTCATTGAGTTGCCCTGATTGCTTTATGGTTTTTAAAGGCTGAAATGAATATTTTTCCCAACGAGTTGCTATAGTGTTATTAATTTTGTTCGGATCTGCTCAAAAGGTTTTGGGGGAAAACACTCTGTTTTTAGACTGAAACCCTCAGTTGACCGGCCCGGTCGAGGAAGTCTTTCTCAGCAATGGCGGAACTGGATAAAGATTTCTTATCCAGCTTCTGTGATCAAGGCTGAGGGGCAAGGGCTTTTCTCTAAGGAGATGAAGGTTTAATGCAAAAGATTTTTGCATATAAGTGACTTAATTATATTATTATTGGTGCAAAAGCTACACATATTTATCAACCTTTCTGGCTCACCAGCAGAATCTATGGAGAGACTCAGGTCCTGTTATCTTGCCAAGTCCATGATATAAAGGGATTTGTAGTCCTTTCAGTGTTCCGACTCCGGTTCTCAGCAATTCTGGCAAAGAGTTTGAAAATGTGCATCGACCTGATAACTCAAGAACGGTATTCTTTTTTATAGGTGTGTGTCTTTTTCGATTGATTTAGAATTGTGGTGACTAAAAATCAATCAGATATACCGCTTTTTTCAATCACTCCATACACCAGATTCGGTTACAGCTCGATGTCCCAGCTCGATGCGACAATATCTTTTATATGAAGTAAAAATCACCCCTCTGCTTAGAGTTGATCTTGCAAACAGTCTGAAAAATATGCTAACAGTTCTGTCTGTCATCTGTTGAACCAGCCTTCCGGTATCCGTGGGGCCATCAAATCAAGACTGGTCTCGACTCTCATTTCGAAAAATATGTGAATCTGATCTATTGTTTCAATATTGCCAGAGTCGTCTGCATGGGCAAGTCTGGAAAAGTCTCTGAGTCGGCTTTTCCTGCGCTCTGTTGCTAAGTTCGACTGAGCGTATACGCAGATATTTCAGCTTCTTAAAGATCTCTTGTTCTGCTTAATGGCTAAGTCTTAAAGTCTAAAACAATGATTAACATTAATAAAAACACATTATTTCAGTGGTTCCTTCTTTTTGCACTCTCCTTTGCCCTGTTTTACGGTTTTCATTATTTCCGGCTTCCTGCCGCGCTTTTGCTCGGGCCGATGTTGGCGGCAATTCTGCTGTCATCCTTTGACCTGAAGGTGACCATCAGCAAGCCGCTGTTTGTCCTTGCTCAGGCTTTTGTTGGAATCATGATTGCCGGGCAACTGCCGGTGACCATTTTATCGCAGGTCTCGGTCCATTGGCCGATCTTCCTCAGTGGAGCCCTGTTTACAGTTGTTGCTGCAGCAGTGTTGGGTTGGTTGCTGTCCAGATCCGGGCTTTTTTCAGGCAATACGGCAATTTGGGGGACTTCACCCGGTGCGGCAACGGTCATGACCGTCATGTCCGAGTCCTTTGGAGCTGATATCAGGCTGGTGGCGTTGATGCAATACCTGCGGGTTGCCTGCTGCACCTTTTCCGTGACGTTGGTTGCCAAGTACCTCGGGGGGAGCGGCGACCATCCACCGTCTCCACACTTTGATCTTTTCACAATCAGCTCAGGCCGTGATTTCCTCTGGACCGCAATGATTGCCGTTTTGTCTTTTCTATTTTTGCAGAAGGTGAATAAGCAGAGTATGGCATTTATCTTACCCATGGTGCTTGGGATAGCCTTTAAAATGTTTGGACTGACGCAAATTGTCCTGCCAGGAGCACTCGTTGCCATCGCCTATACCATTATCGGCTGGAGCATCGGGCTGCGCTTTACCCGTACGATTCTCCGGCACGCTGCCAAGCTGATGCCTGTCTTATTGCTGTCCATTGCCGTGTTGATCGCAGTGAACGCAGCATTCGGTTTGGTCATCGCGAAATGGGCCGGGACTGATTATCTGACTGCCTTTCTGGCAACCAGCCCGGGTGGGGCGGATTCTGTTGCCATTATTGCAGCATCTACTCCGGTTGATGTCGGTTTTGTGGTGTCGATGCAGATCATTCGGTTTTTCATGGTCATTATTTTGAGCCCGATCCTGGCGCGCTGGCTTTCCAATCTTAGATCGTGTTCTAACGGTATTGTTAATAATTAGTTGTCATCCGGAAACACTGGATGGCAATAATGAAGTTTTCAGATTGGAAACGAACAGTTTTCCGTTGTGGTAAGGACATCAAGGAGTTGCGCGGAGGCGTACACCGTTACGCCGCACAAGTCAGCCTGCAGATTGACGCTGCCACGGCGGAAAAAAGCCGTTTCCGAATGACAACGAATGAGCAGTTTGCCTTAGATGAACTGTTCTGTTAACGGGAAACAGTTTGCAGTTGGCAGGTTTGAAGAGGTAGTCCAGAAAATTGGGATGACCTTTTTTATTATCCGGAAAGCAGCAGCATAATCATGCGTCGGTAAAATCTGCAAATCGTATGAGCTGCGGTGTTCCCCCTTGTTCGGGAGCAGCGCAGTGTTTTTGAGGTGATCGCTTTCAGGGCGCTATCCGCATGGTGACGTTTTGACTGAGCAGCGGCTGAAAAGATGCCCCGCCGCAGCTGGTTTTTTCGATCAGGTTGACCCTGATCCTGAGCTGGTATTCGCCAGCAGTCTGGGCCGTGACGGCTATATTGGGAAAAGCGGGGAGTATGACCGGGGTGACTGCCCCCGATGGGGTGGACAAAACATCAACGGCTGCCGAGTACATATGGCCGCTGGGCAGTTCCTTGGCGGGAACCTCAATCCTTATGGTGACCGGCTTATTCACCGTGCCGGTCAGTTGCGTGCTGGTCAGGCGCACCCCACGGTCAGCGGCGGCCCAGCTCGAATCGCCGGCGGCCAAAACCAGAGTGAGCAAGGCAATGCCGATAAAAGTTAACTTTGCTGCTGTTTTCATTGGTCTTCCCCCGCATTCGCAAGCAGAAGAAGACCACTTGTTGTGCCCATTGATAGCACGCTCAACAGCAATGGGGATTCTTCCATCAACGAATTGGTAAGGCGGGGGAAGTGAAATTCCCCCGCCGTGTTTGTAGGAGTCAAGGATGGAGTTTTGTCATTATCGATCAAATCTGCATGCCGATTCGTGCCGCAGTGGTGATCGGCAGGCTGAAAAAGGCCATACGACCGATAATTTCCCCGCACAAAATCATCCACACCAGCCAGTGAGGAATTCGCCGGTAGCGTGCGAGGACGAGTAGGGGGAGGATAAAACTCATCAGCATCTGTCCCCAGTAGAGGGGAGAGGCCAGGTAGGCCTGGCCGGTTGCCGCAGCTACCGGAGTCCCTGCCCGCCACATTTCCGGGAGCAGCAGGTTAAGCACCAGGCCGAGCACCAGGATCCCGGCCAGAATCGCCGCGAGAACCGGTTGACGATCGTTCGGCGCATACCAGGAATTGATAGCTGTGCCAACCGCCAATACGGTGATCAGAAACATGGCCAAGGTGACTCCGCCGGCCAATGTCGGCTGGCTGGGAGGAGTATAGGAAGCTCCTTGAACCGCCAACCCGAGGATGCCGATTACTGCCACCGCTTTCCAGAGCAGGGGCTGGCTTTTGCCGGCGAGGCTGAGTCCGGCAGCTGCGGCCAACAGGATAAACATGATCGAAAATGCCAGAATTTCCCTGCTCAACCAAGAGTGAGCCAGGTTATCCATGGCTCGCCAGGCTCCGCTTGGATGACCAAGGTGGAACAATGAGCAAAACAGGGCAAGGGCAAGTAAGATCAAGGCGGTTTGGCGTTCACAGAAAATTCGTTGCGGGCCAAGTCCTGCTGCAAGGGGTAAGCGCAGCAAGGCATTGAGCACCACCAGACCAATGGCAGCCTGGCTCAAAACCGTGAAAAAAACCAAAGGCAGTTCCAGGTGGCTCATCAGTTTTTCCTCCTTATGACCTCGGGTTGGCGGGGATTGTAGAAGCGTGTTGAAGGATTAAGTTTTTTTGCAGCCGGGAACCCAGGCGGATACTGAACCAGTTCGGCGTCATTCTGACTCGACAAGGCGGCAATCTGGATCGCTTCGGTCGGACAAGCCTGGGTGCAGGCCGGAGCTAGCCCGGCATCGATCCGTTGATAACAGAGGCTGCACTTTTCGGCCTTTTGTTTTTCCGGATTAAAAACCGGAGCCCCGAAAGGGCAGGATCTGACGCAGTTTTTACAGCCGATGCATTTATCCTGATCGTGAACCACGATACCGTCTTTATCCCGTTTACTGTAGGCGCCGACCGGGCAGGCTTCAATGCAGCATGGCTCTTGGCAATGGTTACAGGCCAGTGAATAAAAGGCCCGCCCTTCATGGGGATAGATAGTCTCTGCCAGGGGGTGAATATCGCGCCATTTGATGCCCGGGTCGAGTTGATTCTGATTTTTACAGGCCATGCCACAGGTGAAACAGCCGATGCAGCGGGTGCTGTTGACGATAAATCCGTATTGGGTCTTCATGTCGAGTTCTCCTTATGCTCTCTTGATATCGGCAAACTGATCGTGGGTGGCAATCCCCGGAGCGCCGGTTTTGAAAGCACCCATGTCTGCGGATTCATCATCAAGCAGGTTCTGCACATTGAAACTGCTGTTTTTGAACCAGGCCTCATACATCAGCAGCACATCCTGGGCGACGTTGTCGGTCAGACTGGCCTTGATGAGCAAATCCCCCCTGGTGTTGAAGACACGGACCTGATCACCATTTTTAATTCCTCGCTGGCGGGCGGTTTCCGGATGAACATAGACGACCGGCGCGGCATTGAAATCCTCCATGAAGTCAAGGTTCTGAAATTGCGAGTGGAGGCTGAACTTGCTGTGGGGAGTCAAAAGCCGCAGCGGCGCGGTCGGTTTCCTTTTGGCCTTGAACTCTGGTAGCGCCTTGTGGCCGTGCTCCGCGGCAAGGGCGGAGGTGAATTCATATTTTCCAGACGGGGTTTTAAACTTCAGGTCGTGCCAGGAGGCGCTCGAAGCAACTTGCGCCTTGACCGGTCCGTTGCGCAGCTCCTGCCAGGATTTGATGCCGAAAAGGCTGTAAATGCCCTGATTGAATTCTTTTTCCAGCCACTTCTGGGTGTCCATCTCGACCGGGAAGGTGCAGGAGCCGGGTTTCAGCTCATTCATGCGTTTGGACAGCATGGCGGCGATCTGAACATCCGATCTGGCTTCATACATCGGCTGGATGGCCTGCTCGTTGAGGCTGAGCCAATAGTGCCAGTAACTGACATTGACCGTGTTCTCTTCAAACAGCGTGGTGTGGGGGAGAACAATGTCGGCCTGTTCCACGCTTTTGTTAAAGAATTGATCGACGACCACCACCATTTCCAGGGTGTCAAAGGCTTTTTTCAGCTGCGCCGTATCCGGGTCCTGGCTGAAGGGATTTCGACAGGCCAGCCAAAGCATACGGAGTTGGGGGTTCTTGGTGCGAAGAATTTCCCGGGCAAGTTGATTCATATTCAGGGGGCGATCGGTATAGTTGGCTTTCTGGCCATCGACAAAATGAAAATCGCCCTTGATCGCGGCACCGTCGACCATGCCGACTGCTCCCTCGGGAGCCGGGTGAACCATGGCGTTGTAATTAAAGCCCCAAGTCCGCAAGTGGCCGTAGCGGGCGCCGCCGCCGACTTTGCCGATGTTGCCGGTCATGGCCACCAGCGCATCAATGGCCCGGACTGCTGCGCCGCCGTTGGTGTGGCGCTGCATTCCGTAACCGATCCAGATCGTTGCCGGGTTGGCCGCGGCAAACTCCTCGGCCAGCTGGCTGATCACCGCTTTGGGGACCCCGGACTCTTGCTCGGCCCACTCCAACGTGACATTGTCGCGCAGGTAACGGGAGAACTCGGCAAAACCGATTGCATGGTCAGTGACGAACTGCTGGTCGATCAGTTGTTTATCAAGGAGATGGCGGGCCATTCCCAGGGCCAGGGCGCCGTCGCCGGCGGTGTCGACCTGGATGTAGGTATCGGCTTTGGCCGCGGTCTGGGTAAAGACCGGGTCGATGACCACCAATTTGGCTCCGCGGCGCTGGGCTTCGAACAGGAACTTCATGCTGTGCACCGAGCACCAGGCCGGGTTGGCACCCCAGACGATAATGTAATTGGCCTTCACCAGGTCTTCGGGATCATTGCACCACATCTCGCCCATATCGTAGTTTTGTGCATCGATGCCGGCCGGCCAGCAAGGTGTCCCGACAAAACGGGTGGTATAACCCAAGGATGACATCATCCCTTCGACCCCGTAATGGGTAATACCGAAGTTGCCTGAATATTTGTCCAGGCCCAGTCCGAGCAGGTTGCCATCTTTGGCATTGATCTCGATAATTTTGTTGGCAATCCGATCAATCGCCTCATCCCAGGAGATTCGCTTCCAGTTGCCGCTGCCACGACCAGCCTGCATCATTGGGTATTTGATCCGGTCGGGGCTGTAAACCCGGCGCGGGTACGAGTAGCCCTTGACGCACAGACCACCGGCGGTAAAGCTCGACTCTTTCGCCCCTTCAATGAACTGGATGGCGCCGTCTTTGACAAAGGTCTTGATACTGCAGGTGTCAAAACAGTTGCGTGGGCAGGCATTGCGGAAAATTTTGAAAGCGTCTTCGTAATTTCCCGAGGCATCAGCCAGTGCAGCTTGCAGCAGACTGCCGGGTATCGCTGCCGCTGCTCCGCCCAGGGCCAGCATTTGCAGGAATCTGCGCCGCGTCAACGGGCAGTGGGAGGTCTCAGCAGGCAGGTCTTTACTCGTTTCTGTCATGTTTTTCTCCTTTTCAGTGAGCAGCAAGCCCGGTGGGCAACCACGCTATCAGCAATTTTGAAACTGCTTGAAAATTGGCAGGAATATTTTCAGTGGCCTGAATACGCATGCTGAACTGAGGAACCCAGAGCAGCAGGTGCTGATCCAGAAATTGTCGATAGAGTAAGGTTACCGCCTGGTTTTGAGTTGTTTTGATCAGGCGGTGCATATGCAGGCAGGCATCTATTTCCAGGGCAATATGGTCATCGGGGAAGGTGCCGGCCCAAGGCGAGGTCAACCCAATCGAGGTATAAAGATCGCGGGCATCCCGGGTTGTTTGTCCCATCAGCAATTGGTCCTGCTCCAGGTAGACAGAAGCAAACGGCGGGGCCAGGGGTGGCTGTGGACCGACAAACAAGCGATTAAATGCAAACTCGAAGCGTTCGATCGCGGTTATGTCCGGCAGATCCCCATGTGGTTGTAGTTGCTTATAGGCCGCAAGCATCTCTGCAGCGCAACTGGCGATAAAAAAATCGCGCAGACCGCAACCGATCTCTTCAACGTTGGAATCCGAAACGATGGCGTGATGATCCATGCTGACCTCCCTGAGATATTTTCACAGGAAGGTATGGTAGCAGGCTTGCCTGGAAGGTAAAGGGGAGGGGTGGGGGTTTTATGGGGTATTCCGTCCTACCCCAAAAATCAGGCTTCGTTTTCGATAGTGCTGGAGCGGGAAGCCAGGAAGGTGTGCAGATTGATGTCTTTGCCCTGCAGGCCAAGTTTGCGGCGGATGTTTTTGCGGTGGGTCCTGATGGTATCAAAGGCCAGGTTCATGGTCTCGGAGATCTCCTTGCTTGAGCACCCGGCCTGGATAAAGCGGCAGATGCGTAGTTCTGTGCGGCTCAATTTCAGCATGCCGGCATCAAGCTCCGAGGTGAAGCCGGTGGTCAGGGAGATCAGCTGCTCCCTGACCAATTCCAGAAAACTGCTCCTGACCGGGGTGGCCGGCTCGTTTTTGATCTTATCCAAAGCGGGCAGGATGTCTGCACGAATTTTGCGGGAGATGCTCTGTTCCCGCTCCTGGCGATCCGACTCGATGGTCTTCATAACATTGCGCAAAGTCACATTCATTTCTTCAATCTGAGCTTTTTCCTGCCTGAGCAGATTCTGCGAATGTTTTAACGCTGCGGTGCGTTTTTCAACGCGGCGCTCCAACTCCTGCCGATGGTTAACCAGTAGGGTGATGTCGCTGAGGATTAACATATACCCCTGGGATGCAAGGGAAACCTGGGACAGGGGGATAATGCTCATGCTGAAGACACACCGCTGGTTTGCAGAGCAAACTTCATGGGGCTCGGCAATGGGGAATCGTTGCAGAACCTCTGCCATGGTCGTGCTGTTCAGGGCGAGATACTCCCAAAAGGGTTTCCCGATGAGCTGTTCGCCTTGACTATACTTATCCGTTTCCGGGTTGACTTCGGCAATCAGCCCTTGCTCATCGGTCAGGATGACCAGGTCGGAAGTGCTGCGGAAAATATTTTCGTAGCGGTTTTTTTTCAGGGTTAACTGACGGTTGACGTCCTGCAACTGCTCGGTTAAGCCATGGGTGATGGCTTGCTCCCAGTCATTGATAAAAACCGTTTCCAGAACATCGCTGACCCGGCGGATTTTGAGCAGGGTTTCAAGCTTGGCAGCCGCTGGCTCATCCAGGTTGAGGAGAATTTCTTCGATGGAATGGATCAGGGTTTTAAAGCAGCCGAGAAACATTTCCGTGGTGATGCCACGCAACCGGTGGTTACGAGCGGTCTCTACGATGGTCGCTGCTCCTGCTTTGTTGTTCCGCATCATCTGCGCAAAGTCGGGGATGCCTGCAGCTGGCGCCATGATACGGATAGACTCCATGAAGCCCATAAATGATTCGATGCAATCCTGACGTTTGGCCGTGGTGTGAGCCAGATAGCCAGCATTCCCCATCAGCTTGGTCCAGATCGTCAAAAAATCTTCCAGACTGCTGCTGAGTTCATCTAGAAGCTCTTGGCTCATAGTTGGTCCTTACGGCTCGGGTTGGTTGTCTGTCGGACTGTTCAACGGCGATTTGTCATTCCTGCGGCAAGTCGATCAATGGTCGTTTCGGATTGTTGAGTTGTCCTGGAAAATATTTTTAAAGTCATCTAGTTGAGTAATAACAGTGAACCCGATAGGTAAAAGTATCGTCTCGGCAATATCGGCTCTGTATGGCTGATTTTTGCGGTTATAGCTGTGCCGATGATTAGCCAAGCGCCACTCTTTTGTCAAGGGACCTGTGGACAAGCAGGGAACCGAGAGGGGATGACGGGCCGGTTTTGTATGTCCTGCAGCAAGGTCATTTGGCGTGATCGGTATGAGCATTGGGCTTGGGAAAGGAAAAGCGATCGCCTTAGGCCGATCGCTTTTTGGTCCGTGCCGTGGCCGGGGCGTATTAGTACCGCAGGTCCCAGGTTACGGCAAAGGGGCCACCTCTATTACCAGCCAGTTCGGCAAGGAAAAACAGGGTCACCCAGATGTGGATGGCCCTGTTTTTCATTCTTTTCTTAATTTGCTTTCAATGGATTGTTAGGGGGATTGCTACATCTGATGGCAACTCTCACATTACGGGGGTCGTCCGGCCACGGGTGTTTGGGGTAGCGGCCGTACATCTCTTTGCGGACTTCAGGGTAAACCTTGTCCCAGAAATGCTCCAGGTCCCAGGTTACGGCAAAGGGGCCACCTCTATTACCAGCCAGTTCGGCAAGGAAAAACAGGGTCACCCAGATGTGGATGGCCCTGTTTTTCATTCTTTTCTTAATTTGCTTTCAATGGATTGTTAGGGGGATTGCTACATCTGATGGCAACTCTCACAATCCCCTTCTACGGAAAAAGCTGTGCTGCCATCATGACAGGCGCCACAGGATTCCCCTTCAGCCATGGCGTCCATGGTTACCTTTTTATTGCCCGGTCCCGGAAGATAGAGATCAGGGTGGCAGGAACTGCAACCGAACATGCTGGTGTGTACCTCATGGCTGAAGGTGACCGGCCCGGCATCAGGGACTTTAAATGTAACATTTTTGGTCGGGTGGCAGGACGAACAGCTGTCCTTGACGTCGAAGGCCTGATCGCCGTTATGGCAGGCCCCACAGGCTTTGCCTTTTTCCATGTCCTGCATAGTGAATTCTGGGTTTTTGGCCTTGTCCACGTAGAAGATCTGATGGTGACAGTCGGTACAGACCCTGCGGTCAAGATATTGGAAATGATCCTCATGATTAAAAACAACAACCCCGTAAGTATCATTCTTAAATTTGACAATATTTTTGCTCCAGGCTGCATATAGAACAGAGGGCAGAGCAATTAACAACAGGCAGGCGATAATCCAGCGAAATTTCATGTGATCCTCCTATGATATTGATTAATGGGTAGATTAAAGAGAGTCTTGTTTTAAAGACGACCATTAGGACACACCGAGAAAATCAGGTCAATGGATTTATGCTACCAAAACTGTTCAAAGCTGCCGCAGTCATTATTTAAAATCCTTATGCTGAGCCTTCCGATTATTTCTGAAAATTGATTACATTAAATGTCATGTTTTTCCAAGGACAGTGAGTGACGCAAGAGTTACCAGGTTTTAGATCATCAACTCACCCAGGCCGGAAAGACCGTCCTCAATCCTTCGATCATGAATTGAATCGAGATAGCGATCAAAATCAGACCAAAGACTCTGGAAATTAGATGCAAAGGGAGGGTTCCAGTGATTTTAACAATCAGTCCGCCGCATATCAGGGTTAACAACAGCAGTCCCAGAACAAGGATAACAGTGATGCTCAGCATAACGCTGTCCAACCAGTTCTGGCTTTGATGACCATAGATGATCATGGTTGTGATCGCACCAGGTCCAGCAATGACCGGAACCCCGATGGGAATAAAGATCTGCTGGTAGCGTTTCAGGAGCTTTTCAGAGAAATTCTTTTGCCCTTCGGGGAGACGGTTCGTAATGTCGACGGCGGTTCCTTTCATCATACTGAAGCCGAACTGCAGCAAGATCAGCCCGCCACCTATTTTAAAACTGGCCAAGTCGACATTTAACTCAATCAACAGTCCTTTCCCCAACCAGAGAAAAAACAGAAGGATGCAGGCACAGGAGACAATAACCAAGGTTGCCAGAGACCATTGAAAGGTGAATTTTTCATCCTTGGCCGCTGCGACCCAAAGCGGAATCTTTTCAATCGGATTGACAATCGCCAACATTGCGATGGCGAAATTAGTGATGAGTGTCCAGTGAATATCCATATTGTCAATTGGCGCCCTCTGTTGCCAGAGGTCCCTTCGTTGAAAGAATATCCCCAATTCTGAATATCGATCAGATGTCAGTCGTGGATATCACTAGTGTCCTGTGCGGTGAGTTCTATCGTCTAGTTTCCATCCTGAAGCGGCTTTTTCCGCTGTAGCATCGTCAATCTGCAGGCTTACTTGTGCGGCGTAATGGTGTACACCTCCGCGCAACCTCTTGATTTTCTTGCTACAACCCAAAACTGCTCGTTTCCAATCTAAAAACTTAACTATTTCCATTCGGGTTTTCCGGATGGACACTAGTCTAATTCTGGTCCTTTTTACTGCTGTCTACATTCTGCCTTCTCGGCTTGGCTTTGGCCAGGCCTGCGGCGGCACGCCTTGGCAGCAGGAAAAATGACTCAGAAAACTAACCGCGCAGGACTCTAGAGCACGATTGCTCCTGAGAGCCGGTCATTTTTCAGCAGCAGGTCAGCTCAATTATTTCAAATTTTCAATAGCAGCCTCCAGGCGTGCATCCAGGTCGGAGACAATATCTTCGGATGCTTTCTTGATATCCTCCCAGGTCTCATCGCCCTGTTTCTTGATTTCCTGGAGTTTTTCCTGAACCTCGTCGCGCTTCTTTTTTATTTCATCTATAGTTTCTTCGTACTGCAGACGGCTGTCTGCTTCGGCCTGGGCGGCCTTTGCATTGAGTTCGTCAATTTTGGCGTCCCATTTATCAAGATGAGCTTCAAGTTTCTTTTGATAGTTTTTTTTGTCAGTCATGTTTGCTCCCCTGGACGAACAAACCATGCATGGATTGCGCCCTGCATGGCTTGTTTATGGATGATTATAGCGAACAACCGGAAGATTTCGGTTTGTCCTAAAAGATTGTTGAAAAAGTCCATCATGGAACTTTTTCAATCCCTGTGGGGGAAATACGATTTTCTCCACCTCACAACATCAATAACTTAGAAGATCGTCATTGATGATCGCCCAACCATGAGCCCGACAGGCCGTTTTTCAATAGCCTGCCAATCAGGGCCCGAAGCTTTCTTGTTGTAATTCGGTTAGCGTGCGCCCACAACATGTGTTGTTTTTTTTTTTTTTCCGTTTTTTTGTCATATTTCCTATTGCAACTTTTGCAGATAAAAGCTGATTTATCTTCAAGTTCTTGAGACGCTTCTGAAAATTTGTCATTGTATTGTTCTGACATATATTCTCCTTTCATCTAGTAAAAGTCTAACATGTAAGCGTTATGCGTCAAATGAGCTGGTTGTTTCAACTGCCAAAAAAATGAACTTAGGTAAGTTGAAACATCACCAATAGCTCAGATTGATATTTTTGAAAAACGCTATCAGGCTTTCTGAGAACAACCTGCCGAGCCCATGGAGGGATGATCAAAAACAATGACGGTCATCAGCTATTGTTTTTATAGTTTTTATAGTGCGATGGGAATTTCACCTTTCTCTACCGTGTTTGAAAAAATGTCAGGATGACGTTTGGCTTTTAGCGGCTGCTTGAGATTCAACCTGCAAGTTTGTTAAGATTTTAATTAGTTTCCAATCTGAAAACTTAATTATTGTCATCCAGAGTTTCCGGATGACAATAATTAAGGAAGAGATAACAGCAAAGGAGTAAGGCAATGCGTGAGCTGAGGAAATTAAGTGATTTGACAGGTTTTAAATTTCAGGCAATTGATGGAGACGTCGGTACTTTGGAAGAGGTTTATTTTGATGATCAACGTTGGCAGGTTCGCTATCTTGTGGTGCGGACCGGGAGTTGGTTGCTGGGGCGAAAGGTTTTGTTGATTCCCGCAGCTGTCATCGGAATTGATGATAAGAACCATTCCATTCAGGTTGATTTGACCCAACAGCAGATTAAGGATGCACCGCCGGTCGACAGCGAAGAGCCCGTCTCTCGCTATTATCAACAAAAATACCACAGCTATTACGACTGGGAACCATATTGGACAACTGACCCGTTGTTTCAGGCGAACCCCTTGATTTTGCCGCTTAATCAATCGGACAACACAGAGCCGGAGAACCCACATCTACGCACCAGCGATGAGGTTTCAGGCTACAATCTTGAGGCGGAAGGTGGCTCGGTGGGACACGTTGAGGACTTGATTCTGGATGATCAGACCTGGTCAGTCCGTTTTCTGGAAATTGATACGCGCAATTGGCTCCCCGGTCGCCATGTTCTGATTTCGCCAGCTTGGGTTAACAAGATTGATTGGAGCAAACAACGTGTGCAAGTCAAGCTTTCACAACAACTGGTGAAAAGTGCGCCGGAATATGATTCTTCCCAACTAATCAGCCGGGAGTATCAGCTGGCTCTGTACAAGCACTACGGAAAGGTCTTTAGCGATTGAGAATTATTATCAAGGTTTTATCTTAAGGGCTTTGATTTCCTTTAACCGGATCGGATTAAAAATCGAAGCACCGGTGTAAATTATGTCAATTATTTATATCCTTCTCGTCTTGTTGATTGTCACGAGGCTTTTTGGTGAGATTTCCGAACGGTTTGGACATCCAGCTCTACTGGGTGAGCTGATCTCCGGGATTTGTTTGGGTGTGATCGTGCACCACTATGATCAACGCTTTATCGTATTAGCCAATTTAGCGGACAATAAGGTTTTTGCAGCTATTACCGATTTGGGGATCTTTTTTCTGATGCTGCTAGGGGGGATGGAGTTGCAGCCTGGAAAACTCCTTAAATCATCCAAAGGAGCGTTGGTGGTGGCGTTGTTTGGTATGCTGCTTCCGTTTGGCCTTGGGGCGGGGTTGGGCTATTTGACGCTTCCTCAATCTGCATTACGCAACCCACAGATATTGTTTCTTGGTACCGTCCTGGCCGTCACCGCGGTCCCCGTCAGTATCAGGGCATTGATGGATCTTGGAAAGCTGGATGGCCGTGTCGGTCAGCTTATTGTCTCGGCTGCAGTGATCGACGATACCTTAAGTTTAATTCTTCTTGCTATCCTCACCGCGATTCTAAAAACCGGCAGCGCACCTGATTTGTCTACACTGGGACTGCTTCTCGGCAAGGTGGTTGTCTTTTTTATCATTGCCGGTTTGTTGGGATATTACCTTTTTCCGCGCGTTGGTCGTTGGCTGAAGAAAAGTAAGGCCGAAGAATTCGAGTTCAGCGTATTGCTGATCGCAGCCATGTCATATTCTCTGATTGCTGAAGCATTCGGAATGCACTTTATTCTCGGAGCATTTCTGGCGGGCCTGTTTTTCCGTAAAAAGACTATCAATGAGAAAATCTTTGATGAAATCATGTTGAAGGTGAGGGGGCTGACGGTCGGTTTTTTTGCACCGATATTTTTCGCCTCTATCGGCCTAAATCTTGACTTAATTGCCTTAAAAGAAATTCCGGGATTTGTCTTGGTCCTGATTCTGATTGCGTGTATTGGCAAGGTTTTCGGCGCGGGCTTGAGTAGCCGGATGATCGGTTTGTCGATGCGGGAGGCTACTGCGGTTGGCATCGGCATGAATGCTCGTGGAGCTGTTGAATTAATTATTGCTGATATTGCCATGGGCGCTGGAATGTTTTCTGTTCCGGAACCGGCGTCACCGGTGATCGAGAACATGTTTTCTGCGGTTGTGATCATGGCGATTGTTACCACCTTAGTGACACCGCCTGCTTTAAAGTGGGCACTACAGCGCAGCTAACTGAAGAAAGGACTATATGGGAAGCAAGGAATCACCCCGACACAGTTGTGAACAGTTTCTCGAAGATGCATTTGACTTATTGGATGTTTCTCCGGACATTCGCCAGCTACTGCGTAGTCCCTATCGTGAAGTCAGCTTCGAGCTGCCATTGAAGCGGCAGGACAACAGCATTAGTCTGTTCCATGGTTATCGGGTTCAACATAATCAGAGCCGGGGGCCATTCAAGGGAGGTTTGCGTTTTCATAAAGCTGTTAATCGGGAGCACTTTATTGCTCTGGGCGAGATAATGACCTGGAAAACCAGCCTTCTCAACCTGCCGTTTGGTGGCGCAAAAGGTGGTATCGATTGCGATCCTGGCGAGCTTTCTGCCGCTGAGCTTGAGACCCTGACTAAGCGATACACCCAACGGATTTCCATGCTGATTGGGCCAGACCACGACATTCCTGCTCCCGACATGGGCACAGGTCCCCGAGAGATGGCCTGGATCCTTGACGCATATTCTCATCAGCATGGTTTCGCGCCGGATGTGGTCACCGGCAAACCGCTCCCGCTCGGTGGTGCAGAAGGTCGTTTGGAAGCAACTGGATACGGGGTTGCACAGATCACTTCTCTGGCCGCCAAGGCCGAAGGAATTGAACTGGAGGGTGCTTCGATCGCGATTCAGGGGCTGGGCAATGTCGGCAGTTTCGCGGCAAAACGGCTGGTTGAACAGGGTGCCAGAGTCGTGGCGGTATCCGATTCCCATGGTGCACTCTATCATGAGGAGGGGCTTGATATCGAGTTGCTGCTTCAGCAGCTGCGAGGCGCTGAAAAACAAAAGCATAAGTTGGCAGAACTGGGCGCGAATTACGAGCAGATCAGAAACGAAGAGTTACTCGAACTGCCGGTCGACATCCTGATTCCGTCGGCGATCGGCGGCGTTATCAATGGAGAAAATGTTGACCGGGTCAAGGCGAAGTTGATTGTTGAAGCGGCAAATATGCCGGTGACCTGCACTGCCAACGCAACTCTCAACGCAAGAAATGTGCGCATTATCCCCGACATCCTGGCCAACGCCGGGGGGGTTACCGTATCTTATCTTGAGTGGGTTCAGAACCGTCAACGTTACCGGTGGAGCCGAGAACGGACCCTCGAAGAGCTGGAAAAACGCATGGCAGAGGCCTGGCTAGAGGTGCAGCAAAGAGCAAGCGAGCAGCAGCTCAATTATCGGCTGGCGGCATATGCAATTGCCGTCGAGAGAGTTATCGAAGCGATTAACCTGAGGGGCTTCTAGACGCAATAACTGATACTTAACTCGTTTTCATCCGGAAAGAACTCTTTTGCGCCGTGGCGGCGTCAATCTGCGGGCTTACTTTTCTTCCCTCGGGGTCTGATTGTCCAATGGTTTGGCTGCGAATTCCTGACGTCTTTTCTCCACCGGGCATGAAAAAGGCCAGGGATGAACTTTTTTAACAACCTGCTAAGTAAGACAGAGCAACCCGGTAATGATTCAAATCCACCCGCACATATCCTCGCTATAAAGCAGAGCAAGGGTCCCGCCGGAAGTGCCACTCTGCAGGCCATCTCCCATGGTCGGCAGGACCGTAATATCCAATCTGGCAGAGGGGAGCAAATTAACGATCTCGGCAGCACCGGGATAACCGAGTGGACCACAATTGCGGACAACAGCCTGCAGCTCTGATTGATATTGAGTATGAAGTAGAAACCCCCGTCCTCTGGGCGGGGGTTTTACTCGCATCAATCTCCCGAGCTTTATGGTGGTAATAAATCGATGGGGTGATCGGCAACTGGCCGCAGCTCGACCCCATATTGGCCTCGGTGCTCGTTGATAAAGGCCACCATGACTTCGGTTTGCGGTCGAGCTCCACCTGAGCGAAAAAAGCTGTGGCCTTTTACGCAGGATCTCTTTCGCTCGCTTCAGCTCACGATTTTCCCGTTCCAGTTGCTTCAGCAGCTCGGGACTATATCTCCTGTTGGTATTCCTCGATCCTCTCAAAGTTTGGAGCCTCCGACAATCCCGGGTCGATTCAGTTTATCCGGGTTGACGGGAATCAATGTCCAGTCAAGCGTCTCATGATAAGGCGGATTGAATCATGCAAGCTTCGCCAGCAGCGCCTTCGCTGCGGATTCCGACGAAGCAGGGTTTTGGCCCGTGATCAGCAGGCCGTCAGTGACGACATGAGGCTGCCAGTCCGCCAGCTTTGAATATTTCCCCCCGTTTTCCTTGAGCATATCCTCGACCAGGAAAGGGACGATCTTGGTCAGTCCGACGGCTGCTTCCTCACTATTTGTGAAACCGGTCACCATTTTGCCCTGCACGACAGGTTTGCCCTCGGGGGTTTTGGGATGGCGTAACACACCAGGGGCGTGACAAACGGCGGCGACTGGTTTTCCGGCAGCCAACAGCGTCTGGATGAGGGTAATGCTAGCCGCATCTTCGGCCAGATCCCAGAGGGGACCATGGCCGCCCGGATAAAAGACCGCGTCAAAATCATTGGCAGAAATATCTGTCAGTTTGAGCGTATTGGCCAAAACTTCCTGGGCAGCGGAATCTGCTTTGAAGCGGTGGGTTGCTTGGGTTTGAAAATCCGCAGTATCGCTTTTGGGATCAAGTGGCGGCTGGCCACCGAGGGGGGACGCAAGGGTGATCTCAGCACCAGCGTCTTTGAAGACGTAGTAAGGCGCGGCAAATTCTTCTAGCCAGAAGCCGGTTTTTTCACCGCTATTGCCAAGTTTATCATGTGAGGTTAAAACCATTAATATTTTCATGTTGACTCCTTGCTAAGAAGATGAATCAATCATTTGCGACTCGAATGACCAATTTGCCGAAATTCTTTCCTTGGAGCAGACCGATAAAGGCTTGCGGAGCGTTTTCAAGCCCATCAACCAGGTCTTCCCGGAACTTGATCTTGCCTTCTTTAACCCAGTCACTCATCTGGCTGAAAAACTCGTCATAACGCTGATTGTAATAGTCAAAGATGATGAACCCCTGCATTTTGATCCGTTTGGTGAGCAATGTGCGAGCCAACAGGACAAGACGATCAGGTCCTTCGGGGAGTGCGGTGGCGTTGTAGTGGGCGATCAGCCCACACACAGGAATGCGTGCGGCCGTATTTAACAAGGGGAGAACCGCATCGAACACTTTACCACCAACGCTTTCGAAGTAGACATCGATCCCTTTGGGACACGCTAGCGCAAGTTGTTTTTCGAAATCGACACTGTAGTGATCAATGCAGGAATCGAAGCCTAACTCGTCGGTCACAAAGCGGCATTTCTTTTCACCGCCGGCAACACCAATGACAGTGCACCCCTTGATCTTGGCAACCTGCCCCACGATCGAGCCGACTGCGCCGCTGGCGGCAGCGACAACAACTGTTTCACCTGGTTTTGGTTGACCTATGTCAAGCAGGCCCACATAGGCCGTAAACCCAGGCATGCCGAGAACGCCAAGAGCTAAAGAAGGCTGCGGAATCTGAGGGTCAAGCCTGGTGAGGTCCGAGCCATCGGAAAGTGCATAATCCTGCCAGCCATTGAAGCTGAGCACCAGCTCTCCGTTTTGATAATCCGGATGGAGGGACTTTGCAATACGTGAAACGGTACCGCCGACCATCTCGGCTCCAACCTCCACAGGTGGGGCATAGGAGGGGGCATCACTCATGCGACCACGCATGTATGGATCGAGTGACAGGTAGAGCGTTTGCAAAAGAACCTGCCCCTTCTCAGGAACTGGGATGTCTGTTTTTTCAAGTCTGAAGTTATCTTCAGTTGGAGCCCCGACGGGACGTGAATTCAGGATGATTTTTCGATTGACGTTCTGCATGATCGTTATCTCCCCAAAAAAATAAGTGCCGATCTGATTGAACTTTAACCGCTTTGTCAGAAACCAGGTTCCAAAGCCGTTCAGTTTTCAGTCAAAGCATAACAGGTTTTGTTGCTTATTTATGGTTCAGGCAGGGGAGCGCCTCTTGTTGATCGACAATCCCTTATGGGCTCAGAGGCTGTTTCTCAACCGTCTGTTGGTCCTGGCCGTGGCCGGAGCGTTCCAGGGATCGTCTGGCCAGGGGTGTTTGGGGTAGCGGCCGCGCATCTCTCTGCGGACCTCTGGGTAGACCTGATTCCAGAAGTGTTCAAGATCCTGGGTGACGGCCAGGGGGCGCCTTGCAGGGGAGAGGAGGTGGATCAGCACCGGCAGGCGGCCGCCCAGAATAGCCGGACCTTGACGCAGTCCGAACAGTTCCTGCAGCTTGGCCGCCAGTACCGGGGGGCCTTCAACACAATAGTCGATATAAATACGCGATCCACTGGGAACCTCAACCCGTTCCGGAGCCAGCTGATCCAGGCGGGTACGAAGCTCCCATGGAAGCAGATTCTGCAATGCGGGAAGAGGATCGAAGCGTTCCAAGGCTGTTCGAGTGGTGATTCCTTCCAGGTAAGGAGCCAACCAGTCTTCCAAGCGAGCCTCCAGTGCGGCCGGGCTGAGATCAGGCCAGTCGTCGCCGAACCCTGCAGTTGCACAGTAGCGAACCCGGGCAATGAATTGTTGGGTAGCGCGAGACCAGTTCAAACGTTCGATGCCGAACTGGCGGATTCCTGCCAACAGGGCCTGTGTCTGCTCCTGGCTGGTTGCTTTAATGGGGCGTTCGCTCAGCACCAGAGCTCCCAGGCTGACGATTTCTTTCGCAACGACCCGTTCTTCCCGTTCCTCCCAAAAAACCTGACGCTGTGGCTGCAAACGCTCGGCAAAGATCTTTTCAAGAGTCGAGCGTTCTACTTTACTGGCGACAGCAATTTCCGTTTGTTCGCCCCGTTGTTCCAGCTCAATGGCGATGAGAAACGGTGGCCACTTAACGCCACTACGCGAAGAGAGCACAGCACCTCTGCCATCGCTGAGCAAGTAGCGATCAGTCCCCGGTTCTCTTTGGCGGGCAATGCGGTCCGGCCAGGCCGTGGCCAGCCAGCGGCTGATCTGCTCCGGATCAGCGGGCCAGGTCGTGCTCGTGCTCTGGCCGAACAGCCGTTGCAGGTCAGCAGCCACACGACGTACTGCTGCTGCGCCAGGTAATGGCCGCCGTTCGGATAACAGTCGCCAGCGGGTTTCCAGGTCACAATCAGTGCTCGTTGCGGCCGTAGTGCGGGGGAGCAGGTCCCTCTCACTCAACAGGGCTGCCAGTTCGCAGGCAAGGGCAGCCGCGCCGTCGGTTTCCGCAGCAGTTACCAGCCGAGCCAGACGCGGCGGCAAGGGTAGGCGGACCATCCGTTTTCCCAACTCGGTCGGTCGGCTGCTTTGGTCCAGTGCACCCAACTGCCGTAGCAGTTGCCCGGCTTGCTCTAGTTGGCTCCGCGTCGGGGGATCCAGCCAGGCCAGGCGTTCCGGTTCGCTTTCACCCCAACAGGCCAGCTCTAACAGTAATGGTGCCAGGTCGGCGCTACGGATTTCCGGCGGGGCCTGGGGCAGCAGTTGGTCCTGCTGACCGGTGCTCCACAACCGGAAGCAATGCCCTGGTCCCAGACGTCCGGCACGCCCCTGGCGTTGGGTGGCGCTGGCCGCCGAGATCCGTTTCAGCTCTATCCTGGTGATGCCGCTGCTGATATCGAAGCGGGGACGGCGCTCCCAGCCACTGTCGACCACGCTACCGATGCCGTTGATGGTCAAGCTGGTTTCTGCGATATTGGTTGCCAGCACCACCCGACGGCGAGTCCCAGGTTCCAGTGCCAGGCGCTGGTCAGCGAAGGGCATTGTGCCGAACAGCGGACGGACATCGATATCTGACAGACTGCTCAGGTCTTCTGCGCAGCGGTGGATCTCACCGGCGCCGGGTAAAAAGGCGAGAACATCGCCGCCTGTCTCCCGCAGGGCAGTCCGCACTCCGGCGGCGACGCTGGCGGCGATGCTGCGTTCCTTGGGCTGGGGAAGGTAGCGGGTTGTCACGGGGTAGCTGCGGCCGGCGCTGGTCAGCACCGGGCAATTGTTCAGCAGCGCCGCGACCAGTTCAGCCTCCAGGGTGGCCGACATCACCAGCAGTTTGAGATCCTCGCGCAGGGCGGCCTGAGCATCGCAACACAGAGCCAAGGCCAGATCTGAATGGATGTTGCGTTCATGGAATTCATCGAAAATGACCAAACCAATGCCATTCAATTCCGGATCTGACTGAAGTCGCCGGGTCAGAATTCCCTCGGTGATGACTTCGATGCGGGTTGCGCTGGAATGCTTGCGTTCGAAACGAACGCTGTAGCCGACCGTGCGACCGACTTTTTCGCCAAGTTGCCTGGCCATGAATTCAGCGGCATGGCGTGCAGCCAGGCGGCGGGGTTGCAGCATGAGAATTGATTTGTCTTGCAACCATGGCTGGTCAAGAAGATCTAAGGGAACCCGAGTTGTTTTCCCGGCCCCGGTAGGAGCCTGTAGAACAACGGCGGCATTCTGTGCCAGAGCCTGGCGCAGGGCGGGTAGGATTTTATCGATGGGCAAGGAATTCATGGCCAGAAGGTAAAACAGGGCGCAGTTTCCTGCAAGATGAAAGTCCTGAAATCCTCTTGTCCAAGGCGATTTATAGCCTTTGTTTGTTCTGGCAGACCGTTGAAAAACAGCCTGTTATCGTTTAAGCAACTTTGCAGTAAACACGGGACTGTCCCAAGAGTTTGCGAGCCATGAACCTGTCGCGGTTAGCACCGCAAAGACCTGGGACAGCCCCCGCGCGGGGACCGTCCCGGTTTTGCTGCCAGCGACCCTTAAACGAGCGCCATTCCCTGTTAGCCTTTTATTTCTTTTTATCATAAATTGGTGTTTAAAGGACAAAATTTGAAAAAACCATAATTAACCTGTATTCATTTAGGGAAATCTATTACAATCATTTTAACGTGAAAATAAACACCAGAATTTACCAGACCGTGCCGGGAAATAACCGGTCATCCGCTCTTGGTAGCAAAAATTGATTCAAAATTCATGCAGATACCATTATGAATTGAAAAGCGATATCTATGAGACTTTTTCACGGATCAATACGAAAAAAGTTGACAGTCCTGGTTTTGCTGGCGACATTGCCTGTGTTCCTGGTTATCTTGGGGACAGCATTTCAAAACAGACATGAGGCTGTCATCCGCGCCGAAAATGAAACCGCTCTTTATCTCAGTGGCTTTGCGGAAATTCAAAGACGAATTACGAATTCTACCCAAACCCTTCTGCGCACCATTGGTTCCATTCCTGCCGTTGTCGAGATGGATGAAAACAGGTCCCAGGTCGTGCTTGCCTCTCTGCTGGAGACCAATCCCATCTATACCAACGCTATCCTGGTGGATATTCATGGGGATGTTGTGGCTGCGGGGAAAAGCCATGACGCAGCTAAGAAGCTCAATTTTAAAGATCGAAAACAATTTAAAGACGCTATTTTGTCAAAGGGATTTGCTTCCGGAGAGGTTGTTGTCGGAAAAACGACGCTGAAACCTATTTTCCCATTTGGCATGGCCGTTCTTAACAAGCAAGGTGAGCCTATTGGAGTTCTCCTAATTGGTCTCAGCCTGACGTACTATGGAGAGCTGTTCCAGCGCGGGAACTACCCACTTGATAGCTTTTTCGGTGTTTGTGACCACAGCGGTCTCAGGTTATTCCGCTATCCGGATAATGATTTCAGCACGGTTGGCCAACCGATCCAAAAAAAGGTCTTTAGTACCGCTGTTGCACATGGAAGGAAAGGGCTCCTTTCCGCTATAACTTCTGATGGGAAACGTCGCCTTGTTGCCTATGAACCTCTTCGCCTTGAAGGGGATAATACCGCACCCTATATGTATATGTTTATGGGGGTTGAGGTTTCACAACTACAGGAACAGGGCAGCTCTGTTTTGTATCGTCTTCTTGTTGCCGGGCTCCTGTCTCTTGCTCTCGCTCTCGGCATTGCTTGGCTCATCGGCGGCCGAAGTGTTGTTCGACTGATTGAAAGACTCTCCCTGATGACTCAGCGATTTAGTCAGGGAGAAATGCCCGTGGCCAGTCATATTGATTACAGTGATGGAGAGATAGGTGAGCTGGCCCGCTCTTTTGACAATATGGTCCAGCTCATTCACCAGCGGGAACAGGAAAAAGACAGTCTGATGTCACAACTGGCGCAGGCTCAAAAAATGGATGCTATCGGGCAGTTGGCTGGTGGCATTTCTCATGATTTTAATAATATGCTGGGTGGCATTCTCGGTGCCGGGGAGATGCTCAGTCAATATCTCCCGGACGATCCCAAGGCAAAAAAGTTTCACCATATTATTATGCTGTCGGCAACCAGAGCAGCCGATTTGACCGGTAAGCTGCTTGCCCTCTCTCATTCTTCAAAAAAAGCCTCGACTTCAGTTGCCGTTCATAATGTTATCAATGAAACCATCACGATTCTGGAAAATACCACAGATCGACGGATCCAAATCGAAACCAATCTCAACGCGAATCCTGATTTCATTGTCGGGGACCCCTCCCAACTGCAGAGTATCTTTTTAAATCTGGGAATTAATGCTGTTCATGCCATGCCGAACGGTGGCACGCTCAGCATATCGACAGGCCTTATCGATATAGACGAAGATTTTTGCAGAACCTCACAATTTGAACTCCTGCCCGGACGATTTTTGGAGATTATCATCAAAGATACCGGCTGCGGCATCCCGGAAGAGGCATTAACGAAAATTTTTGAACCGTTCTATACCACCAGGGAAAAAGGAAAGGGGACGGGACTCGGTTTATCAACTGTATACGGTATGATAAAACAACATGCAGGAGCCATCCTTGTTGAGAGCGAATTAAATGTCGGGACCAGATTCCAGTTGTTGCTTCCTCTGAGCGAAGAACTTGCTGCGCCAGCCACATTGACCCAAGAGCCCATCTCCGGCAAGGGCACAATCCTGATTGTTGATGATGAAGAGACTATGCGCATTACAGCGAAGGCCATTTTGGAACAGCTTGGATATTCTGTCATTCTGGCTGAAAACGGCGGTGACGCTGTCGCTCTGTTCCAAAATGGGCAAACAGCTGTTGATCTTGTTATTCTTGACATGATCATGCCGGTCATGAATGGCAGAGATTGTTTTTTTACTCTTAAACAACTGGATCCGCAGGTTCGTGTTATCCTTTCTTCCGGGTTTAGCCGTGAAGATGATATCGAAGAGATGAAACATTTTGGCCTTAAAGGATTTATCCGTAAACCTTATTTGAGCCATCATTTAAGTCAATCTGTCTATGATGCATTGCAATAATTAGTTTCTATCCGGAAACGGCTTTTTTCCGCAGTAGCAGCGTCAATCTGCAAGCTTCCTTGCCACAACGAAAAACTGCTCGTTTCCAATCTGAAAACTTAATTCGTTGCCATCCGGTGTTTCCGGATGACAACGAATTAATGACCTGTCAGACTGTTAAAAAGCCTGTCTGGAAAAGAGCTCTCAAACTAAGGCCTGCCATGATTTTGTCACCAGCATGGACCTGGCAGGCGTTGTTTTACCCCCCCCAGTAAATGCTGTCAGGAGGATCTCATGACAATTCGCAAAATTAAGCGGACATCAACCAGTGCCCCTACCCTGGAAGGAGCCGGTGTGCACCTGCGGCGGGCATTCGCCAATAGTGAAACGCACCTTTTCGATCCTTTTCTCCTTCTTGATGATTTCCGCTCTGATAATCCGGCACACTACCGGAAAGGATTCCCCTGGCATCCGCATCGTGGTATCGAGACCATCACTTATGTGCTCAGCGGGGATGTTGAGCATGGTGACAGTCTTGGTAACAAAGGGGATATCAGCGATGGCGATGTCCAGTGGATGACCGCCGGCAGCGGGATTATCCATCAGGAGATGCCTAAAGGGGATAAAAACGGTAGAATGGATGGGTTTCAGCTTTGGGCCAATCTGCCGGCTGCTCATAAAATGATGGCTCCTCGTTACCGGGATATTACTGCTGCTCAGATTCCGACCGTGGTGCTTGACAACGGCGTGGAGATTAAGGTTATCTGTGGCCGGGTCGGTGACGTCATTGGTCCGGTGACCGATGTCATGATCGAGCCTGAATACCTGGATGTGTATATCCCCGCAAATGAAGTTTTCAGTCATCAAACCCCTGAAAATCACACCGTATTCACTTATATTCATGCCGGGCAGGGGTGTTTTGATGACACCACGACAGATCTGCTTGGGAATAATACGCTGGTGTTGTTTACAGGTGGCAATCTGGTCACGATTTCGGCGGGTGCTGAAGGCGTTCGTTTTTTGCTGGTATCCGGAAAGCCACTGAAAGAACCCATTGCCTGGGGTGGGCCGATTGTCATGAATACCCAGGAAGAGTTGCAACTGGCCTTTGATGAATTCAATAATGGCACCTTCGTAAAGCATCCCTGATTTGGCGACAGGTTAGTTGAAAAAGCGCCGAAGCTATGGATGGGCGCTCAAACGCAATAGAAAGTCTATACCTGGTTGATTTGTGGCCAGGGTGATCTTTCTCTGCAAACAGATAAATACACCTCCCGTTGGTTGGTTTCTCATGGGCATATTGGGTCAGGAGAAGGTACCGACTAATTTCAATGAAGGACTCTCGATGGCCCTGACTGCAACCATCTTCAGAATAAATCTGCAAATTGCCGATATGGATCGCAATTACTATGCGGAACACCAGTTGACCCTGGCTCGGCACCCATCCGAGACCAATGAACGGATGATGGTGCGGGTCCTTGCCTTCGCCCTGCATGCCGATGAGCGACTCGGTTTTACTAAGGGGCTATGCGTGGATGACGAACCAGATTTATGGCAGCGATCTTTAACGGAAGAGATCGAGCTGTGGATCGATGTCGGCCTGCCCGATGAACGGCGGGTGCGCAAAGCCTGCAATCGGGCTACTCAGGTTTACCTGTACACTTATGGTGGCCGTGGTGCGGATCTCTGGTGGCAGAAGAACAACTCCAGGTTACAGCGTTTTGCCAACCTTCAGGTTGTTGAGGTTCCTGAAGAGGCCAGTAAACTTCTTGGCAGTCTGGTCGACCGCAGCATGCAGCTGCAATTTACGGTACAAGACGGCGCAATCTGGCTGAGCTGTGGTGAGCAGAACTGCAGTATAAACCTCAAGGTGAAAAAGACCCCGGATTGATTTGTCTCACCTGCTGCCTGCGCGTATCCAAAACTTGGTCCGTTGCCGGCAGGAAGTTTTGTGCTGCAGGCAACGGACCGTCTTAAGTTTGAGGGTGGCTTGGCTGTGGGTAGTGGCTGGCATTTGGCTCAGAATTTGCCAAATTCATCATCATCCAAACGAATATTGATCTTTGCTTTGGATTTACTGATGCCGCCCCATTCCCCGGTGGGGGGACTTTTGACCCTGATTTTCGGGACTTGCCGGGTGGCATTGACAACTGGGCGAGGCTGATGTCCACTCAGTTGAAAGCGCTCCAGCAGATGCCGCAACTGTTCCGACTGGCTGGCCAGTTCCTCGCTGATGGCCGCGCCTTCTTCCGCACTGGCGGTATTCTGTTGAATAATCTGATCGATTTGCAAAAGGCCCTGATTGACCTGGGAAATGCCGCCGGCCTGTTCATTGTTGGCTGCGGCAATCTCTCCTACCAGTTCATTCATCTGCGAAATGGAATCGACAATTTCGGTCAGGGCCGTCGCGGTCCGCTCGGCAATCTGGGTGCCGTTCTGGGTTTTGGCGACCGACCCTTCGATCAGCTCGGCGGTTTCCCGGGCTGCCGTTGCGCTGCGCGCGGCCAGGTTGCGCACCTCTTCCGCTACCACCGCAAAGCCTTTGCCGTGCTGGCCGGCGCGGGCGGCTTCAACGGCCGCGTTCAATGCGAGCAGGTTGGTCTGAAAAGCGATTTCGTCAATGGTCTTGATAATTTTGGAAATGTTCTGCCCGGACTGGTTGATTTCACCCATTGCCTCCATCATTTCCCGCATGCGCTGATTGCCGGCTTCCGCTGCGTTACGGGCTTCTTCGGCAATGGTCGTGGCCCGGTTGGCGCTGTCTGCGCTGGCATTGGTTCGTTGCGCAATCTCGTTCATCGAAGCACTGATCTGCTCGATGGATGCTGCGGACTCCGTGGCTCCCTGGGATAACGACTGGCTGCTGTCGGCAATTTGGTTGCTGCCGGAGCGGATTTGCTCGCTGTTGGTGAGAACCTCCCTGATCAGGTTGCTTAAAGACTCATTGGCGCGGGCCAGGGGGGCTTTGATAAACCCTTTGGCCTGCACATTGAGCTTTCCGTCCGAGATATTATCGAAAGCGGTCAGGACCTCGGTCTGCAGGGCGGCGGCAAATTCATCAAGGGTGGTCGCAACTTCGCCCAGTTCGTCATGGCGTTTGAGATTCAGTCGATGATCCAGTTTCCCTTGTTGAATATTGCCGAGCATGGTTTTGATCTGCAGTAACGGCAGGGTGAGATTGCGGGTCAGGTAGAGGGAAATCATGATCAACAGAATGATGGATATAACGATTGTGGAGCTGATAAACCTTATTGCACGGCCTTTGACATGGATTATGCTGCCGCTGATGTCGTTCATTCGTTGCGAACTGGTATCATGGATGGCACTGCTGTTTTCAATCAGATCCCGGATGGGATCTTTGAAGTCTGACATGGCTTTATTGCCCATTTGTGGTGTGGTAATTTCCCCTGCGCGGATAGCTTTGAAAATACCTGCGAAGCCATCATGATAGGATTTTGCCCCGTTTTTCATCATGAGCAGATTCTGTTTTTCTTCCGGTAGATATAAAACATTGTCCAACCCATCCATTTTGGTAACAAGCTGTTGGTACTCTGCCTGCCATTTCTGAAAATAAGACTCTATCTTCTTTGGATTGTCGATGTTTAGAAAAATGTCTTTTTCATAGCGGCGCAGTCCTAAAGAATGGATTGCAACTTCAGCAATTTCTGCAGATATGCGACCATCAGAATCCAAAGTTCTGATGATCTGTGCGGACAGATTTTCCGTACCCCAAATACCGGTACCGCCAGCTAGAATGAGGAGGATAAGCATAACGGTGAAGCCAATGCCCAGGCGAGCCCAGACCGGAAACCTCTTGATCTGCATGATGAACAATGCCCCCAATTTTTGGTCAGTGTTTGAAATTGGTCGAAGTGTCAGAAGAGAAAGTAAGGTAGATTAGGGAAGATTAAGTTAAAAATATCACATAAATTAATTGGCGGTCAAGATGGTGAATCCACATAACCGGAAAAAATGAATGCCTATTTGGTAACTTGTTGAAAATAAGAGAAATAGATATGTGGTGGCAAGGGCTCCAGGTGCCTGGAGAAAGCAACAGGCCCGTTCCTGTCCGGACGCCCGGAGCCCGGAACGGGCCTGTGTTTGGTGTGCTTCAGTCGTCGTGGCTACGCGCCTATCTCTGCTGCCAGCTGCCGTCCGCCTTTTCCAGATACCAGCCTTTTTGGGCCTGATCACGCCAGGAAGAAGCAAAAATACTCTGGACCTCGTCAGCTTTGTCCGGGAAATTATTTGCCTTGGCGATTTCCTTGTAGAGGCGTAGTCGGTCACTGTTTTCCGCTTTGACCAGTTGATTGAGTTGGCCTTTCTGTTTCAAGGACAATCCGTCGGTGGTGCGGATTTTCAGCAGCCCGTCATGACTTAACCCGACATTCCCTGAGTTGAGCAGCCCGATCAGCTGACTGGCACGTTCTTTAATTGAGTCCTTAATGGCGCGGATGGCCGGGGTGCTGACGTTGATATCCTGGGCGGCATAGGCGGCGGTGGGCAATAGCAGCTGGTAAAAGCCACTGCCTGGGGGCTGGTTTGCCGGTGGGGCGGGGTTGTTATTTTCGCCGGTTGGCTTTTCGCCCCAGACTTCATTGACGATTTTATCGGCGGCGCCGCGCATCTCTTCCGCCGGAAAATAGATGTTGATGGTCACGCAGGAAAATACTGCCAGGGTCAACATCAGGCTGAAACTGCGAAGAACGGTTTTCATCGTTATTCTCCTTGAGCTGGTTGTTGAAAGGTTCATCCGAAAACTTTTTCTGCCCGCCCGACAACTGGCGGCTTTCCCGCCCGGGCCAATGAATGCTTGAGCCATCTGGTACCGTTCTTACCCGCCCGTTCCCGCGGGCGTCGTGTCAGTGCCGGGTTTGCCGCTGGTGCGATCGATCCGGCTGAGCCGTTTGAGCATTTCCTTAAAGGAAATGGTCGGGGTGCTGATGGTGATATCGATACGCGGCGGCAACAGGGCTCCATACACCAGATAGCGTTTCGAATCAGGCAGCGCCGTGCCGATCAGGGTAAAGGTATCGTTGACCAGCGAGCAGTCGAAGGCGATTTTTCGATACCGGTAAAAATCGATGAACCGGTAAATCCCCCGTGACAGAGCCGCCGAGATCCCTCCCTGACTGAGGATGCTGATATTGTTCAGGGCTTTGACACTGATATTGCGGGTCCCGGCCGTGCGGGTGGAAACCGACGCAACAAAGGCCGCCGGGGTGACGCCGTACAGCTGCAGACCATGAATATATCCGTCAAGTATGCCATTCATTTCGCCAAAGTCGAAGGTCCGGGTCGCTTGTTGCAGGTCGAGACCGTTGAAATCGATGTCCGCAAAAAAAGTCGGATGGCTGGAAAAGGGCTGGCTTAAGCGCATATTGCCGATTTGAAAGCGGCCGTCGAAAACGTTGATACCGGCGACTCCGGCAGTGCTGAGTTCCCGGTTACGGTAACGGATCTTGCCGAGATCGGCACTTAGACTGCCCTGCATGACCGGCAGACCCAGGTCCCGGGTCAGGTTCTCCAGGTTGACCCCAGCAACGTTGATGTTGAGTTCCCCCTCCGGCTGCCCGTTGTCCCAACCCAGACTGAGATCACTGATTGCCAGATAACCTTCAGCCAAGTGTAGTCGCAGGGCAGAGGGCAGGGCGATCCGGTTGCGCTCGGCAAAAATTTCAACACGGGCCTGCTGCCGCCGGCCCGGGCCGAGGACCAGAGACTGGAAGCTGATTGTTCCCTGCTGCCGGGAAGGGGCCTTGACCTCTGCGAGAGTGCCGCGGCCAACAATGAAGGGCAGGGTGCCGTGACCGTCCGCAATGACAATCCGATCCTTGTTCCAGTGGGCGTTTAGCGCGTTGAGCCTGAGAGTTCCGTTAACCAGCCAGCCCGTGGTTTGTCTTTGCAACTGAGCATCGAGCACCGCAGCTCCGGAAAGATCCAGGGCCGTCAGCTGTGGCCAGGTTCCTTCCAGTAATGGTTTAATAGTTTTTTTATAACTTGTTGCCATATCGGCAAATTCTATATCGAAATTTGTTTTGAGAAACTCTTTACTGAGCTGCCCCTTGGCCGATAACCTGGCGAGCTGTGGCACCTCGATTTGCAGGGATTTTGCAGTCAGTTCCATGCCGATCATATCGGCTCGACCCTGCAATGAGAAGTTTGTCTGTTGCTGGGACAGATCGGCATAGAAAACCCCGCCAAGAACTTCGCGGACGCGGAGACTGCCGTTCAGGTCAAGGTCGATACCCTGTACCGGCCAGTCTCCGGCGATCGTGCCGGCGACGGAAAGAGCAGCGGCCCCGACTCCGGACAGGCCGTCTGCCGAGTTGTAATTGAGGTCACTGGCCGAAAGCCGGGTCAGCTGAATTGAATAGCCGGAGCGGGACATGTCCGCCGTTGCCTTTAGCCCGATTTTCCCGCTCAGTACTGCGCCGTATGTGACCTCGCTGTCTGCTGAAAAATCCCTGCAATTGATTTGATCAGCTGTGATCAACAGTTGCGCCCGACCGGTCAGTTTGCCCAGAGCAATCCCTGCCAGGACGGCTTTATCCGCGTTGAAACCAAGTTGGCCGGTCCAGCCGGCCTTGGTAGCGGTGAATTTTCCGTTCAGGTTGATGCCGCGGGCCTGTTGGACCTGGGCCGGGATGCGCTCCGGAGCAAATAAGTGGTTGATAACCGCCAACTCAGCGATTTTCAGGGACACCTTAATATCCTGTAAAGTACCGGAACTGGTCAGCAGCGGGTGTGAACCCTGCTTCAATGCCATGGAAAAAGATTCTTTTCCGTCCTGCAATGTCATTTTGCATTGGCCGCTAATGGTCGTGAGGTTGAGCAGATAATCGCTATCCAATCCATCCTGAGCAGTTCCGGAAATGTTGCTAATGACCACCAGCTTGTTTCCGGTCCGAGAATAATTCGCTGCTAACTGCAAGCCCCCGCGCAACTTGAGGCTCGGGCCACCGAGAATGACCTCTTTGAGCTGACCAGGATCGGGAATGTTCAGATCTGCTTCGCCGACCAGGTGATTGCTGTTGTCTAAACGAGTGCTGAAGGTTAACTCTGTCTGCGCCGGGCCGTTCAGCCGGCCGTTGATATCCCATCCCTCTGCTGTCTGAGTCAGGTCTGTGCTAAGTGCAGAGAATGGAGTGGTGAATTGCTTCCAGGTTATTTGTCCTTGTCTGACTTGCAGTTTCAGCTGGAGGCGACCATTGCTCAGAGAGACCCCGATTTCGACAGTGTTCAGGGAGAAATTCAGCTCTTTTGGTAATGGCGAAGCCTGACCCAGGGCATTGAACAGGTTCTGTACTTGCCGGTCGTCAAAATTGGCCAGCACAAAGCGGCTGTCTTTAAGATCGATCTTGCCTTGTGCCAGAGCCAACGTCACCGGAGCATCCAGGACAGGCCGTTCCTGCCAGGTCAGGCTTTGCACGGTCAGGGTTTGGACAGGGGAGAATTGTAATTCTCCTGTGATGTTGAACGATTGTCGGTCATTGTTGTCATTGCCGATATGCCCGGAAAGGGTAAACGGACTGCTGGACTGCAGCGAACCACTGATATTTAACTGATGAACACGGAAAGTGCGGGGTGGGGCGCTGACCTCCAGCCGACCATTGGTGATTTTGAACAGTTCGACCGAAAGCGGCAATTGGGTCGGAATGAGCAAAGGGGCTGCTTCACCCTGTTTATGCTTGGCCGCTAGCTTCAGGCTGAGGTGCGGCTGGTCGATCAGCAATTTATTGAGCCGCCGCTGCCACAGAGAGGCCAGGCTGAAATTGACAGACACTTGGGGAATTTCGGCCCTGAGCTGAGAGGTGGAAATCTGTAGATCAAGCGCTTCCAAGCCGTGCTCGGTCCAATGCAGCCGCCCGATCCTGACCTGACCGTTCACCAGCGTTGTCGCCAGTCTTTCCAGCTGTGGCCGAGCAACCCCATCCAACAGCTGATCCGCATAAATCCAGCCGATTCCACCGAGCAGAAGAATGACCAGTAGTGTCAGTCCTACCAGCATAAAGAATTTTTTCATTGGGCACCAATTGTGATGATATCAGCTATATTTGTCATATCTTATCATCTGGATATCGTATTCGCTTCAATCGGTTCTGGTATTTTCGGTTGAAAAGGTTTGTGCCCGAATGGAAAGGGCAATTACAGGTGCGGCGTTGATTAGAAGAGGGGCTCATACTGAGCATTGACGATTGGATAACTATCAGGCGATGAGGAAACTTCTTAATTCCTGATTTCTAGTGACTATTACACTCCAGGGCAATATGTCAGAGACCTCAGGGGGCAATCATTTTTTTAACAACATTGCATTGGCTTCAGCGAGGTGTTTTTTCATGGCTTCTTTGGCTGATTTCACATCTCTTTTTCTAATCTCTTCCATAATGTGAATATGTTCTCTCAGGGAAATTTTATATCTATCATCAATGACGTACATTTCATGGGCAAAGTCATTGATCAAATCTGAATAAGACGACATTAAGTTGATAAGAAGAACATTTTTAGTAAGCTCAGAAAGTCGCAAATGAAAATTAAAATTGGCGACT
>CAXXJU010000006.1:0-29659 GCA_963668145.2 Geopsychrobacteraceae bacterium
TCCCGGTTTTGCTGCCAGCGCCCCTTAAAGTAGCGCCATTCCGGACACTCCCCGTATTCCAAAATGGCTTATTCCGTGGAACATGAAAGAGGGTGATGGTCAGTGGCTCGTCAACACGGGGTCGGACCTTGCTATGTGATCGATTTGTAAAAGGAATTAAACCGTAAAAGGCAATTGTTACGCTTAAGTGGGCTATTTTTACCTAAAAATTAGAGGGGGACGAAATGCCACGTGCAAATCGTTATTTTTTGCCTGGCCATGTCTGGCACATCACTCATCGCTGTCACCAGCAGGATTTCCTGCTTAAATTTGCGTTTGATCGAACCGCATTGACACATTGGCTTTTTGAAGCCAGAAAGCGATACGGCCTTTGTGAGGGGAGATCACCTATGGGATTTAGCCTAGGTTCTGTCCGGAAACCGCCCTTTTTCGCAATCTCGGCGTCAATCTACGCATTTGATTGTGCGGCGTAAAGCACTACACCTCCGCACAAATGCTTGATTTTCTTGACCTTACGAAAAATTTCTGGTTTCCAGATCAGAAACGTTACAGTCTTCCACCGGAGTTTCCGGATGAAAACTAGTCTAAAAATCACGCTCTAAGGCAGAGGACCAGGGCTTATCCACTCTATTTTATGTTAAAAATAGAGAGTTATCTTGGTCTGATCTCAAGTGAAGCCGCACTGACTGTGTTCTGGGCTATACTGAATAAAAAACCTTTCAGCAAGGGGGGCGGTCGTCTATTTTTTGGTTGACGACTGGCAGACATATCAGATTTACAAAGGTGGATAATACGGACATGCAACTAAAAAACGCAGAATTGTCAGAAATAGATGATGTTCTCAAGCTTCATTATCGGTATCAGGTTGATTCTATAGCAGCGGAAGACAAGGCTGATGGTTTTGTCACAACGCCATTTACCAAAGAGCAAATGGCGGACTTAATCAACAAAGAAAACGGTTTGTTCATTGCTAAGAAAGATGATGTGGTTGTGGCGTACGTAATGGCTGCATCATGGAACTTCTGGTCAGTTTGGCCAATGTTTGCATTTATGATCAATGCACTACCAAATCTTGAATATCGCGGTAAAAAATTGAGTATAGAAAATTCATATCAATACGGTCCAATTTGTATTGACAAAAGTGTCCGAGGATCAGGGCTTTTAGAAGAAATCTTTAAATTTGCAAAAAATAAAATGTCAAAGAAATTTCCTATCTTAGTAACTTTTGTCAACAAAACGAATGAAAGATCATATCAAGCTCACAAAAGAAAACTAGGTCTTGATGTGATTCAAGAATTCGAATTCAATGGTAATAACTATTACGAAATGGCATGCCTTACCAATGAAAATATCTAACAAGGAAAATGCACCAGGACAATAGTGCTGCTCGTTCCTTGCTCTGCTTTTGGCTGCCGGTGGTTTGCGACGTTCGACAATAAAAAACATTTAAAACAAATCATACGGACCTTACTATGAAAAAACTCATCCTATTTTTTTTGAGTATGTGCCTCATTATTGTACGAGTTTCGCCTGCCGCGGCTAAACAAGATCATAGCTCCTATTCTGTTTTATTTGAAGAAATCGTTAATATTGTTGAAGAGAATTTTTATAATCCTGATCAGATAGCCAAGGATTTTCCTGCAATTAAAGCCGACTATCGTACAAAGCTCAAAAATGTTTCTTCTCAAAAGGCGTTTTCCAGTCTGGTGAATACCATGCTCGGTGAGTTGAATGCTTCTCACACATACTATTTAACGCCAGATGATTATGAGTATTATCAGCTATGTGCATTATTTTCAAAAATACCAGAGATCGGCAAACTCTTTGATGGAAAAGAAGTATTGTATCCATCAGTCGGTATTTTAACCCAAGAAATCGAGAAACGCCTCTACATTGCCTCTGTCCTTGCTGGAAGTGTCGCCGAGAAAGCAGGGCTGTTAAAGGGTGATGAAGTTCTGTCCGTCAATGCTAAACCGTTCTTGCCAATCGCTTCACTTCGTTCACATATTGGGGAAGATGTCGCTTTTAAAATACGACGAAAACAGCAGGACGAGCCATTCACAATTTTAATGCGACCTGTGCTCGTTAATCCCGAACAGGAGATGTTGGAAGCAGAAAAATCCAGTGTCCGGATTATTGAACGGAATAAAACACGCATTGGCTATATTCATATTTATTCTTACGCGGGTTATGAGTACCAGCAGGAATTACTGAATGCCATTGCTTGGGGTCAATTGAAAGAAGCCGACGCGTTGATCATTGATTTGCGATATGGCTTGGGTGGGGCAGCACCATCTTATCTTAATATCTTTAATACGAATATTCCGATCCTCAAGATGCATCACCGAGATGGAACGATAACCGTTTTCGATTCCCAATGGCGAAAGCAGGCGGTTTATTTGGTTAACGGGTATAGTCGAAGTGGAAAAGAACTCCTGGCACATGGTGCTCGAAGATATGAACAGGTAAAAGTCATTGGAGAGCGGACGCCGGGGCATGTCCTTGGCGGTCGGCTTTTTCCATTGTCCGACGGTACTGTCCTTTTTCTTGCAGTGCAAAGCGCCTTTGTCGATGGTGTTAATCTGGAAGGAATTGGTGTTCCACCAGACATTGAAGTTCCATTCGATATTCGCTATTGCGCCGGACAGGACGCGCAGCTAGAAAAAGCCCTTGAGTATCTTGTCGAGCAACTGTCGAGTCAAACAACACGTGCTTTGTGAGTCGGTTAAACAAGTGCTAGGTGTAGAAAATGAAAATCTCTTCGATGTCACCAGCAGGTTTTCCTGCTTGAATTTGCGATTGATCGAACCGCATGGGCTCATTGGCTTTTTGAAGCCAGAAAGCGATATTGCTTTTGTGTCCTGAACTATATCGTCACTTCCTATCATATCTATTTGTATGCTAACGATATAAAGGAATCAGGGGGCACTCCTGTGGTTTTTTTATGAAGATTCTTAAGGAAATTTATCAGCCCAGCGAAACGACATATTCCATTGCCAAATACTGGCCATTTTTGGGGGGATTTGGTGCAGCAATTATTTATTTTCTTCCAGGTCCAATTTGGATTATTTGGCTGCTATTCGTTTCCATTGTCTCAAATGCAATCATTATCCGTGGTGCAGTGACTCTTCCAGTAGACGAAGAAAAGGTTAGCGCAAGAAAAAATAACCCGCCAAGATTTTCAATTTTTTACTTTTCTTCTCTTATGCTACTCCCTTTGTTGTCTATTGCGGTCCTGTTCTTTTCGAGTAAATTTTTTGCCATGGCATTCTCAGTATTATCTATAATATCGATAATTTTTTTTGGAAAAATTGACTATTCAATAAAAAGAGTCCTTCTATCGTCGATATCTCTTATCGCTAGATTGTTTCTCTTCAAAAGGAGTTCCTCGCCGATCGACCGTCATCAGAAATTCAACCAACTTGCGCGCAACGGCTAAGGTTCCTCGGTTGCGATTGCCATTTGCCAACTTTTTTTCGTGTACCCTGACTAGTTGTAAATTCCATCTTGGAAAAACTGGGGAGCTTCCCGTATTTCAAAACGGCTTTCTCTGCTGGACACGAAGAAAAGTGATAGGCAGTAGCAACTAATGACCGTTCTGCGCAATTTTAAATATGGGGAGCATACCCGATTTTCCGGATAGACTTGTTAAACTTTTTGAGACTTTCCCTCTGCCGCGAAGTTGTCCCGGTCTCATTGTTATTTCCGGAGGTTTTGATATTCTGGAATCAGGCTGAGAAAAATAGATTTACTCTTCAAAGCCAGAGTGACCTTACCCCACGGATAGCTCCATCTCGTGGTTAGTGATTTCGATCTTTGAATGCCGATTAAAATGTGCTGCGAACTCTTCCGGCGTCTGTTGGTTCAGCGACCGATGTGGTCGATTTTCATTGTAGTCCTGTCGCCAGGTCTCGATCTTGTGCTGAGCATCGTGCAGACTGGTAAACACATGCTCATTGAGACATTCGTCTCGAAACTTGCCGTTGAAGCTTTCGATGTAGGCGTTCTGCGTCGGTTTCCCCGGTTGAATAAAGTGTAATTTGACGCCGTTCGCATAGGCCCAGGTGTCAACTGCTTTACTAACGAACTCCGGCCCGTTGTCGACGGTAATGACGTCGGGTAGGCCTCGCGTCAGTGAAACTCGATCGAGAACCCGTGTGACGCGCCGCCCGGTCAGCGAGTGATCAACTTCCAGCACGGGGCACTCTTTGCTGAGATCGTCGACCACAGTGAGAATGCGAATACGACGGCCGTTGTGCAGGCTGTCCGATACAAAATCCATGGACCAGTGCTGGTTGATCCGCTCGGGAACCGCTAACACAACTCTTAGATGACTGCTCCGTTTCCTGCGCCGCTTGAGTCGAAGAGATAACCCTTCCTCGCGGTATAGACGCTCGGTGCGCTTGTGGTTGATCAGCAAGCCCTCACGCCGCAGCAGAACATGCAGGCGGGGTGCACCGAACTTGCGTCGCTGCTCTGCAAGTTGTCGCAGTCGGGTGCGGATCTCCGTATCGTCTGTGGGTTTCGCCTGGTACCGGCAACTGCTCCGGGACAGCCTGGCAATCTTACAGGCCCGTCGTTCACTGACATGGTGATGTTCCTTCAGGAACTCAACCACACAGCGACGAGCGGCAGGCGTTACCACTTTTTTGAAAGAACGTCTTTGATCGCCTGGTTCTCAAGCATGGTCTCAGCCAGCATCTGCTTGAGCTTACGATTCTCCGCTTCGAGAGTCTTCAGGCGCTTGGCCTCGGAGACTTCCAGGCCGCCGTACTTGGTGCGCCAATTGTAAAAGGTGGCATCGCTGATACCGTGCAGGCGACAAAGGTCAACGATCTTCATGCCCGATTGTGCCTGTTTCAAAATGCCGATGATCTGCTCTTCGGTGAACCGTTTCGATTTCATGCCTATCTCCTGTTTGAGGATGAATAGACCGAAATCACTAACTTTGCAATGGCTCAGTTTTTAGGGGTAACGTCAAGAGAGGTGCATATGACTGATAAAAAAACAAAAGCCAAAGATAAACCAAAAAATGAGCTCAAACCTGTCGAATTCACTGTCTATGCTCCGTTTGCCAGTAGCGTGTCCCTTGTCGGTTCGTTCAATCAGTGGGACAGTACAAAACACCCGATGAACAAAGATCTCAAAGGGATGTGGCGAGTCATGGTCACGCTTTCTCAAGGAACCTATGAATATCGGTATATTGTCGATGGGGGCTGGGAAAACGATACGGAAAACCCGGCGACGATTGAAAATGAGTTCGGAAGCTATAACAATCTCAAGGTTGTGGGCTAAAACTAGTACCCCGTGCGGTTCGTTCTCTATCCCAATTTCGGTCGTTTTTGCCTCTGTCTACGTTCTGCCTTCTCGACTTAGCCAAAGCTAGGCCTGCGGCGGCACGCCTTGACAGCAACAAAAATGTCTCAAAATTAATGCAAATAACTAACCGAACGGGACACTATGGACGCTCCGTATTTCAAAACGGCTTGCTCTGTTTGACACTAAGACGAGTAATGGTCCGTGGCAACTAATGACCTTTCTGCGCAATTTGACCAAGACTCACCGGTTTGGAATCTTATGTCCAAGGATTTTGCTTCCCATTGTGAAAGAAATAAACAACCCATTCTGGATCAGCTGAAAGTCTATTTTGCATCCTCTCGACACGTTCTGGAGATTGGTTCCGGAACAGGGCAGCATGCGGTGTTTTTTGCTGAGAAACTACCTCATCTTGTCTGGCATACCAGTGACAGGCTTGAAAATCATGCCAGCGTGAAGGCCTGGATCAGCGAATCACAATTGGACAATATTGTGCTTCCACTTGAGTTTACCATCGGCCGTGATCCATGGCCCGCTATTCAGGTTGACGCCGTATTTACAGCCAATACAACTCACATTATGCAGGCAGCGGAAGCAAAGCTGATGATGGAGCTGGTGGCCGCCAATTTACCTCGAGACGGAGTCTTCTGCCAGTACGGACCGATGAATGTGGATGGAAAATATACCAGCAAAAGCAATCAGGATTTTGATCAAACCCTTAAAAGTAAAGGTTATGGCGGAATCCGCTCAGTCGAAGAATTGGTAAGCTGGGGGCAAAACATGCAGCTGGTGGAAAAAATCCCCATGCCAACGAACAATTTTCTGCTGGTCTGGAAGGCCTTCTAAAAAATACATCTGTCTCGAATGGTGCTAGTTTAAGAGGAGATGGCAGCAAAACCGGGACTGTCCCCGTATGGGGGCTGTCCCAGGTCTTTGCGGTGCTAACCGCTACTGCTTTCATGGCTCGCAAACTCTTGGGACTGCCCCCGATGATCCTGGGGACAGTCCCGAGTTTACTGCAAGTTGCTTAAACGAGCGCCATTCAGATCTGTCCCATTGGGGGGCTTATATCTGGAGCTCTCTAAATAAGAAAAATTCGATAATCCCATGGCAAGAAAAAACCGAACATCAATAAAAATGGTTATTACTGATCTGGATGGAACGTTGCTCAATGACGATCATTTGCTTTCAGACATAAATCTGCAACATATGCGCTATCTGCGGGAGCAGGGCGTATTAATCGTTGCTGCGACAGGCCGCAGTTTATTTAAAGTGAATGCTGTCATTGGTGAGGACGTCCCCCTTGATTATGTCATTTTTTCATCGGGTGCCGGAGTTTATGATTGGCAGAACAGGCGACTTTTGAAATGGGAAGAGTTTGGAAAAGGAACGGCCCCGGTCCTGTGCGCAAATCTGATTGATTTGAATCAGAACTTTGTCGTGTTTGAACCCATCCCTAAAAACAATAAGTTCTGGTTTCATCAGGGGGCAGGGCTGTGTAGCGAATTTGAGCAATACCTTGAACGAAATAACCAGGACTGCCAACCATTACCCCTTGAAACACTGCCTGAATATGCCGGGCAGATGATGTGCATTATTAAAAACGATATGCACCTGTTTGCATCCATTCAATCCGCTTTGTACAAGGCCAGAAACGACATAAAAGTTATCCGGGCTACGTCGCCGGTGAATGCCGATTACATCTGGCTCGAAGTATTTCCAGAAACAGTTTCCAAGGGGCATGCCGCTGAATGGCTGTGCCATGAACTGGGTATTGCAAAAGCGGAAACCATAGGCATTGGTAACGATTATAACGACATCGACTTACTTGAATTTACCGGCATTTCCTATACCGTAAAAAATGCCCCTGAGGAATTGAGAAATCAATATCCAGCCATACCATTTACCAATCATGAAAATGGTTTTTCGGAAATTGTTGGGGCGCTTTTTAAGGGTCGCTAAGAGGTGGTCCCCCAAAATCAGGAAAACAGCCTGCCGAGCCCATGGAAGCAGTCCCGAGTTTACTGCAAAGTTATTTAAACTAGCGTCGTCTGGGCCAGAAGGCCTTCTAAGCGCCACTTGACAGTCTTGATGCCGATAACGACAAAACCGGCAGAAAAGGCGTAAAAGGCTTTAATGTCAGTATGTTGACTTGTTCGTTCTGTGTGCTAATTTGCCGAAATTCGGTAAATTTAATTTTTTTGGAAGGAGATAGTTTGTGAAAAAACGATATCTATTAATTCTGGTTACGGTTTTGGCCGTGACTGCCTGTAGCAGTTTCAGGAGCGGCCCCAAAACGGAGTCCGCGGCCGAAATCACTACCATGGGGGCTTTTCATGCCGAAATGTCCGGTTGTCAGACCTGTCACGCTGAAGGGAGCCAAGTCACTGTCAGTGATAGTGAAACTCATGAAAATGAGCAATGTGTCAACTGCCATGGCGGTTATGCCGAAATGGCAAATCCTGCGTTGAAGTTTGATCCGCACACCTCGCATCTTGGGGATATCAACTGCACCACCTGTCATAAAGGCCACGATGCTCCGCAATTCTATTGCAACAATTGCCATTCCTTTAACATTGGGGCGATGCCTTTTGCCGATGTTCCTAAAAAAACGGCCTGGGACGGGGCCTGGAACCAGGAGGCTATTCAAAAAGCCATCGCAGCAGGTCCTGTCGAAAAGACCGATGTCGTCGTTGTTGGGGCTGGCAGTACCGGCTTCAACGCTGCACTGACGGCCGAGCGGAAAGGGGTCAAGGTGATTCTGTTTGAAAAAGCTCCCTTTACCGGCGGCAATTCAATGCTTGCTGCCGGCGGTATTAATGCCGTCGGGACTCCGCAGCAGGCCAAGAAGGGGATTAATGACCGCGTCGATTGGTTTGTTGAAGACACCATGAAAGGCGGTCGTTATAAAAACGACGAAAAACTGGTGCGGATTATGGCAGAAGAATCTGCTGATGCTGTTAAATGGCTGGAATCCTTAGGGGTTAACCTGGACGGGCTGAAACGTTCCGGTGGCGCACGGGTCCAACGCACCCATGCTCCGGCCAACGGAGCCAGTGCTGGTCCTCAGATTATTCAAACGTTGCGGAACGTTGCCAAACGTGAGCATCTGGATACCCGGCTCAATTCTCGGGTTGAAAAGCTGGTCCTGAACGACAATAAAGAGGTTGTTGGGGTGGTCGTTCATGGTAAGCACAGCGGCTATTACATGGTTGCTGCGGATGCCGTGGTCCTTGCCACCGGTGGTTACGGGATGAACAAAGAGATGATTGCCTGGTATCGTCCCACTTTTGCCAAAATGACCAGTTCCAACAATATCACCGCCACCGGCGATGGGATCACCTTGGCCAAGGAAATTGGCGCCAGCATGACGGATATTGACTGGGTTCAGGCCCATCCGACCGTTGGCAAGGACAGCCGTATCCTCATTTCGGAAACGGTCCGCGGCGTTGGGGCAATTCTGGTCAATACCGATGGCAAACGTTTCGTGAATGAACTGACCACTCGCGACCGCGCTTCCGATGCCATCCTTAAGCAAAAGGAAGGTTATGCCTGGTTGGTTTTTGATGAACAGCTGATAGCCAAGAAAAAAATGGTCCGCGGTTACGAACACCTGGGAATGTTGAAAAAGGCCGATACTGTTGAAGGGCTTGCCAAAATGACCGGGATGTCCGCTTTGCCGGAAACCATCAAAGCCTATAACGCTTATCAGGCGACTGGAAAAGATCTGGCCTTTGGCCGGAGCGATATGCCGCTGAACCTGACCAAACCCCCATTCTATGCGGTCCGGGTTGCGCCGGGAATTCACCACACCATGGGTGGGGTTGCCATTGACACCGACTCCGAAGTTCTGGATCTGCAAAGCTGGCCGATTCCCGGTCTCTATGCTGCAGGCGAGGTGACCGGTGGGGTTCATGGTTTTAACCGTCTTGGTGGTAACGCCATTGCCGATACCGTTGTTTTCGGTCGTCGGGCAGGCGCCCATGCTGCGGAATATGCTCTGAAAAAATAATCCGCTGCGAACCAATAAACGAGGGAGCCGCAAGCAGGGCTCCCTCGTTTGTTATCCTCCTTACAACGATCTGCGATCACAAATCGCAGGCGATCATCAAGGCACCCGCTTCGCAAGTGCCCCCTTCTGATCTGGTCCATGTCCACCTCTGTGAAACTGGGCATGGCAATTTCCCCCTCAGGTCTTCTCATTGGCTCGAGCAACTATCCCTTTCGCAGTTAGTTGGTTCTGTCTTGACTCCGAAGATGCCCAGGTCACAAATGCCAGCGCAATTTTTACAGATGGAAGAGGACTAGTGTCCCGTACGGTTAGTTCTCTATCCCAATTCCGGTCATTTTTGCCGCTGTCTACGTTCTGCCTTCTCGGCTTAGCCCCAGCTAGGCCTGCGGCGGCACGCCTTGACAGCAACAAAAATGACTCAAAATTAATTCAAATAACTAACCAAACGGGACACTAGACACAGGGTTGCATTGCTGCCAGGTTCTGTTGTTTTAACAGCTCGATATCCCGCCTGGGCGGATTGCCGAACATGCGGGTATATTCGCGATTGAACTGCGAGGGGCTTTCATAGCCGACCTGGTAGGCTGTGGTTGCCGCATCCAAATCGCCTGCCAGCATCAGGTTGCGCGCTTCGATCAGGCGCAGATTTTTTTGAAATTGCAGTGGGCTCATGGCCGTGATGGATTTAAAATGGGCATGAAATCCCGAGACACTCATACCGGCAATATCGGCCAGGCTTTCTACCGGGATTGTTTCCCGAAAATGGCTTTTAATCTTGTGGATAGCGCTGGCGATTCTCTCCGTATGACTCCCTTTAAACGCGATCTGCGCCAGCTTGTCGCCATGCTCTCCGCATAAGACCCGGTAAAAGACCTCCCGGATTGTTTGTGCTGCGAGCACGGGGATATCTTCCGGCGTGGCCAGCATCCGTGCCAGCCGTAAAACGCTATCCCCAAGAGCTGCGTCGGCTTTGCCGACAAAAACCCCCCGTTCCGCTTTCCTATTCGGACGCAACAGATATTCGGTATGGCTCAGGAGGTCGGTCAGAAGCGGCAAGCCGATATCGATCTTGATAACAAGATAGGGTTCATCTTGTGAGGCCCGGGTCACTTGCCCCATGATTGGCAGGTCCACTGAAACAATAAGATATTCGGCCGGTCCGTACTGATAAATCTCCTGATTCAGCATTATCTGTTTGCGTCCCTGTGCCAGAAAACACAAAGAGGGATTATACAGGCCCGGAACGATCTTATCCGTTCTTGTTGCCCGATAAAGGGACACTCCGGGAATCGCGGTTGTGGACAAACCTTCACCTTCCGCAAAGGTGTCTATCAACTCAGCCAGCTCTTTTCTTTGTTGTTGGTTCATTGTCTTTATGCTCCTCTTTTTGTGCGTGTTCCCAATATAGAGCCGGATCTTCGCCGAAAGCTATCAATCTTCCAGAATTTTAGAGAAACAGGCAAGGGTTCTGGAGCCCTGTGCATTTCGGATCGCCTTGTCTTTTTTTATACTGAAGCCCATGACCGAGCCCATGATTGACACCTCAAAGGAGATTTTTAAAATGCGTATATTTGTAACAGGTGCGTCAGGTTTCATCGGATCTGCCGTGGTTCAGGAACTTCTCGGAGCCGGATATGAAGTCAGCGGTCTGGCGCGCTCCGACAAGGCCGCTGAATCGTTGCGGGTGGCAGGAGTCGAGGTTTGCCGCGGCAATCTGGACGATCCAGCTAGTCTGCGTGCTGGTATTGCCTCTGTTGACGGTATCATCCATACTGCTTTTAATCACGATTTTTCCAGATTCAAAGAAAGCTGCGAACAAGACCGCCGCGCTATCGAGACCTTTGTTAATGAGCTGGCTGGCTCATCTATCCCTTTGATTGTGACCTCTGCGACAGGGGCGGTTCAGGGCAACGATCTTTTGGATGAAGATGCAAAGCCGATTCCTGTTTCCGGCACTCCTCCTCGCGCAATTGCGGAAGAGGTCGTCGCAGCAGCGGCCGCCCGGGGGGTGAACGCTTCCGTTGTTCGTCTGCCCCCTTCCGTTCATGGCCATGGCGATCATGCCTTTATCCCCATGCTGATTGATGTGGCGCGCCGCACAGGCCTGTCTGTTTTTGTTGGAGAAGGGAAAAACCGTTGGCCCGCTGTTCACAGATTAGATGCCGCGGTGCTGTATCGGCTTGTCCTTGAAAAGGGTTCAAAAGGAGGCGTTTATCATGGCGTTGCAGAAGAAGGAATTGCTTTTCGGGAGATCGCAGATGTCATTGGGCGGCGCCTCAATGTCCCTGTTGTGAGTAAGACGCCGCAGGAAGCGGCAGAGCATTTTGGCTGGTTCAGCCATTTTGCCGAAAGAGATATACCGGCATTGAGCCGGAAAACACAAAAAGATTTGGGATGGATGCCCAAAGAGGTCGGATTGATTGCCGATATCGACCGGCCTGAATATTTCTTATAGAAAGGACACAGACAATGACGAAACTTGCATTAATCACAGGTGGCAGTCGTGGCCTAGGAAGAAGCATGGCTTTACACCTGGCTGCAAAAGGGCGGGATGTTATCTTGACTTATCATAGTGACAAAAGCTCGGCCGACGCTGTTGTCCGGGCGATTGAGGAGAAAGGACAACAGGCTGTCGCGCTGCAGTTGGATGTAGGAAGATCTGATACATTCGTGGCTTTCGCCGAGACCCTCAAAACCGTTTTGCAGGAAACATTTGCGCGTACGGAGTTTGATTATCTTATTAATAATGCTGGTTCGGGGTTGTATGAGACCTTTATGGAGACGAGCGAAGAGAGCTTCATGCGCATGATGAATGAGCACATTAAGGCCCCGTTTTTCCTCTCTCAAAAACTGCTTCCCCTGATGGCGGATGGTGGCCGGATTCTGAATGTTTCTTCTGGATTGACCCGCATCATCCATCCGGGCTATGGGGCTTATGCCATCATGAAAACGGCGGTCGAGGCGTTGACCCTCTATCTGGCCAAAGAGTTGGGACCACGGCGGATTGCGGTGAATACTCTCGCACCAGGTGCTATCGAGACAGATTTCAGAGGCGGAGCTGTGCGCGATAATAAAGATGTAAATGCCCAAATCGCTGCGGTAACAGCATTAGGCCGAGTCGGTTTGCCTGATGATATTGGCGGGGTTGCCGCGGCCATTCTGGACGATGATGCAGGATGGATCAATGGTCAGCGGATAGAGGCGTCAGGCGGGCAGGCTATCTGAATAATCCACCAGGAAAGGGTTGATTTATAAAATGTCCTTTCCTGGTGAGTCTTCCCGTCTCTGGGGTAAATCGACCGGGCTGGCGTTGGACTGTCAAGTGCCTGACCCGATCATCTCCCATCCTTCTCTCACCTTATCCTCGGAAAAAATATCTGTCTCTTGTCCTGATGGTGGCCAACCGGCGGCCCCTTGCGCGCGCGGCGTGTGCGGTTATAGTCTTGGGTAATATACATCCGCATAACAAAAAGAAGGGAGCTATCATGGCCATGGAATATCGCCAACTTGGAAACTCGGGCCTTATGGTGCCGGCATTCAGCCTGGGCACGGGGACTTTCGGGGGCAATAACGAATTTTTTAAAAAATGGGGCGACATCGACGTGAAGGAAGCCTCTGAACTGGTGGATATCTGTCTTGAGCACGGTATGAATTTTTTCGACACGGCGGATCTCTATTCCACCGGCGCAGCAGAAGAAATCCTCGGCAAGGCGGTGGGTCCCCGGCGCAACGACGTGCTTATCTCCACCAAGGCCACTTTTCCCATGGGAGAAGGGCCGAACGAGTGCGGCTCGTCGCGCTACTACCTTATCCGTGCCGCGGAAGATAGCCTGAGGCGACTCGGCACCGACCATATCGACATCTACTTCATGCACGGCTTCGACGCGCTGACGCCGGTGGAAGAAACCCTGGCCGCACTCGATAACCTCATAACATCAGGCAAAGTGCGCTACATCGGTGCCTCCAACTTCTCGGGTTGGCACCTTATGAAGTCGCTCGCTATATCTGAAAAACGCGGGCTGGCGCGCTATGTGGTCTACCAGGGCTACTACTCGCTGGTGGGACGCGATTACGAATGGGAACTGATGCCGCTGGGGCTTGATCAGGGCGTGGGGCTGATGGTGTGGAGCCCGCTGGGCTGGGGACGCCTTACCGGTAAAATCACCCGCAACAATCCTCCCAAGGAGGGGCGCATCGCCCAAGGCGGCGCTGTGGGCGGCCCGGCAGTGGATGATGAATACCTGTTCAGGGTGGTCGATGCGCTGCAAGATGTGGCGACCGAGGTCGGCAAAACCATCCCGCAAGTGGCGCTCAACTGGCTTTTGCAACGGCCCACGGTCAGCAATGTGGTCGTAGGTGCGCGCAATGCCGACCAGTTGAAGCAGAACCTTGGCGCACTGGGGTGGAAACTGGACGAGGCACACATTGCCAAGCTCGACGCGGCCAGCCACCGCGAGCCCACCTATCCCTACTGGCACCAGAAAGGATTCGATCAGCGTAATCCCAAACCAACGCAGTGGTAACGAACCCAACGCTGAATTTTGCGCAGCTGCTATTCCATCCGGCCGCCCCAAAGGACGGCCGGATGGCATTTTAGGGTGACTATTTTGGGCAGACCTGCCTTCAATCAGCCAAATTATCCCTAGTAGACGCGGTTCCTGCCCGATTTTTTGACTTGATATAATCGTTGGTCAGCGCGATTAAAAAGATCAGTGAAGGTCTCGCCCTTATTCAGGGTCGCGATTCCGAAACTTGCGGTCACAGTGATTTTGCATTTTTCCAGAGAGATGGTCGTTTCCGCGATTGCGCTACGTAGCTTTTCGGCGACAACCAGGGCTGTTGAATGGGAAGATTCCGGTAAAATAAGAATAAATTCGTCACCACCGTAGCGTCCCAAAGAGTCGCTTTCACGAATTTGACTTCTGCAGAGTCGAGTTATTTCAATCAACACGCTATCGCCAGCCTGATGTCCCCAGGTGTCATTTATTTTTTTGTAATGATCGATATCAAAGATGAGAATACTCAGCTCTCGCTTGTATCTTGTGGCATATTCAAGCGCTTTTTCTCCAATCTCAAGAATGTTTCGCCTGTTTTCTATGCCAGTTAGCGAATCGGTCGTGGCCATGGCATGAAGTTGTTTCTCGAGTTTCTTCTCCTCTGTTATGTCAGAAAGTATATAAATTATCCCTCCGTGAAATTTGTTTGTGTCAGATATGATATTTTTTCTTATGTTGTAATGATGATCTTCTTCATTCTTTTTGACAACGAATGTTTTTTCGTCATTGAGAAGACTATAGAGGCTTGTTTTCCGGCCTCTACTTTGTAAATAAATATGTTTAATATGAGATCCTATGCGATATTCTTCAATTTCTTTGAAAATTGATTGTATAGATTTGTTGTAGTCGACCAATTTGTTTTCTGAATTTGTTACTATAAGTCCATGGTCAATATTTTCGAAAATATGGTCTCTTGCAACAGGAACGATTTCAAAGAGAGATAGATGGAAGATTGCTATAGCTAAAAGAGGACATGTCGCCCCAAACGCTAGTGGGTTGATGTCAAAGTTTGTAGGTGTTAGTTCTAAAAGGTATAAGATGTATCCAAAAAATGGAAAAGCTGTTGCTAAAATGATTAGTGAAATATTGTTTCTATGTTTTTTATTTTTTATAAAACGGAAAATGCTATAAACCAAGGATATGAGAATAAGAATTATAGTATATGCTGAATCTACATAATACCACGGTCCTTTTTTAAACAGAAGGATTGAGTTGCCTTCATGAAAGATAAGACTTGGATTAACATAAAAAAGATTGTTCTTAAAAATCGTTAGATGCATGAAGAAAGTGCATATAGGTATGAAAAGGAGAGAGGCTGTTAATTTTAAGGGAATAGTATTTGTGTTGGTCAGATATTTCCTGATAAGAGAATAGAGGAAAAATGGAATAAATGGTATGCCAAGATATTGAATATCGGAAAAAAACAGGGCTGTTTGTAGATCTGCTGAAGCTATTTCAAAAGCATACCCCACTGTATAGACAATCATTGCCAACATCAGAAACAAAAAAGAACGACCCCCAACCGCTCTACGATGATGGAATGCCAGGGCTGTAAAGAAAACCTCAAAACCGGCAATAATAAGAAGAAGGATAGCGAACGATGGTAGGCTATTTATGTGCAATTCGGGCATGAATGTATATTTTCTTAACTATTAAAGATAGATATCTCGATCATGATTAGAGAGTAAGCAGAGAGAATTTTGAGTCTTGTCCTGTTTCTTTCACGAATGAAGTCCCTCTGCTTAAATTCAATATCATAGAAAAGTTTCATTGCACAGATCTTATCTTGCTATGGTCGATGGTTTCAGTCTCCGTGGAGTCGTCCATCAGCGGGAAGGAGGTTTGGCGGAAAGTTGAAGATTGATGTGCTCAACGAAAACGCAGTTGAATGTGACTGCTGGAAAAGTCACGGCTGGGCACTACCTTTCTCTGACGGAACATGAATAGCTCTGTTCCTAACGGCTAGGAAATCAGCAGCGGTACGCTAAGAGCCAAGCCATGAGCGACACTGGTGAAGGCGTTTCGGTTTATGGTTTTGTCTGAGCCGAAGCGGCCGGTGAAGAGCTTTTGAATATAGGGGATCTTTGAGGTGCCGCCGGTTAGGGAGACGGTATCGATCTGTGCAGCGTTCAAGCCGCACTGGCTGAGGACGTCGTCGATGCAGTCTTCAATCTTTTTGAAGTGGTTGTGGTTGAGCTGTTCAAATTCGTTTTTGCTCAGTGCTACGTCCAGTTCCAGGTCGGGTTCATAAAAGCGGATCCTGGTCTGCGCAGCACTGGAAAGGTCGCACTTTGCCTGCTCAATGGCCTGGAAAAGAGCGAAGCCGAAGTTCTCCTCAATGATGTTTTCCAGATTCTGAATCGCCTCCGGGTTGTCGGTACTGCGCTTGATAACGCGGATCAGCTCCCGGTTCTGACGAGTGCGCAGCAGCGGAATGCGGTGCCACTGACTCAGGGTGTAGATAAGACTGTCCGGGATTTCCGTCCACTGCTCAGTGGCAAACGCTTTGTATCTGGCGTTCCGGCCAAAATGATGGGCAATCTTGTCCCACATGACCTGTGAGTCCAATTTGTCCCCGGCGATATAAACCCCGCCAAGTCCAAGAACTTCACTATGGCCGTCTTTTTTTCCGCCTGAGTTTCCGCTAACCCGGAGCACAGAAAAGTCGGATGTCCCGCCACCGAAATCACCGATAAAGACGATCTTTTCCTGACCGGGCTGAAGACTGTCCTTGTAGGCCTGTGCCGCGGCGACGGGCTCATACTGGAAGCAGATGTGTTTGAAGCCGGCTTTGCGGGCGGCTTTTTCCAGGTATTTTTCCGCGGCGGCGTCTTTGCTGCTGTCTTCCGAGAAAACGACCGGGCGGCCAAGGACAACACTGTCAACCTGGCAGCCGACATGTTCTTCACCTTTTTCTTTTAACTCCTTCAGGAGGATGGCGACCAGGTCGTCGATGGCATAGCGTTTGCCGAAGATCTCTGTGCTGCTGAAGTTGTTGCTGGGCAGAAAGGTCTTGATCGACTGCATAAATCGACCGCTGCCACCTTCCTCAATATATTGGTTGATCGCTTCAGCCCCGGTAAAGATCTCTTTGTCTTCATTGAAATAAAGGACTGAGCGCATAAGGCTGCCGGTTTTGCTGTGAGAATCGACATCAACAAGTTCAACCTGTCCGTTGCGGTAGACCGAAAGGGCCGAATTACTGGTTCCGAAGTCGATAGCGAATACGATCTGCACTGTCTTTCTCCTGCACTAAAGTGAAAAGGAAATGAAGGTTCTAGACGATATTGCAGATCGAAATCAAGCCCTAAGGCGATAAATGTCGACATGTCTCCGGTACAGACGGGCGTTCGTGGCTGGAGGCCGTCTGCTCCCCGGGCTGAGATGCTCGCCGGTAGATCTCGGTTGGTTTTTTTAGAAAAACATGGCTCCAAGGATGTCAATCCTTGGCTGCGATTTGTCTCTCAGCCCCTTTGATTCTGATTTTGTCCACTCTGGGCCCTTGTCATCTGATAATTGCTAAGATGCTGTTTGGGCTGGTATGGACTGTTGTGTTCTGCCTTGAAAGTATTAATTGAAAATTGTCAGACAATAATTCAATAGCCTGAAATCTTACCTAAATAGCATACTAAGAGGGAAGTTTTTGTATATTTTGGGCAGAATTGATGATGGCTCCCACATTAAATAAATGGTTTTGGCCAGGCAATTTATTTCTATTTTTTTAATTGACAGACAATATGGATACTCCTAAGATTGCTTGATTCAAACCTTTTGCGCGGTTTGTTCGGTAAATCCGCTGTGAGTTGGTAAGGACGATCTAAGTGTATTGCAAATGATAGGGAGAGAGAGCCCTGTTGATAAATGAGCAGGGCTTTGATAGCTGGCCGTTTCTATTATCGATACACAAAACCGCCTTAGTTTTGGTGGTCATCAAAACAGCCGGATTTTGCGGGAGTGGTCTTAATCCCTTTTGTGGCCTGATTCGATTGTGAGTTACCCAGAGCCATGGTGCGCGTCATGTGATCAATCTGGATTTCATTGATGTCCTTGGACTGATGAAAAGATTGGGTTTGCCGATTGAGCGCCTGATTGCCACTTATAGATGCAGCTGAGGCGTTACAGAGCTGGAATGATAATCCTGCAGTTTACAAAAATTTGATGGCTTTCGACTAAAATTGTTAAAAAGAGAGAACAATCATGAATGAATTGAATAGAAGTGTGATGGATCTGCCGCGTTACCCGGAGCGGATTCTACAGATCGGCGAAGGAAATTTCCTGCGTTGCTTTATCGGCTGGCAGGTGGATATCCTCAATGAAAAGAACGGCCTCAACGCCGGGATTGTCGTTGCCCGGCCCATTGATACAGAAGTGCCGCCGCCGCTCAATGTGCAGGACGGTCTCTATACCACTTTGTTACGTGGTTACGATGAAGAGAACCAGCTGCGCAACGAAAAGCGCATCGTTTCCAGTGTCAATCGCGAGATTTCCATCTATCGCGAGTACGCCGCATTTCTGCAGCTGGCCCATAACCCCGAGTTGCGCTTTATCTTCAGCAACACGACTGAAGCCGGGATCGCCTACAGCGATCAGGACCGTTTCGAGGATGCTCCGCCGGCGACCTATCCGGCCAAGCTGACCCGGTTTTTGTTTGAGCGATTTGAGGCTTTTGGCGGTGCCAAAGACAAGGGCTTCATCCTTTTCCCCTGTGAGCTTCTCGATTACAACGGCGAACTGCTGAAGGAGTATGTGCTCAAATATGCCAAACTTTGGAACCTGTCCGCCGCCTTTATTGGTTGGCTGGAAGACGCCAATACCTTCTGTTCGACTCTGGTCGACCGTATCGTCACCGGCTATCCGCGTGATGAAGTAGCCGAACTGGAGCAGGAGTTGGGTTACCATGATCGCTTCATGGTCACCGGTGAATACTTCCACCTGTTCGTTATTCAGGCCCCTCAGTGGGTCGGGGAAGAACTCAAATTGGCTGACAGCGGCCTGCATGTCGAGATCGTCGATGATCTCAAACCCTACAAACAACGCAAGGTCGGCATCCTCAACGGTTGTCACACCGCCCTGACGCCAGTGGCCTGGCTATGCGGCATCGAGTTCGTCAAGGACGCCACCAGCGATCCCCAGCTGGAAAATTATCTGTCGCAGTTGCTCGATAAAGAGATTATTCCCTGCCTACCGTTGCCGGTGGAGGAACTGAAACCCTTTGCCGACAGCGTCATCGGGCGGTTCAAGAATCCCTTTATCAAACATAAACTGCTTGATATCTCGTTGAATTCCATGACCAAATTCCGTACCCGGCTGTTGCCGCAGCTGCTGCGCTACAGTCAGGATAACGGCACGGTTCCGCCGTTGATGAGCCTGGCCCTGGCAGCCCTGATCTGTTTTTACCGTGGTGAACTGAACGGCGCCAGCTACCCGACCAAAGATGATCAGCCGTTTTTGGACATGTACCGGGAGCTTTGGGGCGAAGCTGGTATGGGACCGATCGACCTGGCTACCGCGAGCGCCATTGCCAACAGGGTGTTGAGCCTTGATCAGCACTGGGAGGCCGAACTGCTGAAGGTCGATGGCCTGCGCGATCAGGTGGCTGGCTTTATCGTCAGCATTACCGGCAAAGGTATGCGGGAGACGCTTGCGGAGGTTCTGTGATGGTTAAGATCACCAGAATTGACAGCGCCGACAATGTGGCTGTGACCTACGCCGAGTTGCCCGCCGGGACCCTGGTCGAGGTGCCCGGGATGGAACCCTTTACCGTGAACGACGATATTCCTGTGGGGCATAAACTTGCCCTGCAGGACATCCCGGCCGGTGCTCAGGTCACCAAGTATGGCGCTTCTATCGGTTTTGCCAGTCAGTCCATCGGCAAAGGCGGGCATGTTCATACCCACAATGTCAAAACCGGGCTGTCCGATAAGCAAAGCTATCACTATCAGCCGGTGGCTGCCGCCGCCGAGCAATTCGAGTGGCAACAGGCGCAACCGCTACAGGTCTATCGGCGCAGCAATGGCCGGGTCGGGATCCGTAATGAATTGTGGGTGATTCCCACGGTTGGGTGCGTTAACGGCATTGCCGACAATATCATCAAGGCGTTCAAAGCTGAGGCCGAGCGGAGCGGAGTTGACGGGATTTACCACTTTCCGCATCCCTATGGCTGTTCCCAGTTGGGTGGCGATCATGAGCGGACCAAGGTCATGCTGCAGAATATTTCCCTGCATCCCAATTGCGGCGGCGTGCTGATCCTGGGGCTGGGGTGTGAGAACAACCAGATTGAGACCTTCCGCAAAACCCTGCCCACCGGGGCGGATGAAAGCCGTTTTCGCTACCTGATCGCCCAGGATGTTGGCGATGAGGTTGAAGCCGGGGTGGCTCTGCTCGAAGAGCTTTATTCTCTCGCTGCTCAGGATCGGCGTGAAGCCGGAAGTTGGGAGGACATTGTTATCGGTCTTGAATGCGGCGGTTCTGATGCCTTTTCCGGGTTGACCGCCAATCCCCTGATCGGCCGGGTCTCGGATTATGTGGTGAGCCATGGTGGCAGCACCGTGCTGACTGAGGTGCCGGAAATGTTCGGTGCCGAGCACATCCTGATGGAACAGTGCCGCAGCGCTGAGGTGTTTGCCAAGACCGTGGCCATGATCAATGATTTTAAAGAGTACTATCTGGCACACGATCAGCCGATTTACGAAAATCCTTCGCCGGGAAACAAGGCCGGCGGCATTACCACCCTGGAAGACAAATCCCTGGGATGCACCCGCAAAGCCGGGAAATCGCCGGTGGTCGATGTCATCAAAATGGATGAGCGGGTCGTCGAGCCGGGGCTGAATCTGCTCTACTCACCGGGGAACGATATTGTGGCAACCACCGCCCTCGGGGCGGCCGGCTGTCAATTAGTCCTGTTTTCCACTGGCCGGGGGACGCCTTTGGGCGGATTTATCCCCACCGTCAAGGTTGCAACCAATACCCCCCTGGCGGAGAAAAAGAGAAACTGGATCGATTTCAATGCCGGCGCCCTGGCTGACCCGGCCGCTGATCCGGACCAGGTGTTGAGTGATTTTCTGACCGAAATCGTTGCCATCATTAACGGTAAGCCAACCTCGGCGGAAGTTCGCAACAGCCGTGACATAGCCATCTTTAAAACCGGAGTGACGTTGTAGTCGACTGAACACCGTTTAGCAGTGCAGATTCTTTTGCTGATGAAATGAGGCCAAATAAAAACCTTGTCAATGGACACATTTCGGTGTAGGAATGTAACCTATTGTTTTTGATTTAAAAAAAATAAATAACCGTAGTTTGTGAGATTTGGGGGAGTCTGCAGGGTGCGGTTTTTTTTGTTGGCCACGAAGCAGAGATGGCAGCAGAACCGGGACTGTCCCCGCACGGGCTGTCCTGGGCCTTTGCCGTGCCAACCGTTACAGTTTCATGGCTGGACCACAGTCCCCCCTCAAATTAAGCTGAATTACAGCGTTCTTGTATTTTATATCGTCAACCTTGAAGCTTCGAACGGACTAAAAATGAAAAAAGTACTTCTCGGCATCCTGATTATTGTCGTCATCGGCTTGGTGAGCGCTCCTTTTATTAACGGCCTGATTGTGGAAAAAGCGCTCTACAGCCAGCTGGACAATATCAATGCGCGCTACGCTGATCATCCCTTTGCCCCTAAAATTGCCATCACCCGTTACGATCGCGGCTTCTCCTCATCAGAAATCGAATGGACCATGGACTTACCGGATCTGCAGGGTGTTGAGGACATCTCTCCGCTGATTTTTGTCGAGAAGGTCAAGCATGGCTACCTGGGAGCGTCTTCCACGACCAGTTTAGACCGGAACTCCTGGTATCGGGATTTCGTCAGCAATGAACTCGATGGTAACGACCCCCTGACCATCAGCAGTGAGTATCAGTTGTTCAGCGGGGGGACTGTGACCGCTTCAATTGATCCATTTGAACTGGTCGATAGCCAGGATACCCATCTTTCTATCAAACCTGGTCATCTGGTTCTCAAATTTGATCGTAATTTAGAAAATATCGAAATGGATGGCGGCTTTGAGGGCCTTGTTGTGGATGATGCAGTTGAGGTGAAGAATATTTCGTTGCATTCAAATATGCAGCAGACTTCCAGCCTCTTCATGGCCGGGACCTCGTCATATGGCATCGAACAGATTGCGGTCAATGCTCCAGACCCGGCTGCAGCCATGCTTCTTGACAACCTTAAAGGGAGCTCAATCATCGGTTTTGATGAGACAACCAGGAATATGTCTGTTAAGAGTGAAATGAGCATTGCTCAAATCATGACCGGTGAAAATAATAAAATAGCCGATCTGCACCTCGATATGGGTGTGAACCATCTCGATGCCGATGCCTTCGAAAATTTCTACAGGGTTTATGTTGAGGTTCTCAGCGACGCCATGGCAAACCTTGCCACCGCTCAGGGCAATCCGGAACAGGCAAAAGCCATGATGCAGCAGCAGATGGCCTTTGCCGGGATGCGCTTGGCCGGCGAATTTGAAAAACTGCTGAAAAAGGATCTGCAGATCACCATCGACAAACTGCATGTGACCTTGGCTGAAGGGGACATTGATGGCAATTTTGCCCTCGGGCTGAAAAAAGATCTTTCCATGGTCGATTTGATCGCCCTGGGCCAGCAGCCGCAGATGATCGTCGATCAATTTTCCTTTGCTTCGAATGTGTCTCTCCCTGACGGGTTGATTGCGAACCAGAACCCACTTCTGGTGCCGGTGCTTCCCGGTATGCAAAGCGGCTTTTTTGAACAGAGCGGTGACAAGTTGGTGCATAAGGCGGAAATCAAGGATCGCAAACTGCTTCTTAACGGCAAAGAGTTTGTTTTGTCCCGGCAGTAACTGTCTGCTGAGCTCAAGAATGTGCGTTCAAACTCGGCAGGCTGTTGCAATACAGCCTGCCGAGTCCATAGATGGACGATCAAAATCGATAGTGACTCTCTACTTATTTGATCAGGTGGGGCAACGCCTTTTCCCCACCGTGTTTGAAAAGTTCCCGGACGGATTTTTTCAATAACCTGCCAGAGGAGGTCTTGCGTGAAAATCGAATCCATCGATCATCTTGTCTTGACGGTCAGGGATATTGACGCCAGCTGTAATTTTTACGAACGGGTGCTCGGGATGGAGGTCATCACCTTCGGGGCCGGGCGCAAGGCTCTGGCTTTTGGACGACAGAAGATCAACCTGCATCAGTATCACCAGGAGTTCGAGCCGAAAGCAAAAGTTCCAACCCCCGGTTCGGAAGATCTCTGTTTTATCACCACCACACCGATCCCTGAGGTTTTGGAGCAGCTGCGTGCACAAAACATCGACGTTCTGGAGGGACCAGTTCGCAGAACCGGAGCCGTGGGGCCGATCCTGTCGGTTTACTGCCGTGATCCCGATGGAAATCTTGTTGAGATCGCAAACTACAAAGGGGAATAAAGGTTTACAAACCATCCCTTTCGCGGCGTGCAGCTGACCGTCGAATATCACTTTTCCCTGGCCCGCGCCGCCTTACAATAAGGCCTTACCATGTGTGGCCCATGGAGCCGACAACATCAGCGATAGGCCCAGAATTGCAATAATTGCTACTTTCTGCATGACAATCCCAGAAGTGGCAGCCTGCCTGTCGTAAATCTCAAAAAAAGACGACTGTTATTAAATTGAGACCCTACATTGTACCGCTCCTGCTGTTTTCCTGTCTGTTAGGTCCATAAAAAACACGTTTTTACAGGAAGTTATGGGATGGTCGTTTTCATGATGTATCCAAGCTTTCCTGGGAACATATATTGCTTCTTTCTGTGGTTGGGTCAGACAAGTCCCCCCTCGGGCCTATTGCCGATTTTCTAGACTGTCCTCGTTTTGTGTGACGCAACTGGCTAAACCTGGCCCGCTTGGGCCGGAAAGGAGTTCTTCTTTATGGACGTACCCAAGCTCCCCCTGCTCGGTGATCAGTTCCCCTCTTTAACGGTCCAGACAACTCAGGGACCTATGACGCTGCCGGATGATTTTGCCGGGCAGTGGTTTGTTCTGTTCAGTCATCCTGCAGACTTTACGCCGGTTTGCACCTCTGAATTTGTCGCTTTTCAGGAAAAATTTGAGGCCTTTCAGGAGTTGGATTGTGCTTTGATCGGACTGTCAGTCGATCAGATTTATTGTCATATCAAATGGATCGAGTGGATCCAGGAGCATCTGAACATCGAAATCAAGTTTCCCGTTATTGCCGCCAATGATTCCCTGGCCCTGCAACTGGGAATGCTCCATCCGGGCATGGGAACCCAGACGGTCCGGGCGGTTTTTATCGTTGACCCGCAGGGCTATGTGCGTTTGCTCCTCTATTATCCCATGGAGATCGGCCGCAATATTGATGAGATTCTGCGGGCGGTCAAGGCATTGCGAACTTCTGACCAACAGGGGGCTGTTCCTGCCAATTGGCCCAACAACAGCCTGATCGGTGATCGTATCATTATCCCGCCGCCGCTGGATGTTGCCGGAGCAGCTGAAGCCAAACAATCAGCGGCCTGTTACGACTGGTGGTTTTGCCATAAACCTTTGGAGTAGACGGTTTTTGTGGCCAGCGGCACAAAAACAATAGCCTGCCTTTTTGGGGAAAGCATAAATTCGAGGGATGAGTTTGTTTTATTATTGAAATATTAAAAATCGGAGAATAAATTTGATATATGGTATTCTCCAGCGAGAGAACAAGGACATTGCGACAGTTCGTCTTGTATGTAGATGGACCCTGTCTTTAAAAAATGCAGGCTTGCAGCTAACCGTGACTGAGGGTAGCCCAAAATTATGCAGGGGGGATTTTTAATGAAGTTGCTGTCATTTTTCTTAATGCTTTTGGTCCCAATCCTTCCCGCCTGTGTTAACTTAAAAAATAGCCCTCCAATAGTCGAAAATAACACCTTCACCGATAATAATTACCCCAAAATTCATCTCGTATTTCCATTTAATATTTATTTGGACGATTCTCAAGTCCAGTTTGGAGATAATGTTAAGGCATCTTTTTATAAAATGACAACAGATGAGGCCTCCATAGAGGTTTATATAAGGAAAGAAGAAATTTTTTCAGGTGGTTATGTTTTTTGGAGAACTGACGACGCCTTGAAAAAACAACCTTTCTTTATAGAAAAATTTAAGAATGGTTACTGTTCAACAAACCTTATAAAGGATAAAATTTACAGTTTTGTTGAAGTTGAAGTTAGAAAATATATAGACAATAAGAAATTGATAAGGGCAAATATTTATCATAATGTTGGTATTGTTCCTTCAAAGGAAATGTGGAAAGAGAAAAATAGGGAAACAGTTAAACAATTTGTCAATTATACCATAGGTTTATGCGGGCAAATGTTTCCTTCGGAAAAAGTCGATCCATATATCCAACCTGATGGGAAATATGCTGCTAATTGAACATCCGGAATATCACTATTTGTAATTCTATACTTAGGACTAATAATTTAATAAAAGAATTGGATGGCGCGATGTATAAAAAAATATTTATGTCTGCCTTGATCCTTTGCGTTTTGTTATCTGTGACTTCCTGTACATCTCCTTATGTTGGTAAAAAATTTCCAAATAATAACTTTCCAAGAATTGATCAGGAAAATGTTGCAGGACAACTTGGTGAGATATACCTTGACTACAATATCTCAATTGATGATCAACAAAAAACTATGAAGGTTGTTGGTGCCGTAAAATTAAATAGTCAAAGATATACTTCATCATGGGATGTCGATAGTATTAATTTATATTTTTTCTTTCTAAATGACGAAAAAGTCATCCTGACTAAAGAAAATATTTATGTTAATACTGATGGGAATTTCGCGGATGATTTAATCCCATTTAAAGGTTCTTTCAAATATCGCCCTGAATATACCTATGTTACCAATGGCTATTATGTCAAGGTGCGCTACTGATAAGTGTTAGCGCAAGGCCCCTTTCTTTTCGAGAGGAATCTGCAGCATTGTGAGAATGGCAAAACTTGGTAATACAAGGTCGTTTCGATTTGTTTCAGGATGGGGGGACGCAATGATTGAAGTCAGCAGAGTATTAAATTTTCGTCCGTCGCGGATTTTTCCGGGGCGGGCGTTTTTGTTGCCTGGATGTTTTTGCCCGGCGAGGGGCTGCCTGTTCCGATCATGAGAAGACTGAGATGAGCCATTTTAACGGGATCGAGTTGTTTTTTTTGATCTGTGCGGTGATTGGCGGCTTTTTTGTCGGGGGCAAATTGGTCCTGCAATTTTTCGTTGGTGATGTCGAGACTGATTTCGATACCGATATCGGCTTCCTCTCCTGCGGGAAACAAGAGAGGAAGCCGAGAACAGGGCTGACTCAGCGCCGATTAGCAAAGTCATAAATCAGCGTTCTTGTTGTTTGTCGGGATGTCCCGAATGGCGCTAGTTTAAGCAACTTTGCAGTAAACTCGGGACTGTCCCCAGGGTCATCGGGGGCTGTCCCAACAGTTTGCGAGCCATGAAACTGTCACGGTTAACACCGCAAAGACCTGGGACAGCCCCCGTGCGGGGACAGTCCCGGTTTTGCTGCCAGCGACTCTTAAACTAGCGCCATTCGGGGCTGTCCCAGGCTTTTGCGGTGCAAACCGCCAGCGTTCCAAGGGCCGCAAACATCTGGGACAGCCCCAGATAGGGCTTGGGACAGTCCCGAATTTGCTACGAAAGTGCTTAAGCTAGCGCCATTCCGGGATGACCATCATTTCTATATAGCGGTTCCGACCGCTTCAGGCTATGCTTCCGCCATGCCGACACTCCACTCCAACATCAAAAAACTCTACGCCTTTTCCTTTCTCGAGATGAGCCTGTTCCCTATGGCGATCATCACCCTGTTCTGGAAAGACCAGATCGGGATGAGCCTGACGCAGATCCTGCTCTTACAGAGCATCTTCGCCGTGGCCATGGCGGTTATGGAATACCCGTCCGGCTATATCAGCGACCGGATCGGTTACCGTAAAGCACTCAATTACGCGGCTCTACTCGGGGTGATCGGCTGGGGGCTGTACACTATTGCCGAAACCTTCAGCGGGGTGCTGATCGCGGAAATCTTCCTGGGCATTTCCATGTCCTTTATCAGCGGCTCGGACAGTGCGTTGTTGTTCGAAAGCCTCAAGGGAACCGACGAGGAGCTTTTTTACGCCCGCCATCAGGGGCGGATGAGCGGGGCCGGGCAGATTGGTGAAGCCTGCGGTGCTTTGTTTGCCGGGGTAATGTACGCGGCGGCACCATTGTTGCCCTTTATTATTCAGGTGCTGGTCTGGATTCTGCTCTTTTTTCTGACCCGGACCCTGGTCGAACCACAACGCTCCGGCAATCCGCCAGCCAGCCATGTTGCCGAGGCCTGGCGGTCGACCCGCTACGCCTTGCTGGACAATAAACGGCTGCGTTATACCATTCTGTTGAATCTGGTGCTGGGTCTGTCCTCTTTCTACCCGGTCTGGCTAATTCAGCCCTATATGCAGGATGGTGGGGTGCCGGTCTCCTGGTTTGGACCGATCTGGGCCGTCGCCAACCTGAGCGTGGCTCTGTTTGCCTTTGCCAGTCACCGCTCCCAATTGAAGCTGGGAGACGGGCGCATGGTGATTTTGTTTGCCCTGCTGATCGTCGGCGGCTATCTAGGGCTGGGCCTGGCCGGCGGATTGTGGGGATTCCTTTTCTATTACCTGCTGACCAGCATGCGCGGCCTGCGCGGGCCGATGCTGCTCAACTTTGCCCAGCGGGAAATCCCTTCGGCTAACCGTGCCGGCATCCTGTCGCTGCAGTCTCTCTGTTTCCGCCTGGTCTTTGTCTGCACCGGTCCGCTGATCGGCAGACTGGCTGACGGCATCGGCGTTCAGCAGACCTTCCTGCTGCTTTGCTACGCTTTTATCCTGGTCCTGCCGCCGGTGGTCTGGCTGTTTTTGCGTCAATTACGCCAAACGAACCCGGCTCCGGCAGGTGTCGGGGAGGAAAAATAAGGATCTTGGTGGAAATCCCGGGTAGCGGTCTCTTTGCTGGCGGGGATCCTGCTAAAATAAGAGTCTATCCGGACCTACTGGAGCATCGGTTCCGCTAGCCGGATGAACTCTCGACTCCGCATGCAACTTTGTCGGCCCGTTGCTGCGGTGCCGTTTGGAAAGCCCCTTACAGCCCAGAAACTTGGAGGAACTATGCCGCATATTGTCCTTGAGTGTGCAGAAGACATTTTGGCTCGCTATTCCGGAGAAGAACTTGTCAGGCAGGTTCATGCGACGGTCCTGGCGTCTCAGCTGTTCAATGAACAGGATATAAAAATACGCGTGAAGTCATACAATGACTATGCTGTCGGCGGCAAACATGAGGCTTTTATTCATCTCTTCGCAACGATCATGCCGGGTCGCACCGTCGACCAGCGGGCACAGTTAAGCAAAGCTGTCGTGGTGAAATTAGTCGAAATGTTCCCGGATATTAAGCACATCACCATGAGTATTGACGAATTTGAAAAAGAAACATTCTTTAATCGGAGAATGATTTAGCAGATGGCAAAAGTTTGGTTGGGGATTTGAGCAACCTGCCATGCTCCCGGGCTTCAGGCCCATGGCAGGTTTGCCGGCGGGTCAGCGCGCTTATTTTTTATTGCTCCAGAATTGAGTCCTTCCCCCTTTGATGGGGGAAGGTTAGGATGGGGGTGAAAATGCTGGCTTGAGCTCCCCCTCGCTCCAACCCTCATCCACGAAGGAAGAGGGGGCTATTTCAGGGACCTTCAGTTCTGTCAAAACCTATGCACATTCAGTGCATAGTGGTTTATTTTAGATGTTCCGGCAGCTGATCCAGAATCCGCATTGGCTCAGCTTCTGTCAGGACCGCTTTCCGAACGATGAAGTCGACTGCTTTCTCAAGCCGAATGGCATGGGTCAGCTGTTCGAGGGCGCCGGGGGTCTCCTCGATCCGCTTGCGCCGGTCGGTGTAGCTCATTCCGACCTCCATGATGGAATTTTCCTGCTTTGAGATGACCGCCTTGATATCTTCTTCACTGATCTCAGGTGCTATTTTGTCAGCAACTGCAGACAGCAGCAGGTTTTTTCTGACCGCAGCCTCCGCCTCCGGGCGGATCTCCTTTTTTGCATCGTCAATGGTACGGCCCGAAGATTTAAGGTACCCCTCGAAATTGTTGGCTCCCACCTGCTGACGGAACTGATTGATCATCATCATGGTCTGCTGTTCGATGACTTCTTCCCTGACGCTGCAGGGGTTGATTTCGACCAGTTTGTTGAGGACGGCTTCCCGCTTGTTGGCGGCGGTTTTTTCCGTGGCCATGGATTGCAGCGAACTGCGCACTTCGGCGCTAAACGCTTCGATGGTGTCAAAGGGCAGGGTGGCCAGCAGTTTGGCGTCATCGTCCCCGGCGCCGCGTTGCTGGCGGATTCCGGCGATTTGCGCCGTGACATCGTCCTCGGTGACGGTCACCGGCGCGTAGGTTGCCTGCAATCCTTCATATTGCTGCAGGGGGATTTTTGGTTCCAGGGCGACGCGGATTTCAACAAGGCAGGGTTCGCCCAGTTTGGTTTCCCGCGGTTTGATCTGGGGAAAGGTCATCGGGGTCAGCCCCAGTTCCTTAATGGCCTGCATATAATAACTTGGCAAGATATTATTCAGCGCTTGGCCGGCGATTTTGTCCAACTCAGGGTGTTGGGCCAACATGGCCCGGTTGCTCAACGGGACGTGTGGGCTTTGCTGCTGCCCTTTGGTCACCTTGGTAAATTCTTCCATAATCGCATTTTCAATCGTCTCGGCATCAAT
>CAXXJU010000007.1:0-26002 GCA_963668145.2 Geopsychrobacteraceae bacterium
GGGATTCGCGCCCGGGTCGATCGCACCAGTAACCGGGTGCTGAGGGTCAGCGGCAACCCCTATCATCCCCTCTCCGCGTCTCCGGTGTTGCCCTTTCAGGCAAGTATCAGCGACAGCTTTCGGGCCCTCAGCCGCTTTGAGGAGAGCGGCCTGGCCCGGCGTTCCGTCGCCTGCAGCCGGGGCAATGCCGCCCTCGACATGCTTGCCGATCCCAAACGGGTGCTGACCCCCCTCAAACGGGTTGGTCCGCGCGGCAGCGGCAAGTGGCAGCCCATCGGTTATCAGCAGCTTATCGAAGAGGTGGTCGAAGGGGGCAACCTGTTCGGCGAGGGGCAGGTCGATGGCTTGCGCGCCATTCGCGATACCAAGACCCCCATTGATCCGGCTGCGCCGGAGCTGGGGCCGCGTTCAAATCAACTGGCCATGGTTAACGGTTACAAAAACGGGCGGCTGAGTTTTGCCAAGCGCTTCGGGGTACTGAGTTTCGGCTCGAAGAATTTCACCGGGCATCGCGGCAACTGCGGCCTGTCCATGCGCGGCGGGTATGCGGCCCTGCTCGGCGACTGGAAGAAGTATCCCCACCTCAAGCCCGACTATGCCAACTGTGAGTACTACCTGTCCATCGGTACGGCTCCGGGTAATGCCGGGAACCCGTTTAAACGACAGGCGATGCTGCTGGCAGACGCCCGCACCAGCGGGCGGATGAAATATGTTGTGGTTGACCCGGTGCTGACCAATTCGGACAGCCTTGCAGCCGGTGAGCGTTCGGAGTGGTTACCCATCACCCCGGGCACCGACGGGGCTCTGGTCATGGGGATGATCCGCTGGATTATCGAAACCCAGCGCTACAATGCCGACTTCCTGGCCCAGCCAAATGGGAAAGCTGCAGCTGCAGCCGGTGAGCCAAGTTGGTCCAATGCCACCCACCTGGTGGTTACCGATCCGGACTCGCCCCTGGACGGCACCTTCCTACGCGCCGCAGCCCTTGGCCTGGGCAGTGCGGAGAGCATGGTGGTTATTGACGCTCGCAGCGGGCAGCCGCTGGCCCAGGAGCAGACCGACGGCCCGGCGCAGCTGCTGTTCAGTGGGACGGTCACGGTCGCTGGTCAGGACCTGCGGGTGAAAACGTCCCTGCAGGTGCTGTTTGACGAAGCCTGCAAGCTGACTCTGGCCGAGTACAGCGCTGCCTGCGGTGTGCCTGAAAAGACTATTATCCGACTGGCGCAGGAGTTTACTTCCTACGGTCGTCGGGCTGTGGCCGATACTCATGGCGGAACCATGCACAGCAACGGTTTCTACACTGCCTATGCTATCGTCATGCTCAACGCCCTGGTCGGCAATCTCAACTGGAAAGGGGGAATGAGTGCCGGCGGCGGGCGCTTTGCCGATGTCAAACCGGGTCCGCGTTACAACATGGTCAAGTTTGCGGGCAAGGTCAAACCGCAAGGGGTGACCCTCTCCCGGCACGATTTTCCCTACGAGAAGACCAGCGAGTTCAAGCGCAAGCAGGCTACCGGCAAGCCCTATCCGGCGGACGGTCCCTGGTTCCCCCTCTCCGCCGGGCTGCAACCGGAATTTCTCCTTGGTGGTCTTAACGGCTATCCTTATCCCCTCAAGGCGCTGATCTTCTGGAACACCAACCCGGTCTACGGCCAGTCCGGGCTGGCCGGTCAGCTTGATAAACTGCGCGATCCCAAGCGGATTCCGCTGCTGATCTGTATCGACTCCTTCCTGTCAGAGACCGCGGCGGAGTGCGATTATATTGTTCCGGATACCTCCCTCTACGAAAATTTCGCCTCGACGACGCCCTGGAGCGGAACCCTGACCAAGGTCAGCACCATCAGCTGGCCGGCAGTGTCGGCACCGCAACAGACCACCCCGGCCGGGGACCCCATCTGCATGGAAAGTTTCCTGATCGATGTCGCCAAGCGGATGAAGCTGCCCGGCTTCGGGGAGCAAGCGATTCCCGATGCCGATGGTAAGCTGTGGCCCCTCCATCGGCCCCAGGACTGGTATCTGCGACTGTTCGCCAATATCGCCTTTGACGGGCAGCCGGTTCCGGACGCCAGCGACGAAGATCTGCGCCTGACCGGTCTGGACCGCTTTGCGCCACAGTTGGACGCCGTCCTCAAGCCGGAAGAGCAGCGCAAGGTCGGCTATGTCATGAGTCACGGCGGACGCTTTGAAGATGAGACCAACAGCTACCAGGGTGAGTGGCTGAAACGTCGCTACCAGGCGCCGCTCCAGCTCTACAACGAACCCCTGGCACGGCAGCGTAACAGCATGACCGGGCAGCGCCTGTTCGGCTCCGCGACCTGGCTGCCCCCGCTGTTTTTGGATGGCAGCAAGCTCAGCGACAGCTACCCGGTGAGGCAGTGGCCGTTCCAGTTGATTTCCACCAAGAGCCAGTACATGAACTCCGGGACCATCACCGCCCGCAAATTGCGTAAACTGCGCCCGGTCAACGAGGTCGCCATGCAGGCTGACGACGCGCGCCGACTGGGCGTGCGCAACGGCGACCGAATCCGCCTGACCACCCCCGGTGGGCAGGCCGAAGGGCGGGTGGCGGTCCGCCACGGGGTGATGCCCGGGGTGATCGCCATCGAGCACGGCTTCGGGCACTGGCGCTACGGCAGTTCGGCCATGCAGATCGGTGAGAAAACCATCCCTGCGGATCCTGACCTGGCCGCCGGGCTGGCCATCAACCCCCTCGGCCTGAGCGATCCTTCCCGGCCCGGCATCTCGACCCTGGCGGATTTCGTGCTGGGCGGCAATGCCCGCAACGGCCTGCCCGCGCGGGTGGAGAAAGTCTGATGGTCGGCCTGAACATCCCGAACGTGGCCGCCCTTTGCGAGGTGGCGGCCGCGCTCTACCTCAAAACCCCCTCAGCCGAGTTGGTCAGTGACCTTAACGAGCTGTTTGCGGGCACGGAGAATCTTGGGGCCGACCCCTTGTCGGCGCTGGTGGACGAATATCATGAGTTGTTCTTCAACCCGGCGGCTGAGCGTTTTCATGCCCCCTTCGAATCGTTCCAGCGGGACGGTCGTTATTGGGGGGAGCAAGCCGTTGCCGTCGACAAGCTGTATCGGCAGAGCGGTTTCGATCCGGCTCTGTTGCAGAGCGAGAGCCATTGGCAGAGTCAGCGGATGCCTGATCAGATCGGTTTCGAGCTGGCGTTTTTTGCGGCCCTGTTGCGCAACGCCGAAGGTCAGGTCGAGGCCCGGGATGATCTGTTGGCAACGGCCTGGAGTTTTCATCAGGCTCATATAGCACCCTGGTTCAACGCTTACGGCGTCGGGCTGATCGCCAAAGGGCGCACCACTCTGTACCGGCTGCTCGGCAGGTTGACCATTGAAGTGAGTGAGTTGCAGTCCGGGCCGGCTGTTGCAAGATCGCTTGCTGAACTATGACTCCGGCTGCTGAGCACCGGCCGATCCTTCGACTCTGTTCGCCCTGGCGGCGAGCAACTGCCCCGGTTCGGTCGGGGCTGCGCTGCTCAGCCCGGAGCAGGGCTGTCCGAATTCCTGCTGAATCAGTTGATATGGACTGTAAATAAAGAGGAAAAACTTGAAGGACGCCATTTTCAGATAGGAATAGGTCGGCGTTATGGAGATACAGCTCAGCAGAATCCGTAACGCCGCCTGGTCCAGATACAGCAAGGCCCCCAGCGGAATAACGGCAACAAAGAGGGTTTCCAGGATAATCCTGGCGAGAAAAAACAGCCAGGAGCCGAACAGCACGCGCGGTGATCGGAACAGCTCCAGAAAAAGGCCAAATTTTTGCCGAAAGGAACCGTTGCCGAGTACCGCCAGTTTGGAAGAATAGGATAACCCCGCCATGATCAAGGGCCAGGCCGCAGCCAGCGCCAGCAGCCAGGACCAGCCCGCCAGGACCGTTCCGCTCTGTTGCCACCAGAACCGGCAGAGTCCGAACCAGAACCCCGCCCAGCCCAGGCTGAACAAAATAATCAGTCCCAGGGCGCAGCAATCCCAGCAGAATTGACGCAGCTTCAGGCCGGTCAGGGACTGGAGCAGGCCGGCGTTGGCTTGGTCATTATGCCAGCGGCGCAAACTGCTGGACGGCCACAGGGAGAGCAGTTGTTTGAACAGGAACAATCCGGCCAGAACCGCTAACGCGGTAGGGCTGAAGAGCCATTCCTGCAACTGTTTCGGAAGCTCGGTGAACAGGAACTGCGGTGATTGAACCGCCAGCCGCGCGGAATGCAGACCCGCTTTCAGGCGTTCCGGATTGACAACGCTATGGATGAGTTTGTCGAGCAGCAGGATGATGAAAATCAGTAGCACAAAAGAGCGATGCCTGACCAGCGCTCGGAACGATTCGACGGTCAGCACGGCGAGCAGTATTTTCTTATTGGAGGGCAGCGCTGGGTTCGGCATGAGATCTCCTGTTGCTGATGAGACGGCCGTTGACAAGAACCCTGGTGGAATTTTTCCGGCTACTCGGCAGGGTCAGAATCAGGTCATGGTCGAGTTCGGCAAAATAGCCTTTTTCGGCCAGCTGCAGCTTGAGTTGCAGGGTGTGGCCGCTCCGGGACTGTTGCAGGATATGACGGTATTTCGCCTTGATCCAGCCGAAGCCGTGGGCATTGATCCGCAATAGCCCTTCCGGGGCACCGCTGTACTGAACTTTCACCTGCTCCGGTCGCTCTTTCATGCTGATGGCAATGGTTTCAACAGCAGCCAGCTGCAGGGGATATTGACGGCTCTTGAAGAACGGCCTGCGGGTCAGAAAACCGGCACTGATCAGCACAATGGCGAGCAGAGCCAGGGTGGTCACCAGGTGCCGCCGATTCCGGTTGGTCGCGGTTGCGACCCCGGCAGGGGCCGGTTCCGGAAGGTAATAGATCAGGGCCATGACCATGATGCCGATCAGGCCGAAGGACCAGAGCGCGTCACTAAGGAAATGAGCCCCCTGGACAATCCGCCCGGCTGACAACAGGACGCCGGTGACAATTCCCAAGGTGACGCCGGCGCCGGCCAGGCGCCGACTGCGCCGGTAACAACCGGCGGCGGCAAGAAAAACAAAACCCATGGTCGCGTGTCCACAGGGAAAAGATGCCCCCTGGCCGGGCGGACCCGGATGGAAAATCGGCCGATATTCCCATTGCCCCCCGTATTCAACGGTCTGGCTGGGGCGCGGCCGCCCCCAATATTGTTTCAGCACCGCATTGACCAGCAGCCCGGCGCCGAGTACTGCGGTCAGGACGATCACCATACAGGGCTTGCGCCAGACCCGCAGGCCGGAACGGTAAAAACTGGCCAGCCAGGTGATCAGTCCGGCCAGGCTGAACAGCAGCCCCGGAAGTGTCCCATAGTGGTGCAGCGTTTCCCAGAACGGCCTTTTTTTCAGAAACCAGCCGAACTCTGGGGAATAAAAGTGTCCGGCCAGGGTCTTATCCAAATCGAAAAACTCCAGGAGCAAACTGAGCAATAGCAACAGCGCAAAGCCGAGGACGAGCTTCTGCCACCGATGGTCGAAGCGCTGTTCCACCTGGCAGGCGGGAGCGGCCAGCGGGGAAAGAGCGTTCAGGGTCGATTGCCGGGGTTCTGTGGCCATGTGCAAGGTTTCCTTCCTGCGGTCACCCACACTAAAATAGAGTCTTTTTGCTGAAGTGTTCTGCCTGCTCGGACAGACTGTGGCAAAATCGCCTGCTAAGCCCGTCTTTGCCTGTACAAAGTTTTTGCAACGATTGCTTGTTACCTGAGTTTTATGACTCTGGGTTTAGGGTTCGGTAAGGAGAATATGAGTCAACCTGTGCAAATTTTTCTGGCGCAGATTGCCTCTGGGCGGGGCAGCCTTTTTCCGGCCGGGGCAAGACTGGCATGCTGAAATGAACAGGATGCACGAATGGCGCTAGTTTAAGCAACTTTGCAGTAAACTCGGGACTGTCCCCAGGGTCATCGGGGGCTGTCCCAAGAGTTTGCGAGCCATGACACTGTCGCGGTTAACACCGCAAAAACCTGGGACAGCCCCCGTGCGGGGACAGTCCCGGTTTTGCTGCCAGCGACTCTTAAACGAGCGCCATTCACAGGATGCACTTGTTTCTTGGGGTGCGCTATTCGGGTTCTCAGGCAACTGCCGGAGGTGTTACTATCAGCACGGATAACGGCCTGTCGAAGATTTAGCTGGCGGAGCGCCGGGCTCATCTTTGATGGGGATGGAGGTTGTTTCTGACCTGTTGGCCATGGGCCGATGACAGTGTCGCCGGTTGGCGATTACTCTGAAGGATGGAAAATAATGAATCTGAACCTTTCTGACGTTGTTGTTCTGGCCATCGGGTTTTCCGGGCAGGCGATGTTTTTCATGCGCTTTTTCGTGCAGTGGCTCTACTCTGAAAAACATCGGCGGAGCCTGATTCCAACGGCTTTCTGGTACTTCAGCCTGGCAGGCAGCGTGCTGCTGCTGACCTATGCCATCATTAAGAAGGACCCGGTGTTTATCGTCGGCCAGTCGACCGGGTTCATCATCTATACCCGGAACCTGGTGCTGATTCGCCGGGAGCAACAAAAAAAATGGGCCACTGCCGAGTAAGCTGCCCCAGCGTAAGCCCATTGCTCAGGGCTTGGCATAGAGGTCCAGGGTGATTTTTTTGCCTTTGGAATAGTTGAAGCCACTGAACCTGTCAAGATGTTGCATGCCGCTGAGCAGATCCTTGACGGCTGCAGCATGTTTACGCTGCTCCCTGGCCTCCACCAGCAGGTAACGGTATTGCTCCTGGTGGAGCAGCAGCGCGGCCCGGTTGGGGTTGGTCATGACCGTATCGGTCCCGACCAGAAACGGCAGGCTCGGTTCGCTGTAGCCGACGGCAATCAGTTGCCCTGGTGGCTGTTCGCTCAGCACCTCGGCAACATGGCGGCTGGGCCAGGCGAACTCCAGTTGCGGCAGGATGCCGGCGAAAGCCGGCGGGAACGTCAGCAGCGCGACAAGGAAAAAGGTCGGCACCAGGCGCGAAGCACGGGCTCTGTTATGGCGATATTGCCAGCCCGCCACCAGCATCAGCAGCAGCCCGGCAAAGGGGAGTAGATCAAGGGCCTGAAACCGGCCGAAGCGGGCGGCCAGTACCGGCAGGCCGATGCCCAGAGTGACTGTGGCCAGCAACCACAGCCCGCTGCCAAGCCAGCGGGGCAATTTTTTCAGCAGTCCTTCCCGGCCAGGTTCCGGTCGGCTTTGTTGCAGGGCGCAAGCGGTCAACAGGGCTATGGCCGGGAAAAACGGCAGGACATAGTGGGGGAGTTTGGTCGGCACCAATTCAAAGATGATCCAGGCTGGAATGATCCAGGCCAGCAGGAAGCGGACCCGTTCCTCCCGCAGCAGCGAGCGCAGCCTGGGCAGGCCGGCGATGGTCAGCAGCGAGCCCGGCCAGAACAGTACCGGAAACAGCAACAGGTAATAGCCCGGCGGTGCGCCATGGGATTCCTGGCCGGACAGCAACTTGGGAAGAAAATCCTGGAACAGGGCCTGTTGGATAAAGGCTCCTTGAGACGCGGACTGGATTGCAATAAACCAGGGCAGCACAATCCCGGCCAGGAGCAGTATTCCCGGCAGGGGGCGGAGCACCCTGAGCAAGTTCAGGCTGCGGTCACTGACCAGCAGGGGGAGGATGGTTGCGGCGGCGATGACCGGAGGTATTGGTCCTTTGATGAGAATGCCCAGTCCGCAGGCCAGCCAGAACATGATCCACCCCGGCCAGTGATTGGCCTTTTCCCGCTGCCGAGCCAGATAGAGCCGGGCCAGGCCGCTTTGCATGATGACAATACAGAGCAGCAGCATGGCGTCGGTTTTGGCCAGTCGGGCTTCCACATTCAGCAACAGACATCCGGCCAGCAGCAGCCCGGCCAGCAGGCCGGTGCGGCGATCGAACAGTCGCGCTCCGAGCAGAGCGGTGCAAACGACCGCCAGCAGCGCCCCGAGCAAGGATGGCAGGCGGTACGGACCGATTCGGTTCAAAGGGGCGTTGCTGAGGCGAACCGCTGCGGTCTGCAACCAGTAAATTCCAATCGGTTTTTTATAGCGCGGAACCTCCTGAAAGCGGATGTCGACATAATTCCCCGTTTCCAGCATCTGTTTACTGGCCTGGGCGAAGCGCGCTTCATCGCGGTCTGTGGTCGGCAGGCTGCCCTGCCCAGGGGCGAATATCAGCAGGCAAAGTGCAACCAGAAGCACCAGGCCGAATTTACTCGACGCGGCGGTCAGCAGCCGGGAGGCGTGGGCAGGCATAAAAACTCCGGAGGACAGAATTTATAACGGATATGCGATGTGGGCGCGAAACTTTCCATACAACCGGCAGCTCTGACGCAGGCAGAAGTAACCGCCGAAAACTCCGGCCGGGATCAACAGGCTGTAAGCGAAATTTTCGTGCCGGAGCAGCGCGTGGATCCCAAGCAGTATCAACATGATGCCGCAGCCGAGGCCCATTGTCCACAGCCCCAGCAGTAATTCCCAGCAGGCGGGTAATGACGGCTGAAGCGACGTTTCCCTGCTCAGTTTGTCCTGTTCCGGGACACGCAGAATCCAGAAATAGCTGATATGGATCAAAATCCAGGCGGCGAGCAGGCCGAGCAGGCCGTCGCTGAGCCAATGACTGAGGGCCATGGACCGGGCCACGGCCATGGTGAATGCATTAAGAATAGCGAAAATGCCGCATAACAGGCCAAGGGCGCGAGTGCGAGAAGAATGGGCCGGGTTGCCGGCCAGGGCGTAGGCGAGCAGCATGGGGAGCAGCGCTTCGATGGTATGGCCGCTGGGGAAGCTGCCCCGATAGCGCCCCTCGGATATGAAATGCGACCCGAAGCTGAACCAGTCGCTGTAGGCAAGATGGTGACGGAACACCTCACTGGGGCGGGCGCGGCCGATTGCCCATTTGCTGGTATGCACAAAAGTAACAGCGCTGGTCAGGCCGGCGAACACGGCGAACCCCAAGGCGGGTCGCCAGGCAACGGAGCGCCTGGTAGGCGGGCCCAGACAACAACGGAAATAGCCCAGCAGGGCGATAATCAGTCCCAGGACAATGAAATCGCCGGATCCCGGCAAGTCACCTTCAAACAGGGTGCGGCTGTAAAAATCGCGCAACAGGGGAGCCGCATTGTGGTTGGCGTAGAGGGTGAGGGACGAATCGAGCTGTGGAATGATCGCGCCAACCAGCAGGAAGGACGTGATCAACAGGCTGAACAGGGGATGACGACGCAAACAATTCATGGACTTTTTCACAGGCAGCATAGGCAGATACCGCAGAAAGAATGAAATCCGGTAGCTGTCGGTGTGACAGCAAAATGTTGCGCATATGTTACATTCTAATATGAGAATACTATTGTTGAAAGGTTATTTTTTCGTCAAAAGAGCTGCCTTTGCCAAATAAGCGGACGAGACAAGCAGCTTGGGAGCTTGCGGGGTGGCTGCAGGTTCAATCCGCCAGCCGGTCGGCCAGGGTGCCCACGGCTATGGCGAAGGACAGGGAACGGTTCCACTTGAGCAGCGCATGGAAGTTGGCATAGACCAGGTAGGCTGGCCCGGACGGGCCTTCGGGTAAGATCAGCGAGGCGTCCAGAGGCCGTTTTGGTAAGGCGCTGCCGTCGCTGCGGCGCACCCCGAGCTGCTGCCAGCGGGGCAGGGCCAGGGTTTTGTCCAATCCGGCGAGGGACAGATCGAAACCGGCCGGCAACAGAACCTGCCGCCCCCAGGTCTGATCATTCTGCCAGCCGTTCTGTTTAAGATAATTGGCGGTTGAGGCAAAAACGTCGGGCAGGGAGGTCCAGATGTCGATGTGACCACCGTCGGCATTCACCGCATAGCGGCGGAAAGAAGAGGGCATGAACTGGCACTGCCCCATGGCCCCGGCCCAGGAACCGTAAAGCTGGTCAGGCCGGATCCGGTCGTTGTCGAGCAGTTCCAGCAGGTCGAACAGTTCAGCGCGAAAATAGCTGCTACGGCGGCCGTCAAAGGCCAGGGTGGCCAGGGCCGGAATAATCGGCATGCGGCCGCTGTATTGGCCGTAGTGGGTTTCAATCCCCCAGAGGGCGACGATAAAGCGTCTTTGGACCTGCTGGCTCTGTTCCACCCGGCCCAGCCAGGTTGGATAGCGACGCAGCATGCGGCGGCCGTCCGCAACCCGCCGGGGGGTGACCCGGGCCGTCAGGTATTGGGCGAGAGTCTGGATGGTTTCCGGCTGATTGCGATCCAGCTTGATGACTTGGGCGACCGGTTCGTCCAGTTCTGCGAAAGCTGCCTTTAGGGTTGCCGGGGCAATTCCGCGCTGTCGTGCTTCGTCTTGCAGATCGTTGAGCCAGTTACTGAAGTCCGCAGCACTGGCCGTACTGATGAGGGCCAATCCCAGTCCAGCTTGAACTATCAACTGTTTGAATTTCAACATTTTCTCCCCTTGAAAGGAAATTTCCCGGTGCTGAAGCACGGTTCGGAACTGTGCTTTTGCACTGATGATTCCTGCCTGAATGCCTCGTTTTTTTAGCTCGGTTATTGCTGGCTTGACTCTGCCGCTGTTCCTTGTATAACTATACACTTGTCAACTTAGACGGTTCATTTCCATATGGATAAAAAAGTGAAAATGTTCAAAAAAGTTGTGCTTAAACCTGTTTTGTTTCCACTGTTCTGGCTGTGCATTATCAGTTTGCTGATTGTTGTGCAGTTTCAGACCGTGGCGTTTGCTGCGGATCACTCCGTGGTTATCGAAACGGCATCCTCTGCTGGAGATCTGTTCCAGGCGGAACTGACAACCACCGATCTGGATGGCCGTTTTTCTGAAATTTCCCTGAATACACATCGGGAAATCCGTCTGGAAGGTGCGGACGGGGCTGCTGTTTGCGAGCCCTTGCTCTGTTCCGTCTGTGGGGTCACCGATCCTCGCTTCGCTCAATTTATCCGTCCCCCTCCCGTTTTATTGTCCTGAACAACTCTTCTTGGTAAACAAGCTGGCCTGAGGGGGGAGCACCTCTCCTGCCTGCATATCGTTGAACGGTTTTTCCCCAAATCGGCACTACTTTGGTCGCTGTTGCGGGATCCTGGCTGGCCTTCCGCTTTGCAGCCGGGGCATGAAGACCCTTTATCTATTGTTTTAGCAGAGGTGGACAATGATTCAACTACAACACGTCAGTCGCCGTTACGGTGATTTTGTCGCTGTGGACGGAGTCTCTTTTGAGATCGGCCGGGGTGAAATAGTGGGCCTGCTCGGTCATAACGGGGCCGGTAAATCGACCATTATGAAAATGATTACCGGCTTTCTGGAACCGAGTGAGGGGACCATTCGGATTGCCGGAGACGATATCTGGAGCGACCTGCGCGGCGCCCAGTCACGGATCGGTTACTTGCCGGAGAACTGCCCGGTTTACCCGGAAATGACCGTGGTCGATTTCCTCGATTATTCAGCTTCGTTGCGCGGGCTGGATCAGACCGGCCGGGACCGGGCGGTGTTGCGGGCGATTCAGCAGACCGAACTGGAAGAGAAGGCCAGCGCTGCCATCGCGACCTTGTCGCGCGGCTATCGGCAGCGGGTCGGGGTGGCCCAAGCCCTGCTCCATCAGCCCGAAATCCTGATCCTTGACGAGCCAACCAACGGCCTTGATCCGTCGCAAATCGGGCACATGAGGGAGCTGATCCGTGAACTCGGCAAACAGGCCACGGTCATTGTCTCCACCCATATCCTTCAGGAAGTCGAAGCGGTTTGCGATCGGGCCTTGATCCTGCGTAAAGGCCAGCTGGCCCTTGATGCCCAACTGGCCGAGTTGACCCGCGGCCGGGCGCTGATCCTGCGTTGCAGCGCCACGCCGGAAGAGGCCCTGGAGCAACTCTCCCGGCTGCCTGGGGTCATCGCAACGGCCCTGCCCGAAGAGAGCGGCTGCGGTCATGGTTATCGCTTGGAGGGCGCCATCGATTTGGTTGAGCTGGCTCCGGCAGTGGCCGAGCTGGCGGTCGGGCAGAAGTGGCAGCTGTATGATCTGCACCGGGAAGAGCGCACCCTGGAAAAGGTGTTCAACGAAATTTCCTTAGCTTCCGAGGAGGTGGGTCATGCTGCGTAGCGTGTTCCGGGTGACCCGCAAGGAGCTGGCCGGGTTTTTCGCTTCGCCGGTTGCCTATATCTTTCTTGGCGCATTCCTGGTCGTTACCCTTTTTACCTTCTTCTGGGGAGAAGCCTTTTTCGCCCGCAATATCGCCGATGTCAGGCCACTTTTCGCATGGATGCCGGTCCTGCTGATCTTCCTGGTCGCGGCATTGACCATGCGGATGTGGAGTGAAGAGCGGCGGATGGGCACCCTGGAATATCTGCTCACCCTGCCGGTCAGTCCGCTCCAGTACCTGGTCGGCAAATTTCTCGCCGCGCTCAGCCTGGTGGCGTTGGCGCTGATTTTGACGTTGCCGCTGCCGATTTCCGTCTCCTTCCTCGGCTCCCTCGACTGGGGCCCGGTCTGGGGCGGGTATCTGGCAGCCATGTTTCTAGGCGCCGCCTATATCTCCATCGGCTTGTTCCTCAGTGCCCGCAGCGACAACCAGATCGTCAGCCTGATCGGCACGGTCCTGGTCTGCGGCCTGTTCTATCTGCTGGGTAGCGACCTGCTGACCGGCTTTTTCGGCAATCGTGCTGCCGAACTGCTCAAGCTGCTGGGCAGTGGTTCGCGGTTTAACTCCATTACCCGCGGTGTTATCGATCTGCGCGACCTCTATTATTATCTGAGCCTGGTCGGGGTCTTCTTCGCCCTGACCCTGTACAGCCTTAAACGCTTGCGCTGGGATATCAAGGCACTGGCCAATCGCCGCCAGCATCGTTTCCATGGCGCGCTGACCCTGCTGCTGATCGCCAACCTGCTGGCTGGGCACCTGTGGCTGCAGCAGATCGGCTCTGCCCGGATCGACCTGACCCAGGGCAAGATCTATTCGATTTCTCCGGCCACCAAGCAGTATTTGGCCCACCTCCAGGAACCGCTGCTGATTCGTGGCTATTTCAGCGCCAAAACCCATCCGTTGCTGGCGCCGCTGGTGCCACGGCTGCGCGATTTGATCCGCGAATACCAGATTGCCGGGCACGGCAACGTGCGGGCGGAGTTCATCGATCCGTTGCAGAATCCCGATCTGGAAGCCGAAGCGAATGAGAAATACGGCATCAAGCCGGTGCCGTTTCAGGTCGCCGATCGTTACCAGTCGGCGCTGGTGAATTCCTACTTTCAGATCCTGATTCAATACGGGGATCAGTTTCAGGTCCTTAATTTTCGCGATCTGATCGAGGTCAAACAGCAGGGCGGCCAGGGGATCGAGGTCGAACTGAACAATCCCGAGTACCAGCTGACCCGCAGCATCAAGCGGGTGATGAACGAATTTCAGGGCGGCGGCGACCTGGTTGCAGGGTTGCAGCGGCCGATGACCTTGCACGGCTATATTTCCGCGGATGCGGCGCTACCCGATTTCCTGAAGAAATTCAAGCAGGACCTGCAGGCCCTCGGCCAGCAGCTGGAACAGAAATCCGGTGGCAAACTGTCCCTTGAAGTTCTTGATCCACAGGCCGGGAACGGTGAGCTGGCCAAAAAACTGGCCGATGACTACGGGTTCCAGCCGATGCAGGCCGGTTTGCTCGATACCCATCGCTTCTATTTTTATCTGACCCTGGACAACGGCCAGCAGACGGTACAGGTTCAGTTGCCGGAAGATTTTTCGCGGGACGGCCTGGAGCGCAATATCAAAGCTGCCCTGAAACGGTTTTCCAACGGCTACCTGAAAACCGTGGCCCTGGCTGTACCCAAGCCGCCCAATCCTTACCTGGCCCAGTACGGGATGAACCAGGACAGCAAGGAGTTCAACCTGCTGCATCGGCAGCTGGAGGAAAATTATCAGGTCAAGCAGGTCGATCTGGAGCAGGGAACCCTGCCTGATGAGACGGATGTCCTGGTCGTGGCTGCGCCTGGAAACCTCAATGATAAAGCCTTGTTCGCCATCGACCAGTTCCTGATGAAAGGCGGCACCGTGGTGCTGGCCACTTCGCCCCTTTGATGTCAGCCTGACTCCGAAGAGTCTGGCGGCGACGAAAAATTCCAGCCACCTTCTCGACTGGCTCAAACATTACGGGATCAGTATGGAACCAAGCCTGGTGCTGGATGAGCAGAACCAGCCGTTCCCGATCCCGGTCAGTCGCCATGTCGGCGGGATCACTCTGCAGGAAATGCGGCTGATTCCTTACCCCTATTTCGTCGATCTGCGCGGGGCCGGACTGAATCCGCAGGTGCCGGTGACCTCCGGGCTGGGGCATCTGATGATGAACTGGGCCGCGCCGATCACGGTTGCTAAAGAGCAGAACAAGGAGCGCAAGACCACCTGGCTGCTGAAAAGCTCGGCTGATTCCTGGACATCGGATTCGGAGAACCTGTTGCCGCGGATCAACGAGCAGGGTCAGCAGGGCTTTGTCCCGGGTGCGGACCGTGGCCGGCAACTGCTCGGCGTGGCCGTGGAAGGGGTCTTTCCATCCTATTTTGCCGGCAAAGAATCACCGCTGCTGAAGGATTCCGCGAAGAACCAGGATGCGTCGAAAAAGGCGGATACTAAAGAGACGCACCAGGTGGCCAGTGTCATTGACAAATCGCCGGAATCAGCGCGGATCATTCTGTTCTCCTCGGCCGATTTCCTCAGTGATCAGACCATGCAACTGGCGGCCAGTGTTGCCGGCAATCAGGATCTGGGGGCCTTGCAGCTGGTGAACAACAGCCTGGACTGGGCTCTGGAAGACGCCGGTCTGCTCAGTATCAGCAGCCGCGGCCATTATGCCCGGACCCTGATTCCCATGAACCTGGACACCCAGCTGACTGTGGAATACCTCCACTACGCACTGGCGTTGGCCGGGCTGGCGCTGGTTTATCTTATTCATCGTTGGCTGCAGCGGCGCAGGCGGTTGTACTTTCAGCGCTTGTTGGAAAGGAGGGCTTAAGTCATGAAACGTATTCTGGTTATTCTGACGGTCGTGCTTCTTGTCCAACTGGGACTCGGGATTGCCTTTTTCGTAGCGGGGCAACAGCCGGCAACTGCCAAAGGGGGGGCTGCCCTGCTGATCTTTAGCCCGGATCAGGTCGATGAGCTGACCGTGGTCGGCCCGCAGGGGGAGCAGGTTGCCCTCAAAAAAACTGCCGCCGGCTGGATCCTGCCGGAGCACTTTTCCGCAGCGGCCGACTCCGCAAAAGTTGAGACGTTACTACAGGAACTCTGTGGCTTGAAACGTCCCTGGCCGGTGGCCCAAACCGCCGCCAGCGACAAGCGTTTCAAGGTATCGGCAGAGGATTTTGATCGCAAACTGGTGTTTTCTGGTGGCGGCAAACAGCTGGCCGAGCTGCTGATCGGTTCGTCACCGGGCTTTCGCAAGGTGCACGCCCGGCTGGCTTCTGAAGAACAGGTTTATGACATTCCGTTCAGCGCCTATCAGGCTGGCTTGAAGGTCGGCGAGTGGTTAAACCGGGACGTCCTGCAGCTGCCCAAGGATAAGATCAGCGGGCTGGAATTGCCCGACCTGAAGCTGGTCCGCAAAGACGGGGCCTGGCAGCTGGATCCCGCGCCGGAGAACGGCAAGACCGATCCGCAGCAGGCCGCCCAGTTGGTGGATCTGCTGGCCAATCTGAAGATCAAGGATGTGGCCGGCCAGGCCGACCCGAACCGACCCGATCAGGCTGCCCTGCAGCTCAGTCTGCAACTGGACGGAGGAAAGGATCGCCATTATGCCTTTTTTACCTCCGGGGACGGCAAAGCCGCTACCGCGCTGCTGCAGGTGGACGGATTTGACCGGCAGTTTCAGGTTGATACCGATATTATCGGTAAACTCAAAGCGTTTGATCGCCAGCATCTGGTGCTGAAAAGCGCTGCCCCAGCGCATGAGCAGGCTGCCTCACCTTCTGCCGAGGACACGATGAAATAAATCAGCCTGTGCCCGGCTGCGTCAGGGACAGGCGCAGCCGGGTTTTTCTTCTGTAACGGGGTTAAAAGGATGGGCTTGGCAACAGCTTTTGCAGATGTTACATCAGTTTGGATGGAATAGCGCTTGTTTAAGCAATGTTGCAGTAAACTCGGGACTGTCCCCAGGGTCATCGGGGGCTGTCCCAAGAGTTTGCGAGCCATGAAACTGTCGCGGTTCGCACCGCAAAGACCTGGGACAGCCCCCGTGCGGGGACAGTCCCGGTTTTGCTGCCATCGACTCTTAAACCAGCGCCATTCTCAATCAGGATGGATTTTTTCAGTCACAGGCCCGCCGGATCGGCAATCGAGCCGGGCGGGTCGCCACGATAACCATGTTCAAGGACGTTATTTATGGAATCGATTCAACAACGTTTCAGCGAACTTTCCGCCAACCTGGAACACCAGGTCATTGGGCAGCCGCAGCTGATTGAATGCCTGCTGATCGCGCTGCTGGCCGACGGCCATCTGTTGGTGGAGGGTGCCCCCGGCCTGGCTAAAACCCGGGCGATTCGCCAGCTTGGGGAATTGCTGGAAGGAAGCTTTCACCGGGTGCAGTTTACCCCCGACCTGCTGCCGGCCGACCTGACCGGAACCGAAGTTTTCCGTCCGCGTGATGGCAGTTTTGTGTTTCAGCGCGGGCCGTTGTTTCACAACCTGATTCTGGCCGACGAGATCAACCGCGCCCCGGCCAAGGTTCAGTCCGCGCTACTGGAAGCCATGGCCGAGCGGCAGATCACCGTCGGTCAGACCAGCTATCCGCTGGCCGAGCCGTTTCTGGTCATGGCAACGCAGAACCCGATTGAACAGGAGGGGACCTATCCGTTGCCTGAAGCGCAGCTGGACCGGTTTCTGCTCCATGTGTTCATCGATTACCCGCAGGCCGAGGTCGAGCGGCAGATCCTGGCCCTGGCGCGGCATGAAGCCGGCGCGACCCTGAACGGGCTGCCGGGACCCACCGGAGAGGCTGCTTTTCAACCGCTGAGCGGGGCGGAACTGCGCCAGGCGCGCCGGGAGGTGCTCACCGTTCATCTGGCGGACAACCTGGAAGAGTATCTGCTCCAGCTGGTTCTGGCGACCCGGGACGCGCAGCGCTGGGGGGAGGATCTTGCCAACTGGCTGACCTACGGGGCCAGCCCGCGGGCCACTATCGCCCTGGACCGCTGTGCGCGGGCCCGGGCCTGGCTGAAAGGGCGTGACTATGTCATCCCGGAGGATATTCAGCAGCTGGCCTTTGCTGTGCTGCGCCATCGTCTGCTGCTCAGCTATGAGGCCGAGGCGGAAGGCGTCAGTGCCGAACGGGTGATCAGTGAACTGCTGGCCCGGGTGCCGGTCCCTTAATCGATCGTCTCCTTGAAGGGAAACGCAAAAGAGAGTTGCATGGTGAAAACAGCTAAAACAGCATCGCCGGTACAGATCAGCCTGCCGCAACTGGTCGGCCTCAGGGCCGGAGCCGGAGTGGTCAAGGGGCCGAAATCCCCGGCCACGGCCACGCGTGGCGGCGGCCACCGTTCCCGGTTTCGCGGCCGGGGGATGGAGTTTGCCGAGGTCCGCGCCTACCAGCCCGGCGACGATGTGCGCAATATCGACTGGCGGGTGACCGCCCGGCGGGGCACGGCTCATACCAAGTTGTTCCATGAAGAGCGCGAACGGCCGGTGTTGTTTGCCCTTGATTACCGGCGGCCGATGTTCTTTGCCACCCGCGGCTGCTTCAAAGCGGTGCTGGCTTCGCAATTGGCTGCGGTCCTGGCTTGGGGCGCCCTGGCTCAAGGGGACCGGATCGGCGGCTTTCTGTTTTCCGAAGAAGGGCATATCGAACTGCGTCCGGCCGGGGGGCGCCGTGGCGTGCTGCGTCTTTTGCAGGGGATGGTCAGCGACCCGGTCTGGAACCGCCCCGCCCACGTTCCCTTTGATCCCCATCGGCGTTTGGCGGAAACGATCCAGCGCCTGGCCCGAGTGGTCCGGCCTGGTAGTCGCATTCATCTGTTCAGCGATTTTACCCAGTGGGATGACGACGTGGAAAAACACCTGGCCCTATTGTCCCGCCAGGCTGATGTCGCCCTGTATTTCCTGTTCGACGCCCTGGAAGTGGAACTGCCGGGTTACGGCAATTACCGCCTCAGCGACGGGGAACGCGATCTGACCATTGCCACGGACCAGGCCCGGACCCGGCGTGAATTTCACCAGGCCTTCAAAGCTCATCGCGCCCGCCTGGAAGTTTTCTGTCGCAACCGGGGCCTGTTGTTTGTGCCGGTGGCGACGGACAGTGACCCACTGCAGGTGCTGCAGAACGGCAGGAGCGGCCATGGCGGCAATTGATCCACAGGCGCATCCGGCAACCCTGCCGCTGCGCGATATTCATCTGCCGCCGGTACCGGGCTGGTGGCCGCCGGCACCGGGCTGGTGGGGAGTCGCAGTGGTTTTGCTGCTACTGAGCCTGGCGGCGTTTCTGCTACTGCGCCGGCAGCGGCGGTTGCGTTACCGGCGCGCCGCACTACGGGAATTGACCGCACTGGAACAGACTGTCGGGCTGGCCGACCGGGAACTGCTGGCCGGGTTGTCGCAACTGCTGCGGCGGGCCATTGTGACCGCTTATCCCCAGGATAGCTGTGCCGGGCTCAGCGGCAAAGCCTGGCTGGAGGTGCTGGATCGCGGTTTTGTGGACAATCCCTTCAGCAGCGGCGTCGGCAGCTGCCTGGCCCAGGGCCCTTATCAGCCGGCTGTGCAGCTGGAAAGGGACGCGCTGCTTGAGCTCTGTCGCCAACGGTTGAAAAAACTACCACCGCTGGGCCGGACGGGGAGGCGCTCATGATCCATTTTTGCCTGGCCCTGGGCCCTCTTGCTACTGCCGCTCCCCTACCTGGTCAGACGCTTGGCGCCGCCGGCCCTGGCGGCCGAAGAAGCGGCCCTCTGGGTACCGCGCTTGAGCCGTTTCGATGTTGCCCCGGCATCAGCAGTCGCGGCGCGCCCGTTCGCGGGGTGCCATGCTGCTGGCGACCCTTTGCTGGCTGTTGCTGGTGCTCGCCTGCGCCCGGCCACAGTGGCTCGGAGCCCCTCTGGAATTACCGGTGTCCGGCCGCGATCTGTTGCTGGCCGTGGATATTTCCGGGAGCATGCAGACCGAAGATTTTGAACTGCACGGTCAGCAGGTCGATCGGCTGACCGCTCTCAAGCAGATCGCCGATCCTTTTATCGCTCGGCGCAGTGGCGACCGGATCGGCCTGATCCTGTTCGGTGACCAGGCCTATGTACAGACCCCGTTGACCTTTGATCGGACCATGGTCACCCAACTGCTCGATGAAGCTGCCATTGGTCTGGCCGGCAAGCAGACCGCCATCGGCGATGCCATCGGTCTGGCCCTGAAACGGACGGCGGAGGGGGAAGCGCACAAACGGGTGCTGATCCTGCTCACCGACGGCGCCAATACCGCCGGTCAGCTGGCCCCCCTCAAGGCCGCCGAGCTGGCTGCCCAGCAAGGGCTGAAGATTTATACCATCGGCATCGGTGCCGATGAAATGCAGGTGCACAGCTTCTTTTTCTCGCAGACCGTCAACCCCTCTGCCGATCTCGATGAAAAGACCCTGCGCAGCATTGCCGAGCAGACTGGCGGGCGCTATTTCCGGGCTCACGACAGTGCGGAACTGGAGCAGATCTATCAATTGCTCGATCAGCTGGAACCCGCGGTTCGGGCCCGGGAACTGTATCGACCGGTGACCGATCTGTTTGTCTGGCCCCTTGGTCTGGCTTTGGCCGGGGTTGTGGTCCTGCTGCTGCGTGATGCGCTGGCCGCATTCAGGAGGCGAGCATGAGTCTGTTTCATTTTCTTCGCCCCTGGTGGTTTCTCCTTTTGCCGCCGCTCTTGGTCCTGCTCTGGCTGTTCTGGCGCCGGCGCTTGCAGAGCCGCAGCTGGCAGGAAATCTGTGATCCGCAATTACTCCCCCATCTGCTGATCGGGCGGTCGCGGCGGCGCGCCCATTGGCCGCTCTGGCTGCTGTTGGTCGGGCTGCTGTTGAGTGTCATTGCCCTGGCCGGTCCGACCTGGCGGAAACAGCCCCAACCGTTGCTTAAACAGCAGTCGGCCCTGGTCATTGCCCTGGATTTGTCACGCTCCATGCTGGCTGCTGATCTGAAGCCGAGCCGACTGGTACGGGCGCGGCTCAAGATCGAAGATATTCTCCGCCAACGCCGCGGAAGGGCAGACCGGCCTGGTGGTGTTCGCCGGGGATGCCTTTGCGGTCACTCCGTTAACCGATGACGTGCATACCATCGAAGCTCTCCTCGGCAGCCTTGATCCGCAGCTGATGCCGGTACAGGGGAGTCGGCCGGCGCGGGCTTTAAGCCTGGCCACGGAACTGATCAAACGGGCCGGCTTGCAACAGGGGACAGTGCTGCTGGTAACGGATGAAGATCGTCCCCCAGTTGAGTCTGGGCGCAGCCCGGGAGCTTGCGGCAAGCGGGCTCAAACTGGCCGTGCTCGGGGTCGGGACCCCGGAGGGCGCGCCGATCCCGCTGCCGGACGGGGGCTTTTTCAAGGATAGCCAGGGCAACCTGATCCTGCCACGGCTGGCTGAAGTTGGGCTGCGTGAACTGGCGCAGGCCGGCGGTGGAGACTATCGGCGGATCAGCATTGATGACAGTGATTTCAAAACATTGCTGGGTGATTTTGGACAGTCATCGTCTCGACCGCACCGAACAGGGGCCGAAGCGCACCGGCGACCTTTGGCAGGATGCCGGCGTTTGGCTGCTTTGGCCGCTGGCTCTGCTGGCCGCTGCTGCTTTCCGGCGTGGTTGGCTGCTGATGCTGGCGCTGCTGCTGTGGCAACCGGCCCCGGCCGAGGCGTTTAGCTGGAATGAGCTCTGGCATAATCAGCAACAGCAGGCCTATCAGGCCTTTTGCAAACAAGGATTACGCCACCGCTGCCGAAAAGTTCAGCGACCCGCGCTGGCAGGCCGGTAGCCACTATCGGGCCGGCGACTATGGCAAAGCGCTGCAGGCTCTGGGGAACCGCAGAGTGCGGATGACTGGTATAATCGCGGCAATATGCTGGCTCAGAGCGGGCAGCTGCCCGCCGCCCTCAAGGCTTATGATCAGGCGCTCCAGCTTGATCCCGATTCCGCCGATGCTCAGGCCAATCGCAAGATTGTCGAAGAGGCTCTGAAGAAGCAGCAGCAACAGCAGCAACAGGATCCCAAGCTGGCGGACAACAGCAGCCCCAGGGGGATCGGCAGCAACAGGATAAAGAGGGGCAGCAGAAGCAGCAACAGTCCGGACAGTCCGGAAGCGACAAATCCGGCCAAGACCAGGCTCAGCAACAACCGCAGCAGAGCGCCGCCGAGCATTCCCGGCAACCGGAGTCCGCTAAACGCAGCCCGGCGGATAAAGCCCCGCAGCCTGCACCCCAACCGACTCAGGCGAACTCCGCTCGGCCAAGCAAGACCAGGCCGAAACGGGCAAAGTCGGGGAAAAACCGCCTCAGCCAACCAGCCCGGCGGTCCAGTCCGACGACCAACCGCAGACCCCGGAAGAACAGCGGCGGCGTCAGTTATTACAGCGGATTCCCGATGATCCCGGCGGTTTTGCTGCGGCGCAAATTTCTTTACCAGTATCGACAACGTGGCGAGCAACAGGAGAGTGAGCGGCCATGGTAAAACGGATTCTTAGCTTTATTTTGATCGGCCTGCTGCTGGCAGCGACACCGCTCTGGGCCGCTCAGGTCACGGCGGTTGCCGACCGTAACCGGATCGGCGAAGGAGACAGCCTGCACCTGGAATTGCGGGTGCAGGGCAAGCCCGCTGCCGACCCGGACCTGAGCGTGCTTGAGCAGGATTGGGACATCCTCAATCGATCGCGCAACAGCCAGGTACAGATCGTCAACGGCGATTTTACCCGTTCCCTGGTGATCAGCCTGACTTTGATGCCGAAACGCAGCGGGGAGGTCAAAATCCCGGCGGTCTGTTTCGGGTCCGACTGTTCCTTGCCCTTGCCGATCCAGGTGTCGACCCAGCCGCTGGCAACCAGCGCCGGGGACGAACTGTTGCTGGAAGCGGACGTTGAGCCCAAACAGGTGCTGGTCGGTCAACAGGTCGTGTTGACTATCCGAGTTCTGCACCGGGGCACGCTGACCTCCGCCAGCCTCAATAATGTGCAACCGCAAGGGGTGCCGACCGATATCCAGCCGTTGGGCGAGGACCGCAACTTTGAAACTAATCGGGACGGCTACCACTACCAGGGGATCGAGCGACGTTATGCCCTGTTTCCGCAGCAGGCCGGAGAGCTGCTCTTGCCGCGTCTGACCCTGCAGGCCCAGGTCGCCAGCGCCGATGGCTTTGGCGCCTTCGGCACCTCAACCAGGAATCTGCGTAGGTTCTCCCCGGCCCTGACCGTGCAGGTGGCAGCACAACCGGCGAACGGCAATGGCCGTCTGTGGTTACCGGCCACGGCCGTGACCCTGACCGACAGCTGGCAGCACCAGTCGCCGCAATTTCGGGTCGGTGAGCCGGTGACCCGCACCCTGACTCTCCAGGTTACCGGCTTGCCGGCCGCCCATCTGTCCGATCTCAGTTTGCCGTTGCCGAGCGGTTGGAAGAGCTATCCGGATCAGCCTGTTCGTAACGATAGCGACGCCAGCAGCGGCGTGGTCGGGACCCTGGAGCAGAAGATCGCTGTGGTGCCGACTGCGGCCGGAACCTGAAACTGCCCGGGTTTGATCTCGATTGGTACGATGTCAACAGCGGGCAATGGCAGGTCGCCAAAGTCGCTCCCCTCAGCGTGACTGTTGCCCCAGCCGCGCCCGGCAGCGTCAGCCAGCCGCCGCCGTCCGTGGCGCCACTTACCCCCGCACCGGCCCAATCGGCGCCCGTGGCACCTGTCCCGCAGCCGAAACCTGCAGCGCAGGCTTTACCGACTCACGGGATCTCCCCCTGGTTGTGGGTGAGTTGCGGCCTGGCCATCGGCTGTTGTTGACCCTGCTGTGGTGGTGGCAACAGCGCCGCAGGCAACCGCAGGGCAAGGTTGACTCGATTCCCGAAAAACCGCTTGAAGTGCGCGAAAGGGATGCTTTTAAGCAACTGCTGGCCGCCGCCCGAAGCAATGATCCGGTGGCCACCCGTCAGGCCCTGGTTGTTTGGGGGAGGAGTCGTTGGCCGGAGCGGTGTAGCAATTTAGAGCAATTGGCGTTGCTACTGGACGAGCCCTTGCAGATCTTTATTGAAAACTTGAGCAGGGAACTCTACAGCAAGACAGCTGGGGCATGGCAGGGGGAAGACCTGATGCGCGAGCTGCAACGCTGGCGAGGACAGAAGTAGAGAAGGGTTAAAACGGTTGACTTACCGCCCCTTTATCCGGCCGGGAAGCCAGGGAGCCGGGAGCCGTTATAAATTTTCAATCAAAATCGCGGGATTCTGATCCCGCCCGCCGTCATATTCTTTTGTTGCGTGACCGAAGAATATGCAAAAAAAACACGTCCAGCATTTTAGTCGCCATAGTCTTGGCGGTTGATACCCTCCGTTTCACGCTGGCCAGCCGAGTCGGGAACGACTCGGCTGGCATCTCAAACAGATGTTTTTTGGTTCGGCCGTCAGCCGCTTTATTCCGGAGCCGCCACATGGGGAGTTCGTTAAAATGGAATTCCGCTGCCTGAAACTCCTTCTCTCTTGATGGGGGTGAAACAGCCACCCCGGGAATCCCGACTACACAATCTTGAAATCAAAATCGTGGGGTCACGGCCCGATGATTTCTTTGGTTGATTAACGGTCGGGTTAGGTCTCGCAGAAAAGCCAAATCCCCCTTGATCCCCCTTTGTTGAAGGGGGAAAAAACAGACAGGGGCTGGGTGAATGGGAGATTGTTCCGTACTCGACGAACAGCACAATGTCAACGAACCTTATGATGATACCTGTGTTCTGCTCCTTCCCCCTGTGATGGGGGAAGGTCGGGATGGGGGTGAAACAGCCACCCCGGGAATTCTGACTACCCAATCTTGAAATCAAAATCGCGGAGCCGCGGCCCGAGGATTTCTTTGGTTGATTAACTGTCGGGTTCGGTCTGGCAGAAAAGCACAAATCCCCATGATCCCCTTTTGTTAAAGGGGGAAAAGGAAACAGGCAGGGGACCGGAGTGAATGGGAGGTTGTCCCATACTCGACGAACAGTCACATTGTCAACGAACCTTATGATGATACCTGTGTCCTGCTCCTTCCCCCTGTGATGGGGGAAGGTCGGGATGGGGGTGAATCCACCACCCAGTCAACGTTACCCACGAAGAACTGCCACGCCAATCACCCCGCTTCCGCCCAATGACTCACTGAGTGTGGCCAAGAAATTCAGCAAACTTTTCCAGCTGTCCCTCTCCTTTTGACCAGCGTTCAACTTCAGAGATATCGACCTCCTGACTCTTGGCGATCAAAATGGCTTGTTCCAGGCATTGGCGGTCATTCCAGTGATAATAGGCGGAGAGGCGATCTTTCAGGCAATCGGTTGGTGACAGGGCCTTTAATGTCCTGTGGCGAAGGTCAAGATGATAATTTGTTGGGGTGGTTCGTCCTCCACGGCCAGGGGGCGGGCGGAATTCAAGAAAATAATCGGTTTCGGGATGCTTGAAATAGCGGCCTTCTTCATGAAAACGATCTGTTCCAGGATCTTTTTCAGCTTTCTGCGACCGGATGACAGGTTTTCTATAAAGTCAAGGTCATAGGAGACATATTGTCCTGCGGTATAGAGGGAAACACAGGCCCCGCCCGACAGCACGACCTCTATGCCATTGTACAGCAAATGTGAACAGACATAGGCGGCAGTTCGCTCATGTTCATGTCGCTGACAGTTTTCATAGTGGTTTTCCGGTCCGGCGCGGTCTTTGTCTGTGCATGGTCAGGCGGTCGCGCTCTTCTGCACGGTAAAAGCTCAGCGCTTTGTCTAGCAGGGCTTTTAATTCAGCAAGAAAAGGATAGCGTGGATTAAATGTGTAGAGCCTGGTGTTGCCGACCAGCCTGCTGTAGAGGATTCCACCGTATTCCAGTTTTTCAAATTGATTCTGGATTGAGCGCAAATCCGTATTGAAAAATTTTGCGACTTCCCTTGGATAACCTTCATTGCGGGCGTAGATATAGATGAGAACTTTTTCGCGATTGACGGTGCCTAATAGGGATTCGAGCATAGATCCTCTACAAGCATGACGTAATAATTACGTCTAATGACGTAAGTTTTACGTCATGATAGCTGGATGGGCTTTGCAGGTCAAGGGGGAGTTCTTTGAGATGAGATTGCGCTGCTTGAAACTCCTTCCCCCTGTGATGGGGGAAGGTCGGGATGGGGGTGAAATAAATCCACTGTGATCCGCCGCCTGGCGCACCGTGCCATGAAGCAGTTGAAAAAACTTACTTGATAATCCTGCGCACCATCAGCGCAATGGCCAGGGGGACCAGGATTGCGTGGCCACGGCCAGGTAGAGCAGGCTACCCCACAGGCCGACCGACCAGAGCTGCAGAGCGCAACCGCGCGCCAGGGCCACCAGGTGGGTGAGGGGCAAAAATTGGGCAATGAGCTGGGCCCAGCCGGGCAGGTTCTGGAGCGGGAAAAGGTGCCGCTGAACAGGAACATCGGGGTGATCCCCAGAAAGATCGGCAGGTTGAACATGTCGATGGTAGGGATCAGCGCGGTACAAACCATGCCGAGGGCGGCAAAAAACAGTCCGCCGAGGGCCGCCAGGGGGAGCAGCAGCAGCGCTCCAGGATAGCTCAGAAGGCCGAACAGGGAGAGCATGAGCCCCATCAGGAAGACCGCGATCAGTGCTTTGGTCGCCGCCCAGAGGATTTCGCCGAGGATGATCTCTTCCAGGTTGAGGGGGGTGGCCAGCAACGCATCAAAGGTCTTCTGATAGTACATCCGCACGAAGCTGTTGTAGGTGGTCTCGAAAAACGCATTGTACATGATCGCCACGGCCATTAACGCCGGGGCGATAAAGCTGGTGTAGCCGATGGTTCGGCCCTGAACCTCAAAGTCGCCGACCATGACCGACAGGCCGACGCCGAAGGCGAGGATATAGAAGACCGGCTCGAACAGCG
>CAXXJU010000008.1:0-21785 GCA_963668145.2 Geopsychrobacteraceae bacterium
CCGCGCACGGTTTCGCGATACTCGACCACGTTGGTAACGCCATCCACCGCCAAGTTGTGCTTGATGCGGTGCACGACCTCCATGTAGTTCACGAACCCGAACTTGGTGTTGTCGTAAATCAACACGGGTCCGTTGCGTAAGGTTTCCATGTCCACACGCGGCGCCAATTCTAGGTGCGGGCGGCCCTGCTCGCCGCGGGGATCAATGAGGGGGTTCATGGTCGCCTTGCCCATATCTCTGCATCCTCTCGGTTTCCATCTTCTAGGGATACGCCCACCCGCTCCGGCCGAAGGACGTGCCTCCGGCCGGACGCATGTGGATGGCGGCGTGGCCCGGAGCCGTTACTGGTCGATGTACTTCGACTTGATATCCTTGAAGAGGGCCAGTTCTTCTCTGATCTGTTGCTCGAACTCGGGGCCGGGTACCCAGACCGGGGCAAAGCCGAATTTCTCTCCGAACTTCGCGAACTCGTCGCTCTTGGCGGCTTTTTCGACCAGTTTGGACAGTTTGGCCACGATGTCGAGCGGAGTTTCCTTGGAGACATAGATTCCCCGGGTAATGCCGATCGCGATCGGAATGCCAAAGTCCTTCAGGGTCTTCGTGTCACGAACCGGCGCGTAGGTGATCTTGTCGAGGGGTTTGCCGGTGCCGATGACCTTGATGACCCCTTCCTTGACCTCGGCCAGCAGGACTGGGGCGTGGATGATGCCGGCGTCCACTTGGTTGCCGATGAGAGCCTTCTTGAGGTCGGCGCCTCCAGAATAGGGGATGACGCGGAGATCGGTTCCGGTGATTCCCCTGATGGCGGCAGCCATCAGCATTTGGGCACCAGTCGGACCGGCCGTGCCGACGGTCACCTTGCCGGGGTTTGCCTTGGCCTTGTCCAGAACGTCCTGGAGGCTCACATAGCCACGATCACTATGGGACAGGATCCAGGTGGGGCTGTCGAAGAACCCACCGATGTAGGTGAAGTCGTCCAAGGAAAGCGGCACATTCTTGAAGGTCAGGGCCGCCGTGATGTCGGTGGTGCCGTTCATCAGGATCGTATATCCGTCGGGTCCGCTCTGCGCGACCTTGATACTGCCGGTTATGCCTCCTGCGCCGTCGATGTTGTCGACCACGACCGCGACGTCGACGACACCTTTCAGGGCCTCAGCGAAACCGCGGCCGATGCTGTCGGTGCCGCCGCCGGCCTTCCACGGCACGACGACGTGTATGGTCTCGCTTGGATAGTCTGCGGCGATGGCGCTGCCGCCGATCGCAAGGACTGCTGCGGCAAAAGCCGCGCCCAGTCCGGTCAGGGTCTTGTGCATGTCAGTCCTCCCTTTGTTTCTCGACAGGTTTGCTGGGAGCTTGTTCGGTCCCTCGTTTGGGCTTCACGCCCTTGTAGGTCTCCCAGGCCAGCAGGCCCAGGATTACCGCGAAAATGAGCTGGCGTGGCCAGGTCGCCAGAAAGGTGGTCCAGTCGCCATTCGAGAGCGCCAGGGCCAGCCGGACGTTCTGTTCGACGATAGGCCCCAGGATGATTCCCAGAACTATCGTTACGACCGGAAAACGTTGGGCTTCCAGGATGTAGCCGATCACGCCGAAGGTGATGGCGATGAACACGGGAAACAGGGTGTTCATGCTGGAATAGGCGCCAAGCGTGGCGAGAACCAGAATGAACGGAAATAGCCAGGAGCGATCCTGCTGCAGAACCAGGATGAAGTAGCGGATGGCCGACCACGCGATAATGAACATGAAGATCGTCGCGACCAGCAACCCGGCCAGAATGCCGTTGACGATGTCCCCGCTGGATTTCATCAGGGTGACGCCGGGTTCCAGTCCGTGCAGTATCATCGCGCCGAGCATGATGGCCGTGGAACCGTCACCGGGGATACCGAGCGAAAGCATGGGGATCATGGTTCCGCCGGTATTCGCGTTGTTGGTGGCCTCGGGTGTCAGTACCCCCTCGGGAACGCCGGTTCCGAACTGCTCGGGATTGCGGGACTTGTTCCGAACGGTGGCGTAGGCGATCCAGGGCGAGCCCTCGGCGCCGACCCCCGGGATGGCTCCGATACCGGTTCCGTACGCGCCGCCGATGGCGATGCACTGCCATCGCTTCGCCAAGTCGCGTAGCGTCGGAAGCTGCAGATTAACCTGCCGCGTCAGCATGTGCGCGGGAACCCCGATCATCTTGATATCGCTAAGCACGACGGCAATTCCGAAGAAGCCCACCAGTGCGGCGGCGAAGGGAACGCCGGACATCAGATTGTAGTTGCCGAAGGTGAACCGCTCGGTGGAATCGATGGGGTCCAGACCCACAGTCGCCACCAGGAGTCCAAGAAAGACGCCAATCAGGCCGCGCAAGGTAGAACCCCGCACGAACGCCGAGACCATGATCAGCCCGAGGATCCCGATGAGGGCGATGTCGGCGTTGGAGGATTTGACGGCGACGAGCGACAGCAACGGAACACAGGTCACCGCAAGGATCCATCCGAAAATGCCCCCGAAGGTGGAGCCCATGGTGGCGTAACCGAGAGCCAGTCCGGCTTGACCCTTCTGTGCCATCGGATAGCCGTCGAGGGCCGTGCAAGCGCCGGCCGGCGTGCCTGGCGTGCGTAGCAGGATGGCCGAGAACGAGCCTCCCAACTTGGTGCCGACGTAGACTCCGATCATGGTGAGGAGGGCCGGCAGGGTTTCCATGGTGTAGGTGAGCGGCAGCAGCACGATGATGGCCATCGGCGAACTCAGTCCGGGCAGGGCCCCGACCAGGATACCCATCGCCGTGCCGACAAAAATGAGCAGCAGATTGAAGGGCTCCAGGACCGTCGCAAAACCGCCGATCAGACCTTCCAATGCCCGTCTCCCTTTCGGTTCCGTTAAATCGGCAGGTTCAAACCCCAAATGAACAATGCGTAGAACCCTGCTCCGCCCAGGACTGCAATCAGGGGGACCCACAGCCATGAACGTTGGCCCAGGACGACGAACAGAACGGCCAGGAATAGTGTCGTCAGCACCATGAAGTGCACGTACTGAAGTAGCAGTGCGTAAACGATCAGAAGGAGGAGCGTCGCAACCGTCCTGCTGAGGATCGTCTTTTGTGTCGGGCCCTTGGCGTCGGCGTCGGATGACGGCGCCACGACGGCGTCAGCAGCCTTTCGCCAGCCTGTGCGGATGCAGCTGCGAAACGCATTGAGTGCCAGTAGTGCGGATAGGGCGATCAGGGCTCCCGCGTAGATCGATGGCAGGGTGGCGAAGGTCAAAACGCCGGCCCCGCTGATCTTGGGTTCACCGGTTGTTGCCGCCAGAATTGCCAGGGCGATTCCCGCGATGGCAATCAGCGCAAGGGCGAGCAGAAAGTCCTTGGCATGCTCGCTCACGAAGCTCCTCCCTGCCAATCTTATTGTGCTCACCTACGGGTGAGCCCCAACTTCGTTGGTAGCGTCGTAAGCGTTGAATACTATATAGCAATATAGTAAATTTCATTCATCAGGGAAAGCTGAATCTGGCTCGAGGCCGAGTTCGGCGGACGGTAGAACCAACAAGGCATCCTGAAACACGGGACGGCAACGAGAGGATTGCCAATGGCACAGCTTGATCGCGCCCTCGTCGAGTTTCTCAACAATTACAGAGGTCCGGAGATCAAGAGCCTGCCGAAGTATGCGCGTTTGCGGGAAGCCTTTATCGCAGCGATCGAAGACGGGCACTTCCAGCCCGGCCAAAAGCTTCCGACCGAGGCGGATTTGGCGCGCAGCACGCCGTTCAGCCTGGGTACGGTTCAAAAGGCGCTAAAGGCCTTGTCGGATGCGGGTGTAGTCGTTCGGCGGCAGGGAAGGGGAACCTTCGTTGCCGATTACCAGCACCAGATGGATGCGCCCTGGCATTGCCGTTTCATAGGGGAACAGGAAAACGCTTTTCTGCCGGTCTTTCCGAAAGTGATCCTGCGCAAGGGCAACGCGGGCCCTGGTCCGTGGAGCGCGGTGCTGGCGCCCGCGGGTGAACCAGTGCTGCAGATCGATCGCGTCATTCTGGTCGCCGACGAGTTTTCAGTATACAGCCGGTATTTCGCGAACGCGCGGCGTTTTGGCGGCCTTCTGGAGAAGTCGGATGCCGAACTCGAACGCACGAATTTCAAGATCTTGCTGCGCCGAGAGTACAACCTTCCGGTAACTGGCGTGACGCAGACGGTACTCTTGACCAGGCTTCCGGACGACATGTGCGGAGCTCTCTCCCAGGACAAGGGCGTGCACGGCATGAAAATGGAAATCGTCGCAAGTTCTGGCCTCGACAACCCAGTCTATTTCCAAGAAATCTATGTTCCTCCCAACGACCGCAAACTTTATATCTCGGATTCATCCAGCCTCCCGGCGTTTTGGATTTGAGGCAGTAGAGATCGCACGGATTTTCACGCAAAATTCTAGAATTCGGTGAATTGGAGCGATTTCTGCTGTTGATATGTACGTACCCGCGAGATGATCCTTCAACAACGTCGCAGCAAAATGATAGGCATCGTGGACCGTTTGGTCGTGTCCGATCCTAAGAGGTTGGGAAGATGTCATGGCCTGACACTCTCTGGCGAAATCGGGGGCGATAACAGCCACCGGCCAAGCGAGGTAACCCACTCGACCGCGTGTTCCCGAAGCGCGAAGCCATAGACGGTTGGCCGCCCGAAGCACGAATGATCCAGGCAAACCAACGACATTCAGGTCGGATCCTTAACCCATTTCAAAATGTGTTTGCCCACCGCGACGGTCTCGCCATGCTGGTTGGTTATGGCAATGTTGGCGACCGAACGATTTCGTTCCGGTTCGAGCGAAGCGATCCGATAGGTGACCGTGATCGTGTCTTGGATGAAGACCGGTGCGACAAAGCGGATTCCGTCGTAGCCGAGAGAAACCGGGGTCCAATCCTTTCCCCTTCCCGCCTGCTGGCTCTTATCAATCATCATGGTTGAAGTCGTCGACATAAAGCCCACCAACAATGCGCCATGGGCAATGCGCCGGCCGAATGACGATTCCTTCATCACCTGTTCGTTGACGTGGTTGGAAGATAGATCCCCGGTAATCCCGGCAAACAAATAGACATCCGACTCGCCAACCGTCTTCGAATAGGTGACCTCATCACCGATTTCGACGAAGAAGTTCTTGGATCCAGGCATTGTAGAACTCCCTGTTCTTGCAAATAAAATTACATTTCGGGTCAGGAAGCCGCCGTTGTCGCTGTATTTTTCGCCGCGGTGAACCGGCCCGGCATCATGATCTTGCTCAGCGCCTCGACGAAGAAATAGTCGCCGAAGGCAACGGCGCTGTCGGTTCCCTCGCCATGCGGCATGGAATAGCAGCCGTGCTTGAGCAGGCCGCGATGTGCGCCTTCGCGTGCGAGGCAATGAGTGCAAAGGGTGGTCAATAGATTGCGCGCGTGCGATCGCCATCGGTCCGCGTCGGCGTCACTATCGGCCATCGCCGCCAGATCGAGAGCCGCCGACGCGACAACGGCCGCCGCTGAGGAATCGCGGGGCGCGCGTTTGCCTGCCGGGTCATCGAAATCCCATGGCGGGACTTGATCGAGTGGCGAACGAGCAATGAAGACGTCAAAAAGTCTCGCCGCCAGGTCCCAGTATTCCCGTTCTCCGGTCGCCAGTGCTGTCGCGGCAAAGCCGTAAATCGCCCACGCTTGGCCCCGCGACCAGCACGACGTGTCGGCATAACCTTGGAAGGTAAAACCGCGGGTGCGCTCGCCGGTTTGCGTATCGTATTCGACGGCATGGAATGTCGTGTTGTCGGGGCGGACAAACGCCGCTGCCGTCATGCGAGCATGAGCCTCGGCGCAGACTCGGAAGCTGTCGTCAGCCGCGAAATTGGCAGCCCAGTACAAGAGCGGAAGGTTTGCCATCGTGTCAATCGCCGACGACTGGCGACCGCGCGGATCGGTCAAAGGCCCCCAACTTGATACGTAGGCCCCTTTCGGCGTCCAGACGATTCGCGCACGCAAACGATCCGCGGCCTTCAGGGCAATATCGGCAAATGCCGGATCACCAGTGATGTGATACATGGGAACGGCGCTGCTTTCGAAAATAAACCCGATGTCGTGTGTGTTGGCATCGTTCGCCCGAGGGGCCACGCGCTCCATACGCGACCGAGCGCGTTCCAGGAAGCCACCATCTCCGGTCCAGAGGTATGCGGCCAGCAGCAAGCCGACGTGAAAACCACAGAACCAGTTCCCGTGGCACCAGTTTTCTCCGTCGTATCCCGCGCTCAACTGGGCCGGGAGCGTCCGCCATGCGCCATCCGCCCCGGTGACGTAGGGGAATTCCGGCACAAGAGAGGAATCATCCTCGGCGATTTTCGCCGCGAGAAGATTCAGGGCTTCGGAATACAACGGGTCGCTCATTTTTAACGCATTCCCTGCATCTCGTGATATTGCGCGCATTCTTGCGGTATGGGGCGTGACGTGTGATCGATTGAACGCGGAAAGCGGACCGCATCGACAACCTCCGAGCCCAGGTGTGACGCTCTTATGCTGGCGAATTCACCATTGTCCGGCTCGATCTCCCACAACCGAGCAGATCCCACAGATCGGGGCGGCGTAGCTTGACCAGTGCCTCCATGAAGTAGTGATCGCCGTACATGATGGATTCGTCGATTCCCGACCGGCGCGGATAATCCACGGTTCCGTGCATCAGCAGACCGGGCCGGTCCGGGTGGTCGAAATCGACGCAGGTATCGATAAGCCTTAGAGTGATCTGGCGGCCAGCCACAGAATAGGCCGCTTCACCGCTAAGTCTCCCCAGTTCCAAGAGGCCGCTGGCCGCAATGGCGCCTGCGGCCGAATCTCGCGGTTCGTCATCGGAATCGGCTTTGAAATCCCAGGGTGGCGGCATGCGCTCGCCCAGTCGTGCGAGGAAGTAATCCGCCACCCGGCACGCCGTTACCATCATCGGCTCGGAATCCAATATGCCGGCGACCTTGGTAAACCCATAAATCGCCCATGCCTGGCCCCGGCTCCAACACGACTCGGCATGGGCGCCTTGATGAGTGCCGCGGACGGTCGGCTCCCCTGTTTCGGGATCGTGATCGACCGTATGATAGGTCGAGCCGTCGGAGCGAACATGTTCGTCGCGAATGGTGAAGGCGGTCCTTTCGCCGATCGACCACAACTCCGGATCGTCTACCTCGCGTCCCGCCCACAGCAGGATGGAAACGTTCATGATCGTATCGACAATGGCCAGCGCGATGTAGGAAGGGTCCTCTTCAGGACTCCATGCCGGAATGAAATGGCCTTGCGGGTGGAAGCGCGACGCCAGCGACCTTGCCGCCTGGATCGCCATGTCTCTGAATTCCTCCGCTCCGAGTGCGTTGAACGCACGCACGGCACTAGGCTCGAACAGGAAGCCGATATCGTGGGTCGATCGGTCGAGCGCGCGGTCACACAGCCGCCGGTTCCAGCTGGCGGCGATTTCGTACACCGCAGTGTCGTTGCGGACGAGGCCGGCGATCCACAACATTCCGACGAAGAATCCGGCTGTCCAACGCCCGTGTTCACTGACAAGCCATTCGCCACCGCGGGTCACGTGCGGGAAGGCTCGCAACCGTTCCGCGTCGCGCAGACACTTGGTGATGCCAAGGTCGAGTGTCGCATCAAGCCGGGAGTTCTCCGTTTCCTGGAGTTTGTCCGTCATGGCGACGTTTCCTTCTCCCGCTGCAGTTCGATTACCCCGTCGCTTTCCAACCGCTCGATTTCGGAGTCCGAATAGCCCGCCGCACGCATGATTTCAGCGGTATGCCGGCCGAGGGGTTGCGGAGGAAGCGGAATATTCGGCGTTTCGCCGTCATACTGGATCGGATGGGTGACCAGCGTGATCGGGGCCCCAGTCGCGCTGGGGATCGTTTTCAGATGTCCGTTGTGAATGACCTGCGGGTCCCTCTCCACCTCGTCGTAGTCGTTGACCGGCGCGCACCAAATCGCCTTTTCTGAGAGGATTTCGAGCCATTCTGCGCTGGAGCGGGTCGCCGTGCACGCGGCGATTATTGCGGCGATTTCCTCGCGCTTGACGTATTGCTCCGAATCCTCGTAGGCGGCCAGGGCACTCGTTCCGAGCACTTCACCCAGAGGTTTGAGGCTGCCCAGGGAAATCGCAATGTGCCCGTCCGCCGTGGCATAGATTCCGTAGGGTGCGCCGTAGAGCCATCCGCCGATATTCTTGGGCGGAACCGTTGCCTTGTCGCGGGGGGCCATTGAGATAACCGACCAGCGATTCAGCCTGCAGATCGAGCGCCGAGGCGAGCAGACTTACATCGACCCTTCCACCCCGCCCGGTTCGCGACCGCCGAAACAGAGCGCCGACCACACCAAGCGCCAGCAGCGCGGCGCCGTGGTGATCGACGGCTGATACGCCGACCGGACGTGGGCCGGTTTCCTCTGTACCCGTGATCGTCGCCAGTCCGCTCATCGCCTGAACCAGAAGGTCCTGCCCAGGCCTGTTCACGTAGGGGCCGTCGGCGCCGTACCCGGACGCGGCCGCATAGATCAGTTTCGGGTTGCTGTCCTTCAGGTTGTCGTAACCAAGACCGAACTTCTCCAGGACTCCGGGCCGGTAGTTAGTCACAAGAACGTCTGACCCTGCGATGAGACGCCGCGCCAGTTCGACCCCCTCGGGCGCCTTGAGGTTGATCGCGATGCTCCGCTTTCCCCGGTCGACTGCGAGGAATAGTACGCTCTGGCCGTCCACCATCGTCGTGTCGGCTCCACCCCAATGACGCTGCCAGCATCCGCCGACGGGCTCGACGGCGATCACGTCTGCTCCAAGGTCGGCCAACGTCTGTGCCCCCATCGGACCGAACAGGAAATGCGTGAAGGTGATGACCCGAACGCCATCGAGAATCGGTTCCATTTTTTGCCCTTTCTTCGGCTTGATCGCCTTTGATTCTGAGGTCACCATGTGGTTCGCCCTTTGCCGCTGAAATGTCGGTGCGTGCGGCTCAGGCCAACACTGCCAACACGGCAAGGAGGGGTTCTATGGGTGCGCTTGATGGAAAGAAGGTTGTCGTTATCGGCGGCTCCTACGGGATCGGGTATGCCTCGGCCGAAATGGCCATCGAGGCGGGAGCCGATATTGTCATCGCGGCCCGCGGCGCCGAGAAACTGAAGGCCGCAGCGGCTTCGTTGGAACAACACGGCGGGCGTGCCGTCGCGTGGAGCGCATTTTGCATCGAGGATAGGCCGAAGGTGGCCGAGTTCCTTGCCGAATGCGCGCCCTTCGACCACCTGGTCATGCCGGGTTCGACGGTCAAACCCGTCCTCTATGACGAACTCACCGATACCGACGCCCGCGAGGCGTTCGAAAGCAAATTCTGGGGACCGTTCTGGGCCGCATTTGACGGTCGCGGCCACATGAACAAAGGCGGAAGCGTAGTCTTCTTCACGGGAGTAGCGGCCAAGCGGCCGGTCAAGGGATACGTCATGGGCGGCGCGATCAATGGCGCGCTCAACGCTGCGACGCGGTCGCTGGCCCTTGAATTCGCACCATACGGCATCCGCGTCAATGCAGTCGCGCCCGGTATGACCGATACGCCGCTTCAGGACATTCTGCACGGTCACGACAAACAGGAACGCTACGACCATTTCTCGGCACGGCTTCCCGTGGGCCGTATCGGTACGGCACGCGAATGCGCCTTGGGCGTCATCTATCTTCTGACCAACGGTTTCGCCACGGGCCAGGTCCTCGGTATCGACGGCGGCCATGAGTGCATGCCCTGACACGGGGACCTACCGCTTGCCGTCCGCTGCCGTCGGCGGGGCTTCATCGATAGCGCCTGCAGCAAACAAGGCGTCAATCTGATCGTCTTCGAACCCGAGTTCGCCGAGAATGGCGCGCCCATCTTCGCCGCAACGGAAAGCGATATGTCGCAACTCGGGAACCTTTCCATCATAGCGCAGAGGGTGGTTCACCACTGTCGCCATCTCGTCGCCTATTGGGACCTTGCGGAACACCTGATTGGCCTCTAGTTGCGGATCGCTGCGGAGATCCTCGAAATCCTGAACCGGGGCGTACCAGATGCCGGCCTCGTCGAACTGCGACGCCAGATCGGCGAGGCGACGTGTCTCCAGATCCCGCGCCAGTTCGCGCGCATAGGCGTCACGCTCGTCGAGGAGGTCCTTGTCGCATAACTGGAGAAGATCCGCGTTGCCGAGCAGTTCCGCCAATTTCCGCTCGGTGCCGTTCATGGCCAAGGCGACGAAGCCATCGACCATCCGATAAACGCCGTAGGGAGCCGGATGATACCAGGACGCGAGATGGTGATCGCGCCGGAAGGTCTGGCGGTCGAGGTCTGGACGGCACATGAAGGCGGTCAGGGATTCGGTCTGCAGATCGACGCCGGCATTGAGCAAGCAGGCGTCGATGCGCGTACCTTCGCCGGTCTTCAACTTTTTCGCATAGGCGGCGGCGATTCCCATGGCCATGAGAGCGGCGCCGTGCTGGTCCACCGCCGCGTTGCCGATCGGGGTCGGGCGTACACCGTATTCGCCGGCCGCCGCCATCAGCCCGCAACGAGCCTGGACAAGCAGATCCTGGCCCGGCGCGTCGCGCAAGGGCCCGGAGGACCCGTAGCCCGATGCCGAAACATAGATGATGTCGGGCTTCAGCCGGCGAGCGGCCTCGAGCCCGAAGCCGAGCCGTTCGAGCACGCCGGGCCGGAAGTTTTCGATCACGACGTCCGCGCGCTCGATGAGGCGCTCGACGACCGCTTTGGCTTCCGGGTGCTTGAGGTTGATCGACATGCTGCGCTTGTTCCGGTTGGCGCACAGGTAAAAGCTGCTCACGCCGCCAACGAATGCGTTCGCGCCCGACCAGCGCCGTTCCAAGGGGCCTCCGGGTGGTTCGAGCTTGATAACGTCTGCTCCCATATCGGCGAGATACTGTGTTGCAGCCGGACCGTGCAGATAGTGGCAGAAACTCAGGACTCGCATTCCCTCGAGAAGCATCGTCAAACCCTTACCGCTAAAAAATTCCACCGTTGACGTGAATTACCTGACCCGTCACGTAGCTCGCATCCGGCCCGGCCAGAAAGGCGATGACAGCTGCGATCTCGTCTGTTCGGGCGATCCGACCCAGAGGAATCTGGGCCACCATCGGCGCCATCTCCTGCTCATCGTAGAATTGTTCGGTGTCCAGTTCCTTGAAGGTCAAGCCCGGGGCAACGCAATTGACGGTAATGCCGAATGGCGCAAGCTGCATTGCGAGGGATCGCGCGAGCGCTTCCAGGCCCGCCTTTGCTGCGGCCGATGCCGGATAGACGGGGTAGGTGTTGCGAAAGACATGCGCGTTCAGCGTGCTGACTGCGACAACGCGCCCGTCCCGTGCGTTCTTGAGGTACGGCAAAGCGCGATCGACCATATGAAAAAAGCCGGCCGTAATAGCGCGATAGCATCGGTCGAGCCCTCCTCCATCGAGTTCTCCGAAGACCCGCAATTCCGGAAATCCCGCATTGGCGACCAAGACGTCTAGGCCGCCGAAACGCTCGACGACTTCGTCGATCAGTTCGGCAGCAAACTGAGGATCGCCCAGGTCGCCGATTGCGATTGCGGTTTCCGCACCCTTTTCCCGGGCCTCGGCGGCGACGCGTTCACATCCCTCGCGGTTGGCGCGGGCATGGACCAGGATCGCCGTTTGGGGCCCCGCCAACCGCCGCACCGTGGCAGCACCGATGCCACTGCCGGAGCCGGTGACGATGATGGTGCGATGCCGCGCTGTGACCATGATTCGCGGTTCCCCCTCGGCTCTGCCTTCGGTGTTAGTTGACAAACTTCGGCATAATCAGCCGTGGCAGCCAGAGACTGATCTCCGGGAACACGATGATCAGGACGATCACCACCACGAACAGCGCGTAGAACACCATCATCTGCTTCATCACGCTGGTGACCGGAGTCTTGCCAAGGACGCAGGCGATCAGAAGGCACAGGCCGTAAGGAGGCGTGATCAAACCCAGCGCCAAGGTCATCACCACGACTAGGCCGGTATGGATGGCGCTCGCTCCCGAAACAGTCACCAAGTGATCGACGATCGGCAGGAAAATGATGATGGCCGGTACCGCATCCATGAAGGTCCCGACAACCACGAAAACCACCGCAATGAACATCACGGTGAGCGTGGAGCTGTCGACGATTCCGCCGGCGAGTTCGGCCACGGCCTCGGGAGCCTGGAAGAACGCGAGCAACCAACCGAAGATAGTTGCCGCGGCTACCGCAAGCAGGGGCTGCGAGTAGATCACCGCCGTATTCATGAGAACTTCGGGCAGCTTGCGGATGCTCAGCGACCGATAGACGGCGAAGATCAGAATCATCACGTAGACGGTGGCAATCATTCCGGCCTCGGTCGCCGTAAACTTGCCGGTCAGCACGCCGCCAACGATGATGATCGGCACCATCAGCGGCAGGACCCCTCCCTTTGCGGCGGCTCCCAGTTCGCGTAGAGAGGCACGCCCCTCGGCCGGATAGCCGTGACGGACTGCCGCATAGTAGCTGTACAGCATCTGTGAAAAGCCGACGATGGCCCCCGGGATGGCGCCCGCAAGGAATAGCCCGCCGATCGATACGTTACCCATGGCGCCATAGATCACCATGAGAATGCTTGGCGGAATGATCACGCCCATCGTCGAGGACGCCGCGGTCAATGCAATCGTGAACTTGTGGTCATAGCCGCGTTCGACCATGGCTGGAATCAGCACGGTACCGACCCCCGCGGTGTCGGCGGTGGACGACCCCGACATACCGGCGAAGATCATGCTGACGACGATGTTGATGTGGGCCAGGCCACCGCGAATATGGCCAACCATCGCCTGCGCAAGGCGGATCAGGCGGTCGGTGATGTAGCCGCTATTGAGCAGCTGCCCCGCCAGCAGGAAGAACGGTACGGCCAGGAGCGGGAACGAATTGAGGCCGTGGAACATTTGCTGGACGAAGGTGACCGGATTGAGACCTTCGACGACGATCACGAGCAGCGACGACAGCGCTAGCGAATAGGCTACGGGCACCCGGATGACGACCATCGCGAAGAAGCTGATGAATAGGATCAGGATTTGGGTCACCCTGCTTCTCCTTCCGGAGCGGCCGGCTCCACGCCGAAATCTCGGCTATCCGGATCCATTCCCGTCAAGACTTCGAATAGGTGCTCGATGGTGAACAAGAAGATGGCGGCACCGCCGACGGGAAAGGCCAAAAAAATGATAGATCATCGGATAGCCCTCCATCGGCGTGAACCTCTTGAGGCCCACCTCGGCCATCTGGGAGCCGTAATAAACGAGGACGAAGGCGAATATCAGCCCGAACGCAATGACGCCGATCTTGAACACGAAGTTCAACCGTGGGGCCACGTTCGGCGGCAGCACGTCGATAACGAAATGCGCTCGCCGACGGGCTGAAACCGCGGCGCCGCAGATGACCGACCAGACAAAGGCCAACACAGCAATTTCGGACGGCCACAGCAGCGGGTCGTTGATGACCTGGCGGAACAGGACGTCGATGAAGACAACGACCACCAGGATGCCTAGACAGACCCCCGCCAGGATTCGGAAGACGTTTTCGAGTACGGAGTTGATCCGCTTGAGGAGCGCGCGGATCGCGCTGGCGCCCCCTGTTGCTTCGCTTTCCTGCATTTGGCCCGCCCTAATGGTAAGCAAGTTTGCGATGCTAAAGAAATGGGAGGGGTCGGTTGCATTTAGCCCCACCCCTCCCAAGACGGATGGACGCTAGCGCAGTTCGCGGATACGCGCGAGGGCGTCTTCCATATTCAACTCCTTCGCCACCTGATCCTGCAGCGGCGACAGGGTCTTGATGAACGGCCCCTTGTCAACTTGGTTGACCTTGACGCCATATTTGTCCTGCAAGGACTTCACGAACTCGGCATCGGTCTTGACAGCGTAGTCGACTACCGGGTCGGCCACCTTATTACCGATTTCCAGGATTTTCTTCTGGACGTCGGCCGGGAACTTCTCCCACGTCTTGTTGCTGACAAACAGGAAGGCGATCAGCCACTGGTGAGCCGTCATCGAATAGTACGGAGCAACCTCATTGTGCTTGTTTGCACCATAGACGGCGGCCGCGTTCTCGGCGGCCTCGACAAGGCCGGTCTGCATACCGGTGTAGACATCACCGAAGGGAATCGCCATCGGCTTGGCACCCAACGTGCCCCACACCTTGGATTCGATCGGCGAGGCCATGACCCGGGAGCTTCAGACCTTTGATGTCGTCCAGCGTCTTGATCGGCCCCTTGTTGTTGTAAACATTTCGCACACCCGCCGTGAACCAGGCGATGCGTCGGAACCCAACGTTCGCTTCGTCGATCTTAGCGTCTACGATTTGCTGGAACTTCTCGTCGTCGAGGGCCCGTTTGAAATGATCCTGGTCGGCGAAAAGGTAGCTGACGCTGAACATGCCGAGGAACGGCAGGAAAGTCGCAGCGTTCGAAGCGGCGGCAATCGAAAAGTCCTGGTTGCCGGCGATGACGCTGTCGAGCATCGCCATTTCGTTGCCCAGCGTGGCACCGGGGAACACACGCACCTCATAGGCACCGTTGGTGGCAGCCCCCAGTTCCTTGGCGAACATTTCGCCGGCGACCTGATAGGCATGAGACTTCTGCTGATCATGGCCAAGCCGCAGAAGTTCCGCTCCCTGGGCGGAGACCACCGTGAGTGAGAGCAACGCGCCAGCAAGAGATGCCGCAAATCCGACTGTTGGTCCTTTGCGCATGAATTAGCACTCCCTATTAGAAATTCGTATGGTTTATGATTTTTTTGTAATCGATTTCATAACATGGATGCAAACAGCTGTCAAAGCTAGAGCGTGTTCCGGAGGGGGGGCTATTCGCGTTGGCCGTTGGAATCGGCGGTGCCGCTCTCCACAATTGCCGGCCGTTTCTCTGCCGACCGACTGTTGCTGTGTGGCGGAGGGCAAGTGGTGGAACGCACAATCAGTTTCGTTTCCAACTCGCAGTATTCCCTGCTCGGCGTGCCGTGAAGGCAGCCAATCAGATACTCGGCGGCACGCCATCCCATTTCGGCGGGCGGACACCTCGAGGGTCGTCAGCGCCGGGCGCACATAGGGCGCATAATCCAGATTGTCGAAGCCAACAATGGACATCTCCCGCGGCACGACCACTGCTTGATCGACACAACACCCAAGGGCACCAATAGCCAGAATGTCGCTGAAACAAACGACGGCGGTTGGCGGTTTCGCTTTCCCGAGCAACAAGCGCATTCCATCGTAGCCGGCGTCGATGGAATACGGCTCCTCGACACAAAGTCCCGGATCGTATGTTAGGCCGTACGACTTTAGCGCCTTCCGAATCCCCTCGATGCGTTCCTGGACACGGTCGTTGTGCTTGGAAATCCCCGCGATTACACCGATGTCCTGGTGTCCGAGCTGGATCAAAAATTCGACGATCTGGAACGCCGCTCTCTGATTGTCGAAGCCGGCGCATGGATGTCCGGAAGAAGGGTCGAAAACATAGGTGTTTATGAACGGGACGTTCCGGACCCGAAGCAATTCATAGAGCCGCGGATCGTGAGCGTCGCCGACGAGCACGACGCCTTCGGCCCCCCGCTCCACGAGCAGTTTTGTTTGCCGAAATTCGCGTTTGGGGTCGTACTCGGAGGTCGTAACGAGAAGCGAATACCCTGCCTCGCTCAGCTTCTCCTCAAGGGCGTTCGCCTCGCGAGCATAAATTGCATGGTTAAGTGTCGGCAGCACCACGCCACAGATCCGGGTACGGCGTGATCGCAGCGCCCGCGCGGCGTTGTTGGGTGTGTAGCCCAGGCGTTCGGCCGTCGCCAAGACACGCGACAGAATTTCAGGACGAACCTTTTCGGGCGCGTTCAAAGCCCGGGAAACGGTGGCCGAGGAACAGTTCGCAGCTTTCGCTACGTCCACGACGCGGACTACTTTTTTCGCATTCATAGATGAATCCGGTCTTCGTCGTTATTTTCAGCCAACCGGGGAATAATCGAATGGTTGTTACATTTCTAGCACAAACCGGCGCGAGATTGCTCTGATCGTTTGCCCGCGATGATATCACATTCAAGAAATCGATTTCAAATCACTCACCCCTTTGACATACTTTTTGGACGCTGATCGAAAAATCAGGAACGCTGAATTAATGGAGAAGCAGGCATGGTGGCACTGACGCCGGAAGCGACAACCGAGGAATTGTTGATCGTCGAGCGCCCCGCTGCCGGGGTGCTTTGGTTAATTCTGAACCGGCCAGACAAGCTCAATGCTCTGAGCAAGCAGTTGCTTGCGCGCGTCGCGGACACGCTTCGGGAAGCCGAGACCGACAATGACGTGCGGTGCGTCGTCCTGGCGGGCGCGGGAAAGGCGTTTTCCGCCGGCGCCGATATCGGGGACATGACCGAACGAGGCCTCGATTCATACCTTGACGCTGAAAGGCTTGCCCACTGGCGGACGATAGAGGTTTTCCCAAAGCCGATAGTTGCCGCGGTCAACGGATATGCCTTGGGTGGTGGGTGTGAATTGGCGATGTTGTGCGACATCATTGTCGCAAGTGAGAATGCACGTTTTGGGCAAGCTGAGATCAATATCGGTGTTTTCCCTGGAGACGGCGGGACTCAACGTCTGCCGCGTCTGGTCGGCAAAGGATTCGCGATGAAGATGATCCTCGGCGGGGAAATCATCGATGCCCAAGAAGCGGCGCAGCGTGGCCTCGTCACGGATCTCGTGTCGGCCACGGATCTCCGCTCGGAGGTCCTTGATTTGGCGCAGCGTATAGCCTCCAAGGCGCCCATCGCCACCCAACTCGCAAAAAAAGCGGTCCTTCAGGCCTTTGAAATGCCACTACGCGAGGGTCTCGATTTTGAGCGGGAGTCAATTACACGGGCTTTCGCCACCGAAGATCGCGTCGAAGGGATGCGGGCCTTCATTGAAAAGCGCCCGCCGCAATTCACCGGACGCTGAGGAACGTGGGCCACGGCTGGGTCTGATACAAGACCTAGCTACCATCCTTTTCCGTCCGGACGACGATCCTGTAATTGAGGAAAATGCCATGAAAGAGATGTGTGTGGAAGTTGGCGAACAAACCGTCTTCGCGAAGACCATCACGGATGCCGATTTCGCCAACTTTTCGGCCATCAGCGGTGATTTCGATCCCGTTCACGTCAACGAGGAATATGCCCGGACGACGCCGTTCGGACGACGCATCGCGCACGGCATTGCGGTACTCGGCCTAATGTCCGGACCGGAATCGGAAATGTCGAAACGGATTGTCGACCGCGGGTGCCGATTCAAGCCGGTGACCCTGGGGTACGACAAAGTGCGGTTCATCAAGCCCGTCTTTTCCGGGGACACCCTGACGGCCACCTACACCATCGCCGAGATCGATGCCGACAAATTGCGAGCGATCGGCAAGTGCGAAATTTCCAATCAGCAAGGCGAGTTGGTGATGGTTGCCGACCATGTTTTGAAGTGGGTGGGCTGAAGAGTGTTCTATTCGTGCCGAATGCGACGCGGGTCCTCGGTACCCTACCAAGCCGCAATTCCGCTCTAATGTGCGGAAACTAGGCCGCTTCTGGCGGAATAAGGGGGGAGGAACAATCATGGAATTCATCACGGAACCGGAACGTCGGACCCAAGTTATCGAAGACGTCGACGTGCTGGTATGCGGTGGTGGGTTTGCCGGAGTCGCTGCCGCCGTAGCCGCCGCCCGCAACGGCGCTTCGGTCATGCTGATCGAGCGCTACGGATTCCTGGGAGGTCTTGCGACCGGTGCGCTTGTCATCACGACCCCACCCCTCAACAACGGCATCAACCGAGATATCGCCCGCCGCCTGATGAAATGGGGCAGCTACGCGCCCGACACCGCCCACGAAGCAGCCGCAGAGTCCTCGGACGACGTCGACGGATTGTCCGGCCTGCTGCCTTACGATCCGGAAACGGCGAAAATCGAACTCGTGCGCATGCTGCAGGATCAGCAGGTCAAGATCCTTCTCCACGCCTATGTCGTAGGAGCCGCGTGTTCGGATCGTCATATCGAGGCGGTGATGATCGAAACCAAGGCCGGACGGAGTGCCGTACGTGCCAGGGTTTTCGTCGATGCAACCGGTGATGCCGACATCGTGGTGCATGCCGGCGCGCCGGTTCACGAGGTCACACGTCCCATCACCATGATGTTCAATATGGCCGATGTGGATACGGAAAAGGCGCTTGGACATCTCGGTTCCTGGAACGCTTTGAAACAGGTGATCCGCGAAGCAGTGAAGACCGGAAGCCTGAAACTTACACAGGGATTCGATCCTGATTTCGGGGCGCCGGGCATTTACGCGGCAAAACCTGATTCACAAGGGACAGATTGGGGTCTGGGGCGGCATGCTGTATTCGGAGCGGATTCTTGACCCTTTCGAAAAGACGCAGGCGGAAATCACGACGAGAGACGAGGCCTTCATTCTGGCGCGATTCCTGAAAGCGAATGTAGCCGGCTTCGAAAACGCACGTTTGGAGCAGATGTCGACCGAAGTGGGGCGTCCGCGCGACCCGCAATCTCGAAGGACGCTACGTCCCCTCAAAGGAGGAGATCGTGCACGGCCGGTTTCCCGATACGGTCGCCCGGCCGTATCGTCGCCAGAAGCTGGCGGTTCCCTATCGTTCATTGGTTCCCAAGAAAGTGGAAAACCTGGTTGTCGCCGGGCGCTGCATTTCAGCCGACGACGCCATCATGGGACGCCTCCGCCTTATTCCTGTCTGTTCGGCGACAGGTGAGGCGGCCGGTGTGGCCGCAGCCTTGGCGGTGGCGCAAAAAACCACGATACCGGACGTCGACGTCGATCAACTTCGCGAAAAAGTTGGCAGGGCAAGGTATGGAATTATGATGCAACCCGCTCGACCCGTCGGCCTTTTTCATGCCGACTATCGAGTGATGTGCCGGAAAGGATGCGGGAGGAAATGCAATGAAGCTTTCGAGAATGATAACGGTCGTGGGGGCCCATGCCGAGGGTGAACTGAACGAGGTCATCACGGGCGGTGTCCTGAACATTCCCGGTGATACCGTCTTCGAGAAGGCGCGCTGGCTCGAGTCAAAGGGCGACGATCTGCGCGCATTCCTCCTTCACGAGCCACGCGGCAAGGTTTCGATGTGCACCAACCTCGTCGTGCCCTCGAACAATCCTAAGGCGGATGCCGGTTACATCATCATCGAGTCCGCTTCCTATCCGCCGATGTCGGGGACGAACACGATCTGCACCGTGACTGTGCTGCTTGAGACGGGAATGATCCCCATGGTCGAGCCGGTGACGACCTTGATACTGGAGGCCCCGGAAGGGTTGATCCGGGTCGAGGCTGAATGCCGAGACGGCAAGGTGCTGTCCGTGACATTCCGCAATCTGCCGTCCTTCGTTCTGCATCGTGATCGCATGATCGAAGTGGAGGGGCATGGCGTCCTTCGCGTTGACGTAGCCTATGGAGGCATGATGTACGTCATCGCTGACGCGAGCGACGTAGGTTTCCAAATCACCCCAGACGAAGCGTTAGATCTCACGGTCGTTGGCGAGGCGGTCAAGCGAGCGGCAGCGGAACAGTTGCCATCCGTCCATCCCGGGAATGATGAAATCCACACCGTGAACCAGACGCTATGGGCTGGACCGTTACGGACCGAAAAAGGTGTCAAGACCTCCCGCAACGGGGTGATCGTGTCCCCTGGACGGCTGGACCGATCACCCTGCGGGACGGGAACCTGCGCGCGCCTCGCATTCTTGCACGCACGCGGCGACATCAAGGCCGGTGAGGACTTCGTTCACGAGTCGATCATCGGGACGAAGTTTGTCGGCCGCATTTTCGAAACCGGTCAGATCAACAATATCCCGTCAGTGTCGGTGATGATCTCGGGCCGTGCATGGCTCACAGCGTTTCATCAATATGTACTCGATCCCACGGACCCGTTCCCGACCGGCTACACGCTCTCGGACACGTGGCCGCGAGGATGAACCCAACCCTGACAACGTCAAGCGGCGACAGGAGAAAAAGATGGCTAAGCTAACAGGGGTTTGCGTACCGATCTGCACACCTTTCAAGGACGATGGCGCGGCACTCGACGAGCCTGCGTTGGAAAGCAAACATCGACTCGCTGATCGAGAACGGCGTCGATATTATTTGCGTCAACGGTGGAACAGGCGAGTTCCCGTTCCTGTCGGAGAGTGAAAAGCGTAGGATCGCCGAAATCGCGGCGAAGCGCATCGCGGGTCGCGCGCGGCTCGTCGTCCAGACATCGGCCCTGCGCACCGAGGACGCGATCGAGAACTCCAAGCATGCCGAAGGCGTGGGTGCTGACGCTCTCCTGATCCTGCCACCATATTTCGAGGGACCGGGCGAGGACGGCGTGCGTTGGCACTATGAGCAGATCGCGTCGGCCGTGAAGACGCCGATCATGGTCTACAACATTCCGGTGTTCACCCAGTTCGACATCACGCCGGAAGTCTTTGCGCGATTCTCGGAGATCGATACCGTCGAGTACATCAAGGACAGCACCGCAAATCCGATGCGCATCGACCAGATGATCAGCCAGGGCTCAAAGGTCTTCAACGGCTGTGATTTTCTGAACTACTACAGCCTGCTCAACGGGGTGACGGGGATTTTCTCGGGATCGGGTAACGCCGCGCCCGCGCAGCTTGCCCGTTTGCGGCAACTGGTGTCGAAGAACGAGTTGGCCGAGGCGACCGCGCTTTGGAAGACCCTCTTCCCCCTCAGCCGGCTGCTGTGGACGATACCGTTCAATCCGGTCGCGAAGCTCGCGAGCGAGTTGACGGGGAGGAAATGCGGCCTTTGCCGCAAGCCCGTACCGCCGCTCTCGGAAGCGGAGGCGAAACTCGTCAAGGAGGCCGTGGCAGCTTTCTCTAAGTGACCGGCCGGCCGCGATAGCGAGTTGGATGTCCCGTCCGCATTTGGCGGGCCGTTGATTTCTATTAGGCATTGGTTTGCGCCCGTTTGGGAAGGGTGTCAGGCAGGTTTATCCATGAAGCCAATAAATCCGACCAACATACATGCGCCGGTCGCTCCTTATTCGCATGCGATCGAAGTACGGGCCGACGCGAAGCGGCTTGTCATATCGGGGCAACTGGGCATTCGGTCTGACGGCAGTGTGCCCGAGAGCATCGACGCCCAGGCCGAGCAGGCATGGGAGAATTTCAGCGCAGTTCTCGACAGCGCTGGGTATACCCTGGCCGATGTCGTTCGATTGCGGCTGTATGCGGTCAGGGGTGGAAGATTTGCCGGCTATTCGTGCCGTTCGTGACCGCATGCTTGGTGGCCATAGACCGGCCTCCACGCTCGTGGTTGTCCAAGCCTTGGCAGGGCCAGATTTCCTGTTTGAGATCGAGGGGGAGGCAGAGATGGAAGGTTAATCTCCTTTCCATGCGACCTGAAACCCTGAAAGTGGTCCGGGAAAGTTAAGAGCTCTGGCGCATTTTGACCTGACGAGAGGAGGTTGGAATGAGCCGCGAACGTTACACACCGGAACAGATTATCGGCATGCTTCGCGAAGCAGGAATGTGTCTGAGCCAAGGGGACCCCGCTCACTGGCAAGATTGCTCAAGACGCTGCGTCTTCTGCCGAGAGGCAATGTTCGAGTCGGAAACGGTTAAATCTTGGCGCTTCGATGCTCCCATGCTTGGCGAGGCGTTCAGGAGCCAATTTGCCCCCCTCGACGCCGTCGAGGGCATCCTCGTAGCCCTCGACGATCAGCGTCCAGTCAGCGATCGCGTCAGGTACTTCGCGCAGGCGCTTCTCGGCGGTCTCCGTATGGCTGGCCT
>CAXXJU010000009.1:0-169063 GCA_963668145.2 Geopsychrobacteraceae bacterium
GGTCCCGTTCGGCTCAATCGAAGAGCATGGCAGCCATCTCCCTCTGGACACCGATACCATACAAGCCATGGATGTCGCTCGCGCTCTGGCCCGGCAGCGGCCGATCTTTATCGCTCCGCCGGTTCATTACGGAGTCTGTCGCTCCACCTTCGATCATCCGGGAACCTGAGCATCAGCACGGAAACTCTCAAGGCGCTGGCCATCGATATTGTCGCTGCGCTCTATCGCCAGGGGCTGCGCTATTTCATCCTGTTAAGCGGGCACGCCGGTGGAACCCATATGGCGACCTTGACCGATGCCGGGGAAGTTTTATTGCAACGCTATCCAGAACTGCAGATCGCCGTGGTCAGTGAATATCAATTGGCGGCGGAGAGTGGTCGGGACCTGATCGAAACGGCCGATGATTCCCATGCCGGCGAGATTGAGACCTCGCGGATCATGCATTCTTGGCCGGAGCTGGTCAAAGGATCCGCTCCGGCCGAATATCCGGCATTTCCAAAGGGGCTATTGGTGCGTGACAAACGCCGCTTCTGGCCTGGCGGTGTCTGGGGTGATCCGGGGAAGGCTTCGGCTGAAAAAGGGGCGCGTATCGAATCCCTGGTGGTCAGGGAATTGCGCACCCTGGTTGAACAGCTGGAAGCCTGGCAGGACAGCTGATCAGCTGCGGCCGAATTTCTTCAGCAGTTCATCCCTGATCAGGGGCGGCACGAACTGGCTGATGTCGCCGTTGAGGCGACCGACTTCTTTAACTATGGACGAACTCAGGTAAGCGCATTCCGGGGCGGTCATCATGAACAGGGTTTCGACCTTTTGGCAAACCGTATGATTCATCTGCGCCATCTGGAATTCGAACTCAAAGTCAGTGACCGCTCGTAATCCCCGCAAAATCACCCGTGCTCCTTTGGATACGGCGTAATCGACCAGCAACCCGTCAAAGGTTTCGACCTTGAGGCGCGGATCATGTTCGATCAGCCTGGAAATCATGTCAATGCGCTCGGCAATGGAAAACAGGCTGTTCTTTTCGGAGTTCCTGGCAACGGCAATAATGACGGTATCGAAAATTTCCAGACCCCGCTGGACAATGTCGAGGTGACCATTGGTAAATGGGTCAAAGGAACCGGGATAGATGGCGATGTGGCGATTCATTTCATTCTCCAGTCAAGCCGTATAGATGGATACGTGAGGTTCCATAAGTCCGGCTTTCAAGTAATTTCAATGTCCCGAAATCTTCCCATTGTTCCTTACTGGACGATTCGGCGCAAATTATTCCATGTTCAGCGAGCAGGTTCAAGGCCGCGATCTGCTCAAGAGCCCGGGGAACCAGGTTTTTCTGATAAGGAGGATCGAGAAGGATCAGGTCATAGGGGGCCGAATTGCTGATCAGGGGCAGGGCTTTGAAGATATCCTGCTGGATAAAGTTGGCTTGCGACTGAAAGCCGCAGCGTTGAATATTGTCTCTGATCAGCTCGGCGGCGACGGCCCCGGAATCGACCAGCAGCGCTGATTCGGCCCCGCGGCTGAGGGCTTCCAGGGAGAGTGCGCCACTGCCGGCGAACAGTTCCAGGACTTTGAGCCTGTCGAACGAGCCGAAACGACTGGCCAGCATGCTGAACAGTGCTTCCCGAACCCGGTCCGGGGTCGGCCTAATATCTTTGCCCGAGAAGAGCGCCAGTTTGCGCCCTCTTGCTGTGCCGCTGATGATCCGCATCGGTGTGGTTCTTTCCCTTCAAAAAGAACAAACTAATTATCAGTTGCCAGCGTTCGGGGCAAGGAATTTTTCCGTATCCGGGAGGATTCTGCCGGTAACGGCAGGAAGTATGGGAAAATATTAGCAGTGAATGCCGATTGGGCAACTGGAATTGCTGAGCAGGAGGGTGTTTTTATGCTGCCGCGCAGGCAGTTGTAGGAACGACCATGATCAGGATCGCAGGGGTCGCTACCTTTTTAGCAACGGCCAAATCCCCCTTTGCTAAAGGAGGAAAAGAAATTTGCAAACATTTCTCCTTTTGAAAAAGGAGGCTGGCGCTTCGGTTAAGCAGCTTTGCAGTAAACTCGGGACTGTCCCCGCACGGGGGCTGTCCCAAGAGTTTGCTGAGCCATGAAACTGTTGCCGTTGGCACCGTAAAGACCAAATCCCCCTTTGCTAAAGGGGGAAAAAACTGGCAAACACTTCTCCTTTGAAAAAGGAACCAGGTAAACACGCCCCCCTTTGAAAAAGGGGGCCCGGGGGGGATTTGCCGTGAACAAGCCGATACTCCAGTAGATAAGAAATCCCTGATACCCAGGCCTATGACATACTCTGTCACAGACCTGGGCTACTCTCTATTTAAAGGTCGGGTAGCATCCAAGTTTAACCGAACCACAGAAGGAGCAGGCCATGCATGAATACTATCTCGCACCCTATGCCAGCAGCAGTGAACCGCAGTCGTGGGCGGAAGCATCATGAACCCTATAAAGATGATCGACCGGCTTTTGAGCGGGATCGGGATCGGGTCATTCACTGCGCTGCTTTCCGTCGGCTGGAATACAAGACTCAGGTTTTTGTCAATCATGAAGGGGATTATTACCGGACCCGCCTGACTCATTCCCTGGAAGTGGCCCAGATCGCACGGGGGATCGCGCGCAAGCTGCGCCTCAATGAGGACCTGGTGGAAGCCCTTGCCCTTGCCCATGACCTTGGACATACGCCGTTTGGCCACACCGGCGAGCAGGTGCTGAACCGGTTGATGAAAGACTATGGTGGGTTTGAACATAATCAACAATCGCTGCGGATTGTCGAACTGCTGGAACACCGCTACCCCTGATTTCGACGGCCTCAATCTGAGCTGGGAAACCCGGGAAGGCATCATCAAGCATTCTTCGGACTATGATAAAGCGGCTTCCGGGGCGATTGCGCCCTATGCTCCAGATGAGCGCGCGACCTTGGAAGGGCAGCTTATCGACCTGGCCGATGAGATCGCCTATAATAACCATGATATCGACGATGGACCTCAAGGCCGGGTATATCAGCCTGGTCGACCTGACCGAGGTCGAACTCTGGCAGCGCACCTTCCGCAAGGTTGGTGACCTGTTTCCCCATCTGGATGAAAAACGACAGACCCGGCAGACCATCAGTTACTTGATCGGCGACCTGATCCATGACTTGGTGTCCACCACTTTGGCCAATATCGAAACACAGGGCATCACCTCCCTGGCCGAAGTCAGATCCCAGCCGCGCAACCTGGTCAGTTTCAGCTCGGAGATGTTGGAGCTGAATCGCCAGTTGAAGAAATTCCTCTATCGCCGGCTGTACCGGCATTCAAAGGTGGAACGGATGCGGGTGGAAAGCGGAACGCTTTCTGACCCTGTTGTTTGAGAATTACCTGGAACATCCGACCTTACTGCCGGAGCGGCACCAGGCCCGCTTTTGAACGGTTCGGAACCGAACGGGTGATCTGCGACTATATCGCCAGCATGACCGACCGCTACGCCCAGGATGAATACAAAAGGCTTTACGAACCCTTTGAAAGGGCTTAAAGCTCACAAAGATTCAGCAGGGCGGGTAATGTCTGCATGGAGGTGAATTTGACCAGCCGCTCATGGTCGGGTAGTTGCACCTGATCGCGGGGCTGGTAATGGAAAACCGTCATCCCGGCTGCCAGCCCCAGCTTCCACCCCGACCCGGCTGTCTTCGACCACCGCACAGTCCTTGGGCTGGGGTGTTGCAGGCCCGCGGCCGCATGCAGGAACAGCGCCGGGTCCGGCTTCCAGGCCCCGACTTCGTAGCCGCTGAAAATACGTCCGGCAAAATAGGGGGAGCAGTTCGGTTTTGGTCAGGGTCTGATTGATTTTGCTGAGAGGACCGCTTGACGACCAGGCAAAATGGGATCGGCAGATGTTCAAGTAAGGTCTTGACCCCGGTCACAGCTTTTAATTCAGCAGCAAACTTGAGGGCGGAACGGTGGCGGAATTCCGGGATGGAAACTGTCTGCCAGCGGTCTGCCTGCTGCGGCTTCCAGTTCCTTGATCCATTCACCGACCTTCCGTCCGTTAAAACGCTGCTCGGCCTCTTCCTGCGGAATATTCAGCCCCAGTTCTGCGCGCCATTTTCACTGATAACTGCGGCGGCCAGGGGTTCGCTGTCCACCAGCACTCCATCGCAATCGAAAATGATTAATTTATAAGGGCACATGTTTGCTCCATGAAAAAGTCAGAATCAGCAAGCCGGGACGGGACGACGATTTGATTGTTACGATGAAATGTTATTTCAAGGTTGCCGGATGCGTTTCTTTCTGAAAAGATATCGCACGATTCTGGCATCTTTTGTTCAAAAACATCAAATAGCGAATATTTCTGATATGAGTGATAAGAAAATCTACATGACCCCGGCCTGTGCGGACCGGTTCCGCGCTGAATTGAAAGATCTGCTTTACAAGGAACGCCCTCAGATGGTTGAAACCGTGGCCTGGGCCGCATCCAACGGAGATCGGTCGGAAAACGCCGATTATCATTACGGCAAACGGCGTCTGCGCCAGATCGATGGACGGATCAGGTTTTCTGCAGCAGCGGCTGGAGACGGCGGAGATTGTCGATCCCGTTGCACAGGGACAACGGGCCGGAGACCGGGTGCTGTTCGGCTGTACGGTCACGGTTGAAAACGAGGAGGGGGGAAGAAAAGACCTTCAGTATTGTCGGTGTCGATGAAATTGACCTTGAAAGAGGGCATATCAGCTGGGTTTCCCCTTTGGCCCGGGCCGTCCTCGGCCATCGGTTGGGCGATGTGGTGGTGGTTAAAGCCCCGCAGGGCGAGAACGAACTGGAAATCATCGACCTGTCCTACCGGGGATTTGACCAGCTGAGTCCTGACCCTGGCGATTATGGCAGAAAGATCACTTGCAGCGGGCTGTCGGCTGGGCTGATGATCTGTTTGTCGGTGTTGGTCGCTCCGCTGAAATGCAGGTAACTGTATTTTCCCATAATGGGGAATTTTGCGAGCCACAGCATTGTCTGCAGCAGAATCAGCCAGGAACCAGGCGGCGTAATTGACCGGGGTTAAAAGGGTTGCGGGTGACGAAAAAGAGTGCCTCGTTGTCCGTGACCGCAAGCTGTTGCGGCGCACCGGCCTTAACCTCCGCAGGAATTGGAGGGGCCAGCTTGCTGCTGCCGAAAATGAGCAGGTCATGATCGGCCAGGCTTTGCTGATCCGCATCAGCCATGGACGTAAGAGGGTGTTGCGGCTTGCGCAGACCGGGCCAGCAAAGTTTAGTCGGTCTGTAACTGAGGGCAGTGCGGTATCGCCTCGCAAAACGAGCAGGTGTTCACTGCCGCGGATACTGTTGACCGTGGCCGGAATCTCGGCCGCTGTCAAAATGCGGAACAGGTCGATATCCGGATCCACCCTCAGCGAGGTGGGTTTTTCTCCGACCTGCAGGGCGAAGCTCTGTTGCGGCGCCACTGAGGGTTAACAACGCTGTCTTGGCACCGGTTGCCGTTGCTACCCGAAGCGGGACATCCAACTGGTAATAGGGGGCTTGCTGGCGCAGCTCGCCACTGACGACCCAGCCGCTTTCCGTTGTTGCTGCCCGGACATTGGCCAGTGCCAGTTGCGGCCCCCTGATCGCGCTTCAGCCATTGCTGGAAGAATGGCCCCAAATCCTCTCCGGAACGTTGCGAATAGATATCCCTGAAGTCGTCCCAGCCGATGGCTGTGAACATCCTGGTGGTGGCAATCTCCTTTAAGCCCTGCCAGAACAGCTGATCGCCGACTTTTTGGCGTAACATGTGGAAGATCATCATCGCCTTGCCGTAGCCGACCGCCTGACTCGCTTTGCTGTTCCGGGAGCTGAACTCTGCCACCGCAATACGGTTGGTCGGGGTGACCAGGCTGGCATAGTCACTAAGAATATTCATCCGGTATTGCCGGGCTGCCGCAGCCGATTGCCGTTCCTGATAGAGATAATCGGCGACGTAAGTGGTTAGCCCTTCCGCCCAATTCCCCTGCGCATAATCAACCCTGATCCCGTTTCCCCACCAGGAATGAGCGATTTCATGCCCCAGACTGGTTTTGACGATAAAAGGCAGCTTGATCACGCTGCTGCCGAGCAGGGTCCAGGACGGCAGGCCGTAGCCGGTCGGGAAAAAATTTTCCACCACTGCAAACTTGTGAAACGGGTAGGGGCCGAAAAGTTGCTGATAAAGATTGAGATATTCACGACTCTGCTGCAGATAGGTTTGAGCCAGTTCTGCTGATTCGGGATAGAAATAAGCATAAATCGGAATGGTTCCGCTATGGTCTTCAAAAATCTGATAATCTCCCGCAGCCAGGGTCAACGCGGCCAACGGGTAATCAATGGACCAGCTTGAACGGTTCCAGTCGGCGGCGCTGTCCCGGGTCAAACGTTGTCCGGCCAGGACGGCTTCTCCGGGGGCAGGCAGGCGGATATCGACCAGATATCGGGCGGGCGGAGAGGCGAGCAGGGGATGCCAGGCCATTGCGCCGGAAAGGTAGCTGCCGCGGGGAGAAATCACTGCAGAGACCCCGTAGCCGGGATCTTCATTATGCCCCGGTGCTGTTGGTACCGGGTCGGCAAAGCGGCCTTGATAGGTTATTTCAAGGGCTGCTGACGAGATCGGGGTCACCCTCAGCAGACCGTCGGCAAACTGCCATGGGATGGGCTGACCGGTCTGGCTAACCGAAATAATCTGACAGCGTTGTGACAGCTGCATGGTCAGCGGAGCAGGTTGTTCAGCCTTGAATTGGAGAACGACCTTTCCTTCAAGGCGCTGCTCGGCGGGCAATAGTTTAACCTCAAGGTGGTAATCGATGGCAGCAAACGAGCCAGGAGGCGAGGCTAAAATCACCAAAAAAACAATAAGAAACAGCGCAGATCGCATAGACCGCCTTAATCAATTGTTGGAAAAGTCCATCTGGATCTTTTCAAGCAAAGTCGGAAAAGGAGCTTTTCCGGGCCTCGCTACAATCAATTTAACCTTAAGCACTGTTCCGGCTCAACCGGTGCGAACGAAAAAGGGCTGGTTGGTATTGTCATTGGTTGGTCGGGTTGCGGATCAGCGAGCATGATCCCGGACCCACTGTCGCATCGCGGCCAATTCCCCGTAGGTCAGATTGGGCCGCAGCAAGCGGGCGGCCTGTTCACGGTATTGGGCCAGTTGGGGGAAACTGCGGCATAAGCCGATGAGCTCATGTTGGGCCTGATCGTCATCGGTCATCGGTTTGAGGTTTTCCAGGGCGAGCATCACCTGTTTAATCCGGCGGCCCAGGGTCGCACCAAGAAAAACGATGGATGCGCAGGTCAACGCAGCCGCAATGCTGCCGCTTAAGGGCTGTTTCATCAGCCAGAACAGAATGCTCCCGACTGCGAGGGAATTGCCGATGGCAACCAAGGCGACGGTGCTGAGCTGAGACGGGCCGAGCTCGTCAGGCATGGTCGTGGCCAGCAGGAGCGCGCATAAGGTTCCCAGGACGATTGCGGTCAGAGTGCCAAACCCACTGAGCAGATTAAAAAAATACAGGGCCAGAAAAACAGCGGTATGGGACAGGTCGGAGAGACAGGATAATTTGATCTGCTGGTGGCGTTTATGCTTCAGGTCAGCGTGGATTTGCTTTAACTCCACAGCTGTCGGAGGGTCATTGCTGATGTCGAATTGAAACATTTTTCACAACTATTGGAGAGAATTCAAAGAGACCCTTTATGATTCCTCTTTCTGCAGAAAAATGCAAGGCCTTCGCGGTCATGTTGACTGTGAAGGCCTTGCATCATTGACAAAGTCCATCCATGGGCTCAGCAGGCTGTTTTTCAACAGCCTGCTATTGGTCAGCCAGCGGTTCAGCTTTTATTGTTCACAATGAGAGACAGCCCGCTTTCCGCTTCAGCCGGATCGGCATTGCGGTAGTGAAAGGTCTGCCCCTGGTAGTTTTTCAAGACGACATCTTCGCCCAGAGATTGCAGATAATCGGGTAACAGAGGGATCTTGCCGCCACCGCCAGGGGCGTCGATAACATACGCCGGCACCGCCATTCCGGAAGTGTGGCCGCGCAGGGCTCGAATCACGTCAAGCCCTTCTTCGACCGTGGTCCGGAAGTGATTGGTGCCCTGGACCATGTCGGCCTGATAGATGTAATAGGGGCGCACCCGGATTGCCAGTAGTTTCTGCATCAGCCGTTTCATCACTTGCGGATCATCATTGATCCCCCGCATCATCACCGTCTGGTTGCCCAACGGGATGCCGGCGTTGGCCAGACGTTCACAGGCTTTTGCCGATTGTGCGGTGATCTCATCCGGATGATTGAAATGGGTGTTCAGGTAAAGCGGATGATATTTGCGCAGCACCCGAAGCAGTCCCGAGGTGATCCGCATGGGCAGAACGACCGGAACCCGACTGCCGATGCGGATCATTTCCACATGCGGTATCGCTCTGAGCCGGCCGAGGATCGAATCGAGCTTGTCGTCGCTGAGCAGCAGCGGATCGCCCCCGGAGACAATGACGTCGCGGATTTGCGGGTTGCGGCTAATGTAGTCGATTCCGGCCGCAATGGTGTCCGCAGTAATACGCATCTGTTCTCCACCGACTTTACGTTTACGGGTACAGAACCGGCAGTACATGGCACATTCGGACGAAACCAGAAACAGGACCCGATCCGGGTAGCGGTGGATGATATTCGGCACCGGGCTCTGATTCTCTTCTTCCAACGGATCAGCCATGCAAACATGGTCGTTCAGCTCTTGCTGATCAGGCACGGCCTGTTTCCAGATCGGATCGCCGGCGGACTTGATCAGACTCAGGTAATAGGGGGTAATACGCATCGGATAACGTTCGGCAACCTCTTTTAAAGGACGCCAGTCAACCCCGAAAGAGCGGGGCAGTTTCTCTGGATTGGTAATACTCGCCTGCAGGTGTCTTTGCCAGGTTTCCATTGTTCTCCTCAACACGATGTAAAACGTTTGACGTAGGTTATCCGGTCATCTTGAGGCCGGTAAAAATCTTTGATGCGAGCTTCTTCCTGGTAGCCGGCCCGCAGATAGAATGCACGGGTTTTCACATAAGAGTCCTGCGAGGATGTCTCCAGGCAGAGCATCCGGGCTCCGCGGGCTTGCAGCCGGTCTTCGACTTCGGTCAGCAGAGTGCGGCCGACGCCCTGACCGTGCAGGTGTGGCGCGGTTGCAATCCAGTACAGATCGTAGCTGCCGCTGGTGAGCGGTACTGGACCGAACATGGCGTAGCCGGTAACCTGACCGTCGGTCTCGCTGACCAGGACTTCGTAATCTTCCTGTTGCGGGTTGTTCAGAATGGTATCCAGCAACTCCATGGCGCAGTCGATCTCGGCCGCTGAAAATACGCCGCAGTTGGTCAGGATTTGCTGCAGAGGTTCAATATCTGTCGGAACCAGTTCACGCATGGATGGCTTCCTTCCTGAGGAGGGCATTTTCGACAATGCTTTCCACCAGCTCCGGATATTCCAGTCCGCCACAGCGGGCCGCCCGAGCCAAGCCGGCTTCAGGCGAGATATCGGGATTGGCATTCAGCTCAAGAATGTAGGGAATGTTCTCGCGCCAACGGATGTCGATGCGCGCGTAATCACGTGCGCCAAGCAACTGCCAGGCTTTCAGGGCAATGTCGGAAAGCTTCTGCTGTTCGATATCGGTAATCAGGGCGGGGCAGACTGGCATTGAACCGCTGTAGTCGATTGACTCCTCGTGCCATTTGCCGGCATAGCTGACCAGTCGGCAGTCAAGTTGTTCGGAAAAGCAGATCTCGGCGATGGGCAGCAGGCGCACGGAGCGATCTCCGAGCAGGGCGACATTGAATTCACGGCCGTCAATAAACTCTTCCACCAGGGCCGCTTGCCGATAATGGTGATGAATGTAGGCGACCTGCCGCTGCAGACTGGCGTTGTCGTTGACGACACTGGCGTGGCTGATGCTGAGCGAGGCGTCTTCACTACAGGGTTTGACAATAAACGGGCGATCGAACACGAGTCTGGGTAAGGATGCACCCGGAGCGACCAGGTGATAATCCGGTGTCGGCAGGCCATGGCGGCGCAGCAGGTCTTTGGTCAACCCCTTATCCCGGGTCAGCCCGAGCACAAAAGGTGATGATCCAGTATAGGCGAGCCCAAGCATTTCAAAAACGGCGGCCACATGCATTTCATAGCGGCTGTCGCCACGAAAACCTTCGCAGAGATTAAACACCAGATCCGGCTGCAACCCCAGCAGAGCGGCAATGAACGAGCTCAGGTCCTGCTGAAGGGGGACCAGGGTCGGTTCATGCCCAAGCAGGCGCAGAGCGTCGGCAACGGCGTCAGCTTCTTCTGCGGCTCCGGCTTCGGAAAGCAGGTCTTCGGCGATCCCGGATAAAGGTTGCTCGGCAACTTGGTTATAACAGACAGCAATTCTCATTGGTTCCTCTGTTCAGATTGAATAAACGTGCTGCGGCAGTGTCGACGACTCTCAGAATCAGTTGTTCATAAGACAGCCCGGCGGCGCGGGCGGCTTTGGGAAAACAGCTGTTCTGTTCGGGTCGCGGCAGAATGCCGGGAAGCGGGTTCAATTCGATAACAGAGGGATGACCATGAGCATCCAGACGAACATCTATCCGGCACCAGTCACGGCATTTCAATGCCTGAAAGGCGCGCCGGCAGATGTCTTCGATCTGGGCTTGCAGTAAGGGTTCAAGCTTTGCGGGGCAGGTAAAAATCTCCAGCGGTTTTGCTTCGGTGTCCCAAATCCATTTGGCTTCATAGGAATAGATCGGGTTGACACCACCGGGCAGAGAGTTGAAATCAATTTCAACAATCGGCAGGATCTGGATATCCTGACCGTTTCCGATCATGGCTACGGTAAATTCGCGGCCGGGGAGGAATTCCTCGACCAAGGCGCTTTGCTGATAAGTCGTGTTGACCCACTCCACCTGTTCGGCCAGCTGATGCCGGTCGTAAACCAGCGCCTTGTCGGTTACTCCTTTGCTGGAACCTTCCAGACAGGGTTTGACGATCAGTGGGTAAGTGAGCTGCTCCGGCAGTTCGGCCAGTGAAGATACGATCCAGAAGCCAGGAGTCGGAATCCGATTCCAGGACAGGATCTCTTTGGTCCTGCCTTTATCGAGGCAGATGCCGAGGGTGGTCGGGTCGCTCCCGGTGTAGGGAATGTTCAGCATTTCCAACAGAGCAGGAATCTGGGCTTCGCGACTGATGCCATGAAGACCTTCCGCCATGTTGAAAACCAGGTCTGGTTTCAGTCGACGAAACTTTTCAAAGGCATCAAGATCCGCCTTGACCAGGGATACCTGGTGTTCAGTTGCCAACGCAGCGGCGACAGCATTAATAGTTTCACTGTCGTCCCACTCGGCATAAAGGTCATCTGGAAGGTCTGTGTCGGAACACGAGGGAGGTTCGTCTTCGGTCGGGCCGACCTCACGCATATTGAATGCAAACGCGATGTGCATTGTATAACCCCTTTTTGTAAGCCTTGATTGAAAATCGTTCCAATGGAACCGCATTCATGCCTTCGGGAGCCTGGCGGCTGGCTATAAAAAGGGGTTACTTTTTATGCTGTGGTCGTTACGCATGCCCGAAATCGAATGCTCATGAGCAAGCGTATACGCTTATGAAAAAAAGCTGTCAATAAAAAAAAAGAGGAAATTTTTTGTGGAAAATTTCCTCTTTTTTATCAAATAGTTAAGATGGGTATCTCGGCAATGGAAGCGCGGGTTCTCAACTCTTCGGCAGAGCGATTTTCGCTTCATCGGAAGGCCGGAAAAGCAAAATGGTCCGGCCCAGGACCTGGACGACTTCCGCAGCCGTAGCAGATGCCAATTCGGCGGCGACCTCTTTGCGATCACCAAGGCATCCTTCCTGCAGTTTGATTTTTATCAGCTCATGGCTCTGCAAAGCTTCCTCAACGGCTGAAGTCACCGCAGGATTGACCTCTTCTTTGCCGACCATGACCACCGGATTAAGATGATGGCCGAGGCCTCTGAGGAAACGAATCTGTTTTCCCGTCAATTTCATTCATGCTCCATTAGTAAATAAGATAAAGTACGTTTCAAAGTAACAATCCTGCTAACCAGTACAGCAACATTCCGATCAGTACCGTCCCCCCCAGACTGCGGGTTTTCAAGGCAAACAGGAAAGTCGGGACCGCGACCAACAGCTCCGGTTTCCCCAGCTCAAAAGTGCGGCTGGCATGATCTGCAAACAGGGACGGAGCCAACAGGGCGCTTAATACCGCAACCGGGATCAGGCTTAACCAGTCGATCAGCCATTGCGGTAATTGCTTATGGGCGAGGTAAAGAAGCGGAAGTGCCCGGGGCAAATAGGTCACTATGCCCATGCCGGCAAACAGGAAAAAATAATCGGAGAAGGTCATTTACTCCTCCGATAGCGGCGTTTCAGGAAATAGCCAAGGGTTGCTGCACTGATCGCAGCGCCGACAATATAGGAATCTCCGGGAATCAGCAAGTACCAAGTAACAGAAATTGCGCTGGCTAACAACCCGGTGAGGATGTAGATTCGACCTTGCAGCTGGAAGACCAGCAGACAGATAAACATGCCGGTCAGAGCGTAATCGATACCAAAAGCACCCTGGGGAATGAACTGGCCGACCAGCGTGCCGGCCACTGTTGCAACCAGCCAGGCAAAATTGGCGAGATGATTCACCACCAGAGCCTGGTAGCGGTCCCAATCGCCCTCCTTGAAGCGGGTCATATTGACGGCAAAGCTTTCATCGGTAATGCCGTAGGAGAACAGAGTCAGAAATTTGCGATTGACTCCCGCCAGATAAACAGCTAGTGCAGAGCTCATCAGGGTGTGCCGAAAATTAACGACAAAGGTGGTCAGGACGATGGCCCATGGCGAGGAGCCTGCGGCCAGCATGGCGACACAGATGAATTGGGCGCTGCCGGCAAAGACGATCACCGACATCATGGCCACGGCCCACCAGTTCAGCCCGGCCTGCTGGGCCAGCACTCCCAGCGCCAGGCCGATGGGAAAGTATCCCAGGCAGATCGGCCAGGCGGCCACGGCACCGTTTCTAAAAATATCCGGTTGTTTGCATGAATTTTTCATAGGCTGGAAAGATAGCCAGTTTCAGAAGCAAAAAACAAGACACATTTGCGGATAAAAATAAAAACGTTCTGTGTCCTGAATGGCGCTCGTTGGAGGGGCGATGGCAGCAAAACCTGGACTGTCCCCGCACGGGGGCTGTCGCAGGTCTTTGCGGTGCTAACCGCAACAGTTTCATGGCACGCAAACTCTCGAAAAAAAGAAGGGCGCCAGCGGCGCCCTTCTTTACAGATACATTCAAAAGAGAGAGGGCGTTAAAGAACTTGTTTGAGGAATAGCTTGGCGCGTTCTTCCTGCGGATTAGTGAAGAAGTGTTCGGGAGTTCCTTCTTCCACCAGTTTGCCATGATCCATAAACAGGACCCGATCGGCAACTTCCCGGGCGAAACCCATTTCATGAGTCACCACAACCATGGTCATTCCCTCACGGGCAAGCTGCTTCATGACCTCCAGCACTTCGCCGACCATTTCCGGATCAAGGGCGCTGGTCGGTTCGTCAAACAGCATCACCTTGGGATCCATGGCGAGGGCTCTGGCGATCGCCACCCGCTGTTGCTGTCCACCAGAGAGGCGAATCGGATATTCGCTTTCTTTCTCGGCAATCCCAACCTTCTGCAGCAGCTCGCGCCCTTTTTTCTCGGCATCGGCGCGACTGCGCTTGCGCACGACGGTCTGCGCGAGAACCAGGTTTTCCAGGACGGTTTTATGCGGAAACAGATTAAACTGCTGGAAAACCATGCCGACTTCGCGGCGAACCTTGTTCAGGTCGGTCCGGCGGTCGGCCAGATCCACACCGTCAACATGGATGTGTCCGGACGAAAGGGTCTCCAGCCCGTTGAGACAACGCAGATAGGTCGATTTTCCGGACCCGGAAGGTCCGATAATAACCACAACCTCCCCGGATTTGATATGGGCGGTCACCCCATCTACCGCGTTGACGGTCTGGCCCCGTCCGACGAAAATCTTTTTTAAATCAACTGTCTTAATCACTGACTGCCAGCCTCCGTTCAACCCATGCAATCACCTGCGACAGGGTCAAGGTCAAAAATAAGTAAAGAAGTGCAACCACAAACCAGATCTCGAAAGTCGCGAAAGTTGAAGTGATGACTTCGCGACCGCTCTTGGTCAGCTCAGTAATGCCCACAACAGAAACCAGAGACGAATCTTTAATCAAGCTGATAAACTGACCGGCAAGGGGAGGCAGGGTACGCTTGAAAGCCTGCGGTAGAACAATGTAGATCATGGCCTGGGTATTGGTCATGCCCAAGGAGCGCGCCGCCTCCATCTGGCCTTTAGGGATTGACTGAATCCCGGCGCGGATAATCTCGGCAACATATGCGCCGGCAAAAACCGCCAGAGCACCAATTCCCGCAACTATCCGACTCAAGTCAAGAACGGTTCCGAGAAAAAAGTAGAAGATAAAGATCTGCACCAACAGCGGGGTGCCGCGGATTATTTCAATATAGATGATGGACAGCTGGCGGAGAGTTATGTTTTTGGAAATCCGGCATAAGCCGGTCACCAGACCGATGAGCAAGGCGAAGACACTTGCTGCGGCAGACATATACAGCGTGACCCAGAGACCGACAATCAAAGGACCGGGCCGCCATTTGAAGGTGGAGCCGATGCTGTCACCTTCAAAAAGGTCTTCATCCGCGCTGACTTTGATCGACGTGGTGTCCACGGTAAAGGTTTTTAGCTCATCGTCTTCACTGCGCACGGTCACTGTTGTCTTGTCGCCGGCACTGGTAATTTTTTCAACCCGGCCATCAAAAGGAATCGTTTTGACGACTTCCTGATGATAGAGGAAATATTGCGGGACCCGATTCCAGCGCCAGGTATAGTCGATTTTTTTGGTCGCTGCCCAGAGCCCGGCCCCCAGGCAGAAGATAATCAGGAGGGTCAGAACTCTCCATAGCCAATTGTTTTGTTGTTTTTTCACCTGTCAGGTTTCCTGATAATAATAACAATGTATCGGTTTAAAGATCCGCCGATGGAGAACAGGGCCTGTCCGACCATCGTCAGGTGGTCATGGAAACAGTACTAAATGGAAGCGGGGACAAGCCATTTATTCGGCCTTGTCCCCGCCAGTTTGAACCGATCAGTTTTGAACTTGCTTCAACCAGTCGTTGCTGAGGAACCACTTCTCATAAATTTTGTCGTAGGTTCCGTCGCTCTTGATCTGGTTCATGAAATTGTTGAGCCAGTTGAGCAGGTCGGAGTTACCGCGGTTAATGGCCCATGCCAGCGGCTCATAGGTGAAAGGCTTGTCCAGGAAAACCAGTTTGCCATTGTTTTTCTGAGCATTGGCGATGGCCATGAAAGGGAGGTCGTAAACAAAGGCGTCGACCTTGCCGTTAATCAGGTCCATAACCCCTTCCTGCTCGGTATCGAAGGAGACATAGGTTGCTTTCGGGATCATCCGCTTAACAGCCTGCTCACCGGTGGTGCCGAGCTTTGAAGCGACTTTGAATTTGGGGTCGTTCAGGTCCTTATAGGATTTGACCTGGTCCTGATATTCTTTTTTGATCAGAATGGTCTGCCCGACAACGATATAGGGGCTGGCGAAGTTGACCTTGAGGTTTCTTTCCTGAGTCAAGGTCATCCCACTCATGATGATGTCGTATTTCTTAGTCATCAAACCGGGAATGATGCCATCCCATGCAGTACTGACCAGTTCAAGTTTAACATTCATCGCTTTGGCCATCCGTTTGGCCATATCGACGTCGAAGCCGATAATTTCGCCGCGCTGGTTGGTCATTTCAAAGGGCATGTAGCCGGGTTCGAGGCCGACCCGCAGGGCGCCGCGGTCAAGAATGTCATCCAGAGTGTCGGCGCTGGCAACGCCCGGCAGGATGACGAAAAGAGCCAACAACAACGCAACGATAAGCTTGACAGATTTCATCGATAATCCTCCTTGTTCAATAAAAAGGAATGCTGAGCCGAACCAGATCGGCGGATTGGGTTCAATATGATTTTCCTTCATCCAATAGTTCAGAAATCATCATCTGGATATGACAGTCAGGGCATTGGGGTAGATCGTCTTTGGGGAGATAGATGATCTCCGTGTAACGGCACTTCGGGCAGACAACCTCGACAGGTTCCGGCCGGGAACGATCTGAACGATCCATGGGAAAACTCCACTGTCAGGAACATATTGTAATCACTAAATTCTGCTTATAACACAGAGGGATTATCGCAAACAAGAGGTCATTGATACAAACACTCATTAAAAACGTTCTGCAGTGGCTCTTTAAATAGCAGCAACATAGAATTTCGGCAGAAACACGAGTTTGTTGGCTTTTTGCCGGCAACCAGCGGCCTTTCCACTTTACAAACCGGTTGGTTCCGGCTTAGTATTAGCGGTTAATTTTAACCGAACCTGCGCCTTCAATGCCGGCAACTTAGACCATTCAATGAGATTGTATGAATCAAAGCAATATACGTAATTTTTCCATCATCGCCCATATCGATCACGGCAAATCGACTCTTGCAGACCGTCTTCTTGAAGCAACCGGGGCGTTAACCGAGCGGGAACGATCGGATCAGTATCTCGACAAAATGGACCTGGAGCGCGAGCGTGGCATCACCATCAAAGCGCAGGCGGTCCGTTTACCTTATAAAGCCCGGGATGGGAAACAGTACATCTTAAATCTGATTGACACCCCCGGCCATGTTGATTTTTCTTATGAGGTCAGCCGGTCGCTGTCCGCCTGCGAAGGCGCGATGCTGGTGGTTGACGCAGCGCAGGGGGTTGAAGCACAGACTCTGGCGAATGTGTATATGGCCATTGACCAGGATCTGGACATCTTTCCGGTAATCAATAAAATCGACCTGCCCAGCGCCGAACCCGAGCGGATCAGAGCCGAAATTGAGGAGATTATCGGTATTGATGCGAGCGAGGCGATCATGGCCAGCGCTAAAGAAGGCCGGGGCATTGACGAAATCCTCGAAGCGATCGTCAATAAGGTACCCGCTCCCAAAGGAGATCCGGAGGCGCCGCTTAAGGCTTTGACCTTTGACTCCTGGTACGATTCCTACCAGGGGGTTATTGTTTTGATCCGGGTCGTCGAAGGAACCGTCAAAAAAGGCGATAAAATTAAATTGATGGCGACCAAAGGGGTGTATGAGGTGCAGAAGGTCGGTGCCTTTAGCCCTCATCCCCTTGAACTGCCCCAGCTTGCCGCAGGGGAGGTCGGGTTTCTGATCGCCGGCATCAAGGTGGTGGAAGACGCCAAGGTCGGTGACACCATAACCCACCTGCATCGGCCGGCCGAACAGGCCTTGCCCGGTTATAAGGAAGTCAAGCCGATGGTTTTCTCCGGACTTTATCCCATCGATTCCGGGGACTATGATGCGTTGCGCGACGCCCTTGAAAAGCTGCGCCTGAACGATGCCGCTTTTTCTTTTGAACCGGAGAATTCGCTGGCCCTTGGCTTCGGCTTTCGTTGTGGTTTTCTTGGCCTGCTCCATATGGAGATCATTCAGGAACGCCTGGAACGTGAATTTGATGTCGATCTGATCACAACAGCGCCCACCGTTGTTTATAAAGTCACGACCACTAAAGGTGAGCTGCTGCATGTTGAGAGTGCCAATATGCTGCCGGACATGCAGCATATTGAAAAGATCGAAGAACCCTTTGTGCTGGCCTCAATTCACGTGCCCAATGAATATGTCGGAGCGGTCCTCAACCTGTGTATTGAAAAACGGGGTGTGCAGCGTGAATTGAAATACCTGACCGCCAATCGGGTCATGGTGGTTTATGAATTACCGCTCAACGAAATCGTTCTGGATTTTTTCGACCGACTGAAATCAATCACCCGCGGTTATGCTTCGCTTGATTATGAGCACCTTGATTTCCGCTTTAGCCGGTTGGTCCGTCTCAATGTCCTGATCAACGGGGACGTGATCGATGCTCTGTCGCTGATCGTCCATCAGGACAAAGCACAGTTCAGGGGGCGTGAGCTGGTCTCGAAGATGAAAGAATTCATTCCCCGCCAGCAATATGAGGTCGCCATTCAGGCAGCCATCGGTAACAAGGTTATTGCCCGTTCAACGGTCAAGGCCTTGCGGAAAGATGTCACGGCAAAATGCTACGGCGGAGATATTACCCGTAAACGCAAATTGCTCGAAAAACAAAAGGCCGGGAAAAAGCGGATGAAACAGGTCGGCAGTGTCGAACTGCCCCAGGACGCCTTCCTCGCTATCCTCAAAGTAAAAGAGTAGATAATGGGATTTTTCAGTAAAAAGAAGACTATTAAGGGACCTGCGAAACCTTGGTATCGTGAATGGTCCGAGGCCCTGATCGTTGCCGTTGTCCTGGCACTGATTATTCGTACTTTTCTGTTCCAAGCATTTAAGATCCCTTCCGGATCAATGCTGGACACGCTGCTGATCGGTGACCACCTGCTGGTGAATAAATTTATTTACGGAACCAGTCTGCCCTTCAGCGATGACCGCTACCTGGTATTGCGGGAGCCGAAACGAGGTGACGTGATCGTATTCGAATTCCCGGAAGATGCCAATAAGTCCTACTTTGAAAGGCGTGATTTCATCAAACGGGTGGTCGGGGAGCCAGGGGATCTGGTGGAAGTCAAAAACAAGCAGGTTTATGTCAACGGCGAGCTTTATCATATCCCCCAGGAACGGCATAAGGATCCTGAAGTTATCCCTGCGGTCGCCAGCCCACGGGATTTCATGAGACCGATCCGAGTCCCGGAACACAGTTATTTTGTTATGGGCGATAACCGTGATTATTCCTATGACAGTCGTTTTTGGGGCTTTGTTGATCAGTCGAAGATCAAAGGCCTGGCCTTTTATCAAATACTGGTCCTGGAACGCCAAGGGCGACTTGCTGCACAAAATCCGCTTTGATCGGATCGGTCGGCCCATCAATTAAATGTAACTTAGGGGGGCTTTAATCATTCTGCTGTTGACATTTGCCGAGCGGTGTTGATAGATTCACCAAAATTTACCTTTACCCTTTAATCTGATCCGAGAGGTCAGCAAGGGAGCTTGAACGTGTTGAACCTCATTATTAAATATAACCGAAACACCTGTGCTTCCGTGCACAGGTGTTTTTTTGTGCCTACTTTTCACTCAGGGAGGTTGTTGTGGCTGCAGAAACTATAGAAATTCTGGACTCTCAGGGAATCAGCCGGGCGGTCACTCGGATTGCCCATGAAATCCTTGAGAAAAACAAAGGCGTTGAGGATCTTGTTCTGATCGGCATCAGAACCGGCGGAGCTCATCTCGCGATCGTCCTGCAGGAGAAGCTGGCGGAAATCGAGAGCAGTGAGATCCCTTTGGGGCTGATCGATGTCACCATGTATCGCGATGATATCTCTTCTCGCAACAACCTGGCGGTCGGCCAGACGGACATCCGCTTTTCCCTGGATAACCGCAAGGTGATTCTGGTGGACGATGTTTTGTTTACCGGCCGAACCATCCGCGCGGCAATGGATGCTGTGATGGACCTGGGGCGCCCGCAAAGCATTCAACTGGCGATTCTGGTCGACCGGGGCCATCGGGAGCTGCCGATTCGCCCCGATTATATCGGCCGTAATCTGCCGACGGCTCGGAACGAACAGATTGAAGTCGATTTTGATGAGCAGAATGTGCCGCAAGCGGTGCATCTGCTCAGACGTTAATTTGGGAGGTATATCAATGTCATTCAATCCAAAGCATATTCTCGGGATTAAAGATCTGAGCGCGGACGATATCACGTTCATTCTTGAAACTGCCGACAGTTTCAAGGAAATCAACACCCGACAGATCAAAAAGGTGCCGACGCTGCGCGGCAAAACTATCGTCAATCTGTTTTTTGAGGCCAGCACCAGGACCCGGACCTCTTTTGAAATCGCCGGTAAGCGCCTGTCCGCAGATACCGTCAATATCAGCGCTTCGTCGTCATCCGTGGTCAAAGGGGAGACTCTGGAAGACACGGCACAGAATATCGAAGCGATGCATCCCGATATCATCGTCATGCGTCACAGCGCTTCGGGAGCCTGCGACTACCTTGCCCAGCGCCTCGCTTGTTCGGTAGTCAATGCCGGTGACGGTACTCATGAACATCCCAGCCAGGCCCTGCTCGACGCGTTTACCATTCGCCAACATAAAGGCAATTGCGCCGGACTGACCGTGACCATTGCCGGGGATATCACCCACAGTCGCGTGGTACGCTCCAACATTTACTGCCTGACCAAACTAGGCGCCAAGGTCCGGATTGTCGGGCCGCGGACCATGGTCCCCCCCGGCATTCAACAACTCGGCTGTGAAGTCTTTTACAACCTGGAAGAAGCGATCAAGGACGCCGATGTGATCATGATGCTGCGCATCCAGCGGGAGCGCCAGGGTAAGACCCTGATCCCGTCGTTGCGGGAGTATTCTCGGTTCTTCGGTCTCAACGAGCAGCGCCTTAAATTGGCCAAGCCCGATGCCATCGTCATGCACCCGGGACCTATGAACAGGGGCGTTGAAATCGCCTCTGCAGTTGCCGACGGAGCCCAGAACGTTATCCTGGATCAGGTCGAAAACGGGGTTGCGGTGCGGATGGCGCTGCTTTATCTGGTCGCTGGTGGCGATAAACTTCAGGAAAACTGATCAGGCGAGAGGTCATATCATGAAACTGATTATTAAAGCAGGGCGGGTTATCGACCCGGCCAACGGTCTTGACGCAGTGCGGGATATTCTGGTTGAGGACGGCGTCATCGTACAAGTTGCCGAGAGCATCTCTGCAGGGGACGCAGAGTCTGTCGATGCCGCCGGAAAACTGGTCGTTCCGGGGCTCATTGATATCCATACTCATTTGCGCGATCCGGGATTTGAATATAAGGAAGATATCATCAGCGGAACCCGCGCTGCTGCCGCCGGGGGCGTTACCTCGCTGGCCTGCATGCCGAACACCGCTCCGGTCAATGATACTTTGGCCGTCACTCGCTATATTATCGACAAGGCGAAAACCGAGGGGAGTGCCAACGTCTTTCCAGTCGGTTGCATCAGCCATGGCATGCAGGGTGAAGTTCTGGCCGAAATGGGTGAACTCAAAGCTGGTGGCTGTGTGGCTTTTTCCGATGACGGCAAACCGGTGGTCAGCAGCGAATTGATGCGCCGGGCATTTGAATATGCGGATACCTTCGATATGCCGCTGATTTCCCATGCCGAAGACAAAAGCCTGGTCGGGGAAGGCTGCATGAACGAAGGGCCGATTGCAACGGAACTTGGGCTCAAGGGGATCCCCTGGGTTGCGGAGGACTCCGCTACGGCTCGTGACATCATGCTCGCCGAATTTACCGGTGGCCGCCTGCATGTTGCCCATGTCTCCACCAAGGGGAGTGTCGAACTGGTTCGTCAGGCCAAAGCCCGCGGTGTTCGGGTCACTTGCGAAGCCACCCCGCATCACTTTATGCTGACCGAAGAGGCGGTACGTGGCTATGACACCAACGCCAAAATGAACCCGCCGCTACGCAATAGCATTGATCTGGCTGCGGTTAGAGCCGGGTTGGCAGACGGTACCATTGATGCCATTGCCACAGACCATGCTCCCCATCATTACGATGAAAAGAATGTTGAGTTTAATTTGGCCCTCAATGGTATAGTCGGGCTGGAAACTCTCCTGCCTTTAGCCCTGCAGCTAGTCAGGGACGGAGTCCTTGATCTATCCCAGGCCGTGGCGTTGATGACTTGCCGGCCGGCCGCAATCATCGGTGTCAATCGGGGGACGCTGAGTGTCGGAGCTATAGCGGACATCGCAGTTATTGATCCTGATCTTGAATGGACCGTTGAGCCGAATATGTTTTATTCGAAGGGCCGAAATACACCCTTCGCTGGGTTGTCCGTACGTGGTGCAGCCTTGAAAACGATCTTGGCTGGACGCATTGTATTTTCAAGGTAAGTTTTAATTGTTGGTTGGTTATCTAGAAAGACTTAAAGTAAATTCTCTATAGAGGTTGCAATGAAAGCAGTTCTTGCACTTGCCGACGGCAAGTATTTTATTGGAAAAGCACTTGGCGCTGTCGGGGAAGTCACCGGCGAAGTGGTGTTCAACACCAGTATGACCGGCTACCAGGAAATTCTCACTGATCCGTCCTATCATGGTGAAATCGTCACGATGACGTACCCGCAGATCGGGAATTACGGCATCAACCCTGAGGATGTCGAGTCGCGCAAACCTTTTCTCGCCGGGTTCGTGGTCAAGGAATCCTGCCCCTTTCCCAGCAATTTCCGGTCGCAAATGAGTCTGGATGATTACTTGAAAGAAAACAATATTGTCGGTATCGAAGGGATCGACACCCGGGCGCTGGTGCGGCACATCCGCACCGCCGGCGCACAGACCGGCATTCTGTCATCCATTGACACCGACCCGGCCAGTCTCGTGGAAAAAGCCCGCCAGGCGCCCTCCATCGTTGGCCGTGACCTGGTCAGGGAAGTGACCTGTGACGAACCCTATCAGGCCTGCGAAGAGGTCTGGCAGCTGGGGCAGGGGTATGCCGACAGTACCGCTAAACCTAAAAGTTTCAAGGTGGTTGCCTACGATTACGGCATCAAGCGCAATATCCTCCGTAATCTGACCTCCGCCGGTTGTGATGTCACGGTGGTGCCGGCCGATACCGCCCCGGAAGAGGTTCTCAAGCTGAATCCGGATGGGGTTTTCCTCAGTAATGGCCCCGGCGATCCTGAGCCCCTTCATTATGCCCAGGAGAATATCCGCCAATTGCTGGGCAAGGTGCCGATTTTCGGTATTTGCCTCGGCCACCAGCTGTTGTCGATTGCACTGGGTGGGAAGACCTACAAGCTGAAATTCGGCCATCGCGGCGGTAATCAGCCGGTTCTCGATAGCCAACGTCAGCAGGTTGAAATTACCTCACAGAATCACGGCTTTGCTGTGGATGCGGACAGCCTCGACAACAACCAGGTTAAGGTCACTCATATGAACCTGAACGATAATACCGTTGAAGGGATTCAGCATCTGGCTCTACCGGCTTTTTCGGTCCAGTATCACCCCGAAGCATCGCCCGGACCGCATGATGCAAAATACCTTTTCGACCGTTTCATCGCCATGATGAGAGACCATAAAAACAAGACGCTCAATTGATATTCAATAGCATAAAACAGAGGAACAACCATGCCTAAGCGTGATGATATAAAGAAAATTTTAATTATCGGAGCCGGCCCGATTATAATCGGCCAAGCCTGCGAATTTGATTATTCCGGAACCCAGGCTTGTAAAGCCTTGAAAGAAGAGGGGTACGAAGTCGTTCTCCTCAATTCGAATCCGGCAACCATTATGACCGACCCGGATTTCGCCGACCGGACCTATATTGAACCGGTGACACCCGAGGTGCTGGCCAAAATTATTGAAAAAGAGCGTCCGGACGCATTGTTGCCGACTCTTGGTGGTCAGACCGCACTGAATACAGCAGTGGCCGTGGCTGAAGCCGGCGTTCTGGAGAAATATTCGGTCGAACTGATCGGAGCGAAGCTCGGGCCGATCAAAAAAGCCGAAGACAGAACTCTGTTCAAGCAGGCGATGGAAAAAATTGGGGTTGAAGTGCCACGCTCCGGTCTGGCCCATAGTCACAGGGAAGCCATGGAAATCATCGAATCCATTGGTTTTCCCGCGATTATCAGACCTTCTTTTACGCTCGGCGGGACCGGTGGCGGCATCGCTTATAACCGGGAAGAGTATGAACAGATGGCGATTGCCGGGATCGACGCATCCCCGACCAATGAGATCCTGGTTGAGGAATCGGTCATCGGTTGGAAAGAATATGAACTGGAAGTCATGCGCGATACGGCGGACAATGTCGTCATTATCTGTTCCATCGAGAATTTCGATGCCATGGGCGTGCATACCGGCGACTCCATTACCGTTGCCCCGGCCCAGACCCTGACCGATAAGGAATATCAGATCCTGCGTGACGCCTCACTGAAAATCATTCGGGAAATCGGGGTTGATACCGGTGGCTCGAACATCCAGTTCGGAGTCAATCCCAAGGACGGCCGCCTGGTGGTCATCGAAATGAACCCGCGGGTGTCCCGGTCGTCGGCTCTGGCCTCCAAGGCAACCGGTTTTCCCATTGCCAAAATTGCCGCAAAACTGTCCGTGGGTTACCGTCTTGACGAGATCTCCAATGACATCACCCGTGAAACCCTGGCCTCCTTTGAACCGACCATCGATTATGTGGTCACCAAAGTCCCCAGGTTCACCTTTGAAAAATTCCCTCAGGCCGATGCGACCCTGACTACGCAGATGAAATCGGTCGGTGAAGCTATGGCCATCGGTCGGACCTTCAAAGAGAGTTTGCAAAAAGCCCTGCGTTCCCTGGAAATCGGTTCTTACGGTTTGGAAAGTCGGATCTTTGCAAGCCCGGCCGATTATGCCCGTGAACTGAGCGAAAAAGAGCAGGTCGATCTGACCCACAAGCTGCAGGTGCCCAGTTGGGAGCGGATGTGGTATCTGGCCGATGCGCTTCGTGCCGGACTCAGTATCGAACGGATTTACAGCCTCAGCGGTATCGATCCCTGGTTCTTGTCCAACATCGCCCAGATCGTTGAACTGGAAACTGTGCTGCTGGCCCACAAGGATTCATTTGCGGGCGCTGACGAAGCGTTTGCCGAACTGTTGCGCCGGGCCAAGCAGTACGGCTTTGCGGATCGCCGTTTGGCGACGCTGTGGCAGGTGACCGAAGATGAGGTCCGTAACCTGCGGCATCAGCTGAATATTCTGCCGGTTTACAAGCGCGTTGATACCTGCGGTGCCGAGTTCGAAGCCTATACGCCGTATTTGTACTCAACCTATGAAAGTGAATGCGAGGCCGCACCGACCGACCGGGATAAGATTATGATCCTGGGCGGCGGACCGAACCGGATCGGGCAGGGGATCGAATTCGACTACTGCTGCGTCCACGGCGCCTTCTCACTGGCCGAATCGGGCTATGAAACAATCATGGTCAACTGTAACCCGGAGACGGTTTCAACCGATTACGACACTTCGGATCGTCTCTATTTCGAACCGTTGACCTTTGAGGATGTGCTGGCGATCGTCGAAAAGGAAAAACCGGTCGGAGTCATTGTTCAATACGGCGGGCAAACCCCGCTAAAACTTGCGGTGGCCCTTGAGAAAGCCGGGGTTCCCATTATTGGCACGTCGCCGGATGCCATTGACCGGGCCGAGGATCGCGAGCGTTTTCAGGCGCTCCTGAACAAGCTCAATCTGCGCCAGCCTGACAACGGGATTGCCCGGGCTTATGACGAGGCGGAAAAAATCGCCGAACGGATCGGATATCCTGTGGTCGTGCGCCCCTCTTACGTCCTCGGTGGCCGGGCCATGGAGATCGTTTATGATGTCGAACGGCTGCGTGATTATATGAAATATGCCGTCGATGCCTCGCCCGAGCACCCGGTGCTGGTGGACAAGTTCCTTCAGGACGCCATTGAAGTCGATGTTGATGCCCTGGCTGATGGCAAAGACGTGGTCATTGGTGGGATCATGCAGCATATCGAGGAAGCCGGAATCCACTCGGGCGACTCGGCCTGCTCGTTGCCGCCTTATTCCCTCCCTGCGGAGATCATTGCCGAAATCCGCCGGCAGACGATTGAGCTGGCCCTGGAGCTGCAGGTGGTCGGCTTGATGAATATTCAATACGCAATCCAGGGTGGCACCATTTACCTGCTCGAAGTCAATCCCCGGGCGAGCCGGACGGTGCCTTTTGTCTCCAAGGCGACCAATCGCCCGCTGGCGCAGATCGCAGCCAAGGTCATGGCTGGCAAAAGTCTGGCGGAGCTGGGCGTGACCGGCGATATCGTCCCGCCTTATATTGCCGTCAAAGAAGCGGTTTTCCCGTTTGTTAAATTCCCTGGTGTCGATACCTTGTTGGGGCCGGAGATGAAGTCGACCGGGGAGGTTATGGGGATCGATTACAATTTCGGCAAGGCTTTTGCCAAAGCCCAGCTCGGTGCTGGAGTCAAGCTACCGCGCAGCGGGAAAATCTTTATCAGTATCAAGGATGCGGACAAGACTCATATCGTTGAACCGACCCGGAAACTGGTCAATGTCGGGTTCAGTGTGGTTGCCACCAGCGGGACCGCCGCATTCCTCAACGAACACGGGATTGCCGCCGAACCGATCAATAAAGTCAAAGAGGGGCGGCCCCACTGTGTTGACGCGATCAAAAGCCGGGAAATCTGCATGGTCTTCAATACGACGCTGGGTGCGCAATCGGTCTCCGATTCCTATTCCATCCGCCGTTCCGCGCTAATGCAGGAGGTGGCTTACTTTACCACGGTGGCCGGAATCAAGGCGGTGACTGACGGTATCCTGGCAATGTTGAGAGAAAACCTTGACGTAAAACCACTGCAAGAGTATTATGAGCGCTCCTGATTAAACCGAAAAACGTAACGAGCCAGTGGGCGGGTTTTCCCGCCCGCTGTTTTTTTAAGGAGCGAGAGGTATGAGCAAATCGGTTCCCATGACTGCTGAAGGATATCAGCGGCTACAGGATGAACTCAAACACCTTACTCGGGTCGAACGCCCGAAAGTCGTCCAGGATATCGCCGAAGCACGCAGCCATGGTGACCTGTCTGAAAATGCCGAGTACGATGCCGCCAAAGATCGGCAGGGCTTCATTGAAGGGCGGATCCAGGAACTCAATAGTAAAATCGCACTGGCCCAGGTCATTGATCCGAAAACGATTAAAAGCGACAAAATCGTCTTCGGTGCCAAGGTCACCTTGTTTGATATCGATACAGAAAAAGAAGTGACTTATCAGATTGTCGGCGAAGACGAAGCGGATATCAAAATCGGTAAAATATCCATCAATTCTCCGGTCGGCAAGACCTTGATCGGCCACACGGTGGATGAAGAAGTTCGCATTGCCGTTCCGTCCGGGGTCAAAGTCTATGAAGTGACCAATATTGAATACAGCTGATCATCACAAATCGGATATTTGAAAAACGGGGCATTGTTCATACAATGCCCCGTTTTTCTTGCAATTTTGCCAAACTTTTGTGACAATTCAGTTGTTTCGCAGCTGTACTTTTCCCGTATTTCGGAGGTGTTTATGGCCCCAAAAATCACCAAGGATATGACCTTTCAGCAAGTTATCCAGCTTAATCCGGAAGTTGGCAAGATTTTCGACAAGTATAATCTCGGCTGCGTCGGCTGTCTTGGAGCCTCCACCGAATCCTTGGCCCAGGGCATCCGTGCCCATGGCCTCAATCTTGACGATGTTCTTGCTGATCTGAATGCTTTGCTTGAAGATTCCTAGCAAAGATGTCCTCTTCGGCTCCCGGAATTCGCCAGCCGGAACTGGATAAAAGCCTGGTCTCCGTTCAAGGAGTCGGGCCCCGTGTTTACGCCAAATTACAGAAACTCGGTCTGGAAACCGTTGAAGACGGTCTTTATCATTTACCTTTGCGCTACGAGGACCGTCGTCAGCTCAAAACCATCAGCCAGCTGACCGATGGCTGTCAGGAGATATTCATTGCAACGGTGCTTGCTTCCGGTGAAACCACTACCGCACGGAGCAGGCGACGGATTTTCGAAGTTATTGTCGGTGACAACTCCGGAAAGTTGTCTCTGAAATGGTTCCGCTATCGGAAGCCCTGGCTGGAAAAACGTTTCCCGGTTGGGCAGAAAGCCGTTTTCATCGGCGAGGTGAAACGTTTTGGCGCCACCCGCGAGGTCCATCACCCCGACGCCGACCTGATCAATTCGGATGTCGACCTTGATCAACTCCTGCGCAACGATCCTCTTAATTTCGGCAGGATTCTTCCCGTTTACCCTCTGACTGAGGGGCTTTCCCAAAAACAAAGCAGGAAAATCTGGTTCCAGCTGATCAACGATTATGCCGGTTACGCCACCAGCCCTCTGCCTGCTTCAATCCGCCGGAAATATCGTCTCCTCGATCTGGCGGAAGCCCTACAGCAGATTCATTGGCCGAGCAATGATACCAACCTGGAACGGCTCGCCAAAGGGCAGGATCGGCCGCGTCATTCCCTGGTTTTTGATGAATTCTTTTTCCTGGAACTCGGTCTGGCATTGAAACGGGCAGGGGTTGAACTGGAAGCAGGGATTGCTTTTAAATTCACCCATAAATATACGATTCCATTAAATAAATTGCTCCCATTCAAACTGACGGACGCCCAGCGGCGAGTGCTTGGAGAGATCAAGCGCGACATGATGTCGCCCCAGCCGATGCATCGACTGCTGCAGGGGGATGTGGGCAGCGGTAAGACCCTGGTTGCCCTGATGTCTGCGCTGATCGCCATTGAAAATGAGGCCCAGGTGGCAGTCGTGGCGCCGACCGAGATCCTTGCCGAGCAGCATTATCGGACCTTTAAAACCTGGCTCGACCAGCTCGGACTCAGTGCCTGTCTGCTGCAGGGAAGCATGTCCGCCGCAACCAAGCGGGACGTGGTGGCGCAGATTGCTAATGGAGAAGTCGATCTGATTGTCGGTACCCATGCCGTGTTGCAGGATGCGATCGAATTTAAAAAACTGGGCCTTGGTATTATTGACGAACAGCATCGTTTCGGTGTCAGACAACGCAGTGTTCTCAGGCATAAAGGAACCAATCCTGACATTCTGGTCATGACCGCGACGCCGATTCCCCGCACGCTGTCGATGACCCTTTATGGCGATCTGGCCGTATCTGTTATCGACCAGCTGCCACCAGGGCGTAAACCGGTAACAACCAGGCTCTGCGGCCAGAATCGCCACCGTCAGTTATACCCCCAGCTCCGCAAACAACTTGAACAGGGACGGCAGATTTATATCGTTTATCCTCTGGTTGAAGAATCGGAGAAGAGTGATTTGCAAGCCGCGACTGTGGCAGCCGAGACCCTGGCGACAGAGGTCTTTCCGGAATTCCGGGTCGGCCTGCTACACGGGCGCATGAAAACCGCCGAAAAAGATGCCGTGATGGACGCGTTCCGGAGCGGCGAACTGCAGTTGTTAGTGGCAACCACGGTTATCGAGGTGGGTGTTGACGTCCCGAACGCCACGGTCATGGTCATTGAGCATGCCGATCGCTTTGGGTTGTCGCAACTGCACCAGTTGCGCGGCCGGGTAGGGCGGGGGGCTGAACAGAGTTTCTGCTTCCTGGTTCCGTCAGAAAATTACAGTGCCGATGCGGCGCGCCGACTTAAGGTCATGGTTGATACCAATGATGGTTTCCAGGTGGCCGAAGCCGACCTGGACATTCGCGGTCCCGGGGATTTCCTCGGCACCCGACAGGCCGGGTTGCCTGAATTTCGAGTCGCCAACCTGGTCAAAGACATTCGCATTCTTGAAGCAGCCCGCCACGAAGCTTTTAATTATATAGAGCAGACCAAAATGCTCACCACTGCGGACGCCCTGCCGGTCAGTCAGGAACTGCAAAGACGTTGGGGTGGTCGACTGGAACTTGCCGCGATCGGGTGATAGACTTTCATTCAGTAAATCAGTCAACATCAAACGCGATTTTTGTTTCAGAAAGACGACTTCAATCATCAACAGTTCAGGAGCGATCATGATACAAGCTATTCAGGTCAAAGAGTTCGGCGCGCCGGAAGTGATGCAGATTCAAGAGATTGCCGCGCCGGTACCGGCCCGCGATCAGGTCAGAGTCGACGTGAAAGCCATTGGCGTGAATCCCGTCGATACCTATATTCGCGCAGGAATCTATCCACTAAAACCCGAATTGCCCTATATTCCCGGGAATGATGCGGCCGGTATCATCTCCGCCGTCGGCGCTGACGTCAAACATCGACAAGTGGGTGACCGGGTCTATGTTTTTGGCAGCCTGGTGGGCAGCTACGCCGAGCAATTGGTCTGCTCGGAAAATCAGGTCTTTACACTCCCTGACAATAGCGATTTTTCCGTTGGAGCAGCTATTGGAGTCCCTTACACGACAGCATTTTACGGCTTACTCTATCGAGCTCATGCGTTGCCCGGTGAAACGGTCTTGATTCATGGCGCCAGTGGTGCGGTCGGTCAGGCAGCGGTCCAGATCGCCCTTTCATACGGGCTGAGAGTCATCGGCACCGCCGGGACCGCTGCCGGGATTAAACTGTTGCAGGAGCAGGGGGTTATCGCCGCATTGAACCACCATGACAAAGATTATCTTGATGCCGTGACTGACCTGACCTGCGGCATGGGCGCCGATGTCATTCTGGAGATGCTGGCGAATGTCAATCTCGACAAAGATTTGAAGGTCGTTGCCAAGTACGGCCGGATTGTGGTGATCGGCAACCGTGGCAGCATCGAAATCAACCCCCGTGACACCATGGGGAAAAATGCCTCCATTCTGGGGATGGCAGCATTCAATGCTTCCCCAGCAGAATTCCGCCAAATCCATGCGGTGATTCATGCCGGTCTACAGGATGGGCGGTTTAAACCCACCATCCGCACGGAGCTACCGTTACGAAGCGCCCCGGAGGCCCATAAATTAGTCATGGAGCCAGGTGGAAACGGCAAGATTATCCTTATCCCGTAGCAGGTACACATGAGTACAGTTCTGGTGACCGGAGGCACCGGCTTCCTTGCTGCGCACATCATTATTCAGCTTCTGAACACAGGCTATGATGTTCGTACAACTGTGCGCTCTTTGCAGCGGGCGGATGTAGTTCGGGCCAATTTGCACCAAGGCGGTATTGTCCCGGATAGCGGGCTGCAATTTTTAGCCGGTGATCTGTTGCAGGATAAAGGCTGGAGTGAAGCCGTCTCCGGCTGCGATGCTGTCCTGCATGTCGCTTCGCCTTTTCCACCTGTACAACCGAAGAATGAAGACGAGTTGGTCGCACCGGCTGTCGGCGGCACACTGCGGGTGCTCAAAGCTGCACATGCGGCCGGGGTCAAGCGGGTGGTCTTGACCTCGTCCTTTGCCGCTGTGGGGTATGGCCACGGGACAGGGGAACGGCATTACAACGAAGGGGACTGGACCGATCCCTCCGGCGCCGATGTCACAGCCTATATCAAATCAAAGACACTGGCAGAGCGGGCAGCCTGGGACTTTATCAGCAACGATGGCAGGGACCTGGAGCTTTCCGTCATTAACCCGGTGGGTATTTTCGGACCGGTGCTCGGACCTGATTACGCGGCCTCCATCGGCTTGGTTAAAGCTCTGCTGAAAGGCTCGATTCCAGCGCTTCCGCGCATTTATTTTGGCGCTGTCGATGTGCGTGATGTTGCGGCCTTGCATCTATTGGCGCTGAACAGTCCAGCCGCCATCGGCGAGCGCTTCATTGCCGTTGCTGAGCCGATCACCTCAATGGCCGAAATGGCGAAAGTACTGCGTGAATACTTTGGTTCAGACGCTGGTAAAGTGCCACGTTTAACGCTTCCTGATTGGCTGTACCGGGCATTGGCCCGGGTTGTTCCGGCCTTACGTGGAACAGCTTCGCAAGTGGGCATTATCCGACACACCAATCATGACAAGGCCAAACAGCTCCTAGGATGGGAACCAAGGCCGGCCAGAGAAGCAATTATCGCCAGCGCAGAAAGTTTGCTGCGACTGAAGCTGATGAATTAATCGTTGTTCTGTGATCGAGGTCGCCCGATTTTACCTGGCCACCCGGCAGCGGACAAAGTCGAGCGAACCAGATCCACGGCAGCTCAGGGATGCTGTTCTTTATTCAACTCAGTAGAGATTGCTTTTATTGCCGCAGAACGGTTTACTCCCTGAGCACTCAAGGCATCAAACCTGGCAACAATGCGAGCATAGAAACGATCCCGAAATTCAATCCCCAAATTGTCACTCGGTTTAGCAGAGGCTGCCAGAGAGTGTCTTCTTTTCACGATTCGGATAAAACCACTGAGGGCATTGAAAAGATCGAGATAATATGGAAGTAAATCGACCGGCAGGTTGACGGTGACTCGTACTTGCTCATCGTCAATTCTTGAGACTTCAAGCGAGTCCTGTAAGAAGGAGAATAGTGGTGTCATTTTACTTAGTCTGAAAGCAAGTCTGATGATTTGCTGTTGCCGGTTCTTGGCGCTTTGCGTGAGGCGTTTTCGATCCCGGATAACGACTGATGGATGTCAGTGTGATTCTTGAGGGGCTGGATGTGTTGCTTGTGTGTGGTCAGTTAGAACGAATGATCAGGAAAATTGATAGTTTTTCTGAGCGGCTAATTAAGTTAGAATCTGAACACGCTTATATTCATTGGGGTTGGAAGTGAATTCTATTAAAATTTTATTGTTGATTGTAACAATTTTGCCGGGGATATCTGTCCCGTCTTTTTCTTTTGCCGGGTCGTTTTTTGGTGGGGTGTCAAGGGTTCAACTTGAAAATGAAGTCAATAAGCGCGGTCTTATTGTCGAAGGGGCAACCGGTGCGGCGATTCAGGCAGCAATAGGTACAGCGAAAAGCCAAGGTATCAGGGATATTTACCTTGTCAGCGGTACAACCTACACAGCAACCACTCCGATTCTGGCCGTTTCTAATCTTACCATTCACGCAAGCGGGGCGGTTCTGCATAATACAGCGCCTGCGGGAACGGCTTCGGTCGGTCTGATTATGGGACAGGGAAACCGTGAAGATATCGGGCGGTCTCATGGGGTAGAGGAAACCGCGCATTATGTTGGGGCTTTGTCGGTTGGTGATGTGGCGTTAACAGTAGGAAACCGCTGGAACAACACGGCAAGCGACTGGATAAACACGGCAACCTATACGCCACAGGTCGGTGATCTGGTTATGGTGGCGACAACGGATGATCTGACGGGAACGCCATCAACCCCGGTGCCGAGCGCAACTTATCACAGAAAGATTGTCTCTGTTTCGGGATCGGATATCGTACTCGACAGAGGGGTAAAGGTTGCCGGTGAATACATGTTGATTCCGACCAGCCGCGATTTAGGCTATGACAGGACCGGATACGGCGGTTATGGGCGCATGGAGACAATCGAAAATTTCCGCTGGATTGGCGGCAAGATTATTTCTGATAACGGACACGGTATGCTAACCGGGGGCCTGATTAACGGTTATGTTCAGGCTGAAATTGATAGCGAATCTCTCGTTTATGGTAACGGTATGCGTGATTCAGTGCTTGACTGTCGTGGTGTGTTCCATACAAATGCTGTTGAGGTGGCGATTGGTTCGGAAGATTCCGAAATTTTCGCGATCGGCAGCTATGGCGATATCGGCAATAGTTCAACTGTGGCGCTGGTCAAAGCCGGTGAACAATCAACAGGAATTGTTTTTCGTAAGATCCGCATTGATGCGCCGGGGTGGAATGATGCCGATGCTATGAGCATTACCGCGCATAATGTTCTGGCCGATGATGTGGAAATTGTTTCAGGGGCAACAAGTCGCTTGCTGGTGATTGGCGCGACAGGACAACCGGCGCGAAATTTCCGGTCGAATGTTCTTGATTTGACCGGAGGGGTTATGACCGGTCGTCTGGTTGAGACGGTGGGCAGTGGCGGCGCTGACGGTCAGAATATTTCTGTTGTTCTGCGCGGTAATACCTCAAGCGGTGACGCGGTGATTTTCCGTGATAGTGGGATCATTAGAAAGCTGGAAATTGTTGACGATGCGGGAGTTGTCCGTTTTACCGGTAGCTATACACTTGAGGGTCTTGACGCATCAGGCACATTGGTTTTCACAGGAACACAGATGAAACAAAATTGAGTTCTCACTGGAACGGTAACGGCTGATGATTATGGAACGGTCGTGGCCGATGTGATCGGGCAGTCAATGAGCTCGCCAAGTTATGCGGCCAGTTATGCGCCGACTGGCTCGTTTTACATGACGCTGACAGGCGATCTGACCTTGAATGATATTTCTGGAGACTTTAGCGCGGGTGATCGGGTGACAATGATTTTTATTCAGGACTCAAGCCCTGGTAATCATACACTAACTGTTTCGGGTGCGGCGTATCGCGGCGAGTTCGCTCCTGGATCGGGAGGGCCATCAACGCGGCTTTCTCTGGTTTGGGAAAAGTTCGGGTCGAGTTGGATGCTCGTGGGGAGTAATGGCTCCTGGCAATAACCGTTGACATTTTCGCGGCGAATGGTTTGATGTGATTTTTTTGTATCGCGTTAGTTTACATAATATATATTATGCGACGTTAAATATATTCCGCGTCCCAGTGGGTCTGCTCATAACCGATTGAGGAAAGGAACTTTATGGCTAAATTTGATGACGTCCCTTCTGCAGCAACAAACATGTGCGGAGTAACGTTATTGCCATCCAGTGTTTCCGGATAGCAACTAATTAAGAGTGATCAAGCACCTCCCGCACTTTGGTCATCAATGTGTCAAGTGAGAAAGGTTTCTGAAGAAATTGAACCCCTTCTTCAATAACGCCTTTCGTGGAGATCATGTCAGCTGTATAGCCGGACATAAATATAGTCTTGATCCCGGGTTGAAGATCTTTCAACTTTTCAGACAATTGCTTACCATTCATTGATGGCATTATCATATCGGTAATCAGCAGTTGAATCGGACCAGAATGTTCTTCTGCGATAGTGAGGGCAAGACTTGGCGTTGCAGCTTCCAAAACCGTGTAGCCACTTTCTTCAAGCATGGCCTTCTGAAGCGGTAGGAGCATAAGATCATCTTCAACAAGTAGAATTGATTCATTGCCATGGTGGATAGCTTTACCCTCTAGTTCCCTAGCAGCTTGTGGGGTTAACTCCACCCGAGGCAGATAAATATTAAAGATCGTCCCCATTCCAGGTTCGCTTGTAAATGTAATAAAGCCGTTGTTCTGCTTGACGGCTCCATAAACCGTTGCCAATCCCAGACCGGTTCCCGAACCAATGTCTTTGGTCGTATAAAATGGCTCAAAGATATGGGCCTGAACATTTTTGTCTATTCCGCATCCGTCATCGCTAACGGAAAGGCAGACATAATCGCCGGGCAGGACTTCGAATGGTTGAGAAGTACAAAATTTATCGTCGAATGGAATGTTCCTCGTCTTGATGGTTATCTTGCCTCTTTCGGAGATCGCATCACGGGCATTGACACAGAGATTTGCGAGAATCTGATCAATCTGCGATGGATCGACTTTGACTGGCCAGAGATCCTGCGCCGGGCTCCAGAAGAGGTGTATCTCCTCGCCGATGAGTCGCTGAAGCATCTTGAGCATTGTCCCGACAATCTCATTCAGATCAAGGATTTTTGGCGAAATAACCTGTTTACGGGCAAAAGTCAGTAACTGCCGGGTTAGATCGGCAGAACGTTTGGCGGCATCACGAATTGCCTCCAAATCAGCTAAGCATGGTTTGGAAGAGTTTGACTTTTTAATGGCCAGTTCCGTATGGCCTAAAATGACTCCCAGCATGTTGTTAAAATCGTGGGCAATGCCACCTGCCAGTTGACCTATCGATTCAATTTTCTGAGCCTGTTGTAGTTGTTCTTCAAGCCTTGCCTTCTCTTCCTCTTTTTTCTTCTGACCGCTGATGTCTTCATCGATGCCCAGCATACCGATGACCTTTTTATCCTTATCGTATAATGGAACCTTGGAAGTCCGAATCCAGGTCATTTGTCCTTCTGGGGTTGCTAAGGATTGTTCAATCCCAAGCTTTTTAGCCTTGCTATCCATGATCGCTTTGTCATCGGCACGGAAGGTCTCAGCTTGATTTTTCCAGCACATCTGGAAATCATTTTTCCCCAACAAATCTTCGGGATTCGAAAAGCCCGCAGAATGCGCAAAAGCCGTGTTGCAACCGAGATAATTCGAATCCCTATTTTTCCAAAATACTCGGATGGGGATATTTTCCAAAACACTCTGTAACAGGCTCCTCGATTCGCGCAGTGCTTCTTCTGCCTGTTTCTTCTCTGTTATGTCCCGGGCGACAGCATAAGCAATGCCGTCTTCTCTACTGAAGGAAACTCGCCAGGAGAGCCACTTTGCCGAATCCTCTTTACAGAGATAGCGGTTCTCGAAATTCGCGGAATAGCCAATTCGTTTTTGCTCTTCAATTTCGTCAAGAGTAGATTGTTTATCATCGGGATGAATAAATTCAATAATATCTTTTGACAGCAGTTCCGATTCTGAATAGCCAAGCACCTCTGTAAAAGCGGGGTTTATCTTCATGAACCTACCGTTAGGATTGGCCATACACATCAGGTCGGTTGACGTCTGAAAGAATTTAAAGAATTGCTCTCGTTCCTTCTCAGCTTGTTTGCGTTTGGTGATATCAGTGAGTGTGCCGGAGATAGCAACGGTCCGACCATTTTCGATGATTGGTGCTTCGTTAACTTCAACCCATATCTTGCGGCCCTTTTTCCCAATGCACTCAAGTTGGTAAGGCGGCTGTCGTTTGCCAGTATCGATGGCTCTCTGGGTCGTTAAAAAACCTTCCTGATTCGCGGGGTGGTCCGTCAAAAATTCCGGCCATCGAATCATCGCATCTTCAGGTTCACAATCAAAAAATTCACGTGATTGTGGGCTTACATAAGTGAGAACATGATCCGCAGTATGCATGTAAAAGAGATTTGTACTATTTTCGACAGTGAGCCGTAGCTTTAGCTCTGCCTTCCTCAGGCTCTCTTCTGCTTGCTTGCGTGCTGTGATGTCCTGCAGAGATCCGGTCCAGATGACGTCGCCGCTTGGGAGGACCCTCGGCAGAGACTCAAATCGTACCCAACGGATATTTCCATTTATGATGAGGCGCCCTTCCCAGTAGAATTTGTTAAGGTTGGCATTGGCGACCTCATTCCCTTCGGCAAAATCTGCTTTATCCTCTGGATGTACTAAGTCGTTCAGGATGCCTGAGTTGTTTAGGCATACGTCTTTACTGACGCCGAGTATCTCGCAAAAACGATCATTTAATACTTCAATTTCATAGGGTGCATTCTTTGAACTGAGCCAGGCTTCATTCGTCCAGGTTGCCAGTGGGAATATACGGACGCGGTATATGCCAATTGGTTGAGAATCTATAAGATCGCGGTAAAGCTCACGCTCATGCTTTATCAAATCCTGAGACTTCTTGAGTTCGGTGACATCATGAACGACCGAGTACAGATATTCCCTTGATTCAAAAACAATCTTAGATGAATGGACTTCTACTGTTCGTAAATCACCGTTTGCAAGCTTGTGGGGAAATATGAAACTATTTTTTCTGGTTTCGAGCGCATGACTCATTTCATGCTTGATTTCTTCAGAGGAAAGCTGGTTGATCTCGCTGATATTCATACGTGTCAGCGCACCGTCAGAGTAACCATAAAAGGCTTCCGCGGCCTTGTTGGCATACACGATTTCTCCGCTGTCGGGCGTAATAATCATCATTACGGCGCTATGGTTATTGATCATAGCCCGGAACAGGCTGTCGTGATTAAATAAGTCGGCCATAAGTCGCTCGCTTCTCAGGGGGTTGCAATACTGCCTTTGAATCGTGAACTCCCTTGCCAACAGACAGTTGAAAACTTGAGACTGGTCTAGGAACCACCCGGTTACCACGAGACCACCAGCAGCGGTTTCTTCTATTCTCGGTGGTGATGCCCAGTTTTGAAATCCATGCATGCCTCCTGGAAGGCGATACAAATAAGACCTTGCCAATGTAGCTCAGCTGCAAAGCTAAGTCAAAGAACAGTCGGTGTCTCGCATTTGTTATGATAAATGAAAAATATCCAAAGGAAAAAAGAAAAACGGCGAATCTCCTCTGCGGAAACTCGCCGTTTTTCTTTTTATGGTCGGGATGAGAGGATTTGAACCTCCGGCCCCTTGACCCCCAGTCAAGTGCGCTACCAGACTGCGCCACATCCCGTCAAATTAGACAGCGCCGCGGATTATCTTTTATTCGACCCAAGTTGTCAAGGATAAATCCTTGATTATTTACGCCGATCGAAAACCCGACAGGCTTTTCCTTCATGGCGTTTGATCTTAGCGGGTTCCACCAGTTTGACTTTGGCGCTGACGCCCAGTACCGACGCTAGTTTCTTTTCCGCCTGTTCAATGAAGGAACGCTGTTGTTTCATCTCATCAAAGAAGATCTTCTCGTTGACTTCGACCTGCACTTCCAGGGAATCCACATTGTTGACCCGGTCGATAATCAGCTGATAATGGGGTTCGCACCCTTCGATCTGGAACAGAACCTCTTCGATCTGGGTCGGAAAAACATTGACCCCTTTGATAATTAACATATCGTCGCTGCGACCGCGAGTCTTTTCCATACGCGCCATGGTTCGGCCGCAGGAGCATGTTTCATAGTTGAGTCGGGTGATATCCCGGGTGCGATAGCGGATCATCGGGAAGGCCTGTTTGGTCAGACTGGTAATGACCAGTTCCCCGACAGAGCCTTCCGGGAGCACCACGCCGGTGTCCGGATCGATGATTTCAGCCAGGAAATGGTCCTCAGCCAGGTGCATTCCGGATTTATGCAGACACTCGCCGGCAACTCCCGGGCCCATAATCTCCGACAACCCATAATTGTCTGTGGCAATAATGCCGAGCCGGTTTTCAAGCTCGTTACGCATCTGTTCGCTCCAGGGTTCGGCCCCGAAAAGGCCCACCCGCAGAGCCAGAGAATGCGGATCTATCCCCTGCTTCTCCATCCGGTCGGCCAGGGTCAGCCCGTAAGATGGCGTACAGACCAGCGCTGAGGACCGATAATCCTGCATGATCATCAATTGTTTGTCGGTATTGCCGCCGGACATGGGGATAACCGATGCGCCGATGGCTTCCGAACCATAGTGCAGGCCAAAGGCGCCGGTAAACAACCCATAGCCGAAAGCGATATGGACAATATCCTCATCGGTGACTCCGGCAGCAGTCATGAACCGGGCCACCAGTTCGGTCCAGGTTTGGATGTCCTGCTGGGTGTAGCCGACCACGGTGGGCTTGCCGGTCGTGCCGGAGGAGGAATGAATCCTCACAACATTGCGCATAGGCACGGCAAACATGCCGTAAGGATAGTTCAGTCGCAGGTCATCCTTGGTCGTAAACGGCAATTGGCGCAAATCCTCCAGAGTTTTGAGATCCTGGGGAGCGAAATCAATCTCCTTGAATTTGGCCTGATAGCAGGGAACATTTTCACTGACCAGATGCAAAGTGGTTTGCAGACGTTGCAGCTGCAGCGCCAGGAGTTGCTCCCTGGGCTGGCATTCTGCGCTGGGATTCCAGATTTTTGGGTCGCAATTCATGGTTGAAGTAATACCTTAGAAAATATTCCAATACTCTGAAATAACTACTAGATTGAAGTGATTGTGCTCCCCTTGAGAATGGTGATCCCGTTCTCGGCAAGAACCCGAATCGCTTCATCTATATCATCGAAACGGAAGATGATCACTGCGTTGTCTCCGGACCGCTCGACAAACGCATACATATATTCGACATTGACATTGTTTTGATCAAGGATATGCAGAATAGAGGACAGCCCACCGGGACTATCCGGCACCGCCACTCCGATGACTTCGGTCTTGCTGACCGTGAATTTGTGTTCGCGCAAAACCTGCAGGGCCTTCTCACTGTCGTCGACGATCAGCCGCAGAATCCCGAAATCCGAGGTATCCGCCAGCGACAAGGCGCGGATATTGACCCCGGAATCACCAAGAATACCTGATACTTCGGCGAGTCGCCCCGATTTGTTTTCGATAAAGATCGAAATTTGTTCAACTTTCATTGAAAACTCCTTTGCTGAGCAGCTGGTCAGGATTCTTTCTGGCGGTTATCGATGACCCGAACGGCTTTTCCTTCGCTCCGGGCAATAGTTTTCGGTTCAACCAGCCGGACATTGCAAGTCACGCCGAGCAGGTCCTTGATCTCTTTGCGGATTCGCTGGGACAACCCCTGGAGCTCCTTGATTTCGTCAGAAAAACTTTGCTCATTGACTTCCACCTGAACTTCAAGGGTATCCAGGGTGCCATCGCGGTCGACAATCAGCTGGTAGTGAGGCTCGACCTCTTTGATGTTGAACAGCACTGATTCGATCTGGCTCGGGAAGACATTAACTCCGCGGATAATCAGCATGTCGTCACTGCGGCCGCTGAGCCGCTCGATCCGACTGTGAGTCCGCCCGCAGATGCAGGGTTCTTTGCTGAGTCGGGTAATATCCCTGGTGCGATAACGAATCAGCGGAATCCCCTCCTTGGTAATGGTGGTGATAACGAGTTCCCCCTTTTCACCCTCGGGAAGCACTTCGCCGGTCTCTGGGTTGATAATTTCCGGGATGAAATGATCTTCCCAGATATGCAGTCCGTGTTGGGCTTCAACACATTCAATGCCGACGCCAGGCCCGAGAATTTCCGAGAGACCGTATATATCGATGGCCTTGATGTTCAGTTTCGCTTCAATCTCAAGGCGCATCTTTTCGCTCCAGGGTTCGGCACCGAAAATGCCGACCTTCAGACTTAAATTGCGAATGTCGATCCCCTCCTCTGCGGCAACTTCGGCCAGAAAAAGGCTGTAGGACGGGGTACAGGTCAACACGGTGGAGCCGAAATCCTTCATGATCATCAACTGTTTTTTGGTGTTGCCGCCGGACATGGGGATGACCGAGGCCCCTACCCGCTCTGCACCATAATGGGCACCGAGGCCGCCGGTAAACAGCCCGTAACCGTAAGCATTGTGAATCACATCCCCTTTGTTGGCACCTGCGGCCACAAAGGAACGGGCCATCAGCTCGGTCCAGGTCTCGATGTCTCGGCGGGTATAGCCGACCACCGTAGGCTTGCCGGTAGTCCCGGACGAGGCGTGGATGCGCACGATCTGCTCGAGAGGCACGGCAAACAGTCCGTAGGGGTAATTGTCCCGCATATCCTGTTTGAGGGTAAAAGGCAGCCGTTGCAAATCCTCAAGCTTCTTGATATCGGCAGGTTTGATGCCAAGCTTGTCTAAAGCATTTTTATAAAAGGGAACAGTCGCATAAACACGGGCCACGGTCTGTTGCAGGCGTTTAAGCTGCAACGATTCAATGGCTTCGCGTGGCAGTGTTTCGAATTCGTCATTCCAGATCATGGCTCTTACCTCCCGGGGAAAATTTAATGCTCGCCACAGCCCAGAGCGAATGCTTTCAGGTTAACTTCGAGCAGGCGTTCCGGAATCATTTTTCGCAGCGCAGTCTGCCAAAGCTGCGGATCGAAATCGAGGGTTTGCGACAGGGCTCCCAACAAAACGGTATTGACCGTTTTCGAATTACCGGCAGCCAAGGCGAGTTCAAGCCCGTTGACGACTGTTGTGGCGGGATGCTGACGACGAATGGTTTCCGCCAAATCGGCCGGATACGGCTGTTTACCCAGGGCAACGGAGGGAGGGGCAATTTTCCAGTCATTCATGACCACCCGCCCGCTCGGCCGCAACAGCGGCAGGTAGCGGCAGGTCTCCAGCATCTCAAAACTGAACAGAATGTCGACCTCCCCTTCGGGAATGATCGAGGAATACACCTTTTCGCCGTAACGGACATGGGAAACAACGCTCCCGCCGCGTTGGGACATGCCATGAATCTCATTCTTCTTAACGTCAAGCCCGGCGAGCAGCACGACTTCGGAAAGAACTTCACTGGCCAGAAGAATACCCTGTCCGCCGACGCCGGCCAGTAAAATGTTGGTGGTTTTACTCATGATTGGTCACCATATTCCTGGAAAGCGTCAAAGCCGCAGGTCTGCTGGCAAACCTTGCAGCCGACGCAAATGATTTTGTCGATATTCGATTTTTTCTTGTCGCTATCCCAGGTGATGGCCGGACAGCCCAACCGCAGACAGGCTTGGCAGCCTGTACATTTATCATGGTCCACATACAACGGAGAGCGGCGCTCCAGATTGTCGCGGGGGACCAAGACGCACGGACGAGACGAGATGATGACCGAAACTTCGGGTCGAGCCATCTCTTCGCGAATCGTTTTCCGGGTCAGGGAAATATTGTAGGGATCGATAATGCGGACATTTTTGACACCTACAGCACGACACAACTGCTCCAGGTCGACCTGGTAGGTCGGTTGTTCGCTCAGGGTGTAGCCGGACGCCGGATTTTCCTGGCGACCGGTCATGGCCGTGATCCGGTTGTCAAGGATGATCACCGTGGCGGTCGACTGGTTGTACACCATATCCATCAGACCGTTGATGCCGGTGTGAAGGAAGGTCGAATCGCCGATCACCGCAACGACCTTGCGTTGCTCCTCGGCGGATAGAACCTTGCTGATACCCGTGGCATTGCCGATGCTGGCGCCCATGCAGATACAGGTATCCATGGCTGAGAGGGGTGGCATGAAACCGAGGGTGTAACAACCGATATCCCCGGTGACATAAGCTTTGGCCCGGTTCAATTCCATGAAGATGCCTCGGTGTGGGCACCCCGGACACATGTTCGGCGGCCGCTGGGGTAATTCGGCAGAGGTGTCTTCGGTCGGCACCGAACCGCCGAAAAGCCCCTGCTGCAGACGCCCCGGAGTCAGTTCTCCGCACAGGGAAAGTTTCTCCTTGCCGACCACCTTAATTCCCATGGCCCGAACCTGCTCTTCGATAAACGGGTCCAACTCTTCGATGACATAAAGGGTCTGGTGATTTCTGGCCGCAAAGTCCCTGATCAGCTGTTTCGGCAGCGGGTAAACCATACCGATTTTAAGGACATCCGCCTCGGGCAGGATCTCTTTCACATATTGATAGGAAACGCCGGAGGTGATGACGCCGACCTCCCCTGCCCCGTCTTCGATGCGGTTGAACGGTTGGCTGCAGGACCATTCTTCCAGGTCCTTGATGCGCTGTTCCACCACCACATGTCTTTTCCGGGCATTACCCGGCAACATGACCAGTTTGGCGGGGTCGCGACTCAATTTTGGCTGGGGAATCTCCTGCGGCCGTTCAGCAATGTTGACCACTGATTTCGAATGGGAAATCCGTGTGGTACTGCGTAAGAAAACCGGAGTGTCGAACTGCTCGCTAACCGCAAAAGCCAACTTGGTATAGTCGAGTGCCTCCTGGCTATCACTGGGTTCGAACATCGGCACTTTGGCAAATTTGGCGAAATTGCGATTGTCCTGTTCGTTCTGCGAGGAATGCAGCTCAGGGTCGTCCGCAGTCACCAGAACCAGTCCTCCTCTGACCCCGGTATAGGACAGGGTGAACAGAGGATCGGCCGCAACATTGACCCCGACGTGCTTCATGGTCACAATCGCGCGAGCGCCACCGAAACTGGCACCGATACCGACTTCAAGGGCAACCTTTTCATTGGGAGCCCAAGAAGCGTCTATCTCTTTATAGCGGGTTATATTTTCAAGTATTTCCGTACTAGGCGTGCCTGGGTAAGCACAAGCCACCAGCACCCCGGCTTCATAAGAAGCACGCGCTATGGCCTCGTTACCAGAAAGAAGAACTTTAGCGTCCATGTCATTCCTTAAAAAAGCAAAAGTTAGCAGAGCGGCAGGAAAGGAAAGCCCCCGGAATAATAGAAAATCGTTTTGCTTGTGTCAATCGTACAGGTTGGTTAAACCTGCATCCGGGAGGCAGGGAAAAAGCTTTACGGACAAGAACAAGGATCAGGATATTCAAAGGTTGAGCAGGATCCCCTCCAGCAGTCCGGAATCGGATACTCTTAAGTCGTTCTGAGAAAATTTTTGGCTCAGACAAAGCAGAATTTCGATCCCGGGGATGATCAGGTCGCCACGGCCGACTTCAATGCCCGGGAGCGTTTCCCGTTCAGCAATAGTCAATTGTTCAAGCTTCCTCTTAAGCTCTTTCAGCCAATTCGCCGAAATTAGGTGATTATTGATTTTATCAACGGCATAGTCTTCAAGTTCAAGATGGATCGCAGCCAAGGTCGTCACGCTCCCTGCGGTGCCGATCAGCTGGTATGAATAGGACAACAGCTGTTGTGCTTTGAGAAGTCCATAAAAATCATCGAAAGCCTTCGCGATCTGCTCTTGCCGATCTGCAGCGGAGGCACACTCTTCACAAAGCCGCACCACACCTAATGGATAACTTTTCTGGCAAACCGTACGGCCGTTGATGACACAAATAAGTTCAGTGCTGCCACCGCCGATATCAATGATAATGGCAGCCTGCGGCAATGGCGAAATAACCGACAGGACGCCGGCCGTGGTCAGTCGAGCTTCCTCTTCTCCTGAAATTATTTCCAGGTTAAGCCCGGCTTCTGCCGCTACCAGATCAAGGAACTGCTGACGGTTCACTGCTCTCCGGAGGGCTTCGGTAGCCACCGCCCGGTATTTTTCAACCTGCTGCTCTGCCATGATGGATTGAAAATATTGTAAAGCTTCCAAGGTTCGTTGCATGCTGGCAACGGTTAATCCGGCGGTGTCGGTCAGCCCTCCGGAGAGCCTGGTGACACGGCGTAAATAGAGGCACTGCCCCTGAGAGCCTGCGCTAATCAGCATCCTGAGCGTATTGCTGCCGACATCAATGGCTGCCTGCATTTATTTTTTCCCCTGGATCGCTTCAGAGACGTTAAACGTATGGTCACCGATCTTTTCAAAACTGTGCAACATATCAATATAGACAAGTCCGGGCTGAACCGCACATTCACCGGTATTGAGGCGAGCGATGTGATTCATCCGCAACCGTTCCTCCAACTCGTCGATGGCATCCTCGTATTCTATTGATTTTTCGGCGATATTTTTTTCTACCTTATCCATGGCAGCAATGATAAAGGCAAGAAACTCGCGGGCTTTCTCTGACAGAACAGCCATTTCGGTTTCACCAAGGTGGGAAAAGTTGATCTTTTCTTCTATTTTACGGGTGCCAAGCTCCCAGAGGTTCTCACAATGATCGCCGATCCGTTCAAGATCGTTGACCATATTCATCAATGAACCGATCGCTTCCGAAGTGTCGCTTGAAATGGATTTCTGGGACAATTTAACCAAGAACGCCATGACTTCTTTCTGCAGAATATCAACCAGGTCCTCTTTCTTCTCCAAATTGCGGATATGCTTGTAATCACCATCTTCAAGAAACTGAATGGTCTCGTCAACCATCTCCTGAACAATCTGGGCCATCCTTTTGGTTTCGCGCCGGGCTTGCCCGATTGCGACCGGCGGTGTGTTCAGTACGCGATCATCAATGAATTTGACCTGAAACGTTTCCAGATCCTCCTCCCCGCGAATCGTCAAAGTGGACAGTTTGGCCAGTAGCCCGATCAAGGGCAGGAAAATCAGGGTATTGATTACGTTAAACAGGGTATGAGCGTTGGCAATATGACGGGCAATATATGGCTTGTCGCCAATTGCTCCGGCAAAGCTCTGGGCCTGGGCCTGAGTCTGAATGATAAAATCGGGATTGCCCGGGGTGATTGCCATAACGACTTTAAGAAACACCGGGAACAGAATGAGGATATACAAAACACCGAGGACATTGAACAGAAAGTGGGAAAAAGCGGTTCTTTTGGCGGCCAGGTTGGTGCCGATAGCAGCCAGGTTGGCAGTAATTGTGGTGCCGATGTTTTCTCCGAGGATCAGGGCAACGCTGGCTTCGAATGAAATTAATCCGGAACTGGCCAGGGCCAGGGTAATCCCGATCGTGGCACTGCTGCTCTGGACAATTACAGTCAATAATGCACCAATCAGCACACCCAACAGCTTATGATCACCGACATAAAGGAACAGCTGCCGAAATTCCTCGCTGGCCTTAAGCGGGTCAAAAGCCATTTTCATGGTGGATAGACCAAAAAACAGCAGACCGAAGCCGAGGATGATTTCACCGATGTAGCTGTACTGCTTATTGCGGCTGAACAGCTTCAGCCCTGCTCCCAGGCCGATGGCGGGAAGAGCAAACTTGGTAATCTTGAAGGCAATCAATTGAGCGGTAATGGTTGTGCCGATATTGGCACCGAGGACAACCCCGATGGATTGGACCAGCGACAGCAATCCGGCATTGACAAAACCGACCACCATGACCGTTGTTGCACTTGAGGACTGGATAATCGCAGTCACGGCGATGCCGACTAAGGCTCCGATCAACCGATTGCTGGTCAGAGCGGACAAAATTTTGCGCATTTTGTCGCCGGCGATTTTCTGCAATCCTTCCGACATGGTTTTCATGCCGAACAGGAACATTCCGAGGCCGCCCAACAATCCAAAAATCAATTGTTGACTGAACAATACCGACATGATCTCTCCGTTCGTCCATTAAAAAAAATAACATTCTGCTTATAAAAAACAGAAGATCGTCATATATAATGCTTTGTTTTCGGCGCGAATACTATAATGCAGGGCCATTTTTCTCAACTAAAAAAGGCCGTCGAAAACAGATCGACGGCCCTGGCCAGGGGCGGGAATTATTCAGCCACTCAGGAATGAATGAGTCAGGCCGCGGCGAAACAGGTCTGTCTGATTTGATAAAAGTTGCTAACTTGTGCAGCCGAACGCAGTGAGCCGCCGAGTTATTTTTTTCGGCCGGAACATGCCATCAGCATGGTTCGGTAATCTTTTTTTGCCTGACGCATTTTGGCAGTAAAAATCCGCATGATATTCAGACCAAGCTGCAATGCCAAACGAGGTTTTTCTCCGGCTAGGGCATTGAAATGCTTCCGATTGAGCACATAAAGCAGGCAATCTTCAGCAATCCGGGCGGTTGAGGCACGTTCGCCACCATCGATAACGGCAAGCTCTCCAAAGATGTCTCCGGCCCCGAGCACAATCATAATCTGCTCGTCGGTTTCGGCCAGCATCTGGGAAATCTGAACGGTTCCCGCCTTAATCATATAAAGGGATTCCCCAGGCATATTTTCAACAAAGACCGTTTTCCCTTCAGGCACTTGTCGAATGGCAAAAATGCCGCTGAGGAACTCTATTTCCTTTGCTGCCAGGCCATTAAACAGCGGGCTATCCGTCAGGTCGGAAAAATCTACAGCACTCACGAGAACTTCCTTTCAGTCAATCGATGTCCGCTTCAGCTTTTATAACGATCGACGTAATCGAGATAATTTGCTGCGGACTGCTTCAACCCGGCGATCTCCTGTTCCGACAGATGCCGTTTGTATTTCGCCGGCGCCCCGGCAAACAGGGTACCAGACGGGACATGGGTTCCGGGCACAACCAAAGCCCCGGCAGCAATCATGGCGTCGTCCTCAATGACCGCATCGTCCATCACAATGGCACCCATCCCGATCAGACAACGATTGCCGATCCGGCAACCGTGCAGAGTGACATTGTGACCGATTGTGACATCGTCACCAATGATCGTCGGATGGGTGTCATGGGTTACATGAATCACGGTTCCATCCTGAACGTTGGTCCGAGCACCGATTTTTATATAATTAACATCTCCTCGAATGACCACGTTGAACCAGATGCTTGAGCCGGCGCCAATTTCAACGGAACCGATAATTTCAGCAGATCCGGTCCGAAAAACAGTGTCATCTATTTGGGGGGTTATCCCTTTGAAAATATGCAGCATTTGTCCACCTGTAAAAACACAATAAAAAGACCCCCTCACGTGTTCGTGAACGGGTCCTTGAAAAAGCCGTTGTCAGAGCATACCCGAATTGGATCAGCTGTCAACGCGCTCGCGCAGTTCTTTTCCAACCTTGAAGAAAGGCAGTTTCTTTTCATCAACCTTAATAATTTCTCCGGTCTTCGGATTGCGTCCCATATAGGCTTTATAGTCCTTGACCATAAAACTGCCGAAACCTCTGATTTCAATACGATCACTGTCGATAAGGGCCTGCGACATGGCATCAAAAATCAGATTGACAATCTGCTCTGATTTTTTGTAGGTCAAGTTTTTTTTGATTGATAATGCTTCTACCAATTCAGACTTGTTCATATTGCCCCCTGAGGCTTGAGCCGTAAATGAGTTCGCAATTCTAGGATATTTTAGAGACTATACAACATACTCTTGTCATGTCAACAAGAGTAACATACATTTCAATAAGTTGGCTCACAAGTCTGAGCGTCAGATAATTGTAAACGGTGACAGAGTCCAGATGACTTTCGCCTCTTCGCTGCCGATATTTTCCCAGCGATGGGGCAGATGCGACTTAAAGCTGATACTATCCCCTTTTTCCAGGATATATTCCTCATCGACAATTGTCATTTTCAGCCGCCCTTCCAGCATGTAAATAAGCTCGTCACCCGGATGATACATGTTTTTCAGGCCGCTTTTTCCACCCTTCTGTACGGTGCAATAGAATGACATGAATTGCGGATCCCGAAGTCCGGAAGTGAATGATTCAGTATGCATGTTGTGCTCATCATCGTAGACAGTTTTGTCTCTTTGCCCGGGCCGGCTGTGAACCACCTCATGGGAGCTGGCAACATCTTCGACAAAATAATTAATACTTTTATCGAACACCGTTGCCAAACGCATGAGAATTTCGACAGAAGGGATGGTCAGGCCGCGTTCAATTCTGGATATCATATTGGATGAAACTTGTGACTTTTCAGCCAGGATCTGAATGGTCATATCTTGCTTCAGCCTGATTTCTTTCAGCTTTTTTCCGACAATCTTTTTGACTTGCATATTGTTCAAGCTCCCTAAAAGAGATGTTGATCAGACGTTTGGTGGTGGTGATACGATCCAGAGTATCCGTGATTGTTGCGGGCTGTTATTTTTCCAACTATGCGGAAGGGTCGCTTTAAAGCCGAGGGAATCCCCTTTTTCAAGGTGATATTCATGCCCCTCGATTTTGAAGTCAATGCTCCCATCGAGAACCATCGCAAACTCTTCGCCGGTATGCACCATGCCGCCCTCGCCACTGTCGCAGTAAGGTTCCAGAGTGTCGATAAAAACGGAGAAGCCTGGATCCCGCAACCCCTTCAGCAGGCTGGTGATCTGATGCTTATCTTCAAAAAAGAAGATCGGATCGCCACCGCCGGACGGGGTGTGAATGATAGTACTCCCCTTTTCTGCCTCCTCGACAAAATAGCTCAGGCTCAGGCCGAGAGCATCGGCGAGTTTCATCAGAATTTCGACAGAGGGGATGGTCAGACCTCGCTCGATACGCGAAATCATGTTGGATGAGACGTGAGACATCTCAGCGAGTTCTTGAATTGTTTTATCTCTTTTTAGCCTGGATGCCTTGAGTTTCCGCCCGATAAGTTTTTTGACCATTTCACAACACTCCACAGTGGTTTTAGAATGTTGTTTTACCATTCAAGCTAAAAACTGTCAATCCTATATGAGATAAACAGAGCATCAAATGGTAACCTGAGTCAATGATAAGGTTTTTTGACTGAAATTATAGATATTGTTCTGTCTTTGATCACCCGTTCCCACGCGCAACAGCCGGCACTGGGGAACAAATTAAGCGGATAACCATAGCAAGATATCAAACAACATTGCAGGTTTTGAAAACGCATTGAAATCGGAATAACCGCTTGGCGTTGGCGGCGGTATTGACTATACAAATACTCTATTCTATCCAGTAAAGTCAACAAGTTATGGATTCACCTCTGGATCAACAAAACACGAAAGACGTGTCTGTCGGAGCCTGATAAAGGGGCAAATTTATCATTACGAAATGTCTTCCTATAGAGCTTCTTGCGGCAGCAGATCCAGGAGTTCACGAATGAGGGTCAAAAGTTCCAGCGGCTGAATCGGTTTGTTCAAGAGCGGGATACCTTCCCTGACGAGCCCTTGTTCACGCAGTGAGTCGAACGTATAGCCACTCATAAAAATGACCGGGATAGTGGATTTTTTCCGAATTTCCTGGAAAAAATCCGGACCTTTGATGCCGGGCATAACAACATCGGACAGAACCAGGGCGAGCCGTCCCCTCTCTTTATCGAGGATCGCCAGGGCTGATTCGGCGCAGTCACTGTCAATAACCTCATAACCCACTGCGGACAGGATGCTGTGGGTCGATTCACGCACCAACGGATCATCCTCAACCAGCAGGATGGTTTCCTTTCCGCCCGGTAATTGGCCATGCTGATGAACCGGTTGCAGATGAACCTCCCGGTCAGTCAAGGGCAAATAGATCTTAAAGCAGGTTCCATCTCCTTTGCTACTTTCAGCCAGGATATAACCTTTGTGCTGCTTGACAATCCCCCAAGCCATGGCCAGGCCAAGACCAGTCCCCTTGCCGGTGTCCTTGGTTGTAAAAAACGGGTCGAATATTTTCTGCTGTAAATCTTTAGGAATTCCAATGCCGGTGTCCATGACGCTGACCAGTGCGTAGAGCCCCGGTTCGCCATAGCCATAGACGTCGCAGAAGGCGGAATCTATTTCGGCAAGCTCGGTCTTGATGGTCAGTATCCCGCCGTCAGGCATGGCGTCACGAGCATTGGTAGCCAGGTTTAGCAAGACCTGTTCCAACTGTGAAGTGTCCGCCAGCACAACCATTTTGTCTTGCCCCAGAGCCAGAACATGTTGAATTCTTTCTCCAATGACCTGACCAAAAAGATCATGCACTTTAAGAATCAGTTGATTGAGATCAACCGGGGTGGATGGTTCGGATTTTTTACGGCTGTATGCCAGAAGGCCATGGGTTAACTTAGAACCGCGCTCTGCGGCCTGGCCTATTTTGCTAATTTTTGAGAGCAGCTTGTCATGATCCGCATACTGTGCTTTAAGCAGCCCGACATAACCAGAAATAACGGTCAGAATATTGTTGAAATCATGGGCAATACCTCCGGTGAGAGTGCCGATCGCTTCCATCCGTTGCGACTGCTGCAGCTGTTTTTCCAAAGTTTTCCTTTGGGAAATGTCAATAAAGGTAACCACGCCTCCGACTAGCTGTTGATCATGGAACATCGGGTGGCCCCAATATTCGACCGGAATCCTGGACCCGTCGTTACGGTAAAAAAAGCCGTCTTCGCTGCTGATTTTCTTACCTTTGACAATGGCCGCAATAAATGGACATTGGATCGGCTGCTCAACCAATGAATCTCTTTTCGCCGGGGGCTGGATCAGTTTCCAGAAGCATTGGCCGACGAGGTCGGCCTCTTGATTATGGCCAAGCAGCAGTAGCGTTGACGGGTTGCAGAAGGCCACCTTCCCTTCCAGGTCTATCCCGACGATCGCTTCCGCTGTGGAGTTGAAGAGGGTCCGCAGCATTTCTTCACTATGAGATAATTCCCGGACATAGTGGAGGCGTTCACATTCTGCCGCGGCCCGTGAAGCAATAATGGAGAGCAGCTCCTCGACATGGGCAACCTGCTGCAGTGGCTCTTTTGAATACGCGCAGACAGCACCCAGAATCCGTCCATCATGTGCCCGCATGGGAAATCCTATAAAACTGGCATTCCCGCACAGCTGAGAATCGTCTAGCGAAGGAAAAAGGAGCCCTGCGTCCCGCGGATAAAAACAAAATTGGCCTTGGAGAAGTTCCGAAAACGGCGCATCGAAAATCGACAGCTGGGAAAGCGGATGACCTGTCCCGACAAAATAGCTCGCCCTGATCTGCAATTGATCCTCGTTGAACACGCCGATACAGGCACCATCGACATTGAGCCAAAGGCAGAGATTTTTAACAATTTCCTCGAGGCATTCCTGCCCGGTCAGACCGACCGTACTCCGCACAAGAGCTTTAATGGAATCCTCGTATTTGTCCCTCAGACTAACATCGCGAGCAACGGCCAAATAAACCGTTTTGCCAACCAAACTGGTTTTGCGGCAACTGATCTCCACATGAACCCAGGATCCGTCTTTGCCAAGCAGGTCGGTTCGAAAAATGCCCTCCCCTGCGGCCCGCAGTTCATTCAGAATCTGCGCAAAGGTATTGACGTCTTCAAGTGCGGTTCTGTCGATATCAAATGGGCTGAGACGACACAGCTCCTCCTCGTCATAGCCAAGAATGCTGCGTGCCGACCGATTCATTTCGAGATATCTGCCCGGAGTTCCATCCGGCAAGCATTCGCAGATCAGAACCAGATCGGATAATTCCTGGAACAATTGATAGTATTGCTGCTCGTTGCCATTGATTGCCATTGAATCCAGTCCGAAAAAAAGAAGGGAAGTATTTGAGTATTTTCGCAGCTGACTACTTATCAAATTAATACATCTGCCTGTAGATGCAAACACATTTGTTAAGCTTTAGGGACCAATACACTACTGCCCGGGAGAACCTGTCATGGATGCATGCAAATTTTATATTCAGGATCAGCGTATCGCCTATTTTTCCATGGAGATCGGTCTGAGTGCCGAAATTCCGACCTATAGTGGTGGGCTTGGTGTGCTCGCCGGGGATACGATCAAGAGCGCCGCCGATCTGAGAATACCCATGGTCGCGGTGACTCTGCTGTATCGAAAAGGTTATTTCCTGCAGCAATTCGACACCACAGGCTGGCAGCAAGAGTCGGACATCGAATGGTTTCCTGAAAATCACATGGAACTCTTGCCGCAAAAAGCCATGATTACAATCGAAAATCGCGACGTTAAATTACAGGCTTGGCTGTATCGCGTGAAAAGTCCCACCGGCGGTGAAGTTCCGGTGCTGTTTCTGGATACCGACATTCCCGGGAACGACGACCGGGATCGGACTATTACCCATCACCTCTACGGCGGTGATAAAGCCATGCGTTTAAAGCAAGAGATCGTGCTCGGAATCGGTGGCGCGCGGATCTTAAGAACCCTTAATTTTTCCATCAAAAAATATCATATGAACGAAGGACATGCGAGCCTGCTCACCGTGGAGCTGCTGAATAGCGCCAGAATGCCCCTGGATCAATCTTTTCTCGAAAACGGGAGTCCTGTAGCGGTCCAGCAGATTATCAATCAATGCGTCTTTACCACCCACACCCCTGTTCCGGCCGGACATGATCGGTTTGATTACGCACTGGTCGAAAAACTCATGCCTCCGGAATTCAGTCTCGAGATGCTGAAAGAGCATTCAGCCGATAATGAATTGAATATGACACTACTGGCCATGAATCTGAGTAAATTCATCAATGGTGTCGCCAAACGCCATGGCGAGGTTTCTCAACGCCTGTTTCCGGGGTTCAAAATTCATGCGATCACCAACGGCATTCATCCTTTTACCTGGTGCTCCCCCTTTTTCGTCAATCTGTTCGATGAATACCTGCCAGGCTGGGCTAACGAACCCGAATTATTGGTTCGGGTCGACCATATCCCAGACCAGGAAATCTGGGACGCTCACTGTGGCTCTAAGGCCCTTTTCTTTCAATATGTCCGTGAAAAAACCGGGATCGACCTCAATCTGAATCAATTGACCATAGGCTTTGCCCGACGGGCCGCAACCTATAAACGCGGTGACCTGATTTTTAAAGATCTGGACCGGTTGCTGGACATCGGGTCCGGTAAGCTGCAACTGATTTTTGGTGGCAAAGCCCATCCCCAGGATAACGAAGGGAAGCAGGTCATTCGCAATATTATTCAGCACGCCGAAAAAATGCGCGGCAAGATCACCCTGGTTTATCTGGAAAACTACAATATGGAAATTGCCGGGCAGTTCATCCCCGGCGTGGATCTCTGGCTCAATAACCCCATGCGTCCCCTTGAGGCTTCAGGAACCAGCGGCATGAAGGCGGCGCTCAATGGCGTACCCAACTTCAGTGTTCTGGACGGTTGGTGGATTGAGGGGCATATAGAAGGAATCACCGGTTGGGCCATCGGTCCGCCGCCGGGAACAATCGGGGTGGAAGATAATCGCATGGATGAAGACCTGGAAGACATGTATGACAAACTCGAGCGGAAAATTATACCGCTTTTTTACCAGGATAGGGCGGGCTGGATTGCTGTAATGAAAAACGCCATCAGTAAAAATGCTTATTATTTCAACACCCACATCATGATGCGCCGCTATGTCACCGAGGCCTATATTCACTAATGGAAACCAAAAAGACAAAAGTTTGAAGAAAATTAACTTTTCATAGCACCACAACTGTGATAATTTTCGGCGGTTCAAAATAAAACAACAAGGAGACATTGCATGACAACAGTTTTGATTGGCCTGCATATTATCGTATCAATTGCCTTGATCGTTATCGTGCTACTGCAAATGGGTAAAGGAGCGCAGGCAGGCGCTTCGTTCGGCGCAGGTGGAAGCCAAGCCATGTTCGGTTCCACAAGCGGGAACTTCATGAGTAAAATTACTGCCGGTGCTGCCATTATCTTTATGCTGACCAGTCTGTCGCTGGCCTATTTTTATGGCTCCGCATCTTCTCAGACGGTTATGCCGAACTCGGTTGCCGCACCAGCACAGACTCCGGCAGCCCCTGCAACTCCGGTTGCGCCGACCCCGGCAGCCCCGGAAAAAAATAATTAAATTCTCTATTGACAGTTGGAAGGACGTTCAGTATATATACTTCCCGCTTGCCGAAGTGGTGGAACTGGTAGACACGCCATCTTGAGGGGGTGGTGACCAATTGGTCGTGCGAGTTCGAGTCTCGCCTTCGGCACCAAAGTTAGCCCTCAAAAATCCCTGCAGAAGATAAATTCTGCAGGGATTTTTTGTATTCAGTCACTGCAACAACACCCTTATCCCTAATACATAATCACCCCGTCCATTCCAAAGTGCCCACCGGGAACATTTCATCCGGATTCTTCCCCTATTGTGTGGTCAATGTGCTTCACTGTGAAACTGTTATGTTGATTACTTTAATTAACAATTGCGAACATTTATTAGATAATACTTGAAACTTTCAACCATTTTGAGTTTAATATATTTTAACTTTATTGAGGTGTAGTTACGGGGGGATATCGACAGTTCATGAATCGCTAGCTTATAAAGAGGTATCGTATGCCGCTGACCGGTGAACTGGAACAACTGCCGATAGTTGATGTTATTCAATTGATCCACTCCACCAGAAAATCGGGGACTCTGAACGTTTATAGCCGCAAAGGCGAAGGACAACTGGTTTTTCGTGATGGTTATATCATTTGCGCAACCCATTCAAGTGATGATCTGAAAATCGGTAAAATCCTTGTCGAAAGTAAGATTATCACCGAAAGCGACCTTAAAAGAGCTCTGATCAGTCAAAAACTGGCCGGCGAATATCGCAAGCCGCTGATTGCGACCCTGCATGATCATTGCGGCCTGTCCAAGGATTCAGCCTACAAAGCCCTTGAGACTCTGATTGAAATGACGGTTGTGGAAATGGTCAGCTGGAGTCGCGGGGTTTTTACGCTGGATACGGAGACAGTTCTCATCAACGATGAGTATCAATATCTGCCGACCCACCTGCAGGATGTCAGCCTTGACACCCAAATGGTGCTGATGGATGCCCTGCGGATTTTTGATGAGAAGGTTCATGCCGGGGAAATCAAACTGATTGACGAAGGCGAAGACCTGGAGGAGGTTACTCCAAAATCGGTTGTTGAGGGAGAACAATCAGAGTATACCAGCGAGGAAGTTGTCGTTTCCGAGGATATTCTGGGTCTTGCCGATCTCGATAAAATCGAGCGTAAAAAACCATCCACATTTCAGGTTCTGGAAGCGTTTGATCCGGCGGCTATTCATCGTCAGGTCATTGCCCGCACCCTGCCTACTGTTTCGGACAGTTTTTCTGATGCCATGGTCGATTTTCTGACCCGCGTCTCCCTGCCCCTGCCGGATGAACCACCTGCCCTTCATCCGGCGGTTAGATCGCAGGCGGTCATTCTTTACAGCGATGACGAATTCTTGCGTCATGCGATTATGACGGTTTGCAAGCGGGAAGGTATCCTGGCCTTTGTCCCCGAAGACGAGGAAGATTTGGAGCGGGTTGTTGACAGAACCCTGAAAAAAATCCTTGACCCGATTGTGGTTTTCGGCTGCCCACACCCTGTGGCAGACCATTTTACCAAGCAGGAACTGATGGAGCTGCGCTCGCGGATGATGCTGCAGCATCCGGATATCTCATTGATTCAACTGGCCAGTCCTGGCGATTATTCTTTTTCATTGGAATCATTGAATGACGGAATGAGGGCGGTTTTTCCTTACCCTGACCCTTCACAGCAGCACGATGCACCGGTGGAGGATACCATCAAATTTCTCAATTCGTTCAGCACCTATATCCGCAGCTGTTTCAACGAAGAACGGCGTCTGCAATTTTCCAAGTTGCGCAATTGCCTGTCCAGCCTGCGCCTGCTTAAAAAAGCACCGGATATTTCCTTGTTGCTGCTGCAGTTTGTCAGCGAATTTTTTGCCCGCAGCCTGACGCTGATTGTTGATCGCGATGCACTAATTGCTGAACGCAGTATCGGGATTATCAGTGACCTTAGCGCGGGGCCTGCCCCGCCCATGAAAACCAGGATTCCGATTCGGAAAAAGTCACTTTTCCAGCAGGTCATCAGCAGCGGGCAGAGTTTTTTTGGTAGCTCGGATGACGACATGCTCAGGGATTTGCTGTATCCAGAAATAGGGGCACCTGCCGATCCGACTATTCTGCTTTTGCCATTGAAAAGCAATGACCGCATCATTACAATGACTTATGCAGATTTTGGTCATCAGAAAGCCAAAGATATTTCGCTGGATTTTCTGGAATTCTTTGTCGGTCAGGCTGGAATCTCGATGGAAAACGCATTATTCAGAAAGCAGCTGAAAAATTCTCCATTGCCTGATGTTGTTCACTAAGGAGTCCGCATGGATATCAAAACCCTCAACCAGATTCTGGAAATCGCGTTTGCAAAACGCGTCTCCGACATCCACTTTGAGGTTGACAATCCGCCTTTCTTTCGCGCTCATGGCCAGCTTTTACGTTCCAAACTGCCCGATCTGACCCCGCAGGATACCGAGTTCATCGCGGCCACCATCATGGCGAAAAATAAACGCAAACTTCCCGATGATTTTTCCGAGTTTGATGCCTCTTATGCCCTGGCTAACAGCGGTGGACGATTTCGCGTCAGTATCTTTCGACAAAGAGGGAATATAGGCATTGTCATGCGGGTTATTCCCCCTGAAATCGGCTCTTTCCAGGACCTGAAACTGCCTGGGGTCCTGGCTGAGATCGTCAAGGCTCCCAACGGGCTTGTGCTGGTGACCGGGCCGACCGGCAACGGCAAATCCACGACCCTGGCTTCGATGATCAATCATATTAATGAAAAATTTGCTTATAATATCATCACCATCGAAGACCCGATTGAATTTCTATTTAAATCGCAAAAAAGCTGTATCATTCAGCGGGAAGTGGGCATCGATACCCAGAACTTCAGTTCGGCCCTCAAAGCCTCGCTACGCATGGACCCGGACGTGATCATGGTTGGTGAACTGCGGGACCTTGAAACCATTGATGCCTGTATCAAGGCGTCCGAAACCGGGCATCTGGTTTTTTCGACTCTCCACACGCAAAGTGCGGTCTCGACTATCAACCGGATTATTGGCCATTTCCCACCGGACACTCAGGGCATCATTCGGCAGCGACTGGCGGATATTCTGGTCGCAACAGTCTCTCTGCGTTTAATTGAAGACAAAAGCGGGGAAGCCGTCCTGCCCGTGGTTGAAGTCATGCGAACCACCACAACCATTCAGGCCTGTATCCGTGAAGGCAATCTCGACGAAATCGGCAGTCATATCGAAAAAGGCAGTGCACAGTACCAGATGCAGTCAATGGATCAGCATCTGATTCAGTTGTGCAAGAAAGGCTTGATTACGGTTCGGGAAGCCAAGCGGGTTTCGACCTCAATGGACCTGGAGCGAAAACTTACCTTTACCTAAGCTCTTCTCTGCGGTTTTCAATAGAAAATGGCCATCAACTGGATTTGATGGCCATAACCGGATAGGAATAATTTTTCCTTGTTCTGTTCCTGAAGTTATCGCAACCTTGCGGTTATTCTATCCAACCCGTATCCCCGCTCCCCTGACGCAGGACTTCAATACTGTCATTGAGCAGACTGATGACGGTCGAAGCCTCATTCATGGAAATGCCGCCGTCAACGACCATATCAACCAGGTGCCCCAGGTGTTCATTGATTTCATAGGGATCGGCCGGGGTCTGTTCTCCGGAAATGTTGGCAGAAGTGGTCACCAATGGATGACCGAGCTCCTTAACAATAGCGTGGCAGATGGGGCTGTTGGGAATTCTGATGCCGACGGTTTTTTGTTTGGTGCTCAAGGAGTCTGGAACCACCTTGGTAGCGTCCAGAACAAAAGTATACGGCCCCGGGAGATGGCGCTTCATGATTTTAAAGGCAAAATTGCTGACCTGGGCGTAGCTGGAAATTTCAGCGAGGTCGGTGCAGATAAAGGAAAACGGTTTATGACTGTCCCGTTGTTTAATTTGAAAAATTTTTTTTACGCCCTTACGATTAAAGATGTCACAGCCGATCCCATAGGTCGTATCCGTGGGGTAAATGATAACCCCGCCTTGCTTAAGGCATTCGACAATTTGCCGAATCAGGCGTGGTTGCGGATTAACAGGATTGATTGAAATAAGCATGTCAGGTCTCCCGGTAAAGTCCAGTGTTATGCTTACCATAGTAGCTGGAGAGACTTATTAAAGCAACATTTTCAGGTTTGGAACCTGGCGCATTTCTGCATAAATATCAGTCAGTTGTTGATAACTGTGCAGCATGACCAGAATTGATACGGCTTGATAATTGCCTTTTCCACTGGGGCGGCAGCGAACCGCATCCCGGGACACCATGGCGTGCTTTTTAACTGCTTCGATAATCCCATCCTGAAAAATATCGCCGGCCAGACCGACCGCCTTAAATTGAAAATGGCAGGGAAAATCGAGCAACTCTTCAGGGTTGGTTTTTTTCACGCTGTTCTCCGTTTTTACCGGTATGGCCGAAGCCTCCTGCCCCTCTGGCGGTGTCGTCCAATTGGTCAACTTCTTCTAAAACCGCCTGACACACCGGCGCGACAATAAGCTGGGCGATACGATCACCGCTTTGAATGACAAATTCTTCATCACCATGGTTGATCATAATGATGCGCACCTCACCACGATAATCGGCATCAATGGTTCCCGGTGAATTGACCAGCGCGATCCCGTGCTTAATTGCCAACCCGGAACGCGGCCGGACCTGGATTTCAAAACCGACCGGAATCGAAAAGGCCAGCCCGGTCGGGACCAGACAGCGTTCCCCTGGCTGCAGCCGCAGGTCTTCATCGACCATGGCGCAAATATCCATCCCGGCGGCGAGCTCCGTCATATAGCGTGGTAACACGGCATCTTCATGCAGCTTTTTAACCTGAATGCAGGGTTTGTTCATCTTTTTCATCCCATTGATACAAAAGCCGGTGAAATTTCTTTCACCGGCTGATTGATTTCCTAGCTGTAACTGCTGAGGGTTATTCTTCTGGCAGTTCCAGGCCTAGCGCTGCCTTGCGGGACAGCTTGATTTTACCTTGCCGATCGACCCCGATGCATTTGACCAGGACCTGATCCCCTTCATTGAGAACGTCGGTAACATTTCTCACCCGCTCGTTGGCCAGCTCGGAGACATGGACCAGACCATCGGTACCCGGGAAGATTTCCACAAATGCGCCAAACTCCATGATCTTTTTAACGGTACCCATGTAGAGTTTGTCGACTTCAGCTTCCTGAGTCAGATCGCGAATCATCTTGATGGCTTTCTTGGCGGCAAGGCCATCAGCAGAAGCAATATTGATGGTGCCGTCATCCTGGATATCGATGGCGCAACCAGTCGCATCGATGATGCCGCGGACATTCTTCCCGCCGGAACCAATAACGGTCCTGACCTGATCAGGCTTGACCTTGATACTGGTAATTTGCGGTGCATATTTGGACAATTCGCCACGCGGAGTTGCCAGAGCTTTGGCCATTTCACCGAGGATGTGAATCCGGCCGGCCCGAGCCTGCTCCAAAGCCTTCTGCATGATTTCCTTGGTTACGCCGGAAATCTTGATATCCATCTGCAGTGCGGTCACGCCGTTTGCGGAACCGGTGACTTTGAAATCCATATCGCCAAGATGATCTTCATCTCCAAGGATGTCGGAAAGAACAGCGATGTCATCACCTTCTTTAATCAGCCCCATGGCGATACCTGCGAGAGGCTCCTTGATTGGAACCCCGGCGTCCATCAAGGACAACGAAGCACCGCAAACGGAAGCCATGGACGAAGAACCGTTGGACTCGAGGATATCGGAGACGATCCGAATGGTGTAGGGAAAGTCTTCATGCTTGGGAAGCACCTGCGCAGCGCTACGCTCGGCGAGCATACCGTGGCCGATTTCACGACGGCCGGGGAACAGCCGCATGCTGGTTTCACCGACACAGAACGGCGGAAAGTTATAGTGCAGCATGAATTTTTTGAATTCCATGCCCTGGATGTTGTCCATCCGTTGCTCATCAACGGCGGTCCCCAGAGTCGTGGTTACCAGAGCCTGGGTTTCACCACGGGTAAACAGGGCGCTGCCATGAGCCCGCGGCAGGACACCGACTTCACAGGTAATCGGGCGAATGGTTTCCATATCCCGACCGTCAATACGGATCCGATCACGGGTCACCATTCTTCTGACCACCATTTTCTCAACAGCGCCGAGGGCGGCGGCGATTTCATCAGCGCGCCCTTCATACTGTTCAGCCAGTTGTTCCTGAATGGCAGCACGATTATCGGCCAGAGCGGCATAACGCTCCTGTTTGCTCCGAATTTTGACCGCTTCAACGACTTTGGCTTCGGCCAGTTCGGTAACCTTGGCGACCAGTTCCTCATCCTTCTGCGGCGGTTGGAATGCGCGTTTTTCCTTGCCGACCAGTTTGGCCAGTTCTTCCTGAATGGTGATCAGCGGCTGCAGTGCTTCATGACCGAAGAAAATCGCATCCAGCATTTCGGTTTCGGTGAGAAATTTAGCTTCGCCTTCAACCATCATGACAGCATCCCGAGAGCCGGCGATAACAATCTCAACGTCGCTTTGTTCGATCTGCTCAAGAGTCGGGTTGGCGATCAGCTGCCCTTCAACCCGACCAACCCGGACTGCAGCAATCGGACCTTCGAAAGGAATATCGGAGACACTCACGGCAGCCGAAGCGGCAACCATGGCAAGGGTATCCGGATCGTTGATCAGATCTGCGGAAATAACAGTCGGCATCAACTGGGTTTCAAACATGTACCCTTTCGGAAACAACGGCCGCATGGGACGGTCGATGAGCCGGCAGATCAGGGTCTCACGTTCAGTTGCACCGCGTTCCCGGCGGAAAAACGATCCCGGAATCTTGCCGCTGGCATAGAATTTTTCAGAATAGTTGACAGTCAGCGGAAAGAAGTCCTGACCTTCACGCATGGTTTTGGCCGAAACGGCCGTACAAAGAACTTTGGTTTCTCCATAAGTAACAATAACCGCACCGTCAGCCTGACGGGCAACTTTACCGGTTTCAATAGTCAGGGGCTGACCATTGAATTCTACTTCAACCTTTTGATAGGCCATAAAATATTTACTCCTTGAAACAGGGAATCCGGCCTTCCGGACTCCGGGGATGATTTCCAGCAAGGAGGATGGCCCGAGACAATACCCGCCGCAAGGTCGGACATTCTCTCCGGACAGCCTCCTCTACCAGACCAAAAGACAAAAGCAGCATGTCCCTGACGGACATGCTGCTCTTTTTAACGGCGGATACCGAGAGCCTTGATGACCGTTCTGTAACGCTCAACATCCTGCTTGATCAGGTAATCAAGCAAGCGGCGACGCTGACCGACCATTTTCAACAGTCCCCGGCGGGAATGATGGTCTTTTTTGTGGGTTTTGAAGTGATCTGTCAGATAGGTGATTCTCTCTGTCAGAAGAGCAATCTGGACTTCCGGAGAACCGGTATCACCTTCATGCCGCTTAAATTTTTCGATGATTTCTTGTTTGCGTTCTGTGCCGAGCACTGTTGTCTCCTTTTTTTGTTTTCGATAAAGCCAGTGGCGTGGCTGTTTTTCAATATCTTCAGGCTGCGATTTCTACCATAGTTAAAGCGTATCTGTAAAGATTAAACTATCTTTTTCTAATGACTTACAAAGACCCGAATAAGTTCGAAATCGCCGCGTTTTTCATTTTCACGTAAAGGTGCATATCGTGCCATGGCAACCAACTCTCCGGCGGCCTGCAAACGCACCGCAGTTCCAGGTTCAGGCGGGTCATCCAAAGCAACGTCCTCAACCTGGGGTGGAATGCCAAATTTCAACCGGGCCAAACCTGAATCGTTCAAAACTGCAGCTGGCAGGTTGCGTAGCGCCGAATCAGCTGATACCAGAAACGGCTGTTTATCAGAGGCATGCTCCAATGCTTCCAGCGTGGTACATTCGTTGATGGAGAAAGGGCCCGTCCTTAACCGACGTAATGAGGTGATATGCGCACCACATCCCAGCGCTTCACCTATATCATGAGCCAGGGAACGGATATAAGTCCCTTTTGAACAGTCTACTTCTATCGTGACCTGATCTGCAACTGATTCAATTATATCCAGGCGAAAGATTTTGATACGGCGGGTCGGCCGCTCAATCTCTTTCCCTTGCCGAGCCAACTTATAGAGCGGTACTCCGTCTTTTTTCAAGGCCGAATACATCGGTGGCTGCTGATCGATTTCACCAGTAAAGCGGGCACAGATCTCGATGAGGGTCTGACTCGATATTGAGGGGACCTGACGCTGCAGAACAATCTGACCGTCACTGTCAAGAGTATCCGTGGTTATGCCAAGTTTAAAAGTGGCTCGATAACTTTTATCCTCAGCAAGGAGAAATTGCAGAATCTTGGTTGCATTGCCAATGGCAATTGGTAATACCCCGGTAGCCAGTGGGTCAAGGGTTCCGGCATGGCCAACTTTGCGGGTTTTGAATAATCTTCTGACCTGGCGCACACAATCGTGCGAGGTCATCCCGGCGGGTTTATCTAAAAGGAGAAGTCCGTGCACAAGAATCAGGCAAGCAGGCGGTCAAGGTGGTTATAAACATTGGCTTTGGCGGCATCGAGAGTCCCGGCGACTTTAGCTCCGGCAGCATTGTGATGGCCTCCGCCACCCAGATGCCGGGCAAGGCTGCCCACATCGATTTTGCCTCTGGAGCGGAAACTGACTTTGAACAGTTCGGGCTCTACCTGGCTGAAAAACAGCGCAACCTCAACGCCACGAACGGCACGGGGATAATTAACGAACCCGTCGGCATGTTCTTCAGTCGCCCCGGATCGGGTCAGATCCTCACGCAACATGCTGACCGAAGCATAGCGCCCACAGGCTGACAGCTCCATGGTCGGCAGAACCAGAGCTAACAGCCGCATACGCTGAGGTGGATAGCTTTCGTAAATGCTGCTCGCCATCTCCCAGGGATCGACTCCGTGGCCGACAAGACAGCCAGCGATTTCAAAAGCTTCCCGATTGGCGCTGGAATAACGGAATGACCCGGTATCCGAAAGGATACCCAGGTAAAGATTTTTGGCCACCGAGGAGCTCAGCTGGTACCCACACTCCTGCAGCAGCCGAAAGATCAATGCAGCGGTTGCACTAGCGGTTGTATCCAGACAACAGATATCCCCAAAATCGGAGTGAGGATGATGATCGATATTGATAATGCTGTCGCTGATTGCAGCTACATCAATCCCGGTCCTTCTCAGCTCCCCCGAATCGAGAACAAAAGCCACATCAAAACGAACGTTTCCCGGCAACTGGCTGGTCAGGAAGTCATGATCAGGAATGAACCCCATGATATCCGGCACCCCGTCAATATTAAAGGCTACAACATCTTTGCCCATATCACGCAACGCCAAGGCCAGTCCTAGAGTTGAGCCAATGGCGTCACCATCGGGATTTTCGTGAGCGACGACCAGGAAGCGTTGATTAGTTTTGATCTGCTGATGGATCTGTTGAAGAATCATTCAAATCGTCCTGTACCTGACGCAATAGTGCATCTATCTTTTGGCCGTAGCCGATGGACTCATCGTACTGAAAATGCAGTTCCGGGATAAAACGGACCTGCATGACCTGACCCAGTTCGCGCCGAATGAACGGAGCTGAACTTTTCAGGCCGCGGGCGGCTTCTTTTCTTTCGGCAGCGTCTCCGGAGACGGTAAAATAAACCCGGGCGGAACCCAGGTCCCGGGAGACCTTCACCCCGGTAACGGTCACCGGAGCGACCCGTGGATCTTTGATACTGAACATCAACAAGCGGGTAATTTCTTTATGAATCTGCTCAGACATTCGTTCGGGACGGTAACGACTCAATGAAAATCTTCTCCAACATGAATATATTCGCAATCCAGAGCGATAATTTCTACTTGACCGGATGCATAAATGTCGTTTTCAAGTTTTCTGAAAACAGCTTGAATACTCTTGGTGTCCGCAGCCGTCATAGCCCCGCCCAAGAATGCTCTCTGCAGCAGGTCGAGGTGTCCGACTTCCGCAATGGAAACCGGAAACCTAGACCTCAGACGGTTCAGCAGGCGGCTTACGACGGACCGCTTCTGCTTCAGCGATCTAATATCGAACAAGCGCAGGTCGAGTCGAATGACACCGACAACCATTCTTTAAAATCACCTTTTAAAGTGAAGTCTTAACCTCTTCCATTTCGAAAACTTCAATAATGTCACCAGTTTTAATGTCATTATAATTTTCGAGGCCAATACCACACTCATAACCACTGTTCACTTCTTTGACGTCATCTTTAAAACGCTTAAGGGAACTCAGCTTGCCTTCCCAAATGACCACATTGTCTCGAACCAAGCGGGTTTGTGCGTTCCTGACGATTTTGCCTTCCAGCACATAGCAACCGGCAATGGTCCCGACGCGCGAGACATGGAAGGTTTCACGAACTTCCACCCGACCAAGATCTTTTTCCTTAAAGGTCGGAGCCAGGAGCCCTTCCATAGCGTCACGAATATCGTTGACCGCATCGTAAATGACACTGTAAAGACGAATATCGACTTTTTCAGCTTCTGCAAGCGCTTTGGCCTTGGTCTCCGGTCTGACGTTGAAGCCGAGCACAATCGCATTGGAAGCAGTTGCCAAAGTCACATCGCTTTCGGAAACACCACCGACACCGGTATGAATGACATTGAGTCGGCAGGCATCGGTCGACAGTTTCTCAAGTGCATCGCGAACCGCTTCAACCGAGCCCTGAACGTCCGCCTTAATAATAACCGCCAGTTCTTCGACCGCCCCTTCCTGCATCCGTGCAAACAGCTGATCCAGAGAGACTTTACTGCTCTTAGCCAGATCAATTTCCCGTTGTTTGGACTGTCGGTGGTGAGACACTTCCTTAGCGGCTTTTTCATTTTCGACCGAATGGAACATATCGCCGGCATCTGGAACCCCGCCGAGACCAGTGACCTCAACCGGGAAGGACGGGCCGGCTTCCTTGACCTGCGTACCGTTAGCCGTGGTCATGGAGCGGACCCGACCGAAGTGCAATCCGGCCACAATCGAATCACCAATTTTCAAAGTGCCATCCTGAACCAAAACGGTTGCCACCGGACCCCGGCCTTTATCGAGACGGGCCTCGACAATCGAGCCTTTTGCGCGTTTATCCGGGTTGGCCTTAAGCTCAAGCACTTCGGCCTGGAGCAGAACCATTTCCAGCAACGTATCAAGATTGGTGTGTTTCTTAGCGGAGACCTCAACGAAGATAGTCTCTCCGCCCCACTCTTCCGGAACCAGTTCGAATTCAGTCAATTCCTGCTTAACCCGTTCGGCGTTGGCATCGGGTTTATCCATTTTATTGACAGCGACGATAATCGGCACACCGGCAGCTTTGGAATGATTGATCGCTTCTTTGGTCTGCGGCATGACCCCGTCATCGGCAGCGACCACCAGGATAACGATGTCGGTAACGCCCGCGCCACGCGCCCGCATGGCAGTAAAAGCTTCGTGCCCCGGGGTATCGAGGAAGGTTATCTTCCTTCCATCCAGGTCAACGTCATAAGCCCCGATATGCTGGGTAATCCCACCTGCCTCGCCGGCGGTCACGTTGGCTTCACGAATGGCATCCAACAAACTGGTTTTACCATGGTCAACATGGCCCATGATGGTCACGACCGGGGGCCGGGACACCAGATCTTCCGCCCTGTCTTCGTTCTCTTTGTTGGTTTCGACTTCGAGAATAGTCTCTTCGTCAAAAGCGACATTTTCAACTTCATAGTTGAACTCAGCCGCAAGGATTGCAGCAGATTCATAGTCGAGGGGATGGTTAATTGTCACCATGGTACCCTGGCGCATCAATTCGGCAATCAGCTCGTTGGCTTTAACCCCCATCCTTTTTGCCAATTCACCAACGGTAATAGAATCGCTGATCCGAATAATCCGTTTAATGGCCTTACTGATGGTGACTTCGGTCTGCTTGATTTGTTTACCCTGTTTACCGCCCCGCTTCTTTTTAGCGCCAAGTCGGCCGGGTTCAAACACCTCAACACGGCGACCGCGCCGTGAAACGCGCCCATCCTGCTCTTCAAAAGCACCATCGCTCCGCCGGCTTTTTTTGCGTTTTTTGTTGTTACGCCCTTCTTTTTCGGGAACTGGCTGTTCAATAGGCGCAACCGGAGTAACGTCAACCCTCTTGCGTGGTTTATTTGCATCCCCGGCTTGCTCAGGTCTGGCCGGACGCTGCTGCGGTCTGGCCGGACGCTCGGAGTTGCGATTCTGACGGTGCTGTCCGGGCGCAGGGCGCTGCGGCAGCTCAACCCGACCAAGAATTTTGGCCCGGTCACCAGTAGGGCGATCGATATTGGGCTTGACGGGTTTTTTAACGACCGGCTGTTGTTTTGATTCTTCCGCAGGACGCTTTTCAACAGGTTTCTCAGCAACGACCTCGGGAGTCTTATTTTTTTCTACCGGAGATTCTGCCTGGACAGGCTCGGGCTGCTTTTCAACTGGTGGCTCAGCTTCTTCCACCTGAGCCACTGGTTGCTCAGCTGCCACTTCTTTTTCAGCTGCCGGTTCCGGAGTGGGTTCCTGAATCGGCTCTGCTGCCGGCTGCTCCGGTTCAACAGCCGCTACCGGGGCTTCGCCCATCGGTTTCGACTCCTGAGGAGCTGATTCCTCAGCAACGGGAGCTTCTTCAATCTCAGTGGCTGCAGTGTCATCCTCGTCAGCAGGCTCATCTTCCGCAGGTGTGCGCACGACAGTTTTGCGCCTTCTGATGAGGCCCGGCTTAATCCTCGCTTCCTCGATCTTTTCCTGCGGAGGGGTATTTAAGGCCTCGAGTTTCTTGAGATCTTCCTCACTCAGGGAACTTGTATGCGACGCAACTTCCACACCGGCTTCGGTGAGTTTTGTCATTAAATCTTTATTTTCAAGACCCATTTTTTTTGCGAGTTCGTAGACTCTTACCTTGCCCATCAATTCTCCCTTACCAGTTGCCTGTATCTAGATAATTCAGTCAGCAATGCCTCGGCCAATGCCCCGGATGCCAGCGCCAGGGCGCTGATTTCTTCTTTGCCGAGTATCTGCCCGATTTTTTCTTTATCAAACATATGGATACACTCTACGTTCTGGCGTTGGGCCAGATTCTCCAGCTTGGTGCCAATTGCGGACGAGATATCCTTCGCAATCAGAACCAGCGCCAGAGGGCATCCATTTTTTCGAAGTTGGTCGGTGACCATATTGGTTCCACTGACCGTCTGTCCCGATTTTCTTGCCATACCAAGCAGGCTAATGATTTTCTGTTCAATCATGCCGCTCAGATCAAGTACCAGCGAACTCTCGTCGACAGGGTGAGCAAGCCCGCTGAAACTGCGTTGAAAAGCTTTCCTCTTCACTGCAGCGGCTATGCACTGCAAAGAGAAGCACGTATAGGCTCCCCGTCCAGGCAGTTTTTGGCGATAGTCAACCAGAACCCGGCCGCCAGGGTCAATAACATAACGAATCAATTGATCCTTGTTGTTGATTGAACGACAAGCAACACAGGAACGTTGGGGGCCTTTTCTTTCTTCAGCCATTATTGCCGTCGTCATTCCTGCTCTTTGTCAGGTTGTTCCTCTTCCAGCTCAACTGCCGGCTCCGCAACTTGCAGCTCGGGCTCGACCAGTTCCTGCTTTTCTTCCTCAACAGCGGTCTGCGGCGCAGTTTCTTCCTGTTCTTCTTCCTGGGCACGGGTCTCGCTCTTAATATCGATTTTCCAACCGATCAGTTTTGCGGCAAGACGAACATTCTGCCCTTTTTTGCCGATAGCCAAAGAGAGCTGATCGTCAGGAACGATAATCTCCATCGCCTGTTCTTCATCGTCGATGTAAACCCTGGAAACTTCCGCCGGAGCAAGAGCTGCGCAGGCAAAACGGGCCGGATCCGGCGTCCAGGGGATAATATCGATCCTCTCGCCACGCAACTCGGTCACGACATTCTGCACCCGCGAACCGCGCATCCCGACACAGGCGCCAACCGGATCGACATCGACGTCATGGGAGACGACCGCAATCTTGGCACGGCTGCCGGGCTCGCGGGCAGCACCCTTAATTTCAACGATACCTTCGGCGATTTCGGGAACCTCGGAGGAAAACAGCGAAATCAGCAAACCCGGATGAGTACGGGAAAGGATAATCTGCGGGCCTTTGGCAGACATTTTGACTTCAGAAATATAAGCTCTAACCCGATCGGATTGGCGATAGTTCTCCCGCGGAACCTGTTCACGGTTCGGCAGGAGGGCTTCAGCTCGGCCCAGATCGACAATCAGATCGCCGCGCTCGTAACGACGGACAATGCCGTTGACAACCTCGCCGACGCGATCCTTGAACTCAGTATACACCCCTTCACGCTCAGCTTCACGGACCTTCTGAATGATGACCTGCTTAGCGGTCTGGGCGGCAATCCGGCTGAAGCTGCCTGCCTCAAGCATCATCCCGAGGGAATCGCCGACCTCAACATCCGGGTCGACCTCGCGTGCTTCATCGATATCGATCTCTTTATAGGAGTCAACAACTTCTTCAACGACGGTCACAAATTCAAAAACCTCAACCTCGCCGATCTCGTCATTAAAATGAGCTTCGAGATCACGGGTATTTCTGAATTTTTTATTGGCCGCAGAAAGAACTGCCGACTCAAGAGCATCGATAAGGATATCGCGATTGATCCCCTTGTCCTTTACAACCTGATCGATGATGTGATTGAGATTACCCACCATCCTGCTAATCCCCTTTAAAAAGCTTTGCCGGCCCTTCGACCAGACGTGAAAATCTGTTGAACCTGCGGAGTCTTAAAATTCGTACTGCAAGTTCGCCTTCTCTATCTGTTGAAAAGAAATCCTGACCAAAGATCCCCCTTGGCCGGATAAGGTCATCAGTATATCGTCACCCTCGACTCCGGCCAGCACCCCGGTGAATGTCTTCCGGGGATTGCCCTCATCACTCGGGTCGACGGCCACGCAGGTCTTGATCCGAGCCAGTTTCCCGGAGAAACGCTCAAAGTCGATCAGTTTTTTCAGCGGCCGTTCAATTCCCGGGGAGGATACCTCCAGATTGTAAGCGGTCTGGATAATATCTTCAACATCCAGCAAGGAACTGATTTCACGGCTCGCATCGGCGCAGTCGTCAAGACTGATGCCACCTTCCTTATCAAGGAAAAATCTCAGCGTCCAACCATTCTGTTCCCGCTTGTATTCAAGATCAACCAGCTCAAGCCCGGCATCTTCCAGCAGGGGCTGAACCAGCGCAGCTATCTGTTCTGTGACTGACATTGAAACAACCTATCTCCAGGTAATAAAAAAAGCGAGCCACTGGGCTCACTTTCCTTAAACACTAAAACCACGCTTATATAACATCTCAAACAGCAACTGGCAAGAAAAATCCTGATCAAATGTCCGATCAAAGCCATTATTTTTATCTATCAATAACTGAAGATACCCTTTTTAGCCCTAGAACCTCCCCCTTGAATCTTGCGTTGCAGCTGGAGACCAAAACCTTTTTTGGTCAGATACGGTACGCTGGTTGCGATAAAGCTATCCACCAGCCGACTGCGAACAGTCGCCATCTCCGCTGACCTGACCGCCATCTGGGTCAGATCGGTTTCATAGCGGATAAATTTGGCCATGTCGCCGCGATCTTCATCCACCGGCAGGTCACCGATAATCTTCACTCTAACTTTGTGAAAATCGCCGAAGTAACGATTGCTCAAATCAATAAACTGCAACCGCCCGCCATTTTCCAGCGGCAAGATTAAAAATGGATCAGCCATGACCCTGTTCTTGCTTTCTGGTCATTTTCTGTCCGGTAAAAAGATCGATCTGGTTGAACAGTCCCCGTAAAATTCTCACTTCGCGTTCACTCAATTCAGCGCGGCCGAAAATTCGTCTGAAACTACGCAGAATATGGTCCGGATTCTGCGGGTTGAGATAGCCGATATTTACCAACGACTGCTTCATGTGCTGAAACATGCTTTCAAGTTGTTGATTGCCGGCCAGTTTTTGTGGACCATGGGTGCGTCCGGCCATCTGTCCCTCGACCCTAACCGTCTCATAAAGGCACACCCCAACCGCCTGTGCCAGGTTCATGGAAGGCTGCTCATCGTTGGTGGGAATGGTTATGAAATGTTGACAAAGGTCCAGTTCGCTAGTGAACAGTCCTTTATCTTCCCTCCCGAAGACCAAAGCGGCCGGATCTTCTGCGACCACCGGAATAAGTTTTTCAGCTGCTTCTTCCGGGTGCAGCAGGCCTTCCCGATAACGACCGAAACGACGGGTCGTACCGAAGCTGAGCCGACAATCCGCCAGAGCCTCCTGCAAAGACGGAAAGACCTTCGCCTGCTCCAGCAACCAAGCAGCTTTTACCGCCATTTGCCTGGCATCAAAAGACAAATGATCAACCTGCGGGTTAACCAGCCGCAGGTCGGTAAAGCCGAAATTAAGCATGGCCCGGCAAACGGAACCGATATTACGAGCGCCCTGAGGCTCGACCAGGACGACCGCAAGCTTGTTATCGAACAACGAAAACTCCTTTTAAATTACGATTGCGGGGTCGGATACATGGCCGGCTGGAATCCGTGGTCGCGGTATTCTTTGAACCGCTGCCGCGACTCCTGCAGCAGAGTCTCATCATAGACCTCCGCCAGGTCGATGGCCAAATCAAAACGCCCCATAAAAGCAAGGGAACATGGAATCCCCATAATCAACACGCTGGCCCCGTTCGGGTTTTCTTCCTTGCAGGTGATGACAATCGGCTCGTCAACACACTCGACCGCACCGCTGTCGTAAGCATGGGGAAGAAAGGACCCCTTATCCCAGGTCCAGAGAAAACGGTCCATGGCCATGGCCTGCTGATCATCCTGTAAAAAAACCAGAATCCGTTCCCGGTCGCGAAAACAATCGTCGACCAGGCTGCAAAGCAGACGTGCCTTTTCCGGCCTCTCCTGGCGGGCAAACAGGATCCGGGTCGTGGTCATGAACGGTTCGGGGCCCGGTCCAGCAGCAGCGACAACAGCTGATGCCCGGGAACGATGGTGCCGCAGCGGGCGGCGTTTTCCTCTGAATATCCGCTGGGCCCCGAACCTTCGGATTGACGTGAATCAAACAGGATATAAGGAACCGGGTCAGAGGTATGCGTGCGTTTATTCACCGGGGTTGGATGATCCGGGGTCACCAGGATCCGGCAATCGCCGATCGTGGTCAAATTCTCCAGAATGGTGCCGACGACCTCACGGTCAAAGCTTTCGATCGCCTCGATCTTTTCCTGTAACAAGCCGCCGTGGGCCGCTTCGTCCGGAGCCTCAACATGAACATAGACAAAATCATTGTCGCGCAGTGAATTCACGGCATACTCGGCTTTGCCCCGATAGTTGGTGTCAAGATAACCGGTGGCACCGGGAACATCAATAACGTTCAGCCCTGCGTTGATTCCAATCCCCTTGATCAGATCAACGGCGGAAATGACCGAGCCCGTCAAACCATGAAGTTCCTGGAAGGTCTGCATAGCCGGCCGGCGGCCATGCCCCCACAGCCAGATCGAATTGGCCGGCACCTTTTGGTCCTGGACGCGGCGGTTATTGATCGGATGGTCATTAAGCAGCATCTGCGCCGAATTGGTCAGGTCGAGCAGCTCGGCGGCGCCATCCCCCTGGGGCAGATAATCTTCGATGCTGAGGGTGGAAATATCATGGGGCGGGGTAAAACTGAGCCGATCTTTACCGTTTTTCCAGACCAGCAAGTGTCGGTACGAGACCCCGGTAAAAAAATTGAACTCGCCGCCACCAAGCTCTTGCTGCAAGGTCCGGATTAATTGGTCAGCTTCCGCGGTGCTGATATGCCCGGCGGAAAAATCGCCCATATATAGTTTTCCAAAATGGGCTTCCAACCAGACCAGATTCAATCTGAAGGCAACATCCGTCGGTGCCAGCTCGACCCCCATGCTGGCGGCTTCCAGCGGTGAACGTCCGGTATAGCAGTCGCCCGGATTGTAGCCGAACACCGACAGGTTGGCGACATCGCTGCCGGGCGGAAAGCCTGCCGGGACCGTTGCCGCCAATCCACTGCTGCCGGCTTGGCACAAACGGTCCATATTGGGTGTTTGCGCTGCCTGTAGCGGCGTTTTCCCATTTAATTCAGCCATCGGTTCATCGGCCATGCCGTCGCCGAGTAAAATAATATATTTCATGATTGCTTCGCCCTCATTGTTCATCCGCGTGGATGATACTGCTGATGGATGTGTTTCAAACGTTCCTGCAAAACGTGGGTGTATATCTGAGTCGTGGAAATATCCGCATGCCCAAGCATGCTTTGCACCGCTCTTAAATCCGCACCGTTTTCAAGCAGATGGGTTGCAAAAGAATGCCGCAGCATATGCGGATGGACAGGCCTGTTGATCCCCGCCGCCAGAGCATGATTCCGGAGGATTTTCCAGAACCCCTGGCGGCTCATGTGACGACCGCGGCTATTTGGGAAAACGGCCTCAATCGGCCCCTCTTTCAATAATTTCGGCCGCCCATTCTGCAGATATTCCTGAAGAATTTCAAGTGCGACTTCTCCCAATGGTACCAGACGCTGCTTCGAACCTTTCCCAAATACGGTCAAGCAGCCGATATCGAGCTTCAAATCGGCGGATCTCAGGTCAATTAACTCGGAGACTCTGATTCCGGTCGCATAGAGCACTTCAAGCATGGCCCGATCCCGCAAAGCGATCTTGCCATCGCCCTGCGGTGTGGCAAGAAGCTGTTCAACCTCTTGCGCAGAGAGTAATTTCGGTAGCGCCCGCAGGATCTTGGGAGATTCGATCAGGGCGGAAGGATCATGACTGACATGCTTTTCCCGAACCAGAAAACGGTGAAAGCTGCGCAAGGTACTGAGCACCCTGGCTCGGCTTCGCGGTGCCAGCCCCTGGTGACGTAAACCAGTCAGATAGGCCAGCAGGTCGCTACGGCTGATATCTGCCACCGATGCGATCCCGGGCAGTTTTTTCAAAAACACGAAATATGCACTGAGGTCACGATAATAAGCACTGATCGTGTTATCCGACAGCCCCTTCTCAATCGTCAGATAATCCAGATAACTATCGAGCAGTGCGTCCGTCATGATCTCCTGAATCCGTTCCCCTAGATTTCAACCCCTTAGGCTATGCTGGCTGCTGCGACACTAATCCAGCCGGCTCAGCATGACCTCTTTGATTTCCTCAATTTTTTTCGGATCAACGATTTTTTGCCCGAAAATGTCCTGAACATAAAATACGTCGGCAGCCTGATCGACCTTGGTGGCGATCTTGGATACGGCAATATACAGTCCCAATTCATTGAGGGTTCGCGTGATTTGGTAGAGTAACCCCACCTTATCCGTCGCAAAAATATCGATGACCGTATATTTATCCGAGACTTCGTTGTCGAACTCGACCTTGTTCGGACGCTTGGGCCTATCGCGTTTCTTTTTCAGATATTCCGGCTGATGACATTTTGCCATCAGTTTTTCGATTGTCAGGCGCCCTTCAATGACCGCACTGAGTTCTTCCTCGACCCGCTTCCATTTCTGCGGTTTATCGACAATTCCACCCACTGGGCTGTTGACCTGCAGGATATCGAGAACCGCTCCGGTTTTCCGGGTATGAATCTGGGCGCCGAGGATATTGATGGAATTGGCGGCCAGGACGCCGGCAATATAAGAAAACAGCCCGGGGCTGTCGATGGTGGCTAAGATCATCTCGGTATAGCTTGCGGCTATGTTGTGCTCGATCTGCATGGCCAGGGTCTGTTTGCCCCGCCCCAGGGCCAACCGCAAATGGGGGATGATCTCTTTGGAACGGTAGCTCATCAAATAGCGATTGTTGAGGCTGTTGAGCGCCTTGTTGACCCGGTGCTCGGGAAATTCGCCGAGCAGCGCCTGGCGGATTTTTCGTTTTCGATTGCGGGCTTTTTCGGAACGTTGTTCCTGGTAAAAATCCTTCTTTTCGATGATATCGTAAGTCTTTTCATAAAGTTCCCGCAGCAAAGTCCCCTTCCAATCGGACCAGACCTCGGGGCCGACCGCTTTGATATCGGCAAAAGTGAGCAGAAACAGCATCCGCAGATTTTCGCTCATCCCCATCAGCTCGGCAAACTGGGCGATCATCTTCATGTCCTGAAGATCACGACGTTGGGAAATATGCGCCATCTTCAGGTGATGCATGACCAGAAATTCCAGCCTTTGGGCGTCTTCCCGATTCAAACGCATGCGCCGGGCGATAGTCGGAATCATTTCGGCGCCGCGAATACTATGGTCTTTCCCACTGCCTTTGCCGATATCATGGAACATGATGGCCAGCAGCAGTAATTCTCTTTTTTCGATATTGTTGGCAACCTCGGTCAACAGTGGCTGGGTTTCGGCATATTCGCCAAGCCACAGTTTTTCGATCTCCTCCATAGCAAAAAGGGAATGAATATCCACCGTATAGATATGGTAGAGGTCGAACTGAACCTTGCAGTAAATATTCTTGAATTCAGGGATATAGGCGTTGAGCAGCTGCAGATGGTGCATCTTCTGCAGAACGTCCCCGACCCCCTTGGTATGACGCAGGATCGCCATGAACGCATCGTTCATCCGTCGCGAACGGCGCACCCGGTCATTAATCAGATGAAGATTCTCCCGGATCAGCTGCTTCAGCTCAATGCACAGGTTGATTTCGTGCTTCTGAGCCAATTCAAAAGCGACCATCATCAACTCAGGCTCCTGCAGAAGCAGGTTGTCATCCTTGAGGCGCAGCTCGCCTCTGATCACATAAAAACCATCTTCAAGGTTGCGCCGACCGAGAAAACTGAAGACACTTTTCTGCCCTTGCGGACGCAGGGTCGCGTTAAGAATGATTTTTGAAGAGAGGTGCTCGATGCTGATGGCCTGAGCGTAGTATGCCTGCATGAACTGTTCAACCGCCGATCCGTTGCTTTTGCTGTTGAAGCCAAGAAAGGTGGCGATCTGTTCCTGCAAGTCAAAGGTCAGCTGATCACTTTTGCGCTGACTGTTAAAATGCAGGAAATTGCGGATTTTCCAGAGGTAATCCTGGGCTTTAAGGTATTGGTCGATTTCCTCTTCGGTCAAAACCCCCTTGATCAGCAATTCCCGAAGGCTGCCGGCCTTGTACTTGACCCTGGCGATCCAGAGTGCGTCCTGCAGTTCTCTTAAGCCCCCCTCACCCTCTTTCAGGTTCGGCTCCAACAAATAGACGGATGAGCCGTATTTTTTTTGCCGTTCTTCCCGCTCCTCCAGTTTGCAGTTGATGAAGTTCTGGGTATCGTGATTAAGCACGTGGGGGGTAACGGTGGTCTTGAAGTGTTCATAAACCTCCAGGTTGCCGGCAAGAAAGCGCGCGTCAAGCAAGGAGGTTCTCACCGTACTGTCTCGCGACTCTTCGATACAGCTGCTGCTGTTACGAACGCTGTAGCCGATATCAAGATTCATATCCCAAAGCAGATAAAGCATGCGATCGGACAGGGCTTTCGCCGTATCAGCCCCCGCCGGAACATAAAAAAACATCAGGTCCAGATCCGAGCGCGGATTCATTTCGGCACGGCCATAGCCGCCCAGAGCTATCAGGCTGCACCCGGCAACTCCCTGCGGATCCAGATCGGCACATACGGCCTTGAAAAGCACGGTGATCAGCTGATCAAAGACAGCCGTCAACTCCTGGACGACTATCCGCCCCGAGGCCCCTTCGCCGTTCATCTCGTTGATCCGGGCAAGGTGCTTTTGCAGGAATGCAGTTGCAACCTTGAGCAACTCGTCTCGGCTGTTTGCAAAGGAAACAACATTATTTTTAATATCGTTCGGGAAGTTTTCAAAAACCGAATCGACTGAAGCTTCGATATTTATACTCATCGTTTGGCAACCTGGTCCATTGCTGCGGAATAATGTTTAACGCCTTTGACAATGGCCGCAGCAACGCGATTCTGATAGCCACTGGAGACGAGTCGCTTCGCTTCGCGGGGATTGCTGATAAAAGCAGCCTCAACCAGTACGGAAGGCATGGTTGCCCCAAGCAGAACATGAAAAGGCCCCTGCTTGACACCGAGGTCCCTGATTTTACTGTAGTGAGGTTTCAGGCCGGACATCAGTGCCTGTTGGACTTCCGCAGCAAGCCGGCTGGATTCGTTGATCTTGGCGTTGGCCATCAGATCGAAAAGAATCGCCTCAAGGTTGCCGACTTCCTGTAGTGAGGTTCCGTTCTCACGGGCGGCAACCTCTGCGGCCTGATTATTTTTGGAGAGGTTGAGAAAATAGGTCTCGACGCCGTAGGCATTGTGACTATGACTGGCATTGGCGTGCAGAGAGATAAACAGGTCCGCCCCGACTCTGTTGGCAAAATCGGTTCTTTCCCGCAGTTCCAGGAAACGGTCATCCGATCGGGTCAACATGACTTTGACCCCAAGTTGCTGGCGCAACGCCTCGGCCAGAGACTTGGCCATTGCCAGGGTGACATTTTTCTCCATGAGATTATTTGGGCCGATGGCTCCAGGGTCTTTGCCGCCGTGGCCGGCATCAACAACAATCAAGCGGATACCTTCATCGCGGGTTTCCTGGGGGATATGCAGGACCGGGCTGACATCCTTTGATTGATCAAGGATTGAGCTGATGGAATCATCAAGGGCACTGCCACCCGCTCCGGAGCTGTCCGGAGGAGCGGAAAATGCCGCCCTGGTCGGATGCCCTTTGACATCGATGACCAGTCGATTCGGATTGTCCAAGGTAATCAATTCATAATCCGCGACATGATCAAGGTCCAGAACCACGCGCGAGCGTTGTTCGTCAAAGCGGCTGGTGCGAATCTGTTGGATAAGGCCGTTGTTGATCGGCAAACTCGCCGGCAGACCCGCCTCTAGATCGGTATACAAAAGATCGAAATATAGGCGCGGATTATCGCCTTTGAGATAATTCGGGCGAGCAACCACCGGCGCGGTCAAATCCAGAACCACCCGGGTATATTCCGGGCCGCTCCAGAAACGGATACGCTCCAGGCGCGGCGCTTCCCCCACCGCCTGAAAATCGTCATTCTCCTGTTGAGTGGAATGATCCTGCCCGGGCCGCAACTTTGCCAAGCGTTCTCTGGCAGCCCCGACCATGTCCCCGGCAGACAGATCCGTGATCAACTTGCGGTAGATTTTAAAAGCACGGGTTTTATCGTCGAGCCGATATTCGGCAGCCTGCCCGGCCAGAAACAGGGCATCATCCGCCAAGACATTGGTCGGAAAACGATCTGCCATAGACAGATAAGCATTAACCGCCTCCCGGGCATCACGTGAGCTGCCCGAAGCTTTGGATAAACCGTCCCAGGTTTTCGCGAGCAGGAAGGAGGCTTTATCAACCTCCGGATCCTGCGGGTTGTTTTTGATAAAGCGCTCAAACCGCTGGATGAGATTATCCCAATTGCTGCGCTGCCGCTGCAGTTGGGACGACTGAATCAATTGCTGATAATCTTCCCTGATGCCGGCATAGCTCTCGGCAAAACCTGTAGTCACCAGGCCTGCAAGGAGTAAAATCGTCACGATCAAGGGCAGAATAGATTTTATTTTCATTCTCACAGTAACTTTTTCAGGTCATCCAGAATATTCATTGCTTCCAACGGTGTTGTGTTACTCAGATCAATGCTTTCCAGGCGAGCACGAAAAGCGTCCTCCAACCCACTATTGAACAGGGAGAGCTGAGTGTTTTCCTGTTTTTTCGGGTTCTTTTCACTACCGCCCAGGCGCGGTTCGCCCGCCCTGATGAATTCCCCGGCCTCCAGGTTACGCAGGATCTCCTTGGCGCGGGAGATGACCGTGTCCGGCAACCCGGCCAGTCTGCCAACTTGAATTCCGTACGATCTGCTGGCTCCTCCGGAGACAATCTTCCGTAAAAAGATAATCTGGTCATTCCACTCTTTGACCGCGACGTTGTAGTTTTTAATCCGGCCGCGGGTCAGGGCCAGATCGGTCAACTCATGGTAATGGGTTGCAAACAGGGTCTTGGCGGCAACTTGAGCATTATCATGGAGATATTCCGCAACTGCCCAGGCGATACTAACGCCGTCAAAGGTCGAGGTGCCACGGCCGATTTCGTCCAGAATAATCAGACTGCGTGAGGTCGCGTGACGCAGAATGTTGGCAGTTTCATTCATTTCGACCATGAACGTCGATTGCCCTCTGGCCAGATTATCACTAGCTCCGACGCGAGTAAAGATGCGGTCGACCACGCCGATGCGGGCGTTTTCTGCAGGAACGAAGCTGCCCAACTGAGCCATCAGGGTAATCAGGGCCACCTGGCGCATAAAAGTCGACTTACCGGCCATGTTCGGACCGGTGATGATCAGCAGCTGGTTTTTCTCCAGATCAAGGTGGACGTCATTGGGAACAAAGGCCTCTTTCAAAGGCATGCCCTCGACAACGGGATGGCGGCCGGCCTCAATCCGGATGATCCCGGAATCGTCGATCTGCGGAGCAACATAGTTGCGTTCATGGGCAAGATCGGCGAGGGACAGCAGGGCATCGAGTTCGGCAAGCGCTTCCGCACTTTGCTGAATACGTCGACTTTCCGCCGCAGCGGTCAGACGAATCTCCTGGAACAGATTGAACTCCAGATCGATCATCCGCTCTTCCGCCCCAAGGACCTTAGCCTCATATTCCTTCAGCCGCGGGGTAATGAACCGCTCCGCATTGCTAAGAGTCTGCTTACGCTGATAGTCTTCCGGTATCCGGTCCAGATGACGTCGGGTGATCTCGATAAAATAACCGAAAACCTTATTGTATTTGACCTTCAGGGAAGAAATCCCGGAACGCTCCTTCTCCTCCTGTTCGAGCCCGGCGATCCAGCCCTTCCCTTCACGACTGATGGTGCGCAGTTCGTCCAGTTCCTCATTATAGCCATCTTTTATGATGCCGCCGTCACGCAATACAAAAGGGGGATCATCAACGATGGCGCGATCCAGCAACTCGACCAACTCCGGCAGCAGATCAATCCGGGAGCAGATTTCTTTGAGACAGCCCGAACCGAAAGGCGCCAGCAGGTCATCAAGTTTGGGAAGTTTTTCAAGGGAGGATCGCAATGCGCTCAGGTCTTTGGCATTGGCGCTGGCCATGGCTATCTTACTATTCAAGCGCTCTAAATCATATACGCCATCCAGGGCTTCAATCAGCTCAATCCGCTGCAGGCTTTCATCAACCAGTTCGGCAACCGCGGCCTGACGGGCCAGAATCTGTTCGCGATCGATCAACGGATAGTGGATCCAGTGGCGCAAGGTTCGACCGCCCATGGCGGTAACGGTACGATCCAAAACCCCCAGCAGTGACCCTCTTTTTTTCCCATCCAGCAAAGTTGCGGTCAACTCAAGGTTGCGCCGGGTGGATTCATCAAGGACCATGAAGCTGCGGGTATGATAAGTCTGCAGCGGTCTGATATGGCGCAGCTCGCTTTTCTGGGTCTGTTGCAGATAGAAGAGAACGCCGGAAGCCGCTTGCAGCGCCGCAGGCAGCTCCTGACAGCCAAAAGATTCGAGCCCGGAGACGCCAAAAAACGAACAGAGCTGCTCGCGGGCATAATCCGGCTCAAAAGACCACTCCGGGAGAAAACTGCACATCAGTCCATCGAGCAGGGAACCGATCTGTTTTTTTAGCGCCCGCCCCGATTCATTTTCATTGAGCAGGACTTCCCGCGGCCGTAACGACCCGAGTTCGCTTTCAACCTGGGCGAGAGTTTCAACCTGGGTGACGCGAAACTCTCCGGTGGTAATATCGATATGGGAAATCCCGTAGCCGCTGTCCTGTCCGGCAATGGCGAGCAGATAGTTGTTCTCTTTGGGCTCAAGGGTGTCGGTGTCGGTCACCAGACCGGGCGTGACGACCTTGACTACCTCCCGCTTAACAATCCCCTTGACGGCCTTAGGATCCTCAACCTGTTCGCAGATCGCGACTTTATGCCCTTCCGCGATCAATTTAGCGATATAGCCCTGGCTGCTGTGGTAAGGCACGCCGCAAAGCGGAATTGCGTCGGCGTCCCCTTTATTCCTGGAGGTCAGGGTGATGCCGAGCACCCGGGAGGCGAGGACGGCATCGTCCATGAACATTTCATAGAAGTCACCGAGCCTGAAAAACAAGATGGCATCCTCGTAATCAGCCTTGATTTCGAGGTATTGGCGCATCAACGGTGTTGTTGTAGACATGTTTCTATTCCTGCTTGACTCATCATGGATGAGAGAATTCGTTGTCGGCTGAGCAGCATGTTCAGCAATAGCATCGAAATGAAGGCGGTATGGTAGCAAAGGCCTTAAGACAAGTAAACTGGAACCACTTAATAAATATCTTGTCCCAAAACGGCTTGTCCGTGGCCCTGTCCTTGATTCGTTTTATTCCCTGCTCTCTCATTGCTTGACCCTGCTGGCCCCAAAATGCTAAGAAGTCCCAAACTTTAGCATGTTATCGCCTGCTGACGAGGATCCCGCATGGAACAGTATTCATTTTCCACCACTGAACTCTTTGCCTCATCAACCTATGAGGTTCGGACCCTGGCCGATGAAATTCGTGCCGATCTGGCCTGTAAAGAGCTGCTGAAACACTTCCATCAAGACCTGTTGAGTGAAAAACAGCTCCCCCCGCTGGAGGCAGGATTGCGTGCCGCCGGCGCTGATTATTTTCTGCGTGATTACCTGATCGATCATTGCCGGATGAATATTTTCCATTTTTCCGCCCGACAGATTAAAGGTTTTGCCGGCAACTGGTATATTATCTCGACTTTGGAACCGAATCTGGTAGAACTTGAAAATATCCTGTTGGGGATAAGGGATTTCTATTTGTTTTGCAGTGCCCGCAAACTGTCAGCGCCGGAACAGCACGACGATATCGAGCAGGTCTGCACTGATCTGAGCTATTACCGCCAACGAATCGATGATTTTCATGCCTTGAGCGGGGACGGGTTTAGCGACTGGAATCGCCTGTGCCCTGATAAGTAAAAGGTAGGCTTGTGATATTATCCGATAATCTGAAGTTGCGCGCCGCAACCTTTTCCATCTCCTGCGCGTTCAGCCTGGCCGTGATCAAGCTCGTTGTGGCGTTTTTCAGCGGTTCCATGGCAGTGATGGCTTCGGCCATCGATTCGCTCCTCGACATCCTCATGTCGGGGGTCAATTTCATGGCCATTCGCCACGCTGAGCAACCCCCGGATCAGCGCCACCCCTTCGGTCATGGTAAGTTCGAAACCCTGGCGACCCTGTTTCAGGCACTGGTCATTTTCGGTTCCGGAGCCTGGATCATTTATGAATCGGTGATGCGACTGAGTCAAGGAATCCAATTGGCCCAATTGGATCAGGGCATAGGGGTTCTTGCCTTCAGTTCTGTGGTCTCCTGGTTTATTGCGCGTTACCTGCGCAAGATTGCCAAACAGACCGATTCCTCAGCGCTTGAGGCAGACTCCCTGCATTTCCGTATGGATATTTACAGCAACCTCGGCCTGATGGCCGGCTTGCTGTTCATCCGTTTCTTCGATGTCGGCTGGCTAGATCCGGCCCTGTCAATTCTGGTTGCCTCCTACATTCTCCATGAGGCCGTACAGCTGATCAAAAGAAGCCTGAACGATATGCTCGACCAGGAACTCCCCGAGTCGATTCAGCAGACCATCCATCGCGTTATCACCAACCACAACGGCCCGCTGTGCGGCTATCACGGCCTGCGGACCCGCCGGGCTGGATCCCTGAAAATCATGGATTTTCATCTCGAGGTCTGCAAAGAGATGACCGTGTTCGAGGCGCATGATCTGGCCGACCGGCTGCAGGAGGAGATCGTCAGGGAGATCCCCGGTGCCGATGTGATTATTCATATCGATCCCTGCACCGTTCGCCAATGCCCTGGCCAGACGGCTTGCGACAGAAGACCGCGCAATCTTGCAACAACCGACCTTGCTCAGGATATTGACGGTCCAACAAAACTTTAGCGGCCGACCATGACTCCCAAGGCTTCTGCCGTTGCGACCAATTCACCGTCCGGATCAACCAAATTTAAGTGGGCTACGGCACTGGCAATTTCAACTCCAATGACCTGAGTCCCTTTTAAGGCAACCATTTTCCCGTATCCGCCCTGTGCGACCAGCTCCACCGCCTTGACCCCGAACCGGGAAGCCAGAATCCTGTCGAATGGGCTCGGGCTCCCACCCCGCTGCAAATGGCCGAGCGTAACAACCCGGGTTTCGATGTCGTTACACTGCTCTATTTGCCGCGCCACCTGGTAACCCACCCCACCGAGCTGGGCAACCCCAAGATTTTCTGCAGCTGATTTTTGGACGATTTTCTCCCCGGCAACCGGGAAGGCCCCTTCCGCCACCACAATAATCGAAAACCGGCTGCCGTGCTCACGGCGTTTTTCGATAGCCTGACATAACTTATTGATGGAGTAAGGAATTTCCGGAATCAGAATAGCATCGGCCGAGCCGGCGATCCCGGCTTCCAGGGCGATCCAACCGGCATTCCGGCCCATCACCTCCACCACCATAGCCCGATGATGGCTCTCCGCAGTGGTGTGCAGGCGATCAAGTGCCTCGGTCACAATGCCGACCGCGGTGCGGTAGCCAAAGGTGACATCGGTCGCTTTCAGATCGTTGTCGATGGTCTTCGGCACACCAACAACCGGAAGCCCCTTCTCAGCCAGTCCGAGAGCTATTTTCAAAGTACCGTCACCGCCCACGGCAATGAGGACATCAGCACCAAGGTTTTTAAAGGTTTCCATGACCCGGTCAGAGACATCATGAAGCTCAAGTTTACCATCAACTTCTACTGGATAACTAAATGGATTACCGTGGTTACTTGTCCCAAGAATTGTTCCACCACGGGGCAGTATACCACGGACATCAGCCAGACCTAGTTCACGCCAGCGCAGCTTGCCGACCAACCCGTCAAATCCATCTTCGATACCAAGGACCCGCCAGCCATGCTGATTAACAGCGGTCTTGACAACCGCCCGGATAACGGCATTCAGCCCCGGACAATCGCCGCCACCGGTTAATATTGCCAAAGTTTTGGACATATCGATTATTTCTCCTTTGTGTCCTTGCCTGCAGTCGTATTTCGGTCAGGATCAGTGGCGATGGCCAGTTGGCTGAACCCGGCCTGCTTGGCGATATCCATCAAGCGGATAACCTGGCCATGCAGAGCATTGCGATCAGCCATCAACAAAAAAGTCGTCTGCCGGGCCTGGTCGGGCTTGTAGGAGCGCAGCTGAGCAGTCAGTTCGTCCAGAGTCACTTTCCGGCGCTGCAGAAAAACCTGGCCCTTATCGGTCAGATAGACATGAACCTCTTTATTTTCCTTGATGATCGAATCGGATCCGGTTTGTGGCAGATCAATGGTCAAACCGGGTTTTTCGATGAAGGTTGTGGAAATCATAAAAAAGATCAACAGCAAGAAAACCACATCGATCATCGGCGTCAGATCAACCTTGGGCGATTCAGGAATGCGGCGGCGAAAACCCATAGCGCTATTCCTCAATCAAATCAATAACCTGCATGGTGACTTCCTCAAGTTCAAGGACCAGCCGATCGGAGCGGCTAAGCAGGTAACGGTGCAGCAAAATCATGGGTACCGCAACCGTCAATCCAGCGGCAGTGGTAATCAAGGCCTGGGAAATACCTCCGCCAAGAGTAGACGGGGAACCGACCCCCTGGCTGGCGATGATGTTGAAGGCTTCAATCATCCCGACAACAGTCCCCAACAATCCGAGCAGCGGAGTGATGTTGGCGATGGTTCCCAGCAACCCCAGGTAACGTTGCAAAGCCACAGCTTCCCGTTCCCCGACTTCCTCGGCAAGGCTTTTGAGCTCGCTGCGTTGGCGCCCGTGATGCTTAAGAACCACATAAAGGATTCTGGCCAGTGGCGAACCTTGCTCGCTACACAAGCCAAGGGCCTGTTCTTTGTTATCGGTCTGCAATAACTTGACAATGTTCTTGCGTAAACCGACGAGCTGCCGACGGACCCTGAAAAAGGCAAAGACCCGTTCCATGAAGATGGCCCAGCCAATAATGGAACAAAGCAGGATCGGATACATCAACGGTCCGCCATGTTTAAAGATCTCAATCATTCCCAATAACCTTTTTTGAAAACATTTCCATAGACTTAAACGTGCAATCAACTCTCTGCCAATAAGGCAACGATCTGTGCAACAACTGCTAACGGTACCACCGAACCGGAACAAATGAAATTTGAATTTCGTTATTAAATTGATGTCAGCTCAATCCAGCCGGATGATTTCAGCGTTGACGACATCCCCAAGATGCAGAACTCCAACACTGTGAAAAGGTGCCCCTCGTCGTTGGGTCGGACTGCCCGGGTTAAAGAGAAGGAGTTTGCCCTGGCGGTGAGAGAGCGGCTGGTGACTGTGGCCGAAAACCAGAATATCGATATCCCGGTCGGCGAACACTGTCAAGACCCGTTTTTCAATCCCTGTCGCTGCTCCCCAGCCGTGAATCAGACCGATCCGCCAGGGAGCAAAGTCGATAATTCGCCAGTCGGGTAAATCACTCCGCCCCATGTCCATATTGCCGCGGACCCCATACCACGGGAACGGATAGAAACAGCTCTCCAATTCCGGGCAGACTTGGTCCCCGGCATGCAGGATAGCATCAACACCACGGAAAGGTCCGTTCAATAACAGCTCTGCAAGATTGGCGGCATCCGCCAATGAGCTGACATGGGTGTCGGATAGGACGCCGATTCTATAGTTCATATTTGTTCGGCCTTTTCAAGGTGGTCAGATCCCGCCATGTTTTTTAATTTTTCGCCATTTTTTGATCTCAAAATTTCCCATATCCCGCAGAGGTCTTCGCAACACTCTGTTTTAACAGTTTTTTTATTTATCGCCATTCTTGGCATTAGCATTGCGATGTAGAAAAAAAAGTTTATATTCAATATGATAGACCAATTGAGCTTGACTTTCATTTAGTCCGCCTATAATTTTTCAGCTTCATTAATTTTGTATGTGGTCCAACATTCCGTCGTTGTACAACGATATTTGACCACTTGATTGACGACCGCACATTATTTACGGGAGGAGAGACCCACATGTCAATGCGCGAAGATGCACTCAACTACCACAGTTCCGGACGAAAGGGCAAAATTGAAGTTATCACCACCAAGCCTTGCGCAACCAGTCGCGACCTGTCACTGGCCTACAGCCCAGGGGTTGCAGAACCCTGCCTTGAAATCGAGAAAAATCCTGATGACGCCTACAAGTATACCGCGAAAGGAAATCTGGTCGCAGTCGTCTCCAACGGCTCAGCGGTGCTCGGTCTCGGCAACATCGGTGCGCTGGCCGGCAAACCAGTCATGGAAGGAAAAGGCGTCCTCTTTAAAAGCTTTGCCGATGTCGACGTCTTCGATATTGAACTCGACACTCAGGATCCGGACGAAATCATTCGCACGGTGAAACTGCTGGAACCGACCTTCGGTGGGATCAATCTGGAAGATATCAAAGGGCCGGAGTGCTTCTATATCGAAGAAAAACTCAAGGAGATGATGGACATTCCGGTGTTCCACGATGACCAGCACGGCACCGCCATTATCGCCGCGGCCGGCATGGTCAATGCTCTAGAGATCGTCGGCAAGAAGATCGAAAATGTTCGTATTGTTGTTAATGGGGCCGGGGCCGCCGGTATCGCCTGCGCAAACCTGGCCATCAGCATGGGGATCGATAAAAACAACGTCATCCTCTGCGACACCAAGGGGGTTATCTATAAAGGCCGGACGGAAGGAATGAACCCCTACAAGGAGCGCCTGGCCGCCGAAACCGAGGCCAGAACCTTGGCCGATGCCATGGTTGATGCCGATATCTTTTTTGGGGTTTCGGCCAAAGGGGCCCTGACCACAGACATGCTGAAATCGATGGCCAAAGACCCGATCGTGTTTGCGATGGCCAACCCGGACCCGGAGATTACCCCGCCTGAGGCCAAATCGGTGCGCGGCGATGTCATTATCGGCACCGGTCGTTCCGATTACGCCAATCAGGTGAATAACGTGCTCTGTTTTCCGTTCCTGTTCCGCGGCGCTTTGGACACCCATGCCACCGCCATCAACGATGAAATGAAGCTGGCCGCTGTCAAGGCCCTGGCTGACCTGGCCAAGTTGGATGTCCCGGATTCGGTACGTAAGGCATATGCCGGCGAGAGCATTCAATTCGGCCGTGAATACATTATTCCCAAACCGTTTGACCCACGGGTCCTGCTCTATGTCGCTCCTGCCGTCGCGCAGGCCGCCATGGACAGCGGTGTGGCCAGACGGCCCATCGAAAACATGGAAAAATATCTTGAATCCCTCGAAGCAATGCAGGGACGTTCCAAAGAAATCATGCGCGGCCTGATCAACAAGGCAAAAGCCAATCCGAAACGGGTCGTCTTCCCGGAAGGTGAAGAGGACAAGATCCTGCGTGCAGCCCAGATCCTGATCAACGAGAAAATTGCCATACCGATCCTGCTAGGGGTTGAGGAAACCATCCGTAAACGGGCCAAGGAATTGTTCCTTGACCTTGATGATGTGGAGATTGTCGATCCCATGACCTGCGACAAGTGCAGTGAATATATCGACAGCATGCTCATCAAACGGCAACGCAAGGGGGTCACCAAGTCCGGGGCCAAACGGCGCATCATGACCAATAACAACTACTTTGGCGCCATGATGGTCAACAAAGGGCATGCCGATACCATGTTGTCGGGCATCAACCAGCACTATCCGGAAACCATCCGTCCCGCCCTTGAAGTCATCGGCAAGCAGGACAAACTGTCAAAAGTCCATGGCATGTACATGATGGTCTTCAAGAAAAAGGTGGTGTTTTTCTCGGACGCAACCGTGGACATCGATCCAACACCCGAAGAACTTGCCGAGACCGCAATCCTGACCGCAGAGAAGGTTCGCCAGTTCGATATCGAGCCACGTGTCGCCATGCTGTCTTTTTCCAACTTCGGCAGCTCCAGCCATCCGTCCGCGCTGAAAGTCAAAAAAGCTACCGCCCTGGTCAAGCAGCAAGCTCCGGATCTCATCGTCGAAGGAGAGATGCAGGCCAATGTCGCTCTCGACCCGGAATTGATGGAAGAACAATACCCGTTCTCAGTACTCAAGGGGAACGCCAATGTGTTTATCTTCCCGGATCTGCAATCCGGCAATATCAGCTATAAGCTGCTCAACAAACTGGGTGGGGCCGAAGCGGTCGGACCGATCCTGATGGGGATGCAGAAACCGGTCCATGTGCTGCAGCGCGGCGATGACGTCGCCGACATTATCAACATGGCCGCCGTTGCCGTGGTGGATGCGCAGGAGGATTCCCGTTAATCCCAATCCGCTATAAAGCAGGGACAGAATAAATAGGTAACAGACGGGAGCTTTCCTATGGGAAGCTCCCGTTCTTATTCAACCGGTTGTTTTCAATAGCAACTTTTCTTCCTGACGGTTTCCTGCTAGGATGCCACTGCAACAGCCGGATGAATGCAGCGATGCCCGAACAATGTTCCCAGGGAACCAGGCAGACCGGTTGCTTCGTCCTGAAAAAAGACCCGAGCATTCAAATTTCCAACTGAAACAGAAAGAGTCCCTCCATGAAATATTGCAGCACACGTGGAAAAGTGAGCGGTTTAAGTTTCACTGAAACGATTATGATGGGCCTGGCAGATGACGGAGGCCTGCTTCTCCCCGAGAGAATCCCGACCTTGAGCAAGGATGAAGTGCAGCAACTCGCCAAGCTTCCCTACCCGGAACTTGCTTTCAATATCATTTCAAGATTTGCTACCGATATCCCTGCGGTGGACTTGCGAAAGATCATTGAGCGGTCATATGCCAGTTTCAACCATCCCGACGTCACCCCGGTTGTGCATCAGGATGACCTGTTCATTCTTGAATTGTTCCATGGCCCGACCCTGGCGTTCAAGGATGTCGCTCTGCAGTTCCTCGGCAACCTGTTTGAATATGTCCTCGCCAAGCAGGGCCGCCATATGAATATTATCGGCGCCACCAGCGGAGATACCGGCAGCGCTGCAATTTACGGTGTCCGCGGCAAGGATAAGATCAATATCTTCATCCTCCATCCCCAGGGAAAGGTTTCTCCGGTTCAGGAGATGCAGATGACCACGGTGCTGGATAAGAATGTTTTCAACATCGCCATAACGGGAACCTTTGACGATGCCCAGGCTATCGTCAAAGATATCTTCGGCGACCTTGAATTCAAACAGAACTTTGCCCTGGGGGCGGTTAACTCCATTAACTGGGCCCGGGTTCTGGCGCAGGTGGTTTACTATTTTTATGCTTGGTTCCAGGTCCAGGCCGAAACCTCTGCCACGGAGATGGATGTCGCCGTGCCGACCGGGAACTTCGGTGATATTTTCGCCGGATATGTGGCCAAATCCATGGGTGTACCGATCAAACGCCTGATCCTGGCCACCAATTCAAACAATATCCTCAGTCGTTTTATCAACGACGGCGATTATTCTAAGGCGACCGTTCACCATTCACTGTCCCCGTCAATGGACATTCAGGTGGCCAGCAACTTTGAACGCTACCTGTTTTATCTTTATGACGGCCAGGCTGACAAAGTCTGCGCAGCCATGGATCGGTTTAAACAAACAGGCGCGATTTCAGTTAATGAAGAACAACGAAAGCAGGTGGCTGAAATCTTCTCTGCAGCTTCCATTGATGACGAAGAGACCGTTGCAACGATCCGTGAGTTCAAGGCAAAAACCGGCTATACCCTTGATCCTCACACCGCCGTGGGCGTTGCGGTCGGCCGCCAGCTCCGCAGTTCCGATTCTCCCCTGCTCTGCCTTGCCACGGCCCACCCGGCCAAATTCGGCGACACCGTCGAACAGGCTACCGGTGAGACCCCGACGCTGCCGGAGGCTTTTGCCGACCTGGAGCGTCGTGAACGCAGGGTCGAAGTGCTTGACGCCAAAGTTGAAGTTATTAAGAACTATATTTCTCAAAAAGCCGGTTGAGAATAACCTTCCTGCCACTTGCAAACCTGCCGACTCATGCTAAATTTTCTCATTAAAGTTGTTATCCGGCGCCTGCCGGATAACAACCTTCAGTAGCCATCTGAAAAACAACCTGTTAAAAAATGAGCCGAGGAGGTCGGAATGGATGCCATTTCAGCGGATAAAGCCATTGAGTTAGTTCAAACCTATGGTCTACCTTTGATCTGGGCGATTATCATTTTTGTCATCGGGCGCATCGTCTCCGGTGTGCTTGCGAACGGCGTGGCAAAAATGATGCACAAAAGCCGGGTCGATGAAACCCTTATCAAATTTGCCAGAAGTCTGATCTATATCGCTCTGATGACCTTTGTCGCCTTGGCGGCCCTTGGCAAACTGGGCATTCAGACCACTTCATTTGCGGCAATCATTGCTGCCGCCGGCCTTGCTATCGGCTTATCCCTACAGGGGACTCTGGGCAACTTTTCTTCCGGGGTGATGCTGATCCTGTTTCGGCCTTTCAAGGTCGGAGATTTTGTCGACGCGGGGGGAGTTTCCGGCATTATTGAAGAAATTCAGATTTTCAGCACCAGGATGCGTTCTCCGGACAACAAGGAGATCATTGTTCCCAATGGGCAAATTATCGGCACGACCATTACTAACTACTCCGCCAAGGAAACCCGGCGGGTGGATATGGTCGTCGGGGTCAGCTACAGTGATGATCTAAAAAAAGTGCGCTCCGTTATCGAGGATCTGCTGAATCAGGACGCACGAATTCTGACTGACCCTGCCCCCACCATCGGGGTTCTGGAATTGGGTGACAGCAGCATTAATTTTGCCGTCCGCCCGTGGGTTAAGAGTGGCGATTACTGGCCGGTCCTGTTCGACTTCCAGGAAAATGTCAAACTGCGCTTCGATGCAGAAGGGATTTCCATCCCCTTCCCGCAGCGCGATATCCATATTGTCAAAGAGGATGCTGTCGCCTGAGCTTAGTGCCGTATCGGCACCTTGATTCAAAACCGACAAATCCAGGCTCGGCCCTTTAAAGAAAAAAAGCCCCCGGACAATTCCGGGGGCTTTTTGCTGTGCGGAGCACGAATTAGCAATCGAAGTAGAGAGCAAATTCTTCCGGGCAGGGACGCATACGAACAGCGTCAACTTCAGCGGCAGTTTTGTAGCTGATCCACATGTCAATGACATCCTCGGTAAAGACATCGCCTTTGAGCAGGAACTCATGATCTTCTTTGAGGTTTTTGAGAGCATCTTCAAGTGAAGTGGCGACACTTGGGATGTCTTTAAGTTCTTCAGGAGACAAACCGTAGATGTCTTTGTCCAGCGGTTGACCCGGATCGATTTTGTTTTCGATGCCGTCCAGACCAGCCATAACCATGGCGGCAAAAGCGAGATAACCGTTGGCAGCAGCATCGGGAGTCCGGTACTCGACCCGCTTGGCTTTTTCGTTGTTGGTGACCGGAATACGCAACGAAGCTGAACGGTTCCGATTGGAGTAAGCCAGATTAACAGGGGCTTCGAAACCGGGAACCAGACGTTTGTAAGAGTTGGTGCTTGGATTGGTGAAAGCACACAGCGCCTTGGCATGTTTCATAATGCCGCCGATATAGTACATGGCGATTTTAGAAAGGCCGCCGTAGCCGTCGCCGGCAAACAGGTTTTTGCCGTCTTTCCACAGGGACTGGTGACAGTGCATACCGGAGCCGTTATCATTGTAGATCGGCTTCGGCATGAAGGTGACGGTTTTACCATTGCGGACAGCAACATTTTTTATGACGTATTTGAACCATTGCAGGTTATCGCCCATGCTGAGCAGGGAGTCGAAGCGCATGTCGATTTCAATCTGACCGCCGGTGGCAACTTCGTGGTGAGCACATTCAATGTGCAGACCGACTTGCTGCAGGACAGCAACCATTTCATTCCGCAGATCAATCATGCTGTCGGTCGGTGCGCAGGGGAAGTAGCCTTCTTTGTGACGCGGTTTGTAGCCGAGGTTAGGGAACTCTTCGCGGCCGGTGTTCCAGATCCCTTCAACAGAATCAACGCTGTAGAAAGATTCGTTGGAGCTGGAAGCATAACGGACATCGTCAAAAACGAAACACTCCGGTTCCGGACCGAAATAAGCAGTGTCGGCAATGCCGGTCGATTTAAGATAAGCTTCTGCCTTCTGAGCGATGTAGCGTGGGTCGCGAGAATAACCTTCACGGGTAATCGGATCGATGATGTTGCAGATCAGGCTCAGGGTGGTCATTTCCACGAAGGGGTCGATTTTGGCAGTTTTCGGGTCGGGCATGATCAGCATATCGGAATTGTGAATCGGCTGCCAACCACGGATCGAGGAACCATCAAAACCGATGCCTTCTTCGAAGGTTTCTTCACTGAACTCACAAATCGGAGTGGTAAAATGCTGCCAGATACCGACGAAGTCGAGAAACTTGTAATCAACAAACTGCACATCATTTTCTTCTGCAAACTTAACTACTTCACTTGGGGTCATCGTTGATTTCTCCTTTTGATTGATGATTTCCTCTTAAAGACCACCTATTAAATTCTAAATAAAGATTAATTTAGAACTATAATGCGTCTTCGCCCCGTTCACCGGTACGAATCCGCACAACATCCTCGATGGAGGTGACGAAAATTTTGCCGTCACCGATCCGGCCGGTTTTAGCTGATTCGGCAATTGTATCCACAACCTGGGCAACCAGATCATCGGATACAATGATTTCCATTTTGATTTTCGGAATAAAGTCGACAACATACTCGGCCCCACGATAAAGCTCGGTATGGCCTTTTTGCCGCCCGAAGCCCTTGACCTCGCTGACGGTAATCCCCTGAATACCTATTTCGTTCAGAGCCTCTTTAACTTCGTCAAGTTTGAAGGGCTTAATTATCGCTTCAACCTTACGCATAGGACCTGCCTCCTTTTGCTGTTTAATATTCTGTCAAAAAAATCTGACGTTTAAACTGGACAGGATACAAGCAAAGATCCTGCCAGCAATTATCTATCCGACAATAAAATAAAATTGTTAAAATTTCAAACAGATAGCCACCTCAAAAAAAAATGCACATGAGGATTTCTGGATCCGTTGCAATGTCTGCCTAATAAATAACCAAAGCGCTCCCTGGCTGCATAAGATTAAGGCAGCCGCCTAGGACCGTCTTCTCAGATAAGTGACACTTTCACAATGATATGTCTGTGGAAACATATCCAATGGCTGACTTGAAACCACTTCGTACCCACAATGAATAAGCCGGCACAAATCGCGAGCCAAAGTCTGTGGGTCGCAGGATATATATATAACATGACTGACCATTTTCTCGGCAATCTGTTTCATCACCTCGTATGCGCCGCTTCGGGGCGGATCAAGAACCAGAATATCGACCGGAGACGAGCCGAGCAATCCGCCCAAGTCCCGTTCGGCTGAATGGCACTGAAAATGGGCATTCAAAAGCCCGTTATCGACAGCATTCTGTTTTGCCATCGCGATCGACAACGGCGACTCTTCTATGCCTAACACCCGATCAACCCGTCGGGCCAACGGCAGAGAAAAATTACCCATCCCGCAATACAGATCAACAACCCGGTCATTTTTGGACCAGTTCAGCAAATCGAGAACCTTTGCCACCATCACCCGATTCTGGGCCAGATTGATTTGGGCAAAGCCGCCAACCAGATACTTCAATTCCAATGGGGGTTCGTCGACAACGATACCCAGTCGGCCATCGCCACAGACTGCCTGAATCTTTTTCTTGGTTCCCTGCTGCAGGAAAATATCCGCCAGCCCCTGCAATGACTCTAGCCGGTCCGCCAGTCCCGAACTGTGTCGCCCAAGGTAGTGGATCACCGCAGTGCACTTCTCGTGGTCGTCAATGGCCAGATCAATCTGGGGAATCTCCCCCGCAAAAAACGAACCATCGATAAGAATACGCAATTCAGCCAGTAATCCGTTCAGTTTATCAGGAATCAGCGGGCAGTGCTCCACGCCAACGACATAGCGGCTTTTGGGACGGTAAAATCCGGTGATGAAGCCAGCCCGGGTATTGTGACATTTGATCTGTACGCGGCTGCGGTAGCCAAACGGTTCCGGAGCCGCCAGCAATGGCAGAATCCGCTCTTCACTGATGCCACAGCGGCGGATAAGTGTCTGCCGAAACAGATAATCTTTCCAGAAGGTCTGTTCCGAATAGGCAAGATGCTGCCACTGACAGCCGCCACACTCCCCGGCGACCGGGCAAACCGGTTGACAGCGCCCTGGGCCCGGTTTGACCAGATCGACCAGCCGAGCCTCGGCATAGGTCTTTTTCTGACGATTGATCGCACAGGTAATAACATCGCCAACAGCGGTATGCGGGACAAAAACAACCTGCCCCTCATGGCGAACCAGCCCTGCCCCGCCGTTGGCCAATGCTTCAACGGTCAACGGCGTCAGGATTTCCTGAGTAGTGCGTGTTGCAGATCTGGACACGGTCGTTGTCAGTTCGTAGTCGGCTTGAAACTGTCGGCGTCGAAATTCAGGGTGGCGAAGTAATCCTCTAACGTCTCTTCCCGCCGGATCAATTCAACACTGCCGTCAGCACGCAGGAGCAGTTCTTTCGGCCGCAGGCGTGCATTGTATTGGAATCCCATGGCATGACCGTGAGCGCCGGTATCATGGATCACCACGATGTCACCATCAACAATTTTGGGAAGTTCCCGCTGGACGGCAAACTTGTCATTATTTTCGCACAGAGAACCGACCAGGTCATAAACATGATCCTTTGGCGCAGCTTCTTTACCAAGAATGTCGATGTGATGATAGGCTTCGTAAAGGGCCGGACGCATCAAAGAGGACATGCAGGCATCAAGGCCGATATAGTTGCGATAAATCTGTTTATGATTAATGGCTGTAGTCACCAGACAGCCGTGCGGTCCAGTCATGAACCGACCGCTCTCCATATACATGCGCGGCGCATAGCCGTGTTGTTCTTTAAACGCATTGAATAACCCGGCAACCTCGGCGGCCAGGGCAGAGGTATTCAGGGCCTCCTGCTCGGGCCGGTAAGGAATTCCGAACCCACCGCCGATATTGACGAATTCAAAGTGGATATCCAACTCGGCGGAAACTGTCTCAACAATATCCAGGACCATCCGGGCCGTTTCAACCATATAGGTGTAATCCAGTTCGTTGGAGGCGACCATGGTGTGCAGCCCGAAGCGCTTGGCGCCTCTGGCCCTGGCCAGTCGGTAGGCCTCGACAACCTGCTCATGGCTGACCCCGTATTTCGCCTCGACCGGATTGCCGATAATCACATTGCCGGTCCGGCGCGGACCAGGATTGTAACGGAAGCAGACCAGTTCAGGGAATTCGGGAACTTTTTCAATCAGGGATATATCGTCCAAATTCAGGATGCTCCCCCCGTCAGCTGCGGCTGCGGCAAACTCGGCGACAGTGGTATTGTTTGAGGTGAACATGAGGTCTTCAGCGCGTGCGCCAACCTGCCGACTCAACACCAGTTCGGCGATGGAGCTGCAGTCAAACCCGAAGCCCATGTCGTGCATCAGTTCGAGAATGCGGGGGTTCGGCAAGGCCTTGACCGCATAATATTCACGAAAACCGTCAATCCCTGCGAAAGCTTTTTTCAGCGCTTCACCGGTTTCGCGGATACCGACTTCATCATAAATGTGGAAAGGCGTACCGTAATGATCAACCAACTGCTGGGCAATGGGAAACAAACGCTCTTTAAAACTTTGTGACATGGGCATAAACAAACTCCTTTATTCCTGTACTAGCCGGGTTAAGTCAATTTTTCTGGTTTCTTTGATGGTATTTAAAACAATACTGGTTTTGGTTTGCTGAACCCCTGGAATGGTCCCGATCTCTTCGGCCAGAATTCTGCCAAGCTCGGCATTGTCCGCGACCCGGAGCTTGAGCAGGTGGCCATCTTCCCCAGCCACCTGATGCACGTCCTGCACCCCGGTCACCTGCGCCAATCGCCCCTCCAGGCTGGCGCGATCCGAAGAGATCGAATAGACCTGAACAAAGGCGGTCAGCCCCTGGTTGAAAGCGTCCGGATTGAGACGAACCTCATACCCCTCAATGATTCCCCGCTCTTCCAGCTTACGAATTCTTTCCAACACTGCGGAAGGTGCCATGTTGACCTGTCGGGCAACTTCGGCGTTCGGGATGCGGGCTTTCTCCTGAAGGATCGCCAGTATTTTATGGTCAATTTCGTCGATCATTCTCTAATTCTCCATTTCTGTAGAATATTATTCTTTTTGAAAAAGAAAGTCAACTCCATCGATCAGTTCGTATCGAATCGATTCAGACCTAAGAAAAAACATGAGGTAGTGGGTATGGCGTTAGTTTAAGGGTCGATGGCAGCAAAACCAGAATTGTCCCCGTACGGGGGCTGTCCCAGGCCTTTGCGGTGCTAATAGCTACAGTTTCATGGCCCGCAAACTCTTGGGACAGCCCCCGATGACCCTGGGACAGTCCCGAGTTGACGGTAAAATTGCTTAAATGAGCGCCATTCAGGGGTAGAGGCGTTAATTATATTTAGAAAATGATTTTTACTGAAATAGCGAATAGGCCGGCTTCAACTGTGCAGGCAGGCTGTGAATCAGGGAGGACTCACAAAAATTGAATGAATGGCCAGAGCAAAGCAGGCCAAAAAGATCGGCGGTCAAGCCCGGGCTAAACGATACCGATAACTTTGCCCAACAGGTATCCGGAATAGCAGAGATAAACCAGGATCAGCAGAGCACCCATGGGACGGGTGATCCGTCGCTGCTCTTTGCGACCACTACCGACAAAAAACAAAGCAAGGGTCAATCCACCCATGACCGAACAGTCCCGATAGAGAATTTCAGGTCCAACAGTCAGCGGGTGAATAAGTCCGGCAATCCCGACAACGGCAAGAGTGTTGAACAGGTTGGAGCCAAGGACATTACCAAGAGCCAGGTCGTGTTCGCCTTTGCGGGTCGCGGCAATGGCGGAAGCGAGCTCAGGCAATGAGGTTCCGATGGCAACAATGGTCAGGCCGATGATCAGATCGCTGACGCCGAAGGCTCGAGCGATTTCGACAGCTCCCCAGACCAGGGCGCGGGAGCTTAGAATCAACAGGATCATTCCTGTGATCAGCCAGAACAGGGCCGTTTTCAGGGGGATCGAGTTCATTTCCAGTTCAACATCCAGATCGACTTCCAGACTGTCCCGCCTTTGATGAAGCCCCAGCCAGATCCACCAGCCCATGATCGCGAAGAACACGACCAGCAGGACGACAGCATCAAGGCGGCTTAGATACAAGTCAAAAAGTTGTCCGGCAGCCAACAGGGTAATCAGGAGCAACATGGGCAGTTCCTTGCGCAATATACCTGATTTGATCGATATCGGGCTAATAACCGCGGTCACACCAAGAATCAACGCAATGTTGGAAATATTTGAGCCATAAGCATTCCCGAGTGCCAATCCCGGGTTCCCCTGGGACGCGGAGATGGCGGAAACAACCATTTCCGGAGCGGAGGTCCCAAACCCGATGATCACCATCCCGATCAGCAGTGAAGGCATCCCGGCATGACGCGCCGTTGCCGCTGCACCTTCGACAAATTTATCGGCACTCCAGACCAGCACAACCAGTCCAGCAAGAAGAACAAGAGCAGGAACCACTAACGACATATTTAACAACCTGGAAAAACCCATCTAAGAAAGGGGAAAATAGTCTCAAGCCTTCAGTTGGAATTTTTAATCATTGAAAATAACCAAGCCCCGGGCAGAGAAGTTTCAAAAATACTGAATCAAGAAATTTCCCTCGAGCCACGCCACCAATCTAGACAGCGCCGAAGAACCTATGTGGGTTTTCTCGGGATACGCCAACCGACGTTAACCGGATCATGGCGGGCTCGTAGCAGGCGTATTGTGCACTTTATACAGGCATTTTTCAATGCCATTAGCAGGCTGCCAAGGACAGCCTGCTAATCTCAAAGCCGAAGGACTGAAACCGATGACGGGTTCTTAAGACATTGATATTCCGAGGTTGAAAACGCAAAATTTATTCAATCATACTGCCCTCGGCGACAGAATCGTGTCCTTGTATTTGGTTTGGTCCGACAATATCAATAAGATTTACGAAAGTGTGGATGAAAACACTTCGGGCACGGCGGAATCCGTGCGGTTTTTTTCATATGAATCTGCTCACCACAATTTTTACAGGTCAAAGTCCCCGGACTGGTCACTTCCCCGGTTTTGAACTCGATATTCTGCTGGGATTTCTGAGCCCACTCGTTCAGCGTGTCTGCCGAAGCCGACAGGACTCTGGCAAAGATGCTTTGGGCCCCGGCGGCAATCCGGCTCGGGTCAACCGCTTCCTTGACAGACTCTTTCGCCTTATTGGCATCTTTAACCGTATGTTCCAGATCTCGGCGCACAAACTGCGAGATCTTGTCTGCCTGCTCACGGGTAAACTCTCCGGCCGCTTCCAGTTCGTCCCCCGCCTTTTTTAAGGCTTCATCGAGGTTTTTGCGACCGCTTTCGAGCAGTTTTTCGGTCCTGGCAAGCAGTTTTTCATACAGGCTGACATCTTTCTTCCCATTTTTTACCTGATCGTCTTCTGGCATGGGCAAGCTCCTTAAGATCAAACAAATTGTTGTTCAACCGGGGAATTCATGTTTGCATCCTTGATAATCTAAATAGTAGCAGAATTCGCAACATTTTTAGCACTCGCCTAGCCGATTAAACCGAGAAATCCTACTTATAGCCCTGCTCGGGGTCTTTTCCAAGGGGGATCAACGCGACGATCAGAACGGCGAATGGCCCAATAAACAGGGCAATGACAAACCAGAGAAATTTATTCCGACCACGGCTGCTGGCAACAGCGTATGCAGCACAGGCGAACAGTATCCAGATCAATAAGTATTCCATACGGCTACCCTTCTCCTGCCCACAAAGCTTAAGAGCAGAAAGTCTGTTAAGCGTGCAGCGAACCGATTCCCAAACGTTGTCTTACCATATCACAAAAATCAAGGGCAGGGCTTCCGTTCCGCCCCGGATAGCGATATACTTACAATTACAGGAAAGGAGTGATGCCTATCGAAGACGAGACAGAGCAGTTGAGAAGGTTTTCCACCCATCCGGCATGTCAAAATGGCGGATCATCCCGTGTAAGGATTCACATACAATCAGAAGGCCCGCAGACAACATGCTCAGCGGGCCTTTCACTATTTATTTCGACCGAATTTGCTAAATCGGCCAGAACCTGTTCAACAATCCGTAACCTCCGGCAGATATTTCGCCACGTCCATGAAATAGCGATCCAGATCGGCATTGACAAAAAAGCGTTGCTCTGCGGCCGGTAACATCACTTCTCCCTGGCTGACAACAATCGTCGGCGCGGTTGTCAGGTACGGCAAATGGGAGGCTGGCGACACCTGCAGGGAGGAGCCGAGCACTAACAGCAGATCGCACTCGGCCACCAGTTCCTCGGCAGCAGCAAACTGGTGAACCATCTCCCCGAAAAACACAATATCCGGTTTCAGAACACCGCAACAGTCAGGGCACTGGGCGACCGGCGGAGTTAAGCTCTCTGCCATCAGCCTGTGCCACCAACCATAGCTGAGATTTTGAAAATGCTGCCCACAAGCCTGGCAGGTAGCACTGCTGTAGGAGCCGTGCAGTTCGATGATTTTTTTATTTCCGGCCTGATGATGGAGCAGGTCAATATTCTGGGTGACGACGCAGGCAAGTCGCTGGTCCTGTTCCAGCCGAGCCAGAAAATTATGGGTAAAGGTCGGTTGGATAGTCTTGGCGATTGCAACGAAGTCACGTGAGAATTCATAAAAATACTGCGGTTGGCGTTGAAAAGAATCGATTTCGAAAACCTTCGTCGGGTCGTAGCGGCGAGTGACATAAAGTCCTTTAGGTCCACGGAAATCAGGGATGCCAGCGGCAGTGGAGATACCTGCTCCGGTCAGGGCGACAATGGCTTTGCCACCCTGCAAGAATTCTGCAAAATGCTTGGGGGTGAGTGTTGGTTGTTGCATAATTGGATTCTCCTTCGGGTCAGAGCGTGGTTTGGAGAAACGGGACTATTCGATCTCGATTCGATAGAAGAGATCGACCCCGCTTTGCTCGCCGATATTCGATTCAACCTCCCACTTGGGAGTTAAATGATAACGGAGAGTAAATTCATTGGTATTTTTGAATACTGAATAGCCGAGACTCACATAGAGATCCGGGCTTAAGTATTTACCGGTGGTCAGAACGGAATCCTTCAGATTGCCGTTACCGGCATTAAAGGTCAGAACATCAAGGCCGAGCACCCCTTTCAGTTTCTCTTGCAGAACCACGGATTCACCTTGCGATAACAGCGCTCCGGCAGCAGTCATCAGCAAGTTGGAATCGCCGCTGCTGCTCGAATCCACTGGTCGCCCGAGAACCATATAGGACAGGATATCCGTATCCGTCATGGAAGGTTCAGAATAGAGGGAGACAACCGGATTCTGGGCAGTACCGCTTACCTTAACTCCGGCTTTCACTTCACCGACGGTGCGCAATGCCAGGATATCCAGAATCGGCCGTTGCAGAGGACCACCGGCAAAATACAAATCCCCGCGGGTGATATCCAGACTGACCCCGTAGCTGGAAAATTTACCTTTGCTGATGGCGATTTTCCCCGTCGCCACATAATCGTTGTCCGCAGTGGAGCTTAGCCGAATTTGACCGTCGAGTTTGGCTTCAATCCCCCCAAAGTCGACCAGGACACGCTCACCGACCACCAGTTTGATGTCGATATCCTGAGTCAGTGGCAGAGTTTTGGAAGGTTTCTGTTGCCGATCGACAATGATCAGATCCGGGCTGTTCCGGGCCAGTTCCTTGTTGCCGCTCTCACGCACCAGAACATCGGGGAAAAGAACCTCTCCCCGAACTTTAAGCTGTCGTTCGGTTCCGGAAATTTCAAGATCCGGATTAATGGCGACCTGCAGCTCGGGAAGGTTGAACAACTGGAACCGTTGACCCGTTAAATTAAAATGATAAGCCTCGGGCCGCCAGTTATTCAAGGTCAAATAGCCGTCCCCGGTCAGTTGTCCCTCCCCTGCCTTGGCCGACAAGCCGGTGACGGAGATCCGTTCTGCATCGAACAGTCCGGTCAGTTCGATATGATCGACCTTGATCCCGAGCCGTGGAATGAATGCGGTCCCCTTATTGAGTTGAAAGCTGCCCTTCATCAGCGGTTTCGCATAGCTTCCGCTCAGGTGATAATCGAGAGAAATGATTCCGGCGGTGTCCTGCACCCAGTCTCCGGCGAGCATTTCAACCAGCCCATGATCTCGAAAATCCCCTTTTATGGCAACGTCCCAGGGGGCGCTGCGATCGAAAGCCGGCGGCATGGTCAGTTTGAGAGGTAGCCGGGCCTGGGCGGACAGTTGTCCGGTTTCGCCAAGATCAGCGCTGACATTCAGCGAAAAAACATCACTCAGCGCCCAGGTGACGGCAATGGAGTCCAGCCTGGTGCTGATGGTTTCATCCAGTACCGGCCAGCTCAATTGGCCATCCTCGGCATGAAAGGTACCACGTCCGGTCAGTCCCGCAGCCGGAGTCCAGGCGGCCTCCAGATCCCAGCCGAAGCTTCCGGTCAGGGAGGTGTGGGGAGGCAACCAGGGATCAGCCGTAGCAAGCGGCATATGCTGGGCACTCAGGGTGGCTTGCAACTGATTGGGCAGACTTCGCAAGTCCTTCCACTCTCCGCTGACCCGGCCCTGTACTGTCCCCATTTCAGTCAGGTCCAGCTTGATGTTGCCGCTGAGGTCGGCCCCATCCCAATGAACCTCCCCTCCCCCTTGTTGGACCGTCAACTTCACGTGCTCCCGCTCCACTTCGGCCGTCAAGCTCAGCTGCCCTTGCAGGCTGTTGTTCGCACCCTGTTGGCCACGTAACTGCCCACTGCTGTGGCCGGAAACAGTCCATTCGGGAAGCCAGAACTCCAACGGTTCAAGGTTGAGATTCTGCCAGGACAGGTTCACTGCGGAATCTTGCTCGCCCCGGGAATAATGACCTTCAACCTGCAGACGCTGCCCGCCGGCCCCCCGTAAAGAAATGGCGCCGACCTGCACCTGCTGCGGCGAAACTGTTACAGTGGCGGGGCTGCGCAAATTCCACTCGCCCAGGCGCGGTTCGGACATATGTATAGTTTGCAGCGTTCCAAACCACTGCTGATTATCCCAGCGCCCAGCAGCCGTGAACGCCAGAAGGCTATCCTGCCGCTGCGCCCGCACGGCAATGGAATGATCGTTGAGCGCACCGCTGACCTGAACCTGAGCCTCATCAAAAAGACTTTGCGCTCCCCTCTGTGCTGACAGCGAGGTCAGCTCGGCGGTGACCTTAAGCGCACCGCTTTGTTCTGTGATTTGACCTGACAAGGCCAGTTTTTTTAGTGCCCAGTCCTGAAAAGAGAGGTTTTCCCCCTGCACGGTCAGGTCAGCGGCGGGGTGCGCCTGGAGCTGAACCCAGCCCGCTGCGGTCAACCGGCCGCCGGCATCTTTGCTGATTGCGGCCAGATCCGCGACCGTGGCCGTGACCTGTAAACGTTCGGCCGGGTTGCCCGTAGCGGAAATGGAGACGCCCTCGCCATGCAGTTGCAAGGTATCCAGTATGATTTTCTCGTTGTGCAGGAAAACCTTGGCCTGACCTTGCAGGGTCTTTTGCTGCAAGGTTGATTCTGCCAGCTTGATCTCGAGTTGTCCCTGCTGTTGTTGACCGGGTCTGCGAGTATACTCGGCGATGGCTGTGACATTAAGTTGTCCACTTAATTGCGACCACAGCGGTTCCGGATCAAGTGCTGTTCCGGTCAGGGTGGTCTGCAGTTGCAAACCATTGTCCCAGGCAGCGCTCAACGCTCCAGCAACCTGCCCGTTCAGTACCGAGCCATCCAGGTTGGATACAGTCATATCGTGCTTGGACCCTTGGAAGCGCCCCTTCAACTTGGCCGAATAAACTCCCGGACCTGCGCTATTCAGGTTAAAGCGGCCGTTATAGGAATCGATATCCCCCTCGGCCAGCACTTCTCCGGACAACTTAAGGGGGCGCCCGGTTTCAGGTTCGAGATCAACCTGTTCGAGCAGCAAATGACCTTGAAGCTGCGGAGTCGGACCTTTTGTCGAAAGGCGAACCGAGCCGCCGAGCGTCCCCTGGCGGTCGGAACGGTGAACAGTCAGGTCACTAAGAGTCAGGGTTTGCGAAGCCAGGGTCAGCGTTCCATTGGCTCGGGTTTCGACCCCGCCCTTCTCGGTAAAACGCACTAGCACCGGTCCAATCAGCTCCGTACCGGATTTTACCGCGTTTAAACTCCCCTCCACACGGGCCTGCTGCCAGACTGATGCGGCCGGGCGGGCAACGGCGGAAAGGTCTGTTTTCAGGGCGGGTTGCGCCAGGTTGAGCTGGGCAGAGCCGGTCAGAGTCGCTGGCGGCGTTTGCAGGCTGAGTTGGTCAACCCGTAATTGAGAGTTTTGCAGACGAATCCGGGTTTGAAAATTCTCACAGAGCAGGTCCGTCCCACCGCTTTGCATACGCACGACCTTGTGAACCACCAGCCGGTCGATCTCCACATCAAGAAAATCGACAAATCCGGGAGCTAATGGCCAGCTCGGCAGGTTGATATCCGAGCTCGCTTCCGTATCAGAAGCCTCCTTGGTTGCCACCAGCCGAATTTCCCCGAGCTTAAGGGTCGCAATCCGAATATGCAGCGGCCAGAGCGTGATCAAACGGCTATCAGCACTCAGCCGATCGATAAAGATCTGTTCCGTACCAGAATTGACCCTGACCTCACCGAGTTCCAGCGAGCCCAGCAATGTTCCGTCAATCCGGCCGGCAGTTATATCCTGCCCGCTCCAGGCCAGGGCATGTTCCACCAGCCAACGGGTTCCGGCAGTTGAATTGAACAGCCAGCCGCAGCCGGCAATCATTGCCGTAATCACCAGGATCAGGCCTGCCAGAATGACACTGAGCCTTACCATCCGATCCCCACACTGAAATGAACCCGGTATTTATTCTTTGGTTCCCCGACCTGGCGTGCCAGATCAAGCCGTAGCGCACCGATCCGGGTATAATAACGCAGCCCGATCCCGGCCCCCTGTTTCAATTCATAATCATTGAAAGAATTAAAGGCATTGCCGATATCATAGAACACGGCCACCCCGTAATCTTTGAAAAAGCGCCGTTCCAGTTCCATTGATGCGGCCAGCATATGCTGGCCGCCAACCACATTGCCATCCTCATCCTTCGGACCCAAAGATTGATAGGCATAACCGCGGACAGTTTTGTCGCCACCGGCAAAAAACCGTAGTGAAGCCGGCAAGGTATCGAAGGGGTCGTCGAGCCAGGTGGTTCCCCCTTGCAAGCGGACCAGTAAACTGAAGTTTTCGGAAAGCGGCTGTAAGCCGGTCACCTGGCCGATGAGCTGAACCAGGCTGGTATCGGACACCGCACTCTGTTGGCTCCCCTGCAGGGTCAGCTTGGCCTGGAATCCCCGGCGGCCCCGCAAGGGATCATCCACCGCGGTCCATGCCAGCCTGATCCCCGGCAGCAACAGTTCGGAACCGTCCTCTTCACCTGAAATACGTGAAAATTCCGAGCTGTAACGAAGAAACAGCGAACCACTCAGCCGTTTGGACAAGGCCCTCTGGTATTCGATTTCGCCAAACAGTTCCCGACTGAGATAACTGTCGGTATCTTCCCGGTTGATACCAGCATGGAGCAGAATCTGACTGTCGATGCGGCGGGGATCCGGAATAATATAGGTCGACAGTAAGGACTGTTGGCGTTCGGCAAGCAGGATATTTCCCTTAAATTCGTGGCCCCGGTGCAGTAGGTTTAAATTCCGATAGCGGAGCGAAACACGCGCACCGGTATCTGTGCCATAACCGATCCCCGGACGTAACTGATGCCGGGGCATCGGATCCAGCTCGACCAGAACCGGGACGACCTGATCCTTCTTTTCTCCCAGCAGGGGTCTGACCGCAGCCGTTTTAAAAAGATCCGCATTGATAAAATTCAACTGACTCTGATTTAACAGTCGATAACTGAACTTTTCCCCCTGTTTGTAGCTGAGAAAGCGGCGCAGAAATTTGTCCGGGTAACTCTCCTCACCGGAAAACCGGGTTTCCCCGAAACGGTATCTGGCCCCGGTGTTCAAGGTTAAAACAATGGCGGCGGTCCTTTTTTCAAGACTGACACGGATTTCATGTGCGCTATAGTCAGCATCAAGAAATCCACGGTCTAAAGCCTCCTGCTGCAAGGCGCTCTTCCCTTGCTCATAGCTGCGCTGCAGTAGAATATCGCCAACCCGCAGGGGAAAAGCTGAAACAGCCTGCTCAAGGCCGCTATCGGTTTCTCCTGGACCACTCAGCTTGACATCCAAACTGGTCACGCGCATTGGCTTCCCGGCAGCTACGGTTACGGTTAATACGAACTCTTCGGCATGCCGGCTGACGGAACTGTTGATCTGTGGATAAAAATACCCGTAGGGCTCAAGAATATCTTTCACTTTTTGCGGCAGGCGCTGTTGATAACGGTTCAGCCAATTCTGGTTGACCTGGTCGTTCTTTACGATCCCCGGCGGCAGGGCCAGCCCGGTGGCAAGAATGGATTTGAGTTCCTTATCGACTCCGTCGATCTCCATGCGCAGACTCTCGGCGCAGACCACGGAAGCCGCCATGTGAAAAAACAGCAAGAAGAGTAGAAAACGGATCATGAGGACTCATCTCTGCAGGATATCAGAAAGCCGGAAGGATCATTTGTCAGCCGACGGGAACAAACCGTCACTTTCGCTCAATACAAACACATTGTCTACAGTCCATTGTAAAGCATCTTTGCCAGTTCTTCAAAAAACGGCCCGCTCAAACAGCCTGTGACCGGTAAACAGGATCGTGAAATTTGAAAAGCCCACCTGGCCTGTTATACTTCTTCTAACCTGAATGATAAAAACTATAGAATTTTACTTATGCAACGTCTAAACCGTCCTCTCCTTTTCGGGGAGGTTCTTTTTGACATTTTTGCCGATAAATCCGTCATCGGCGGAGCTCCGTTCAACGTGGTCCGCCATCTCAAAGGTTTCGGATTAGAACCTCTGTTTATCAGCCGTATTGGCATGGACGAGCTGGGTCAGCAGATCCTGGCTCGGATGAGGCACTGGCAGCTCGACACCTCCGCGATCCAGCATGACCCGGACCATGAGACCGGTCGGGTTCAGGTCACGGAGCTGAATGGTCAGCCGAGCTATACCATCAGGGAAAATCAGGCCTACGACCATATCCAGCCGGTCTCATGCAAAGGAGACCAGGACACCGCGTTCAACCTGATCTACCATGGGACCCTGGCCCTGCGCGAAGAAAACAACCGCAGCACCCTTGCAAAAATCACCGCCGAGTTGCAAAGCCCGATCTTTGTCGACCTGAATTTGCGCCCACCCTGGTGGCAGCCGGAAATCGTTCAAACGACATTGCAGAACGCAACATGGGCCAAAATGAGCCTTGATGAACTGCGAGAAGTTGCTGCCTTTTCCGCCATTGAAATGTCCTCCCTCACAGCTGCAGCTCAAACCGTCGCCGAGCGCTACCAACTGAAAGCAATCTTTGTCACCGACGGCGAAAACGGCAGCTACTGCTGGCAAGACGGTGCTGTGAATTATCAAGCGGCACTGAAACACCAGACATTCAAAGACAGTGTCGGGGCCGGCGATGCCTTTACCTCAGTTTGTATCCTCGGTTTACTGAATGGCTGGCCGATGAAATTAAGCCTGGCAAGGGCAGCGGCCTTTGCTGCCGCGATTTGCGGAGAGCGCGGCGCATTGCCCAGAGATGAAGCTCTCTACCAAACGATCTCCGCAGGATGGGAAGCAGGTGCAGAAAGATAAGGGATTATACATTGTATTAATCAGTATCCACGGCCTGATCCGCGGGAATGACTTGGAACTGGGGCGCGATGCGGACACCGGAGGACAAACCAAATATGTGGTTGAACTGGCCAGAGCCCTTGGGCAGCACAAGGACGTCGAACGGGTCGAGCTGTTCACCCGTAAGATTGTCGACGAGCGGGTCGCCGCAGACTATTCCGTTGATTCTGAACCTCTCGGCGACAACGTGCATATCATCCGCTTACCGTGCGGGCCGCGTCGCTATATCAAAAAAGAAAGCCTGTGGCCGTACCTGGATATTTTCTCTGATAACGCCATCAAGCATTTCAGGAAAATGCGGGCCGTTCCGGATCTGCTCCATGCCCACTATGCAGACGCCGGCCTGGTTGGTGCCAATCTGTCGAATATTCTCGGAGTCCCTCTTATCTTTACCGGCCACTCCCTCGGTCGCGAGAAGAAGCGCCGCCTGCTTGAGAACGGGTTGGCCGAGGAGACCATCGAAAAACGCTATAATATGGCCAGACGCATCGAGGCCGAGGAAGTCGCTCTCGATAACGCCATCATGGTCATTGCCAGCACTCAGCAGGAAACCAGCCAGCAGTATGCCAGCTATGAAAACTATCGGCCCGATCAGATGCGCGTTATTCCCCCCGGGGTTGACCTGGGCAGGTTCTACCCGCCCAGTCACCGAGGTCGCTATCCGGCAGCGATCAATTACTTTAAAAGATTTCTGAGCGAACCGACCAAACCCTGTATCCTCGCCATTTCCCGCGCCGATGAACGCAAAAACATTATCTCCCTGCTTAACGCTTATGGAACCAGTCAGCAGCTACAGGAGCTGGCCAACCTGATCATTATTGCCGGGAATCGGGACGATATCCGGCATATGGACAAAGGGACCAGACGGGTTCTTGAAGACCTGCTGCTGGGAATTGATAAATTCGACTTGTACGGCAAGGTCTGTTACCCAAAGCAGCACAGTCCCGACGACATTCCTGAGTTGTATCGACTCGCGGCCAGATTTCATGGGGTCTTTATCAATCCGGCGCTGACCGAACCTTTCGGGCTGACCCTGATAGAAGCGGCCGGCAGCGGTTTGCCCATTGTTGCCACCAACGATGGCGGTCCCCGGGACATCATCGATAATTGTCATAACGGGATTCTGGTCGATCCGTTGGATGAAGAGCAAATCTCCGCGGCACTGACTAAAATTCTCGACACCCGGGACACTTGGCGAACTTATGCGGCCAACGGCCTGAAAGGGGTCAAAAAGCACTATTCATGGGACGGCCATGTTCGCAAATATCTCAGCAACCTGAATAAAAAACTCCGGCAGCGCACAGTCAACAAGCTGTTTGCAGCCAGAAAAACGGTGATCCCTGCGGCCAAAAAGCTCTTGGTCAGCGATATCGACAACACCTTGCTTGGGGATCGGGATGCGGCAGCCAGAATAGCCGAGGTTCTGCGCGCCAGTCAGGGTCAGCTCGGTTTTGCCGTCGCCACCGGCAGGCGGGTTGAAAGCGCCAGGGCAATCCTCAAAGAATGGAATATCCCGGAGCCGGACATCTATATTTCTGCCGTAGGGACCGAGATTCATTACAAAGGCAAAGAACCGCGTCTGGACCGAAACTGGGCCAACCACATCTCTTATCAATGGGAACCGGACAAAGTCCGCAGCCTGCTCGATAACTTGCCAGGCCTGGTGCTGCAGGAAAAGCGGGAACAGCGGCAGTTTAAAATCAGTTATTTCTATGACCCTGCCAAAGCACTTAAAGCCGGAGAGATGAGGCGAATTCTGCGCAACAACGACATTCACGCCAAGCTCATCATGTCTCATGGCCAGTATCTTGATGTCCTGCCGATCAGAGCCTCCAAGGGGCATGCGGTCAGATATCTGGCAATGAGTTGGGGTTATGAATATGAAGACATCCTGGTTGCCGGCGATTCCGGCAACGATGAAGAAATGCTCAACGGCAACACCCTCGGGGTTGTGGTCGGCAACTACAGCAAAGAACTCAGACGACTGAGAGGAAAACATGCCATCTATTTCGCGACTGCAACCTACGCTGATGGTGTGCTTGAAGGCATGCGGCATTATCATTTTCTCGACAATTTGCCAGACGATTGAAAAACCGCCTGCCGTGCCCTTGTTGTGGGGCCTCAAGTGCAATACCAGCCAGTTCGATTCTTGATTTCAGAAGAGCGGGGAAAACGCATTTATTGCGACGACCTGAAAAAATCTGCACTTCGATTTTTTCGACCACCCGCTGAGAAAGGACGTTAGCCATGCTGAACAGACTCAAGGAATTTCATAATAATCACCGCAGCGCTATCTATTCCCTCTTCCAACAGCTGCTACAGAAAGAAAGCGAAGGATCTCCATTTCTGCTAAGGAGCGATATTCAAAAACTCTACAATGGTTTCCTGGACTCCGAACAAGGGGCTCAGCTTCATAACTCGATCATGAGCGAACTGTTTTCCAGCGCCCAGGAAATTTCCAGGAGCGAACCTTGGATCTATCTGGCCGCGCGTGTTGCCATCGGCAAATTCCGCTATTTTCGTATTCATAGTGAAGAAGTCGAAATCGATGAGATTGATGTGACCGATTACCTGGAATTCAAGGAACGCCTGGTCGGCTATACGCCTCCTACTGACGAATTCCTCCTTGAGTTGGATATGACCCCTTTCAATCGCGATTTCCCCAAGCTGCAGGAACCTCGCTCCATCGGCAAGGGGGTTGAGTTCCTCAACCGCCAGCTGTCCAGCAAATTATTTGTCGAAGCCAGTGACGGCGACCGGATGATGCTTAATTTTCTGCGCGTTCACCAGCACCGTGGGACCCAGCTGATGCTTAACGGCATGGTCGATGACGTCGACAGCCTGCAGACGGCTTTGCGCAAAGGCGTGCGTTATCTCAATCAGGTTGATGCCGACGCCGAATGGAAGGACGTCCATACCACCCTGGCCAGCTACGGTTTCCTGCCTGGCTGGGGTCGCAAAGTCGAGGATATCCTGGCCATGTTCCATATGCTGATGGATATCCTGGAAGCGCCCGACCCAACCATTCTTGAGCAATTCCTAGGTCGCATTCCGATGATTTTCAATATTGCCATCGTTTCCCCCCACGGTTTTTTCGGCCAGGAAAATGTTCTCGGCCTGCCCGACACCGGCGGTCAGGTCGTCTATATCCTCGACCAGGTCAGAGCCCTGGAAAAAGAGATGAAGGAGCAAATCTATCACCAGGGATTGGATATTGAACCGAATATTGTCGTCCTCACCCGCCTCATCCCCGACAGCCATGGAACCTCATGCAACCAGCGCGAAGAACAGATCGCCGGAACCTCGGGCTCGGTCATTCTGAGGGTGCCGTTTCGCAACGAAAGCGGTGAAGTGCTCAATCAATGGATTTCCCGATTTAAAATCTGGCCCTATCTGGAACGCTTCAGTCGTGAATCCGAACGTAAGCTGCTGTCTTACCTCGGGGCCAGACCGGACCTGATCATTGGCAACTATTCGGACGGGAATCTGGTGTCCTTCTTACTGTCGCGGCGGATGAAAGTGACCCAATGTATCATCGCTCACGCCCTGGAAAAGGCCAAGTACCTGTTCAGCGGGTTGTATTGGAAAGAGAACCCGGAATACAATTTTCAGACCCAGTTCACCGCCGACCTGGTGAGTATGAACGCGGCCGATTTTATTATTTCGAGCACTTACCAGGAAATCGCCGGCACCGAAGATTCCATCGGCCAGTATGAAAGTTACAGCTCCTTTACCATGCCGGCCCTGTTTCGGGTGATCAACGGCATCAATATCTATGACCCTAAATTCAACATTGTTTCTCCGGGTGCAGACGAGCGGATCTATTTCCCCTATTACGAGAAGGAAAGACGCCTCACCGAAACCCATGATGAACTCAATGAGTTGATCTTCGGCACTGCGACCGATTTCTCGCGCGGGGTTCTGCACGACAGGGAAAAGCCCCTGATCTTCACCATGGCCCGGCTCGACAAAGTAAAAAACATTACCGGCCTGGTTGATGCCTATGCCCAATCGCCCCGTCTCAGGCAGCAAGCCAATTTGCTGGTGGTCGCCGGCAGTGTCGATCAAAATGATTCCGCCGATGCGGAAGAGCGCTACCAGATCGAAACCATGCATCGGCTGTTCGAGCAGTACGGCCTTGACCAGCAGGTCCGCTGGCTGGGAAAACATCTACAAAAGAACAAGGCCGGGGAGCTGTACCGTTATGTCGCTGACCACCGGGGCGTGTTCGTTCAACCGGCGCTGTTCGAAGCGTTTGGGCTGACCGTTATCGAGGCCATGGTGACCGGCCTGCCGATTTTTGCCACCATGTACGGCGGGCCGCTGGAAATCATCCAGAACGGCAAGAACGGCTTTCATATCGATCCCAACAACAATACGGAACTGGCCAACAAGCTGGCGGATTTTTTCGAACGGGTGGATAAAGAACCGCAATACTGGGACAAGCTTTCCCATGCAGCCATTGATCGGGTTCACGAAAAATACACCTGGTCACTTTACGCGAAGCGACTGCTGACTCTGTCACGCGTGTACGGCTTCTGGAAATACGTCTCCAATCTGGAGCGGGAAGAGACCAGGCGCTATCTGGAAATGTTCCATGGTCTCATGTTCAGGAACCTGGCTGCGGAAACACACTAAGCGTAGCGGGAGGTCAACCGGCGCCAGCCAACGGCAGAGCCAGGCGGTACTGATCGGCTTTGCCCCACAGCTGATCTTGTGGTAATTTCTTCCTCCGCAGTCATTCTGCGTTTGACGCGGATTGATTTTTAAGCGAAGAAGCTTGGTTTTAAATGTGAACAACGGGGTTTGCAGGACATCACTTCTCAGCAGGAGGTAAGAACACATGCAACCCCAGGAAAAACCGGATCGTTATGTCTCTTTCAAAGGGATCGAGTGTGCAAAAAACACTCACCAACTGATCGCCATGTTGCGCCAGCATCTCGCAGACCCAGAAAAAAACAACCCGTTCTGGGAAAAATTCGAACAGCTTCTGAAAGATGCCGAAAGCGGTGCTTCAGGCAAGGATTATCTTTTTCTGATCCATAGTTACATCAACAACCTTGAAGAATTCTTTGAAGACATGGCGGATCAGGAAGCCTTGCGCTTACTGAAAAAAATTGAAGTCGAATGCTGCTGAGCCACCTACGCCCGCCGACTGAATTTAGCGGTCAGGAAGATCAACAACGAAATCCCCAGCCCCAGGTATAAAGGCTGAACCAGCGGCAGCTTGAGAATCCCCGCGGCAATGACACAGGTCGGGGCGATAAAGATGGAAAGCGCCCCGGCCCGCCGCAAATCCGTACCCGGCAGGAATACGGCAAACAACAGCGGAAAGCAGAGGGTTGCTCCGCGCAACCCCATGGAAAGAAAGCTCCAATCCATGATCGCCGAGCCGAGATTGAACAACAGCAGCACAAAAGCGGACAGCACCACGCCTGCGGTCAGAGTCCTGAACAGTGGTAGTTCCCGGTCGTTACCGGAAAACCAGCGTGGCAGGACATCGACTTTGAGAGTCGTGGCCACTCCGAGGGCCAGGCCGGAGGCCGTACCTACGGCCGCAATCAGCAGCGCTGCAAAAGAAACCCCGGCCACGGCGGTTGGCAGATAGTCGAGAATAAAAGTCGGTAACGCCAGAGCGCTTTGCAACCCAGGCGCCGAGTGTCTCATAAACAGCCCGACCAGCACCCCTAACAGCCCCAGGGGCGGAATCAAGGCCGCGCTCAGCAGCGCCCCGCGCCGTGCCGTCCCCGTGTCACGCGCGGAAAACACCGCCTGCAGATAGGTCTGGGTGGAGATAACCCCGACCAGCATCGACAACAGATCAGACACCCCTTCGGAAACACCGTAACCGAACAAACTGAACCAGGGAAAACGTGGGAAGGAACTCTGCAGCCCCTGCCAGCCGCCGAGTTTGTAGAGAGCCAGCCCGCCGGCCGCAATCATGGTCAGGTAGATGAGAAACATCTTGATCATCCCGGTCAGGCCTGCGGCTTTCATACCGCCCCCCAAGGTGAAGAGGATCACCAGCAGGGTTGAGATACTGGCACTCCAGAGCAGGGGCAGGTCGAAGAGAACCGCCAGAATAGCGCCGCAGGCCAGCAGTTGGGCGACGATCTGAATAAACATCCCGAGGGCTGAGAACAGGCTGGCCGCCACCCTGGCCCGTTCACCGTGATAGCGGGAAATATATTGGGGAATGGTCTCGACCTGACTTTGCCGTAACGGGACGGCCAGAAAGACCCCGAGAAAAAGACAAGCCAGACCGGCGCCAAGGGTAAACCACCAAGCCGATAGCCCCCAGATAAAGGCCAGCTGCGCCGTCCCGATGGTGGACGCACCGCCGACCAGGGTGCCGGTAATGGCGCCATAGACATCCCAGCTGCCTGCCCTGCGCCCGCCGAGAGAAAAATCTCTGCTGTCATGAGCCTTGGTTTTCCCACCCCAGGCAAGCAGCACAATGGTTAACAGGGTTCCGCAAAATGTCAGTAGAAAAAGTAGATTATTGCCCATGTCAAGATCCGTTGTCGGTAGTCGAGCCAATTTATCCGCTGGCGGATTATCCGGATTCAGATTCGTTTGATCGCATGACCCAGGATGACGCTCACGCATGAGCTGACTAATCCGCTCCTGGTCAGAAAGACCGCCGGCCTGATTGTGAAACTGCTTTACGAAAAGATATGTCTTCTCGGCTGCGGAACGAGCCTTGAACAAAAGATCGAAATCGGTCTGAATCAGTTCATCTGCCGAGGAACGGCTGCAGGTCGAAAAAACCTGAATTTTTATAGCACAAACTTGGCCTGTGCGGTTGAAAAACAGCTATTGGAGTCATTGCAGCAGTTGACAAAACAAACGACGTTCATTTATATTTCCACTCAATAAAGAGTGAGTCTATCGATTCACTCAATAAGGCTCCAAGGTAGTATCCCCCCTCCGCTGCCTTGGAGCCTTTTTTTATCTGGCGAGCAAATGTCAGTCTTCGAGCTTCGCTTTCAACTGTAGAATCCTCCGGTAAGACTGTTCAATTCTCGCCTCACTCAATCGTCCTTGTCGGACCTGTTGCTTGATTGCGGCAATCGCTTGGTTGACAATGGTCTCGTTATAGGCAAGGTTGTTGCCAAAAACAAGGACATCCGTCCCGGCCTGAATCGCCCGATAGAGGATCTCGTCCAGAGAGTAATATTTACTGAGCGCGGCCATCTGCAGATCATCTGAAATCACCACGCCCTTGAAACCGAGTTGGTCCCGCAATAACCCGTCAATCGTTTTTGCGGACAAAGACGCAGGATATTGAGGATCAATCTCGCTATTGAAGACATGGGCGACCATAATCGCATCGACCTGCCCGGTCGGGATCAGGCTGCGATACGGAATCAGTTCCGCTGGCTTCCAGGTCTGACTTACATCGGTGAAGCCCTGGTGGGAATCGCTTTTTGAACTCCCATGACCAGGAAAATGTTTCAAAACGGTCAGAACTCCCGCCTGTTGATGGGCGGCCATATACAAGCGGGCCTGCTCCGCCACCTGTTGAGGATCGTTGGAGAAGCAGCGCCCCAGGCGCGCGATGACCGGGTTGTCCGGGTTGCTGCACAAATCGACAACCGGTGCAAAGTTCAGGTTGATCCCCGTCGTTTGCAACTGAGCGGCGATTTTGCCAGCTTCGGCCAGAGTTAGTTGTACATCGTTTTGTTGCCCCAGTTGCCGATGAGATAAGGTCGCAGCAAACCCGTTGCGGGGGTTAAGCCGCGCAATACGGCCGCCCTCCTGATCCACGGCGATCAGCAGCGGACTTTTTGCCAGACCCTGCAATTCTGCAGTCAGCTGCTGCAGCTGGGAGGCGGAAAAGATATTCCGCCCTCGCCGTCCGGTCACGACATCGTAATCGAACAGGATGACCCCGCCTAGCCGCCGGGCTTTGATCGCATCGCGAATGAAGCCGACCCGGGCCAGATCGGTTCCGCGAAACCCAACCATCAGCATCTGGCCGATTTTCTGGTCTAAGGTCAGCACATCCTCCCCTGCTGCGCTGTTGACAACAATCAGACTGAGCAAAATGCACAGCACCAACCAAGATTTATATTTCATTGATGAAATAATCCGCTCTCCAGGGGGCCTGTTTAAAAGTGTCGGCAAAACTGGAAATGACTGTACAACAGAGAATTTGCCGCATTGTATTAAAATCCATGTCTTTCCAAAAATTTAATGTTACAATTCACTAATTTTTCTCTACAGCTCAAAAATAAGGACGTATTATGGCGAAGATTGACAAACTTTTTCAAATTTTACAGCAGCAGGGCGGTTCGGACCTACATCTTTCGCCGGGGAACCCACCTATGATTCGCGCTTCCGGGCAGTTAAAACCCGCCCTGAACCAGGTGCTCAACAGCTCCCAGTATCAGGCCCTGCTCTATGAAATCATGAGCGAAACCCAGCGGAGTGAGTTCGAAAACCGTCATGACCTTGATTTTGCCTATGAGGTTCCGGCACTAAATGCCCGCTTCCGCGCCAACATCTTTATGGGGCGGCTCGGCATCAGCGCGGTTTTCAGAATTATTCCGGCTGAGATCCTCAGCGTGGGACAACTGGGCCTGCCCGAGGCAGTGCTCAGCCTGACCGAATATAAAAAAGGCCTGATCCTGGTCACCGGTCCGACCGGTAGTGGTAAATCAACCACCCTGGCCGCCATGATCGATCATATCAACGCCAACAGAAACGAACACATTCTGACCGTTGAAGATCCCATTGAATTCGTTCATCAGGCCAAAAAGAGCCTGATCAACCAGCGTGAAGTCGGTGTCCACACCGCCAGCTTCGCCTCGGCCCTGAAGGCGGCCCTGCGCGAGGATCCGGATATTATCCTGGTCGGTGAAATGCGCGACCTGGAGACCATTGAGCTGGCCATCACTGCGGCGGAAACCGGACACCTGGTTTTCGGCACCCTGCACACCAGCAGCGCGGCCAAAACCGTGGATCGGTTGGTCAATGTCTTCCCAACCACCCAGCAGGAGCAGATCCGCACCATGCTCGCCGAATCCCTGCGCGGAGTGGTCGCCCAGCAGCTGCTACGCACCGTCGACGGCAAGCGCTGTGCGGCCCTGGAAATTTTAAAAGTGAACGCCGCTTCGGCTAATTTGATCCGGGAAGGGAAAACCTTCCAGCTACCGTCGGTAATCCAGACCGGTCGGCGCGACGGCATGCAGCTCATGGATCAAGCCCTGCAGGAACTGGTCAAAGAAAAACGCGTGACGCCGGAAGAAGCGGCCCGCTTTGCCGTCAATAAAAACCTATTTGCCACCTCAACCCAGGCCACAGGTGAATAACATGGAAGACCAACGCATTTCCGTTGAAACCAGAGCCGTCCGCATAACCCTGCGCACCGGTGTGCAGCTGGAAGGAGAATTATTCCTGCAGATGCATGGTGCGCATCAATTCGGCCCACAGCGCGTCGGGGAAGTTCTAAACGGTGCCGAACCTTTCATTCCGTTACGCCATGAGGGGAAAATCGACCTGCTCAATCTCCACCAGGTCATCGCCGTTGAAACTGAAGCAAGCGATGAGTTCGACGAATTGTTGCGGCTGGGCAAAGAGTATCGGGTAGAAGTGCACATGACTGCCGGTCCGGCGCTGCAGCTGGCTACCTTTGTCAGCCTGCCCGACGAGCACAACCGGATTAAGGACTTTCTCAATCAGGGCCGCAAGTTCCTGCTCTTTCTGCAGGATGACCGGGTGGTTTACCTGGCCGGCAAAGAGATTGTCCGGGTCATCGACTGAGCGGCGGCATTCCTCCCCTGCTTTTCGACAGAGCTGACACCTCTCAGACCCAGCGGATTTTCCTGAAAATCAGCAGCTGGATGACCACAATCACCAGCAGCAGGCAGACGAACAAGACGTTACGCCGCACAAGTCATCTTGCAGATTGACGCTGCTATAGCGGAAAAAAGCCGTTTCCAGATGGAAACTAAATTAGCACAAAATAAATCAGAGGCAAGCTGAGAAAAGCGATCACGATGCCGAGTCCGGACATGGCTACAGCCAGGTCGGCATCCATCTTCGCGGCAATCGCCATGGCTCCAGCGGTAATCATCGGTGGCATACCGGCTTCTAGAACAGTCACGTCGTAAGCCAGTCCGGACAGCCCAAGCAATCGGCAGATCAGAAACACCAGCAGTGGAGCCAGTAGCAGCTTGATCGTCATGCCATAGCCGAACGGGATCAGGATATTCCTTTTCATGCGGACTTTCAGTTGCAGCCCGATGGCGGTCATGACCAGGGGTGTCAATGCCAGCGCCCCGGCCTGAAAGAACAGTACCAGCCCGTGAGGGTAAGCGACCCCGCGCAGAGCCAGTGCAACAAGGAAGGAAATCATCGGTGGAAACAGAAAGATCCTTCGCAACAGCGTACCGATCTCGATCCCCTGTCGGCCGTCACCATAGCGCGCCGCGATAAAGGAACCGTAACTGACCAGAATCAGCAAAGTTCCCAGCTGATCGTAAATAATAAGATGGGGCAGACCGGTGTCACCGAAAAATGCCGTGATCATCGGGACTCCCATGAAGCCGGTATTGCCCAGGGGGACAACCATCAGCAAGGTCCCGGTGACCGCCCTGGACCATGCCAGCCTGCGCGCGGCAAAAAGAATGACCAGCACCGACATCAGGACCATCCCCCAGGCAAACAAGGCTATAATCAGGGTCTCAACGGAAAAATCAAGTTCAGGGACCTTAAGCAGGATAAGTGCGGGTAAGGCAAGATAAACTGCGGCCCGGTTCAAGGTTGCAGCGAGGTTTGTGGAATTAAGCCGGAGCCGCCGCAACAGCAATCCCAGGATAACGGAAAAGGCAATTTCCAAAATATTGATCATGATGAAAAAACAGGTCCTTACAGAAAAACAGCTGTCTACACAGGCTCGAACTGGGCATTGAACAACCTGGCAGAACTTTACTACGACGGGAGGTTTGTAGGCACAGCGGCCCGGTTATAGGGTTTACAAGGCTATTAAAAAGTAACCTGCCGAGTCCGTGGATGGGCGATCAAAATCAATGACAACTTTCTAACCCATTGATTTTATGTAGGTTAAAGAAAATCGCACTTTCTTCTAACGAGGTTAAAAAAGGCCAGGAATGGGCTTCTTTAACAACCTGTTACGCCAGCGCAACTGAATAATGGCAACCCCGACCAGGGTGATCACCCCACCGACCAGCTTCATCCAGGTCAGAGGTTCGCCAAGGAAAAAGGCCCCTGCCCCGACCCCGAAAATCGGCGTCAGTAGCGTAAACGGCACCACCTTGTTGACATCATATTTACCGATCAGATAATACCATAGGCCATAGGCGCCGATGGTCGTGACCACCACCAGAAACAGAAGACACAGCCAGGCTTTGCCGCTGGCATTGACCAGTGCGGCAACCTGCCCGGTTTCCACGACCGCAGAGAGCGCCAGCAGCTGAACAGAGGCAAACAGCCCCATCCAGGCGTTCATGGTAAAGGGGCTGATCGGTCCGACCAGTTTGACCAGGGTGTTGCCGAGCCCCCAGGCGATAACCCCAATGACCACAACAGTAAGATGCAAGGGGCTGGCCATGATGGCAGGCTCCCCGAACAAAAGCACCACGCCGCCAAAAGCGATGGCCATGCCAACGACTTTCCGCAGGCCGAACCGCTCTTGCAGAATCATGCGGGCGAACAGCACCGAAAAAGGGACCCCGGCCATGCTCAAAATTGCCACTGTAGAGGCATCGACCTCCCTCAGTCCGAAAAAAATACAACCAAAATGCAAACCACCGAAGGCACATGAGAGCAACGCAAGCATGGGCAGCTGTTTCCGTGGCACCGGCACCCACCAGATCAGCAACGCCGCAACCAGGAGAAAACGCAGCCCGATCAAAAAAATCGGTGGAAATTCAGCAACCGCCGTCTTGATAATGGAAATATTGCTACCCCAGATGATGGGTACCGCAATCGCTGCCAACAGATCGATTAATTTCATGCTCAATCCAAAAATAAACAGCGGGTCGAAAATCCGACCCGCTGGCAAAGGAAAGGGTTTCTCTACAGCGAAACCATAAACCTCTTTCGCGAAGTTGGCAATTCTCAATCAGGCGATAGCCGAAAGCTCTCCGGAGAGGAGACGGATCACCTCCGCCAGGGTCTGGTCAGTGCCGACATTACCGGGGAAAACAATGTAGGCCATGCCCGGGAATTTGGCTTCTGCCTGTAATCGCCAGGCGGATATGCCCGGCGCGACCTGGCCGATGACCAGAGCCGATTTGACCCCCAGGGCGTCAGTGGCAAGATCACTCGACGTAATCCCCCCTTTGGCGATCAGGAAACGCGGTTTAACGGTCAGCCGCTGCACGATCTCGACCAGCGCGGAAGACACTTTCTGACCGATATCGAGGTTGGCCCGCTTATCCTCTGTCTTGATCAGCGTTCTGCTGGTGTAAATCATAATATCCGTGCCCCTGGTCAGGGCGGATTCAACCTCGCCAAGAACCCGGGCAATCTCGCTGCGTCGGGGACCTTCTTCAAGTAATCTATCAACCTCAACTTCCAAACTATTCAGATTTTCAATCTTTTTAGCACAATCAATTTGTCGACCGGTCTTGCCGACATAGGAGCCAACCACCACCAGTCCGCCATTGTTCAGCCCTTCTGCAGGGGCAACCTCATCCCTGGTCAGATAGGGTTTGTCGACCACGGCGCCGCGCACCTTGACAAAAGAGGCGCTTGAGCGAACCAGGTAACGGCGTCCGGCCTGTTCTGCCTTGAGCAGCCCGAGGACAAAAACGTCAAGATCAGCATAATCTGCGGCATTGACGAAGATCCGGCTGCCCGTTTCGGCCTGCAACAGGATGTTGGCCACGCGCTCCGCTCCGCCGGTTCTCAGATCATCAATGCTGATAGCGACGACCGCCGCGGCCGGACAGCGCCCGGCGGTCTTCTCCTCGATATATTGAGCCATATCAGAGTGACTGTAGCCGAAGACGGCATCTTTGGCGAACTCGGTTTCCGCAGCCGGGATCAGCTCTGCACCGTTCTGCACATAATGAATATTACCGATGGTGTAGCGTCCGCCTTCAAAGAATGCCGGAACCAGCAGGTGTCCGGCGAAGCTGGTCCCCATTTCGGCGTTGAGGGTCTCTTCCAGCACATCCAGTTCCAGGGGATAGTGGCCACGCAGGGTTGAATCACTGCGGCTGACGATATCGAAGCCGACCCCGCTGCTCCGCGAAGCCTGGCACAGATTGACGGCAATCTCACTATTCAGAGCCCTGGCCTGGTCCACATCAAGAGCCCGGCTGTTGGTCAAAATATAAAATACGTTTTCTGGACTGGTCAGAGCCGCTTCCAGAATCGTCACATCCCAGCCGGTCAAGACCTTAATGCCGTGCACGGTCTGTGAACCGGTCGGATCATCATCCAGGACCACAACCTTGCGCCCGCTCGAAGCGACAATCTCAAGAATCCGCTGTCGGATTGCCGTGGTATCGGCAAGGGCCGGCAGACCAGCCAGCAGCTCTGCTTTTGGAACAACTGTGCTCATGGGAAATCCTCCGCTGCTAAACTGTAAAAAATCAGTCTTTTTTGACCGGCAATTTGAGTTTGCTCAAATGCTCATAAACCTTGATCACGGCACTGTCATCTTCGCGACCGTGACCGGCGGAACTTGCTGCAGTGAACTGTTGCAGCGCCGTAGCGGCCAGCGGTAACGGAAGGGTCTGCTCTCGCCCGGTGGTGTGGACAATGCCGAGATCCTTGACAAAAATATCGACAGCACTGTGCGGGGTGTAATCACCGGCTAAAATATGTGGCACCCGATTTTCAAACATCCAGGAATTCCCGGCGCTATTGGTGATCACCTCATAAAGGGTGGCGGGATCAAGCCCCATGCTGATCCCCAGAGCCATAGCTTCGGCCGCGGCGGCAATATGAACCCCGGCCAGATGCTGATTGACGAGTTTGACGCTGGAACCCGCGCCAGGGGCATCCCCGAGCCGATACACCTTTTCAGCCACCGCCTCCAACACAGCCGCTGCGCGGGCAAAATTCTCCGGCGTTCCAGAAGCCATCACCGACAGTTTCCCCTGGCGGGCTTTTACCGAGCCGCCGCTGATTGGTGCATCAAGCAATTCGAGCTGCTTTTCCGCTAGCCGTTTTCCCAACGAACGAACGTAGCTCGGCGCCACCGTAGCGCATTGGATAACCAGTCCGCCTGCGGCCATGGTTGTCGAGACCGAATCCGCACCGAAAAGGACCGCATCGACCTGGTCCGAGTTCACCACCACCACAAAGATGATGTCAGCGGCGGCGGCGACTGCGGCCGGGTTCTCAGCGACCCTCGCGCCGGCGGCACTGAATTTCTCGCGGGCGGCGACACTGACATCATAACCGATGACGTTAAACCCGGCTTCATGCAGGGCCAGGGCACTGCCCATCCCCATGGAACCAAGGCCGATAACGCCGACTGTTTGCTGCTGGGCAGGATTGTCCATAATCAAAACCTCCGGAAAGGATGAATTCGCTCAGGGCAAGAAACCGCGGACGGTCTGTAGATCATGCAAGGCGGCATCCCGCAACAGCAGGACATCGGATGCGGAAACGATGAAGTCATAGCCCCGCTCCAGCATCGCCGTGGCCGGATCGCAGCCACGCGGCAGGCCACCGAGGAACTTATCGCTCTTTTTGATGATCTGTTCGGCCCGGGCCAGGGCATCGACAAAGACCGGGTTGTTGAAATCGCCCACTTTACCGCAATCTCCGGAGAGATCGCTGGGTCCAATGAAGAGGACGTCGATGCCGTCGACCGCGGCGATCTGTTCGAGATTGGCCACTGCCTTGAGACTTTCGATCTGCGCGATAATCAGCAGCTCCTGACCGCAGGTTTTCTCGTAGTGATTAACCTGCAACCCGTAGGATGACGCCCGGTTAAGGACGCTGGCGACTCCGCGTTTGCCGCGCGGCGGATAATGACAGGCGGTGACCGCGGCCTCGGCTTCGGCCACGCTGTTAACTTCCGGGATCATGATTCCTTCGACCCCGGTATCGAGAGCCCGCTTGATTTCCACCGGATCGTTCCAGGGCACCCGGATAATCGGGCAGGTCGAAGTCGCGCTCATAGCCTGCATGTGGCTGGTGGCACTCAGGTAGTTATCAGGCCCATGTTCCAGGTCGATGATGGCGCCGTCATAGCCGCTTAGCGCCAGAATTTCAGCGACCATCGGACTGGCGGTGTGCAGCCAAAAAGAAAAAGCGGGTTGGCCGAGTTGAAGTTTCCTCTTTAGCTGATTTTCTCTGAACATCGTGTCTATCTCCTCACCTCTGGTTTATAACAAACCGCGCTGGGCCAGATTTTTCATCAGCTGCCCGGTTCCAAAGGTCCAGGGCGGCGCAGCAACAGTCACATTCACGCGATTGATCAACGCCCCAAGGCGCGGGGTTGAAATCGTGACAATATCACCAACCTTATGGGTGAAGCCCATGCCGGCGGCATCCCGGTCATAGGTTGGAGCAAACAGAGTCCCGGTGAACAGGACCAAGCCGTCCGGATATTGATGATTACGGCTGATGGTCTGCTTCACAAGGTCCGCCGGATCGCGGCTGATTTTACTCATATTGCTGCCGTCGCTCAGGACAAACCCATCGTCCCCAGTCACCTTCATGGCCAGCTCAAGGTTACGCACATCGTCCAGGGAAAAGTTCTCATCCAGGATTCGGATGAAGGGTCCCAGCGCGGTGGAGGCGTTATTGTCCTTGGCTCGCCCCAGCAACAGGGCGCTGCGCCCCTCAAAGTCACGCAGGTTGACGTCGTTACCCAGGGTCACGCCAACGATAACCCCGCTGGAATTGACGACCAGGACCACCTCGGGCTCGGGATTGTTCCAGGTCGATTCCGGATGGATGCCGATCTCGGCGCCGATACCAACCGCAGACATGGGCTGGGCTTTGGTGAAGACCTCGGCATAGGGACCGATCCCCACCTCCAGATACTGAGACCAGACTCCACGTTGCTGCAGGGCCTGTTTAAGCCTGTCCGCTGCAGCCGAGCCAGGCACAACCGCAGCCAGATCGCTGCCGATTTCGGCGTTGATGGTCTCGCGGATGCTGGCAGCTGCCTGGGGATCACCCTTGGCTTGTTCTTCGATGACCCGCTCCAGCATGCTGACCACAAAGGTCACCCCGCAGGCTTTGATCGCCTGCAAATCAATGGGAGTCAGAAAATACGGCAGGCCGGGGTCCCGGCGATCGGCCGAACTGTTGGCCAACAGCGCACTGACGGAACCGATCAGCGGACCGTCAAGAGTCGCCAGTTCCTGCACCAGCCCGGACTTCTCCAGCAGGGTTGAAACCGTTGGCGCAAAACCGGAGATATCGATAACATCAGAACCACGCACCAAGACCACCGCCGGGCCGGCAACAGGTTCGGGCAGCCAGGCACGACCGATCAAGGTGGCCTGGTGAGCATCGACGGGAAGAATAGTTTCAGTATGTAATTCAAAGGGCATGAGCGACTCTCCTCTGGGCAATCGTGACAACCGACACTAACAGACAGTTAAAAAATTCATCCCTGGCCTTTTTCAAGTTCGGTTGAAAAAACCTGTTTACAAAATCAATGCCCTGGAAAACGGCCACCGATTTTGATCGCCTTTTCCGTAGGCTCGCCAGGGTGTTTTTAAACAGCATGCAAGTGTTCAAGGTACTCGTTTAAAATGAATGTTCAACACAAACCTGATTCTGCTCGCCCAGCCCGACAATACCGAGCCGCAACCGATCACCTGGGCGAAGATAACGCGGCGGCCGCAGGCCCATGCCGACTCCGGGAGGCGTTCCGGTGGAGATGACATCGCCCGGGTACAAGGTCATATAGCGACTTAAATAACTGATGATCTCCGCCACCCCAAAGATCATCCTGGCGGTTAAGCCCTCCTGATAACGTTGCTCATTGAGGTCAAGCCACAACTGCAGGTTCTGGGGATCCGGGACTTCATCCCGAGTCACCAACCAGGGACCCAAGGGGCCGAAACCGTCGCAGGACTTGCCTTTGACCCACTGTCCGGTTCCTTCCAGCTGATAGGCCCGTTCACTCAGATCATTGACCACACAGTAACCGGCGACATGTTGCAGAGCGTCCTTTTCACTGACATAGGAGGCCCGTGTGCCGATAACCACTCCGAGTTCGACTTCCCAATCGGTCTTCTGGGCTCCGCGCGGGATCACCACATCGTCTGCCGGTCCGGCAATGGCGCTGGTTGCTTTCATAAACAGAACGGGTTCAGCCGGAATGCCCATGCCGGATTCGGCCGCATGATCTGAATAATTCAGGCCGATGCAGAGGAATTTACCGACCTGGCCGACACATGGGCCAAGCCGCGGAGAGCCGGTCACAAGGGGAAGACGCTCAAGATCCAGGGCGGCAATGCGGGCCAATCCGTCAGGCGAGAGCGCAGCCGCCGCAATGTCTTTCACCTGGCCGGACAAATCGCGAATCTGTCCTTCCCGGTCCAGGATGGCGGGTTTTTCCTGCCCTTTTGCTCCATAGCGTAATAACTTCATGGTTATCCTGTCGGGTTATAAACTGAGTAAAAATATTATTTTTCGGAACGGTTGCCTGCTGAGCAACCGTTCCGAAAAGCACATTTAATCAGCCACAAATCAGATGGCGTCCCTGGTCCGGTTGCCGTTCACCAAGCGCCAGATATTAAGAGGGTTGCTGTCCTGGAGCGGCTCAGGAAACAGTTCTGGCGGATAGTTCTGCAGGCAGATCGGCCGCAGGAAGCGATAGATGGCGGCGGAACCGACCGAGGTAAAGCGTACGTCGCTGGCGGCCGGGAACGGACCGCCGTGAACCATGGCATGACAGACTTCCACACCGGTGGGGTAACCGTTGACCAGCAATCGGCCGACCCTGGTATTGAGCAGGTCGATCAGGTCCGGGTATTCACTCATTTCTCCGGGCGCAGTCTGAATCGTGCCGGTCAGTTGGCCCTTAAGACTGGACACGACAGCTTCCAGTTCAGCGAGGTCTTTACACTTGACCAGCAGCGAGGCCGGTCCGAACATCTCTTCGGTCAGGGCCGCATTGGCAATGAAGTCGCTCGCGGAAACCGTCAGCAAGGTCGGTTGACCACAGAAACCGGTCTTGCCCTGATGACTTTCGCCGACGGCATTGCAGGTCACACCGGGCTGACTGGAGATGGTCGTCACCCCTTCGTTATATGCTTCCTGGATCCCTTGGTTGAGCATGACACCGGCCGGCTGTTTGGCCAGACAAGCCTCGGCGGCCTTGATGAAACGATCCAGCTCCGGTCCGGCAATCCCCAGCACCAGGCCAGGGTTGGTACAGAACTGACCGACCCCCATATTCAGCGAGGTGACAAAGCCTTCGGCGACCTGTTCTGCTTCGCTGGCGAGCTTTTTGGGGAGCAGAATAACCGGATTCTGACTGCCCATCTCGGTGAAGACCGGAATCGGCTCCGGGCGATCATTGGCCAGCTTGACCAGAGTCATGCCGCCACTGAAGGAACCGGTAAATCCGACCGCTTTGACGTCCGCTGCCACTACCAGGGCGCTGCCGACTTCGCGACCGGCGCCCATCAGCAGAGAGAATACGCCGGCCGGCAGACCGGTTTTCTTAATTGCTTTGTCAATGGCCTGAGCCATCAGCTCGCTGGTGCCGGGGTGGGAGGAATGCCCTTTGACCAGGACCGGGCAACCGGCGGCAAAAGCCGAAGCGGTATCACCGCCGGCCACCGAAAAAGCCAGCGGAAAGTTACTGGCGCCAAACACCACCACCGGGCCGATGGCCTGGTTCATGTAGCGCAGATCCGGCCGCGGTAAAGGCTGCCGGTCCGGCATGGCGGTGTCGATGCGGACATCAAGGAAATCTCCGGCTTCAACAACATCGGCAAACATATTCAGCTGGAAGCAGGTCCGGCCGCGCTCCCCTTCGATACGCCCCTGCGGCAGCCCGGTTTCAGCAATGGCCCGTTGTACCAGCTCATCACCAAGGGCCATGATCTCGGTGGCGCAAGCGCGCAGAAATTCAGCTCGTTTGGCCAGTGAGCAGCGGCGAAATTCGGCGGCGCAGGCCGCGGCTGCGGCAACTGCGGCATCAACCTGGGCAGAAGAGGCTTTACTCAGGACCGGTTCAAGCTTTGCGCCGCTTGCCGGATTAACAGCCTGATAAGTTCCGGATTGGCCTGTTACCCATTCTCCGTTGATTAACAATTTTCCTGTAATAGACATGAACAACTCCTTTATTGCGTGGTGATTGAGTATAAATCAGTGATTTTTCTGTGCCATGATCCTGCGTAATTCGGCGACGGCACAGGCCACACCAGTTCTGGGGCTGGTCAGCACTGGAACTTTAGTCTGGCCTAACTCAGGCAGGATGGCAACCATGCTGCCTTGGGCACAGACTACCGCATCGACCCGTTCCAATGCGCCCCTGATCGCGGTCAGGACCATTTCGTTATGTTTCTGCCGGTTTCCAGAAATCAGCTCGGCAAAAGCCCCGTCCACCAGCAACGGTTCAACGGCAATCTCTTTATTCATAGCAAGAGCGGTTTTTTCCAACAACCGACAAGTCGGCCCCAGGGTCGTTTCCAGGGTGGCTGCTACAGCAATCTTTTGACTGGTTCGGCAAGCGATCCGCGCCATCTCTTCATCTACCTTGACCACCGGCGTGGTAATCAGCTGCGCGGCGATATCGGCCGCCTCGCCCACCGATGAGCATTGGTTGAAAATCAGGTCGGAGCCGGCCTCTTCGGCCGCACGATAATAAGCGCAAATCCGACTGCGAACCGCCGCGGTCACTCCGCCGTTGGCCAGCACCTCCGGCAGCAGGCTGTCATCAACGATATGCCGCAGCTGAATCTCCGGACCCAGTTCCTTGAACAAATTGGTTAGATCGTCAACCGAAACAAAACTGGTATGGACAATGGTCACAATACCGCCTGAATTCTGCATATGTCCTCCTCTATCAAACTATTGAAAAAGTCCATTCATGGACTCGCCAGGCTGTTTATCAACGGCCAGCTCAGCCAAATGCCCTGTGTCAGCTCAGCAGAGCAAAGCTCATCCGCTACCAGTCGACAACCGTACCATCGGCCAGGCGAGCGTGGATCGGGTGAATCGGCTCCTGTTTAAACGGATGACGGGCCGCTGCCGCTTCGTCGATCTCCACACCGAGGCCCGGCTCGTCAGGGATTTGCCAGCAGCCGTCGACCATCTGGATCGGGCTTTTCGACAACACCTCCCGATACCAGGGCACTGCGCCAACCATCTCTTCCTGAATGATATGGTTCGGGGTCGCCACGGCAAAATGCAGCGCCGCTGCTCCGGCGATGGGTCCACAGGGGTTATGGGGAGCGATACCGATACCGACCGCCTCGGCCATGGCGGCAATTTTCCGGGCTTCGGTAAAGCCGCCGCAGTGACACAGGTCCGGTTGCGCGATATCCACTGCCCGGTTGTCGAACAAGGCAGCAAAATCAGCGAGGTCGATCAGCCGTTCACCGGCAGCCACCGGCACCGTAGATCGTTCACGGACAAATTGCAGACCTTTGCCGTCGCCGGGTTGAACCGGTTCTTCAATAAACAGCGGACGGGCTGCAGCCACCGCATCCACATACTGCAGCGCACTGCGGGCCGACCCCGGCCGGCCATGGAAATCGATCATGAGTTCACACTCCGGACCGAGAATCTCCCGCAGCCTGAGGGTCATCCGATGCAGTTTATCCAGATCCGGCAGACTGACCGTGTAATGGGTATAGGGAATATTGACAATTTTGATGGCGTTATAACCGTTGCTGCGTACCGTTTCCGCGCGAGCGAGGAGCGGTTCCTCGTCCAGGCTTTCATAAACCGCTTCCATCTGCCCCATGCCAAGATGGGTATAGACCTTCACCCGATCCCGCACCCGACCGCCCAACAACTGCCAGACCGGGCACTGTAAAGTTTTACCAAGGATATCCCAAAGAGCAAGTTCGATGCCGGAGGCAGCGCTGGAGCCGATGGCGCCCAAGCGCCAGAAGCTCTGTTTTTTCATGATCCGGACCAGTTGATTGATCTGTGCCGGATCATGGCCGACCACCAACGGAGCCAGATCTTCCAGCGCGCCGACCACCGCCCGGGTTTTCCATTCGAGGGTCGCCTCCCCCCAACCATACAAGCCTGTCTGGTCGGTTTCGACTTTAACAAAAACCCAGTTGCGCATATCGGCATTCACCACTAACGGTTTGACAGCAGTGATCTTCATTCCGCGCCTCGACTTTCTTCACCACGGCAATGTCTTGCCGAAAGGAATCTTCTTCATTGAGCAGACCAACAAAACAATGGTGATTTACTCACGCAACGATTGGAAGGCAGCGCCCCCGGCCGCGGCGATTTGCGCATCCTGCTCAGCGGTGACGCCGCTGACTCCGATGGCACCGATCAGGTCCCCCGCATAGTAGAGCGGCAAACCGCCGTTCACCGGCAAAGCTCCGGGCAGGGCGAGGACAGCCTGACGACCACCGATCAGAGACTCCTCAAATGCCTTGGTCGGGCGCCGGTACATCAAAGCGCTGAGAGCCTTTTGAGTGGCAAGATCAATACTGGCCAGTTGGGTCCCATCCATTCGCTGCAGCAGCACCAGGTGTCCTCCATCATCGATGATGGTAATGACCACCGCCCAATCGTTGGCGCTGGCTTCAGCCTCGGCGGCCGCGGCAATACAACGTGCTCCCGCTAGATTTATCATGTGTTTGACCGGCAGTTTCTCCACTATCAGGTCTCCCTCTGCGGCTATTGCGGTTCGGTATAATTCTCCACATTGGTGCGCTGCTCCCAGCCCTCGCTGAACAGGGCCAGCCGCCCTCCGGTCCGAGGGTGTTTGGCACATTCTTCCCGATTGAGAGTGACCCCGAGTCCGGCACCTTCCGGGACCGGGAAGCAGCCGTCAGCCGGATCAACCCGGGGCGCGCCGGTGACGATGTCAAACACCCAGGGATCGGCAAAATCGTTAAAATGTTCAAGAATTTTAAAGTTCGGGCAGGCCACGGAGAAGTGCAGCGCAGCCGCCGTGCCGATAGGTCCACAGACATTATGGGGGGCGAGCATGACGTTATACGCGTTAGTCCAGCCAACCAGCTGCTGTAAACCGGTGATCCCGCCGGCATGGGTCAGGTCGATCTGGTAAATATCAACCAACCCTTCCTCGACAAAGGGGCGCAGATCATAGGCTTCATGCATGCGCTCGCCAGAAGCAATGGGTAGATGAGTGCTCTGCCGGACCGAGCGCAAACTGGTCACATCGGTCGGCGTGACCGGTTCTTCCAGCCAGGCGGGTTCGATATCGAGCACATCGCGGGCGACCGCCCGGGCCGCGGCGCCGGTAAAACGGCCATGCATTTCCAGGAAAATCTGTACATCAGGGCCAACCGCATCCCGAACGGCCTCAAGGATCGCGACCGCGCGCATGCGTTCGCTGCGGGAGATCTCTGCCGAGGCGGCACCAAATGGATCGATCTTCAAACCCCGATAGCCCTTGGCAACCACCCCTTTGGCAAGTTCACGAATGACTTTCGGGTCACGCCCCCCTTGATACCAACCGTTGGCATAGGCAGGCACCCGCTCGCGGAACTTGCCGCCAAGCAGCTTCCAGACCGGAACGTTCAGGTCCTTGCCGAGGATGTCCCAGCAGGCCATATCAAAAGCAGCCAGAGCGCTCTGGCCGACTTCACCGGGCAGACCGTATTCGCCGACCTGGATCTGCCAGGCCAGACGGGTCAGGTTGGCCGGATCCATCCCGATAACATAGCGGGCCGCCAGCTCTTCAATGGCGGCAATCAGGGTGTCGGTTTTGTTGACCATCCGCACCTCTCCGAGCCCGGTCAGACCGGTATCGGTGGTTAATTCGACAATGGTCAATTCCCGCCAGGGGGCACCGACCACGACAATATCGGCTTTAACGATTTTCATTGGTTACCTCCACAATTCATGGTCGACAGGCAGTCAGAAGCCTGCCAGCTCATAAACGGTCTATTTAATTTCCATCCGGAACCCGCTTTTTTCCGCTGTAGCAGCGTCAATCTGAAGACTTACTTGTGAAGCGGAACGGGGTACGCCCCCGCGTAAGCCCTTAATGTCCTTGCCACAACGAAATACTGATCGTTTCCAATCTGAAAACTTCATTATCGCCATCCAGTATTTCCGGATGACAACTATTTACAGGGCCTTGATTTCCGGTTTGGAGCTCTTCGCGGCCACCAGCGGATTGCGCAGCGGCTGGCCGAAACCGACGGCAGCAATCTCAAAAACATCTCCGGGCTGCGTTTTCACCTGATCGGCAAAACTCAGCGTCGCGGTGCCGAAAAAGTGCACATGGACATCTCCGGGCCGTTTAAAACCCGGATACTTGAAATGGTGGTATTCCAGGTTGGCAATGGAGTGGCTCATATTCTGTTCACCGCTAACAAAATCCTTTTCCCAAAGCACCGCACCGTTGCGCAAGATCCGGCTGGTGCCCTGGACATCTGCCGGCAGGTCGCCGACGAGCAGTTCCGGACCAAAGGAGGACTGCCGTAGCTTGGAGTGAGCGAGCCAGAGGTAGTTCTGCCGTTCCAGGGCATGATCGGAGTATTCGTTGGCGATAGCAAAACCAACCCGGAACGGAGCCCCGTCGTCGCCGATGATATAAATCCCGACAATTTCAGGCTCTTCGCCGCCATCATGGGCATAGGCCGGCAAGCTCAAAGCCTGACCGGGGGAAACCAACCAGCTGCCATCCCCTTTGTAAAACCATTCCGGCTCAACGCCGATTTCGCCGGGACCTGGCTTACCGCCTTCAACGCCCCACTTGAACATCTTCATGGAGTCGGTTAACTGATCGTCTGCCTTGGCGTGCATGGCACTGCGCGTACTGGCGCTGCCCAAATGGGTTAAACCGGTTCCGGTCAGCAGCATATGCGCCGGATCCGGGTGGGTCAGCGGTGCCAGCAGGCGACCTTCGGCCAGTACTTCAAGGTAAGAAATCTCTTCCGCATAGCCCTTCTCGGCAATGACTTCGGTCAACGACTTACCGGCACGAACCGCTGTCATGGCCAAGTCGTAGGTTCCGTGGCAGTCAGCAACCACCTGTAGTTTCTCTTCGTCAGCGGACACCACCGCAACCCGCCAGGCTGAGGAATCATCCCCCTGGTAAAATTGAACTAAACGCATTGCAAACCCCTTTCAGACAACTCCGGCCATCCTCAGCCGGAAATAGGATCGGTTGGACCTGCCAGCAAACACTGCAGATGAACAACAAAGGCAGCGGCTCGGGCGGCAACTGTTTCCGCTCGGTCTCCCGCTCGATACAAGGCCGAGCCAAGTCCGAACCCAGCCGCACCGGCGGCAACATAGTCGGCCATATTCTCAAGGGAGACTCCGCCCACCGGAACCAACAATAAGCCTGGCGGCAGAACGGCACCCAGTCCTTTAAGAATTCGCGGCGGCAGCATTTCGGCCGGAAAGATTTTGACGGCGTCAGCACCGGCAGCGTGCATATCGGCAATTTCCGTCGGAGTCAAGGCACCTGGGACCGCTGCCAGCCCCAATTCCTTGGCCCGCTCCACCACCTCCCGCCGCGCGTAGGGAGTCACGATAAGTCGTCCGCCGGCCTGGGCGACCGCCTCGACTTCAGCAACCGTCGTGACCGTTCCCGCGCCGACCAAAACCCGCTCACCGAAACGCTCGGCCAGCCGGGCAATGGAATCGAGGGGCTCTGGTGAGTTAAGAGGCACCTCGACAATGCACAATCCCTTGTCAATGGCGGCACCAACCACACTGACAGCCTCAACCGGTTTGATGCCCCGAAAAATCCCGATCAACGGCAATTCTGCAAACAGTGATTTAAAGCGGTATGCCATAATTGTACCTCAGCTTGACAGTGGTAAGGCAGCAATTCCGGCGCAGGTCGCCAGGTCGCTGCCGAGGATCGTCGATTCAATCCCTTGTCGATCAAGGGCGATCTGGTACCTGGCGCAGAGAGACTCTGCTCCGATCAGCACCACCCTCTCCTCCTCAATCCGCATTTTCAGAGCCTGCTCCAATTCATGACCGAGCAGCAACCCGGAGGTAAAAGAGGAGACCTCTTCGACGGTGATTTTTCCGTCCAGCATCAGGGTTCGACCGGTGAAAAGCTGATGCAGCAAGCCGCCAGTGACCTGGCCGGCCGCGTCCAGTCCGTTGACAAATGCCACGCTGCTGAAGGCAGCTTCGCTGTCACACCCAAGAATGGTCTGCCCCAACCCCTGAAACAGGTCACCCGTCATAAAAGTTGAAAAATCGTGCAACTGCCGGCCATGAACCCGAACCCATTTACTATGAGTGCCTGGCAGACAAAACAGTGCAGAGGATAGGTCCAAAGAGTGAAGCGCGCCGAAGATCTGGATTTCCTCGCCACGCATAACATCGCTGGTATTGTCGTCCTTGACCACCCGGACCCCGGGAACCAGATAACCATTGAAGGGTGGCGGCAAGGGCAGAAGATTGTCTTTTAAAGTGCCAAGATCGGCCGGCAGCGAACAATAAGGGGCCTCCACCCAGCCATTGCGTGACCCGGCCATCCCACTGATAAAGACCTGCTGGCCCGACTCGGGAGCGAACGAGTCGAGGAGCTCCTGCAAAACCTCGGGATAGTCCCCGCGGGATAAAGATTTTACCCCGCGGGGACTCGACCTTCGCTCCAAAATAGAGCCGTCAGCACTGCACCTGTAGGCTCTTAAGTTGGTTGTCCCCCAATCGATGACAATCATCATGCAACCTACACAGCTTTCACCGCACGCTGATCGACCGGATAGGGCACACACCCCTTCTCCGCGCTGGAAACGTCATACATGGAATTGCTGGCTGCCACCTGGAGCAGCCGGTCAGCCATCATCGCACCGCGTCGGGCGACCAGTTCTTTGCGCTCGGGCAATTGTTCGAAGGCCACGGTCCGGCCTTCGCCAAGCGCAACAGGATCGACAATATCAAGCTGTCCGGTAGCGATCCGCAACCACATCAGGTCACCATTAAGCAACTGGCCGATACCACCACCGTCGATCGCTTCAGGAGTGACATGGCCGATACAGGCCCCTTTGGTCACGCCCGAATAACGGCCGTCCGTGATCAGCAGTGAAGACGCTTCCAGCAGCTGATGATGCTTGAGGTTTTGGCCGGGAGCGAACATTTCCGGCATGCCGAAAGCCTTTGGCCCTTGTCCGGCGATGACGAAGGCATAGGACAAAAAACCCTGTTTAAGGAGACTGAGGAAGTCTGCTTCGTTGAATTCGGACACTGCTCCTTTTGAATTGTATTTCAAAAGGTTACTGCTAACTTCGGCAGGCAGCCCTTTAACTATTTCCAGGAGATTGTCGAACATCTTGACCGAAGTCATTTCTGCGATACAGGCCCGCTCATTTTCGAAATAACTGACAATGAACAGGTGATCGTCAAAATGAGTCAGTTGTCGATCGCTCATCCCGGCCAGCTTGACCACACAGGAGGACATGAAATTGCCCCGCAGGATCTCGACGCCGGAAGTGGTTCGCACCGGCTGAGTACGGATCACCGCTTTTCCTGCAAGATCCGGGGCTACCGGGACCGTCAGATCCTTGATCCGTTCGCCCCAGGTCTGCCCGGTCACGGTCGGCGCAGCCAGATCCATGTGACAGCCGAGGTCGACCAGAACTCGATAAAGACTCTCCATCCCGCGATGCTTGCCCGCGGCAAACTGTTGTGCCAGAACGAAAGTGTCGCGCTGCTCAGTCAGGCTGTGAGCAAAAATTTCCGGCACCGGGGTTTCTGCTCGAATCCGCTCGTAATCCATGATCGAAACATCGAACCCTGCATAGCGCATAACCGCGGGGAGGTGCAGCAGGATATTGGAAGAACTACCGGTGGCATTATGAATCCGCACCGCATTGGCGAAGTTCTGCTGCAGAATGTTGGTAATCCTCAATTCCGGTTTGTTAAGGCAGCGATATAGCATGTCGACACATTCAGCAACCACATCGGCCGGCGGAGCATCCATCAGCAGCTCAGATTTGGGCGGCGTCAACCCCAGGGCGCTAACTAGGGTGCGCGATGAGTTGCCAGTCCCGTTGAAGGCGCAAACCCCACCCTTATGGTGGCAGGTCGCCGCGGCCAGATCATCCATAATGGCGCGACATTCAGCATCACTGATCAGACCCTGCCCCACCGCACGTTTCATCTGCCCGAAGAAGGCTTCGTCAGAGGAGCACTGAAGGATATAACGCATGTTTTCCGCAATATCGTCGGCCAGGTCGGCCATCCCTTCGCTTCGGGCCTTGGCGATGAGAGACTTCAGCTTGTCAACTGTGGCCGGGCGAATGGTTCCGCCGCGCAACACATGGGACGGAATGAACATGGCCCAGATCGGCGCCTGCCCCCTTTCCTGGTGATTGCGGGCGACATCGGCAGAAGCCAGGCCGCTCATCACAGCGGACGGAAACTTGTCACAACTGGAAAGAACATAGGCCGCATGGTAGGAATGTCCCTCAAAAGTGATATTCACGGCTGCGGCGGTGTTATTGCGGGAAGCCAGGGAATAGCTCTGGCCGATATTGTTCTGCGCGGTTCCGTCACAGATGACCGGAATGCCGAAGACGAACGGCACACCGCCGTTTTCCCAGATCCGCAGCACCGCCAGACTGATATGGGCATCATCACGCAAGTGGGCTGGATGGTCGATAGACCCGGTAATGACCGCGATACGAGGTTTGTTGTTAACCAGCCGCTTGACGATCTCATCAAGGGTTATTTCACCCGGATCAAGCTCAGGGGCAAGGTTGCGAACAAAATCCCAGGCTTTATTGATGGTGTGCTGAACGCAGATCGGTTCATTAGCCAGTCCCTGGATACATTCGCGATAAGGATTGAACTCTTCTTGAATTGTCAATTCTGAAAAATTTTCGTTTTCCATCACTCAAAACCCCTCTGGAGAAATGCGAGAGCGTCATCCCAGGCAACACATTGCTGCCTGAGATGATTGCCGGTTAAAAATCACTGCCTCAACACTCCACAATTTCACTTACCTAAGGTCATGGGCAAGCCGCTTAAACAGACCTCTCTGCTCAATTGCCGAGCCACAGTGCGATCTCAGGAAAGGTCAGCACCAGCCCAAGAGCAACCAGCTGCATTATGATGAACGGCCAGACCGATCGGTAGATGTCAACCAGCGATATGCTCGGCGGGGCCACACTCTTCAGGTAAAAAGCGGCAGGGCCGAAGGGCGGCGACAGGAACGAGACCTGCATATTGATACAGAAGACCACACCGAACCAGATGGGATCGTAGCCGAGAGCTTTGATGATCGGTACGAAAATCGGCATAGTCAGCATGACAATCCCGATCCAATCGAGGAACATCCCCAGCATCAGCAAAATCGCCATCATCAGCAGTACGATCAGTATCGGCGGCACATCAAGTCCGAGGATGGCGGTTTCAACAAAACGCTTACCACCCATCAGGTTATAAATACCGACCACCGCGCTGGCACCGATCCCGATCCAGATGATCATCCCGCAGGTACGCATGGTCTGCTGCAAGGCGGAATGAACAATAGAATAGGTCAGCTCGCGGCGAATAATGGCCGACACCACGACCCCGATAACGCCCATACAGGCGGCTTCGGTGACCGAGGCAATCCCGCCGTAAATACTACCGAGAACCCAGACCACGATGGTCATCGGCAACAGGATATGCCCGACTGCGGCCAATTTTTCCTTGGCGGACATGGCAATTTCCGAGGCCGGAGCCGGCGGTCCCATGTTCGGGTTGATATAGCAGCGGATCAGCACATAAAGAATGTACATGGACACCAGGATCAGTCCTGGAATAACCGCCGCGGTGAAAAGATCACCGATGGAAACGTTGGAGGTCATGCCATACATGATCAACACGATACTGGGCGGAATCATAGTGCCGAGAGAACCACCGGCGACAACCGTACCGATGGCAAGGTTCTTGTCATAGCCAAGACGCAGCATCTGCGGCAATGCCAGCATGCCGAGCAACACGGTCTCGCCGCCGATGATCCCGGACATGGCAGCCAGAAGAGCGGCAACAACGACGGTCTGGACCCCGACGCCGCCTTTCAGGCGGCCGGCGATCAGGCGCATGGCATTGTAAAGATCCCGCGCCACCCCGGTTTTATCAAGCAAACTGGCCATGAACACGAACATCGGTATGGCGACCAGCGAATATTCCGTGACAAAGGAGAAAACCCTGGTTCCGATCATGCCAATGGCATTGGGCCCGAACCAGCCGAAGGTAAAGAACAGGGCCACCAGGCCAGTCAAAAAACCCAATGGCATGCCGATCAGCAGCAAAGCCATCATCAGGAAAAATATCAGGAAGGTGGCGGGTCCGATCCCGAGAGCACTTAATCCAAGCATATCGTTACTCCTCCCCTTCCCCGTAAGCTCTAATCTTCTTTAATAGATGCAAACAGGCCTGAGCGATCAAAAGAATGAACACCAGCAAAATAAAAATTTTAGTGATTGTCGGCCAGACGCTATTCATCGCCGATCCGGACCTCTGCATATAGAATGTCCCGGCCGGGGTTATCAGAGCCCGCGAGGTCATGTAATACATGGCATAGGCCCCACCAACGGAAAAAACCAGCACCAGGCAATCGACAAAAATAGCGATCCGTTTTTGCCATTTTTTTGGGAACAGGTCCCTGACCAGGGTCACGGAAATGTGGCTATCGTTACTGAAACAGTAGATACCGCCATAGGCCATGGCCATGCCGACGATAGCGGTGGTGGTCTCATGCACCCAGACGGTCGGAGAGTTAAAGAAATACCGCATGATGACTTCGTAAAAACTGATCAGAACGGCAATAACGTACAGCCAGGTGACGATATCGCCAAGCTTCACAATCCAGCGATCCAGAGCGGTGTCGCACTCATTCACCAAGAATTCTTCTTCGTGATCACTCATAATCAATCCCGCATTTCATAGATAAGGCTATGGTTCGAAAGGGCTCCTGAATCAGGAGCCCTTTCCAGTCAGACAAGCAGCTTATTACTTTTTGGAATCCCAGTAGGCGGCAACAGCTTGAGCCCACTCTTTAGCGATCGGAGAATTGGACCATTTCGGCCATTGAGTTTTAGCGATTTCACGGAATTTGGCGACTTCTTCCGGCGGCCAGGAGATGACTTCGATCCCTTTGGCCTTGGCTTCCTTGACGGCAGCCTTGTCCAGTTTGGCATGTTCTTCGACCATGTAGGCAGCAAAGCGATCAACGGTGCTGCGCATCACCTGCTTCAGGTCATCGGGGAGAGAGTTCCAGGTATCCAGGTTCATGGTAACCTGCATGGTCGGCATGGAGTGGAAGCCCGGATAAATGGGGAAACGGGCGATATCATTCATGCCTTGAGCCTGATTGGTGGCGAAAACGGTGTAGTCGGAAGCATCGATAACACCTTTTTCAAGGGAGGTGTAAACTTCAGAGCCGGGCAGGTTGACCGGGGTGGCACCGACAGCGGTAAAGACGTTATTGACCATCCCCTGCGGAGCACGCAGCTTGACCCCTTTAAGATCTTCAACTTTGCGGATTGGAATCTTGGAGACGAAGGCCTCAACACCGGTACAGGCCACGCCGAGCAGTTTAACATTGTACTGGTTGAGCAGTTTGTCGAAAATCTGGAACCCGCCGCCATTTTTCATCATGTCGAAAAGCTGGTTTGGATCACTCCAGGCGCCGACCATGTTGCCGATCAATGAGAAGGCCGGGTCTTTACCTGCAAAATAGGAGGGGTCAGTAAAATCGCCTTGGATGATGTTGGCACCAACAGCATCAAGAGTCTCAGTGTATTTTACAACAGCATCAGCAGGAAGAACCTGAACCTGGATGCGACCGTTGGAGTCTTCGGCGACCCAGCCGGCCCAAGTTTGAAGAAAGCGATAGACATCATCGCCGGCAGCGCCGGAAGTCTGGAACGTCCAATTGTAGTCCGCTGCGAAGGACGTCCCGGCAAACATCGCCACCATTGCCAATATTGCCAAAACCTTTTGCCCAATCTTCATACTTCGCTCCTTCTCTGTTAGAAATTAGCCCCCGTCATGGGAGCGTTTCAGGGAAACTACCAATCCTATTAACAGAACTACCTTCCAACATGATGAGTCCGGTGGTCTGGAGTCCGAGGTCCGTGATTGTATTGTTCAAAACTTTCGCCATGCTCAGATAGGCTGTTTCTGAATTTCTGTTCTCAACCGCCTCCAGTACTTTGTAATGGCACTCCAAACTTTTAAATACGTCGAGAGTCGCCTTGTTTGACAGATAGATGGTATGATGCAGGGCTGCGCGAATGGCGCCGCCGAATTGCGAAACGAACAGATTCCCACTGGCCTTCATGATGGCCTTGTGAAAATCTATATCCGCTTCGGTATCAAGGATAGCGCGCGGATCAGGTTCCTTTTTGACGCTGTCGCTCATTCGCTGATAGTGAGCCCGAATCTGTTGCAGGTCGACATCATTGGCCCGAACCGCTGCCAGGGCAGCAGCCTGCGGTTCAATGATCAGGCGCAACTCCAAAAGGGACAACAGAAAGCGGCTCTGAGTTAAAGCGCCACAACTCCAGTCCAAAACTTCCTGGTCAAGCAGGTTCCATGAATGAATACTGCGAATCCGCGTCCCAACATTGGTTTTACGCTCAATAAATCCTTTACTCTCAAGGGTTTTGAGGATATCCCTAACCATCGTCCGACTTACGCCAAAATGTGACGATAACGCCATTTCAGTCGGCATGATCTCATCGGTCCGCAACCGTCCCTCAATGATCAATCGAGCCAGGTGCTCAAGGATATTTTTTTTGCTTATCAGGACTTCGGACGGTAAATCAAACATTTCAGGCTCCTTTGACCAACATATCCGGTCAATTTGTATGACAAATTAACTTTGTTTGTCTGCAAGGTCAATAAAAAAGTTAAAAATCTGTTTTATTTAAAATTAAATTTCATTCAGCATATAGCTTCACTTCTAATACAACATTTTCATAATCCTCCAACCTATTAATATTGCAATCTTATTTGCACTGTCGCAGTTTTTCTCAATGATCAAACAAAGTCCCATTATCAATAAATAGATAACTAAAAAAGTACTATTTAAACAACCTGGATCTCGCCATAAAATATGGGCTGTCAAAACAGGTACGCACTGGAATGGCGCTCGTTTAAGCAACTTTGCAGTAAACTCGGGACTGTCCCCAGGGTCATCGGGGGCTGTCCCAGATGTTTGCAGCCCTTGGAACGCTGGCGGTTTGCACCGCAAAAGCCTGGGACAGCCCCCGTGCGGGGACAGTCCCGGTTTTTGCTGCCATCGTCCCTTAAACGAGCGCCATACAGGACGCACTGCGTAGAGCAGCAAGACATTGATTATTTCGCGAATGGAAACAGGAAATTTCGATAGCAGACTATAATAAAATTTATCAGCGGAGAGAAGGGAAAGAACTGGCCTGAACGGCGATTCCAATGCCGGGGGCAGGATCAACAGAGCTGCCACGTAGCAGCATAACGCCCCTGACCGAACCAGACGGCCCGGTCAGGGGAGCAAGAAGAGCAGCTTATCCTGCCGGCAGGAAGTCGATGGGATAAAGAATTGTCACCTGTGGGACCCCTTCCTTGGGGCCGAAATTAAATCGTTTGATGCGTGCAACAATTTTCTCGACCAACTCCTGTGAAGCCAGATCTGTCGACTCGACTTTGCACATGGAGACAGCTCCGTCCGGCTCAATGGCCAGCCTGATCAGCAGCTTGCCGCGCAAGGTCGGATCTTTGCGCAGTTCCTTATTGTAAATCCGATAGAGAGTGGCCTTGTAGCGATCGAAGACGATTTGGATCTCCTCGTCGGTCCGTGCCGGGCCGATGCCATCGCTCAACGGCCGACCTGCTTCCGCGGTCAACCCGGACACGCTGCTGGCAACTTTGGCGGTGCCGACCTCGCCGAGCTGCCCGGCCCGGCCGTAACCGCTCCCCCCACCGCTGCCGCCATTGCCGAGGTTACGACTCACCCCGAAGTTACTGATCCCCTGCCCACTCCCGCCTTTGGCCTGGGTAGCGACCAGGGAACGCTGTACCCTGGCCTGGCCGGGAATCTTCCGGTCAACATTTTTAACTTTGGCCTCAGCGCCAAGTCTAGCCACTGGAACCTCATCCATCAAATCGGAGAAACTGCTCTTGAAGGCCAGCACACCGATATTTTCCGTCTTCTTGCGAGCTCCTTTGGGGGCGCCGCTGCCGGGGTTTGCCGGTTTTTTAGCCTTGACCGGTTTTTTCTCCGCCACGGTTTCGGTTTTTTTCTCCGTGGGTTTTGTCTCTTTCTTTTCCGGCTCTATTTTTTCCGGTTCCTGCTTTTCAATCTGAGCAGGTGGCGGCGGTGGCGGCGCTTCTTCTTTAAGCAGCATGGCCAGGCGCTCCGGCACCTCGACCACAAGGTTTGCCCGATCCGGGATCGGCACACTAATCAGGGGGATAATCCCGCCAAACAACAGACATAACAGCAGGGAGATCAACACCGCCCGCCGGAAGCGATTCTCGCTCTCCTCATGGGTCATCCAGGGCATGACCGCGGGGCGAAACGGCAGTGGCACAAATTGCCGCTCAACCAGGAATTCTTCCTGGCGACGCTCTTCCCGCAAGCGGGCCTGATGCGCCTCTTCAAACAGATAGTCGAGGACGCTGAGATGCTGTTCCATCTGGGCCTGGAGTGATTTTTTCCGCTCTTCCAGCTCGCGGGTCTGCTCCGCAACCCCGGCAATCCGATCTCTGACCCGGGCACAGTGGGCCTCGCCGTCAACCGGCTGGGGGAGCCCCTCCCAGAACAGATCGCCGGCGCCGATGGCCGCCAGGCGCTCCAGGGCGGCACAGGCCTCGTTGAGCAATTCTGTCTGCTGATGCTCTACTGCATACGCGCCCAGCTCATCATCAACCGCCCGCAACTCATCTTCAAGCAGAACCACCTGTTCCTGCAGTGGCCCGATCTGTGCGTTTAAACTTTCCATTTCTTCAGAAAATTCTGACGTATCCACGGAATTCCCATTTAGGTTTGCGAAGCTTTCTGGATAACGGCAAGAGAAATTCTCCCGTACCCAGAAGCTGTGCAGGTTGACATGACTTTCTTCAATACCCGAAACGGAATACTTTTATCCGCCAAGATGGTCACTTCCTTGTTTTCCACCATTTCGCGGGTGCTGACCCCGATGATGTTCCGTTCCAGTTGATTGAGCCGTTCCGTGATTTCCGGAATGGCATCGGATTTCAGACTCAACAGATCTGCCGTGGTGATGGCCGGTTCGCCCTGCACCAGAATGGTCTCCGGGCCAACCAGAATGACCACGGTCTCGCGTGGCTTCGTTTCAACCACCGAATCCGGCAGCTTGATCTGCTTGGGCGTGGATAGGATTTCACTCGAAGAAGAATTGGCGAGCAGAAAAAACACCAGAATGGTGAACACATCCATCAGCGAGGTCAGATTCAGACCCGTCACCTTCTTCCGGTTGCGCTCCATGCGTCTTATGCGGCGGCTCTCTCTCATGGCGCGTCTCCTATGGAAATGAGCGGGAACAGCTGCAGCCTCTGCACCTCTGCCCCCTCTTCTGCCGGCACTTCGACTTCGCGAACCCGGTCCATGACCTGGATCAAGGTGTCGTATTCGATATCCGGTTCCATCAGCACGGTGGCATCGTCCTTCTGCGGGTAATCGTCTTTCAAGCGGATCAGCAGCTGCGACAGCTTGTCGAAATCGTACTGCTCATCGACTTTGGGCAGTGCGGCCACCACTTGGGCACCATTGGACAGCTCCAAACCTGCTTTGCGGACCACCACCTCAATGGTGAAGTTCGGCTTTAAGGTGCCACTGCCGCCGGCTCCGGTCGGCACACTGAGCTCAAGGATGGTGACTCGGGAAAATACAGCACTGATCAGCAAAAACGGCACCAAGACCACCATCAGATTCAGGAAAGTCGTGATATCGAGTTCAGGATTTTCCCTAAAGCCCCGACGTCTTCGATATTGTTGGCGGCGACTCATAGGTCAGCCCAACGGGTTCTGGCGTTTGCTGAAGGTCGAAATACTGTTCAGCGCCTTCACCGAAGCCATCTCCAGGCTATCAACGATCTGCCCGGTGGTCGACGTGAGCTTGGCGTGGATCAGCAACAACGGAATCGCCGCCATCAGACCAAAGGCGGTGGTATTCATAGCCACCGAGATACTGGCGGAGAGCAGATCGGCCTTTTCCGCCGGATTGGCGTTTGCTACCGCGGTAAAAGCCTCGATCAGCCCCATGATGGTTCCCAATAGGCCCAACAGGGTGGCAATATTGGAGAGCAGGCCGACATAGGGGGTGCGCTTTTCCAATTGCGGAATGATCTCCATCATGCTTTCCTCCATGGCGATTTCGATATCCTCGCGCCGCCGTACCGCACCCTGCCGGGCCAGCCCCATGGACAGCATCTGAGCGATGGTCGACTTGTCCTTGTCAACCATGGAGCGGACAGTGTCGAAGTCGCCTTTGGCCAGCACCGGGTGTAGCTTGTTCCAGACTTTGCGGTTTTCGCTGCGGGTCCGACTCAACTGAATCCAACGTTCCACGGCGATGGCCATGCCGACGCCGAAAACCAGCAGGATCGGATACATGAACAAACCGCCTTTTTGAAAAAAACCCACGATCGAATAAATAGTTTCCATTTTGTTTAACCTCCAGGTGTTGTTTCTGTTCTGACTTCGTAGAAGTCCAATTGTCTTTTAAATACGTCCCGATCCACGGGTACGGCTCGTTCATCGAGCAGCATATCCAGGCCGGTCTCAATGCCGATTTCAGAGCTTTTCCAGGGGACGATATAGAGGGATTTTGGGGCTTCGTCATTGCCGACGATGGACATCCCGCTCAGTTCCTTGGCTTTGCCCGGATCATTGGCCGGAGCCTTGTCGTCACCCGCCGCCCAGAGTTCCGTTGCCGCGGCCAGGGCAATGACCGCAAAGCTCAGCAAAAGCAGGTATTTCATTGCACCTCCGTTGCGGTTGGCTCGGGAATGCCCAGTCGCATGCGCAGTTCCGTCGCCCAGAGCCTGATATCATCAGCCACCGGATCGATCTGTAAATATTGTTCAAATTGATGTAGAGCGCAGGGGGGATCGTTCAGATAGAGATCACACAAAACCCCCAGGTTGCGATACAACGGCAGGTATTCCGGGAAGCTGGCCAGGGCCTGATCATAGATCGCCCTGGCCTCGGCAAAGCGTCCCTGTGCCCGCAGCAGCAGCGCGTATTCATTGCATGCCTGTGGATGTCCAGGAATGATGGCCAGGGCTCTTTGCAGATTTTCTTCCGCTTGCTGCGGGGAGTCGAGTTTCCGATAAGCCCGGGCAATGTCGATATAGGGCGCGGAAAGACCGGGTTCTGCCTCAATCACCTGCTCCAGCAGGGTCACCGCCTGCTCATATTGTCCATCCTGAAGTGCCGTCACCCCTTCGGCAAATAGGGTTGCGGTGGCTTCGGGCAGGTCCCTGGCTTCACGGATTTCAAAACCGCTGCGCCCGCCGTCATAATGGGTGACCTGAGGAAAAGTCTCCGCAACCGGCGGCGCGGGGGGTTGTTGAACCGTTTCCTCGAACTGGGGCGGCAGACAGGCCGAAAGCAACAGTAGCAGTGCCAGGGGGAATAATCTGGTGAGTATTATTTTCATTTTGGGACCTCCGTTCCCTGTCCACTTGGTTGATCCGCCGGATCCGTTCCTTCAGTCGGCGCAGGTTCCGCATCGACCGAAGGCGCACCCTGCTCCGCCGCCATCTGCGGCGGGGTCATGGTTGGTCCGGTTGCAGTTGGTTCCTCAGCCTCCGGCGCTACGACCGGGTCCTGACCAGCGACCGGAGCCGCTGGCTGAGCGCCATCCGCAGGCTCGGTATTTTCCGGGTTTGGCACCGGGGTGACGATGGCCGGCATGGGCCGATCCGTTTCAAAAGAGAAGAGTTCCAGGCTGGTTGGCAACGGACCTTCATCTTCCGGCTTGTCGTAACGGGCCGGCAGCAGTATCGCCAACCGGGCCAGACTTTTTTCAACCCAGGAGTTGTAGACCCCCAGGGCGATCAGTTCGAGGTTGCTCTGGTGAACCTGAATGCCGCGCTCTTCAAATGGGTAGGCCTGTTCTTCGATGGCCAGCTCGTAGTCCTCCAGTTCCAGCGCACTCAGTCCTTCAGGGCGTTCGGAGTTCAGCAGCGATTTGCTGAAGTCTCCGTAAATTTCTGCCAGGTAATAGGTTGCCGCGGCTGTCACCTCACCGATCTCATAGTCCATCAGGGCATTGAAGCTGCTGGTCGCGGCTTTCATGAGAGTCTGCTTCTTCTTCAGGTTGTTTTTGAACGGCTTGACCAGGCGGACCGCCTTGAACTCGGCAAATTTAACTTCGGCCAGCACCAGAGCCGCCTTTCCGGCCAAAAAGCGGGTGCGGTCGGTCCGTTGCTCGCCGGCTTTGGCATCCAGGGCGACGATGACCCCCAGTTCCTGAAGATAATCCTGGCGTTGTTGCCGATCCTTATAGACTTCGGCGATTTTTTGATGCATTTCCAGATTGACGGCAAAGGGTTCGGGGAAATAGCCGACATAGCGCAGATAGACCTGCAGGGCCCGTTCGACTTCCTTGCTCTGCTCATACAGTTCCGCCGCGGTCAGCAGTGCATCCTGGCGAATGGCGGGATCATCCGACTCGGTCTCGATTCGTTCATACTCTTCCGCAGCCAAAAACAGCTTGCCGTCCTGCTGGTAGACATAGGCCATCTTCTTGGTCACTTCAGGCTGCAGCTCATGCTCGGGGAAATCACTCCGGAACCTTTGCAGAACCTGGGCGGCCCGGCTCCAGTCCTCGCTCAGGATCAACGCGGCAGCACCGTCATATTCAGCCGTTGGTCTGATTTTTGAGGTCGGTGCCAAAATTCCAACACGCAGGAAATGTTCGGCAGCGGCGGGATTGTCTCCAGCCGCACGGGCCTGTTCCCCCTGCTTGTAGATGGCGGCGGCCAGGTTATCGACCAGATCGGCACGGCTGGAATCGGCCTCTGGCAGCAACCTCAGCACCTCCAGATAAGCGCTTTCCGCAACGGCATATTCGACCAGTTCATAGGATGAATGGGCAACCACCAACCAGGCGGAACGGCGCAGTTCAGGTGCTGCTGCCGGGAACATTTCCAGCAGTTCGCGGCCGGCGGCCTGAGCCCGTTCGAACTCCTGTAAGCTGTACAGGTCATCCAGAGCGGCAACCATGACCACGGCGGCCTTGTCATGATCCGGGAAGGTTTCGGCAAAGGTCAGCGAGGAGCGGACAATCTCATACTGGAGATCTTCATCCGCGTCCTTTAGCCCTTCCTGGTGACGGCGGTAGGCATAAACCGCTGCATAACCTGCGCTGGCAGCCTGATCGTGGGACCCATAACCGTATGCGGTCTTTTCATACTCCACGGCCGCGGCCAGAAAGGATGTGTTTTCCAGCAGCAGATCTGCCAGCTGATAGTTGATCGCCGGCGCTTCCGGCGCGGTCGGAAAGGAACTCAGGAAATCGCGATACCAGTGCAGGGCTTCGGCCAGGTGTTGCGGTTTTTCTTCGGCCTTTTTGGTCTGCTGATAAAGAGCGTGATAATGATGCGCCAGGTCGGTGAGGTTTTCCTTCAGATAGGCGATAACCTCGGGCCGTTCATCCGCAACGAAGTGCTCCCAGTATGGGGCGCTCAGTGCGTAATTGGTGGCATAGGCCTTTTTGGCTGCCAGCACCAGGCTGGGGAAGCCGCCGGCGGTATTGATTTCGATAATCCGTTTGTGGAACAACGGCGCATCAAAGTGAAGCGGGTGGCGGTCCAGATAAGCGGTATAGGCGTCAACCGCATCGCTGTAGCGACGTTTGGAAAAGTAATATTCCCCCAGGTTCCGGTAAATGCGGTTTTCATACTCGCGCTGACCGTATTGGGCAAAATAGTCGACGACGGAATTCGCCCCACCCAGGTAGGAAAAACTCAGACTGATCACCCGGAAAGTGTCTTCAATGCGTTTACGCTGCGGTTCATCTTCGGTTTGATCGAAATCGTAGCCGTTAGCCAGGTTGAAATCGAGTACACCGATAAAGCGTTGCAGCGCATCTTCATAGAGTTCCTGTTTGTAATATGTCCAGCCCAGCTTGTACAGGGCCAGGGGATAATAGGAGGACCCGGCCCCGATCCTGACGATATCGATATATGCCTCTTCCGCATTGAGGAACTGGCGATGGGCAAAAAAGAACTCCGCCCGGCGGAACTGAACTTCATCGAGATAACGCGAATCAGGATAGGTCTTGACCAGATCCGCCATGACCGTCATCGCCTCTTCGATCCGTCCCAGCTCCTCATAGGCGCGGGACATCTGGTAGAGGACCTGATCATTACGCTCATAGAGTGGATACTTTTCGAGCAGCTGGCGGTACAGGGCAATCGCTTCGAGAGGGCCGGCACGTTCCAGATCCTCAAGGGCGCGGTCGCTGACATTATCGGTCGCGGCAGCCGGTTCCGGCGGATTCAAACGGGTTGCCCGCTCAGCAAAGACTTCATCCTCTTCCTTCGGCAATGCGGCCGGGTTTGGCTCCGCAGAGGTGCTGACCGTCAGGTCCGGGCTTGCTCCGGGTTGCGGAGCGCTCATTTCCTCTGCTGCGGCAGGTTTGCCGTCCCGTGGGCCAAGATGGCCGTATTCCTGCTCGATCTTGAGATCGGCCAAACGACGGATCGCTTCCGGTGTCAGTGCCGAATCCTCGCTCTCGCGGAGAAATTGCTGGTAGCCGGCCATAGCCTGTTCCAGCCCGTTGCTGATCTGATCGCTTTCAATGACCATATGGCGCTGACGCAGCTCGCCGATGGTTCCACGATTTTCCGGTGCGACACAGGAGCACAACCATAGGGTCAGCGTAAGAATGGCAAAGATCCTACTCATTGCCCTGCTCCTTCCTGCCTTGTTCGAGTGCGGCTCGATCATAGCTGTCAGCCATGGTGAAGCGCGCCTTGATGCGGAACTCTTCCAGCCGTGCCAGTCGTTGCTGCAATTCCTTGACCGCCTGTTCTTCCAGCTGATGCCCCTGCCGGGCCAGGAGTTTCCTGACCCGTTCCCGAGCTGCAGCGATCCGGTTGCGTTGGCTGAGAATCGTCTGCTCATACCCCTGGTAACTCTGGGTGGCAGCCTGTCTCACCCGGACAAAAGCCTCATATTGCTGCTGCAGAGCGGCAACATCTTTATTTAGGGCCTCCAGGTGGGTATAGGTTGCGGTCAGGCGCCGATCGAAATCGGTCCGGATCGTCCAGTCGAGCACACCTTGCAGACGGTTGATACGGGCCAGCATAGTGGCTGATGGTTGGGCGGATTTGCTGAGCTGTAGGGTCAGCTGGTTCAAGCGATCTTTGGAGGTGCGTTCAGCGGCCGTCATCAGCAGCTCCGGTCGCGGCGCGACCAGCAGTGACTGCAGGCGCTTCTCGATCTGCAGCCGCTGGTCAAGGCGCACTTTCATCAGGGAATCAAGCTGGCGAAACCGTGCATCGATAATGGGAAGCAGTGGTTCATAATAGCGGCGGCGGGTTTCGATCAACTGTTCAAATGCGGCCAGGTCGGTGGTCCAGCTGTCCAGCCGGAAGCGCAACTGATCAAGATCCAGATAGTTCCGCAACCCTTCCTGAAAATCATTTGAGGCCATCAGATCGATAAGATAGAAAGTCTCCGGCGCCTCCGGCAGTGAGCGCAGCCGCACCAGCCAGTCAGCATCCTGCTGTAATTCAGGTCTGGTCAGGGCATCCAGAAAATGTCCGTTGCGAATGCTGGAGATCGACTCACTGAGGCGGTCGATTTCAGTACTGAAGACTTCCAGGGCGTGACCGTAAAGGAGTGCGGCCCGGCTGTAGACCCCCAGTTTCCCATAAGCATAGGGCACCGCCAGAAGTGATTCCTGGACCGCACTGTCGGTCACATCACGCTTGGCCAGAATACTCCAGGGGATCAGAGCCGATTCGAAATTCTCCTGCCCGGCATCCGCCCAGCCGGAACTGAGTAGCGCCCGATCGGAAAACGGTCCGGTCAGCCGCACACGGTCAAGAACATCCTTGGCCACAAGGCGGTTCCCTTCGGCTAACAGCTTTTCACCAAGCACCAGATTGGTCTTGTCGCGCATGGCCAGGGTCAGCCGGTCGTTGCTCTGCAAACGGCCGGTCTGATCGAGTTGCTGCCAGGCGGCTTGCTCGTTGCCGGTTCCAAGCAGAGCAATGCCCAGATTGTAGCCGGCAAAACCTTGCAACCCACTTTCATTCTGCAGCCCGTTCAGCAGCTCCACCGCAACATCAAAGCGACCGTTGGCCATGGCCACCTGCGCCTGCAGGAAAGCAAGATCGGCCTGTAACGGCTCCGGGACCTTACCACGAATACGTTCCAGGGCTTGTTGGGCATTGACCGGCTGGGACTTATGGAAATAAATCCGCGCCAGCCGGTAAAGAGCCTCGTTGCGCACCGGGTCGCTGACATTGCCATTGATGACGGCATTGATAGCCCGGCCGGCCCGTTGATGCATACGATAAGCCAGTTCGAAATCGCCGACCGCAAATTCCGCCAGCCCGATGTGGGGATAAAGAGTATCGAGCTGCGGCTCATCGAGGCGATGGTATTGGGCCAGCTCACCATCGAGCCGGGAGATGGCCTCAAACCAGTCTTCCTGAAAAGCGTAGTAGAGGACCTCCCCAAGGTAGAGATCTTCCAGCTTTTCAGGTGCTGCTGTTGCTGCGGCCCGTGCCTGTGTCGCAGCAAACAGAACAGCTATCATGATGATGACGATCCGATACATGGGTTACCTGTCTTTAAGGGTCAAACCCTGGTGGCTCAGCACCAGCTCATAGAAAGCCGGGCCAACCCCCTTGCTGATTGTAAAATCCTGCCGCCGCTCCAATTTACTGCCGGACTCGTCCTGACCACGGAACAGAACCTGCAAACGGTGGTCCCCGCTGCTGATGTTTCCGGTAAAAATCCGCTGTACCCCACCCTTCTGCAGAGCCTCAAGTTCCTTGAAGGAGTAGATATGTGCAGCCACTGGCCGAGCGTCCAGGCTGATATCAATGGCATCCAACCGAAATGCTTCTGCGGGAGCCAGGGAGACGAAGATGGAACACTGGGTCTGCGACGGGAAAAGCAGCTTTTCTTCCAGCTGATCGAGCTCGGCAGCGATCGCCAGGACATCGCTTTTAATCTCCTGAACCTGTTCGTCAAGCCCTTTGGCCTGGGGTTGCGCCCCCTGCTCACTGAAACAGACGCCGGCTGGTAACAAAAGCAGCAGCCCGATGGTTATCATGCATATTGTCGTTTTCATTTCCCTCACCTTTACTTAAGCCATGTCATCCATGAACGAGAGGTTTAAAATTTTCCCACCAGGTTGACGAACAACCCTTGATGACGGTAATCGAGCTGGGTCAAATCGTCCGAAAAATCGCTGAAGTTGTACCCCAGACCCAGTTTGGCGTGCTCGCCAAGGTGGCGATACAACGCCAACAAAACACCGGATTTGCTGTCCTCGGCATCGGGCAAATCAAGCCGCCGAAGTTCCAGCAGAGCATCCCAGCGATGCACGAAATGCCAATCAGCGCGCACCACACAAAGCTGGGCGCGGCTGTCGAAATAAACCGGATCTTCGGCATCCAGCGCCACCTGGCCGAGGCGGTAAGCGTATTTGCCCCCCAGGGTCCAGCGCTCGGTCAGGTCGTACATCAGGTCGACTGCGGCAATGTGGCTGCGCTGAATAAAGCTGCCGTCACTGTCGCTGCTGGTGCTGGTGCTGCCGCCCGGCAGGTTATAAAAATAGGTGTATTTAAAGAGCATATTGAGGCGATCGAAATTGACCGGTCGATAGGCATAGCCAAGCACGGCTTCGGTATAGTCGCTGGCGTAACCCGAACCGAGCGAACTGCTACTCTTGGAATAGTTGAATTTTCCGAGCAGCCGCCAATCCGGGGTCAGCTGAAACTTAAAGTTATTCTTGAACAACCAGGTGGTCCGTTCGACATAGCTGGAATCGCTCTGCTCGCTGTTGTCGACCCGATACTCCAAACCGCTGGCCAGAGCCAGCTTGTCAAATCCGTAGCCGGCACTGAACCCGACCGCTTTACGCTCCAGATCAGCCGCGGTATCAGGATCCTTCAGAGTGCCGAAATCAGCATTGGCGGAGAAGTTCAGCCGGTCCGTCGGGGCCAGCTCGACCCCGGTTGAATGCACCAGTCCGGTCGGCACATCACCATGGGCATACTGTTCTTCAAAATAGATGCTGACCGTATCTGAATAGCGGGTGCGGAAACCGGAGGTCATATTGCCCTTGCGACTCAGCACGCCATTGTCGCTGCGTTCGTTTTCCAGGCCGTAGTTACTGTAGAGGGTGGTCCGATCGCTGTAGAGGTATTCGGTCCCCAGATTGGCCCCGGTACCGAGATCACCGCCGGAGATTTCCCCCAGGACTTTGAACCGCTCGGTTAGCCGCCAGCTGCCGCCGACGCCGACGCGGTTGTTGCGGTCGCGGTCGCCGCTGACCCGCAAGGTGCTCTGCACATAGCTGTACAGGGTCCAACGTGCGGTGGAATCGTAGGCAACCTTGACCACCGCATCGGTCCGTTCCCCTTCTTCCTGGGTCGAGGCCACGACCTCGCTATGATCGGTCCGTTTATCGCTGCGTACCCCGCTGCTCAGGGTCCAGTGGCTGTTCAGCCGGTAGTCGAGATTCCCTTCAACAGCCGCAGTGGTCAGTCCTTGGTCCTCTTCGGAAAGGTCGAATTTCAGCCGCCCGGTCCAGCGTTCCCCAAACGGGATATCCCCGCTCAGCCCATATTGGGTCAGGTCGTTTTCCGTATATTGGCCGGGCCCCGCATAACCGGCTTCGATCTGTTGCAGATAAAAACTGCTCCTCCCGCGCCAGGAAGACACCAGATCGGTCATGGCCAGGCTTCCGTCGGCTCGGTAGGCAGCGGCGCTGATCTCTTCATCCTGGACCAGAGTGCTGTTGGTGAAGGTGAATCCGCCATCAGACGAGCTGGTGGCGTCTTCGGCCGGGCCTTTGGTTCGGCCTCCTTCCAGTTTCAGCCAGGTCGATGCGGAGCGGCGCAGAACCAGGTCGGCACCGGCCAGATTGCTGTCTATGCCGTCTTCCTGATCCCAGTTTCCGGTCAGGCCGAGTTTGACATGGTCGTTGAACCAATAGTGAACCCGCCCGCCGGTGACCAGCGTGTCCGGATCACCGACACCGGGGGTATATTCGTAGCGGGCGACCAGGTAAACCGGGTTTCCGCTCAAGGATTCGCTGGTCACCAGCAGGTTGTCACTGGCAGTGGTTGGCAGAATCTCAGCGAGCAGGATACGCCCCTGGATATAATCGATATCGTAATCGAGTTCCGCAGTCAGGGTTTTGGCGGCCAGCACGATCCCGGAATCCTTGTCGCGGATTTCCATGCGCAGACTTTCCGACCCTTCCAGGATATCGCGCTGCTGCAGATAGAACAGCGACCCTCCGGTACCACGGAAATCGTCCCGTGCCGAGACCGTCCCCGGGTCAGCGGCAAAACCGTCCAAAAACAACCTGGGTTCGCCAAAGGAGGTGGTCTGTTGCTGTTGGTAATGGAGGTTGGCTCCGTACAGTTCACGATCGACATGGGCCAGGTCGTTATCGGTATAGGCAATCTTGAAATTACCCCAGAGCCCGTAAGTCTTGTCCTTTTCCAGGCGCGCATAGAACTTGCCGCGGGTCGGAGCGGTTTCCACCACGCTGCTGTCATCGCCGAAGGTCGGGTAATGTTGATCCGGGTCCATTCGCCGGAACTGAGCATCCGCGGTCTTGTCCATGAAATTGGAGAAGATCTCGTCAAGGGGCCCTTCCCGGGTATCGGCGCTGGCGGTCAGATGCCAGCCATTGTGGAACTTGCCGGTGGTGTAAAAGGCCAGTCGGCCATTGGCGCTGAAATCTTCGCTGTATTCAGGGTTGTCCGGGTTCAGCAGTCGTGCCGGGCCGTTGGTTTTATTGGCGGACAGGGTCAGATCCGCCAGGCCAACGCCAAACCAGTCGCTCTCCTGCAAAGCCAGATCACGCAGGAACAGCTCACCGTTGCCATGCTGATCAAGCACTGCAACCTCAACGGTCTGCAGCCCCTCCGGCAGGATCTGCTCGGCCACACAGCGCCCCTGCTCATCCACCGGCACAGCGGTCCCGGCCAGCCAGACCCGGTGTCCGACCGGTATACTTTGACCAAGCACCTGGATGGTACCGCCATGAAGGGGAATATTCTGCATTGCCAGGCGACTTTCACCGTAGCCGACGAGCAGTTCTCGATCGGGATTGGCAAGAACGGTGGCCGGGTCGAGTTGATCCACCACCCAGAGCGGTTGCGGCCGGGTCTCGTCGAAATGACCGGCTGCATCATAAACCCGCAGCAGATATTTCAGGGCCAGCCCAGGGGCCTGGAAAGAGGGGTAATCGGCGAACCATTCTGCTTCACCGGCGCTGCTGATCGGCAGGGTCACTAGCGGAGTATCCCCGCTGCTCTCAGTTTCGCCGAAGATCCTCACTTCGGCCCGCTCGAAGAACTGTTGATAATTGCTATAAAGCTTGAAAACAACCCGGTTTTCCGCAAACTTCGTGCTCTCATCGTCCCGATAACGGACCGCGCGCGGCCAGGCGGTGACATTCAGGCGCGGCTGAAGGGTCAGACTGTCGTACTTGAATTGAATCTGGGCACGGTCCAGGGCAACATCGGTACAGCGCTGGATATCCTGCGAGCTTTTACCCGGGTCGGCCACCGGCTGCCCGTCAATTGTGATCCGCATCAGGTTCAGGGCATAGGGGTTCTCGATGTCGACATCGCGCTCAATACGGGTAATTTCAACACCTTCATAATTATCCAGGATCACCGGCTCGTCATAAACCGCCTGGACCTCGACCCGGGACTGGTCGGATTCCACGAAACCGGCATTGACGACATCTTCCGCCTGTACATAGCCGCGCCCTTCGAATTCCGCCTGTTCGGCCTCCAATCCCAGCTCTTTACTGACCAGGGCCATGGCCCGCCGGGCTCGGGCGGTCGACCAGCCGATATCGTCCCCATATACCGCAGCAGTCCGCCGGCTCAACCGTTCATTGCTGGTATAACCGATGAAACGCAGGCGCGGGTTGGTTTTATCCGCCAATTCGGCAAGCAGTTGACGCATTTGGGTGAGACTTTTCGCCGCTACCACAGGAGCGCCGTTGCTGAAATAGATTGGTTCGATATCGCCGTTAGCGGAATGATAGACCCTGGTCCGATTTTCCGAGCCAGCCGCTTCCGGACATAATTGCGGTTCGTCCGGCAACTCCTGCAACGGGTCGTCGTACCAGAATTCGATTTCGATGCGGCGATTTAGCGCCCGACCGCGCGCGGTGGCATTTGAGGCAACCGGCCGGGCCGAACCGCGGCCGAGACCTTCAACGCTTTCCGCAGGCATGGCAAGACTTGTGCGCAGAGTCCTGACCAGACGTTCGGCAGCGGCATTGGACAAACCGTCCAGGTTACCGTAAATCCGTTTTTCACGGCCGATGAGGGGCTCATTATCGGTATAAGCAAGAACGCGGATGCGCAGGTTGTCACGCTGCCCGAGATCCCGCAGAACTTGCTCGATCCGGGTCGGCAAAGAGGTGGGGACAGGGAAGTCGGCCGTGGCGTAGGTTAATGGTTCGATAAGATTTCTGATCACCGCCCGTTGCGAATACCCATCACGATAACGCAGCATGCAGACGGTTTCGGTCCGGCAGACTTTAATCCGTTTGCCCGGTTCTTCAGCCAACAGGGCCTGATCCAGAGACCAGGGCGTAGCCGAGATGCCGGGCGGCAGATGCGCTTCCGTCGCTGAACCGATCTGCCCTACTGCACGCACGGTATCAATGTCCCGGCTGCCAAACAGGCTGAAGGCCTGGGCATCGGGAACTCCGCACAGCAGCAGACCGAATATGAGGATTATCCACTTTTCCATTTAATATCTTTTCATTTAGCAGATCAGCCCTGAACCGTTGTCGACTGATACTGTTCCTGCCCGCCAACCTGGTTGGCCGGTCAATGTCGCCGCTTCATTTCGACAACATATTTTCAATTTCAAACCATAAAATGCTAGCCTGCGGTCACCTTACCCACTGAGGCCAGAGTCAGGGTGGCCCACCCCGCCTCCAGAACACCTGGGTTTCAATGGTCAGGCGGTAACCAGCAGCAGCGTCCTGCCAACGACTGCGGATACGTTCCTGCAGGCTGGCCAGCCGCCGTTCCACCAACTGCATACTTTCGGTGTCCCCCAGATAAGAGAGCCGCAGTACGGAGGGGGCACCCTGCAGAATCTTCAGCAATTCCGTTATCCGCTGTTCCCATTGCGGCCTGATCCGGGTGGTCCCCGGCTCAAAAGCAGCATCGGCGATATCCAGCCCGACCACCCGGTGCGGTGTCGCGGTAAAGTTGAAACGCAGCATTTTCCCGCGAGTCGCCTGCTGTACCCGCGGATTTTCGCTGATCACCCGATAGCCACTGGGCAAGCTGCGGTCATCGAGTTTCATGATGAAATTACTGCCCCGATCTTCATCGGGCACCACGGCGCAAGTCAGGTGGTAGCGACCGTACTCATCGGTGGTGGCGACCAGTCCGCGCGCGGTCACCACCCGAACTCCAGCCAACCCGGCTTCGCCCTCATCCTGACGGCCATTCAGATTCCGATCGTCGTAAACTTTGCCAATCACGTCACTGCAATCGAAATCCGGGTCGGGAACCACCATGACTGTCGCCGTGGCCTCACCGGAAATATTGGTTCCAAGCAGGGTGTTATAAGCCTGGGCCCGGTTGACATATTCGCCTTCACCAACCCCAGCACCGACCACCAGCAGCAGTTTGATGGTATGGGAACTGTTGACCCCAAGAGTAAGTCCGTCCCAGGACAATTCCCGGCCCTGAATGTCAGGTTCAGTAGCAATCCCGTCCAAAGTGGCGCTGCCGGCCACATATTTGAATCCGGCCGGGAACCGATCAACGATGCGGATATGGTCGAGGGCGCTGCCGAAAACATTGCTTAAACGGATTGTATAGGGGACCAGCGAACCTTTGCTGACGTTGCGCAGCCCGGCCACCTTGCTCAGGGCCACTGCCCCGTTTAAGACCGGATCGATGGGCAACTGGTTGTTGAAGATCTGGCTCTGCCCTGGGATATTGCCGTCGCTAAGGGCCAGGTGCAGGTAATAGGTGGTTTCCGCGCTGCCGGCCGCGGGAATACCGGCATCAGCAATCGCTTCACAATAGGAGCTGGTGGTCGGCACTGCATCCGCCCCGCTGCCCGGACAAGCGGGCACTGAGAAGGCATCGCTGCCAGCATCACTGGCCGGCGGGATCAACGCTGACGGGGTAGCCAGATAGCCGCTCGGCGGCGCGGTTACCTGCAGCAGGTAGGTTCCGCCGGCCGGACAGGCTGCCTGACTGAAATTCAGGTCAAACTTGTAGAAACCGTTAGCCGCTGTGACCTGATGCTGCTGCACCGGATCATCAAAACAAGCAGCGGGTAGAACGTTGCCGCTCAGGGCATTGAGCAGGGTCAAAGTTGCCTGACTGACCGGGTTTCTGGCGACCGCGTTGTAAACCGTACCGTTGGGCCACAGCGGCATATTCAGATTCTGCAGGTTACTGCCGGAATCGACACTGATAGCGCTGATCCGCTGCGGCCCGTTGGTAAAGATTGAATCGGCCGAACCGAGGGTAGCGGTGGCAGCCCCGGCGCCGGGCGCAACAAAGCGAATTTCATAAGTGGCTCCGGCGCTGGCGGTCGGTAACAAGCCACTAAAACCGTAGCTGCCGTCAGCAGCCGTAGTGGTGCTCGCCACCTGGCTGTCATTGAGATAAAGCTCAACGGTCCAGTCCTGCTGAGCAGCTTCGCTCCCTTCATCATAGTTACGGTCAAGGCTGGAATCGTGCCAGATCAGCCCGTTCAGAGCGGCACTGCCGGGGGTTCCACCGACATCCAGGGAGACACTTGCGGAAGCGCTCTGGGTCGGAGTATCCCAGCTGACCGTGGCGCTGTTGGTAATAGTTGTCCCCGGAGCAACCGCGGTATTGATGCGCACCTGGAAACGAACCACGAAGGAATCTCCCGGGATCAGGTCGCCATAAGTCGCTGAATAATCGGCGCTGAGGATCCCGCCAGCATAGCTGGTGCCGCTGGACGAACCATCCATCACCGCACTGGCGTTGACAAAATCGACCAGGCTCAGCAACCCGTTCAGGTCATCGGTCACCAGGACATTGCTGGCTGGCAAACTGCCGATGTTGGTCACTCTCAGGCTGTAGACCAGTTCAGTGCCGGGCTCAGCGCTGATTCCATCAACCAAAGCAACGGTTTTGCTGATCTCCAGCAGTTGGACCGCACCGACGACAACGACGGTTTCCTGATAGCCGTTGGCGGCCAGGCCGTCGGCATCGCTTGGCAGGTCATTCACTTCGTTGCTGGTCAGGATCGCCTGGTTGGTGATCCGCGTCCCCTCGGCGACCCCGGCATTGACCTGCATCCGGTAGCTGAGGGTCGCCTGCCCGGCCACGGAAATAATTCCGGGTCCGGGGTTGTCAGAGGACTGAATAGACAACCCGGCGGCAAGGGGGAAGACGCCGCCATCGTTACCCGGGGCAGCACCGTTGATGAGCAGGGAGTTGGCGACATAACTCAGATTGGTGGGAACGGCATCAGTGAGCACACTGGCAGTGGCGGTAGCCGCTCCGTTATTGGTTATGACAATATGGTACTCAATGGTGTCGCCGGGATTGACAATGCCGTCAGCGTTATTGTCGATGGCCAGAGCAGCGGTCTTCAACGCGTAAAGCAGGGGCACATTGCCGACCACAACCCGGGTCGGATCATCCACCGCCGGCGTGGCCGGGTCATCGGAAGGCTGTTCCGGCTGTTCCCCGCTGCCCGCGCCCATGGATCTCACAAAGGCCTGGTTTTCCACTACCAGCCCATCCATGGCCGCGCTATCAACCAGAACATCGAAAGTTACCATCGCAACGTTGTTGGCTGTGGCTGCGCTGTCGGCGCGCAAATAACCGGCTGTGGCGTCTTCAACGGCGTTGATAAGCAGCCCGGCGTGGAGCGGGTTTGCACCGCTATTGTCGCTGACCGGCTGGCCGTTAAGTGTGGTGCTGCCGGCAATATAGCTGGTATTGGCCGGGGTATAATCCTGCAGCACAACGGAAAAAGCATCTTCGGAGCCGATATTTTTGACGGTCACGGTATAGCGCAGCCGTTCGCCGGCGAGCAGGACTGCGGGATCTCCGTCCAGGAAACTGGCGGTCTTTTCCACCTGGAAGGAGGGGGCGGAACTGATCAGGGTGACAGTAGGATCTGCGCCGCCGATCAGGCTGCTGTCGGTGGAATCACTCAACTGCAGCACCACATCTTCGGCCACCAGTTCAGCCTGATTGAGAACCTCGCTGCCACTTGTGATCACTACGGCTAGCTGCACGGAAAATTCAATGACCAGGGTTTCTCCGGCCGCGGCACTGAGATTGTCAATGACCATTAACCCGCTCCCCTTGCTGCCACCGTTGGCATCGGTACCGCTGACGTCCGCTCCGCCGGGAACGGTTTCCAGCTGGAGGGTCCCGGGGACGAACAGCCGGGGTAAATCCGGCTGCAGGCTTTCCAGCTCGTCACGAATACTGAGCCCGGTCAAGGTGGCGGTGCCGGTATTGACGAACTCGAGGCGGTAGCGCAGCACATCGCCAGGAGCTGCAGTGGCACCGCTGCCACCACTGGTCAGGTTGAAGACCTCTTTGCTCAAGGACATGGAACTGACCACATCGATGGTCGGATCGGCAATGGATACGGTATCCGGATCATCACTTAGCTGCTCACTGAACGCCCCGCTACCGGTTCCGGCACCGTTGAGGGTGGCCTGGTTGGAAATTTCCGTACCGCCGATCACAGCACTATCAACCTGAACAACGAAGGTCACCGTCGCCAGGCCGGCATCACTGGCCGTACTGTCGGCCGGAAACGCCCCGCTAGTGGCCGCACCCGCGGCATTGATGAGCAGCCCGGCAATAAGAGGGCTGCTGCCGTCCGCGGCATCAGCAACGCTGACCCCATTGAGGGTGGTCGAACCTGCGACATAGCTGGTATTGGCAGGGATTGCATCGGTCAGAATGACATTCTCCGCATCTTCGCTGCCGATATTGCGGACCAGGATGGTATAGCGCAGTTGATCGCCGGGGAGCAGGATCGAACTTGCTCCGGTCAAATCGGTGGAGGTTTTGGTGAACTGCCACTGTGGAGCCGAACTGATGGTGGTGCGGGTTGGGTCGGCCGCGCCGGCAATATTGGGATCGTCGCTGCTGAAGGTCCCCGAAACCGGTCAACTCCAGCCGGGCCTGATTGAGGACTTCGCTGCCGCCGGGGATAACCGCAGCCAGCTGCACCGAGAAATCGACACTGAGTGTGCTGTTGCCGTCGAGAATAATATTGGAACTGCTCAGCAAGCCGGTACCGGCACTGCCGCCCGTGGCATCGACAGAAACCTCGGCCGGCCCGGTCAACAAGGTCAAACTGCCGGGCACGAACCAGGGCGTTGCATTTAGCTGATCCAGATCATCAGAGAGAGTGAACTGAGCCTGAGCTGCACTGATATTGTTGATTTCCAGATGGTATTGGAGAACGTCACCGGGACTGGCAGAGATCCCAGGATCGGCACCGCTGGTCTGGTTAATCACAGTTTTTTGGAAGACCAGTTCCGGGGCAATACCAACGGTGGTGGCAAAGACCGGTCCAACGCAATAATCGTTGGGCGCAACAATACTTGGGCAGCCCGCCCCGGTTCGCTCATAGGCATTGCTCGTGTCAAGGGACGTCCAGTCTGTCCAGACCCCGTTTTCGATAATCCCGTTAGCATCGGCCACGACCTCAACAACACAGTGATAAATGATCACCAGTTGCTGCCCCCGCGCCGACATCCAGACTGCCGTCGCCGTTATCACGACCCCAAGTCAGCGGCCCGGCTGGTGCGCCGGCAGGCAGCCCGACAAAACCGCTCAGGGGAGTGCCATCAAGGCTGGCGGTCGGGGTAAAGTTGCTGTCCAGAACCACGCCGTCCGGAATGGTATCGACAATATTCAGATCAAAGGCAGTGGAGTTGCTGCTGCCGGTATTAACCAGGGTCAAGCGATATTCGAGGATATCCCCGGCCACCGGCGCAGCCGCAGTATCCTTGCCAACGGTAACATTGGCGACGCTCTTGACCAGGGTTAAATCTGGTTCGGACACCACCACGGCAGGAGCCACAGCGCTCAGGCTTTCCTGGCCGGCGGTCGCGCCGTTCAGGTAAACGGCCGTCGCCCCATTCTGGAGCGGATCGCCGGCATCGGTGTCAAGGTCGTTGTTGACGCGGGCAAAATAGTTCAGGCTGAGAGTCGGGGTCAGACTGGCGGTGCTGCTGTCATCCTCACTCAGGGTGGTGATGGTGCCGATATCCCAGCTCACCACACCGCTGCTCTGGTCGGCGGGAAACGCGTTCAATGCTGCCTCGGCCGGAGCCAGCCCGTTAATGGTGGCGATACCGCTGAAGCTGTAAGTGATGTCGTAGCTACTGTTGTTGGCCAGAACATAGCTGAGGCCGGCGGCCGCCAGGTTGTCGCTGATGCTGATGCCTTCAGTGACGCCTTCCGGCAGGAGCAGATCGATGCGGAACTGCTTACGCGCCCCAATCGTGGGCACAGTGGCCGGATTCAGATCGGTCTTGGTCAGTTGCACCCCGGGGACGCTCAGCTGAGCCGCGGCGGTGGTCTCGTAGTCATTGACCGGATCGCCGCTGTTGGGAATGCTGCCGTTCCGCATGCCGTCGACAGCCCCGGCGCTGCCGATGGTGCCACCGCTGTTGAGAGCCGTGGTCTGACCAGGCAAGGAGGTCCAGACCGCCTCGATCGTATTGGTCAGCACTTCATGGGGGCGGACATCGTCGGCCACGCGGATCTGATAGCTGAAGCTGACACTGTCCCCCACGGCAATCTCAGCTGGGGTACTCCAGCCGAACACCGGCTGCTCCGGCCCCAAGCTCAGGGTATCCACCACATCCGGAGGATTGTTGCCGCCGACACCACCTGCATAGCTGAAGCGGCTCGCTGCCAGGTCGTCGTAAACCTGCAGGTTGTAGGCCGGGGCGGTACCGCTATTGGTCGCAGTCACCGTGACTGTCACCAGATCGGCGGCGTCGGCGTTGGCCACACTGAAGGTCTGCGCCAACTCGATGCGCGGCTCGCGCACCTGAACGTCCACCTGATCGATACTGTAACTGACCAGAGCACCGGATTCATCCAGATACTCCGCCGTCGTGACCGTAGCCGGACTGCCGTTGGCAATCAGGTCGGCGTCATTGGTCTGATCGCTGTTTTCCAGCCTGGCAATAAAGTTGACCGCCAGGTCGAAGCGGGTCGCGCTACCGCCGACGGTAAGCCGCTGGTCGCCAAAGTTCCATTCAACCAGGTTACCGCTGCAGGTCGGCGTAATCACCCCACCCGGCTCAAAACCCCGCCGCGCTGTAGGGAGCGGCATCCAGATTGACCGCCGGAGCTTCGCTGCAGCGCAGCCCGACCGGCAATTCGTCACGAATAACAAAGTTACGCACCAGGGCCACCGGCAGCAGCACATCCAACTGATATTCAAGCTCTTCACCGATGGTGACGTCCTGGGTGCCGGGTACGCTCAACAGTGGGGTGTTGGCTGTGGCAGTCACCGTTTTCGGCTGGGTAGCGACCGGAATCATCTGCACACTGGCATTCGCGGTTTCAGATTGATAGAACCGGGCTCCACCGAGCTCGCTGTTATTCCCGGTCGGGTTGGTCTGATTGCCGGAAGGACCGTTTAAACTGTCGTAAACCGCACTGACCGCGTTGGTAAAGACCTGCAGCGGAGCGGCATCATCATCGTAATCGACCCGGTAGTACAGTTCCACTGACTGGCCCGGATCGATCCGCTGCAGAGCGCTGCTGTGGGTATAGGAAAAGGTCAATTCAGCGGGGACACCGTTCTTGACGGTATTGTCGCTGATGTTCCCCTCACCGTCAGTGTCCGCCGCTCCACTGTTCCCGTCGCCGTCATTGTCGAGACCGTCGCCAGCAAAGGGGAAAACATAGGCCAGGTCGCTGGCATCGAGCTGATCGGTCACGGTCACATCATAAGCAGGGGCGCGCTGCACGCCATTGGCCGTGGCTTCATTGGTCACAGTAATGCGGTAGAGATAGCTGTCATAGGCATCGCCGTCATCGGCGACCGGCACAAAATTACTGCAGCTCGGGCCGCTGCCGTAAAGGGATTCATTACAGACCTCTTTAACCAGAACCAGGCGAGGTTCGGTCACGGTCAGGTCGACCCGCCGGATCGCTTCGCTCGGATAACCGATAGTGGAAGGGCCGAGACTGTACTGTTCAACCAAGCCGGTGTTGACATTGCTGAAGGTGGCGTCAAAGGTAGAACTGAGCACGTTGTAACTATCCGCGGCATGCAGGTTGGGCACGGCTCGGTTATCAATGGGTTTATTGAGCAGCCGGGTTTTGGTGTTCACCACAAACCATTCATCCGCCTGTTCGATCCGCTCACTGTCGGGAACATTGAAACGCCAGTCGAACCAGCCTTCATCCAGAGGGGTAAGCCCGGTCGGACTGAGACTGACATTCTGAATCAAGGCTGTCGATTCGGCATAGGGACTGGTGCTGGAAAGATAGGCTTGGCCGTCCGGCACTTGATCGGCGACATCAATGTTCTGTACCGCGATATAGATAAAGCCGGGGGTCTTGAAACCAAACCAGCCACCGGTTTCGATATGGAAATCGCATTCTTCGCCGATCTGGACCTCTTCGAACCCGTTGCCGTCCAAACTGGGCGGATTGTTTTCGTTACAGGTGCCAAGCTGGGTCTTCTTCAAATTAAAGCCGATGACCCTGGCCCAAGCCGCATCGAGGGAATAATTGTTGGCCCGATCCAGTTCACCGTCGGCCCGGACAATGGGAGCAGGAAATGTCAGCGGAGTCCCATCGCTGAGGGTGATTTCCCCGACCACATCGGCACGCAGACTGAGATCGTCCAGAGCGATGTCGGCCGGGTCGCTGCTCTTCCTGACCTGAAAGTTGTAGGTCACGGTCCGGCCGGGAGCAATGGTCGCCGGGCTGACGCATTCGTAAACCGTGGCCGTGTTCGGGATCGCGGCCGGATCAACCAGAACCTTCCATGGTGCCGGCTGGTTGGGCGAACCGGACAGGGCAATCGGCGCGCAACCGCTCGGCGCACTGACCACCTCCATGGTAGCGCCAAAGCTGGTGAAAACATGATAATCGGCTGCGTCATGCCCGCCGTGGTTGGTGACCAGAATCGGCAGAGTCAGGAGCTGGTTCGGATCGTTGGTGAGGATAAAAACATCGCCGCCCACTGCAATATCCAGGTCTTCCGGAAATGCCGGAATCTCGGTACCGGTCGGATCAGCGCTGCCGTTGCCGGTCAGAGTCAGGGTCTGGTGCCCCTGGGAACTGCAGAATAGGTCGAAATCAACGGTCAGGGTGTTGCTCAGCGGAGTCTGAAAAGTCGGATCGGTAGCGGTCAGAGGATATTCTTCCGGGTAGACATCAAGATTGGCGGCGCGATCATAATAGGCGGATTTGACCAACACCACCCGGAAACGCACCACCGCCACATCGCCATGCCGCAGCATATTCACCTGATCGGCGTAAACCGGGTGGGTCGTCGAACTGGTCAGCTCGAATTCCGGGGCGGTATTGGCCAGGGGATCGCCGCCGTTCTGGTTAGTCCAGGTCAGGGTATCGACCATGCCGGCATAAGCGGTGCCATAGGCCGGGGTCACCTCGATTTCCGGCGGAAAGGTGGCATCCACGACATATTCCGGCGGCAACACATCGGCCAGCTGAATATTCTTGACACTCCCACCACTGAAATTGCGGATGGTAATGGTCATGGTCCCCTTGCTGCCGACCGGTTGTGCGGTATTCGTCCCGGTCAGTTGCCGCTCCACGGACAGATCGGCATGGTTGTCGCTGTACAAAGAATAAAAGGTCGCCGTATCCGCTGGAACAATTCCGGTCGAGGTGGCGCTGATCCCACCAGCCGGACTTTGCAGACCACAGCCCCACTGGACATCGCTGACACTGTTGACCTTGCTGGTTTCACAGGAGCCGCTGGCGGCGATCTTTCCGACCAGATAGATGGAAGCGGTGCCACCGGCGCTGACATCGACTTCCTGATTATCAAAGGACAGGGCCATGTTGCCAAAGGGGTCGGTGACGATAAAATCGTTGAGACTGTTGCCAGCCGCCACACAACCGGTCACGGACCCGCTGCCGTTGGCTGCGGCCAGACTGTTCGCCGCGGCCTCGCTGGCACAAACATAATGGATAGCGACGCTGCCCGTTTCCATCAGGTCGTCGAAACGCAAATCCTGCAACCCGGCCAATCCACTGTTGGTCACCCTCACCCGCCAGACGATGTCGTCATTATTGGTGCCATAAACCGGATCGCCGGCTGAATTCTGGCGCTGTCCGGCATCATAGTTCCAACCGGTTTTGGTGATTTGCGGCAAGGGTTCGCGTAGCGGCAAGGTTGCCGTGGCGGTTTGCGGGGAATCAGCGCAGCCGGAATCGGTGGTAAAGAGTAAAGTCGCCTGCACACCGCGGTTGGCGCTGACCAGGGCTTCCGGGGAGGAGGTCCGGCTGACCGCAAAACGCAGGGTGATACGGTTGACCTGATTGGAAAACGGATTTGCTTCCAGACTGGCAAGGGCCGGGATCTGCGCTGCGCTAAAAGTAAGGATCGCGCCACTGCCGCTGATCACAGGAGCTGACCCGGCCAGAGTGACCCCGGTGTTGACCTGATAAGTCACAGGATTGGGGGGCGTTGGGCTCGAACCTCAGCCCGGAAATACCGAGATTCTCCTGCAGGACCAGGTCGCTCATCACCGCACCGGGCAGGTCGGGAATCTGTGGGCTGGGGGGAAACCTGGGTGTAGCGGTAGGGATTATTGATCACGACCGTGACGTAGCCGTAACCGCAGAGTTCACAGTAGCTGGCACTCAAATCGTGGGTGACAAAGGGATAGCCGCTCTTGGTATCACAGGGCGCACCAAGGCTCTCCCCTGCTCCAAGAGTCGTCAACAAAAGGCAACAGAAAAATGCCCAGCGCAGCAGCTGTTGAAAAAAACGCCAGCTCAGCATCGCGCGGACACCATTCCCTGAGCATCAAGGCCGGTCGGCAACTTGCACAAAATCATCATACCCCATTACTTTTCATTTATCCGTAAAGCTTTCCAGCGCCTTTACGGGGTGTATGACCGGAAAAACCGGTCCAGCAGGCACATAAAAAAAGCACCCACTTTCAGCCGAAAATGAGTGCTCCGCGGGTAGATGTGACCGGGGCAAGAGGCTTGTCTCATTGCTTCGGCGGCCCGGCTATCCTGGTGGCACAGGACCCGTGGCTTTGCGTCCCCGAATTACTCCGGGTTTGCCTTTTCGGTTATTTATTACACATGAATAGCAGCAAATTTTACTGCGCTTGGCAAATGTACATTGGCTTCGGCATCGTGTCAAGAGAGCTATTTTAATTATCACTTTTTATTTTTATTTGACGGCAGGTATAAATTTTGCTCAGGAGAAAAAAGAAAACCATATAAATTCATTAAACATATTAACAAAGAAGCAAAGTTCCAGCAGAGCTAAAATAATTCATACCAGGATATCATTTTTTTCTGCCCGGAAACACACTAATGAACAATGGCAAATGTCTTATAAACGCTTGTGGAGGGGAGAAATCGCCAACATGTTTGGCCTGCGCCATTCCTGACAAACTTTTGTAAGCGCTTCCCACAAGGTTTAGGGATCGCAGTTGTCCATAGCTCAACGCCGTGCTAATCTTGGCGTTAGTCTGCAACTTCAAAGAGTAACCAACCAGATAGTTCCAACACCTGAAATGAGAAGGAGTTTAATCTGCAATGAAACTGAAAACCATTCAAAGAGGTTGTTCTTTTCTGGCAATCCTGCTGCTCGGTGCCTTGCTGACAGCCTGCGGCAGTAATGGTGGTTCGGATGGTGGCGGGAGCGGCACCCTCTCGGTTGCCCTGACTGACAGTGCTGCCGAAGATTACCAGGCGGTCTATGTCACTGTCGACCGGGTGGAGGTACATCGCAGCAGCCAGGATAACGCGACCAGTGGTTGGATCACCGTGGCCGAACCGGGCACAACTTATAACCTGCTCGACCTGGTCCAACGGACTCTTCGCCCAACTGGGGGAAGGCCCCCTGGATACCGGCAGCTATGGACAGCTGCGCCTGGTCCTCGGCATTACCGCTGACCCCAGCCTTAACATATTTGACCAGACACAACCCTTACGCCAATTACGTCATCGACATGGATGGCAACGCTCATAAATTGAAGGTTCCCAGTGGTCCCCAGAGCGGCTTGAAGGTCATCAACGGCTTCACGATTAAAGCAGATCAGACCACTGACATGCTCCTCGATTTTGATGTCACCCGTTCGGTGGTCATAGCCGGCTCAAGCGGCCAGTACCTGCTTAAGCCGGTGATCAAAATACTCAAGGAGACCAGCTACAGCAATGTTTACGGTACGGTCAGCGAAGCCAATTCGAACCCGCTGGCACCGGTTCCCGCTGCCTTTGTCAGTGCCCAGACCACTGCTGCGACAGCGGCGCCGGAAGATCAGGTGGTGATCGAAGCCGGCACCCTGAGTAATAACAGTGGAGACTATGCCCTGTTCCTGGCTCCCGGCACTTACAACCTGGTCGCTGCCGCCAACGGTTACCAGCCGGTCTGTAGTCCGATCACCCTGCCCCAAGCTGGCAGTACCGCAACTGTTGACATGGCTATGCAGCCGGTGGTTACGGCAACCGGGTCCATTTCAGGGGTCGTCAACATCTCCACACCACTGACCGATGCGGATCAACATGTCACCATCGCGGTGCGGCAGAATCTTAGTTGCGGAGGAACCACCACCATCGTCACGGTGAAAACCCTGCAGGTCGCCAACGGCGGAGCCTATCAGGTTGAACTGCCAGCCGGTTCCTATCAGCTGGTCGCCTGGACTCCAGGCCGCACAACCCATACCGTTCCGGTCACGGTGTTCAGCGGCACAGATAGCAGTGACACCGACTTCGCATTCTGATTGGGTCAACCACTATGCACTGAAAGTCCATAAAATAGACCTCTTCCCTCTTGGTAGAGAGGGAAGGCCAGCATTTCCACCCCCATCCTAACCTTCCCCCATCAAGGGGGAAGGACTCAACTCATAGAACCTGAAAGTCCATAGTTTTGAACTAGCCTGCTGGGAACAATAAAACAGGGCCGCGCTCCGGGAAAACAACCGCGGAGCACGGCCCTGTTTTTATGTACATCCCCTTCCCTCTTATTCCTCTTCCTGCTAAGTCCCTTCAATGGCGTGAATCAGATCGACGATCAAGGCATTATAGGGCGTGGGCACTCCGTAGAGTTTGGCCTGTTCCACCACCGCCCCGTTGATCTTGTCGATCTCGGTGCGCACCTTGCGTTGGCGGCCCTGATACATGGAGGAATAACCATACAGACAGCCCATGGCGCCAGCACCCAACACTGCGATTTTTATAACAAACACCTCTCTTCATAAACTGGCAGACTGCAACAAGTTTGTGAAGCGTCCAAACCCTGCCCGCTTTATTGTCAACCGGTCAATTCCTCGACAGTACGCGGAATGCGCCGGTTGCCGAGCAGTCGATGCCCTATCGCCGTCACCAGCACATCATCCTCGACGCGAATTCCGCCGAAATCGAGATAACTCCCAAGCCGCTCATAAGCGATGAAATCTGGCATGCAGTTGTTCGGCTCGCCAGCGCTCGATCAGGGCGGGAATAAAATAAACACCCGGCTCTACGGTCAGCACAAACCCTTCCTGCAGTTTTCGCCCAAGGCGCAGAGAACAGGTCCCGAACTGGCCGGAGCGGCACACCTGTTCATCGTAGCCGACTAAATCCTCCCCCAGATCCTCCATGTCGTGAACGTCCAAGCCGAGCATATGTCCAAGTCCGTGGGGGCATGAACAGGGCATGAGCACCGGCTGCGACCGCATCCTGGGGATCGCCGCGCATCAGGCCGAGGGAGGTCAGTCCACGAGCCAGCACCAGGCAGACTTCGCGGTGGACCTCAGCAAAGGTGATGCCGGGCCGGATCAATTCATAGGCGCGGTCGCTGCACTGCAGCACCAGTTTGTATAGCTCCTGTTGGACAGGACTGAATGTGCCACCCACCGGAAAGGTTCGGGTGTGATCAGAGGCATAGTGCCGGCGGCTTTCCACACCGGCGTCGACCAGCAACAGATCCCCGTCCTGCAGCGGCCTGGTCTGCTGATGATTGTGGAGGATCTCGCCATGCGTGGTGACAATGGCCGGAAAGGAGAGCATCCGCCCGTCCCGGGCCGCCAGCGCCTCAAGCTCACCGGCAATTTCCCACTCATGGATTCCGGCCAGGGCCATCTTCATGGCCGCACAATGCAGCTGGTAACCCAGATCTGCAGCCTGATCAAGTTCGGCGATCTCCTCGGCCCCTTTAACAGAGCGCAGCGCAACCACGGCCTTGATCAACTCGCTGGAAACAAAAGTGGGCAATTCAGCGACCTGAATACCAAGCAGGTCGGCCTGGAATAACCGATTCTCCGCCCGGCTGCTGGGCAGCAACCGCACCGGCCGGCCCATGCCGATGGCCTGCTGCAGCTGCGTGGCCAATTGGGACAGCGAGGCCGCATCTCCGATCCAGCTGCTTGCCGCCCGCTCAGCCAGGCTCGGCAAGGGCCCGCTCCAGACCTGTTCCTCCAGAGACGGATCTGTCCCGAAAAGAATCTCGCTCCCTGCGTCGAGATCAAAGAGCAGCGCTAGACCTGGTTGTTCCAGCCCGCAGAAATAAAGAAAGCTGCTATCCTGACGAAAGCGATAGCAGTTGTCAGCGGCCGTGAACGGGGACTCAAAGTTGCTGCAGAGCAGCACCAGCCCAGTGGAGAGGTGCTCCTGCAGGCGCCGCCGCCTGGTCTGGTAGATTGCTGGATCAAACACAGGAATTTCCTCTTCCCGCCCCGGACCGGGACAACAGGTGACAGAAAAACAGGTGGAGTGAAAAAACAGCCATAACGATTCTCCAGGATGAGCTGTAGCAGCGGCGCAAAACCTTCAGAAGAGACTGAAACCGGAGGCTTCCGGCTCATGCGCAAGTTCAGTGTTCACCCCGTGCGGCCAGGCGGCAGTACTTGCTAGCTGCCACCTCCGGAATAGTCACCGTCGGGTCTTGTTCAACAATATCTTTCAAGCGCAGCAGATCCCGATAAATCCCGATGCTGCTATTGGCAACCTTCTTCTTCATTTCCAATTCGAACAGTACATAATCCCAGGGGTAGGGAGTATTGTCGGCGGCCACTTGCAGATGCTTCCGCCCAAGTTCTTTCATGGTCCGTTCCAGCCCGGCCCAGGCGGCGCAGATCCTCTCTGGAGCAGAGCCGGTCGCCTCATAGTCACTCCCCTGCTCCAAGCCCCCGGCAAGAATATTGTCCGCCCGCCGATAAACGGCATCGAGCTCCCGGCTAAAATCAAGCCCGCGTTGCCCCCCACCTGTCAATTTCGTGCGCAACCATTTGCACAGCGGCGGTAACAGGAAAAATGCCAGCAGCAAAATTAGCAAAGGTTTGGCGATGGCCATGAAAATAGCAAAAAAGGTGCTGGCGTTTGACATGATTTTCCAAGAGATAAAGAGTGAATAGCGTTTTTAGGTATGTACGCTGGATGAAATATACGGATGAGATTTTATATAACAGTAGACTGGGGGATGTACAGTGAGATGATGGAACAATCGCGAAGACAGGTTGTTCCCCTTCCCCCTCCTTGATGGGGGAAGGTCGGGATGGGGGTGAAACAACCGAACAACCACAAACCAATCACCGTTGAAAACTGCCTACCCGCATAAACCTCCAATTTTTAAAGCACATAGGGGCGAAACCTATTTTTCCCCTCCAACCTTATCAACCTGCACCTTCACGGTGGCCGGACTGATTTTGGCAATCTCGATATTGCCGGGCAGCATCATATCCGAGCTGTTCAATGAATAGGTCTGTCGCCCCAGGGCGGTCAGGGTGCCGTCGAGGGAGATCATCAGGTCATCGGGGCGCAGCTTGAACAGTTCCCGCCGTTCGGCGGTCAGGGACACGTCCGCTTTTGGCGGAGTGACCGATTCAAACTTAAAGCCGTCCGGGATATTCTGGACATCAATGGGAACCTGATAAACCTCGGTCACAACCGCGGAGCCGGGCACCAGCACCAGCCAGACTACCGAGGTGACGACCACCGACGCAACCAGGCGCAGGGCCATGCGCAGGTAAGATTGATAGCGCTTTCGGCCGCTCTCCCGCGATCCCAGATCTTCAGTGAATTCGAGTATTTCCTGCAACAACGCCTGGCTGTCTGACATGCGCTCAAGAATCCCGTCCTTAGCCACCGAGATATGCCCACTCTCTTCCGATACCACCACGACCAGGACGTCAGCTTTTTCAGACAGGCCGATAGCCGCGGCATGGCGGGTGCCGCGTTCCTGCACCTGATCATCCCTTTCGGTGAGTGGCAAACGGGTGCCGAAACGTTCAATTTTATCGCCACGCAGCACCATGGCGCCATCATGTCCGGGCGAAGTGGGATCAAACAGGCTTAGCGCCAGCGGCCGGCTGAGCACACCATACAGCTCGTTGCCGGCGGTGATCAGACTGTCCAGGGAGATTTGTCCGGGAAGGACAATCAGGGCTCCCCACCGGCGATCCGAGAGTTCATAGGCAATCCGCACCAACAGCTCAGGAATACTCCCCTGCCAAGGCCGAATTTCGCTTTTGTGCCGAAACAACAGATAGGCCAGCTCGTCCAGAACCCGGCGTATCTCATTCTGATAGATCACCACCACGATCAGGATCACCACGGCGGACAACCCCTGCAGAATTTTGACCGTCAGGTTGAATTCCAGTTCGTGAGCCAGGAG
>CAXXJU010000010.1:0-396910 GCA_963668145.2 Geopsychrobacteraceae bacterium
CCGTCATGATTCCGAAAATAGCCAAAACCACGATCAGTTCCAGCAGAGTCACTCCCTGGTTCTTGCTTGTTTTACATCGGGGCAATTTTGACAGACCCCATATAAAATCCCTTCCAAATTGTATTTAAATCTTTTTACTAAGCAAGACTTAAGCCAACCGGAAAGAATCTCTTTTTCAGCCAGATAAGGAAGGAAAATAGAAAAAAAAAACAACAATCTATGCAAAAAATGCATTCATAGTATCAGGCATTTTTTTGCATCCTCGACACTTGTTATCAATGGAAAAATAATTGTAAACTTCGTCCCACAACCGATTTCTGAGTCAACAGTGATCCTTCCACCGGCTTCCTCAACAAACCCGATGACCAGACGGTTAATCCCAGCCCGGTCCCTTGCCCCGGACTTTTGGTCGTAAAAAAAGGATCAAAGATGCGCCTTAAGTCATTCTCGGAAATGCCTGACCCGTTATCCTCAATCATTATCCAGATAGCCGATCCATCTTCGCCCCCCAGACACCTCCAGCACCCCGTCAGCGTCACAGGCTTGGACCCCATTCAGGATAATGTTGACGAATACTTGTTTCATTTTTTGGCGGTTCACCGCCAATAAGGGCAAACTTATCAGGGAGTCGATCAATGACCTCGATTTTGTCGAGTTGCCCCTGATGACGAAGCAGAGCAAGGCAAGCACGCAATTCAACCGTAAAATCGATACGGTCTGAGTTCTGACGGTTATCTGGCTTGGCAAAATCCAACAGCTCACGGACCAAAAAATCGATTCGGGCGGTTTCATTTAAGGAGCGTTCAATGATCTCTTTTTTGGCAGTTCCTTGAAGCTGATGTTTCAGAAGCTCCAGATAACCGATAATAGCCGCAAGAGGGTTTCCTAATTCATGGGCCAATCCAGCAGCCAACTGCCCGATTGAAGACATTTTTTCACTACGGATCAGCTCTTCCCGCGCCTGTCTGAGTTGCTGATTCGCTTTTTCCAAGCCGACAATATGCTCCTGGGTTTCCGCCTGACTCGTTTGAAGTGCTGCCACCATATGGTTGTAAGCCTTGGCTATTTGGGAGATTTCATAAGGCCCCTCAGTCGGCAAACGAAGCTCAAGGTCTCCCCTGCTCACCCGCCTCGGTAGCCTGCAACATTAACCGAGCCGGTTTAATAATATTGCGCTGGAAAAGATAATAGCCTGCTCCTATCAGCACAATTCCATATAAGGCAACGTACATCATCAGGAACTCGTGCCGAATCATAAATATCGACATGAATATCTTGCAGGCTGAAATGTAGTTCCAAGAGTCCGGAAAATTTGTTTTTATAGAACACTGGCAGGGCAATCAAAACCTTCGGAGCTCTAATCAAAAAACAATCCAAATTGCTGTGTTGATACGAGTTCGATATCCCGTTTTTTCGAAAGTTTAGCCTCCTGTCGCCGAGCGGCACTGATCGCCAATAGGGATTCAGGATTATAACTATCGATCTGCTTCAGATCATGATCGTAAAGCCACCAAGCTTCACATTTGCTCTCGGCACATGCTACGCTTACAAGATCGTTAAGCTCAGATAGATATCTTGACTCAGCAGCTTGTCCGATAAGTTTCCCCGCAGCTTGATCCAGAACAGTGGTCAATGTACTTAAATGTCTGATTCGCTGTTGGATAAGTTTATCCCCTGTCCCGCGCAGCATGAGTAAGCCACCCAGCGAAAGAGCCGCGGAGATCAACAAAATCAACGTCATAAGGATTTCAATCTTCAACCCCATTTTTTTGGCCAAACCGACACTCCCTCGTACAGTATTAAATTATGAATCCAATATATCCGATTTTTCAAAAATTATAATTGATGATTTGTCAAACCATACCTGAATATTGGATAATGAAGGCGACCTTTAAAATAAAAGATAACCAAACAAACAAAAGGAGAACACATGCCCCGAATCCCCTACCTGGATGCCGATGCCTGCATCGGTTGTGAAACCTGTACCCGTATCTGCCCGAAAGTCTTCCGTATGGTCTCAGAACATAAAGCTGGAATTCATAACCCCAACGGCGACAGCGAAGACAAAATCGAAGAAGCCATGGACAGCTGTCCCGTTGCCTGTATCACCTGGAAGGACTGAAAAGTTCTTTCAAAATCCCATGCGACGATTTTTTTTATTCGCCATCATTCTTTGCTTGTTCATGCTCGGCTGTCAAAAACCTTTGCCTCAGCAGGAGTTGACAAGCAAGACTGATGAGCAGCTCTATGTTGATGCCAAGCATGAGTTTGCCATCAATCACCCGCAAAACTGGCAAATCATCTACATCCCGGTATCGTCCCCGAAATATCGGGAGAACAGGGTTGTGTGGAGCATCAGTTCGAAAGACAACTGCCCTGGAACGCTGTCAGTCGTCACTTTGCCCAAACACAATAACGAGGCAATAGCACAGTGGTTAAAAACAGAGAGCGGCGTATTACACATAACAGAAGAACCACAGGTCATGGCTTACCGTCACCCCATGGGCCCCGCGAAAGCCGTGATCTGGCAACAAGGTTGTGAACAATATCAGGCAATTGCAATATCAGGGCGACATCATGATTTTGTGGTCACCCTGAAATATCCCACGGCGCAATGGCGCCTGATTGATGCCAATTTTCACGATACGGTTGACAGTTTGCAGGAAATCCTCAGCCCAGCGCCCGGAAAAGCGCAATAAATCTATGACAACCACCATCAAGCCCCCACTGATTCTACGAAAATACTGCCAGGACAGCCCAAAAGCGTACCGCATTCTTCTCAGCCACAGCCGCCTGGTCTGTCGCAAAGCATTGCAGATTGCCCGTCGCTTGCAACGACAAGGGCTTCGGATAGACCTTGGGTTCATCGCTGAGGCCGCCATGCTGCACGATATTGGCATCGTCATGACCGATACCCCGGAGCTCGGCTGTCACGGCAACGGCCCTTATATTCAACATGGGATCCGTGGCCGGGAGATCCTCGACAGCGAAGGCCTGCCCCCGCCACGCCAGGGTCTGTGAACGCCACGTCGGCGTCGGTCTGAGTGTAGATGCGATTGTTAGCCAGGGGCTTCCGCTTCCGGCTCGGGATATGCGTCCCGAAACTCTTGAGGAACAAATCATCTGCTACGCCGATCTGTTTTACAGCAAAGGTAAAAAAAATCGCGACCGCGAAAAATCGCCGGACGAAGTCCGCCGGAAGCTGTTAAAATACGGAAAAGACAACGCTCTTATTTTCGATCACTGGAGAAAGCGCTTCGAAACGGACCCAGGCGAACATGGATAAATGGCTGGAACAGGTAACTGCCTTTCTGCCGGACGGCAATGGATACTTCTGGGTGATCTTTCTGATCGCTTTCAGCGAATCATTACCGCTGATCGGCCTGCTGGTTCCGGGCAGCACTCTCATCGTTCTCGCCGGCTTTCTGGTCGTGCATGGGAAAGCTACCTTGCTCCCTCTTATTTCAGTCAGTGCGATCGGTGCACTACTGGGCGATATGCTCAGTTTTTGGTTGGGCCTTCGTTATGGTTCGATCTTCCTCCGCTTGCAGGTCTTTCAAAAGCACCACACGTTGGTCAGCCTGTCCGAATCATTTTTTGTTGACCATGGAGGCAAAAGTATCTTTTTTGCCCGTTTTCTCGGCCCGATTAGAGGGATTACTCCGTTTATCGCCGGGCTGTCAGGAATGACCCGTCGCCCGTTCTTGATTTATGCGGTTATCAGCGCAATCTTGTGGGGTATCTGCTATCCGGGACTGGGTTTTTTCGGTGGCAGCAGCTGGCAAAATGCGCAAAGCCTGAGCAGTCGTTTCGGCTTGCTCATCCTGCTGCTTTTAGGTCTGACAGTTTTCCATTACTGGGTCAAAAAAAGGATTAAATAAAGCCCCCCCTGCACTCTTCTTATAAAAAAAGAGCCATCCGGTCACCTGGATGGCTCTTTAACAAGCTAATCAATACGCATGATCAGTGAGAGTACTCTTCCATTTGATCAAATTGCAGGTATTGGTAAATCTTTTCGACATTTGGAGCAACCCGTTCTTTATAAACGGCAAAATACTCCTGAGGTGTTGGCAACTTACCCAAATTGGCCGTAACCGCGCCAAGTTCGGCAGAACCGAGGAATACCTGAGCACCATTCCCCATTCGGTCGTCAAAGTTCCGCGTACTTGTTGAATAAACATTGACTCCATCCGGCACCCGAGCCTGGTTCCCCATACAGAGCGAGCAGCCGGCAATTTCAATTCGTGCCCCCTTAGCCCCGAATAGAGCGAACACCGCCTCTTCCTTGAGCTTTGCCTGATCCATCCTAGTCGGCGGGCAAACCCAGGTTCTAACTACGGGATTATATTTTTCACCCCGCCAGATTTCCGCAGCTGCACGGAAATGACCAATATTGGTCATGCAGGAGCCCAGGAACACATCCTGGATCTCGGTGCCCGCAACCTCGGACAACAGCTTGACATCATCCGGATCATTCGGGCAGGCCAGGATCGGTTCGGTAATCTCAGCCAGATCGATTTCAATGACGGCAGCATATTCGGCATTTTTATCGGCTTCAAGTAACTTGGGCTCTTTCAGCCAATCCTTGACCGCATCGATCCGTTTCCGCAGGGTTTCCGGATGCTGGTAGCCATCCGCAATCATTTTCTCCATCAGGGCGATATTGGAGCGCAGATACTGACAGACACTCTCTTCCGAGAGTTGGATACATCCGGCAGCGGCAGATCGCTCGGCAGCGGCATCCGTCAATTCAAAAGCCTGCTCAACCGACAGATCAGGCAACCCTTCCATTTCCAGAATGCGTCCGTTAAAAATATTCTTCTTGTTTTTCTTGGGCACGGTCAGCAAACCATCCTTGATAGCCTGATAGGGAATGGCATTGACAACATCGCGCAAGGTAATACCTTCATTCAATTCACCTTTGAAGCGAACCAGGACCGACTCAGGCATATCCAGGGGCATAAAACCAAGCGCCCCGGCAAAAGCAACCAGGCCGGAGCCAGCCGGGAAACTGATCCCAATCGGGAACCGGGTATGGGAATCGCCACCGGTGCCGACAGTATCAGGAACCAACAGACGATTCAGCCAGGAGTGAATAACGCCGTCCCCCGGTTTAAGCGCGACACCTTCACGCTCAGAGATAAATTGCGGCAGAGTCTTGTGCATCTTGACATCGGCCGGCTTGGGATAAGCTGCGGTATGACAAAACGACTGCATGAACATCGGTGATTGGAATTTCAGGCAAGCCAATTCCTTCAATTCGTCCGCAGTCATCGGGCCGGTCGTATCCTGTGAACCAACCGTGGTCATCTTCGGTTCACAGGCAGTGCCCGGCAGAACGCCCTTGACACCACAGGCACGCCCCACCATTTTCTGGGCTAAAGAATAACCTTGCTCAGCCTTCGGAGTGGGGTTTTCAGGAACCGCAAACAGATCAATTTCTTTCAGTTCAAGAGCAGCCCCGGCCTGGGTGGTTACCGAACGCCCTATAATCAGGGGAATCCGGCCACCGGCGCGGTATTCGTCAGGAACCGTATTCGGTTTGATTTCAAAAGTGGTCAGAACCTCGCCAGCCTGGCTGGTCACCTCGCCCTTAACCGTATTGATGGTGACGATATCGCCCATATTCAGCTGGGTTACATCCATCCGCAGGGGCAACGCTCCGGAGTCCTGGGCGGTATTGAAGAAAATTGGCGCAATAACGCCGCCAATAATAACCCCACCGCGGCGTTTATTGGGGACACAGGGGATATCTTCCCCGATATGCCAAAGGACACTGTTACAGGCCGACTTACGCGAGGAGCCGGTACCGACCACGTCGCCGACAAAAGCGACCTGATGGCCTTCCTGACGCCACTTGGCGATCTCGTTGATACCACCGGGGAACCGCGTTTTCCCCATGGCCAAGGCGTGAAGCGGGATATCCGGACGACTCCAAGCATCTCCGGCCGGAGAGAAATCATCAGTATTAATTTCACCTTCAACCTTAAATACTTTGACAGTGATGGTCTCAGGGATTTGTGGTTTATTGGTGAACCATTCGGCCGCAGCCCAAGACTCGACCACTTGTTTTGCGGCAGGATTAGCCGCTGCCATCTGAATGATCTGCTGAGCGGCGTCATAAACATAGGTCATACCGGACAGGGCTTTGGCTGCAGAATCGGCCAAAGCGGGCATTGCCAACGCTTTTATGAGCGGCTGAACATTGTACCCACCGATCATTGTGCCCAGAATCTCAACAGCTTTGACGGCATCAATAATGGGAGACTGTTTTTCGCCCTTGATGATTGCATCAAGAAACGCAGCCTTGACTTCAGCAGCAGGATCTACTCCAGGAGAGATTCTCTGCATTAACAGTTCGAGCAGAAAATCTTCTTTTCCGGCCGGTGGGGACTCCAGCAAGGCGCACAGCTCTGCGGTCTGTTCAGGGCTCAAAGGCAACGCTGGGATGCCTTGTGCATTACGCTCTTCCTGCTGCTTCAAATATTGTTCAATCATTCACTCTCCTCCATTCATAAGGGCTTATTTTTCTTGTTTATTCAACGGACATTTCAAACGGGGAACCCCCCTGATCAGCAACAAAACATTGCATACTGTATACGATTTTCCGCATTTCTGTCAATCGACAGTCGTACCACCGGTCGGATTTATAAAAGGACATGCAGGGATCAGGGCAGAAGTGGTCCTGAGGTCGTATCAGGCAGCTGTGTCTTTTTCTGTCACAGCAGCGGGGATAATGAAAGAGTCCCCACAAAACTTAATAGGCAGGAGAAAAAAGATGTTTGAAATATTGTTCTTGATCAGCCTGGTTTTAATCTGCAGCAGTCAGTTCCTACCGCCAAAAAAAATTTCGGCACCTTCCCCCTTGCAAAACGGGAGAAGGTGCCGAAGCAATTATCAAAGAACCTTGAGCAATTCAACCTCAAAAATCAAGGCTGAATTTGGCGGAATAACCGGAGGAGCGCCGCGCTCGGCATAAGCCAATTCCGGAGGAATGACCAGCTGCCATTTGTCGCCTTCCTTCATCAGCTGAAGCGCTTCGGTCCAACCGGCAATAACACCCTTGACCGGGAAACTGACCGGCTCACCTCGATCATAAGAGCTGTCAAACTGGGTACCGTCAATCAAAGTGCCACGATAATGAACCTTGACGGTTGAATCGGCCGTCGGAGTTGCTCCCTTGCCGGCTTCAATCACTTTGTACTGCAAACCACTATCCAGGGTAACAACACCTTTTTTCTTGGCATTTTCGGCAAGAAACGTTTTTGCCGCGGCAAGATTTTCACTGGCTTGACGGGTCTGTTCAGCAACCTGCTTCTGCTGCATTTCCTGCTGAAATGCGGTCAGAACCTGGGACATCTCCTCCTGGCTCAGTGCTGTTTCGGCACCGCTGAAAGCAGCTTTCAACCCAGCCGCAACCTGGTCAGGATCAACATCGAGTTTTTGCTGCTTCATATTCAGACCGATATTCATCCCGATCGCATAGCCGATTTTTTCCTTGGGTGTCGGAAATTTGTCTTCGGCATAGGCGCCACCGGAAACAAGTACCAATACCAGCCCAAAGCCAACAATTTTTTTCATCAGATTCTCCGTGACTATAGTTATCGTTTAAAAAAATGAGGCTCGGCAATGCAACCGAACCTCATTTAAGATAACACATGATACTAAGCTAGTCAGCCAACAATTCTTTGACTTTTTCAAATCCGAGGTTGTAGGCCTTCCGATTCAAGTCTTTGAATGCCTCAGGAACACGCCGCAAAACCGCTTCTTCACCAGATTCACGATTCACGACATCAGTCAGCGCAATCATTGCACCTAAAGCAATGACGTTCGCGACAATCGCCCTGCCAACATCTTCTTTGGCAGTACGCATAATCGGCATGTCATAAACCTTGAAATCGCCATGCGGAGGATTTTTGACAAAGTCGGTGTCTACCAGCAGCAACCCTCCCGGCTTGATGCCAACCGCATATTTGTCAGCCGCTTCCTGGGTCATTGCCAGACAAGCGTCAACGACAGTCGCCTTCGGATAGTCGATGGGCGTGTTGCCGATGATAACTTCCGATTTGGAAGCTCCTCCACGCGCCTCAGGGCCATAGCTCTGAGATTGGACTGCGTGTTTGCCTTCAATAATTGATGCAGCTTCCGCCAAAATAATCCCGGCGGTAATCAGTCCCTGACCACCCGCTCCGGAAAACCGAATTTCATATCTTTCTGCCATGATTCTCGTCTCCTTTTGATGGGATCAGGCGCCCTGTGCGCGGGCAATGACTTTTGCATATTGTTCACAGTATTCCGGTTTATCTTCTTTATAGAGAACCCCGGTCAACACCTTTCCTTGCAATTGTTCATCCGTCATTTTTGCAGCAGCAGCAACCGGAACAGCCATCTCCTTAAGACGCTTCATCATGTCAACAACGCTACGGAATTTATTGCGCCGGCCATAGGTGGTCGGGCAGTCATCAAGAACCTCAATGACAGCCATACCTTTATGTTTAATCCCTTCGGCGATCAGCTTATCGATCTGGGTCGCATGAAACGATGTTGTCCGAGCGACAAAGGTCGCTCCGGCACCTATGGCCAGTTTGCTGAGGTCAAACACCGGATCGGGGTTGCCGTAGGGTGTGGTGGACGCCTTATCGCCGGTGGGAGTACATGGTGAAAACTGACCGCCCGTCATCCCGTAGATATAGTTATTCATCAGGACATAGGTCATATCGATATTCCGCCGACAAGCGTGGATAAAGTGGTTGCCACCGATAGCGGTCCCATCCCCGTCGCCACCGCAACAGATAACGGTCATTTCCGGTTTGGCCATTTTTACGCCGGTTGCGAACGCTGCCGCACGGCCGTGGGCGGTGTGCAGAGTACAAAAATCCATGTAGCCGGGAAGACGGCTGGCACAACCGATACCGGAAACGATAGCGGTATTGTTTTTCTCCAGGCCGCAAGCATCCATAGCCCGGATCAGCCCTTTCATAACGATGCCATGGCCACACCCCGGGCACCAGATATGGGGCAGTTTGCCGGGACGGATTGATTTTTCATAATCGTAAGCCATTTAAAGCACCTCCTTAACCTGAGCAATGATTTGTGCCGGGGTGAGGGGATCACCATCAACACGGTTGACACCTGCAAGCTTGCAGTCATTCTTGACAATCCGCTCAACCTCCAAAATCATCTGCCCCAGATTCATTTCGGGAACGACTATTGCCTTGACCTGTTTACCGAGTTCAGCAACCCGCTTCTCCGGGAACGGCCACAGGGTAATCGGCCGGAACAGTCCGGCTTTAATTCCTGCGGCACGCATTTCATTGACAGCGTAACGGGCTGACCGGGAAGTTGAGCCGTAGGCAAGAACCAGGACCTCGGCATCTTCACAGAGATATTCTTCATTCGATTCGATATCGGCCCGCGCTTCCGGTTTCTCGACCTTAGAGAGCTGACGCCGCTCTTCGGCATCAACCAGATCAGCCTTGGTGGTCGGAAAACCATCTGCAGCCTTGTTCAGACCGGTCACATGAAAGCGGTATTCAGAACCGAATGCAGCCAGCGGCGGAACATCGGTTTCAGAAGCATCAAAAGGTTTGTAATCTTCTGGAGCACACGTCGGTTTGGCCCGGTCAATGACCTCCAACTCGCCCGGCTCCGGAAACTCGATCCGCTCCCGCATATGCCCGACAATTTCATCATACAGAACCTGAACAGGCATCCGATATTTTTCGGCAAGATTAAACGCGCGTACCGTTTCGGTGAAAATCTCCTGGCAGGACGCAGGTGCCAACGCAATAGCCGCGTGATCACCGTGCGTACCCCAGCGGGCCTGCATGACATCCGATTGCCCCGGGCCGGTCGGCATACCGGTGGAAGGACCACCGCGCATGACGTTGACGATGACGCATGGAACCTCGGCGATGCAGGCATAACCGATAAGCTCCTGCTTTAAAGAGACACCGGGCCCTGAGGTTGCGGTCAGGGCTTTGGCACCGGTCAAAGATGCACCGATAACCGACGCTATGGCCCCGATCTCGTCTTCCATCTGAATAAAATGTCCACCGACCTTCGGCAGTTCAGTAGACAAAACTTCTGCGACTTCCGTTGAAGGCGTAATGGGGTAGCCACCGAAAAACTTACAGCCCGCATAGACTGCACCTTGGGCACAGGCCTCATTACCCTGTAATAAAGCTATTTTTTTAGCCACGAACTGACCTCCTCTAGCAATTACAGCTTATGAACTTTAATGGCAAAATCAGGGCAACGCAGCTCACACTGATTACAGGCGATACATGCATCAGCATTAGCAACCTTGACAACAAATGCGTCCATCTCAAGCACTTTGGTGGGGCAGAATTCAACACAAATGCTGCACCCCTTACAGTACCTTTCGATGATTTCGATTTTCGCTTTCGCGCTCATCAGAATCTTTCTCCTTTTAAACATGCAAAGACTAAAATATTAAAAATCTGCCCGTCCAAAACGGCGGAATGCTATCACAAACAGCTATTTTAAGCCAATTTATTTTCGCAGTCAGCCGACCAAATCAATCAAGAAATAACATTGTTTCTATAGAGCGGCAAATCATCCAGACATTCAAATTATTAAATTCTTTCACCTAATAAGAAGGGCAGTTAAAAGACTGCCCTTCAACTCCAATACAAATAAACCTGACCCAGCGAGACCATCCCAATTTAAAAAGACGGAGTAACTCGGTCCGCCGATGCCCAGCGATAGACATCCAAGCATCGGCGGACAAAGCCCAACAGCCCCGTAAGCCATAGCAGACGACAACCGGGCACCGCAATATCACTCATCCAACAGTACCCGCTATGCTATCCATTTTTCAAAGATTCAAACTGTCAACAAGACCTTTAACAGCAGCAACCGAATTATCCATCAATGCCTGCTCAGTCTCATCAAGTTTCAGTTCCAATATTTTTTCCACGCCACCGGCGCCAAGAACACAATGGACACCGACATAATAGCCATCAACCCCGTATTCACCATTCAACCTGGCACAGGTCGGCAAAACCCGTTTTTGATCTTTAAGGACAGCCTCTGCCATAGCAATGGCAGAAGATGCCGGGCTGTAGAAAGCACTTCCGTTACCTAGCAGCTTGACAACTTCACCACCAGCGCCCTTGGTTCTTTCAACCATGGCGGTCATAACCTCTTCAGCTTTCGCCTTGCTTCCGTATTTCTGTTCCAGCAATTCCATCACCGGAATTCCGGCGACACTGGCATAACGGACCAGCGGCACCATGGTATCACCGTGCCCGCCGAGAGTCACGGCAGAAACATCCTTCACGGAAACACCCAACTCCCAGGCAATAAAGGAGGCAAAACGAGCAGAATCAAGCACCCCAGCCTGACCGCAAACACGTTCGGCCGGGAACCCGGTCACCTTCTGACACAGGGTGACCATGGCATCAAGAGGATTGGAAATAACGATAACAAAAGCATTTGGAGCATTATCGCGAATCCCTTCAGCAACAGAGGTCATGATTTTGGAGTTGACGCCAATCAGATCATCACGACTCATTCCCGGTTTACGTGGCAACCCGGCAGTAACAATGACAACCGCGGCATCTGCTATATCTTTATAGTCATTGGTCCCGCTCAGGTTAACATCAAAGCCGTCAACCGGTGAGGCCTCAGCAATATCCAGGGTTTTTCCTTGGGGCATATTTTCAACGATGTCAAATAAAACGACATCGCCAAGTTCGCGCAATGCGCAAAGTTGAGCAAGAACGCCACCGATCTGTCCACCACCGATAAGAGCAATTTTTGGTCTCGCCATTTTTTTCTCCTTCTGTTGGGAAAATAAATTTTAGGCCCGGAGCAACCTGCTCCGAGCCGACAAATTTATACCTGGTTGTTACATGCTATCTATGATTGCGTTAAATGTTGCACTCGGCCGCATAGCTTGGCTGGCCTTAACCGGATCCGGGCGGAAATACCCACCGACATCGACCGGTGACCCTTGAGCGGAGAGCAACTCCTGGTCAATTTTTTGGGCATTTTCGGTCAGTGCTTTTGCAACCGACTCAAACCGGGACTTCAGCGCGGCATCGTCATTCTGTTCAGCCAGAGCCTGAGCCCAGTACAAAGCAAGATAAAAGCTGCTCCCCCGGTTATCGATTTCGTTGACCTTACGGGAAGGCAGTTTCTGGTTCTCCAGATATTTACCGATCCCCTGATCAAGCGTCTTGGCCAACACTGCAGCTTTGGAATTACCGGTGTTCGCGGCAATCATCTCAAAGGAAGGAACCAAAGCACAATACTCGCCCAGCGAATCCCAGCGCAGGTGGCCCTCTTTAAGAAACTGCTGAACGTGCTTGGGAGCAGATCCCCCGGCGCCGGTTTCAAACAACCCACCACCGGCCAACAAAGGTACGATTGAGAGCATCCGGGCACTTGTCCCTAACTCAAGAATCGGGAACAGGTCAGTAAGATAGTCCCTCAATACGTTACCGGTCGCGGCAATGGTGTTCTCCCCTTTACGAACTCTTTGTAAAGAGAACTTCATGGCCTCAACCGGCGGCAGGATCTGGATATCCAGCCCTTCAGGAGAAAACTCGGGCAGGTATTTATTGACTTTTTTAATAATTTCGGCATCGTGGCCACGATTTTCATCAAGCCAGAAAACCACTGGTTCTCCGGAGGCCTTGCCCCGGTTGACAGCCAACTTGACCCAATCCTTGATCGGAATATCTTTGGCTTGGCAAGCACGATAGATATCCCCTTTTTCGACCTTTTGTTCAAGCAAGGTCACACCTGCAGAATTGACAATCCGAATAACCCCGTCTGCCTTGGCTTCGAAGGTCTTATCATGAGAGCCGTATTCCTCAGCTTTTTGTGCCATCAAACCGACATTGGCAACACTACCCATGGTCGAGGGATCAAACTGTCCGTTGCGCTTGGCATCCTCAATGATTTCCCGATACATGGTTGCATAGCAACGATCCGGAACCATGGCGATGGTATCCTGAAGCTCATCCTGAAGGTTCCACATTTTACCACCGTCGCGCACCACATTCGGCATGGAGGCATCAACGATGACATCGTTAGGAACATGCAGATTGGTAATATTATTACGCGAATCGACCATGGCAAGAGCGGCCTGCTCAGTGTAACAGGCATTGATATCAGCTTCGATCTCGGCTTTTTTTGCGGCAGGAAGTTTGTCCAGTTTGGCAAGGATGTCGCCAAGTCCGTAATTAGGATTAGCGCCAATTTCCTTGAGTGTTGAGGCGTGTTTTTCTAGGGCGTCCTTGAAATAAACCGATACACAATGTCCGAACATAATCGGATCGGAAACCTTCATCATGGTCGCTTTGAGGTGCAACGACAGCAGGACTCCCTTTTCTTTTGCCTCAGCGGCCGTCTCAGCATAAAATTTTCGCAATGCGGCCACATTCAAAACCGAAGAGTCAAGGACTTCCCCTGCCAGCAGATCGAGTTTTTCTTTAAGAACCTCTACCCCTTCAGATCCGACGAATTCAATTCTGACCGTATCGGCCTTATCCATGGTGACGGATTTTTCTGAAGCATAGAAATCACCCTCCTCCATGTGCGCGACGCGGCACTGAGAAACATCAGGCCAAGCCTTCATCATCTTGTGCGGGTTTTTCTGGGCGAACGCCTTAACAGAAGCAGCCGCCCGGCGATCGGAGTTCCCCTCCCGCAAGACCGGATTGACAGCGGAACCGAGAACCTTCGCAAAACGGGCCTGCAAAGCTTTCTCTTCAGCAGTTGTGGCCTCTTCGGGATAATTGGGAATATCGTAACCTTTGCCTTGCAATTCCTTGATTGCAGCTTGCAGCTGGGGAATGGAGGCGCTGATATTCGGCAGCTTAATGACATTCGCCTCCGGCTTTTTCACCAACTCACCAAGTTCAGCAAGGTTATCCGCGATTTTTTGTTCAGGGGTCAGTTTGTCGGGGAAATTGGCAATGATTCTGCCAGCGAGAGAGATATCTTTGGTTTCAACTTCAATATCAGCGTCTTTGGTAAAAGCTTTAACAACGGGAAGAAACGCATAGGTAGCTAACGCAGGAGCTTCATCAATTTCTGACCAAATAATCTTAGATGCCATCTTCTTTTCTTCTCCTTAAGGGATAAACTTTCTCCATGAATTAAAATCAAGCCATTTTCACTTCGGCCATGAAAACAAAAGGCAGCGGGAAGAGCCGTCCTTCCCGCAAAATAAAAACCATGTTCTACAAAAAATCGCCGATCTACATTTCCTGTATACAGTATACAAACCCCTAGGGACTGTCAAGAATCTTTGCATCCTGAGACAAAAAATCGCAGGAAGCGGGACAGCACCTTAAGTATCTATTCTAGTGACATTTTTTCCTGAAAACAATCGAAGAAATATCTATTCGGAAAAGTCTTCAATTTGAAAAAACTTTTATTTCAAAAATGAAGCGTACTTTCAAAACGGAGCAGAAATCCGGTTAAATCAGAATAAATTCAGAGCCCGTGCTTCCTGCCGCGCAGCGTTGATTTCTTCTTTTGTTTTATCCCGTGGAATGGTTAAGTCCTGGCCAACAAAAATCTCCTTGGGATCTTTAATCTGGTCACGATTTGCTTTGTAAATCAATGGCCAGAGCAATGGGTCATCATAAACCTCGGGTTTGGCAGCAATCGTTGCCAAGGTCTCACCAACCTGTACTTCCACTTCATCCACCAGCTCAGGCTTTTCCGGAACTGGTTCAGGCTCTTTTTTCTTCTCAACGACCGCGGCCTTGAGCTTTTCCTTACGTGCTTCGGCCTCTTTTCGTTTGCGCTCTTCAATTTCCTGCTGTTTTTTAAGAGCCAGCTCTTGCGCTATGCGCCTTTGCCGCGCTTCTTCCAGCTGCCGTTCGCGCTCAATCTGTTCAAGGCGTTTCTGTTCGGCAATCCGCTTCTGTTCTTGGGTTAATTTTTTTTTGATATCAATAGTCAAGCTTAATGCTTCCGCAGAATAGCGCTGAGCCAAATCCAGCGTTCTTTGCGCGCGTCGATAATCCTTGTCTTTCAGTTGCTGTTCCGCAGCCTGCAGAGCACTGCTGGCCAGTTGATACTCTCCAGGCGCATACTCAGCTGCACCTGAAGCATAGGCATGGGCAACAATGCTCCTGACATCTTCAAGCCTGTCAAGCGGAGGTCGGGCACAACCTCCGATGACAAGCATGATCAACATAAACATCGGCAACAGAGCTTTTAACATCTGCATGTCATCTCTGTCCTGGCATCCGAGCTATAGGATTCATCCGTTCTGCTTGGTACGCAGGCGAATCCCCAATTCGCGAAGCTGCTTCTCTGCAACCTCATTGGGCGCATCTGATAACAGGCAGGTTGCCTTCTGGGTTTTGGGAAATGCGATAACATCGCGAATAGAGTCGGCGCCGGTCAGGATCATCATCAGTCGATCCAGGCCGAAGGCAATCCCGCCATGCGGTGGGGCTCCAAAGCTCAAAGCATCCAGCAGGAACCCGAATTTCTCCCTGGCCTCTTCTTCACCGATCCCCAGCAGCTCAAACATTCGCGATTGCACTGCCTGATCATGGATCCTGACACTTCCCCCGCCAACTTCCGACCCGTTAAGGACCAGATCGTAGGCTTGTGCGCGGGCTTTGCCGGGGTCGCTGTCAAGCAGCGGGATATCCTCCTCAAGCGGGGCAGTAAAAGGATGGTGAACGGCAACATGACGTTGCTCTTCAGCATCCCATTCAAGCAGCGGAAAATCGGTTATCCAGACAAATTTATAATCGTCTTTGCTGGCCAGGCCGAGTTTCTGCCCCAGATGTCCACGCAACCGGCCAAGAGCTTCGTTGGCAATTGCCGGAGTATCGGCCATGAACAACAACAGATCACCGACTTCGGAATCCAGCGAAGCGTTCAAAGCGGCAAGCTCTTCTGCGGTAAAAAATTTAGCAATCGGTGACTGCCAGCCATCCTCGGTCACTTTGACCCAGGCCAAGCCTTTAGCGCCATAGATCTTAGCGAAATCGGTCAGATCATCGAGTTCTTTCCGGGAGAATCGTGCGCACCCCTTGGCATTAAGCGCTTTAACCAGCCCCTGGTTGGCGGCGACATCGGCAAAAACCTTAAACTGTGAGCCGGCAACCTGTGCCGTGATATCCACCAATTCAAGGCCGAAGCGCAAATCCGGGTTATCGACCCCGAAACGGTGCAGTGCTTCAGCGTAAGACAACCGCGCGATCGGCAGGCTGACCTTGACGCCAATGGCGGCTTGGAAAATTTCAGAGACCATGCCTTCCATAACAGTCATTACGTCGTCGCGCTTGACAAAACTCATCTCGCAATCGATCTGAGTAAATTCAGGCTGGCGGTCCGCCCGCAGATCTTCGTCGCGAAAACATTTGACGATCTGAAAATAACGGTCAAAACCCGACACCATCAACAGCTGTTTAAACAGCTGAGGAGACTGAGGCAGCGCATAAAATTTTCCTAGATTGACCCGACTCGGCACCAGATAGTCACGAGCTCCTTCCGGTGTACTCTTGGTCAGAACCGGCGTTTCAATCTCGAGGAAACCTTGCCCGTCAAGATAATTGCGAACGGTTTTGGCAACCAGGTGGCGCATCATCAGGTTGTTCTGCAACGCTGGTCGGCGCAAATCCAAAAAACGATATTTCAAACGAATAATCTCTGCAACATCAGTATATTCGTCGAGCATAAAAGGCGGGGTCTCAGAACGATTGAGAATCAACAGTTCGGTAATCTCAATTTCGACCTCTCCGGTTTTCATCTTAGGGTTGACCGTACCTTCAGGCCGCGGTGAAACCTTTCCACGAGCAGCAATGACAAACTCGTTACGAACCTGCTCGGCTTTTTCATGGGAAGCGGAGTCCCGATCGGGGTCGAGGGCAAGCTGAACTATGCCCGTCCGATCACGCAGATCAATAAAGATCAAACCACCATGATCGCGACGCCGTTGCACCCACCCCATGACACAAATGTCCTGGCCGATATGTTCTGCCGTCAGGTCACCACAACGATGAGATCTTTTCCAGTCACCAAGTTTATCGTTCAAAATGTTCCTCCGAACCTAAGTATATGTGCTTTTTTAAAGCACGCTAAAAAATTATATGAACCGCTATCAACAGTGGTCAAGAATGAAGTCAGTAACTAGCTGTTATTTTCGACCAACAGGTCAACCAGCCCGGCTAAGGAGACCGGAGTCTGTGTCCCATCTGCCATATTTTTAAGTTGAACCTGCCCGGAGGTAAGTTCTTCATCTCCGAGCACCAGGCAATACCTGGCATTCAACTTATTCGCTCTGCGCAACTGTGCTTTAAGACTCTTGCTCTGATAATCCATCTCGGCGCGCACCCCGGCCGCCTGCAATTGCGACATCAGCACAAAGGCCGGATCGACCGCGGCATCGCCAAGGGCGGCAATAAAAACAACCGGAACTCCCGGTGCAATTTTCTCATTCCCCTTAAGCAGGACCAGGCGCTCAAGGCCAATTGCAAAACCGATCCCCGGCAGAGCTGGGCCGCCAAGCCCTTCGACCAAGCCGTCATAACGTCCACCTGCAGCAACGGCGTTCTGAGAGCCCAGCTGGTCGGTCACCAGTTCAAAGGTCGTACGGACATAATAGTCAAGCCCACGCACCATCCGGGGATTGACTTCAAAAGGAATCTCCAGAGCAGCAAGATGTTTTTGCACCTGCGAAAAATGCGTTTCACAATCCTCACAGAGATATTCGATCATGGCTGGCGCATCGGTAGTCGCTTCCCGACAATCGGGGACTTTACAATCCAACACCCGCAGAGGATTAACCAGGTAACGCCTTTGACATTCCGGACACAGCGCGGCCAGTCGCGACTCCAGGTAAGCCACCAGCTTCTCCCGGTAAGCAGGCCTGCACTCCGGGCAGCCCAAGGAATTGATCTGCAAAGACACACTGTCAATTCCGATAGACCTGAAATAGTGATGCAACATGGCCAGAACCTGAGTGTCAATTTTGGGGTCTTCAACGCCCAAAACCTCGGCACCCAGTTGATGGAACTGGCGATAGCGCCCCTTTTGAGGACGCTCATAGCGGAACATCGGCCCGAGATAATAGAGCTTGGTGACCGAATCCTGATTATAAAGCCGGTTCTGAATCAGAGCACGCATTACCGGCGCCGTCCCCTCGGGGCGTAACGTCATGGAGTTCTGGCTTTTGTCGGCAAAGGTGTACATTTCCTTTTCAACAATATCCGTTGTCTCTCCGATTGAACGGCAAAACAACTCGGTTTTTTCGGGGACGGGCGTCCGAATTTCCGAAAAACCGTAAATTTCAAATATGTTACGGGCACTCTGCTCAAGAAATTGCCATGTTTCAACCTCTCCCGGCAGAATGTCATTCATTCCTTTGATAGCAGAAATAGTCAAAATAATATCCTTGTGTTGTTCTTAAAGAAAAAATGTCAGTCAAATTCAAAATGCCAAGCGGACTACACAAGCTTGGAAAGATACCTTATTTTAAGGCGTGCGGAAAGAGGTCTTGCAGAAAATTGTGCTTTTTTCTTCAGCGATGAAGGCCGCAAATCCCCCGAGATCGATTGAGCGAAACCGGCGGCAAACCAGCAAGGTCAATTTCTATCCGGGATATCGGCAACACTGCAGATTATGTTGCGCATGCTCTTACCGGCGTACATAGCCCGATCAGCCAGATTCAGCAATAACTCATGGTCCGTCGCGTCAGATGGGAAGGTCGCAAACCCTGCCGTCACCGTGACGAAACTGCACAGGCCCCGATCTTCAAGAAAGACATGGGCTTCGATCGCTTTACGCACGCGCTCGGCGACAATCCGTGCCGTTTGCGCATCAGCTTCAACCAGAATGGCGGCGAACTCATCTCCGCCAAAGCGAAAAAGCGTATCTGCTTCCCTGACACAGTCGTGCAGCAAAGTTCCGACTTCTTTCAGGGCGGCACTGCCGGCAAGATGACCATGCTGATCATTGATTTCTTTAAAACGATCGAGGTCGAGGAACAAGAGGGAAAATTCCAGCCCATAGCGCTGGGACCTCCTGATTTCCTGATTCAAAGCAACCTGCAAATAGCGATGATTATAAAGCCCGGTTAAATCATCGGTATACATTAACTGCTGTGCACGTTGGTAACGACAGGAATTGACAAAACCGAGGACAATCTGGTCGCATAAATAACGCAGATCTGCTTCGGGGAGGCTTTTATCAAAAGCGGCAGGTTGACCGCACAAAGCAATAACCGCCTTCAGCTGCCCATCATCCCGCAACGGCAGAAGCCATAGCTCTTCCAAGCTCCAGTTTCCCATCGGGGCATGTTGCGCGAACTCCCTGGAAGATTGAAAAAAGGACCTCTGTTCAGTAATTTCAGGAAGCAATGCCTCTATGGCTCGCAGCGTTTCCAGCTCAGCGGTATTTCGCAAATCAATCACGACAGGGATATTGTCTGGATTGATCCTGACTGCGCAGCCAACCGTCGCTCCGGTTTCACGCATCAGAATGTCCAAGGATTGCGACAACAGATCCTCCAGAGCAATCAAAGATGACAGGGTTTGCGCATTCTGAAATAATTGCACCTGCCTGCGCAATTGATCATTTTCGGTCAGCAATCGGCGCTGCTCAAGGCAGGTTTCGACCAGATGCATCAACTCTTCCGGATTAAACGGCTTGACCAGATAGTCGCGTGCTCCGTTTTTCAGTGCATCAATCGCAGATTCAAGGCTGGCATGACCGGTCACCAGAATGACGTCCGGAGGATTAGGCAGGGTTCGTGCGTAGCGCAGGATATCCAAGCCGTCTTTTCCCGGCATGACCATATCGGTCAAGATCAGGTCGAACTGTTCCTGGCGGATTTTCCTGATTGCTTCATCGCCACCGGAGCAAACAGTAACGTGATAATCTGCATCCAGCAGGATATCGCGATACAATTTTCTAAAAAAAAGCTCGTCATCGACAATCAGAATGTTCGATTGGACCGGAATCATAAGTCTCCTATAATAATAAGAGTTTTTTAGCAGCAATTCATTCCGAATGTCAACGGAAAAGCCCATTCTCCCAGAGGCTGAAATGCCACCCATCAGAGGAAAAGGCAGCCCGAACCGTACCCTGCAAATCAGTTCTGAACAGAGGAATTCCCTCCTCTTCCAGATGGTTCACCAAAGACTGTGCGGGAAGATGATAGCGATTTCTGAACCCCGCCGAAGCGAGGCAGGCCGCTGGCCGAAAGCGGGCAATCAATTGCCGGGTCGCGGAGTGCCTGCTGCCATGGTGAGGAAGCTTCAACAGCGAAACCGGCCCAAATTCTTCCTGCAGGAGAATCCCAACCCCTTTTGCTTCCAAATCGCCAGTCAATAAAAGCCCATTATCGGAATTCAACCCGCAGAAAACAACCAGTGACGAATCATTTTCCGAGAGCTGACCGATCGCCGGCGAAAAAACTCGCAAGGGCGACCCCAGCCAAAACGGCAACGCTGACCAACCCGGCTCAGCAACACGGAACAGCCCGCCGTTGCGCTGCACCGCAGCTGCAAAAGTAGCATTGAGGTCTGTCAAGGGCTTGGTGGCCCACACTTCACCGACCTTGATATGGTCAAGAATAAACACGAGTCCTTTGCGATGATCAGGATGATCATGGGTTAAGACAATCGCATCGAGTCGACCGACACCAAGTTCCGCCAAAGCCGGCGCCAACAGCCGTTCACCAACATCAAACCGCTCACTGTACAACCCACCGCCATCAATCAGCACGGTCTGACCATGATCATTCTGAAGCAGCAGGGATTCACCTTGCCCGACGCTGAACATGGTGATTGTTAATGGAGCAGCACTGCCCTTTGGAGCTAGCCAGATCCCCATTGCAAGAGACACCAGAGCGACTGCCAACAGCAGAGTTTTTCGGGCAGGCTTGTTGGCCACACTACAGAGTGCAACCACCAGCAGGCCGATACTCCAATACTGCAAGCGGGAAAGAAAAACCATATGGCTGCCCAATCCCGGCAGAGCGACCAGCCACTCTGAAAAACGCACCAGCGTATTAAGAATAAAACCGTCAAAAATAAATAACTGCTCGGCAACAGGTTGGTAAAAGGGCAGCACCGCCATCCCCAGCAATCCGGTGGGAAGAGCGAGCAATGCAACCATGGGAACAGCAACCAGATTGGCCAGGACGCCTGCCGGAGCCAAAAGATGAAAATTGAACAGAACCAAGGGCAAGGTTGCAAGAGTCGCGGCCCCCGTCACTATAAGCAATTGCACAGGGTAGCGCAGAAGAACAGACTGCCCTTTGCCGAGCATAGAAAATCGAGGATACCAGAAGACAATTCCGGCGGCGCCGGCAAAAGACAATTGCCACCCGGCTTGCCACAGCAGTAGTGGATTCAACAACAGGGACAGGAAAGCTAACGAAACCAGCAACTGCAACACGTTGATATGATAGCGCATGAACAAAAATGCTGCGCCCAGCACGACCAGAGCGAAAGCCCGGCGAGTTGCCACCGCATCCCCGGTCAACATAAGATAGCCGAACAAAATCGGTATCAAAAGATAAGGCAGAACCCGCTGGGGAGGACACCAGGAAAGAAGCCGGGGGGAAGAGCGGTAAAAACGTGAGAAAAGGGAAAACAAGCCCCAGCCGATCAATCCCAGGTGCAACCCTGAAATGGCAAAGAGATGGCTGATCCCGGCACTGGCCAGGACACTGCGCTCCCGGTCGGGCATCACCCGCCCTTCCCCAAGAATAAGAGAGCGCACCAAAGCGGCATCGGCGGGCGGCATGATTGAGGCGATGAATGAAGCTACCTTGCCCTTCCAAGCGTAGAGACAGCATAGCAATGAGTTTGTCTTGCTCGCAAGGACATCGATTTCATCGGTCTGCTTTATCCAGGCAGTCATGGCAATCCCCTGCCCAGCCAACTGCCGTGGCCAGTTGAATTCTCCGGGAGTACCAAACAGACGCGGCTTCCGCAGCCGACTGCGTAGTCGGATCTCATCGCCGGGCAGCAAGAAATTGTTTCCGGCACCGATATACAGGCGGACCTGAAAAGGTGCTGACAACGGAAGGGCTTCGTCTCGCAGCGACAGCCTCGTCACCCTCAAATCCGCCCTGGTTCGACCACCAGAAAGAGATTCGACCTGGATCACAGTCGCTGTAACCACAACCCGTTTATTCAGGGCATCAATCTCATCGACGTCCTGCCGGTCGGGAAAGGCGAGTGGATAACGTAAATTGGCAAGCAGGAAAAACAGGAAAAACAGCACAAGCGGATGGGAATTCCTGCGCTGCCAGGCCAGATAGGGGACTGCCACCAGCAGGACCAGTCCACCAAGCGGCAGGCCGAGTACCCCCAACGGAGCCAGAGCAAGGCCGAAAACTGTCGCGACAAAGGCAAGATTCAACAGCTGCATCCCCCCTTTTCATGCAGCTTCAACCGTCTGTTGGCCTGGCTCAGCTCCGCAGGCTGTTATTCATCAGCCTGTCAAGTACGCGGACACAACTCAGAAGCAACGACAGTTTTCTGAACTAGTTTCCATCTGGAAACGGCTTTTTTCCGCTGTAGCAGCGTCAATCTGCAGGCTTACTTGTGCGGCGTAACGGTGTACGCCTCCGCGCAGCCTTTGATTTCCTTGCCACAACGAACAACTGCTCGTTTCCAATCTGAAAACTTAATGATTGCCATCCAGTGTTTCTGGATGACAACGAACTAATGATGTAATGAAGCCGGGAAAAGGAATACTTTTCCAGACCATACTTGGAAAATGACCGGGCGGTCCGTTCAGCAGCCGCTTGGATCAGGCGGGCTGAGGTTCTTTGGATGTCACCTTTTTGGGCAGGTCGGGATTGTTTTCAATTTCGTGCTTACGAATAAATTCCTCAGCCATGGCGACATCTTTTTTACAACCGATAAATACCGGTGAACGCTCGTGAATTTGCTCGGCCTGCAAGTCGAGAATTCGCTGACGGCCATTGGATGCTGCGCCACCGGCCTGCTCGATCAGGAACGCCATTGGATTGAGTTCAAACAGCAGGCGTAATTTGCCCTTGGGTTGATTTTTGAGATGAGGATAAAAGAAAATGCCTTTCCCTTTGAGCAGAACCTGGTTGATATCAGGGACAAAGCCACCACTGTAACGCAACTTGACGCCTCTCTTTTCCAGAGTGGAAACAAAAGCTTCTACACCACTGGTATACAGGTTTCTCATGCCGCCGGGAGCATAAAGATTCCCTTCGGGCTCTATGGTGATATTCTCACGCAACAGGGTATATTCCATGAGGTTGTTCATGCCAAACTCATGCACACCCTTACCGACACTATAAACCAACGTCGTCCGCGGTCCATACAGGATATACACCGCTGCAGCCTGGTTACGACCGGGCTGCAGCAAATCGCAGCCTTCAAAAATCGAAACAATTGTGCCGACAGCGAGATTGACATCAACCAGGGAGGAGCCGTCCAAGGGATCAAAGGCAACAGAATATTTGCCTTCACAGTCAGGAGAGATGGGAATGATTTCATCCATCTCTTCCGACATCATGTTAGCGACAACACGTGAATGATCCAGACGTTTACGCAGGATCCGGTCGGCCAGAACATCCAGGGCCAGTTGCTCTTCGCCATAAAGATTTGACGTCCCAGCCACCCCAAGATCGCCGGTTCGAATGGAATTGATGATATATTTGGAAGCTTCTGCGATCTCGCAAATCAGGTGAGTCAGGCTCTCATGGACATAGTTCTCACGCAGGTGTCGCCGCAAATCAACTTGAAACTTTGTTTTTCCGGGTTCGCTCATCGGACAGAAATCTCCCTAAATGTTTTATATCCCAAGATAGATGGCGCCACAAATCACCGCCCTATGGCGATACTTTTATTTTCGGGACCTTGTAACCAGCTTCGGGCCTTCGCCCCCCCTAACACCACCAAGCCTCAGCCATTCACAATCGTGCTTAGCCAACCAATTCTTTGTACTTTTTTTTAATAGAATCGTGATAAAAGTAAATTCTTTCGACAGCTGACAGTCTAGCCCAGATTAAAAGACACGGCAACCGTCGAATCATCTTCCGCTCACAAAAATCTTACACCACCCTAACAATAGAGAATTGCGTCAAATATTCATTTTTAAATCGGCAACAAACCTTCACCCGCCCCCCCCTTGTGCATGCCAAAACAGAACAACTGAATGAACCTATCAGCGCGTTTGCGAGAAGCGTGATTCTTCCCCTACTGGAAAATCACACCAAAGCAGGGTTGCACCAACCACGGCCAGAGGGATACAAAAAAACTGCAGAAAAGGAATAGCCAGCAGGCAAAACACACTGCAGGCAAAACCTCCCATCAACATGGGATGTCTAAAAACATAGCGTCGCTGATCTGCAAAGCTGAGTTGCTTGCGCATCAAAACAAAGGCCATATATTCCACGGCAAGAAAAAACAGGGTCAACAAGGGCGCCAGAACAGCATAAATCAGCGAGCCGATCCCTGGAATAAAGTTGAGCAGGAACAGCAGCAGCATACAGCCAAGGAAAAGAGCCATTTTCTTCAGCTCAGCGATAAATGCCGTTCCTGATTCGACCAAAAAACGGCGCACACTGAATCCTTCCTGAGAGGGTTCCCCCAGCACCAGATTCTCGGTCCGCTCCGACAACAGTTCGTTAAAAGGAGACGCGATCAGGTTGCCGACGACGGTAAAAGAGAAAAAAACGATCACCGTGGTTAACAACAAGGCGACCACCCAGGCCAGATAATACAGAATCATTCCGTACCAGACCTCGGTCGTGGGGGCATAAGTCTGCAGCACCTGCTGAAAAAGATCGAGGCCGTAATAAACGGCACTTGAAAAAACCAGCAGGTTGATGAAAAAAGGAATGACCAAAAACCTTATTAAGCCAGGTTTGCGCAGAAACAGTCTGGCTGCCTTGGCCGGATAGCCGAAGCCACGGGTAAAACCGGCGACCGGCTTAACAACTGTAGTCCCAACCTGCCTGATCATAAGCCGGCTCCACAGGCCTGTAATCCGCTTGCAAGATCCGGATAGGCCAGTTCAATCTGCAGTTCGGCCAACATTTTATGATTTGACATCCGGCGGGATTCCTTCAGAAAAGAAAGGGTGAGTGGATTCATCACCCGCTCAGCTTCAGCCATGGACAATTGCTCCGGCAGCGGGAACCCGAAAGTCTCGGCAACCTTGGTAAAATACTCGCTCATGCTGCTTGGCTGTCCGTCGCAGACGTTAAAAACATCCCCCTGCTGCCCACGGTCCATGGCGGCCAGACAGATCCGGACAAGATCAAGACTATGAATACGATTGGTCAGAGGAGACTCTTCCGGACGCAGAACCTGATGGCCTTTCTGCAACTGGGCAAAAGGGAGGCGTCCGGGTCCGTAAATTCCGGTCACCCGCAAAATAACCAGTTCGAAACCGAGCCTGGAAGCGGCCTCACCAAGCTGCTTTTCTGCACTCACCCGGCGCTTGGCCCGACTGGTCAAGGGATTAAGCGGGGTTTCTTCAGTAACCAGCTGTCCGCCGCAATCTCCATAAACTCCGCTGGTACTGATATAGACCAGCTTGCGAGGGCAGTTATCGACAGTCAAGCGGCGACAAAAGTTAACCATGCGGTAATCACTGCTTCCCCCGCCCTGGGGAGGCAAAAAATAAAAGACCCCATGTCCGTTCACGGGAAGTTCAGGCACCTCATCCTGGTAGTCAAAATTAGCCACAATGGGGTGGATCCCCTCCTGCTCAAGGGCAGAGGCCCCTTCTGCAAAATGGGCGGTCGCATGAACCCGATGCCCGGCCCTGATCAGCTTACGCGCCACCCTCATGCCAATATCACCGCAACCAATAATCGTATAATTTGACAAAGTCATTGTTCCTTACCTCGAAAGAGACTTCAAGAGCGCAGCCGAAGGCCGCCGTTACCGGAAATTTCAAGCTCGTCAGCTTCACAGGCTCTTGCTAACAATTTCATAGAGATCCCGGGATAAACGGGACTTTTGCATGATCTCAAGTTCCTTCTTCATCGCTTGACGGCGGATCGGCTCAAGCCGCTGCCAACGGGTAAAGGGACCCGCCAGGCGGGCCGATAGCTGGGCATTGTTCTGATCCAGCAGTAAAATCCGCTCCCGCAGCAGCTGATAACCGCTGCCGTCCGGCTGGTGAAAGGCGAGCATATTCTGCGCAAACGCCCCCAGCAGAGAACGAACCCGGTTAGGGTTGGCAGGATTGAATTTCGGATGCCCGAGGAGTCGCTTCACCTCGGCAAAGGTCTGTTCCCGAGGGGCCAGCGCCTGCAGGCTGAACCATTTGTCGACCAGCAGAGGATGCGCTTGCCATTGACGATAAAAATCATCTAGCAGCTCTTCGCGTTCATCGGCATCCGTATTGATCAGAGCGGTAAAAGCAGCCAACCGACCGGTCATATTACGGGCTTCACGATATTGAACCAGGCCCAGAGCAATTTTTTCCGGGCTGGGCAGTTGCAACAATTGCGTCAGGCAAAAATTGGCCAACGCGCGCCTGCCGACGGATTCGGGATCAAGACGATATCCGCTACCCTGGTCAGCCGCCTCAGCATAGCGTTCCTTGAGCAAGTCTTCGTTTGCACCAACCAAGGCACGATAGGCCGCCATTCGGACCCCATGGATTTGGTGCGGATCGAATTCATCCAACTGGTCGGCCAGATACTGTTCGCTCGGCAGGGTCAGTAATTGCGTCAAAAAGCTGCGATCAGTCGATCGGTCAGCCAGCGCGCTTCGCCAGGCTTCCATAAAAACAGGGCTCAAGGAAAAATCCCGACCAGGTGCAAGCTCCCGATAGTTACGGAGCAGTTCACTGACCGCCAATTTTTGCCCTGCCTCCCAACGATTAAACGGATCGCTGTCATGAACCAGCTGAAAAGCCAGGTCTTCCGCATCAACAACGGTCGTCATTTGCACCGGAGCTGAGAACCCGCGTAATAGCGAGACAACCGGTCGGCAGGGAATATCCTGGAAACAGTATTCCTGGCTGGATTCCTGCAGCTCAAGAACCCGAGCCCCGTCGCCAGAGGCAAACTCACCTTCCAGCCGCAGCGGGAGGTCATTGCCGGACTCGTCGAGCAAACCAACTGCCAGCGGGATGAGAAAGGGTTCCTTCTCGGGCTGTCCCGGCGTTGCCGGGCAACTTTGCGAGACCCGCAGCCGGAAAGTCCGGGCATGAGAATCATAATCCTGCTCAAAATGAATCTTTGGTGTCCCGGACTGCCGATACCAACGTTTGAAGGTTGACAGATCGGTTTTTCCGGCCTCCTCCATGGCAGCAACAAAATCATCACAGGTGGCGGCCTGCCCGTCATGCCGCTCCAGATAAAGTCTCACCCCGGCAATGAACCGTTCCCGCCCGAGCAAGGTCGCCATCATCCGGATGACTTCGGCCCCCTTATTATAAACCGTCGCGGTATAAAAATTATTGATTTCCACATAGGAGGAAGGCCGCACCGGATGAGCCATGGGGCCGGCATCTTCGGGAAACTGGAATTGTCGCAACACCCTGACGTCATCAATCCGCTTGACGGCGGCCGAGTTCAGATCGGCGGAAAACTGCTGATCACGAAAAACCGTTAACCCTTCCTTCAGGCTCAACTGGAACCAGTCCCGACAAGTCACACGATTCCCGGTCCAGTTATGAAAATACTCGTGCCCGATGACGGATTCAACTCCCAGATAATCGCTATCCGTTGCCGTATCCGGATGAGCAAGAACATATTTGGAATTAAAGACATTTAACCCTTTATTTTCCATGGCCCCCATATTGAAATCGTCAACGGCAACAATCATGTAACGATCAAGGTCGTACTCCAAACCATAGACCTCTTCATCCCAGCGCATCGCTTGTTGCAGCGACCGCATGGCATGCTCACAATAGTTCTGATTGCGTGCCTCAACGTAAATCTGCAACAGGACGTCACGCCCTGAACCGGTCTGATAATGATCCTCCAGACAGACCAGGTCTCCAGCCACCAGGGCAAAAAGGTAACTCGGCTTGCGAAAGGGATCGTCCCAGACAGCAAAATGACGATCATTGCCAAGACGGCCCTGCTCGACCAGGTTTCCATTGCTGAGCAGAACCGGGTAATGCTGATCAGCCTCGACCCTCACCCGGAAGCGGGCCAGGACATCGGGGCGATCAGGATAATAAGTTATCTTACGAAAACCCTGCGCCTCACACTGGGTACAAAAGTTGCCATTGGAAAGGTAAAGGCCTTCGAGGGAGGTATTATGAACCGGGTCGATTTGAGTTTTGACCTCAAGCACAAACCGGTTCGGAACCACCGGGATTTCCAGCCCTTCATCCGTCATGACGTACTCGCCAGCGACAAGAGGCTCGCCATCTATGGCAACAGCTAACAACTCCAGCGCCTCCCCATGCAGAGACAATGGCTCCAACCGCCCCTCCCGGTCAGGGTTGAGATAAAATTGAATTTTTGAGGAAACCAGAGTTGCGGATTCGTGCATATCGAAATCAAGTTCTATGTTTTCGACCAGAAAGGCCGGCGACCGATAGTCGTGCAGATATATAGTCGCAGGAGAATTTTCGTCAATTTTCATCATAGTTAAGTCCCATTTTGAAGTTTACTCATGACTCGGCAGCTCCTTCAGCCCAGCACCAAGGATGAAAGAATAGCATGATTCATAAAGAGCAGAAAGGCGAAGAAGGGCAAAAAAAAAGCGGCCTGCATGACCGCTTTTTTTCAAATATCTGAACTGTATCAACAATAAAGCTGGATCAAAGAGCGTAAGCTTCCAAAGCTTGCTCTTCATTCCAACGATCGATTGCATCTTCCATGGAGTCGGCAACAGCCATTTTTTCGCAATTATCTTTAGAACAATAGATCCCCCAATGACTGGACGGTGCGAAACTGCTCGGACCGAAAATCTTTGCCTGCCCCCCACAGCGGCACGGAACGGCCACGTGCTGATGATATGCTCCCATAATCTGCTCTCCTTTCAGGAATAAATAAAAAACATGCAGAGCCCAGCAGTACCCTACATGATATATATTTCCTTATCTTATACTAAAGCAGAGCAAGTCAACCTTTTTCTGAAAAGAAAACCTTTATAAAACAATGGTTTATAAACAATAAAACAAGCACCGTCCCCCTCCAGTTAAAAGACGGGAGAAAAACTCAACAATTCCAAAGAAATGGCTCAGATATCCAATACGCCAGCGGCCCGCTAAAACAGCTCTCCCACTTGACAAATCTTATTTTTTTTCCAAAACAAAATTCTATACCGCCGTTACTTTACCTATCAGGGTTGTTGAAAAAGACCATTCATGGGCTCGGCAGACTACTTTTCAACCGCCCGCAATAGAAGCGTTCAGGAGACACCCTTAGCAGCCAAGGAGACGGTCATTTTTCAAGATAATCCCGGTACAGCAGACTGGCCTGGATACCTGAATTATTCTGGTATTTTCCACTGCTATAGTTGGCGTACGCTCCTTCAATGGAATGATAATAGATCTGACAGATCTGCACTCCGGCATAAATCCGGATTGGTTGTACGCAAAAAATTTCCAAGGTCCAGAAGCCCCTGAACCCCACATCTCCAAACCCTGCAGTGACATGCACAAAAAGTCCCAGACGACCTACCGAAGAACGTCCTTCCAACATAGGAACCAAGCCTGAAGTCTCCGTGTATTCAACGGTTCTCCCCAGATAAAGTCGGTGCGGCTCGAGGACCATCCCTTCGACAGGAATCCTGATCGAGTGGTGAAGGTTATTCTTCTTCATATCAAGAACCGGCTCGTCATAAACGACAAGCTCATCGTGCAGGGCCAGATTATAACTGTTCGGGTTCAGGCGGGAAGGATCATAGGGGTCAATCACAATATCCCCACCGATTCTTTTTTGGATTTCCTGGCCGGATAAAATCATGGGTCTGGTTCCTTTACAGACAAGTTGCTGACGACAAGAGCCTCATTCGGCAAAAAAACCGGCGAGCAACCGGCCAACTCAGTTTTCCAAAAAGCTGATAGCCCCTTGGGGGCAAGCAGGAATGCAGATGCCGTCCAGATCACATTTTGCTTCATCAAGAACAGCTTTGCCATGTTGCAGGATTATCGCCTTTTCCGGGCAGGCCTTGATGCATTCGGAACTGCCACAACAAACCATTGAATCGATTATGATACGCATCTTCACAGAAATCTCCATTGTCAAAAGGTTGCAGACGCGCATGTTAGAGAATCATGGCAAATCAGGTCAAGAACAATAGCGGCATAAGAAGCTTCGCGACTCCTGCCCGCCAACCAGCAGGGATCGAGCTAGTTTTCATCCGGAAACGGCCCTTTTCCGCTGTGGCGGTGTCAATCTGCGGGTTTTCTTGTGCGGCGTAAAGGACTACGCCTCCGCGCAACCCCTTGATGTCCTTGCCACAACGAAAAATTGCTCGTTTCCAATCTGAAAACTTAGCCGTTGCCCTGCGGAGTTTCCGGATGGCAACGAGCTAGTGTCCTTCTCAAAAACAGTCGGCCGGAAACGCCTGACAGGTCTTTGAAAGCGAAGACAGACAAAAAAAGCGGCCTGAATGACGCAATTTCTGGTCAAGAAATAATTGTTATGCTATGTATTTACTCGCGTTCGGTTCCACAAGACCAGCAGGCACCGAAATGGGGCAGACAATGCTCTCCACAGTGCGGGCAGACCCAGGGTTCGCCGTCGGTATTATCGTTTTTTAACCAACCGGTGAGTAACAGCTTGGCTCGAGGATAAGTTTCATCATCGATAACCCAGAGTTCCGGAGAACATTCGTTAAATGGAATCTCGCCTAACGCTGAGGACAGCTGATCGTTCCGCAAAATGCACGCAATACCTTCGCCAGCAAGAATCTCTTTAAGCAGCCCTGCCTGCAATCGATCCCAGAAACTGAATACGTGTAACTTTTTCATAATGGGCAAAGTATAACATTCCTATCCTGTTACGGGTTTTTATTTATCGTTTCGAGCATTGTCAGAGTTGACAACAAGGCCATAAGGAGAAATCACATGATTGATATTTCAACAAGCTATATGGGAATTCCCCTCAAATCCCCGATTATTGTTGCCAGCAGTAGCAAAACGGGTTCTCTTTCCGGGATTCGCGACTGCGCTGAAGCCGGTGCCGGTGCAATCATTTTGAAGTCTCTCTTTGAAGAGCAGATCATCGCGGAAACCAACCAGCTCAGCAGTCATGCTGAAGAATATTCCGGTTACGGAGAGGCCTACCAGTACCTGCAGGGATACGGCGCGGAGCTTGGCCCCCGGCAATACCTAGAGCTGCTTAAAGAGGCCAAAAATGCGGTCAATGTGCCGATCATTGCCAGCCTTAACTGCGTTTCCGGGGAAAGCTGGGCCGGGTATGCCAAAAAACTCGAAGCCGCCGGGGCGGATGGCATTGAACTTAATGCCAGCCTGATGCCGACCGACCCGCAACAACCGGGTCTGGACATCGTCGACAGCTATCTTAAAATCCTATATCAGGTCAAACAGCAGGTCAGTATTCCGGTCGCCATGAAGGTCGGTCCCTATTTCACTAACTTTGCCAACTTTGCCGACCGACTGACCCGGGATCGTGCAGAAGCTCCGGCTTACAGCGTCGGCTGGCTCGGCAAAGACAAAGAGCCTGGCGACATTATCTGGAAAGGTGCTGACGGTCTGGTCCTGTTCAACCGGTTCTATAAACTCGATATCGATATTGAGAACAAAAAACTGGCCCCCGGCAACCCCTACAGCAAACCGAGCGAAATCAGTGAGGTTCTACGCTGGCTGTCGATTCTGGCCGGCAAAACCGGTTGTGACCTGGCAGCATCCACCGGAATTCATCAGAGTGAAGATGCTATTAAAGCGCTGCTCGCAGGTGCGAAAGTGGTCCAAGTCTGCTCCACCCTGTTTATTAATGGAACCGGGCAGATCAAGGTGATCGAACAAGGACTGCGCGACTGGATGCAGCGGCAGGGTTACGAAAGACTTTGTGATTTCCGCGGGCTGCTGAGCCAGGCGAAGAGTTCCACCCCCAAAGATCACGAACGTTTACAGTACATCAAGCTGTTTGTCGGGATGGAATAAACAGGCAACAATAGTCAAGTTCTCAAATTGGCAACGAGCAGTTTCTCGTTGTGGCACGGAACATCAAGAGCTTGCGCGGAGGCGTACACCGTTACGCCACACAAGTAAGCCTGCAGATTGACGCTGCTACAGCGGAAAAAAGCCGTTTCTGAATGGAAACCAATTAGCGTTGCGAGAACGCGCAGAATAAAGGAATGGTCTGGCTATGCAGGAAATGATCCGTCACATCCTTACCTCAAGGGTCTATGAAGCGGCAATGGAAACCCCATTGGAGGAAGCCACCGAATTGTCCCGCGAACTGCAGAATCGCATCCTTTTGAAACGGGAAGACCTGCAACCAGTGTTTTCCTTCAAGCTACGCGGCGCCTACAACAAAATTGCCCAGTTATCCAAGGAAGAACAGGCCCGCGGCGTGATTGCCGCTTCTGCCGGCAACCACGCCCAAGGCGTTGCTTTTTCAGCGCAAAAACTCGGTCTGAAGGCACTTATCGTGATGCCCGCGACAACGCCTCAAATCAAAATCGATGCGGTCAAATCCTATGGTGCAGAAGTTGTGCTTTACGGTGACAATTATTCCGAAGCCGCCGAGCGCTGCGCGCAAATACTGGACGAAACCGGGATGACCTATATCCATCCGTTTGACGACAAACAGGTCATTGCCGGACAGGGCACAATCGCTTATGAATTGTTGCGGCAAAGCCCGGAGAAAATGGACGCCGTCTTCGTTCCCGTCGGCGGCGGCGGTCTCATTTCCGGAATCGGCGCCTATCTGAAAGCCCTGTCCCCGGAGACCAGAATCATCGGTGTCGAACCTGTCGACAGCGATGCCATGTATCAATCACTCCGCGCTGGTAAGCGGATCACTTTGCAATCGGTGGGTATATTTGCCGATGGGGTTGCGGTCCGTCAGGTCGGCAAACTGACCTATGATTTATGCCGTAAATATGTCGATGACATCATCAGGGTTAGTACCGATGAGCTGTGTGGTGCCATCAAATCAATTTACCAGGCCACCCGCTCGATCGTTGAACCCGCAGGAGCATTGGGTGTCGCCGGGCTGAAACAGTATGTCAAAAACAACTCCGTCAGCGAACAAACTCTGGTCGCCATTAACTCCGGCGCCAATATGAACTTCGAGCGCCTGCGTTATGTCTCGGAGCGTACTATGACCGGCGCAGGAAAAGAATCCCTCCTTGCCGTCACTATTCCGGAACAACCCGGTGCGCTGCGCTATTTTTGCAACAATATCCTTCATACCCTGAATATTACCGAATTCAACTACCGTCTGGCGGACCGGACTCGGGCTCAACTGTTCATGGGGGTCTCCGTTGGGGCCGATGAAACAAAAAAACAATTTATCGAACGGCTTAATAAAGAAGGCTATCAGACCATTGATCTGACCGATAATGATTTGGCCAAAACGCACCTTCGCTACATGATCGGAGGGCGTTCCGCAGAAGCCAACCGGGAACGGCTGTTCCGGTTCCGGTTTCCGGAGAGACCGGGGGCTCTGTCCCGCTTTCTCGCAGACATGGGTGCAGATTGGAACATTTCCTTGTTTCATTACCGCAGCCAAGGCGGTGAGTTCGGCCGGGTTCTCATCGGACTAGAAATACCGGACAATCATGAAGCCGCTTTGCAAGAGTTTCTCAACCGGCTCGGCTACCACTTTGTGGAGGAGAGCAGCGATCCGGCCTATAAATTGTTTTTGTAACAGGCCTTGCCTCTGCCGCTGCGCCGCTTTGTCTTGTACGGTTGCTTAGCCGCGATATTTTGACCGGCAGATTCGCTGCAATCTGTTGACCGATCTCAAGCCCTGTCGGTTGGCGAATCCATCCCTCCTGACCACGATTCAATCCAGCTTTAAAAAGACGGCGATCAACATTGTGAAAACAATGAAGAGCCATCCTTTTTGTTGCTTTTGCCCCGTCCGCAACTAACAGTCCATCTACAGCCGTCGACTAAAAATTTTCAAACAGATTCTGCTCCAGATACTTCGCTTTCAGGAAATCAACGAAACAACGTAATTTGAGGGGGACATATTTATTGACGGGATAGATGGCGTTGATCGGTGTCGACCAGGGGAGATAATCGTTCAGGACCGTTTCCAGCAGGCCGGTTTCCAACTCCTTTAAAACCATCCAACTTGGCACCATCGCCAACCCGGTGCCCGCAACAATCACATCACGAATGCCATCGGTGTTATCAGACTGACAGTTGCCTTTGACATGCACGGCCAGTTCCTGATTGTTCTTTTTAAACCGCCAGATATGCCCCCCTTCCTGGATCGTATAAACCAGGCAATTGTGTTTTCTGAGTTCGTGGGGATGCTGGGGATAACCATAGCGCCTGAAGTAGCCGGGTGCCCCCACAATAACCAGCGGTGCATTGCCAAGCCGCCGGGCAACCAGGGTCGAATCCGCCAAAGCTCCAACACGAATGGCAACATCGATCCTCGCCCCGATCAGATCAACAAAGTGATCGCTCAAAGACAAATCGAGCTGAATCTGCGGATAGCGCTCCAGGAATTCTGACAGATAGGGAGCAAGATGTAATCGCCCGAAAGCAACGGAAGCACTGATCCGCAATCTGCCCCGAGGATTTGTGGCAAAGGATTGCACTTCCTCTTCTGCATCAGCCACCTGCTTCAGGATATTGAGGCAATGCTCGTAATAACTCTGTCCTGCTTCAGTCAGGGTCAGGTGCCTGCTGGTCCGATTCAACAGCCGTGAGCCCAGCCGGTCCTCAAGAGCAGCGATCTGCTTACTTATTTTTGGCTGCCCAGTATTCATTTCTCGCGCTACCGCAGAAAAACTTCCCGTTGCAACGACCCGGGTAAATATTTCCATTGCTTCGAACGGGTTCATGAACAGTCCAATCTATTCCTAGAAAGCATATATAGAATGCAAAATAGCACAGTTTTAATTGTCCATGGAATACATTACTGTTTTAGTTACCTAAACAATTCGTCTGCGTCCCAGGCGATCACGCCTGGCCAGAAAGGAGATAACATATGAAAACGAAATCTTTAATATTAGCCGTTGCGAGTATTTTTGCTCTTTCTTCCATCGCCTTCGCCGGAGCACAATTCGTCAACAATGGTCCGGCTGTCGGTATCCACAAAGTTGGTGCAAAAACTAACGACCGGGACACTGGCAACCTGAAAGTCGACAGCTACACCGAACACGCCATGAACAGTCACTCCAATCTAAGCGATCGAGAACTGGGCATTGGCAATTACAATGAAAGAGGGTAAATAACTCAAGCGTACCCCAGAACAATAACGAGATAGTCTTCATTGTTCTGTTCACATCACCCAAAGGGGGGTTCGAAAGAGCCCCCCTTTCCTTTGTTGACAAATCATTGATGACCAGTAACAAGGGGTTCCCCGCCCGGCAAAAGCGGGCTGATAATCCTTGTTTATGTTGAGTTCATGCGTCCCCCCGAAACCGCATCAAAAAGAAGATCCCTGTAAACACCGCCAGGATTATGACTTTTTCTGTCACAAGGGCGTGCCAAAATAGCGCTCAGATCAAACCTGCCAGGGGCACAACCATGGGTTGACTGAAGCACAGTCTGCAATCCAGGAACTCATGTACTCTGGGACGGAAACGCTATCCTGCGGTATAAAAGCTACCACCATGGTGGGAGCATCGATAAAAAGGGGGCATCATGTTGGCAAAATCGTCTCGTTCATATCGCCCCTTGCCTGCGCTGGTCATGACCCCAGACCTGCAGACAAGACTGGCTATTTTAAGTGGTGCCGCCAAATATGATGCCTCCTGCGCATCCTGCGGCAGTACCCGCAGCGGAAAAGGCCCGGGGGCAACGCATATCAGTGGAATCTGCCATTCCTGGGCGGCCGACGGGCGCTGTATTTCCCTGCTGAAAGTCCTGCTCAGCAATGCCTGCCGATATGATTGTGCCTATTGTGCCAACCGACGCTCCAATGATCACCGCAGGGTCAGCTTTTCCGCGGAAGAGCTGGCCGAATTGACCATGGAATTTTATCGACGCAATTATATTGAAGGGCTATTTCTCAGTTCAGCGGTTTTTTCAGATCCCGATACAACCATGCTCGAATTGTTACGCACGCTGAAGATATTGCGCCATCAGTATCGATTCCACGGTTATATTCACCTGAAAGTCATTCCTGGTTGTAGCCGCGAGTTGGTTCATGCCGGAACCCTGCTCGCCGACAGACTTAGTGCAAACATCGAATTGCCGAGCAAAAAAAGTCTCCAGCTGTTGGCACCGGAAAAAGAACAACGGCAGATTCTGGAGGTCTTTCATCAGGCGCAGGGCAGCTACCTGGAACATCATCCCCGGCCCCTAAAGGCAAAAAACAAGCCGCCAGGAATCGGCATGAGCACGCAGATGATTATCGGCGCAACCCCCGAGGATGATCGGACCATCTTGCGTCAGGTGGGCGAGCTGTATCGCCTCCCTCAACTCCAGCGGGTCTACTATTCGGCGTACATCCCGGTCAACAGCGATACGCGCCTCCCCGTGCCCGGCAACAGCCCCCCGTTAAAACGGGAACACCGACTGTATCAGGCGGACTGGCTACTGCGCTATTACCAGTTCGATGTTGATGAGATACTCGCCCCGCAACAGCTTTACCTTGATGCGGAGCTTGACCCGAAGGCGGCCTGGGCCCTTCGCCACCTTGAGCATTTTCCGATCAACGTCAATCGCGCCAGCAAAGAAGAGTTGCTGCGGGTACCGGGGCTTGGTGTTCGCTCCTGCGCTAAAATCCTCCGCGCCAGGCGCCAGACCTCCTTGCATCTGGACGACCTGAAAAAGCTCGGTGTCGTGATGAAACGAGCGCGCTATTTCCTCCATGACGGACACAGCATGCCAGTGGCGTTCAGGTCCGAAGAAGCTTTGCGTTGCGCCCTCGTGCCACAGGCAGAACGGCAGCTGAGTCTGGATTTCAACGCACCAGCCCCTATTGCCGACACCACGGCTCTGTCGGGTGAGTTATGATTTTAAGCTATGATGGCAGCCTGCCCGGTTTTCTCTGTCTGCTCGGCCACGCATTGAAAACCTATCCGCAATGGAGTGAGGTCAGAAACCTTGCCGAGTCGACCTTGCCCAGCCTCTTTGGCCAGGAACAGGAGATCGCCACAGATTGCGACTTTGCGGATAAAGTGGTCAGTGGTCTTGGGAAAAAATTAGGGAGGCAATTCCCCAATAAGCTGGCCCACGCATTTTCCAGCGAATGGCAAGGCATTGAACCGGATCTGATCAAGGTCACCGGCCGGGCACTGAAAAGAGGCAGAACCAGTCTGGACCAGCTGAGCGACCCGCTGGTCCACCGCTTTCAAAGCGCAGCATTCAGGACGGCAAGGGAAAAACACCGCCTGCTAGGGCTGTTGCGCTTTTCCCGCCTGCAAGATGACTGTTTTCTGGCACGGGTCGAACCTCAAGCTAACGTCGTACCGTTTCTGGGCGCCCATTTCGCCAGACGCTTCAGCGATCAGCGCTGGGTCATTGTTGATACCAAGCGCCGGGTTGCGCTCTTCGGAGCCGGCCCGGAGTGGAGCCTGGAAAGACAGGTCGATATTGCAGCGGACCTCAACTTCCATGAGAGCGAGGCTGAGGTTGTCAACCTGTGGAAATCATTCTATCGTCATATCAGCAATCCGGATCGCTACAACCCTCAATTACGCCGGCAATTCATGCCCAAAAGATACTGGTCCAACCTGACCGAAATGCAACCGGCAGAGCCAATGAAATAAGAATCAGCTTAGCGCCCTTTCCAATTTGGGGGACGTTTTTCCAAAAATGCCCGCACTCCTTCTTCGGCATCCTCGGTGGCACAGAGCGTTGCGAACAGATCGTCCATACTGTCAAGCCCCTGATGATAAGGAACATCCTGCAACCGTTTTAGTCCCTCCTTACCGATACGCAGCGCCGTTGGACTTTTACTCACCAGTTTTTCAGCCAAGCGAAGAGTTTCTGCCACCAACTGATCGTCGGCGACCACCTTGTTGACCAGACCAAGTTTTTCAGCTTCAGCCGCATCGATCATATCCCCGGTCAAGACCATCTCCATGGTCTTTTTGCGGCCGATAATTTTTGCCATCGGCGCGGCCGGTCCGAGGCAAATCAACCCGACATTGATTGCCGTTGTCCCGAAAATAGCGGATCGGCTCGCCACTGTGAGATCGCAGGCAAATGCCAGTCCTGCACCGTTCGCCAAAGCATAACCCTGTACCGCGGCGATGGTCGGTTTATTCAACCGGGCCAGGGTATGGTAGAAGGCGTCTATCCCATACAGAAACTCCCGATATTGCTGATGACTCTTATCCCGAAATTGGTCCAGGGCAATACCGGTGCAAAAATGCTCACCAGCAGCCTCAATAACGATGACCCGGACCTGGTCATCTTCTTCAAAAGACCACAGAGCCTGGTCAAGCTGGTTGGCAAATTCAGGGGTAAAGGTATTTTTCTGTTCCGGGCGGTTCAGTCTGATAAAACCGATAGAATTATCCTTACGCGTCAAAATAACCTGGCTCATCTCATCTCCTTTGTTTTCAAGCCAACTGCCGGCAGGCAGCCGGGAAGCCCTGACAGATCATTAAAAAAAGTCCAACCATGCCTTTCCAAGCAAGGTGAAGAAATGTGCGACTGTCTCCACCTTGCCAAATGAATGACCTACAAGGCCGTCATTAATGTTGATCGCCCGTCTATGGGTTCAGCAGGCTGTTTTTCAACAAGCCCGCTAAAAGACGATCATATTCGCTAATCCGGGCAAGTCAGTGTCCCGACAGGCTGCTGAACCAATTGAGTGGTCTTTCCTGACCATATGTTACGTTCACTCCCATTAACGGAGCATGGGAAAGTTACCTTAACCCGGAAAGATAAAACATCGTTCTCATTACTTTAGTGCATCTCACCATGAATTGAGAAATTAATTTTTAGAATGAATTTCCTTCTTGCTATTGCTAAAAAGAATAAGATATATTTTTCTGAATATATTGGATTTGCAAGGAGTAAAAACAGTGCCGATCTACGAATACCATTGTCGCCTCTGCAACCGGACCTTCGAAAAGATTCAACGGCTGAGCCAGCCAGAAACGCTTTGCCCCCAATGTGGGCTTCCGGCCGAAAAAAAGGTCTCTCGCCCGGTGGTGCCTGCGGGAAGTTGCCAAGCACCGGCGAGCAGCGGCTTCACCTGAGGATAATACTTAGTGGGCGGCGTGACCGTTCGTCATCTTTATATCGACCAATCAGGCCTGAACTTATTGACATGTCACTATCCAAAAACTAAGGAGCGGGATTATGCTGACGATGACCGACAAAGCGCGAGACAAATTCAAAGAATTGCTGGCTGATCATCCGGGCAAACACCTTCGGGTTATTTTTGAAGGTTTTGGCTGAGGTGGGCCCAAACTGGGCTTGGCTCTGGATGAGCTGAAAAAAGATGAACAGATTGTCCTGATCAACGAAATCGAACTGATCATTGATGCGAGTGTTCTCCCTTATGCCAAAGGGAATGAAATCGATTATATCAGCAACCCCTACGGACAGGGCTTTTCCATTGCCCCGACCACCAGAAGAAGCTGCTAAAAACAAAAGTATCTGTGACAAAAGAGGCCTGAAGCAAATGCTTCAGGCCTCTTTTTATTTCAGCAGACTGATTGCCTTACTGATCGTTCAAAGCAAATCCCAACTCCCCAGTAACTTAACTGCGGCATAATAGGATACTCCGATAAGCGCAAGCCATGCTAACATCAACATAATTACCTCCTGTTAATAACTTTTTTTGTCTGCGGCCAGTTCATCGATGGTCAGTTTTTTGCTGTCCATCTGCCGCCACACCCAGACGATATATGCCAGCACAAAGGGGACGGTCAAAGCGACATAGGACATCATCGTCAGGGTGTAATGACTGCTTGACGCATTGTAAATGGTCAGACTGCTGGCGATATCGGCCTTAGACGGATAGAAAGAGGTGTTGTTGTATCCGGCCACAAAAAAGATCGCCAGACAGGTCAATACTGTGCCTAAGCCAGCCGGCCAGATCCCTCTGACCGAGGCGGTAAAACGATTGACGACCACACCGAGCACAACCAGGACCAGTCCGACCAGCAACAAAATCAGGTTTAAAGGCATCTGCAACAGGTTGCCAAGGTATTTATTGGCTTCGAGGGAGACAGTGCCATCCACCGGATTGACGGCATAGCCATCCATGAATAGCAGACTGACCAGAACGTAAAGCAAAAACGGCAAGGCGCAGAGCAGGTTATTAAAAGATGATTTTTTCAGGCGCGCAACCAGCCCCTCATGATCCAGACTGTTGGCAAGATAAAGGGCACCCAGGGTACGGGCCAGGAAAACCAGGAAGATACCAAAGCTTAAGTTAAAAAGGCTGAAGGCCGCTTCCAGTCCCCGCAGAGGATGGGTCCATTTCACCAGGTTGAATTCGTTCAGGGTAAAATTGGAGCCAGTGAAAAAAGTCCCGACCGCGGCACCGATCAGCAGAACACCGACCGATCCGTTAATGAACATAAAAACTTCATAGGTCTTCTGGCCAAGAAAGTTGCCGGGCTTACGGCGGTATTCATAGCTGACCGCCTGAACGATAAAGGTAAAAAGAATCAGGATCCAGACCCAGTAGGCACCGCCGAAGCTTGTTGCGTAAAACAGCGGAAAGGAGGCATAAAAAGCACCACCGAACAGGACCAGGGTCGTGAAGGTCAATTCCCATTTTCGGCCGAGGGAGTTCACCATCAGGGTTTTCTCGTCTTCGCTGCCGGGAATCGTCAGCAGCAGGGTCTGTCCGCCCTGAACAAAGGTCAGAAAAACGAACAAAGAACCGACTACCGATACAATAAGCCACCAGAATTGTTGCAAGGTTGACCAGTCTAAGCTGCCGAACATAATTATTCTCCTTCCGGTCCGATAGAAATCTGTTTGGTCATGATCTTGAGCTCAGCGATCAACAGAGCGGTAAACAGAATCAGGAACATGAAAAAGCTGGTCATCACGGTCCCCGCATCAAGGTTCGAACGGGCGATCGTCACCGGCAACATATCTTGAATAGCCCAAGGTTGACGGCCAACTTCTGATACGATCCATCCCGCCTGAGAGGCGATCCAGGCCAAAAACAACGAGATAAAGCCAAGCTTGAGCACAAAGGTTTTGTTTTCAAGCTGGCGCTTCTCCAACAGATAGAGGTAGACCAGAAACAGCAGAATAAAGAAGGTCCCCAGGCCAACCATGGTCCGGAAAGCATAAAAAGTCAGGGCCACCGGTGGGACCGCTTCATCGGCAGAGCTCAGGTACCCATAACCGAGAAAATCCCGGTTGGCATCAAACAACGACAACGCTTGGCCGGCCTTATCCTGATCATCGGCAGCCTTGGCCTGTTTGTAATCGGCCAGGCCCGCCACTGCCAGCTTGCCGCGTTTGATTTTTTCTTCGATGCTGGTAATGCCATGCTCTGCATTGCCAAACACCAGATCGTTAATACCGGGGACAAACCCCTCAAAGCTGCGATGGGCCAACAAGGTCAACATTCCGGGAATTTCGACCTTAAAAGAAAAAGCATCCTGATCGTCACCCGGCTTTTTATCCGAATTGACTATCCCGATGGCCGTTAGTCCAGTCGGTTCATGACCGTCGTACAACGCCTCCATGGCGGCCAGTTTCATCGGCTGGGTCCGCACCGTCAAAAAAGCATGCTCGTCTCCGGTAAAAGCGACAAAAACGGAACTCAGCAGACCAAACACACAGGCAACGGCAATCGACCGCTTGGCGAACTGGATGTGACGTTTTTTCAACAGGTACCAGCTGGAAATGCCAACCACGAACAATGACGACAACAGGAAACCGGAACTTGTGGCATGGACAAAATGGCTGATCGCAATGGGGGAAGAAATCACTGCCCACAGATCCTGCATTTCAAACCGTGCCATATCAGGGTTAAATTTCATCCCGATGGGGTACTGCATCCAGCCATTGGCAACCAGAATCCACAGCGCCGACAGGTTGGAACCCACTGCCACCATCCAGGTTGAAAAAAGATGAAACTTTTTGGAAACGCGATTCCAACCAAAAAACATAACCGCGAAGAAAGTTGCTTCAAGAAAGAAAGCCAGGATCCCCTCAATGGCCAAAGGAGCACCGAAAATATCACCTACCATCCAGGAATAATTGGACCAGTTGGTCCCGAACTCAAACTCAAGAATAATCCCGGTAGCAACCCCGATGGCAAAATTGATCCCAAACAGGGTCATCCAGAATCTGGTCAGCTTCTTCCACTGTTCATTGCCGGTGCGCACATAAATTGTTTCAAAAAAGGCACACAGAAACGACAGTCCAAGAGTCAGCGGGACAAAGATCCAGTGGTACATTGCCGTGAGAGCGAACGTGGCTCGAGCCCAGTTCACCATGCTTAAATCGATCTGCTCAATCACGATTTTCCTCCTATCCTCAGATGGTCAGGGTTATTCACTCGAACCGGCATAGCAACAAGCGTGGCAGTCATGATCGAGAATAAATCATCAAAACTTATCCTGTGCAGGCTGAGTCAGGTTCTGAAGGACATAATCCGCCCGTTCAGCATCGGTTTTAAAATTTGCCGCGAGAAAATCCGGGAAAAAAAACACCTTCAGAATTGCAAACATAATGAACAGTTTCAGGAGAATTATTTTCCATAGCGTTCGGCCGACTCGCATGGAACGAAATCCGTCAACATAAAGGTGATAAATACTCTTGAGTGTCATTTTAGCACCTCTTTTGGATTTTTCTGAAACCAGCATTTGTAACAAATTTGGTTATATTTACACTTTATTAAAAAAATAGTCAAGGGTAATTCTAACAGGCTCAGTCATATTTTTCACCGTGCTAACATCAAGAATTTGTTGACTATTTTAAAAGGGAATCTGAAATGTTTGTTGACCAGAATAGTGAAAATTCCAAACGGCCCCTACCCCATATCTGTAAGACAGGCTCTTATTCAATTTATCTTGTACCATTCAATGCGATATATTAGGAACACGACTTAACTTGTAACCAAAACAGCTGAGGATTAATGAAAGACTTAACAGCCGATAATGATTTTCTCCCGGTTAGCGCCCAGGATATGCAGCAACGCCGTTGGCGGGAACTCGATATTTTGTTCATCTCCGGGGATGCCTATGTTGATCACCCCTCTTTCGGCACCGCGTTACTGGCAAGAGTGCTTGAGGACAAAGGTTTCCGGGTCGGAGTTTTGGCCCAACCCGATTGGAAAGATCTGCACAGTTTTCAGGTCATGGGGCGCCCCCGGCTATTTGCCGCCATCACCGCCGGAGCCATGGATTCGATGGTCAATCACTTTACCGCGGCTAAAAAGATCCGCTCCAATGACGCCTACACCCCCGGGGGACAACATGGCCGGAGACCGAATCGGGCCATCATTGCTTACACTGCTGCAGTTAAGGGTGCCTTTAAGGGATTGCCGGTCATTATCGGCGGGCTGGAAGCCAGCCTGCGCCGCTTTGCCCATTACGATTATTGGGATGACAAAGTTCGCCGCTCGGTCCTCGTTGACAGCAAAGCCGATTTGCTCGTTTATGGCATGGCTGAGTCGGCCCTAGTAGAGATTGCCGAGCGGGCCAACCTGGGAGAATCCATCGCAGAACTGAGGAATATCCGCGGCACTGCCTTTTTAAGCGACAAAGCACCGCGGGATGCGATTGCCCTCCCTTCTTACGAGACCGTCGCCAATGACCCGGATTCTTACGGTACCGCATTCAAAACCATCATGCAGCAGAGCAACCCGTTTTCTGCCCAGCCGCTGGCACAGCAACATGACCAGCGCTTTGTGGTTGTTAACACCCCGGCAGCCCCGCTGTCCACAGCTGCGCTGGACCGGATCTACGCGCTGCCCTTCAAGCGCTGCCCTCACCCGCAATATCGGGACAGAATCCCTGCCTATGAACAGATTCGTCATTCCATCACCAGTCATCGCGGCTGCTTCGGAGGCTGCGCGTTCTGCGCCATTACCCATCATCAGGGGAAATATATTCAATCCCGCTCCAGAGAATCCATTTTGGAAGAAATTGATGCCCTGACCGATCAACCCGATTTTTACGGAACGATCAGCGATATCGGCGGCCCCACCGCCAACATGTACGGATTAAACTGCGGCAACCCCGCGGCGCAGGAGAAATGTCAGCGCCTCAGTTGCCTGTATCCCGAGATCTGCAAAAACCTCAACACCGATGCCAGTCAGGCCGTCGCTCTGTTGCGCCAGGTCAGACAGAACAAAAAGGTCAAAAACATCTTCATTGCGTCCGGCGTCCGCTATGACCTGCTCACTGTTCAGGAGCAATATTTTGATGATTTAATGCGCTACCATGTCGGCGGGCTGCTCAAGGTTGCGCCGGAGTCGATGGTGAACAAGGTGACCGAGGTCATGCGCAAACCGGGAGCGCAGGTCTTCACCGAATTCCTCGACCGGTTTCGCCAACGCAGCCATGAACTCGGGCTGCGACAAGCTGTCGTTCCTTACCTGATCAGCGGTCACCCGGGCTGCACCCTGGAGGATATGCTTGAGGTCGCCCTGTATCTCAAACGCCATCAGCTCAAAGTTGAACAGGTGCAGGACTTCACCCCGACACCCGGCAGCCTGGCTACTTGCATCTATCACACCGGGAAAGACCCGTTCAGCGGCAAAACGATTCATGTCCCCCGCAGCGCCAAAGAAAAACGCTTGCAGAAAGCGCTGCTTCTCTGCCATAGGCCTGAAGCCCGCAAGGATGTTCTTGAAGCCTTGCGCATCTGTCGCCGGCAGGATCTCGCCGAAGAGTTGCTCGGCACAACAGCACGGCCAACGCATAGAAACCGTTCCCAGACGCAGCCGCCGCTCTCTACGCCCCGCGGGCGGGGACGAAAAAAACGTTGATTTCCTTTGCCCAATCCACTTTTTTCCTGTAAATCTGTGAATTTGCAGCGAGGACCTGATAACCGGGCTGATTCGAAAAATTCTCCGCCCATGGGTGGTTGGCAAGCAGTATCGACATAGTATTCAGCTGTGTTTTGCCAAGGAGACACAACGTGGCTCCAAAAGAATCAGAATTGAATGGCTTCAAACACCCGGACAGGGCAAGCAGATATATTTTTTCCTGAACGATAACTGAAACAGCCTCCGCGGGTTATCTGATTTCCCTGAATCGACCTAATTCATGCAAAAAATACTTTTTTCCCTGGTTTTAATTATTTCCGGGCTGATTTGCGGTTACCTGCTGCAGCAGCTGATTCGTTCCAGATACCAACAGGCTGAGCTGGTTCTGCCGCGGCTGCGCAAGGTGATTCAATATATCAGTATGCTCGGGATCATGCCGATTTCCTTTGTGGGTGTGCTTTGGATTATCTCCTTCAATAACCTGCGGATTATCCTGCTGCCATTTGTCGCCGTTGTACTCCTCTTAACGGGGGGCGGCCTAGGGCTGTTAGGAGCCAAGCTATTAAACCGCACCGGCCCACAGAAAAGTGTCATGTTCAGTTGCGGTTTTTTCTCTAACCTCGGTTCCATTGGTGGGCTGATCAGCTATGTTTTTCTGGGCGAACAGGGATTTGCCATGCTTGCCCTTTATCGTATTTTTGAAGAAATCCTCTATTACAGTGTCGGCTTCCCCCTGACCAAGTATCTTAAAACCGACGATGAGAACCTGAATATCCTGCGCCGCGTCATGGATCTTGGCCGGGACCCGTTTTTTATTGTCGCCACTAGCGCCTTTCTGTTGGGCCTGGTTCTGAATTTTTCCGGAGTTCAACGGCCACCGCAGTACGAAACCCTCAACAGCTTTTTCGTCCCCATTGGCACATTCATGATTCTTATGTCGGTCGGACTGGGCATGCGCTTCTCCAGTATCAGTCAGAACCTTCCCGAAGGGTTGACCATTGCCACCATCAAACACCTTATCCTGCCGGTCATCGGAGCGACCACCGCCTGGTTGTTAGGATTTCATCACATCGATAACGGCCTGCCCTTTAAAATCGTGCTGCTCTGTTCTTCCATGCCCATCGCTTTCAACGCCCTGGTCGTCTCTTCCATTTACGATCTGGATCTTGATCTGGCAAACACTTGCTGGTTGATTTCGACGACATGCCTGGTCGCCGTCGTTCCCCTGCTCTATTTTCTATTCGAGCTGTTTTAAAGCTGTGAAATAAACCATCTACAAAACCCATGGCTAGGTGATCGAAAACAATAATAAGCGTTTCTTTTCTAAAGCAGGAAAAATCGCCTTTTTATTTACCAGGCTCGAAAAACTCTCAGGATGGCTTGGCAAAGCAGCGCCTTGCTTGACCCTGAATGGCGAAAAAATTCATAAAGCCATTTCCGGCGGCAACGGGACAGTGACATTCTTAATATATCCTGACAAGACAGGCAGCGAATCTGTTGACGCCAATAAATGATGGTAATCCTCGGCCTCGAACCGACAACATAACATTATTTTAATGACTTCAAATCATCCTTCAGACAGCTGTCATTTCCAAGCAAACTCAGCTTGATTCCCGGCAAAGCTCAAACTTCTTCAGAATAAGGTTATTTTCTCACCAATTACGGACACCATAGATTCAAACCCCATCCCCCCACTCTCGCCATTCTCTTTGAACACCTGAAAAAGCAACCAATTAACAAAAAAACTCGCTGGCTGTTACTTTCCAACCTAACTGTATTTTTTTACCCTAAATAAAATTTTCCCTTGACAACCACCCCTATTTCTTGATTGTTTGCGGTTAGCAAAGAAACATCGTTTTACATCCCTAGAGAAATGCTCAAAATTCACTTTCCAGAACATCTAAAAGGGACGAGAAATATGCCAAAAACCAAAATCAAACCTTCGTTGCAGAACCCTCTTGCCACCACCGAGAAAGTCGAATTCACCATCCCCGGAGAAATAGCGGGGCAGACCGGTGGTTATGAGGAGGTCATGAAGGAAGGTTATGACCTCATTCAGCGCCCGATCAAATCGGTTGCTGTCGGACAGATTGAAAAGCAACACTTCAAGCAGCGGATGACCGTCTGGGAGAGGATCAAGGTTCTCACCCAGGCCGAACCGAATATCCTCTTCCAGAACTGGGGAAAGAACCTTGACGGGGCATCCCTGGTCACTGGGATTCTCAATATCGGCGGCCGGGATGTGGCCCTCTACGGGCATGATTTTACTGTCCGCGCTGGCTCCATTGACGCCACCAACGGCCAGAAGTTGGCCCGCCTGATGTACATGGCCGGCGAAAAAGGTATTCCGCTGATCGGCATGAACGACTCTGCTGGCGCGTATGTCCCTGCAGGAGTTGGCGGGCTGGACGGTTACGCGGAAGCCTTTACCGCCCTGCGTAAAATAAGCGGAGTGATCCCGACCATCATGTGCATGTTCGGCTTCAATGCCGGTGGCGGCTCATACCTGCCCCGCCAGGGCAGTTTTGTTATTCAGCCGGCTGATACTTTTTTTGGTCTGACCGGTCCAGGGGTGGTCAAATCGGTGCTGGGTGAGGATATCACGCCTGAAGAACTCGGCGGACCGAAGGTTCACGGTGCCACGGGCGTGGCCGATTTGACCGTGGCCGATGAAACCGCAGCCCTGCGCACGGCGATCCGCCTGCTCAGCTATATCCCCGACAACAACCACAGTATGGCGCCGTTCCAGAAAACCAGCGATCCGCTGGATCGCAAGACCTGGGAAATCAACACCCTGCTGAAAAAAGCGTTTAATTCACCGACCGGCTTCAACACCCCCTTCGATGTCTCCATCGTCATTCAGCAGATCTGCGATCATGGCGATTATTTCGAAATACAACCGACCCGCGCCCGGGAAGCGATCACAGCCTTCGGCCGGCTGGGGGGCAATGTGGTCGGTTTTGTCGCCAACAACTCCGCCGTAGCCTCCGGCCAGATCGACTGCGACTCTGCGCTCAAGATCGCGCGCTTCGTTCGGTTCTGTAATATCTACAATATTCCGTTGATCTTCATGGAAGATACCACCGGATTCCTGCCCGGCCGGGAACAGGAAGCGCGCGGTATCGTTCAGGCCGGCCGCTCTATGCTCGACGCCATTGTCGACGTCCGCACTCCACGCATCCTGCTGATTCTGCGCAATGCCTTTGGTGGCGCTTATGCGTCCTACAACAATTATCCGACCGGTGCTGATCTGGTGCTGGCCCTGCCGACCACCCGCCTGGCGGTGATGGGACCGGCCGGCAAGGAATTCGTTTACAAAGCCGAATTGCGTAAACTGCGAGGCGCTATCAAACAACGCATTTCAGAGGGCATTCAGGAGCGAACCAAAGCCGGCATGGATGGCGATGATGCTAAAAAAGATGCAGAACGAGCAGCCGCCGAATGGTTGAAACAGGAAGAGGCGGCGTTGAACCTGCGCTACGAAAAAGAGTTGATGAACCCCAAAGAAGGGCTTGCCCTCGGATCGATTTCCTCCCTGGTCATGCCGACGGACCTGCGCAAGGTTTTGGGTGAAAACCTGAATTTCTTCCTGCGCCACTACCAACCGTCCGCCTGGCAGGATGTGCAGCGGGAATTCCACTGATTGTTCAAGCGGGATACGGAACGGGAACCAACAACTTTTCAGTTTAAAGTGGAGATAAATCGATGTCCAAAACAACCGACGACTATCGCAACAACCCGCTCATCCATAAGGACCGCCGCCTGGGCCAGTCCCCCTCAGCATGGGTCCGGTCTTTTTCGTGCACAGACCTCAGTCCACTGATCGTCTGTCGCGGCCCGATCCGCAAAGAAGCCATGGATGTCTATGCCGAGATGGGGATCAGTCATTACGGCATCCTGCTCTCGGAAAAGGATTCTATCGTTTATCCCAATGCCCTCTCCCCAGAACTACGGGTACTTACCGACAACAGCCGGGTTCACCGGGTTCCGGACTATACCGGAGCCAGCAAGGAAGAGCGGGTCGAGCGGATTCAGCAAATCATCGATATCGCCAAAGATAACGACTATAATGCCATCTTTGCCGGTTACGGATTCATGGCCGAGGACGACGAATTTGTCGCCGCTATTGAAGATGCCGGACTGATGTTTATCGGCCCCTGTGCCAAGACCCAGCGCGCAGCCGGAAAAAAAGATGAAGCGAAAAGAACCGCCCTGCTAGTCGATGTTTCGGTCACCCCCGGCATCGACAATGTCACCGCTCTCACCCTACTGAACAAACATAAGACCCGGGAACAACTCATCGCCCTGGCCCAGGCGGAAGACCTGGATGTCAGCCAGGAACTGTTCAGCAACCCGGACACCCGACTGGAAGAGCTGGCCGATGCCATCCTTTTTGCATCGTATGACAAAGGGATTGACCTGTTCTCCATTGAAGAACTCTGCCACCAGGTTGAGACCGAGTGTGCCGCAATGTTCCGAAATTATCCCGGTGCACGCATCCGGCTTAAGGCGATTGGCGGCGGCGGCGGCAAAGGGCAGCGCATTCTCGGCGCATCCTTGCTGATGAGCAAAGAGCCGAGTGAAAAGCAGATCAAGGACGCCGCGGCCGACGCGCCCGGCCTGGTGCGGGAAATCCTGAACGAGGTCAAGGCCAACGGCATCGGCGACAACAAGAACATCCTTATCGAACTCAACATTGAACAGACCCGCCACAACGAAATCCAGTTGCTTGGCAACGGCCAGTGGTGTATCGCCCTGGGCGGCCGCGATTGTTCCCTGCAGATGCACGAGCAGAAACTGCTGGAAATCTCGGTAACCCAGGAAGGCCTGACCCAGGAGATCGCCCGGGCAAAAAAGGCCCGTCAGAAAGAACAGGCCAAAGCCCTGGAATCAGATCTGCAGGTCCTCAAGCGGATGGAAGAGGAATCGGAACGCTTCGGAACCGCAGTCGGCCTCGATTCGGCCTCTACCTTTGAATGCATTGTCGATGGCAGCCGCCATTACTTTATGGAGGTCAATACCAGGATTCAGGTTGAACATCGGGTCACCGAGTTGGTCTACAGTCTCAAATTCACCAATCCTGATGATGAAAAAGACTTTTTCATGGTCGAATCCCTGGTTGAATCCATGGCGTTGCTGGCGCTGCATAAGGACAGACTGCCCCGTCCACAACGGATCCCACGTTTCGGGGCCGCCGCAGAAGCGCGCCTCAACGCAACCGATGATTCACTTTCGCCCAGTGCCGGCGGTTATATCCGTTATTGGTCAAAACCGATTCAGGGAGAAATCCGCGACGATCAGGGGATCTGTATCGCCAACCCGGATACCGGTCAATTCATGCGCTATCATCTCGCCGGGGCCTACGACTCCAATATCGCTCTGCTGCTGACCAAAGGAGATGACCGCTTAGGCAGCTATCGCCACCTGGCCAAAGTCCTCAGTTCGACAGTGTTGCGTGGCAGCAACCTGGCCACCAACCTGAGCTTCCATTACGGTCTGGTCAACTGGTTTCTGGGCAATAATGTCATGGCCAAACCGACCACCCGTTTTGTCGTGCCCTATCTGACCCTGGTCGGAAAACTGAAAGAGGAAGCACAGAAGCTGGACGTGGTTTACGCATTTTTAGCGATGAAGCGAGCCTACGCCAAAGAATATGCGGCAGACCCGGAAGTTGCCAAAGCCGTCTCGGAAACCCTTGACCGCAAAGGCACCCTGCTGACTCGCCCCATGGAAAGCCTGTTGGGGAATCCGCACCTGTTGTCCGGCTGGTTGAGTTTGAACAGGACCAAATTCAGAATCAGCAAAGGCCGTGTGGTCTGGCTTTGTAATCCCCTGGTGGTCCTTGAAGAGACCTACGAATACCTGCACATGACCTGGAAAAAAGAAGCTCCGGCCGCCGAGGTCATCTGGGCCCATGATCGGGAACTGCTCGAAGGAGCCCTGGCCTTTTATGCCGAACTCCGAGAGACTTTCGGTCTCAACAAGGAACAGTATGTCAAACTGAATGAGATCCTCAACAAAAAGGATCCCCAAGGCGGTTTTGATGGCGCAACCTGGAGCAGTATCCAGCAAGCCCACGTCGGCTATGAGATGGGCAATGAAATACTTGGACTGCTCTTTATGGTGGCCGAAAATACCGACTTTTACGATTTCAAGGTGGAAGACAACCTGAATGTCACCATTCCCGAATATCTCAACGACCCGGAATTGCAGGCGGCCATGAAAAAAATCCTGGTCCCGCCACCGGCGACCAAAGCCGACGAAATTGTCGCTCCTGGAGGAGGAATGTATTATGCTCAGGAAGCACCGGGGATGCCACGATTCGTCAAAGAAGGCGATCATTTTGAAAAGGGGCAGCCGTTGTTTATTCTGGAAGTCATGAAAATGTTCAACAAAATTCCGGCGCCGTTTTCCGGCACCATTGACCGGATCATTATTGAAGGCGGCGACGGGACGATTGTTTCCAAAGGACAGCCGCTGTTCAAAGTCACCCCGGATGAAAAATTCGTGGAAGTCGATCCTCAGCAGTTGGCCGTGCAAAAACAGACCGTGACCGCAAAATACCTGCAGGCCCTTTTTTAGACCCCACCGCGCAAACAGGGAATGACCTTGCAAGAAAGGCCATTCCCTGTTTTGTCAACCTGCCCCCGCTCATCCATGGACGTTGCGAACGGCTATTTCTCACCGACTGCCAACCGCTAGTTCGGCGGCTGTCCCCCCAAAAAAAAGAGTTCAGCCCCTTTTCAGCGTCCACCACCTCCGGAACCACCGCCAGAGCCGCCTCCTCCGGAACCGCCCGCATCCGATCCGTGCCCACCGCTTCCAGAGCTCCCACCGGCGGCAGAGTGTCCCTGTTGCCCAGCTCCGGAAGAGCCTGGTCTGTCAAGTTGATCGCGATACTGTTCCTTTTGGGCCGGAGTCAAAGCTCCCCAGCGATTTTCCAATTGCTTCTGAACCTCCACAGGTAGATTTTGGAATTTTGCATGAACCCCACGTAGCTTCTGCTTCTCAGCTGGGTCCAGCTTTTGAAAACTTTCAAACCGACTGCGCACCCGGGCTTGTTGCTGCGGGGTGAGCGCCTGCCAAGCCTGCAACCGCTGCGCGGCCAGCGCCCGCTGTTGTGGAGTCATGGCCTGCCAGGTATCAGCCCCTTTAAGCAGTTGTTGCTGTTTTTTATCAGCAAGAGAATTCCACCTGCCGGCATAAGACTGCAGGATCTGCTGCTGTTCTTGAGTCAGCTCGGAAAATTCAACCGCAAACACAGTGGCGACGCTGGACAAAGCCATCGCGACTATCCCTATGGCGATGATCGTAAACCGTAGCACAGATCTATTGCTCAGCATCAGTATCTCCCTTATCCATCATCTGCTCAGGGCTTTCCTTATCCAGGGCCAGCAGTTTAAAAGGATCGACCCAACCGACATCATCATCCGTGAATTCTCCCAGAAATTCGATCAGCTCGCTGCTCGGTGCTATGATTGCCTCCTTTTCCCTGGCGCAACAGGGAAAGACCGGCACCAGCATTAGAGCCTGAATTAAAGTCAGTACGCGGAGCGGATATATCCAAGTCATGGTCCATCACCTCCGAAAGCCATTCATAAAATTCTATATCCCGCTGATAAAAGTCGAGGGGCTCATCACTGGAAAGAATCTCCAACGTCACCAGGTCGGCCCCAGCAGGTACGGAGCGTTGTTGCGGGATATTCAAGACAACAAGCGCCAACAGAACGACCAGAAAAGAACCGCCCCCCCACAGCAGGCGATATCGGCCCTTAGCAGAGTCAGCCTGCAACGCATGATATTTAAGCCGTCTCAGCTTAGCGTCAACAGGATCCCCCAGGTGTTCAATGGAACGATCAAGAACCCCGCGCACTTTCTTGACAAAAATTTCATCTCGCTCATCCATCATGGCCAAACATCTCCCAGTCGCTTCTTCAATTGCCCAACCGCACGCGAATAATGGGTTTTCACACTCCCCTCTGAACAGTTCATGGCAATTGCCGTATCACGAACACTCAATCCTTCCCATGCCCGAAGGAGGAAAACCTGACGTTGTTTGATAGATATCTGTTTCAATTCCTGCTCCAGCCGGGCGAAAGCCTGATTCTGCAATGCTTCACTTTCCGGAGTTCGCTTGCCGGGGTCAGGCAGCTGCTCCAGCGCATTGTCATCATCCTCGTCGTTTCGGTCCAGCCAATTCCGCCAGCGCATGCGAACGGCATTACGCCTATGGAAATCTCTTATTTTATTCTGCAACACCCGATAAAACAAAGCCTTCCATTCCTCCTCGGGTTTGCTCGAATACTTTGCCACAAATTTACACATGGCGTCCTGGACCAGATCAAGGGCATCATCCCGGTCATGACAGGAGAACAGGGCCATGCGAAAGGCCTGACGCTCAATCGAGCTAAGGAAGTGTTCCATCGCTTTGGTATGCTCTCGCCTGTCAATGAAATTTCAAAAAAAGCCTGCTTCCCGCGATTATTTTTGCCTGTTCATTATAATTTAACGCAGAACCTTTGCTTTGGTTGACAAAAAAAGCCGCCGAAATTCGACAGCTTTTTTTGAAATCCTGATTTTACCGAGCACAGCCGAACCCCAGAGCATAGCGCTCAGGGGCCGAAATCAGTGGTTCTTATTCATAGAAAAATCTCTATGAGCTCACTTTTCAGCAGCCCAGTGCCCGTGAAGGTTACAGTACTCACGAGCTTTCACGGATTGCGCCTGGAGATTGAAAGTCGCTTCAGGGGCATCCCCAGGTTTGAGATACTGGCGATACAGTTTCCCGTCAGCAAGCAGTTCGATCCATTCGATGTAATGGGATTCTTCCATGGGGTGGGCGACTTCGCCAACCTTAACGCTAATTGAACCATTCCCCATGGTAATCACTGGCACATGTTTTTCTGTTGCGGCATCAACGGTATTTTCCGACATCAGAACCATATTTTTACCACAGCAGACCAGCGGGGCAGCGGCACCGTGGGTGACTTCGACAATGTTTCCACAGGCCTCACACTTGTAAACTTCATAACGATTCGGCATTAGTCTACTCCTTGACGAAAAATAGAACCCGGCAACTCGGACAATTCGCATGTGGACTCCGGCCGGGCAGTCCGAAAATCCACAGAGTTCAAATGCATAACGCCTGAAATTATACCACTTCCCGGCGACTTTTTACACCTCACGCGCTTTAATATTTTTTTTACTGACCTTCTGCCGAAGATGTGATTATACTGCGCCTAAAGGCTCTCTGCCCTGCAGGTGAGGTCAGAACGTCCACTCGGAATATCATAATATCCGGGGTCAACTTAGAAGTCCGGTGTGCCTGCCCACCCTGAGTGGGACGCCTGAAGGACTTACAGACGACCCCACCTCATTGGCACTCGATGTGAGTCCAATGACCCACGGTAGCGGTGGAGAGTCTCCCGAACAAAATTTAGGGTTCAGCCGGTCAGGCTGAGCCCTTTTGTTTTTCCTTTCGGTCAATCACTATGGTAGACTTTCGCGCTGGCGGGCGGAACTTGCCCCTGCCTGGAAGACCGATTCCAGCACCAAAGTTTCGGCGCATGCAAAGGATAGCCGACCCTGCTTAAACAGCTTGCCGAACCCATGAACAGACCAGCAAAAGCAATGGCAGGTTTCTAACCTGTTGATTGAGTGAATTCTGAAAATAGCACTCTCCCCGTTCGCGTCTGAAAAAGTCGCCGAATGGGCTTTTCAGACACTCGTTAGTTGCCATCCGGAAACACTGGATGGCAAGAATTAAGTTTTCAGATTGGAAACGAGCAGTTTTCCGTTGTGGCAAGGACATCAAGGGCTTGCGCGGAGGCCTACACCGTTACGCCGCACAAGTAAGCCTGCAGATTGACGCGGATACAGCGGAAAAAAGCCGTTTCCGGATAAAAACCAGTTAATCCCGTGGAGGAACACTTTGACAGATATAACAGAATCAGGCGATTACACCCGCCTGCTGGTTGACGATAAAGAAGTTATTTTGGTCGGAACGGCCCACATTTCCCAGGAATCGGTTGATACTGTGGTCCGAACCATTGATGAGATCGTCCCCGATACGGTCTGTGTCGAACTCGACCACCAGCGCTATCAGTCTTTGATCAACAAACAGGGCTGGGAATCACTGAACCTCAAAGAGGTCATCAAAAAAAAGCAGGTCCCTTTCCTCCTGGCCAATCTCGCCTTGTCATCCTACCAAAAGAGAATGGGGCTGCAAACCGGTGTCAAACCTGGAGCTGAACTGGCTGCAGCAGCACGGACCGCCGAGGAGAGAGGGATGGAAGTCGAGCTTGTCGACCGTAATATCCGCACCACTCTGCTGCGGGTCTGGCGCAAAACCGGATTGTGGAATAAAATGAAGGTCCTCGCATCATTATTCGGCAGCCTTTTCGAAAAACAGGAATTGAGCGAAGAGGAGCTGAGCAAGCTCAGAGAGACCGATACCCTGTCGAGCATGTTGGATGAAATGGGCAGCCTGCTGCCTTCCGTTAAGCAGATCCTGGTCGATGAGCGGGATGTGCACATGGCTTATCACATCAGAAACGCTCCGGGTGAAAAAATTCTTGCCGTAGTTGGAGCCGCCCACCTGCCGGGTATCAGCCGCCTGTTACAGGGCCCAGAAATCGATCCGCATACCATTGCCGAAATCACGACGATTCCACCCAAGACCAGGCTTTCCAAAATGATTCCCTGGTTGATCCCTGCGCTGGTGGTCGCCCTGTTCATCGGTGGTTTTTTTTTCGGCAACCGTGATCAACTGGCCAATGCCGCAACCGCCTGGATCCTGGCCAACGGTCTCTTGTCCGCGCTCGGCACTTTATTGGCTTTCGGCCATCCGGCAACCATTGTCACCGCCTTTATTGCCGCCCCGATAACATCCCTCAACCCGACAATCGGGGCTGGATTTGTGACCGGGTTTGTGCAATCTCTCGTTGCCGCCCCAACGGTCCGCGACATGGAACATATTGGCGAAGATCTGGTAACCTTTAAAGGCTGGTGGCAGAACCGATTGGCCAGGGTGCTGCTGGTCTTCCTGTTTTCATCTATCGGCTCGTCGATTGGGACCTTTGTCGCTTTGGGCTGGCTGAAGAACCTTTTTTAAGCAGCGTGCTATCGGCCCGGGAAAAAGTAGAGAATACTGATACCATAAAAGGAGTCGCCTTTTGAACGCCTACCGCCAAACCGGACAGATCTTCCGCTTCAACTCGTTGCGCGGCAGCTCCCTGGTCCAAATCCTGATTTACGTCAACCTTATCCTTTTTACATTGATGGTTCTGCACGGGACTATTCTCGGCCTCGGCATGCGCGCGATCATGAACCCACCGACCGAGCTGCTTATTCACTGGGGTGGACAATTCTGGCCGCTGGTTCTCCAACACGGCGAATGGTGGCGCTGCATCACCTATGCTTACACTCATGGGGGGCTGATCCACATCGGCTTCAACATGGTAGTTCTGTATCAGATCGGCCCGCTGCTGGAGATGGAACTGGGCTGGCAGCGTTTCATGACTCTTTATACGGTCACCGCAATTGCCGCAACCCTCGCCGGACTGGTCTGGCACCCCATGGTCCCGGTGGTCGGCGCCTCAGGATCATTGTTTGGCATGATCGGCTTTTCGGTCAGCTACTATCATCGCATCGGCGGCCAACTCGGTCTGCAACGCAGAAACTTCATGTTCCAATGGGCGGTCATGGCGTTCGTGTTCGGTTTTATTATCGGTGCGGATAACGCCGCCCACCTCGGCGGTGCGGTGGCCGGTGCAGCATTGGGCTGGTTTATGCCCATCAGAGTGCGCAATTTCCGCAAGACTGATCCATTATTCAAGGGGATTGCCTACCTCTGTGTTGTGCTGACGGCAATCAGCATTCTTTTCATTCCCCTGTCCTGGATCATCAACTGACAGGCGTAAGAGTTATGGCAAAAGAGAAAGTACCGGGAACACCGGCCATCCGATTATTGAAGCAGTTTAAAGTCAAATTTGTTCCACGTTTTTATAAATATGAAGACCGCGGCGGAACCAAAACTTCGGCCAGGGAACTTGGGGTCGACGAACATAAAGTGATCAAAACTCTGATCATGGAAGATGAGCAGCAGCAGCCGCTGATCGTCCTGATGCATGGTGATTGCGAAGTCTCCCTAAAACACCTGGCCCGTCAGTTGGGGGTTAAACAGGTCACCCCTTGCCCACCGGCCAAAGCCGACCGGTTGACCGGCTACCAGACCGGGGGGATTTCCCCCTTCGGCACCAAACAGAAAATGCCGGTCTACATGGAGGAATCAATCGCCTCATTGGATCACATCTTTATCAATGGGGGCAAACGGGGATTCTTGGTGGAAATCGACCCGACCAGCTTGCTTGCCGTTCTTGAGCCGACCAGGGTCTCCGTCGCCATATAATACCCGTAAGTTGAGAGTTGGGTCATGACAACAACCGACAGCCTGGCCGCAGCAACGACCGCCATTCGCAATACATCAGCCATGGCCATCACGGTCAAGGCGGACGTGGGGGGGGGCGACTCGGATGAAAACCAGAAATCCCACCAGTGCCCTCGCCAGCGGCATAACGCACCGGGGTCGGCCAATTGGAAATTCCTTTAATCCTGAGGGCTCTCCTTCTCCAAAAGCCCGAGGTTTTTCATTTTTCGCCATAACGTCCCTCGACTGATGCCGAGAATCTTTGCGGTTTCATTCCGGTTGTAGCGAGATTCTTCCAATGCCGCCATGATGATATCGGCTTCTGTCCTGTTACGCTGGTTGATAATTTTCTCTTTAAAGTCGTCAGCGGTACCGGCCTCGATATTCCTTGGCCTAATGACTGGTCTGGATTTTTGGTAATACTCCTCCAATTCTTCAAAAAGCTCGTCGAAAAGAGCCGGGTTGAATCTTGCATCACTAAGCAATACCAATCTATCTGAGAAATTTTTCAGCTGCCTGATATTCCCAGGCCATGGGTGATTGATCAGCAGGTTCAGGTAGCTGCCTGGAATAGTTAATGGTGACAGTTTATATTTTGCCTCGGAAGCTTGCATGAAATGCTTCAGTAACAGGGGAATATCCATAGATCGCTCACGTAGCGGTGGCAATTTAATGCTCAGCGCGCTGATCCTGAAATAAAGGTCTTCACGGAATGAACCGTTAAATGTAGCACTTGCCATATCTTTGTTGGCCGCGGCAATCACACGAACGTCGATTGGAATAACCTGATCGGAACCAATACGCATAACTTCACGTTCTTGCAAAACTCTTAACAGCCTGGTCTGAACTGTATCCGCTGCAGCTGAAATTTCATCCAGGAAAATACTGCCATTATGAGCAAGCTCAAATAACCCCGGTTTTCCGCCTTTCCGAGACCCCGTAAAGGCTCCTTCATCGTAGCCAAACAATTCACTCTCCAGTAAATGTTCCGGGATAGCAGCACAATTGATCGATACAAACGGCTGCCTATTGCGTTTACTAAGAGCATGAATACTATGGGCAACAATCTCTTTGCCAGTTCCCGTTTCGCCATTTATCAGAATGGCTGAATCAGCTCGCGCAACCAATCGAACCCGGTTAATGACTTCTCTCATTTCTTTACTGCAGTGAATAAGATCGTCAATACCATAGTTGGCCGTGAACCCTTTCGAGAGTTTTTTCCTGACTTTACTTTCGGTTTTGATCAGGTTGCTGGTATCAGTAAAGGTTGACACGCCACCAACCACTGCACTGCCTATCAAAACGGGCGTATGGCTGAAAACGAGATGTTTGCCACCAATCTCTTCAATATTGTCTTTTATTTTTCGCTTCTCGTTCATCGCACGTAAAAGCTGTGGAGAATTGATGATCTTGGAGATTTTGATGCCAAGCGCATCGGATTCGCTGATCTCCAGCAGGTCTAATGCTGCGGCATTGATCATGGAGACTTCCCCGCCCTTGTCGACAGAGATGATCCCCTCCATTGTTGAATTTAATATGGTCTTATACTCCAAGTATTTTTCATGCTCTAACCGTTGGGAATGCACAACTGATTTGGCATCTTCTATGGTTGTGACAATGGTCTCTGGAGAACTTTGAATTTCTGTTGTTTTCAAACCATGAGCCTTAGCTATTTCTACAGAATGTGGCCCACCGACAACGACCTCGAATCCTTGTTTTTGCGAATTGGCAATGACCTCTTCAAGACTTTCAAGTCCGGTATAAATTTTTTGCATGGCATTTATGTTCAATAACTCGCAAAGCGAGTCCAAGTGGTCAAGCTTGCTTCTAAAAATCGGGAAAACGATTTTCTTTCCGAGCATTGACGCTTCCTTTAGCCGAAGAATCAGGTTCATGTCTGATTGAGGAAACGCCAGAACCGGAATTTGCAGACTTTCCCTAAGGATGTGAGCGGTCCCCCGACGACCAAGAATAATTTCAACCCCGTCCTTCTCCATGGTCTTGGCAACAGGGATCGCATCTTCAAGTCCTTGGGTGGCAATCACAATATCAACTTCATCGTCATAAGTAGCATGGCGTTTTATATGCTCAATCATCGAACTGTTCGAAGTAAAAACGCCAATTCTGAACGGTGCGATACTCATGCAGGCTCTCCTTGCCGGAAAAATACTTCCTTTGAATTGTTCAACGTATAAAACATATTGTTCTATGTGTAAAGCAATTCATTCAATTGGCCATTCAACAAAACACCCTTCAAAAATTTAAATAATGCTGTTTTAAAAGGACAAATAAGCAAAAAGTTAGCTCCCACACAATTGGCACAATATGTGTAGAAACGTCCCTATCGATAAAGTAAAATCGTGTTATGAAAATCTAATTAAACCATGATGAATTGCGCCTGCTCAGCTAAACAGCAATTCCATCAAATTTTATTTCATTGCATTTCCGCTTAATGCGGAGACCCAAAGGAGAGCCTATGCTTGAGAGTATTACCGACGGATTCTTGATGATTATGCATTGGCAAAATATGCTTGCCATTGTCCTGGGACTTTACATGGGGTGCATAATTGGCGCCCTGCCAGGACTTTCCCCCTCCATGGCAATTGCACTTGCTGCCCCCTTTACGTTTGGTCTGCCACCAGTGACGGCCTTGTCATTTTTACTCGGAGTCTATAAGGGCGGCGTGTATGGCGGTTCGCTTAGCGCAATTCTGCTCGCAGCCCCAGGAACGCCCGAAGCAGCGGCAACAATTTACGACGGATTCCCCCTGGCCAAATCGGGCCGAGCACGACAGGCCCTGGATGCGGCGCTGTATGCGTCTATATCCGGAGACCTCATCGGCACCATAATCCTGATCACTGCGGCACCGTTTGTGGCCCACTATGCACTAAAAATTGGACCGGTCGAGATGGTACCGATGATTATGTTGGCGCTGGCCGTTATTATCACCACCCTGGGTCACGAAAAGATTAAGGGGTTTCTTGCGGCAGCCATTGGCGGGATGGTGGCACTGATCGGAATCGACCCGATAGAAGGAAGCACCAGGTTTGTTTTTGGAAACTTCGAGCTTAGTGATGGCATTTCACTGATTCCGTTTTTGGTGGGCCTTTTTGCCATGCCCGAGGTTATCTCCGTCATTATCGAATCTCTGCGCGAGAACAAACAGGGCAAAGGGCCCAAAAAGACCAATAAAGAGATCGAGGTGCAAGGAGAACGGTTGACGCTACGCGAGGTTTTCCCCTACTGGAAAACAATCGTGCGGAGCGCCATTATTGGCAGCGGCATTGGCGCATTACCAGGGCTCGGGTCCACGGCCGCAGCATTTACCTGCTATGGACTGGCAAAAAAAGCCTCAAAACATCCTGAACTATTTGGCAAGGGAAGCATTGAAGGGGTTCTGGCGGCGGAAACCGGAAATAATGGCACCTGCGGCCCAGCCCTAATTCCGCTAATAACACTTGGGATTCCAGGGAGTTCAACAACGGCCGTACTGTTTGGAGCACTATTGATTTACGGCATAGTACCGGGACCCAAAATATTTATCGAGCATGGAGCAGTTGTCTATGCAATCTTCATAGGTTTGATCATTGGTGGACTGCTGCTATATCCAGTGGCATTGTCGATTATTAAATATGCCTCCAAAGGCATTTACAAAATCAATCGGGGTCTACTTTTTTCCGGTATTTTCCTGCTGTGCTTTACTGGGTCCTACGCCATCCGCAATAGCATGCTCGATGTCTATTGCATGGCGTTTGCGGGGGTACTCGCCATCGTGATGCGCTACTTTGCCCTTCCGGTAGGACCAACCCTGATCGCTTTTATCCTTACGCCAATTCTCGAAAGTTCATTTCGGCAAAGCCTCATGATCTCTGGAAATAATCTTTCGGTTTTCTTCTCTACCGGCATCGCTGTTTTTCTCTGGTTCATCATGATTTTCATCATTTTATACGGTCCGATCAGAGCTTTCATGAAAAACAGGCAAGCAAAATTGGCGTTAATCCACCCTCAAAAAAGCAACATGTAACCTCCAACCCAATAGACTTGATCCACTCTCTGGGCGGGGAGGGATTTATTGACCTTCACTTATAAAAAGGAGAGAAACAATGTTCAGACAGAGAATCGTGCGAAATTGCGTGTTTTGGGTTAGCCTTCTAGTTTTTTTAACAGGCGGTGGAGCTTTGGCCCGTGCTGATAATTACCCGTCAAAGCCAATAAAAATTTACTTTGGTTATAAAGCTGGCGGGTCAGCACATACATCCCTACAGGCTATGGCCCGTGCTCTCGAGACCATACTTGACACCCCCGTTGTCCTGATAGAGAAGTCAGGAGCCGGAGCGACGATTGCCGGCGGACACGTTGCCCATGCAAAGCCCGACGGCTACACTTTAGGGCTGATAAAATCAACGACTATCACAACTGCGCCACACGAGCTCGAATTATCCTACTCACCGGCAGATGACCTGACTCACTTATTTGCGTATGCCGGCCCCCCTTCCGCCTTTACCGTAAAGGCCGATGCACCATGGAAAACCTGGCAAGAATTTATCGCTTATGCCAAGGCGACCCCCGGACAAGTATCGTGGACAGCGACTGCCGTAACGGGAACTCAGTATCTATTAATGCAACATATCGGCAAGCTTGAAGGAATCGACTGGCATGGCGTCCCAGCCAAGGGGGGAAGCGAGGCAATGAAGCTTGTACTAGGCGGTCAGGTCGCAGGATATGCCTCATCCGGCAGCCATGTCTCCCACATAAACTCTGGTTCCGCAAGAGCCCTACTTGACTTTGGCGCCAAAAGTTCCTTGCCAGGGACCCCGACAATTGAAGAGGCTGGCTATAAAGGGCTTGCCATCAAAGGGGAACCCTACATAATCGTTGCCCCCAAAGGGCTGCCAAAACAGATCTCCGAGAAGCTCATAGCAGCAATGCTGAAAGCAACCCAGGCTTCTGAATATATAAATGTCATCAAGAAGCTGAACATGCAGCCAATGAACCTTTATGGCGAGGACCTGGAGAAGACTCTAAGCGAAGGAAGCGGCCTGGTGAACATGCTGCTCGCCTCCGCGAAAAAATAAGGGGATGCGATCATGAAATACAAAGGACCTTCCGAAATTATTGCTGCACTCCTCTTTACCGTGATTGGCATTGGGTTGATTTTCAAAATCATCCCGGATCAGGTCGCTTCAGGAAGCGGAACCATACCGAATGCCAGAACTTTTCCCTATGTGGCGGCATGTGCTTTCACCTTTTTGTCAGCCCTCTGGACGATCGGGGCAGGGTGGCGCCTACGCAAGCATCAACAGGCAGACAGGCACGACGGGCTACTGCTTGGCTTAATCGTCAGCATGAGTATCGTTGCATTGACGGCACTCATTGACTGGAGTGGTTACCTCCTCGGGGGAACCATATCTGTTTTGACTGTCTTCGTCACAGTTGAGGGAATGCGAAAATGGCCGCGCAAGGTGGCAATATCAATTATCCTGGTAGCACTATTTGCACTATTTTTCGAAAATGTATTAAATATCGAAATTCCTGTTGGAATATTGGGATTCTCAATCTTATGACAAGGTCTTACCACAGATCGATTAAGGGGGCTTTGTCAGGACGCATTACCTGCCGTTCGTCGTTGCGCTGAATGGTCTGACCGAAACCGTTGATTAGCCGATTGCAACAAGTGTCCATTAAATCTCTCAGGCTAAACATCTCAAACCAACATCTTTTTTGACTTTTGACAAACCCAAAACACCCTCAATCCGATAGCGGACTGGGGGTGTTTTGGGTCAGACCTAAACTGTTAGCCTCCGATATCCTTCTTCACACAGTATATGCCTCGAAACACATATGGAGCCAACCACCACTCTGGATATCATTGTATATATTCAGGGTATTAGCTTTATTCAGCCAAACTTTTCATTGATGAAGTCAAATGTCTCTCAACAAGACAAATAAATAAATTAAAAAGACATTTTGTCTTATTTATTAAACATAACTTCAATAATCAATCAAAAAATATTCACAATCAATACATAACACACCGTTATTAAATAGAATTTTCAGATCATTCCGCCACACCTATAAGCTGGCACAGTCTGTGTAATCATTCGATGAATTAAATACTCATTCATTTCAGCTTAACGGAGAGGACACAATGGAAGACATCACACAACCTTACGACATATTGGTCGTTGGCGGTGGCAACGCGGCATTATGCGCGGCCATAACCGCACGTGAAGCAGGAGCGCGGGTACTCATGCTGGAACATGCCCCAAAAGCGTTTCGCGGAGGGAACAGCAGGCATACGCGAAACCTCCGCTGTTCGCATGACCAACCGACCGCGTTCCTGAAAGGCTCCTACCCACAGGAAACCTACCTGCAAGAGTTGCTCAAGGTAACCGATGGGAAAACTGATGAAAAGCTGGCTCGTTTAATGATTCAGGAGTCTGTTGAGGCACCGCACTGGATGCATAAAAGGGGAGTCCGCTTTCAACATATTAAAGGGACATTGGGGCTGGCACATTCCAACCCATTTTTTGTCGGTGGTGGTCGAGCCCTCGTTAATGCTTTCTACAATACTGCAGAAGCGCTAGGGGTCAACGTTGTTTACGACTCAGAAGTCCTGGAAATGAAAATAACCGATGGACATTTCACCTCTGCAATAGTCAGAAGCCGTGCCTTTACCATGGAAGTCAAAGCAAAAAGCGTCATTATGGCTTCCGGAGGATTTCAGGCTGACCTAGACTGGCTGAAAGAAGCCTGGGGTGAAGCTGCGAACAATTTTATCATTCGCGGAACACCCTACAATAAAGGACGCATGCTAAAGGAGCTTATCAAAAATGGAGCCCAGGCGATTGGGGACCCGCAACAGTGTCATGCGGTTGCCATTGATGCCCGCGCACCACAATTTGATGCCGGGATCGTCACTCGGCTAGACTGTGTTTCTTTCGGAATCGTCGTCAATAAAAACGCTGAACGTTTTTACGATGAAGGCGAGGACTTTTGGCCAAAACGGTATGCCATCTGGGGCCGGCTGGTTGCCGGACAGCCAGATCAGATCGCTTACTCCATCATTGATTCCAAGGCGATCAATCTGTTCATGCCATCCCTGTTTCGCCCCATCCAGGCTGATACGATTAACGATCTGGCCCAGCAGTTGGGACTTGTCCCTGAAAAGCTGGAACAGACCGTAAACCAATACAATCAAGCCGTCAAACCTGGAAACTTCAACACGGAAAAGCTCGACGACTGCTTTACCCAAAACCTGACACCGCCCAAAACCCACTGGGCAAGACGCCTTGATTCGCCACCATATTTTGCCTACCCATTAAGACCCGGCATTACCTTTACCTACCTGGCAGTAAAGGTTGACGACAAAGCCCGGGTGATCATGCAAGACGACAAACCAGCCCAAAATATCTATGCGACCGGTGAAATCATGGCTGGAAATATTCTTGGTAAAGGATATATGGCCGGCACGGGCATGACGATTGGAACTGTTTTTGGACGTATCGCCGGGCAGGAGGCCGCCGCTTATGTTGCTTAATAATTCTCAAAATCTAAATATCAAAGTTGAAGACTTCCTGGAGGAAGAATCTGCCCTCATCAAAGAATCACGACGCATCATGGAAGTCTGCAATGCCTGCCGTTATTGCGGCGCTTTTTGTGCCGTCTTTCCTGCCATGGAAATGCGTCGGTCCTTTTCTCGGGGCGACCTGGAGTATCTTGCCAATCTGTGCCATAACTGCACAGGCTGCTTTCACGCCTGCCAGTACGCACCGCCACAAGAATTTGACATTAACAATCCAAAGGTCATGGCAGAACTGCGGGCGGAGACTTATCAAAAATACGCATGGCCTGCACCATTGGCTAAAATGTATCGGAATAACGGCCGCGCAATCTCCTATATCAGTGCCTTCAGCGTGATGATAGTTCTTCTTTTCGCCCTGTTTACACAAGGGAATACCTCACTGTTCACAGCCCACTCTGGCAGTAGTTCGTTTTATCAGGTTATCCCCTACGGCGTTATGCTGGGGGTTCCAATTGTCATAGCAATCTGTTCGATCGTCGCGCTTCTGGTTGGCGTATTTCGCTTCGCGGAGGGCACCGGTTGGGACATGCGGCAACTCGCGCAGCCCCAGAACGTGTTGCGCGCCGTCTGGGATGTCTTGGCGCTCCGCTACCTTGGCGGTTCCGGCGATGGATGCAATTACGAAGATGACACGTTTAACCATAAGCGCCGCTGGTTTCATCAGGCCATTTTTTACGGATTTCTATTGTGCCTGGTGTCGACCACGGTTGCTTTGGTCTATGATCATTTTCTGCATTTGCCCGCGCCCTACGGTTTTACCAGTATTCCGGTTCTCACCGGCACATTGGGCGGGCTAGCCATATTGATCGGGACCAGTGGCATGCTGTGGCTGAAAATGAAACGGGACAAGCGCCCTCAAGCAGAAGGGCTTTTGGGGATGGATACTGCATTTACCAGCCTCTTGTTCCTCACGACCTTAAGCGGGCTACTCTTGCTGCTTTTGCGAGATACTACAGCGATGGGTGTTTTATTGGTGATACATCTTGGTTTTGTCAGCGGTTTTTTTATAACATTGCCATACAGCAAATTTGTGCATGCCGTTTATAGATTTGCTGCACTTGTCAGGTTCGCCGACGAAAAGCGCAGAAACCCTGATGGCGACGGAATCATATAACCCATGCTTCAAAAAGACATCATCCCCAGACCCTTCAGACTTGAACCAATCTGAAATGGTCATTACAGAAACGAACTTGCCCTTCCGCTAAAAGATAAAAAATGCCTCGTCAGCAGAACTTGTAAAAACCAACAGATTTCTGCTGACGAGGCGAAAATCAAAACAAACAAGCGCGAACATCAACTCACCACCAAAGCACAATCAGTCCCAGGTGCTGCCGCTGTCAGCAAAAGAATGACCTCAGTCGTTGCAAATCCCTGCCAAAATTCCATGCACACGACTTGTCTCTCATAAAAATTGATCCTCAAACCCTATTTTTTGACAAGGCCCTGGTAGTAATCAAACTGCTGGCGAAGGAACCGGTCAAACTGTTCAGGGCCTTTAAAATCAAGGACTTGGGTTGAAAAATCGCCACCCAGTTTTTTTTGATATGCTGTACCGTTAGCGACATAGCGAATTTGGTCCGCCAGATAATCACGGATATAGTTTGGGGTTTCTTTAAGAACAACAAATCCACGCCAGGATTTTGTCGTTATTTGATAACCTAACTCTACAGATGAAGGAACTGCTGCGAGTTCTTTAAGATTCTCAAGCCTGCCCTCGTTAAGAATCATAAGCGGCCTTAGACGCCCAGAGCGAATATGCTTTATTGAAGAAATCAGCTTCCCTAAATAGAGATCAACTTCGCCAGAAAGAAGGGCGGCCCTGATGGCTTGACTCGATTGATAGGGTACAAATTTGAGTTTTTTCCCCGTCTCCTTAGCCAATAAAGACAAAGTGATTTCGTCGAGGCCATGGGGGCTCACCCCCGCCACAGTAAATTCACGTGTAGAGGAAGGATCCAGAAATTCATCTAAACTAATGGCTTCAGACGAATTATTTGAAAAGAGAACATAATAATCGTTCTGGACAAGAGCAAGAGGCTTAAAAGTATCCATCAGCCCCAATTTTGGACTTCGGTGCAGGACGTCTGCAATAATATGACTGGGGGTAATTTCAAGGATTGTGTAACCATCGGCAGGCAGACTGGCAGCGTATAGCATGCCCTGTAAACCACCGGAACCACCTTTGTTCAGGGGAACAACCTTGACAGGCAACTGCACACTCAGCAAAGCTGAAAACTCCCGGCCAAATACATCACTCGCGTTTCCCCGGCCGAAAGGGATGATCATACTAATATCTCTTTCCGGGAAATCAATACCTGTCCCGATGGTACCATCCTGGTAATCTGACGAGCTACAGGCGGAAAGACTCAATGAAAATAGTATGATCAGTAAAAATCGCGTCTTCATCGATTGTTTTTTTTGCTAATGTATTTTCGTTCCGGGCGCCCTATCGTCCCGTACTCCAATTTTATCTGCAGCTCCCCAATGGCTAATAGATATTCACAATACTTCCTTGCCGTCGTGCGTGCCAAGCCAGCGAGATCGCCGATATCCGCCGCACTCATACCCCCGGAGTTGGCTTTCTCAAATGCGCGAAGAACATCCTTTAAAGTGATCGGGTCAATCCCTTTAGGGAGAGTCCTTTTTTCTTCTTCATAAATCGAAAGGGCTTTATCACGGAAGATATCATCAACAAAATCCTGGTCGACCGTTTTGACCTCATTTCTTTTTTTAAAATAATTTTCATACTTTTCCAAAGATCCCCTGAAGCGGTCCATGAAGACAGGCTTAATAATGTAATCGAAAACCCCACCCTTCAACGCATTATTCAAGTTTTCAATATCTCTTGCGGCCGTAATCAAAATAACATCAACTGCCGAGTACTCCTGGCGTAATTCATAAAGGAGGTCCATTCCATTCCCTTCTGGAAAAAAAAGATCCAGCAAAATGAGATCAGGGCTGAGAATTTCAACCATTTCCTTACCGTCTTTTATAGAATTGGCGACACCTACCAGTTCAAAGTTCTCTACCTCCAAAAGGAATTTAGCATGAACCTTGGATATCCGGACATCATCCTCGATAATCAACACACGAACAGGAATCATGATTGACTCTCACGCAATGTAGGAATAATAACAACGAACCTGGCTCCGCCTAATTCGCTGTTCTCAACACTGACCGATCCATTCATATCGAACAATGCCTGACGAACAAGAAATAACCCCACTCCATTATCGGCCGATTTTTTGGTCGAAACCCCTCTTTCGAATATCTTCTCTACCATCGACTCAGGAACCCCAGGCCCACTATCTTCGACCTCAAAAATCAAATCTCCAAAATCAGACATACTAAGGACAACTTTAGATTTTCTTGCAGAAAGTCGACATGCCTCAAATGCATTATCGATCAGATTTCCCAATATCGTTAAAAGATAATGCCTGCTGACAAAAGGCGGAATATTTCTCATGCTACTCTCCGGATCTACACTAAAATCGATCCTCAATTCTTTTGCATGCATGTATTTTCCAATCAGCAGCGAACGCAAGGTGGGATCTTCAACGGTCTCTGTCATCGTCCGAACCATAACCTTATGATCTATGGTTTCACTTGCTATAAAGTCAAGAACATCATCGTAGTCTTTCGTTTGAATCATTCCGGCGATCGCATGCAGTCTGTTGGCATATTCATGGGTTTGGGCCCGAAGGATTTCTGAGTAACGAGTCGTTTGGCTCAGTTCGCGCGTCAACAGATCGATTTCATCTTTTTGTCTGAAAGTCACCACAATCCCCTGATTAATGTTTTCATAATCCAGGGGAACCATATTGCAATACATAGCCACACCCTGAACTATCCTTTCAGCATCATGGACACTGACCCCCATGCGCAGTGCCTGGACAGTTAGCTCTGCTGGAAAGAATCTCTCGATTGAAGCCCCGGCAAGTTCATTTTTAGTAAGCCGCAGCATTTCTTCAGCTTTACTGTTGGAAAGGCTTATTTTCCCATCAGCATCAGTAGCAAGCACTCCCGCCCTTATAGATTCAATAATTGCAGTTCTGGCCTGAAAAAGGTTTGCTATCTCTTGAGGTTCGAGCCCGAAAATAGCATTTTTAACACCGCGCGCAATCACAATAGAGGCCCCAAGGCCAACGACAATAAACAGAAAAAGATAAAAAATATTGCGTTCAAGATAACCACGCGTGATGATGATGGTACTATTCACTGGAAATCCAGCAACAACTAATCCTGAAATTTGATTTGACTCATTGTAAATCGGAGCATTTCCCGTAATAAATCTTTCAGAATGGCTATTGAAACGATAAATATAAGATTGCCCTTTCTCTAAGCTTAAATCCATATGTGGATCTACATATTCAGGAAAATTTTCATCAGACTTACTTTTAACTAATAAAGTTTTGTTTTTATCAAAAATAAAAATAAAACTTGCGTTTGTATTTATAGAAATACTTGTTACAAGCTCCTCAAGCTCATGCATTGCTAAAGGGTCTTCTTTAGAAGAAATCTTCTTTATCTGAGGGAGTGAAGAAACATTTTTTGCTGATTGAATGGCATTTTTCTCAGTTTCTCTTTCAATAAAATTAAAAATCATATTTGAAAAAACAATACTAACTCCTACCAATAAAAATATAATCAATGAAAGTATAACAATAATTACACTATCAAGAAGTTTCATATTTGAAAAAAATACAGGTATATTAATATTTATTTTTCTTATCACAGAAATAATCACTACTAAGATAGTATGAAATTAGTTGAAAAAATATTTAAATTTATTGACACAACACTATATTTTTATTTAAAATCTAACAAAACTATCAAAAGAAGATCAAATCATTGATGAAATCTTTTTATAAATCAGAAGAATCAACGCTCTATTTAATGCTGCTATATCCAGCGGTCATGGCACTTATTGGATTCCTTCCAGCAACATCCCTGTTTCTATTTTTTATGGCTAGAAGCAATCAAAAGAGTTTATCCTACTGTCTGATTTTTGGTTTATTGACCGCCACTTCTGTTTATGCACTATTATTTTTCCTGCTTGGCAAATCATTGCCTCTTGGACTTTTCATTCGCCTTCTAGAGTACTGACCACCCCATGAACTGGCCCTTGCCAAATATAGACTTACTCAGATTGATCGTATTTTTCTTTGCCGGAATCAGTACAGCAGGTCTATTTGCGCTTCTGCCAAATGCCAACATAGCCACGATCACCACCTTTTGCTTCTATGTTCAAATTTTCGCCGGTCTTCGCCCCAGCGACTTCGCATTATTCTTCTGCCCTGCAGTCATCGCTGCGTTAATTCTCAACAACAGGCCACATACAAAGGAGGCAGAATCTTTCGCAGGACAGGGCTCCTGGGCACTCATACTTTCTGTCATGGCGTCTATTTTAATTATTTTCTTCAGACATAACATCGCAGAATTCATTATTTTTTTTAAAACCAGCGGACTCCTGCTCATAACTATTCTGATTCTGACAGTCAACGTCCTCACGTCATCGACAACCCTTCTGAAAGCAATTATTTCCCTCACCATAGGGCTGTCCGCAGCGATTCTCGGCCCCGACCTGGCAATCGAACTTCCCTTTTCCCCCTGGAATACCATCAATCTAAATGAAGGGAAAAATCTCGTGGCCGTGTTAACCGGGGCCTTTATTTTCCCGGCAATACTCTCAACAAACAGCACTGTTCACGTGCCGCTCTTGCAGGCAAGAAAAAAGTTAAAAGCCTTGGAATTCCCAGCTATTCTTTTCCTGATTGTGACCGGCATCGGCATTTCGCCCTTAAGCATTGTCCTGCTGGCCATTCTCAATAGTGAAAATGTTAATTTCGGAGCCATGACAACATATGAAAGTCCTGAAGCCACACTTTCGATAGCTTTTTGTACAATCATAGCTTTAGTTATCTCAATTTTACTATTCAAAAAATACCTACCCATGAAAAGGCATTTTCAAAACATATATAAAAATAATAATTTTGGATGGATCTATGGATCTATCATATTTGTCATTTTTTCATCTACAACAATCTATTCTGATCTAGGAATTGAAATTATATATTTTTCAATTTTTATAGGAATTTTCATAACTATAATAAAAAAACATCATTACCAGATAAATCTATTCATAATTGGCTTTATATATGGAAACAAAATTGAAAACATGTTTAATATAGTTTTAAAGACCGGATCATCTTTTTCTATTAAATCTATATTTCTTTTTTCAGTTATTTTAATTTTTACATTATTATATAGAATTATTATTAGTAAAACAAAAGTGCCAAATATCAGACATTAAAAAAACAATCTCACCTAAAGAGAGTTGCTCATTCTCAAAGAAGAGGAGCAACCCTCTTATCTCTTTTATAAAAATCAGCGATTTCTACGAGAAACGATTTTTTTCATACTTGGCCATAGCAATGTAACCACAGCAATGACAATAATGGTAAACGCAATCGGGCGGGTCACAAGCCCCATCGCACTTCCATTACCAATAATTATCTGTTTTCTCAAGGAGTTTTCTATCAAGTCACCGAGAATAAGTCCTAATATTAACGCTGCGCTTGAGTATTTAAATTTATCAAAAAGATAACCAATAAATCCAAAAATGAACATGATGAGAACATCGTAAAAACTGTTCTTCAGAGAGTAAGCCCCTACCAAGCCAAGGACAACAACCAGGGTGCCAAGCATCGGATAGGGCAATTTCAAAATATGTCCAAACTGGCTGGTAACAAAACGCCCACCGACAAACAACAACAACGCTGCAGCAATCAAACCTAAGAAAATAGCATTCAGCATAAGCGGCTGATCCCGAATCAGCAGGGGGCCGGGCGTAAGGCCGATAATCATAAAAGCTGCCATGATGACGGCCGCAACCGGACTTCCCGGAATTCCGAGGACCATTGTCGGCACCATAGAGCCTCCAACAGCTGCGTTGTTGGCAGATTCTGGAGCAATAATTCCTCTTGAATTGCCTTCTCCGAATTTTGGCGATTCTTCCTTATGACGACCTGAGGCTTCTCCATATGCGATAAGACTCGCAATTGATCCGCCGGCAGCGGGGATGATACCGATAACCGTTCCTATGAGAGACCCTTTGATAAAAGTGTCCCACATCTTCACCATTTCCCTAAATTTCATAAGCTTGATCGAGACCTTCTGGTTCGATCTCATGGATGTATCACGGTGGCTGTATTCTTCTATATTTTTATATACTTCGCCAATGGCAAAAGCCCCAATCATGACGGAAATATAGTTAATGCCGTTAAGCAGGAAGGGCTGTCCGAAAGCAAAGCGTTCAACGCCGTTTATACTATCCAAACCAATTGTTGACAGGATGAGACCGACCAGAACTGAAAATACCGCTTTTAACTGATTTTTCGAACCAATACTCGTGATACAGCACAGCCCAATCAACCCCAGCCCAAAATATTCTGCACTCTGAAACGACAAAGCCGCAACAGCCAGAAGAGGGGCGGCCAAAAGCATAATGACAGCAGAAAATATCGTTCCAAAAGACGATGCGGTGACCGCCAGTCCAAGAGCCTGGCCGGTCAAGCCATTTTGTGCCATTGGATAGCCGTCAAATGTTGTGGCAACAGCTTCCGGTGTGCCTGGGGTCTTCAGCAAAATAGCAGAGATTGACCCACCCGTAGCACCGCCGACATAAACAGCCACCATAAGGACAATTGCGGCTATCGGATCCATGGAATAAGTGAATGGCAGACAGAGAATGATGGCCATTGACGAACTCAAGCCCGGCAATGATCCACAGACCATCCCAAATAGCGTGCCAATCACTATCAGGAGAAGCGTCAGCGGCTGTAAAAATGCGGCCAATGATTGAAAAATAATATCCATCTTGTCATCCTTAATTATTAATAAATCATGTAACTAAGTTCGCGCAGCATACCTACACCTCGGGGAAGCGGTACGTAAAAAACCGATCCAAAGACAACAACCAAGACAGCGGTTGTAACGATTGAAAAAATTGCCAACGTTACCCACTTTCGGTATCCAATCGCGACAGCTCCTGAAAATAGATATAGAACGGTGGTAATACAAAAGCCAAGGACGTTAAGTAGGGCGACATAGCCGGCAAGAAGCAGGACATTAATAACAAGCTTCCTGCCATCCGCTGAGCGCAAATTGAACATTGGGATATTTATTTTTCTTTTTTCTCTGAGGACCGTGACCGTTATAAAAATCAAAACAATCAAGGCAAGTATTGACAGGATTTCAGGAAAACCACTTGCGCCAAAAATATCATTCGGGTTTTCCCCGGCGGGAAGGCCCATTGACTCAACCATAAAAAAAATAAGTCCCGCGCCAAGAATAATGTTAAAGACAAGCTCTATTACCATACCTATTATCACCTCATATAAGGCCGAATCGATCTGCCTAAAAAGATCGATTCGGCCGCATATCTTGAATAATTACTGCTTAACAAGACCCATTTCTTTAAAGATACTGACATATTCCTTAAATTCTCGATCCCAGGACTTGCCGAAATCAACAGCTTTCAGATAACCAGGCACCAGGTTTGTCATTTCGCGGGCTTCCATAGCCTTGTAGGCAGGATCGTCATAAGCTTTCTGGAAGGCGTCAATAATGATATTCTTTATCTTCTCGGGTGTTCCCTTTTTAACGACAAAGCCGCGCCAGGAACCCTGAATAAAATCGATACCCTTTTCCTCGGAACAGGGGACGTCTTTTAATTGATCAACAGCGAGTCGCTTTTCGCTAAGGACCAGCAATGGCCGCACATCCCCACTTGAAGCCAAACTCATGAAGGAGATAAGTTTGTCCTGATACACGTCAAGCTCTCCACCAAGCACAGCAGCCTTAAGTTCGGACCCTGACTTATAGGGGACATAGGTCCATTCAATTCCTGCTGCTTTTGCAAACCCATTTGCAATATAGTTATCCAACCCGCCCGGGGAAAGGCCACCAATTTTCAGCTGCTTAGGATTCGCTTTTGCATAGGCAATCAGATCATCAATGCTTTTCAAGTGACTTTTCGCTGACACCCCAAACAGCACGACATCAGCCTGAACCTTGATGATCGGATCAAATTCACTGCGGAATTTGACCGAGCTTTTATTCTGTGCCTCCTTGATCAACAGAGAAGGAGTGATTTCCATAATGGTATATCCGTCAGCGGGAGCACCATATGTATACAGCATCCCCTCAATGGTCCCGGCCCCTCCCTTGTTGATAGCAACCAGCGGTTTGCCCAGGTACTTTCCAGCTATCTCTGCGTATTGACGTGCGAACATATCGCTCGCTCCTCCGGTACCGAAAGGAATAACGAGCTCAACCGGCCTTTTCGGATAGTTCAGGGCAAAAGCACTTGTTGTCAACATTGGGATTAAAGCCGTGATCATTACTGCCACCATCAGTTTTTTCATCTTCAGGAATCTCCTTTGTCTCCAGTTGGGGGTTGAACGTTCATTCATGATTTATGCCTGCAAGAGTTTCTGTTTTCCCGTCTCACATCGCCTGGGGGTAAAACTTGCGAGAAACATAAACATTGCCATCCATTATCGGCTTTACCGTTCGGCAAACTCCGGCCCTGAGCAACTCCAATTGGCCGTCTGGCGATTTTTTTAAATCCACAAAAACCTCTAAAACACCAGACGGATGCCCAATCCTGACCTCGCCACACAATTGCGCCGGGGAACTGCAAACTTCATTAACAACCGTCCCCTCAATCAAAGCAGCAGTTGCGAGGCAAATCCCTCCGGTGACGGCATATGTCTTGTGGAGTTCAGCCATAGCTTTAGTCCGCCCGAGGAGGTCAACGGCGTCGGCATTTATTGTTTTACTTTCACTTGATTGGTAATTCTGAGATGAAGCGACAAATGCAACCTTTGGCACAGCAGGTCCTACTTCGCATTTACTTTGCGCCAAACCCATTAGAACTGCTGCACTTGTGCGGATATCTTCCAGGTCTTCAAGAATTTGTGGATTCGTTTCACAATCTGATGGCAACTCCGTGCCAGTAAGGCCAATTGCTTCAGCCTTAACAAAAACAGCGGGATTTGCAGCATCGACAAGGCTGACTTCAATGACACGGCCATCGCGCAGAGTCAGTTGGTCGCGGACATTCCCGGTGGGAAGCAGCTTGCCGGTTTTCGAGCCGGCTGAATTGGGAAAGTTCAGAAAAATTTTAGACCCGGTGCCAGGGACTCCGGATATCGCATAATCCCCTTCAAAGATAACTTCGCCATCAACAACCGGGACCTGTGCTTCTATTATTTTTTTGGTGTTTGTGTTGTAGATCACAACATTCGTTAACGGCTCAGTGACGTTAACCATTCCTTTCAGGATGGCATAGACACCAACGCCGGCAGAAATGTTGCCACAATTGCCTTCGTAATCAACAACAGCTTCTTTGATGCCGACATACCCAAAAGTATAGTCAATATCAACTCCTTTCCGTTTCGAATAAGACAGTATTGCGACCTTGCTGGTCAAAGGATCTGCCCCGCCGATACCGTTAATTTGACGCATATCAGGGCTTCCATAGATATCCAGTATGGCTTGGTCTCTTGCAGAGAGGTCATTTGGCAGATCCTCATCCAAAATATAGAGGCCCTTACTGGTCCCACCACGCATAAATACTGCTGGTATTGTCAAAAACTCATGCATTCTCACTAACTCCGTTTCTGCCACCGACTTGATTCGCTGCATAGATCATCATGATGAAGCACAAATTTTGTTACCAACTCAGTTGTGTTACGACATATAATCTCGTTCTAAAATGTAGGCAACATACTGACGGTATTGAGGTTATTGTCTTTTTTTTCGATTTTGTCGTTAATGACGGCGCGATCTGTTTGAGAGATCTATCTCGTTTCCAATTTGAAAACTTAGCCGTTGCCCTTCGGAGTTTCCGGATGGCAACTATCTAGATTTAAATTGCAATAAATGACGTGATCTTTTTCCGATTAGAAAGTGTCACCAGTGCCGTCCGTATAGATTTTTGAAAGCAGGGTATTTTTCTGGAAAGTTGTGGAAGACGCTGAAAATGGGTCCGTTAATCAATTTTTGCCAGGAAGGCGATCCCATAGTAAAGTAGCCATCAGTGGGAACGAAACGTCATTGGATTTTTTTGTAATTGACTTTTTTGGGGGGGGGGGGGGGCAGGAAGGGGGACATGTGTTGGGAAAAAGACTTCGTTCTAATTAGTTTCAAATCTGAAAACTTAATGATTGCCATCCAGTGTTTCCGGATGACAACGAATTAGTGGAACTTGCAGCCCCATAGCGAATGACATAAACTTGGTCCGTTGTTCAACGGCAGCCTTCTTTTCTATAAACTGTGAGTGGCTCACAAAGATGATGTTTTCGATGATTTACGGAACTGTCAAACTTCGAATCCCAAGGGTTTTGCGGGGATCTCCCCCTTCGACACCCAACAGGAAATTCCAGGCTGCATGAAGGAAACCATTGCAACCTTGAAGAAAATTTTTATTAATGGGGAAAACGGGGCTTTCGGATGGAACTTGCGCCAGTCAGCTTGCTTGCGATTCTGCAGACGGCCAGGTTCTCCGTCGCCATAGAATCCTTCTCGTTGAGGGTTAGTCCATGACAACAACCGACAATCTGACCGCAGCGACAGCCGCCATCCGCAATGCCTCGGCTATGGTCATCACGGCCGGGGCTGGCATGGGGGTCGATTCGGGGTTGCCCGACTTTCGCGGTAATCAGGGATTCTGGAATGCCTACCCCAGGTATGAGCGCTTGGGACTGAGCTTCATTCAGGCGGCAAACCCGGAACACTTCGAGACCGATCCCCATTTCGGCTGGGGTTTTTACGGGCACCGCACCAACCTTTATCGCAACACCACCCCTCATCAGGGTTTCACCATTCTTCGGAATTGGATCACCGCCAGGAACCTGGATTATTTCATTGTCACGTCAAATGTGGACGGCCAGTTTCAAAAGGCCGGATTTAATGACGATCATATCCTGGAAGTGCATGGTTCCATCCACTACCTCCAGTGCACGATCCCCTGCTGTTCCAGCATCTGGCCCAACAACGCGCAATTCGAAATCAATGAAGCAACTATGCGCTCTACCGAAATACCGCGCTGTCCGCATTGCAACCGGGTTGCCCGACCAAACATTTTGATGTTCGGCGATTATTCCTGGCTGCCTCAACGGGAAGCCGGGCAAGAAACCCGTTTTGAGAATTTCCTACAACACACAGAACCCACCTCAACGGTCGTGATTGAACTGGGAGCCGGATCGGCAATCCCCACCATTCGCAACCTAAGCCAACGCCTCGGTCATCGTCCCGGCACCAGGGTGATCAGGATCAATCCTCGCGAAGCACAGATTACAGGTCCCCATTTCAGTTTTTCCGGCAGCGCTGTTGACATTCTCAGTCAGCTTGACACTTGCCTCGCCTGACCCTGGCCTGCAGGCAGGCATAAAAAAAATAGCCACTCAAATATCACCTAATGAGTCATCTATAAAACCCGAAATCTGCTAAAGAAACTTTGCAAACAGGCCCTTTTCAGACGGTGGCGAAGACACCAAATCACCTGAATTGTCAATAAGTTTTACTGTTTCGCCATTGACAAAAGGGATTTTTTAATGTGTTATATCGGCTTTAATAATAAGTCAAAAAAACGGACCTAATCAATTCGAGCGTCCGCTGCAGTGATGGTGAGGACATTATGCCCAGAAAAAAAATGGGAGAAATCCTGATTGAAAACAAAGTCATCTCTGAACAGGATCTGAATAAAGCTTTATTGAGACAAAAAGGCACCAAGCAGCCTATCGGGCAGATTCTTGAAGATATGGACGTTATTCTTGAAGAAGATATCGCCCAGGCTCTGTCCACTCAGTTCGGTTTTACCTATGTTAAAAAATTCGCTCAATACAAGTTCCCAGTAGAGGTGCTCAACAAGGTTGAAGCCGATTTCGCCTTGTCCCACATGATCTTCCCCCTGAAAATCGACAAAAAGACCCTCTACCTGGCCATGTCCAACCCGCTGGACATGGCGCTGCAGAATGATCTGTCGTTTAAGCTCGGTATGCGTATTTCCCCTTGCGTTGCCACATCTGCGGAAATCAAAGCAGCGATCAAGAAACACTACCTGAAAGAGATTAAAGAGCATGCGGGCGAGCAGGCGGTCAACATTTTATTGGTCGACAATCAGGATATTGTCCTCAACGCTGCCGAAGCTGCCCTGAAAAAAGAAGGTTACCTAGTGTACAAGGCCAAAAACGGCGCCGAGGGGCTCTCCATTGCCAGTCAACTGTTACCCGATCTGATCATTACTGAAATCGCCATGCCTCGCATGGATGGTGTTCAACTCTATAAATCCATGCGCGCCAACCAAGATCTTGGCCGCATACCGGTTATTGCTTTAGCGGCGCGCGCCGGAGCCGAAGATGAAGCGAGGTTGCTGGATATGGGATTTGACGATTTCATAGCCAAGCCGATCAACCCCATCCGCCTGCTCGCCCGGACCAGAAAAGCATTACGGCTCGGCTCAAGATAAACCACTATCAGGGTGTTGAAAAACGTTTTCGAGGCAGCAAGTACAAGGCAAAAATTGCCGAAGAAGAGCAGTTTCCATCCAGTAAATAAGCATTTTGAGGCTATTTTTAACTCAGTAATTGCAACGCAGATAGTTTTTCAACAGCCTGCTATGCACTGAAGATACATAGGTTTTTACGGGACTGAAAGTCCCTAGGATAGCCCCCTCTTCCCTCTTGGGTGGGGGGGATCAGGCCAATATTTTCAGACAATCTTCAGAGGTATGAAAAACCCGCGCCAGCACGTTATCAACAATCAGTTAGAGCTGGCACAGGTCCTCAGCGGCATAAGTCAACCGCTTCAGGCCAGTTGCGCCAACCCGCCAGGTGTTTTCCACTCCAACGGCACCCAGCCCAGCAAAGACGGCTTTTGGCTCAAAAGCAAAGGTCATCCCCTCTTCCAATAGTGCCTCATCAAAGCCCGCAGCGATAAATGGATACTCATCGACCTCAATACCGATGCCATGCCCCAGAAAAGCCACCTGGGCGCCCTTGGTCCCCATAAAGTGATCACGATAGCCAAGATCATCCGCCAGCTGTCGGCACTGATGATAAAGATCACTCCAGGCAATGCCGGGGCGGGCGATGCTGTAGAGCTTTTCTTGAATCGACAACATATCCCGATAGGCTTTTTGCAATGTATCGGGTAACGGACCTATGGAGAGGGTTCGGGTCTGATCAACCAGATAGCCGTCATAAGCAATGATGTAATCAAGAATGATCGGCTCCCCGGCGACGATCTTTTTATAGCTCGCCCCTTGCCCGACAGCGGGATTGACACCGAGGCCGCCAAGGGGAGCATCCAGATAGGTCGGAACGGCGCCATCGCTGCCGGAAAAGACATGGCCGAAATAGATCTCCGCGTTGAAGCTGCGAAAGCGGATAATCCCCTGGTGCCCTTCTTTACGCGCAAAACACTCCAACTCGGCCGCGACCTCAAGATCCGTCTTCCCCTCCCTGATGATCGTCTTGGCATATTCAAAGGTCTTTTCCGCGAGCAGCGAACAATCCTTCATAATTTCTATCTCATACGGACTCTTTATTGCCCGTACCTGCCTTACCAAAGGCGAAATATTCCTGATCTCAGCGGAGGGAAACAGCTGCTGGTAGCGTTGAAAGAGCTGGACGGGGAGAACATCAAGTTCCATTCCGAGCGATGTAAGATCGCGCAGCCCATGCGCTGCCAGGATTCCTGGCAGATCCTTAAATCCGGTCAGGTTAAGAACATGCCGCAAGCCGCTCTCCATCCGCGCACGGGCATGATCTTTAACAACCAGATAGAGCGGTTCCCCTTCAGCCGGCAAAAAATACAAGCCACGCTGAATCGAGCCGGTGAAATAAAACAGGTCACTATTTTGAACCAGCACTGCGGCTGCCAGGTTATTTTCAAGCAAGTACTTCTGGAGTTTTTTATGACGCGCGGTCAGTTCGGTTAATGGGGTTATTCGCATGACAATCATTCCTAAAAAATGAGGAGAAAATTCAGAGCACAGACATTTTACCATCTGCTCCTGTAAACACTTTCAGTCCCCCGCGGTGGCTTTTGCTGCTGCTCAGAAGGCCACATTCGGCAGTGGGACAAGGTCGGAATTCCCTCTTCGCAGAGCCCGGAAATCAAAATTTCCTGTCAAGAAAAAAAGCCCTTTAAGACGTTTTTTCGGCCTGAAATCACTCTCTTTTTTTTGCCCATTTTTTATGCAAAGAGGACAAGTGACAGCTCTGCGGGAAGAATTACAGATGATTCGACAGTTTTTCACAACGCTATCCACAGTTGCTGTGAACAGCCCAAACTCAAGCTGACAATCAGCGTCCTCCGCAGTGGATAAAGCGGTCTTTATCGAAGCTCCGAAACGCCCCACCAAGGCTTATCAACAGCGCACATCACCATTCAACAGGTCTTTTTTCTGCTTACTATTCAACAGTTAACAGGTCCGTTAAATATCACCCACAGATGACAAGAGCAGAGTTATCCCCATAATGCGGGGGATAACATCCTCCTGCCAGCAGCCGCTACAGAAAGTACTGCGGTGGATCATTGCAGTAAACGCGCTCAGACCACCACATCGGCACAGTCGGCGGGGTCCCCGTTGAGCTTGGCAAGAGCGTGAGGCAATGCCGGCAACACAACTGTAAAATTTTCCCGAACCCCTTTCGGGCTTCCGGGCAAATTGATAATCAGGCTCCTCTTCCGGACTCCGACCACTGCCCTTGACAGCATCCCATGGGGGGTCTTTTCCATACTGACCCGGCGCATGGCTTCCGCCATCCCAGGAATCTGATAATCAAGGATTGCAGTCGTCGCCTGGGGAGTCACATCCCGAGGACTCAATCCGGTTCCGCCGGTGGTTAGAATCAGGTTTAAATTCAAATCATCAACCCAGCTTTTCAACAGCAGGGCGATTTTCTCTTCATCGTCCGCCACTATCTGGTACCGAACAATGTCCCCCAGTCCAGCGGCAAGTTCGCCCAACAACGGCCCGCTTTCATCAATGCGGTCTCCGCGGGCTCCCTTATCGGACAAGGTCAGCACCCCTATTGTAAAATGCATCTGCTCCATAAAGCCTCTTTGCTCTGAAAAACAGGCGTAACGGGTAAAACAACCTGCTTGGTCCGACAACAACGATCAGGACTTTTTTTTACTCATCAACATTCGCCTGGCATTGTTGACGATGACCTGGGTGACATTCTTGCTTTTGGCAAGGTCCCTGATGTCACGTTCGGAAAGAAAGCCCATAAAGCGAACCGCCTGCTGTAACGGCGTCCGCGGATGATAAACCAGGGCCTTTTTCATGTCGTATATTTTGATCCACTCCCTGTTCAACAAGATAATTCGGATCAACTCCTCAGAGGAACTGCGGTTTTTAGCCACCGCGAGGACCTCCCCTTCGGTAATACGAGGGTTTTTCAAGACGGCCGAACTGACCAGTTTATTCGGCTCCCGAATCAACAGGGTGCGCCACTCCTTGTCTCCGGTCAACGCCATCTTGATTTTTTCAGCGACCGCCATCTCCTGTAATTGTTGATATTTGGTCAGAGTTTCTTCGTCTAGCTCTTCTTCGTTGAGCTCATCGCTGTCGTCTTCTGCTGGTGGCTCATCAACCTCCGGCACGGAGGTTTTAGCTTCGGCAACGCTTTTATCGATCGGTTCCTTCCAGCCCAGGCGTATTTTGGTGGCTTTGTCTGCTTTGGGATTGTTGATGATCGCAACTCTGAGGCTATCGGTCTTACGCAAAGCTTCATCGTTATGGACCAGCATATCAAGAACATCACCGAAGCTGTGTTCAGCCAGGAACAGAAGGGACTTAATCCCGATCATCGGATGGGTCACGGCATCCTGCATGACAACCGGATCGTGATAACGCAGACGAACAATCAGATCGATGATCGCCGGGTGAAGCTCCCTTTGCGCCAGAGCGGCCAAAAGAATTTTTGCCGGCAGAGTGCTTAGCGTATTCAGAGCTTCATTCTTAAGCTCTTGGTTTTCACCGTGATAAAAGACGAATAAGACCATGACCAGGTTCGGTCCGGACATGGGCAGAGCCCCTCGGGCTGCCGCCAAGCGTACCTGATGCCCGCCCCACTTGCTCATGATCTTGGCGACTTCTGCCGGAATTTTTATGCGGATTTTTTCCTTATCCTGCTGGCCGTTCAATCCTGTTTTCCCTTTGCAATGATCTGCGCATGAATATGGTCGGTCCTGAACTGATCACGGAGCAGCTGGGCGGTCGCTTCATCCAGGCCATCGGCCTGCAGAATTGTTCCGTGCATAACCAGCTCAGTATCCACCCATTTAACTGCGATTCCGGCTTTCGTCAAGTGATCCTGCAATACGTGCGCCCGCTCTCTGTTAAAAAAGGACCCCACATAAACCGCCAGATGGCCTTGCTGTGGCAACACAAAAGCCGAATCCACCTGCGGCTTTATCTCTGCCAACCGCTGGCGGGCTTTACCCTCCGGATAAATTCCTTCCAACAGGCGAACCATGGCAACCGGACCATCGCCTGGCCGGGCACGAAAGGCGATGGCATGAGCGTTGAAAGTGTCCTTCCCCTTGGCTAACACCGAATCGGTTATAAAAGGACCGGCCTCTATGGCGTAAATAACCGACACTACGGGCGGAGCAGCCTCTGCAGCAATCGCCGGAGCCTGACTGGCCACCGGCCCAACGGATGGGGTCGCAGCTGGTTTGCTTTCAGCACGACTGGCCGCAGCTGGAACTTGCCCAGGCGGCCGCTTTGGAATGGGGATTCTCGGGCTTGATGACATTCTTTGGGGTGCGGTACTGGTCGGTTGTGGGGTTGAAGAAGAAAGCTCGAACAGGTAAAACCCGCCACAGATTGCAATCACAAATACCGCAGCAATGACAAAATATTGGGCAGTGCTTGACTTCTTCAATTCGACAGCTCTGATTTCACGTTCAACCAGTTCATCAAAGGCCTTCTCTCCCGCGGTCCGGGATGTAGGCTTCTGCCCAAGGTCATCTGTCCTCTCCAGAGCCGTGGTCTGCTCACTGAGAGGCGAGTCCTGTCCTGAGTCTTCCATCAAAATACTCCACTGCTCGCTAGCGCTGCCATCCTGCATCCACCTTACCCGAAAAAACAAAGGGCACCCGCTGCGGTGCCCTTTGGAATCTGCATCAGGCGGGTTGCGCCAGATCCTCTAGAATCCTGGCGGTCTGGTGCGTCGGCACCTCTTCATACTTACTGAACTCCATGGTAAACATCCCCCGGTCCGAGGTCATGGACCTGAGTTCAGGGGCATAGCGCAGCACCTCGGCCATGGGCACTTCCGCTCGGATAACCTGACTGTTGGCTTGAGGTTCGACGCCGACAACCTTTCCCCGGCGAGAGTTAAGATCACCGATGACATCCCCCATGCAATCATCCGGAACGGTAATTTCCATGGACATGATCGGTTCAAGAAGAACCGGTTTACACAGTTCCATAGCTTTTTTGAAAGCCATAGACCCGGCGACTTTGAAAGCCATTTCCGATGAGTCGACGGAATGATGAGAACCGTCGTACAGGGCGACCTGCACATCAACCACCTGGTTTTTGGTCAACGGACCGAATTTCATCGCTTCCTGAATCCCTTTATCGACCGCCGGAATATAGTTTCTCGGCACAACCCCGCCGACAACTTTGTCAACAAACTCGTAACCCGAACCGCGGGGCAGTGGTTTAACCTCGATCCAGACATCGCCATACTGGCCACGTCCCCCGGACTGTTTTTTATATTTGCCCTGGACTTGTGTCGAAGCCTTGATGGTCTCGCGATAAGGGACTTTGGGCTCCTTCAAAATAACGTCCGCTCCATACTTCCGCTTCAACCGTTCAACCGCTACCTCAAGATGAATCTGCCCCATCCCGGACAAAACCATTTCCTTGGTTTCTTCATCGCGGGTCACCGTCAAGGTGGGATCTTCCTCCATCAGGCGCTGCAACCCGGTATAGATTTTATCCTCATCCCCTTTCGCCTTGCCCTCCAGGGCGAAAGAAATGATCGGTTTCAAAGGAATCAGCGGTTCATACATCACCTGCTGTTTCAGATCGCACAAGGTATCGCCGGTCGCAGTGACCTTCAATTTTGGCACCGCAATAATGTCTCCGGCCGCGGCCAGGTCGATAGAGACCTGTTTTTTCCCTTCCAGTTGAAAAATATTGCTGACCCGCTCTTTCTCATCCTTGTTGGGGTTGAACACGACCGTATCCGGGGCAAGAGTCCCGGAATAGAGGCGCAGCAGGGTCAACTTACCGGCATAAGGATCGTTGATAGTCTTAAAAACCATGGCCGAGAACGGCTCGTCTTCACTGGGCTGGCGCTCGACCGGCTCCTCGGTGCCGGGTTTGACCCCGACCTGGGTCCCCTTGTCGATCGGCGAGGGCAGGCAAATCACGATATAATCAAGCAACTGCCGGATGCCGATATTGGCGGTCGCGCTGCCGCAGAACACCGGAGTAAACACCCCGGTCAGGGTGCCTTCGCGCAATCCCTGAAGGATCTCGTCATCTGAGAGGGTTTCTCCTTCCAGGTATTTTTCCATCAGCTCATCGTCGGATTCGGCGACGGCTTCCAGCAATTGTTCACGCAGCCGCTCGGCTTCGGCCATCATATCCGCCGGGATGTCGCTCTCCTGATAGGATCCCTTTTCATCGAACTGGAACAGCCGTGCTTTCATTTTAACCAGGTCGACGATCCCCTTGAAGCTCTCTTCGGCGCCGATCGGCATGGTCACCACCACGGCCCTGGCCCCAAGCGACTTTTCCATGTCGTCAACAGCTTTGAGGAAATCGGCACGCTCACGATCCATCTTGTTGACAAAAGCGATTCTGGGAACCTCGAAATCGTCGCACCACGACCAGATTTGCTTGGTCTGGGCCTTGGTCCCGGAAATCGCGGACACAATCACCACGGCCCCGCCCAGCACCCTCAGGCAGCGGCGGGTATCATGCAGAAAATTGCTGACGCCGGGAGTATCGACAATATGCAGGCTGTAATCGTTCCAGACACAGTGATTCAAACTGGCACTGAGAGTTGACTTGCGCTTGATCTCTTCTTCTTCAAAATCCATTGAAGACGTTCCGTTATCAACTTTGCCCAGCTTATCATTCATACCGGTGTTGAACAGAATTGCTTCAACCAGGGAAGTTTTGCCGGCACTGTTGTGCGCGACAATGCCAAGATTTCTCAATTTTGATGTGTCGTACTTACCCATGAATAGCTCCTTTTCAGATAAGCCTGCTACGGAGTTCCGCGGTGACAGCCCTCCATTCCATCAACGCCTTCCGGCGTTAAATAACAGGGTATGAGGTGACAACAACCAGTTTTTATCAGTCTTGATTCCTTTCGTAGAGGATGCGTAATCCTTCCAATGTTAAAAACGGTTCCACCTGATCAATACAGGAGGTTGCCGCAGCAATCGGAGCGGCAAGGCCGCCGGTAGCGATAATTTTAGGAGTCTGCTTCAGCTCTGCTTTCATCCGGCTGACAATCCCTTCGACCAGCCCGACATAGCCGAAGAAGATCCCGGCCTGCATACTGTTGACGGTATTCTTGGCAATGATCTGCGTCGGCCGGGTAAATTCCACTCGTGGCAATTTACTGGCCCTTTCAAACAAAGCTTCCGCCGAAATCCCGATCCCGGGAGCAATTGCGCCGCCCATATAGGTGCCCGTAGGGGAAATCACGTCGAAGGTGGTTGCGGTGCCGAAATCCACCACGATCAACGGACATTTGTTCTTCTCATAAGCCGCAACCGCATTGACAATTCGATCAGCACCGACTTCCCGCGGGTTGTCATACTGAATCGGCATACCGGTCTTCATCCCCGGGCCGACCACGTAAGGCGAAAGGTGAAAATAGCGTTGACACAGTCCTTCAACCGTATTCAGCATCGGCGGGACAACGGTTGAAACGATCACATCGTCGAGGTCGTCGAAACGCAGCCCAGCCAATTGAAACAAATCGTTGATGAGCATGGCGTACTCATCAACGGTTCGGTACTTGTCGGTACCAACCCGCCAGTTTTGTTTCAGATCATGCCCTTGATAAATTCCCAGCACCGTATTGCTGTTGCCGACGTCAATGACCAGCAGCATAAATTCCTTATCCTTCTAAATGTGTCAAAGCGGCCTGATATCGCCGGTAAGTATACGTTGAATGTTGCCGTCCTCGCTCTGGACCCGCAACGCCCCGTCGCTGTCGAGACCGACCACGGTCCCCTCCAGCGTCAAGGCTCCCTGCTCAACCCGGACCCGCTGATTAAGAATTCCGCACAGGGCTTCCCAGCGCTTTCGAATCGGAACAAATCCCTGCGCCAGAAATTCCTGATAATAGCCATCCAAACGTTGCAGCAACGCGCGGGCAAAGCCCAGTCGATCGACGGGCTGACCGGTCAGTAATGCAACCGAAGTGGCCGGATAAAGCTGCCGTTCGGGCAGCTGCTCTGCGGAAATATTCAGGTTGATCCCCATTCCCAGAACCACAAAACGGATCAATTCGGTTTCGGCATCCATCTCGTTAAGTAGACCGGCAATTTTAAAACCGTTGACCAGAACGTCGTTGGGCCATTTGACTCCGGCGGACAAACCGCAAAACTCGTGAAGGGTTTCGGCAACGCTGACCGCCGACAGAAAAGTCAGTTGGGGAGCCTGTTGGACTGGAATCTGCGGGCGTAGAAGAATGGAGCAGTAGAGATTGACCCCGGCTGGCGAGACCCAGTTACGCCCCATCCGGCCACGCCCTGACAATTGCCGGTCAGCAATGACCACGGTCCCCTCTTCGGCGCCGTCATGGCCAAGCTGGCGGGCGCGGGTATTGGTGGAATCGATCTCTTTAAAGGTCAGGATGGAACGACCGATCAGCCGGACATCCAGATTCTGTTTAAGATCTGCAGCAAGCAGAAGATCGGGGGTGTCGACCAGGCGATAGCCGGCCGAGTGCTTGGCTTCAATGTGAAACCCGATCTCCCGCAAGGATTTAACCTGTTTCCAGACGGCAGCCCGGGAGATGTTCAGCTGGTCACTGATATCCTGCCCCGAGACGAATTGCCCGGGGTGTTGGCGAAAAAAATTCAGAATTCGGTCTCGGGAGGTCAATGGCGCTCCATTTACTCAAACAGCATGGAAATATCGGCAGCTTTGACCGAGTGGGTCAGCGCGCCGACAGAAATGATATCAACCCCGGTGGCCGCGATCTCCTTGACCGTATCCAGGTTGACCCCGCCGGATGCTTCGACCAGAGCCCGTCCGGCGATCAACTCAACGGCATGCCGCATCTCCGCGCAGGACATATTGTCCAGCATGATAATATCGGCACGCGCAGCCAGAGCCTCCTCCACTGCCTCCAGCGAAGGGGTCTCAACTTCGATTTTCAGGGTATGGGGCAACTGCTGCCTGGCCCGCTCAATGGCTGCGCCAATGCCGCCGGCGGCGGCGATATGGTTTTCCTTGATCAAGACACCATCAAATAAACCGATCCGGTGATTGCGTCCGCCGCCCATCCGTACGGCGTATTTATCCAGAGCCCGTAATCCGGGAACGGTTTTGCGGGTATCGACAATCACGGCTTTGGTTCCGGCGACTTCAGCGACGTAGGCCGCCGTTGCCGTGGCGATTCCGCTCATGCGCTGGAGCAGGTTCAGAGCGACTCGCTCTCCTTGCAGCAGAATCGCCGCCCGCCCTTTCAGCCAGGCGATAACCTCCCCCTTTTTAACCGGACTCCCGTCACCGCGCAACGGCTCGAAGGAGACATCCGCATCGAGCATTCTGAAGACCTCGGCAGCGACTTCAAGGCCGGCAAGGATAAAATCCTCTTTAGCCACCAGATCGGCGCGCGCAGTTGTGTCAGGCGCAATCGTGACAGAGGTGGTGATATCACCAAGACCGATATCTTCCTTAAGGGAAGTGCGCACGATACGCTCAACTTCAAACTGCATGCAAATTAATCTCCAAGAGAGCAAAGCCCCGGAAACAGGGGGCGGAACCGTATAAGTGAGTTCAATCTATAGCATATTGGAGCGGGCTCCCGCAACCGAAATCACCCCTTGGTTTATGGGTAAATCCCCTTTACATTTCCACAACTTGTGTTAAATTTTTAAACTTGGAAATAACCTTAAAATCATTGTTGCAAAAGGAGTTAAAGTGAAAAGAGTTTATCTTATCGGTCTGCTCGGCCTGATCCTGCTCCTGACAGGCTGCGTCAGTAAAAATACCTATCAGCAAAAAGTCAACGAGGCCGATCTGCTGACTCAGGATGTTGGCGATCTGAAAGCCGCCAACCAGACATTGCGCGACGAGAAAATGCAGCTACAGGACGATCTTTCCGCTCTCAATGCCCGCTTGGTCGATGTTCTCAAACAGAACTCCAAGCTGCAGCGCGACCTGCTTGCGGCCGGCGCAGCCCAGGAACGACAGGAAGACAACTTGACCCAGCGCCAGAAAAAAATCGAAGCGATGCGTCAGCAACTGGATGACATGCAGCAGACCAATGACAGCCTGCTGGCAACCATTCAGGATCTGAACCGCGCCCTGGAAAAAGAGAAAATTGCCCGTGAAGCGCGTCTTGCAAAGGTCAAAAACACCTATGACCAACTCGTCGGTGCATTGGAGCAGGAAATCAAACGCGGGGAATTGACCATTTCCAACCTGGAAGGACAGCTCTCCGTCAATCTGCTGAATCAGATTCTTTTCGATTCCGGTGAAACCACCATTAAACCTGAAGGGAAAAAGGTTCTTAAAAGTCTGGGGGATGTCCTGAACAAATTCCCGGACAAAGCGCTGCAGATCGAAGGTCATACCGACAATGTCCAGATCAGCAGCAAACTCAAGGAAAAGTATCCGACCAACTGGGAACTGTCGACCGCCCGCGCGACAAGTGTCGTACATTTTCTGCAGGACGCGGTCGGCCTGCCCGGAGATCGCCTGGTTGCATCGGGCTACAGCCAGTATCGACCGGTCGCCGACAACGGAACCCCGGAAGGACGGGCCCAGAACCGGCGGATTCAGATTCTGCTGGTCCCCTACAAAGAGAAACCGACCGCCAGCGAGTAAAACACAACCATTTCTCACTTAGAGCGTCTATTTTCCCGCTGGCACCCCAACTATTGAAAAAACTCCGGGGAGCCAGCGGCTGAACACTGTTTAGAGCCCGCCCTACTAGCCCGCCAAGCGGCGCTAACAGTTGCTTAAAAAAGGAATTGTTCCCCTATGGATATCTCTGCCGAACAGGTTCAAGAACAGATCAAGGCCCTGTTGCTGGGAAACCACCTGACCGATTGGTTTATCGCCCTGGGCATTCTGGCGGCAGGGATTGTTTTGACCCTGATCGTTAAATGGATCGTCATTACCCGGCTGGATTCTTTTGCAAAAAAAACCAGCATCTTTTTAGATGATGCCTTTGTCAGCGCATTGCGTAAAACACACCTTTGGATCCTGTTTTTTCCGCTACTGCTGTTCGCCTCCGGCTGGTTGGAGTTGCCCAAAGGGGCGACGCACACCCTGAAAGCCCTGGCCACGGTTGCATTCTTTTTACAAGCCGGGATCTGGCTGACGGCGATAGCCAACGAATTGACCCAGCATTCCCGCCGACGAGCGCTGGAAAAAAATGCGGCTGCAGCAACCAGTCTGTCCGCTGTTGCCTTTCTCAGCAAGCTGGTCATCTGGTCGGTGATTATCCTGCTGACCCTAGACAACCTGGGGATTGATGTCACTGCGCTGGTCGCAGGGCTCGGTGTGGGCGGTGTTGCCGTCGCTTTAGCGACTCAGAATATTCTTGGCGATCTTTTTGCCAGTCTGTCGATCATCGTCGACAAACCATTTGAAATCGGTGATTTCATTATCGTTAACGACTATCTTGGTTCTGTTGAAAATATCGGTCTGAAAACTACGCGAATTCGCAGTCTGGGAGGAGAGCAGATTATTTTCTCAAACAGTGACCTGCTCAGTTCAAGGGTGCGCAATTACAAACGGATGCAGGAACGGCGGGTCGTCTTTTCTTTCGGGGTGATTTATCAAACAACGGCAGATCAGTTGGAAGAGATTCCCGGTATGGTTCGGACAATTATCGAAAACCTGGAGGCAACTCGTTTCGATCGTGCTCATTTTGCCAAATTCGGCGATTCTTCCCTCGATTTCGAGGTTGTATACTACCTGAATTCCAGCGACTACAACATCTATATGAATACCCAACAGGCGATCAACCTGGCCCTGGTCCGTCAGTTTGCGGAAAAAGGCATCGTTTTTGCCTATCCGACCAGATCCCTTTTTGTCGAGGCCCCGATCCCTGTTCAGGTCACGCCACCGGAAGCAAAAGCAGACAGCTGACAAGGGCCTTTTGCTTCCCGACAACCAGCGAAAGGATTTGGTGTCAACAATCCCCGATTGGCAACAGCTCTGAGCCCAGAAAGACCTGATTGCGGCCATTCTGCTTGGCCTGATAGAGGGCATCGTCAACCCGCTTCAACAGGGAATCGATACTGTCCCCGTCACGCAATTGCGCCACACCGAGACTGATGGTGATGCTGCCTGCCTGCGGAAAGACTTCCGCAGCCACCTCCTGACGGATACGTTCCGCCAATTGCCCGGCTTCGTTCAGCAGGGTACCCGGCAAAAGAATGAAAAACTCCTCCCCTCCCCAGCGAATCAACAGATCGCCTTGGCGAACCAGGCCTCGAATCAGGCGGCATAGGCGCTTCAAGACCAAGTCTCCGCAACTGTGGCCGAAGCGGTCATTGACCTTCTTGAAATAATCGATATCGTACATAATCAAAGAGAACGGCTGATGTCCTTCCCGATTGCGTTGCTGCTCGTAACGGATCGCCTCATCAAATTTGCGTCGGTTATAGGTATCGGTCAGGATATCGGTCACAGCCAGATGTTCAACCTGCTGGAGCGTCTCACTCAATTGTGCGGCTAGATCGCCAACCTCCAGCAAAGCATCGTTCAACTCGCGGGTCCGTTCATGGACCCTGACCTCCAACTGCTCTTTTGCTTCCTGAATTTCCAACTCGGCCAGCCGGCGTTGTTGATTTTCAGCGCCGATCCGGGTCAATAGCCCAAAGAAACGGATAAAAAACCGCATTAGATCATCGATCCGCTGGCGGGAGACTACCGGAACCCGGGTCACGGCAGCCATATAGCTGGCGACATTGAACCCGTTGGCAATGGCCTGGCGACGGAAAAAATCCAAATCCGGCTGCTCATGGAGAAACTGACCAAGGAAAAAATAACCGATGGGTTGCTCATTAAGAAGAATCGGAATTGCGGTTTCAATGAGACCGTTGGGACAAGGATAGCTCAAATACTCTTTATCGGTCAGATACTCCTGGATTCTCGCTTCACAAAGCAGGCACTTGCTTCTGGTTTCCTGACGGCCTCGATGAAACTCGGTACAAATGTCCTGCCAGCCCAGGGAAATCAGCCAATGATTATCAGCATCCAGGATTCCGACCGACAGCCCGACAGCTTCGTGAAAAAAGCACATCATTTCCCGCAGATCATCAATATCGATAATATCCCGCAGCGTCGGCTCCACCATCCCTTAAGTCCCCTTCAGATAATCACAATCTCGTAATCCGGTTTCAGCAGCAGAGTTACTTTAAACTTAGCAGAAATACAGCAACCAACAACAGGACAAGGGGGGCTGCTGACGCCATGACGGGCTTTTTGTTATAATGACAACACTTAAAACCCGGTCGCTACAGGAGCAAAGATGATTGACTTATATTACTGGACCACTCCGAACGGTCACAAAATCACAATTTTCTTAGAAGAAGCAGGTCTGCCTTACAACATCATTCCCATTGACATAAGAAAAGGCCAGCAATTTACTGATGAGTTCCTGAAAATCAGCCCTAACAACAAAATACCAGCCATAGTCGACCTGGCACCGCTCAATGGGAAAGACCCGCTGCCAGTTTTCGAATCCGGCGCCATATTGCTATACTTAGCGGAAAAAACAGGGCAATTCATGCCTAAAGAGGTTCGCGCAAAAATCGAAGTTCTGCAATGGCTGATGTGGCAAATGGGCGGACTGGGGCCGATGCTGGGACAGAATCATCATTTCAGCCAATACGCGCCCGAACCGGTTCCCTACGCTATTGAGCGCTATCAGAAAGAAACTGACCGACTCTATGGGGTCTTGGACGATCAGTTGGCAAAATATGACTATGTCGCCGGTGACTATTCCATTGCCGATATGGCCATTTATCCCTGGATTGTGCCACACCAAAAACAAGGGCAGAATCTTGCCGACTCGCCGAATCTGCAGCGATGGTTCCACAACATCCAGCAGCGGCCGGCAGTCCAGCGCGCTTACGCAAAAGCGGAACAGATCAATACCGAAGCAACCGTCGACGAGGCCAGTAAAGCAGTCCTGTTCGGCCAAGCCCGCCGCGAGAAAGGATCAAAGTCATGAAACAGATCCTGGTCTATGGAGATTCGCTGAGTTGGGGAATCATTCCCGGAACCAGACAACGGCTCACCTTCGAAAAACGCTGGCCCGGAGTGCTGGAAACAGCCTTGAACAAGGGAGGGAACAAGGTCAGGGTTATTGAAAATTGTCTGAACGGCAGACGTACGGTCTGGGACGACCCCTTTAAAGCGGGCCGCAATGGACTGCAGGGGCTGCCCCAACTATTAGAAGTCCATTCACCACTGGATCTGGTTATTCTTATGCTCGGGACCAACGATTTTCAGGCGGTACACAACAATTTCGCTACCCAGGCGACACAGGGAATAGCTGCGGTCATCCAGGCCATCCGTACCGCACCGATCGAGCCGGGGATGCCGGTTCCGCCGATCCTTCTGGTTGCCCCGCCGCCGATCCTTCGCCCAACCGGGCCGATGCAGGATAAATTCATCGATGCCGAGAAAAAATGCCTCGGCCTGGCGGATAAATTCGCTGCATTAAGTCGCGAATTAAGGTGCTTTTTCTTTGACTCCGGAACCGTCATCGTCACCAGCAGTGTCGATGGGGTTCATATCGATGCGGGCGGACATTTGGCCTTGGGGCAGGCCCTGGTACCGGAAGTCGAAGCAATCCTGGTGCGCTGAACCCTAACGAGTCACTGAAAAAGTTCCCCTGAAACTGGCTGAAAATAAGGCAGGAAAAGATACTTTTTCCTGCCTTATTGAGTCGATTGGATAACAGATCAGCGCCGATTCCAACTGACCGAGATTGCCCCCGGAACCTCCCTTTCAACAGTCGATCCGTGCCGATGGATCCAAAGAGTCGGGAGCCTCGGGCAATACCGGGTCGTCATTGACGGCTGCAGCATGAAGATCTTTCAAAGTGAACTGCGCCAACATGTTCTTGAGCAGGTCGGCCTGGCCGGACAGCTCTTCGCTGGTGGCCGCACTCTGTTCTGCGGTGGCTGTGGTCTGCTGAATAACCTGATCAATCTGCCCCAACCCCTGATTGACTTGGGTTATGCCATGGGACTGTTCACTGCTTGCAGCGGCGATCTCCTGAATCAGGTCCGAGACTTTAGTGACCCCCTGAACGATCTCATGTAAGGCTTGTGAAGTTTGGTCGGCAATAACGGTCCCGCGTTCGGTTTTTTCCACCGAATTCTCAATCAGCTCCGTGGTCTCCCGGGCTGCTTTGGCGCTACGCGCAGCAAGGTTGCGCACCTCTTCCGCAACCACCGCAAATCCCTTGCCGTGCTGCCCCGCACGTGCCGCTTCCACAGCCGCGTTCAGTGCCAGCAGATTTGTCTGAAAGGCGATTTCATCGATCACCTTGATGATTTTACGAATATTTTCTCCGGCAACCCTGATCTGCCCCATGGCGTCGACCATTTCCCCCATCTGGTTGTTGCCCCTGACTGCAAGCGCCTTAGTCTCTGCCGACATCTTATTCGCCTGGTCGGCATTTTGTGCGCTATCCTTGGTTTGTCCGGCCATCTGACTTATCGAGGCACTGATTTCCTCGATGGAAGCTGCTGATTCGGTCGCGCCCTGTGAAAGACTTTGGGCAAAATCGCTCACCTGAGTACTCCCCGATGCAATCTGGTCACCCGTGGCCAATATCTGCACCATCACCTGATTCAGGTCCTCTTCCAGCTTTTTGATGGCTCCTCTAACCTGGTCCCGCTCATCTTTCGGAGCAATTGAAAAAGTTAAATCCCCGGCGGCTAGCTTCTGCAGCGAATCAACGACCTGCAGCTGCAAATCATCAGCAAAACTGTCCATCGCCTCCGCCATTTTTCCCAACTCATCTTTACGTTGCATATTCAGACGCATATCGAGATGACCAAGGGCCATTTCATTCGCCATTTCCTGGACCTGAGTGATTGGTCTGATAGCTGTTTTGGCCGTATAAAGGGAAACCATCAGGGCCAAACCCAACAGAACAACTGTCGCTGCGATGACCGCAATATTCATTTTTCCGAATGCTGCGTCAATATGCCGGCTGGTCGCATTCAACTCGCTGACAGGTAAAGCCGTTCCGACCACCCAGTGTAAAGGCTCAAAATAGTCAAAATTGAGAGCCATCTCCTCCGACTTTCCGGATACCGGATTGATCAGATGCAGCGTTTTCTCGGCCACCGTAGCAGCATCCTTATCCATAGCGGCTTTAATCACTTCGCCAAGATAAGCATCTCCAGCCGCGTTTTTATACAACTGATCAAGCTTATCCATATCGTCATCAACCGGGGTCACGATAAAATCGCCGCTACCGTCTTCATAGGCCTCAGCCACCCAGAAAAAACCTTTTTCCCCAACATTGAGATTGCGGAGTTGGCTTTTGAGCTTATCCTGAGCATCCATTTCCATCTCATAATCGATGATATTGTTCAGTTCATCGACAAAAGATCCCGGAGCAATGATCAAATCCAAGGGTTCGAAATACCGATAAGCAACAAATTTCTCGCGACCACTGGTGGCACTTTTATAACGGATAAAGCCATTGCGATGGGTCAGCATTTCATCGATATGAGCTTTCCCGGCAAGGTTTTCGCCTTCATTTTGAGGGTGAATAACTAAGGTTCCTTTCGTGTCCATCCCGAAAGCATAGCCTGAAGAGCCAAATTTTCCGGCCTGAACAATTTCTTTGACTCTTTGCCAGCGCTCATTTTCTGGTACGGTATAATAAACTCGCTCCACTTGGCTAAGGAGAAGGTCCGCTGCTGAGCTCAGATATGTCTTTATGGTATTTTCCCGGCTGAGATCCATGGAACTCTTATTGGCAGCAATCAGGTTCAATGCCCCCGACAAAATGTGATGAATATCTGCCTGTGCCAAAGCCAGGGATTCGGTTTTGGCTATTGCCCTGGTTTGGGATGAAAAATATTTTGAAACAGACAGGCTCACCACCATGGGCAGCAGCACCGCCAGCATAAGCAGGATCATAAGTTTGAAGCGAATGGACATCCTCGAAACCTCCCTTAAAGAATTCTAAAAAACCCCAGGAAGATACCCTATTAGCAGTGTTTAACACAATAGTTTCTTTCCTTTTTCCAGCGGCCAAATGCATCGATCCATCATTTCAGACAGGCCAAAAAATATACAAACCATTAAAATCATAAGATAATCTCAAACACAAAAACTAGATACAATGAATCAATTATATTGCTAAATTGATACATTCAGATGAGTCTTATAGACGAGATTCCGCTTCGGTTCGGGCAGAAGCCATCTTAAGAGATGGGTGTGATGCGACCCGTGGAAGAGAAATTATGTTTTGAAAAACAAGAGAGATATAGGATGCTTCATAAGAATAGATTCTTCCCATGCCCTACCCCCCATGACCAACAGAGGTGAACCATGGCAAACATCGATTATCTACCTGAAAACATAAGTGAACCGAAGCAGGTTGTGGACTCGATCCGGAACCGGCGAGGTGGCCATTTACTGAACCTTGACCGCATGCGTTTACACAGCCCGCCATTTGCCCGGGGTTGGAATTATTTTCTAAATGTAGTCAGGACGGAACTGTCAATAGCACCAAACCTGAGTGAATTGGCCATATGCCTGGTCGCCGTTCTTAATCAGGCGGAATATGAATTTTTTCAGCATGCGCCAGAATTCCGCAAAGCCGGGGGAACAGAGGAACAACTGGCGGCACTCAAACTAAACGAAGCAGATCTGGAGTTGCAGACCTGCTTCAACAACCTTGAGCAGTCGATTATCCAGCTCACCCGGGAAATGACCAGTCAGGTCCAGGTTTGCCCTGCAACCTTGAACAAAGTCAGATCTCAGCTTGACAATGATCAGCAGCTCACCGAAATTATAGGCGTCATCGCCACCTACAACATGGTGTCCCGATATCTTGTTGCACTTGGAGTTGAACCGGAACTCATAGAAAAATAAATAGGAGCAAAACACCGTGGAGACGATCTTCAACACTCACAGCGTTATTATCGGTTACATCCTCTGGATATTCGGCTTTACCGGTTCACACCGGTTTTATTACGGTAAACCGTTGTCAGGGACAATCTATTTTCTGACCCTGGGCCTGTTTGGAATCGGCTGGCTGATCGACCTGTTTCTGATCCCGGGTATGGACCGGCAAGCGGACATGAAATACGCCCCCGGTCCTTTTGATTATACTCTAAGCTGGATCCTGCTGACCTTTCTTGGACTGTTCGGAGTCCATCGGATGTATCTGGGGAAATGGATCAGCGGAATTATCTATCTGCTCACCGGAGGCCTGTTCGGGCTTGGGTTTCTATACGATTTCTGGACCCTGAACGAGCAGGTTTCCTATAGAAATCAAGGTTTCTAAAGCTTGAGCTTGAATTTACAGATTCGCAATTGGGGATGTGCCGAGACCATCAGGGAACGACTGTGCCTCACATCAACGCGGCTATTGAGGGACAATAAACCTGGTAGATGAGTCGATCCGACGAAGCAAAGAAGGAAAAAGGAAGAACTTCAACCGGAGCCGGTATGAAATTTTTCAGGGCCTTGGGACAGGCAATTTAAAAACCACCTGCCCCAAGGGTTGCGCCCGTAACAGAAGCCGAAAAGAAAACCGGCTTTTACTTAGAACTGCAGCGACTTCAACTGGAGGAACTCTTCCAGCCCGTAATGACCCAATTCACGACCATTGCCGGACTGTTTATAGCCGCCGAACGGGGCCAGGATATTAAAGCGGCCTCCATTGATATCCACCTGCCCGGTTTGTAGTCGACGAGCGACGCGTTCGGCATGTTCTGTACTGGCAGACCAGACTCCCCCAGTCAGACCGTAGATGGAATCGTTGGCAATCTGCACGGCATCATCCTCATCCCGATACGTCATGATACAAAGCACCGGACCGAAAATCTCTTCCTGTGCAATCACCATGTCGCTCGTGACCCGCCCGAAGATAGTCGGTTGCACATAGTAGCCAAGGGGCAACCCTTCAGGAGCGTCAAGTCCTCCACAGAGCAGCTCTGCTCCAGCCTTGATCCCCTCGTTAATGTAATGCAGGACCCGGTCGCGCTGTTGTGCGGAAACCAGCGGACCAATTTTTGTTTTGATGTCATGGGGGCTGCCCGGTAAAAATTCCCTGGCGATTTCAACGGCAAGCCCGGCCGCCTCCTGGTACCGTTCTTCCGGAACCAGCACCCGGGTCTGGGCGCTGCAGTTCTGCCCGGAATTCAGGAAACAATTGGTGACGACCACCTTCATGGCCGTCGCTAAATCAGCATCCTCCAGAATCACCGCCGCCGACTTCCCACCCAATTCCAGGGTGACCCTTTTAACGGTTTCTGCAGCAAGAACAGAAACCCTTTTTCCGGCGTGAGTCGAACCGGTAAAGGAGATCATATCGACCCCGGAATGTACGGCAAGAGCCTCTCCCGCCACAGAACCATAGCCGGAGACAAGGTTGAATACACCTGGTGGCAGCCCGCAGGAATCAAAGATCTCGGCCAGAATAAAGGCGTTCAACGGTGTCAGTTCACTCGGTTTGGCAATGACTGTACAGCCCGCCGCAAGTGCGGCAGCAACCTTGATCATCAGCTGATGGAGGGGATAATTCCAGGGCGTAATTGCCGCAACAACGCCAACGGGTTCTTTAAGTACCAGGGATTGACCGATACGCTCGGAAAAGGCGTAGGTTCCCAACAATTCAACATAGCTATGCAAAACCTGTGCGGGCAGGCCTGCCTGAATCCCCTGGCTGAGCTTGATCGGCATGCCCATTTCATTGCTGATCAATTCAGCCAACTCCGGAGCACGAGCCACCAGTTCTTCGTGAACGCGCTTCAAATACCCCGCACGAATCTCCGGGCTGGTTGCCGACCAACTCGGCAACGCCGCCCGCGCAGCGACAACCGCAAGATCAACATCAGCAGCGGCCCCGGCCGGAACCTGGCCCATGCAACCTTCGGTAGCAGGATTAATAACGGCAATCTGTTCATTGGAAGAAGCCGCAATCCATTTTCCACCGATATATAATTTGCTGTAACCATGCATAACAACTCCTGCTTTTTTATAAATTGGATGGGAGAAGGATACCGAAAAGCCGACTTTTTTCCAATTGGAATCAGAGTTAAAGACTTCTTAATACAATACCGATAAGTAAATCTACCGAAGAACAACAAAAAACACCTTAAATGAAAACGCAGATGGGAGGACATCATGAGCCAAAATTTCAGCTCAGCCTTGCCGTCGATCAACCACACCGATCAGTTATGCCCCAGCAGACATTCAGGAAAAAACATCAGAAAAGCGCACCATGCCCCCCACCACAGAGCTTCAGAACAACTGGACAAGACGACCCGGGCCAATGACAAAAAAAGTGTCAAAGCCTTTACAAGCCTTGCCGGCTCGCTGCAAAAAGCATTTGCGGATGCAGTCAAGGTTGACCGAGATAGCGGAGCAGAAGAGATCAAACAAGGCGGCTTGCGCCGGGTCGGTAAAGATCTACAAAAGCTTTTCAAAGGGATGGGGTTTCCTCCCCAGCTGGCCAAACAGTATGCAGGAGAAATCTGTCAGGCCATGGGACAGGATGACGTAACGCAGCTTGACGTTTCTCTGTCCCTGACGCGAACGATGGATATCCAAGCGACGTCACAAACCACTTACTCCGCAACCGGACAGTCAACAACAGAACAGATCTCCGCAACCGAGAGTTTGCAGCTGTCAGCGGTACAGGTCAGATCCTTTGATCTGTCACTCAACCTGACAACCGGTGAGTTTTCTATTCAACACAGCAGCTCGGACAGTCTGAGCATCAGCGCCGCGCAATCAATCAGCAGTATTGTTTCAGTGGAGACTGACCCGGCCACTGCCCAAAACCAAGCGGCGGCACCCGTGGCCGTCGAAGAACCGGCGACAGCACAGCCCCCTGAGCCGGAAACCACTACCGAAGCGGAACCAACAGCCACGGAACAACCCGATGCTGGGGGCCCTGTCCAGATCGAGACAAATTCGTTATTGCTGCAACTCAGCCGAACCTTTGCCCAATCCGCCTTGTTGAAAACACAGCCGGTTGATTCGATCACAAATGACCAGGCTCAGGAAACGACGCCCGAAGACCAGGCCGTGACCCGTCTGGAAAATTTTATCCAACTCCAGTTCAGCACATCGCAAACAGTCACAGGTCTCTTTGAGTCCATGACCACCATCTCCAACCTTCGCGTCGAAAGCCAAGACGACCAGCAATACCTGTATTTCACGGCCGCGGCCGTTGCACCGGTCGGTCTGAGGGTCACCGCGGAAAACGGAGAGACAACCTCTATCTACCCTCGAGAAGATGGTCGTGTCGCCAGCTTCAACGATACTCCCGTCGAGTTCTCTGCATAAACCAAAACCCATCGCACCGGCCCGAGGAAAGAGTATATTCCCGGGCCGGTGCAGAACCGCCCCCTCCCCTATACCTCCAGGGCAAACTTTTTCCCTCCTCAGGTTGACAGCAGACCACAAAGCATTAGACTGTTGTCTGGTTTATCTATCTGCCATATAAGCTAATTTCCATCCGTTAAAGTATCAGGAGGACACCAATTATGACAGCACTCGCCGGAAGCAAGACCGAACAGAATCTTAAAGAAGCATTTGCCGGGGAATCTCAGGCCAACCGAACCTATCTCGCTTTTGCCAAAAAAGCTGAACTTGACGGACACCCTCAGGTGGCCAAGCTCTTCCGGGCTGCGGCCGAAGCTGAAACCGTCCATGCTCACGCCCATTTGCGAGCACTGCAAGGGATCGGCAGCACGGAAGAAAATCTACAGGAAGCAGTCGGTGGGGAAACCCATGAATTCACCGAGATGTACCCCGCCATGATTGAAGCGGCTGAACAGGAAGGCCTGGGTGACGCGCTGCGCAGCTTTAAATACGCCAACGAAGTAGAAAAAATTCATGCCGAGCTGTACCAGAAAGCACTCGACAATCTCGGCAAGAACGAATCGGTTGACTATTATGTCTGCAAGGTTTGCGGCATGACCATCGAAGGTGAGCCCGATGGCCCCTGTCCGGTCTGTGCGGCGGCCAAACAAGCCTTTTTCAAAATCGACTAAACCAAGCAAGGCCTGCTCACAGAGCAGGCCTTGCTCAATTCATCACAATCCTTCAAAGGACTGTCCAGCCACAGTTCAGTTTCCGGCTTGTTCAAATAATCTGCGCAAGTGCTCAATTCTCTTGCGGTTGACACCGAAATCACTATACCCCAGGCGGGACGCCGAGCGGACCTCGACCAGCGGCCGGTCCGGGAAGTAAAACTCCACGTCATCAACAAATCCCAACCAGGCAGACCTGAACTCGGCCCTGACGTAATTCGCAGTCTGCTTACTGATGGTGACCCTTTTTTCGGCTGCAAGAACAGCCAGAAGTCGGGCAACGGCCGACTCTTTCGTACCACTGTAGGAAAAAGGCGCAATAAAATGCTTTTGATCAGCAGGGTCGGCTTGGCTGCTCACACAATTGGGAGAATCGGGACACTGAGCAAGCCGCCCATTGTCAACACCCAGATCAGTCGGAAACTTTCCGGAACAACCGAAAAAGATCCCGACTATCAGCAAACCGGCTAATCTTGTGGACACTTTTCCCATCTTACCCTTTCCTTATCAATCTTTTATTGCGTTATTTTACCATGGGACTGCTCATATCTATATTTCAGTTCAGCGCGTTGCTCCGCAGTCAATAGTGCATTGATTTCCAGCAAATGATCCAAGGTCCGATGCGCAAAGGCATCCATCTCCATAGTTTTCTGGTGCAGCTTCTCATGCAGCACGGTCCTATCCGGATCATCAGTCAGGATTCCATTAACGATAAACCCCTGATTCAAATCATTATCGTGGTAAACCGTCACCGCATCACGGCGTATCTCACTGATAATGGCATTGATTTGCTCTTTTTGCTCAGCAGTTGCATCAATGCTTTTCAGGACATGGTCAAAATATGTCTCAAATTTCTGCCCCATTTTTTCCGGATCGCTCAGCCGCTGTCGCTGACATCCGGCCAGCGATAAAAACACGCAAATCAGCAGCACTGCAATTAGCAACCCAACGTTGTTCTTACTCATATAATTTCAACCTCCTCAAAAGAAAGGTTAAAATCTACCAGATTGTGTATAAAATTTTTGGAAATTTTTTGTTTTTTTAGGCATTCAATAATCAATATATTCAAAGCACAGCAAAGCTCAGCCCATAAAAAACAGGCCCTTACACTGGCAGAAAACCGGCAACGGTTCAAACAAGCGACATTCCCTCCCTAGATTCCCTTTGTGTCTATAATTTCACAGTTTAACAGGAAATTTGGCAAATGGGACAATGACCGCTTTGAGCAAGCGCCGACTACCTCTCATATCTCCACCTGAATTCCAAGCTCCACCACCCGGTCCGGCGGCAGACCGAAAAATGTGGTGGCGCTTCGGGCGTTTTTGGCCATGAACAGGAAGAGGTATTTCCGCCAGGGGGACAGACCTTTTTTATTGGAGGCGACCAGACTTTCCCGGCCGAGGAAAAAAGTGGTCTGGTCGAGATCAAAGGTCCAGTCGTCAACGGCGAAACCTTTCAGAGCCCGGGGAATCACTGGGTTTTCCATGAATCCGTAGTGAATTTCCATCCGGTAAATCCCTTTTGCCAGTCGTTCCACGGAAAAAACGGTCGTTGAGGGAGACCCGTGGGGTGCCCTCGGTGACCACACTGAGGGAGACGACTCTCTCGTGCAGGACCTTGTTGTGTTTGAGGTTATGCAGCAAAGCCGCCGGGGTTCCTTCCGGGTTGCCGTTCATATAGACCGAAGTTCCCGGCACTTTGCGGGGACTGAAGGACTCGATATGTTCCACAAATTGGGTCAGCGGCGCAGCTGTCACCCGCAACCGTTCAGCCAGGACCTTTCTCCCCTGCTTCCAGGTGCTCATGGCTGCGAAAACCAGCAGCGCCACCAGCAGCGGGAACCAGCCGCCATGACTGATTTTGGTGAAGTTCGCGCCGAGAAAGGCACAGTCAAAAATCAGAAACCCGCCACACAGCAACAGGGTTACAGGCACCGGCCAATGCCAGCGCTGGATGGCCACAACACCGAACAACACAGTGGTGATGACCATGGTACTGGTGACGGCCACCCCATAGGCGGCAGCCAGGTTTCCGGAAGAACCGAAGCCGATGACCAGGCAGATACAGGCAACCATCAGCGCCCAGTTGACTTCCGGCAGATAGACCTGGCCGACCTCGCGGGTTGAGGTGTGTTCGATGGCCATGCGGGGGCTGAACCCCAGTTGGATGGCCTGCACGGTCAGGGAAAAAGCTCCGGAGATAACGGCCTGAGAGGCGATAATGGTGGCCATGGTCGCCATAACAACCAGGGGATACAGAGCCCAACGCGGGGCCATGTGATAGAACGGATTGACGATGGTTTCAGGGTTCCTGAGCAACAGGGCTCCCTGGCCGAAGTAATTCAACAGCAGAGCCGGCAGAACCACGGCAAAACCAGGCCAACCGAATGGGGCGCGAACCGAAATGTCCCATATCCGCATACAGGGCCTCGCCGCCGGTCACTACCAGGAAAACCGCGCCCAGTACGAGAAAACCCATCCAGCCGTTGGCATAAAAAAAGCTCACCGCATACCAGGGATTGACTGCCGCCAGAACTTGCGGTTGCTGGACAATCTGCGCCACACCGAGGACGGCCAGAACCAGGAACCAGACCAGGGTCACCGGGCCGAAAATTTTACCGATGCCTCCGGTGCCGTGATGCTGAAACCAGAACAGGCCGATCAGAATGGCGATAGTGATGGGCAGAATATAGGGTTTGAAGAGCGGGGTCATAATGGTCAACCCTTCCACGGCACTCAACACGGAAATGGCCGGGGTGATCATGCCGTCGCCGTAGAGCAGTGCGGCACCGAACAGACCCATGACCACCAGCAGCCGTCGCTGCCCTTTATTTGCCGCATGCAGCGGGGTTGCCAGGGCAGTCAGGGCCAGAATGCCGCCTTCACCGTTGTTGTCGGCACGGAGGATAAAAACCAGGTATTTCAGGGAGATCACCAGGATCAGCGCCCAAAAGATCAGGGACAGCACACCGAGGATATTGGGCAGGGAAACGGCCAGGGTGCCCTGCCCGACAAAACATTCCCGCAGCGCATAAAGGGGGCTGGTGCCGATATCGCCATAGACCACGCCAATGGCGGTCAGAGACATCATGAGCAGATAGCGGTTACCGCTGGTCTTTGTTGCCGAGTTGGATGCGTCTTGCATAAGAACCTCATGTCATGCTGCGGCCGAAGCTTTTTCCGCACCAGGTTGCCCCGCTACGACTGCCGGCCGGCAGTTCATTTCTTGATGTTCAGCGCTCTGTCGATATCGCTGGTTTTTCCCAGGATAATCAGCAGGTCGCTGTTTTTGATCTGGTAGGTCGGCGGAGGCACCGGAATGAATTGGTCGGTCAGCACATCCTTGATGGCGATGACGGTCAATTGATATTTCTTCCGCAGATCCAGATCGATGAGTGTTTTCCCCAGAAAATGCTTGGGCGGCTCGGTTTCCGAGAGGGAATACTCTTCAGCCAGGGGGATGAATTCCAAAATATTCGGGCTCGACATATTGCGGGCAATCCGCACGGCCATGTCCTTTTCCGGGAAGATGACATCCGAGGCCCCGACCCGGGCCAGGATCCGGCCATGATCCTCGCTGATGGCCTTGGCCAGAATCCGGCGCACCTTCAGCTCTTTCAAATAGAGGGTGATCAGAGTCGACAAATGGGAACGAACCCCGGTCGAAACCACCACCGCATCCATCTCCTGCACCCCCTGGGCGGCCAGGAAATCCTTATTGGCGGCATCCCCCAAAATGGCATAGGAGCAAATGTCTTTGACGGCCTGCACCTTATCCCGCTCCAGATCGATGGCGATCACTTCGTGCCCTTCCTGATAGAGAGTGGAAACAATATGAAAGCCGAAATTTCCCAGACCGATCACGCAAAATTTCTTTTTTTTCATCTTCTTATTCACCTATCCTGAATCGCTCTTGCGGGGGTGTCCACCACCGGCAACAAGCATGTCTATTCCGATTTAAAACGATAGCCGATCCCGGGCTCATTAATAAAAAAGGTCGGCCGGGCGGGATCCTCTTCAAGTTTCTGTCGCAACTGCGCCATGTAAACACGCAGATATTGCACCTGGTTCGCCTGGCGCGGCCCCCAAACCTCTCGGAGCAGCTGGGCATGGGTAATCACCTTGTCGGCGTGCCGGATCAGCGTGCTCAGTAGGCGGTATTCAATGGGCGTCAGATGAACGTCCTGATCATTCAACAAGACCTGCCGTTTGCTGAAATCGACCCTGAGCTTGCCGCTGGTGAACATCGGTTTCTTCCCTGCCGGATTGCTCACGGGCGACGTGGCGCAAGGAGACGCGGATCCGCGCCAGCAGTTCATCGGCCCCAAACGGTTTGGTCAGATAGTCATCGGCTCCGGCATCCAACGCCCGGACCTTGTCCCGCTCCTGTTCCCGGGCCGAAATAACGATGATCGGGGTTGCCGTCCATTCACGCAATTTTTCCGTCACGTCCAGGCCGTCCATATCCGGCAGCCCGAGGTCAAGAAGAATAACCGCCGGCTGACGGCCCGCGGCCAGGCTCAACCCTTCAGCGCCGGTATCCGCCTCAACCAGACGGTAGCCCTGGCTTTGCAGGGAGACCCGCAGGAAGCGCCGCATTTGCGGTTCATCTTCAATCAACAGAATCAGGGGGCTATCTTCAGTCATCGGGATTGCTCCATGTTTTGGGCAGGCTCGGTTTCCTCTTCAATCACCGGCGAAGCCTGGTCGACCGGCAGGGTAAAGGTAAAGGCACAACCGCCCGCAGGCAGGTTGTCCACCCAGATCCGTCCGCCGTGCGCGGCAATGATCCCCTGGCAGATGGCCAAACCCAGCCCGGCACCGCCACCGACATGTTTACCGCGGACAAATTTCTCAAAAATGACCTGGGTCTGCCCCGGGGGGATACCCGGTCCTTGATCCGCCACCGTGACCAGGACTTCCTTCCCGGAAAGCCTCGCCGAAAGGCTGACCGGGCTCTGCCTGGGAGAATATTTAAAAGCGTTTTCCAGCAGATTGCGCAGGACCTGTTCGATGAGCAGGTCATCACAGGAGATCAGCGGCAGATCGGCCGCCAGGCTGATCCGTAGGGGATGGTCGCGAAACTGTTCCGTGATGCGGTTGCTGACCGCACCGACCAGTTCTTCCAGGGATTGCCACTCTCGATTAACCGTGATGGCGCCGGACTCAAGGCGGGTCATGTCCAGGACATTGCGAATGATGCGGTTCAGATGCGCAGATTCTTCGACAATGGTCTGTAGCAGCTCTTGGCGGCTGTCCCGATCCAGCAGCTGATCGCTTTGCAACAGGGTGGTACCGGCCCCGGTAATCGCTGCCAGCGGGGTGCGCAGGTCATGGGAAATGGAACTGAGCATGGTATTGCGCAAGGCCTCGGTTTCGACCTTCAACCGGGCAAGCTGGGCTTCTTCAGCCAGAAAGGCCCGTTCCAAAGCCATGGCCGTCTGATTGACGAAACTTTCCAGGGCATGGATCTGTTCGATACTGAACGGACCACCGGCGGAGCCGGGAAACAGCCCGACCACACCAATGGTTTTGGCCGCGGCGATCAACGGCAGGAACAGCCCCCTCCCCTCCGCAAAGGTCTCGGTCCCCAGACCGGCCCGCTGCCGATTGCTAAAGGCCCATTGCGCCGCATTCCGCTCAACCGGGGTCAGACTCTGCCCCTGCAGCTCGCCCAAGGCCGTGGTCAGTTCCCCGTGCTGGTCCGGCAACAGAATGAACGCCTGGCAGGCAAACACCTCTTTCAGATGGCGGGTGGCAATGGCGCTGAGGCGCTCACCTCCTTGAGCATGGGCCAATTCCCTGCTCAAATGATAGAGGGCCGCAGTGCGCTTTTCCCGCTGCCGGGCGTTTTCCGCCTGCTCCCGCACCCGCCAGGTCAACCCGCTGATCACTACCGCGATCACGAACATGACGGCAAAGGTCACGACATAGCGCACGTCTTCGACGGTAAAGGTATAAAGCGGCGGAATAAACAGAAAGTTGAACGCCGCCACGCTAAGCAGGGTGGCCAGCAGGGTCGGCCCCCTCCCCAGCCGACTGGCGGTCACGGCAATACCGAGCAGGTAGACCATGGCCAGGTCGACCAGGGTAAAATGATGGTGCATCAGCGCCGCAACCAGACTGACCAGGACCACACTTCCCAGGCTCAGCAGCCAGTTGCGCAGCGGTGGCGGCTGTTTCCCGCCGGAGCGCAGCAGACCCGGCGCAGCGGCCGGCGGCTCTTCCCCGGAGATCACATAAACATCGATATCGCCGCTGCCGCGCACCACCTCGTCAAGCACCGAACCGAAGAGCTTGTCCTTCCAGCGCGGATGAGTCGGTTTGCCGATGAGAATCCGGGTGACATGGTGGGAACGGGCATAATCCAGCACTTCCTGGCTGACCCTGGTGCCGGTCAGGGTCACGGTTTCAGCGCCAAGTTTTTCGGCCAGATGCATGTGTTCGGTCAGTTGCAGCAGATCCTGGCGGGACGGCCGAACCTTGACCGGCGCTTCAACCGTGACCGCCTGCCATTCCGCCTGCAGCTCCGCCGCCATATTCCGCGCGGTTTCCAGCAGATTCACCGAACGCGGGTTGGCGCCGATGCAGACCATGATCCGTTCCTGGCCTGAAGCCTGAGATCCAGGGGGATCAACCTGGGGTTTGTGCGGCCGGCTGCCGGGGGTCGAATTCAAACGTCTGCTCCTGTTATTGAACGGCTGTGATCAAGCTCGCCCTGCGGCAAGCTGCTCTCCAGTCGGCATTTCGCTACCGACTCACCACTCAAACACTAGCAGAAATTCAATAAATGAAGCATCAAAACTCAGCGGCTAGGCATAAGGATTTCATAAAGATGGCAGGATAACAGTCGCTCAGGCCGAAGGTTCAAAGGCTGGGCGGCGGGGATGAATCGATCAGCAACAAAAGGCACATCTGCCCCTGCCGCTTAAAAGAACCGCAGTAGTTGACGCAGTTCCTCGGCCAGTTTTGCTTTTGTTCCGTGCAATTGTCGCAAGCCCCGAAACAGCTTCGGCAACGCCCGCCAACCGAACACAAACACGGTCAGCATGGCCAGCACAGCAATTTCCCAGGGGCCGAATCCGAACATATCAAGACTCCAACAGCAAACAGCCGGCCGGTCCGGCAACAACTTCCCCGATCTGGAAGGCAGGCACTGCGCACGCAGCTAAAGCATCCAGTAGTTCCTCAACCTTGGCTTCGCCAACCGCCAGCAGCAGCCCGCCGGAGGTTTGCGGATCACTGAGGATATCGATATCGATTGGATCGCAGTGTTCCCGGCCGATAAAACGGGGGGAATAAAAATCCCGGTTGCGATGGGCACCGACCGGAACCAGCCCCATTTCAGCCATCTCCCGGGCATGAGGATACAAAGGCAGCGCCGCCAGGTTCAATTTTATTCCGACCCCGCTGGCGTCCGCCATCTCCGAAGCGTGGCCGGCCAGACCAAAACCGGTGATATCGGTACAAGCCGACACCCCCGACCGCCATCATCACTTCGGATGCGGTCCGGTTCAGGGTCAGCATCCCCTCGATGGCTTCGGCAATATCGGTTTCACTCAGCATGTCCCCTTTCAGAGCGGTGGTCAGCAGTCCGGTGCCGAGGGGCTTGGTCAGAATCAGCCGGTCACCCGGCCGGCAGCCCTGGGTGGTGACCATCTGCCGCGGATCGACCATGCCGGTGACACTGAGACCGTACTTGGGTTCCTCATCCTCGATGGAATGTCCCCCGGCAATCACCGCCCCGGCGGCATGAACCCGTTCGGCCCCGCCCTGAAGGATCTGCGCCAGAATCTCCGGTTCCAGACAATTGATGGGGAACGAAACCAGATTGAGGGCCAGCAACGGCTGGCCGCCGACCGCATAGATATCGGACAGCGAGTTGGCCGCGGCAATCTGGCCGTAGCGGTACGGATCATCCACCACCGGGGTGAAGAAGTCGACCGATTGCACCAGTGCCTGGCTATCACTGAGGCGATAGATGGCCGCATCGGCAAAAGGAATTTCCTGGGACAACAGGTTAGGGTTATGACTTATCGGCAGCTGGCTCAGCACCTGAGCCAGGGTCTCGGGACCTATTTTGGCCGCTCAACCAGAACTGCGTGATAATGACGTCAGTCGAATACTCAAAGTCATGTCCTCTTTTTAGGTTAGTTAGTTGGCGTCTGGAAACTCCGGACGCCAACGCATAAGTTTTCAGATTGGAAACGAGCAATTTTCCGTTGTGGCAAGAAAATCAAGGGGTTATGCGGAGGCGTAGTTCTTTACGCCGCACAAATAAGCCCGCAGGTTGACACCGCCACGGTGGAAAAGGGCCGTTTCCGGATGAAAACTAATCAATGCCACCTCCGACAGGACAGGCGGCAGGGTCGTTCAATCGAGGTCAGGCAGTAGCCAGGCAACCCGCTGTTCGCCGGTGCGCCGGGTGTACTTGCAGCTGTCGAAAAATTCCAGCAGAGCCTGGGTCAACTTGCGGTTACTCCCCAGCTTATCGCGGAATTCGGCCAGGGTAAAGGCATCCTGCTGCTGCAACAAGTCCACCAGCAACCGCCGGGCCTGACGATAATAATCACTGTGCAAGGAGCTTTCCTGGTTCAGCCGCACCAGCGAACCTTCCAGGGCAAGATAGGACAGATAGCTTTCGCTGTCATCAACATCCAGACCGAGCTGCAGGAAAATTTCCTTATTGTTCTTGACCTGGAAACCGTCCCTTTGCAGCAGATCGACCAGCTGCGCCAAATGTTGCTGCTCCGTCGGGGTTGGTTGCGGACTCCAGTCGGGCGTCGCCACCAGGTCGCCATGCTGGACAACGGTTCCCTCCTCCAACTCCTGCTGAAGCAGAACCTCAAAGCCTTTGGCCGCCAGTTTTTCCGCAAGCCGGGTTTGCAAAGTGGCGCGGGGCATGCCATGGCGCAAATGGTTGCGCTCCTGATAATCGCGGACGATCTGCGGCAACTGCTGCCGCCAGCTGCGGACCCGCTCGGCAGGCACCCACTGTTCAGCAAGCGGCACCACCTCGCCGGCCTGGCGTAAGCGTTCCAGCCCGGCCAGCAGCTGCTCCCGGCCGGTGCCGGTCTGTTGTTCCAGCTCCTTGAGCCGCGCCAGCTGCAGTTCATCAAGCTTCTGCAGCCAGAAACCAAGGTCCCCGGAGGAAAGTTCACGCAGCCGATCAATCACCTCGGGACGAAAACGCTTATGCTTGGGCGGCTCGCTGTCGATCACCACCCCGCCACCGATGGTCAGCATCGGCGAATAGGAGCGAATAATGAACCGGTCGCCGCGATGGGCCAGCACTGGGTGATCCAGGGTCAGCTGAACAAATGCCTCGTCCCCCGGCTCCAGTTGTTCTCGATCAAGGAGCACAACCTGAGCCACGCTGCGCCCGGTCCCCAGGTGAAAGTGCAGCGGATCACGAAACTTCAACGCCCGGGGCGCGCCCGGCAACAGCTGCAGCCTGACATCGATGCGTTGACTGGCCCGGAACAGCCCCTGGGTGCCGATCACGGAGCCGCGCGGGACCTGCTCGCGAGTCACCCCGACCAGATTCAGCGCCACCCGCTGCCCGGCAAAAACCTGTCCGGCCGAAGCGTCATGAACCTGGGCCTCGCGAACCCGTGCGCTCACTCCGGCAGGGGAGGATTTCAAAATTGTCCCCGGTTTTGATGGTGCCGCTGTTGAGGGTTCCGGTGACTACCGTCCCAAAGCCGCTGATACTGAAACAGCGATCAACCGGCAACCGCACCGCGCCCCCGGCATCGCGCGGCGGGACCTTGCGCAACTGCTGGCGAATGACCTCCAGCAATTCCTCCAGCCCGGCTCCGGTCAGGGCCGAAACCCGACAGCAAGGCGCAGCGGCCAGAAAGGTTCCGGCCACCTGCTCGCGGATTTCTTCCTCAACAATATCCAGCCAATCCGGTTCCACCAGATCGATCTTGGAGATCACCAGGATGCCGTTTTTGATCTGCAGCAGGTCCATGATCTCCAGGTGTTCGCGGGTCTGCGGCATGACCCCTTCATTGGCATCCACCACCAGCAGCACCAGGTCGATTCCGGCCACGCCGCTGAGCATCTGGGGGATGAACTTCTCATGCCCCGGCACATCAACCACCCCGGCCACCTCACCGTTGCCCAGATCAAGCTTGGCAAAACCCAGCTCAATGGAAATGCCGCGTGCCTGCTCCTCCCTGAGCCGGTCGGTTTCAATCCCGGTCAGCGCCCTGATCAGGGCGGTTTTGCCATGATCAACGTGTCCGGCCGTGCCGATAATATAATGTCCCTGTTCTGCCACGACTCAACCCTCTTGCAAGGCCGCGATCAGGATCTGGGCCAACCGTTCATCCTCGCGTTCAAACACCGCCCGCAGATTCACCAGCAGTTTTTCATTCTGCACCCGGGCCGCCACCGCCGGGTTAAAATCGCGCAGCCGGCTAGCCAGCTCGGTCACCGTTATGTTCAACGGATTGATTTCAACGGCCCAGTCGGCCAGCTCGGTCACCGGCATGGCTCCGCCGCCAACCCTGGCAATATCTTCAATCAGGTTCACGTCCGCCTGCAGTTCAGCGGCTTCGAGTCGTTCCAGCAAATGCCGGCAACGAATCTGCTGATGCGCCGGGTCCACACTGAACATACGCAGGATGGGCACTTCCTGCAACGCCTGCTCCGGCTGCAGATACAGCCGCAGGGTCGCTTCCAAGGCCGCCAGGGTCAGTTTATCGATGCGCAAGGCCCGGGCCAGTGGATGTTGACGCATTTTGTCAATCAACTCTTCGCGGCCGACAATAAGTCCGGCCTGGGGACCGCCGAGCAGCTTATCGCCGCTGAACGTGACCACATCAACCCCGGACTGGACCACTTCAGCCACCGTTGGTTCCGGATCCAGACCGAAACGGCTGAGGTCAAGGAGCAGGCCGCTGCCGAGATCCTCCATCAACACCAGGCCATGTTCCCGGGCCAAAGGCGCCAGTTCCCGAGCCGGAACCTCTTTGGTAAAGCCGATGATTCGATAATTGCTGGTATGGACCTTGAGTAAGATCGCGGTGTTGTCGTTGATTGCGTTCTGGTAATCGCGCAGATGAGTCCGATTGGACGTGCCAACCTCACGCAGTTGCAGCCCTCCAGCCTCCATGACATCCGGAATGCGGAAGGAACCGCCGATCTCCACCAGTTCCCCGCGCGAGACCACGGCTTCCCGCCCCTGCCCCAGGGCGGTCAGGGCCAACAGCACGGCCCCGGAATTATTGTTGACCACCAGGGCCGCTTCGGCTCCACTCAGCTGGGTCAGCAGCTTTTCGACATGGCTGTAACGATAGCCTCTGCGCCCTGACGCCAGATCAAATTCAAGGTTGGAATACCCCTCAGCAACGGTTCTCATGGCGGCCAGGGCCGGTTCGGCCAAGGGAGCTCGTCCCAGGTTGGTATGCAGCAGGGTGCCGGTGGCATTGATGACTTTGCGCAAGGACGGTTCAAGCAGATCACAACAGGAGCGGGCCGCGGCCAGGGCCACATTGGCTGGTTCCAGATCACTGGCAGAAAGGCTCGCCTCGGCAAGGATCTCGCGGCGTAACCGGCCGATCTGCTCCTGCACCGCTGCGGACAAAGCCTCCTGGGGTAACCGCAAGGCCAGTTTTTGCAAAGGCTCTTCCCGCAATACCCGATCGACAGCCGGTATACTCCGTAGCAGTTTCTGTAACCCGGTCATAACCCGCCTCGCTAAAGAAATTGAAGGGTTCCGTCATTTTTCGCGCTGAAGTCTACCATGGCACAGTAAAAATGGCTATTCTTTCAAGCGGATACATGTTCTAAGCGAAATGCATTTTTCCTGTTGACACTGCAACCGCGGGTTTGCTATAAATCGCCCACCTTGTAAGGGGCTGTAGCTCAGTTGGGAGAGCGCTTGAATGGCATTCAAGAGGTCCGCGGTTCGATCCCGCGTAGCTCCACCATAAAAATTAAGCACTTAGCGATCATTCGTTAAGTGCTTTTTTGATTTCTAAAGACTTGGGTGGCCCTTTTTATTTTTTTACTGGCTTAAAATGTTGTCGCCCTTCCCTCCCCTGCCTATCGTTTTTCAGTTACCTGTTACCTAAAAAAACCAATTTTTCAATCTTGACGAAGCAAATATGTTGAAGCTGCTTTCGCCTAAAATCTCTACTCAATGGTAGTGTAAAGAATCTTTCGCTTTTTCCGACAGTGCCCCAACTGGCTTAGCTTGCGTCCGCCTCCATCATCTGTTCAAAATCCTGCTCTTTGAGCAGCTCCATATTCAGATAGCGTTTTTGTCCCCACTTGGTCCCGGCAATGTGACGCAGCCGGGCCGCGCACAGCATTAAGGCCGAATGGCCATCAGGAAAAGCACCGACCACTTTGGTCCGACGCCGGATTTCCTTCATAATCCGCTCCAGGGCGTTGTTGGTGCGTATCTGTAAACGAATGTAATGGCTACGCGGGAAGTCGTAATACGTCAGGGTTTCGTCTATCGACTCCCGGACCTTCTTCGCCGCGTCTTTTAGGCGTAGGCTCTCCAGCTTTTCAATAATCTGCTCGGCCTTCTTATGTGGGGCCGGTCGTCAATAGCGGACACCAAAATATTTAAGCAACAAGCTGTTCTTTGAAAAATTGTTTCTCATAGGCCGCAGGCGATAGATAACAAAGTCTTTTCTGTCACCGCTGCCGGTTGTAAAAAACTTCAATGTACGTCGTAATTTCCCGGATAGCCTCTGTTCGGGTTGCATAGCGACAATGATGAACGAATTCGCTCTTCAGAACGCCCCAGAAACTTTCGATCGGAGGTCGAGTAGCGCAGCGGAATCTCACCGCTACGCTTTCACAGAACCGTACGTGAGCCTCTCGACTCATACGGCTCTTGTCATCCAGCTTTGATGCTGCCAATGCGAAAATAGCTGCGGGCTTCGACGGGCAACTCCTTTGAGCCACGCATGTGCGCGCGTTTTCCGCCGCCGAAGTCGTTTGAATTTTCGCATCGCCCATTTTACCAATGCCATATTGACATGGTTAAGAACGGAGTGAAGAGCTGATCCGCAAAATTTTCCGTAATAATTGACCCAACCCGTGACCACAGGTTTATTCGTTGAACCAGATCTTCCAAGCTCAAATGTGTTTTCCCTTGAAGCTTCCATTTCCGCCTGATTACCTGCCTTAGTCTGTGTGCAGACTTTTGGCTGATGGCAGGGCTGAAGTTGACAAAGAACTCTCCCCTTTTGTTACGTGCGGAGCGCGGCCGAAACGTTATAGCCCAGGAAGTCAAAACTATAGCAAGGCCAGTCTTCTGAGCGATTGGAATCCTTACAGTAAACGACACGTGTCTTCTCAGGATTCAATCGCAACTTGCATAGTTCCAAACGAAGTTCAATCTTCTGCTTGATCATTTCCAACTGCTGGAGTGACCGACAATGCACCACAATATCATCAGCGTATCGTTCAAAGTGGATGTGAGGATATTGCTCCTTCATCCACTGGTCAAACCTAAGTGCAGAAAAATATTCGCGAGCAGAGGGCTGATTACTCCGCCTTGCGGCGTTCCATTGTCTCGGTGTAGCAAAGTCCCGTCCTCTAGCACCACATCTGCTCTCAGCTATCTCTCGATGTAAAGTAGAGCCCACTTACAAGAGGTGAAGCGCCTTACGGCGCGCATGACAAGCTCATGATCCAGCGTATCGAAAAACTTGCTGATATCCAGATCAAGAACCCAACTATCGCGCCAGCAACGCTGACGAGCCTTTGCTACTGCATCCAAAGCGGATCGTCCAGGTCGATACCCATAGGAGTCTTCGTGAAAATACGGTTCTACCTGTGGTTCCAGATCCCTCTTGCCTACTACCTGAGCTATCCGATCACCAATTGTCGGTATCCCGAGTTGCTTTGTGCCCCCATCTGCCTTGGGTATTTCTACCCGCAAAACGGGTGGGGGTAAATAGCTTCCTGACAACATCCGATTCCAGATCTTATACAGTTGATTCCTCAGGTCTCCTTCAAAATCCTCCATCGTTTGCCCATCGGCACCGGAGCCACCTCGACTTTTCTTGACATCTGGGCAGGCATCCCAGATAAGCGCCTTTGGTATGGTAAAAGCTTTCGCCGAATTCATACGCTCCTCCACTCACGGGTTGACATATCAATCCGACCGGATGACGCGGCCCCTTTGCTCCACAACCTTTCGGCTGCTTCAACGCTACTACGAGGTACTCCGTCCCTGCGCTTCGCATTGGTACTCTTTTCCTTCGGAGGGCTACTCCTTCGGATCTCTCCCTTAGCATCGAAGCAACAGGTTCCCACGATCCCTGCAAGAGACTGAAATAGGATCACGCCACCTCCACACCGGTACAAAAACCGCCCAGCCCGTAAACAGGTGGCGTCTGAACTTGTCCCGAGCCAACAACGCTGGTCGGTTTTGATGTCGGTTGAATTACTTTTCGATGCGTCATCAGTAGTTCACTCGCGTTCGTCTTCCTATCTCACACCTGACGCCTATTATGACGCCTTTTCCGCCGACGCTCACCACCAAGGCTTTTTACCTTGGCAGCTCGGCGTGGTTTGGAACCAGGTCCTGCAACCCGATTCCGAGAGGCCAAACTCTCATCTCTTGTAGAGCATCACCTTGCGGTGTTCGTGGCACCCCGTTGTCGTAACAGTTTCCAAGACGGCTCATGGATGAACGCATTTTGAACTGCTTCAAGAGTTTTTGATATCCCGTGGCGCAGTATTGGCTGCCGCGATCGGAATAGGGTATCAGCCAGCCACAGGCCTCTTGGCTGCGACAGCGCCAAACAGCGATTGGGAGACCAGATTCTTCGTCATACGTTCTCCCATGGCATAGCCCACGACTTCTCCGGTAAAGAGATCTTTGTGGTCATCAAGATACAGCTAGCCTTCAGCCGTGGGAATATAGGTAATATCAGTGACCCAGACCTGATTCGGAGTCTCAGTGACAAACTTCTGATCTAGGGGGTTCTCAGCAACCGGCCGATTGTGGGGTAGCATGGAAATGATGGATATCAATTTGCCAGACAGCAAAAACAAATTGACTACATTGCAAGAGGAGACGTAATATTTCACAAACAACACAAAAAATGGTTTCACCTATAAAAAGTGCTAATTCCACATGTTTTTTAAATTTCTGATATATCTCAAAATTATAGGAAGCTGAATACTATGCAAATCGATCTATCCATGGAAAACACCACTGCTAGAGAACAGATTGCTAATGCAATTCGGAAAAAAATAATTTCTAATGAATATCAGGCGGGTGAAAAGTTATCGGAACGGGCTCTTAGTGAACAATTTCAAGTAAGTAAAATGCCTGTTAAGGAAGCATTTAGAACTCTTATTACTGAAGGACTTCTTGAAACGATTCCTCGCCAAGGGACTTTTGTTTCCAAAAATTCAATTAACCGATTGGAGCAAATAGCCTATATCCGTGGTTCAATGGAGGGGGTAGCAGTGTTTTTTGCTACAAAAAATATTACAGAACAGGAATTAGAATCATTACGTGAATTGCTTTCCCAAGCTTGGAAATATCTTAGTGAAAAAAATATGGAAATGTTTGCCAAAACAAATCGTAAATTTAATAATATCTTGATAAATAAATGTGACAATCCATATCTTGTTAATATCATAAAAACAATTCGTGAAATGGACAGTTCAATAGACCAGGAGCTTAAAGTTAACTATTACTCCAAATTATACGAAAGAGGTATCCGTAGCTATTGTGAACATTGTCAAATTCTTGATGCCATGGAAAGCCGTAATAGCATATTGGCGGAACAACTTATGTCTCAGCACGTTCGCTATAGTATTAAATACAAATTGAGAGCACAACTTGGAAATAAAAAATAAATCATCCCTATTAAACCAACGCAAGAAGATTCTTAATCTTTAACAAATTGTTTATCTGTCTAATGAGAAGTTAAACAACTGACCAGGATCAAGGTTGTTTGTTCATGAAGGTGGATTAATAAAGATTCTATATAAGATCTCAGTCGGTTACGCCCAGTAACCGACTGAGATCCAACTGATTATTCCCATTAACCTGCTCGATTTCAGAATGAAGAGTTACCGAAATTCCGAAGATCATATTAGGCAAAACTGGATATTGAAACAACCCACCTGGAAAGTGCCATGACTACGAGCCCCTAATGAGATAATCATCAGCAAGTCATCCGCTGTTCTTACAAGTTAAATCTGTGCTAGATATAAATTTTGGATTCATCATATTTTCTGCAGACAATATTTCATCTAAAGACTCCTTCGATAGTAAGCCTTTTTCCAGAACAAGATCATAGACAGACGCACCTTTATCCAAAGCCTCTGCAGCAATGCTCGTCGAATTTTCATAACCGATGCAGGGATTAAGGGCGGTGATAATACCGATACTGTTTTGGACCATCATTCTACAAACCTCTCGGTTCGCAGTGATGCCGACAACACATTTATCAGATAATGTTTTGCTTGCCTTACATAGTAGATCAATCGATGTGAAAAGATTGTATGCAATCACTGGTTCCATTACGTTCAATTCAAGTTGGCCATTTTCAGAAGCCATTGTAATAGTCAAGTCAGATCCGGCAACCTGATAAGCAATCTGGTTTACAACTTCAGGGATTACGGGATTGACTTTTCCAGGCATGATTGAAGAGCCTGGCTGCATTTTGGGAAGATTGATTTCATTTAGACCTGCCCGAGGTCCAGACGACAGTAAGCGTAGATCACTGCAAATTTTTGAAAGTTTTATAGCAAAACGTTTTAAAACACCAGAAATCAGCATATAAGCACCAGTGTCCCAGGTGGCTTCGACTAGGTTTGCTGATAATCTAAACGGGATATTAGTAATATCCCTTAGGTTTTCGGTAACTAAGCGAGAGTAATCCCGCGGAGCGTTAATGCCCGTACCAATAGCAGTAGCACCCAAATTAATTTCTTGAATCAAATTACGAACTTCAAATACGCGCTGAATATCTTCGCCAATTGTTGTGCCATAGGCAGTGAACTCTTGGCCTAGAGTCATTGGTACTGCATCTTGAAGTTGGGTTCGGCCCATTTTTAGAACATCAGCAAATTCTTCACCCTTCTTAGAAAAAGCGTTTTGAATAACTTGCATATCTTCTATAAGTCTTGTCAACTCAATGTGTAGGGCGATTCTAAAAGCAGTTGGATAGGCATCGTTGGTAGACTGGGAACAGTTAACATGGTTATTTGGGTGGATATATTTATATTCGCCTTTCTCCTTACCTAAAAATTGGAGAGCGAGATTGGCAATGACTTCGTTTGCATTCATATTAGTTGAAGTTCCCGCACCTCCCTGAAAAACATCAACGATGAACTGATCGTGATATCTTCCATTAATAATCTCATCACAGGCCTGAATGATAGCTTTGGCTGTCTCAGCTCTAAGTACTCCAAGATCTAAATTAGTCAAAGCTGCAGCTTTTTTAACATAAGCTAAGGAAATAATTAAAGAGGGTGTTGATGAGATAGAGATACCTGTAAAATTAAAATTTTCTTTAGCTCTAAGTGTTTGAACCCCATAATAACAGTCATTTGATATTTCACGATCTCCAATTAAATCATGCTCTATTCGTGTTAAATCAGGCATTTTATTTACCCTTAAAATATTGTTTATAAGTAGGATTTAAATTAAATTTAAAGTAATTATCTATTTTTCTAAACACATAATTATGAAATATTCGATAATATATATTTAATTATTCAAAGTACGATTGTGTATAATTTAAAATTGGACAATTTTGAAGTGTTATTGTCCCATCATGAGAATACCCACAGTTAGGTCAACACAAATGTACAAAATTTTTGCTGATAAAAATTACTTCGTTCTCCAAATAATTAAGCAGTCTTTGAAAACTCTCCTTATGTGCTCGTTCAATTTTACCTATACTCTCGAACATCAAAGATATTTGAGGAAAGTCGTCCAAAAATGTTTCTCTAGTCATCCGGGGGGGGGGGGGGCACCCTGCCTCTCTTCAAATATCAGCTATTGTACCAATTCCTCCTAGAGAACTTAGGTGTAGTTTGGCGTGTTCCTTCTCATTTTCAGTAGTTTCAAGAAAATACGCAGATAACCTTCTTTTTTAGCTACAGGGGCAAAGTAAGTATAATTATTACGAGCCACGGACTCTCCAGCAAAAACATCCATCGAGTTTTTCAGTTTTATTTGTTTTAATAGCTTTCTCCATTCACTTTTGTTTTTTTAGAAAAAAATAGATGATTTGAATTGTTTTCAATATTTTTTTAAATTATATAATTTGATACTTTGTAATTAACAAGAGCTTTCGCAAGAATAGAAATAGGATTTAAAAACGGAATATTAAAATCTCCATCTTTTATTACCAATGGAAGTTCGGTGCATCCACCAATGATTAGCATAGCTCCATTACCAATAAGTTCTGTTCCTGCATCTATCAGTAGTTCTCTCGGATATTTTGAAGTATTTCCTTTTTTAATTCCGTTAGCACCATATATTGCTTCCATAACTTTATCATCCTGTGTTTTTTTGCATGGATAAATTATTTTCTTTCCTAACAAATACCGATTAAATAATCCTGTTTTTATTGTTCCAGATGTACATAAAACTCCAATTGAACTAGATTTAGAATAGTTTTCAGAAATATATTTATTTAATTCTTCAAGAGCACTAAGTATTTTGTAACTAACAACCGTGCGTATTTCATCAATAAAATAGTGCGCTGTAATACATGGAATACCTGCAACGTGAACGCAAAGTTTATCAAGATTCTGGGCAGTTAACCTCATCAGAGGAACAGGGGAATTTCCCATACCAAATATCGCTGCCGTTCTATCTGGGATTTTGGGGTTATTATCAACAATTATGCGATAATGATCCTGGTCACATTGAACTGGAGTAGCTTTTATGATCTCAATAAAAAGACTAGCTGTCGCTTCAGGTCCCATACCTCCAATGATACCTATAACTTTTTCTTTCATTTTAATTTCCGATTATTTATATAGTTAGATGTATTTTGATTATGTTTGGAAATTCTTATAAATAAATCGATTAAATTCCCAAAACAGCATTAAAGATCTCTTTTAATGCTGTTTTGGAATTAAATAACGATATCAAGATAGGGGACTACGTTCTTGGACAACATATGTTGATTTTTTGTGGCGATAAATTGAAAAGCAGATTACGAAAAGTGCTGCCAGAAAACCCACAATATCAGTTTTTATTCCTGAAGCAAGGAGGCAAAGGGCGGAAGCTATAAGCATGCCAGATTCAACTATGTTGATCTTTATATGAAGGATTCTGCCTTGGGCTCCGAAAGAGAGTAGAGTACAACCAATTATTGCAGTTGTTAGAGATTGCATAATTTGGATGGCACTTCCTCCCCAAAGAAGTGATGGCCCATACACAAACATATATGGGATAATGAACGCGGTACAGCCAATCTTACAGGCAGTCAATGCAACAGCCATGGGCGGCGCCTGAGCGATTCCTGCTGCGGCATAAGCTGCCGTGCACACTGGCGGAGTAAATGCCGAGATGCAAGCGAAAAAAGAAAACAAACATGTGGGCACTTAACACCGGAACGTTCAATTCAACGAGGGTTGGCACCGTCACTGCGGCACAGATAAGATAAGATGCAGCAGTGGGCAACCCCATCCCCATTATCAAACTTGCTATCATTGTGAGAAACAACGCAGCTGGTAGATATCCGTGCGATATTCCAATTATGATGCCCGCCAGTTTCAATCCGCTGCCAGTCAAATTCAAAACACCAATCACTAGTCCTGCAGTACTACATGCTGCAATAATAGGAGTAGCGCCTATTGCACCCGCACTTAATGCCTTTAGGAAATTCTTAAAAAGAATGATATTTTTCCTATCAATCCAGGATACCAAGATACAGGAAGTAATTCCAATCAGAGCAGAACGAACAGGGCTCCAATTAAACACCGAAAGAACTATTATCAGCGTTACTAGGGGAATTACAAAATAAAGACGCTTCAATACAGATGAAATGGGCGGAAGCTGATCCTTTGGCATCCCGGTGAGTCCTCGTTTGATTGCCTGAAGATCTACCATCATAAACACTGTAAAAAAGTAAAGAAGGGCAGGAATCAAAGAGGCTTGAATTATCCGTGAATATGAAACCCCGACAATTTCAGCCATAATAAATGCAGCAGAGCCTAGTACTGGAGGCATAAACTGTCCGCCTGCCGAAGCAACCGATTCTGCGGCACCCGCAAAGGTCGATTTATACCCAATCGACTTCATTAAGGGGATGGTCATTGATCCGGTTGAAACAACATTGGCGACCGAATTCCCAGATACTGATCCAAACAGCGCGCTGGATATAACCGCTACCTTTGCTGGCCCTCCTCGAGTGCCTCCAGCTGTTGCAAGGGAAAGATCAATAAAATACTGGCTTGCACCACTGGCCTGCAAAAATGCACCAAAAACAATGAACATGAGAACCATAGTGGCTGAAGCATTAAAGGGAGTACTGAAAATTGCTTCAGTGCTAACCAAAAAACTAAATATCTTTTTCCAGGTATAGCCACGGTGGCCAAACTCCCCAGGAAACAGGTAACCATAACGAGCATATAACAGAGCAATAGCTCCTATTGAAGGAAGTATCCATCCAACAGTTCTTCGCGCAACTTCAAGAACAATTATTGCCAAAAGAAAAAATAATACTTGCTCTAATGTCGTTGGATTTACACCACTTCTGGCTAAAATTCCGTCAAGGTTAGTAGAAATGTAAACAGCATTAATTATAATTATTGCAATAATAAGTAAATCGAAAATAGGAATCCTGTTTTTTGGGGAACTGTTCTTAACCCCTCGTGTTGCGATAATGATGCTGAAACCAAAACCAAAATGAATACAAAAAAGAATCCAAGGATTAACAGGGTGTATTGCGAGTAGATATATATGAGCTATTGCCATTAACAGACCACTTACCCATAAGAGCTTCTTCCACCCTCCCTGCAAGGTACGTTTAGTGGTAAGTTTATCCCCATTTCCATCGAATTTATCCTTTTTATTGCTATTATTTTTTTTCAAAAGGCTCAAACATTGCTCACACCTTTAATAATTGATTATTTAGGAATCATTCCTGCCGGGATATCGATTCCCAAGTTCCTTATAATATCTATAAGCTCCAGGATGTAGTGGGGTGACAATTTTGTTAATATTTTCAACGACAGTAGTTTTGAAATTTTTATCTGTAGCTACAAAAGATTTATTATTTTCGAATGTCGCTTTCACTAGATTGTATACAATGTCATCATCAAGATCGGAGCGTGCGACGGCATAATTCCAAAAGGAGATGAATGATTTATTTTCATCTTGCTCCTTATATGTGCCAGCAGGAACTAAATCCCTTGACCAAAACGGAAAAGCATCAAATATCCTTTCATATTCAGCATCTGAAAATTCGATAAATCTTATGTGATTCGTTGTCTCAAGATTAAGCAAATATGCTGCCGGGACACTACCTACATAAAAAGCCGCATCAACCAATCCATCTGAAATCGCATTAGCTGCCGTCCCACTTGACAAGCTACTAATCTCGCGGGGCTTGATGCCAAGTGCATTTAGCACGAGCCTAGCGGCTTTGTCGCTCGTACCCCCCGGAGATCCAGTACCAACATGCTTTCCGTTTAAATCCTGGACTGATTTAATGCCGCGACCTTCTACAGTAAAGATATACATAACGCTTCTATACATTGGGAACATAGCTCTCGCATTGGTATATTTTTTCCCTTCAAATTCACCAACGCCATAAAACCCCTCTCCAGCTTTCCACGCTGTTGTAAACGCTATGTCGAGGTCGCCATTTTCTATCTGTTGAATATTTTTCGTTGGCCCCCCTGAAGCCTGGCAATTAATATCCACCCCGGGCACCTTCGAGTTCATAACCTTACTCCAGTTACCTCCATACAAAAAAGTATGTACCCGTTGATGAAGCAGTTCCTAAGGTGAGATGAGTGGTCTGCGCATTTGCTGGGCTGGGGACCAAGCTTGACATCAAGATTACCAATGCCACTGTCAAAATAACTGTGAACTGTTTTTTTAGCATTCTTCTTCCTCCTTCGTTTTGTTAGGCCAACTAAAACCATGCCACAAAACTGTTGGCTAGCCCAAGTTGACGGATACTTTACAAAACACTAAAATCTCAGGCATTAACCATTGCTTGAAATCCTCTCATTTTTGCAAACCAAGTGCGGCCTGCAACTCCATAATATCTCGGCATTGTTCATTAAATACCTCCAGTCCTTTTGGTGGGAGAGCGAATAGCATTGTCAGATTTTCTTTTACTTGCTCAGTTTTCCATTCAGACGTTTGGACCATTTTCTCCAATAACGTACCCATTGATTTGACATTAGCGGCATCTGCTTTAGAAGCCATGAAAAACCAGCGCGCATTGTAGAAAACGGCACTAGGCATCCCAACTTCGGCAAGTGTAGGGATATCCGGTAACTGTTCCACACGCGTATCGCTACTGACAGCAAGCACTCGAACTGATTTGTCATGGTATTGATCAAGGATGTCCCAAGATGAAGCGATCACTACATCAACTTCACCATTCAGCAGAGCCTCAATGTGCTTATGGCCCTTCTTCTTAAGATAGGTCACAGATTTAGGAGCAATTCCGGATTTACTAAGCATCTTGACAACACAAAGATGCTCACTTAGTCCTGGGTCGCTATCGCTGGCAAATTTTAGCGAAGCTGGATCGGATTTGAGGGCCACTACAATATCCCTCATCGATTTGATGGGCGAATCTGCCTTTACAGCGAATGTAAGTACCTCGGCAGAGAATAGTGACACCATGGAAAGATCGGAAACGTTATAAGGAAATTGCCCCAGGCCTTTTCGCGCAAGAATTGATGTTCCGATAAGCAGCAGAGTGTTGTTAGCTTCCGACTGGTGATTTTCAAGATACTCATAAGCATTAGCACCGCCTCTGCCGACCACATTTTCGGCCTTGACTGCTTTTACAAGGCCAGAGGAAATGAGTGTTGCAGCAGAACCACGGCAAGTTCGATCAAAGCTAGCGCCATGGCCGAAGGGAATAAGGAAATTGACATTATCAACTAAAGTTTCAGCCCGTGCAGAGGCTTGAAAAATTGCGGTTAACATCAACATCACCGCAATAACCACACAGCCCTTAAAAAAAACTCTCCGGTTTGCAGAAACAGAATTCATGACATCCTCTCTCATTGGTGGTTTGAGTTAAATGCATTCTTAGCAAGGGGTATTGTCTTTTTTTCGCCTCTCTATCTATTAGCTCAACTCAAGAATAAATTTATTGGTGCCTTCTCCTTTAACCTTTTCAATTCCCTAACTTATCTTTCGTTTTTAGCTCGCTAATGCCTGTAGAGAGCTTTGAACCTCTGACATTAAGCGCTGATTTGCCGCATTGCTTTTCTCAGTTAGCTTCCGAACCCACTCTTCGCTCTGCGCCAGTCGTTTTTTCATTTCTGAAATCATTACAGTACATTGCTCAGGAGAAGGGGACCCCAGAACTCTGACGGTTCATAATTGAATGTTTCAGATCAAGAACCGTGTGCAGGCGTGACTTGTCCCATCCAAAAACTCGTCCAGCATAAAGTTTCCCAGCACGATCTATTTGTTCTGAAGTTATATTCTCAGTAGATAGACCTTTTTCAACGCATTCAAGAACAACATGCCCAACTACCTGATGAGCCTCGCGAAATGACAGGCCCTCAGACCGAACTAATTCATCTGCCAATTCAGTAACAGTACAGAAATTTGAATTAGCTCGTTTCTCTAGATGGTCTTTCTTTACCTGCATTGTGCGTAGTACCTCTTCACTTAGAACTAGCATGGCTTCTAATTCAGAAAAAGAATCCCATAAAAGGTGAGTGCTCTCGCTAGAAGTGTCTCGATTATGACCAAATGACACCCCACGCATACTGCAGAAACTATCTACGAAGGCGGCAAGCTGATGTGAGGATTTAGATTTAATAATTTCTAGAACAGTGGGATTCTTTTTTTGAGGCATAATGCTGCTCGTGCTGCAAATTGAGTCAGCCATTTCTATATATCCGAATTCTTCGGTAGCCCAATAATATAGGTCATGGGCCATACGGTTAATCGTTGATGCAATAATTGAAAAGCAAGACATTAACTCTAAGATATAATCTCTTGTGGCGATGGCATCTAATGTATTGACCACAAATCCATCAAAACCAAGGAGCTCAGCAGTATATTGTCTGTCGATATTAAAGCTTGTCCCAGCAAAAGCACATGCGCCCAATGTGGCTTCATTAAGATGCTTGTAAGACAGAACTAATCTATCGAAATCCCGCTCTAATGCTTCTGCAATTGCAGCAAAATAAAAACCTAAAGTGATAGGTTGCGCTGCTTGCATATGGGTATATCCTGTAATAATTGTATCTTCGTATTTTTCTGAACAAGAAATTAACTGTTTCCTTAATTTTAAAAAATATGTAAATATTTTTGAAAGATAATCACGAGTATTCATGCGAAGTATTGTAGAATGCAAATCATTTCTGCTCCTAGCGGTATGCATCTTCCCACCAACATCAATTCCAACCTGTGAAATTATATATCTTTCCGTATTAAAGTAGTAATCTTCAAAATTAGGATTTAATTCAATGCAACTAGGACCTTTATTCTTTAGTTCAATTAAAGAGTTTAGAAGTATTTTTGCATCATAAATGCTTATTATTTTTTGTTTTTTAAGCATTAACACATGTGCAATATTAAGTTTTGACATATTTTCAAATGATATTTTATTGTCCTTTTCAAGCCTTGGCATGTTTACATATTTTATTAAAGCTGGACTTGGGTCTGATTTTAATCTCTCTCTCACAACAAAATACTCCCATTGTTTTAGTTTCATATATTTATGTTTTTATATAAAACAACTATTCTAATTTTTATTTTTTTTAAATATTTTCAAGCATAGAAATTTTTTTCTCCTTTCTGATATATCAGTAATGTGATTTTTAGTGCTATTTTGCTTTTTTCTATAGCCTATTCATGATTTATGTCTATACGTGATATATTACGAATTTCTTGTGAGTGTCAACAAATTTTTTTTAAAAAATTCAAGGTTTCTTTGTTGCGACAAATTCAATCAGACAAAATCGTAGCGTCAGTTAAAGGAAAACTGCCTACTCCGATTCTTCAACGCACTGAAAACACGAGCTAAAATCCAATTTGATTTGGCATGAAAATGGTGGGCTCTATTTTAAGTTTTGGTCAGTACCCAATTCAGGAGGGATTACATGGCGGACCGAATGCGATCATACACAGTGAGTTCAAAGAGACCGCTGTCTTGTTGGCTACAGGGCGGAGAGGCAAGATGTTATTTAGTATCAATGCGATCCCGCTACGGCATTGAAGGAATAAAAGGCAGCACAGCAGATCGATGTCTCAACGGAAGATTTACTGGCACAATCGACCCTGGCTGTAATTGCATATTGCGCAGCTTATAGCGCTGCTGTTACGAGCGGAGAGGATTCACCTCGCATCCTTCCATACTACTTTCAAAACGTACCACCTTAATGAGGATATTTATCAATTCTCCATTTTTATTACAGGGCCATGATCATCCGGCCTTATACATACACAGGTGCGTTTACTCTGCCATCAGGTCTGATTTTTTTGCTTGATTTGACTCCAATTTTATAATGATCAAACAACAAGAAGGGTTTGCAGAGAATAGTCATATCAGGACTGTTTCTTTGATCTCGTCAGAAGTCTTTTTTTTTCGCCCAAGACTCCGCTTCTTCTAATCCTGCGACACTTAGAGGCTTTGACAAACCGCAGATTAAGATTTTCCGTTGGTGGAGCTTGGTCTGGGATACCCATTGTGGAAGTTATAGAAGAAGGAGTGTGTGACGAAAAGGCAAATAGGTTTGTTTGACCATAGGCAAGCCGTTATCGTAACAATTTCGGACAACGCGACAGTGTTGTAAGAGGTCCTGTCTCAAGCAGATAAACAGCTGCGCCGTGCCGGGGATTCACCTTTCAAAGGTCCTTATGAGGCACAACATGTACCACCAGACGACAACTGCAATAGAGCATTCAAAAAGGTGCTGCCCTAGATAATTGAAATTTGTTTAGGATAGCAGCATAAGGACAAGTCGCCTGAGTCAGGCCAAGCAAGACCAACCTATCGAACCCTTTTTCTCGGGCTCAACGGCCTATACAGCGGCAGTTCTGGTGGGAGTTAATCGCAACACTGCTGGCTACTATTTTCAACGTCTCCGACAACTGATCTGCCAGTCCATAGAAGACCCAACTCCCTTCTTTGGCGAGATCGAAGTTGACGAGTCATACTTCGGTGGCAAACGCAAAGGCATACGAGGCCGAGGCGCTGCCGGGAGAGTCCCAGTATTCGGGATTTTAAGCGTGGTTGGCGGGTTTATATCAAGATCGTTCCGAACGTTAAATCCACCACTTTGATGCCCATTCTGGAACAGAAAATCGTCCCAGATAGCATCGTATTTACCGACTCTCTCCACAGCTATAATGTGCTTGATGTAAGCGGCTTTCACCATGTGCGAATCAATCACTCAGAGCTGTTTGCTGAGGGCCGAAACCATATCAACGGGATAGAGAATTTTTGGAATCAGGTGAAGCGTCATTTACGCAAAGTCAACGGCATTCCTAAGGAGCAATTTGGCCTATTTTTGAAGGAATGTGACTGGCGATTTAATACACCTGACCCAATAGAGCAATTATCCCAGTTAAAACGATTTGTTAGAGAGCACATGCGCTAGACATCTAGGGCTGTCCCTTTTTTAAACTTGACGAGGCTTATATATCCAAGACACTTTCCGCCTAAAGCCTCTACTCAATCTGGTATGGGTGTTAGTTCCCAGATTGGCTTGCACGTAATTTCCTGATTATCCTGATACTCCTTTCAGATTAATTTGATAAAAGGCCCCGGAGGCAGCAGCTTCCGGGCGTTGTTATTGGTGGGTGGTTAAAGTGGTTCGTCGCGGTTTTCTACCTCCAAGGTGTGGCCATCGTCGTGAGCCGTAAGCTGGCGGCAATAATCTTTGAGAACCTGCTCCATCTGCCAGATCAGGTCAAGTAACTCGGTGACCATTTGCCGGTGTTCTGTGTCTTTCATCGGTCTTCCTCCATCAGAAGAGTTCCGAAGCCGCCTGCCGGACATGCTCGGCCGTGACAACCTGGGATTTTTCGCTGGTGGCGGCGATCAGGGCTCCCCGTGCCAGATGGTTGGCCTTGCGGAACAGCCCTCCGGAGCCCTGGTGGATGGCGGTGACCGCCTGGGCGTCAAAGGGGGAATGTTTCAGCCCGGCGATTTTCAGGTGATGCTCCAGATAGCGCTCCATCCCCTCGCGGTTGACCTCCTGCAGGTGCCTGCGGGCGACGATGCGCGAGGCCAGCGGCACGGCAGTGCGATAGAGCAGGTTGTCGGCCAGGTTATTCTGGCCGGCGAGGATGATCGGCAGATAGGGTTTGGAGTCCCCTTCGAACTGGGTCAGGGTGTGCAGTTCGGCAAAGACATCAAGACGTAACAGCGATGCCTCATCGATAATCAGCACCGGCTGCTGTTTCTTGCTCTGCACCAGGGCCAGGATCTGGGTTCGGATCAGGCCGGTGAGGATGGCGCGGGACGAGGATGCCGTCTGGATATCAAGTTCGGCCAGCAGTTGCCGGTAGACCTCCAGGATCGAGCCGGAGGTGGCCGTCACCCACAAAGGTTTGTACTTTGATGGATGTAACTGACCGGCGACCCAGCGCAGGGCGGTCGACTTGCCGGCGCCGACTTCGCCGGTGACCAGGGCGATGGCGCCCAACTCGATGGTGTAGAGAACCCGCTGCTGCACCTCCAGCAGATCTTCTGTCTGAAGGACCGCCTCCAACGACAGGTCCGCGGCAAAGGGCTGCCCCTTAAGACCGAAGAAGGTGTGGTAGCTCATGGCTCCTCCCTTCTGGTAAATGACAACTGCCCCTGCCGAACGCCGATGTCTGTGTCTGGCCCTTTCTGCTCCCGGCCGACTTTGGCATTAACGTGAGGATCGAGGGGGACGAGAAATCCTTGCGGTTCTCCGTGCAGCACGATCTCGACCTTGTGTGGCGTCTCTTCGTGAAACAGCAGGCTGACCTGTTCGCCGATCAGGCGGGTTGGCGCTTCAAAGCTGCGACCATGGATCGAAACGCTGCGGTCCTTGTTGACCCGGCGACGCACCTCCTTGCGGAAGTGATCATCCAGATCAATGGGCGGTTTACGGATCAACTCCAGGTGAGAAGCGAACCGCTCCAGCGGCGACTGACCGGTGGAGGAATGGGGACGGCGGTGATAGGTCTGCCCGATCCAATCGTCTAAGGCCAGATTGAGATCCTCCAGGGTGTCTCCAGTAAAGCTGGCCAACAATTGGCTGCGGACGGTACGGAAGAAACGCTCGACCTTACCGCGCCCTTGGGGCGTATACGGGGGCGTGTGGGTGATGGCGATTCCCAGGCAGGCGCAGACCTTCTCCAGATGGCGGCTGCGAAACGCCGAGCCGTTATCGACATACAGTTTGCGCGGCAGACCCCGCGTGGTCAGGGCGGCGCGGTAAACGCTCAGAAAGCTGGCCAGATTCTCCGACAGCATGAAGCGGGCCTGAGTGATCAGCCGGGAATGATCATCGAGAAAGGCGATCAGATAGCTCTTGCGTTTCTTGCCGTCAACCACCACATGCGGCCCATGCATGACATCCGACTGCCAGATGTCGTTGGGAAACTCCGCCTCAAACCGACGCCGATCGACCGGGTCGCTACTGGGCCGACCGGAGAGACCGGCTTTCTTCAGCACCCGATAGGCAGTCGACTGGCTTAAGGTGTAGCCGGGCGACACCAGCCCCTTCTTCTCCATCTCCTCGATCAACTGCACCACCGGCAACAGCGGCTTGGCCTTACGCAACCGAACCAGGGAGAGGACCGTGTCCTCATCCACCTGCCGGCAACAGCCGATATCGCTGCGCGGAACCGGCTTCAGGGAATCGAGTTGCCGACCGCTCTTCTCGTAGATGGCCACCCAGCGGCGGATGGTATTGTCGCCAATCCGGGTGCGCAGCGAGTGCGGAATATTCCAGCGCGCTGCCGCTTTCTCCTTGATGCGCCGGCCCCGCTCACCATGCTCCAGGCGGGTCGCTCCCACCAGATCACTGATCACCCCGAAGCGGAACAGGGCCACATCTTCTCGTTCTTTGTCTGTCATGAGCATCTCCTTACAGGAAAAGGGAAAAACTTCCCTTACCATCGCCAGGAAATTCACGGCAGAGAGACACTAAGGTAGGGTGGCGGACCGGCACCGGAATTGTCACGATCAAAGGAGAGGCTGACGGGGATCATGCCGTGGCCAAGCAACTGCTCGAAAGCGTCAGGGGCTGAGCCACAAAACAGGCCCAGAACAGCACCGGTCATCCGCTGCAGACGCTGCCACCACTGCCGTTGGCGAGTCCGGGGCAGCGCCCGCCTCCAGCGGCCGGATTCAGAACGATGGGAGATGGATCGTGAAATCTCGGTGATGGAGGATCGAAACCGGCGCCAGTATCCGGCCGGCTTCAGGCGATGAACGGCCCGGCAGCAGGAACAGCGCAGCCGCCGCAGCAAAACAGGCTCTAAAAGACATGAAAAATAGGCGAGAACGAACCCATGCCACCACAATGGTTGGCCACAAAGCGGGCACCCGGATGGTTTGACCCAGGGGAAATCTTTGCCCAGGCGCGCAATCTCATTGACGTCGGCTGCAACAGACAGTACCAATAAAGCAACTCCTTGCCGGGACGCCAATCCCTGCTCGGAGGGGGCGATGGGACTCCTCGAAAGCCCCATCGCCCTGCCTCTAAAATCATGACGATGATCAGACGCAATTTAATCTGAGATTCTCATTCACCTCTCTAACACATTCTGAAAATAACCTGCCAGTTCTTATCAACTCAGTGTGGGAACTAACACAGGCCTGCTGCTTGGTATTCTACTGGCTCGTACGGTTTCCGGATTCATTGCGGATGCTTTTGGCTGGCGCGTTGTCTTCGCACTGGCAACCATCTGCATGATCGTTCAGACCGCCGTGCTGTGGAGGATGCTGCCACAGAGCCAAGGTGAAACGCGTATGTCATATTCGGCCCTGATTGGCTCGGTGATTCAGCTGTTCCGTGATGAACCATTACTAAGACGGCGTATCGTCTATGGCTCCTTAGGTTTTGCAGCGTTTAGCGTATTCTGGACCGCCCTGGCATTCCTTCTCGCACGGCCACCTTACGGCTACAACGACTCGACCATCGGTTTGTTTGGCCTGATTGGCGCTGCTGGCGCCCTGAGTGCCAGTTTCGCAGGGCACATTCATGACCGTGGCGGTACACGGATGGGCACCGGGATATTGATAGGGCTGGTCGTTCTCGCGTTTGCGATCATGGGTGTCTTCAGTACGCATCTGACCGCCATCATCATCGGTGTCGTACTGCTTGATATTGGCCAGCAAGGTACGCACATTCTGAATCAGAGCGTCATTTACACATTGAACCCCAAGGCAAGAAGCCGAATAACGACAGCGTACATGACCTGTTTTTTCTTTGGAGGTGTTGTCGGGTCCGCGTCGTCGGGTTATATGTTTGAGCTGAGTGAATGGCCAGGCGTCGCGTTGCTGGGTGGCACGTTTGGCGGCATCTCGTTTCTCTACTGGCTCACGGAACTCGGTACTCGCCGGGTGTGAAGCTAAGAACAATTGCAGGCTGTTGAATGCTGAGTCCATGGACGGACGATCACAATCAATGACGGCCTGGGCAGTCATTGATTGTGTAAGATGGAGAAAATAGCTTTTTTTCAACAACCTGACAGAGCAAGCCAGCCCTTGCCTCTTGAAAAAGTGATGCTGTGCTTGCATATGTTCAGGCCACTAATAAAATCTACACGGGACAAACCAGCCGTAGCAATCTTTAGAGTTGAAACTTTTCTATAGACTTTAGACCTTTATCAAATTTATTAACTCCTTGAGGAAATTTACCCAATGGACATCCCACGAATATTCAACATCATGGAGAGTGCTCACCGCATCCATAACCCATTTACACCGGAAAAATTCGCCACTCTCGGTGCGGCGTTGCGTCTGGAGCCGGGCACTCGAGTGCTTGATCTCGGCAGCGGTTCGGGGGAGATGCTGTGTACCTGGGCACGCGATCACGGCATCATCGGCACCGGTGTCGACATGAGCCAATTGTTCAGTGAGCAAGCCAAGCTCGGGCCGAAGAACTCGGTGTCGCCAATCAGGTCAAGTTCATCCATGACGATGCTGCGGGCTATATTTCCGACGAGAAGGTCGATGTGGCGGCCTGTGTGGGCGCTACCTGGATCGCCGGGGGCGTCGCCGGTACGATTGAACTTCTGGCCCAGAGCCTGCGCCCTGACGGAATCATCCTCATCGGTGAGCCCTACTGGCGGCAGTTACCGCCAACCGAAGAGATTGCCAAAGGATGTCTTGCCGGCTCCCCTTCCGACTTTCTCTTACTTCCTGATTTTATCGCGTCTTTCGGCCGTCTTGGCTACGATGTCGTTGAAATGGTGCTGGCCAATCCAGACGACGAGTTCGCAACAGAGGTTCGAGCCAAACTCGCTACGGAACCCGTTCGCTACGCCACATACACACGCGAGTATCTGGGCTGGGGGGTGTTCGCATTGATGCCGCGATGATGAGCTTTTTATCGCACCGTTGCGATAAAACTTGATCAGTCGCAGAAATTATTTTGCTAACCGAACGGGACACGAGCACAACAAAACCGACGCCTTTTGTTGTAGAATCTCATGGTGCATACTGTTTTCTCCGCAGGGTATGATTTCTCAAGGGATTACGGATGGTTCGCTGTTTTCGTTTTGTTTCTTTTCCAGCGGTCGCGAAATTTATTTGCAACACTTGCCGTTTGGACGGTCTTAATTAGTGGATAACGGCTTTTTCCGGTCATCAGCCCAGAATCCTATCAGGAAGGTAAAAGATGAAAATACCCAAAATCACCATGATCTCTCTTGGTGTAAACGATCTACCCAGGGCCACGGACTTTTACCGGCAGGTGTTGAATACTCCTCCGAATACCTCCTCTGAGGCCATCACTTTTATTGAACTCCCCGGAACGTGGCTGGCTCTTTACCCGCTCGACAAACTTGCTGAAGATATTTCGCCGGAGGTCCCAACGACACGCAATGCTTTCAGCGGCATCACCTTGGCCCATAATGCAAACAGCAAAGATGAAGTTGCCGCGATAATGAAGCGTGCTGAAAAAGCCGGCGCCAAAATCGTCAAAGAACCACAAGAGACGTTCTGGGGTGGCTTCAGTGGCTATTTTGCGGATCTTGACGGTTACTATTGGGAAGTCGCATGGGGGCCGATGTTCACATTTGACGACAATGGCAACATAAAATTTTCAGAAGGCGCATAATCAATCATCCCTGCGGTTTGCGGACCACAGCTGCTGTCAATCATTAGTGCTATGAAATAAAGATGCGCATCATCTATACTCGTTTCCAATCTGAAAACGTAATTATTGCCATCCAAAGTTTCCGGATGACAACTATACGACAACCCCATGGGAGGCCAGCGAGCGAACTGAAGGGAAATGAGTTGGGCTCGGTCGCCATGTCTTACGACCTGCCCGGGAGCGCAAAATCTATGGCATCAGATGAAAGTTTTGTAAAATTCATCACCGAACAACTCGCAACTGTCGGCAACATTCGGTCCCGGAAAATGTTTGGGGAATATGCCGTTTATTGCAACGAAAAGGTCGTTGCTTTAATTTGTGATAATCAGCTGTTTGTCAAGCCAACCAACGCTGGCCGGGCATTCATCGGCAATGTCGTTGAAGCTCCGGCATACAAGGGGGCAAAGCCATCCTTTTTGATCGAAGATCAACTCGATGACAAAGACTGGCTCAGTGAATTGGTCCGCTTGACCGAACAAGAACTGCCTCCGCCTAAAATCAAAAAAACCAAGAAGGCCTCGAAATAAACCGCACACCACTTCACCCAGGGGATTTATCATGAAAAAACTGCTGGTGCTGGCAATTCTCCTCAGTCTGCTGGCAGGCTGCGCAAAACCCATTTATTCGGTCGATCGATCAGGTGGCCTGGCATCGGTCACCTATGTCCGACATGACGTCAATCATTACATTTCCGAACAGACCGGAGAGATTGTCCCCGCAGCGGAAAAAGAGACCTTTTCCGGGAAAATGATCAGCACGGAATACCGTCGCACCTTTCCGACTGCCATCTATCTTTACCAGTCTGTTGAATGTTCAAAAAATCCGACAATCATGGGACGGCTGGACTTGAAAAGGCCCAAGACAGCTTCGGCAACCTTCCAGGTCAAGGCGGGAGCCCCACTGGTCAACAGCTTTCGGACAAAATTCCAATCCTGCCAGCGAGACTGTTATAAGTATTTTTATACCTCGTCGGTCTTCACTCCTGAAGAGAATGCCCACTATGAAGTTGTTGTCGAACCGATCGACGGGGTCACTGTTTACAAGCTGGAAAATGGCACAAAACATCTTTTAGAGGTCACTTCAAATTTACCCAAGGCTTGCCAGTTTTAACCGGCGGCCTAAAAACAGTCTGTCGAGCCATGGACGGACGAAAACGACCATGGATGGACTTTTATCAATAACATCAATTAAAGGCGGAGAATGAGAAAGCTCAGCAGCCGAGATCTGGAATGGGATTTAGGCCGGGAACATATCGTTATTCAGCGCAGGTATGAGGCGATAGGCGCCATCAATGATCTTCTGATTGCAGTCTGGTTTTTAATAGGAAGCTTTTTCTTTCTGTCTAATTCCCTGGTCGAACGTGGCACCTGGTTATTTATCGCAGGCAGTGCGCAGTTGTTGATCAAACCAGCCCTGAAGCTGGCCAGCCTGATCCACGTCAGCCGTGTTTATCAGGCAAAAATAAGAAAACATCGTCACGGCTGATTCAGCCGAAGAAAGAATGACTTCAATATGTGGGACCAAGATACCTACCTGAAAGCCTGGAACTTTGCCTCGACAATCCATCTTGGGCAAACCCTCCCGGGCAGAGATATTGCATATATCAATCATCTGGGGCTGGTGGCCATGGAAGCAGCAGCCGCCATTGCCGGCAATCGCCACATAGAAAACCCCAACCTGCTGATCCAATGCGCATTGCTGCATGACGCCATTGAGGATACTTCAACGACCTATGAAGACATTGCCGGGGAGTTTGGTCACGAGGTAGCTACCGGGGTTTCAGCACTCAGCAAAAACCGGCAACTGCCAACCAAACAGGAACAGATGCTCGACAGTCTGCACAGAATCAGGCAGCAGCCCAGGGCGGTCTGGATGGTCAAATTGTGTGATCGAATCACCAACCTCCAGCCCCCGCCGGCCCACTGGAACAATGAGAAGATTTTGCAATACAGAGATGAAGCCTGCACTATCTTGGAGCAGCTCGGCACCGCCAATCAGTTTTTAGCGGACAGATTACAAACCAAAATCGAACATTACCCTCAATACCTGCGATGACCTGTAAAAGTTTGAACGTGCTCTGACAGAGCGTTTAAGGTCTGTGCTTTTGCAGCCTGTAGCAAATCAGACGCTTCTTGAGAGTCTCTTTCCGCTGGTCAGGAAAGTGACGATTCGGGCCTGAACTTTTTCCTATGGTCTTGAATGGTTTTTGCGGTCATTTGTGACATCAAATTATAACCATCTTTTTCTAAGGTCGTCAGCAATTGAAGTTCCATCTGTCTTGATTTTTGTATCATCAGCTCCCGTTTTTCTGGATCCGCATTGCTGGCCTTTTCTATCAACTCCAAAATATCCTCCAGCAAATATGTTTCAGCAGATTTAACAGTGTCAATTGATTCAAGGATTGCGGGCTGTTCAATTTCGCCGGTACTTTTTCTTCGAAACCAATCTTGGATTTTTGCTTCGGCAATGACGCTGAATATGCTCATATGTTACCCCTTTAAACTCAATTTTTATTCATCATTCGGCAGGCTGCACCAGCTGATGAGAGCGTTGATTCCTGCATAGTGATAAGCCCAACTTGTCGCAAATGCAGCGACTATCTGCTCCTCGTTCTCAAAGGTTTGCAGAATTGAAACAATCCCCCTTACGGTGTCTGCCAACCGGGTATTAAAGGTAAATCGGAAAATTTCGTTATCATTGAGATCCGGATGTGCGGAAGGGAGATTGTCCAGCGCTTGTTTTGCCATTGCCTGGATATATTCCTCCGTAAATGATTCATATTGTGATCCTTCCGCTCTCGCCAAAAGGATGATGACTTTCAGGCGATTATCAATCCAGAAGCGCAATAACTTCCCTGCGTCTCCAGTTTCTATTGATCGAGCTTCTTCTGCCTTAGCCGGATTAATCAGAATTGCGACGCGGTTTCGAGTCAGTCTCTTGAACTCTTCAACAAATTCCGGCGTGATGATTGAATTGAATAACTTTTCTTTATTAGCGTAATATTTATAGATATTTCCCGTTGCAACACCCGCTTCGCCGGCAATCATCCCCACCGTTGCTTTCTTGTATCCTACTTTTGCAAACATGCGTTCAGCTGCATCTGCAATCTGCTTTTTCACACTATCTTTTAAAACCTGTACCATCTTCATGACTCCACGGGGCATGCTCAAATTAAAAATGAATATATCATTCATTTTTAAAATAATCAATAGCCCACCATCTCAGCCAGATCGCGAGGCAAGCGTTGCTTATAATGACGATGACATGGGCCAGTGTCCCGTTCGGTTAGTTCTCTATCCCAATTTCGGTCCTTTTTGCCTCTGTCTATGTTCTGCCTTCTCGGCTTAGCCCAAGCTAGACTTGCGGCGGCCAAAAGTGACCGGAAAATTTCACGCAAAAGTGGCCACTTTTGCTTCTTTGGCAAAGGATTGCTGTCCTAACGGCCATCCAACCGTGCAAAACAACAGCTGGCAACGGCATATCTTCGCCAAATTGCGCCCTGTCTTATCGATCATATTCAATATTCAGAATCTTTCCGCTACTATTGTCAGTAGTAAAGGATGTCCAGGAATTTTGCATTTGACCCTGCCTATACAAACTGGAGCACTTCTCACCAACCCGAGGAAGGCCCGAAAATATGAAAAACGATACCCGTCCTGCAAAGCTCTCCCTTTGGAAAAGTTTTCTCACCATTGCCCAACCCTATTTTTTCCCCCGCTCCCGCGGCGGAGCCTGGCTGCTCCTGTTGCTGTTGATCATGCTGCTGATCTTACTGTTCGGCCTGCTGTTTCTGACTGTCGGCGGGATGACTTTGGTCGCGCATCATTTTGCACCCAAAATAACCACTACGGTCGCACCAGGCCTGTTGACCCTGGTTTTGCACATCTATCACAATGAGGGCTGGCTGGTGCTCAGCATGCTGGCCCTGCCCCTGCTGGTCTTTGCTTTTTTCCGTCAGCAGCTGCGGCCGCGCCGGAGCGCCTGGGGCCTGCTGGCCATCGTCCTGTTGCTGTCGTTGTCGGTTACGGGGATCAACGTTGCCTTCAGTTACATCGGCAATTACTTTACCAACGCCCTGGTGAAAAAGAATCAGGATCTGGCCTACCTGTTTATAGCCGTCTATTTCAGCGGCTTTTTGGTTGGCATTCCCATTGTCGCCCTCTACGGTTACGTGCAGAATTACCTGGGGATGCGCTGGCGGGAGTGGATGACCGGCGAGTTTCTCGGCAACTATTTCCGCAACCGCAGTTATTACGAGATCGAAACGGGTGGAGAAATCGACAACCCTGATCAGCGGATCATGGAGGACATCCGTTCTTTTACCAGAACCTCACTGCTCTTCCTGCTGATCCTGCTCGGCTCGCTGATGGATCTGATCTCCTTCTCCGGCATCCTCTGGTCCAAATCGGCGCTGCTGGTGATCGTGGTCCTTAGCTACTCCGTGATCGGCACCGGGCTGACCGCCCTGATCGGCAGACGCCTGGTGCGCCTCAACTTCAATCAATTGCGTTACGAGGCCGATTTTCGTTATTCCCTGGTTCATGTCCGCGATAACGCCGAATCCATCGCCTTCTACCAGGGCGAAAAACCGGAAATCGATCAGATCAGCGGACGCTTTCGGAATGTCTTGAAAAACTTCAGCCTGCTGATCGGCTGGCAGCGGAACCTGTCTTTCTTCACCACGGCCTACAGCTATTTGCCGATGGTGCTGCCGTTCCTGATCCTGTTTCCCCAATATTTCAGCGGCAAAATCGAATATGGAGATATGGTCCAGGCCAACATGGCTTTTACCCAGGTCTATGCTGCCCTGTCCCTCATCGTCGCCCAGATTGAGCCCATCACCAACTTCGCCGCCGGGGTGCAGCGGCTCTCAACTTTTGCCGAGACCGTCTCTCCGGAGCGGACAGCGCCGGTCGGCATCCATTCTGAACAGGCAGACGGCTTCTCCCTCGATCAGGTCACCTTGCTGACACCCGACCGTCAACACGCCCTGATTCAGGACTTGACTATTGCCCAAAAAGATTGGAAAAACCTGCTGGTGGTCGGCGAAAGCGGGGTCGGTAAAAGCTCCCTGCTCAGGGCGATCGCCGGGCTCTGGACACAGGGGCAGGGAGTTATCAAACGACCGCCGCTGGAAGACATCTTCTTTCTCCCTCAACGTCCCTATATGCTGTTGGGCTCGCTGCGGGAACAGTTGATCTACCCCAAACTGGAGAATGAGATTCCGGAAGCCGAACTGAGCCGGGTGCTGAAGACAGTGCGGTTGGAAGACCTGGCAGAACGCGTTGGCGGCTTCGACGTCGAACTGGACTGGGCCGATGTCCTGTCTTTGGGCGAGCAGCAACGGTTGGCTTTTGCCCGCCTGCTTATCAACCGCCCCGAATATGCGGTGCTGGATGAGGCGACCAGCGCCTTGGATGTGGGGAATGAAGCCAACCTCTATCAGCGCCTGCAAGAATTGGGAATCAACTACATCAGCGTCGGCCACCGCCCCACCATCATTCCTTTCCACGACAGCGTGCTGGAATTACAGGGGCACAGTCAATGGCGTCTGCTGCCGACGCCTGAATACCTGGCCGCGACCCAACCGGCATAACAAAGGAGTAACCCGTGGACCTGACCATCTACCAAGTCGATGCATTTACCGCCGAACCCTTTAAAGGGAACCCGGCAGGCGTGTGCATCACCGAAACAGGCCTGGATGAAAGCCTGATGCACTCAATCGCCGCCGAAATGGCTATTTCTGAAACGGCTTTTCTGGCCCTTGCAGATATGCGCTTACGCTGGTTCACCCCGCAGGTGGAGATCAGCCTGTGCGGCCATGCGACCCTGGCGACCGCTCATATTTTAAAAGAAAGTGGCAGAGCAGCCTGCGGCGGGACCCTGTTTTTTCAAACCCAGTCCGGGCCATTAGCGGCGACACCGCATCAGGACCGTATTGAAATGGACTTCCCTGCCCCAACCCTTGATTTCACGGTCTCACTGCACCCTCAAGTGTTGCCCTTGTTGGGCCTCCGGCCGGAGCAGGTGGTCGCTACGGCCGGCTTTGACAGCAAAATTCTTCTTGAACTTGACAGTGCACAGACCCTGCTGGAGTTGACTCCCAACTTTGACGGCTTAAAACAGCTGCCGGGGCGCAGCATCGTGGTCACGGTGCAGACCGCCACTCCGCAGGTCGATTTTATCTCCCGCAACTTCGCTCCATGGGTCGGTGTCAACGAAGATCCGGTGACCGGCTCGGCCCACTGCGCCCTGGCTGTCTATTGGGGGGAAAAGTTAAAGCAACTTCGGTTCACCGGCTACCAGGCTTCGACCCGTGGCGGCGTTGTTGACGTTGAATTGTCCGCCGACCAGCGCGTGAAGCTGAGCGGCAAGGCGGTGACGACATTAAGGGGAACACTGTCCGTCTGAGCCGGTTGCAGAGCCCCCTGCCGGCCAAGAAAAGGTGCTCGGCCTGCGCCTTGACGACATAAAGACAGCGACAATATTCCAGGCGACAGATCTCACGATCTGCGCCTGGACAAAACAGGAGAGGTCTTAACGGAGCACCCCCGCGGATCTCTTCCAGCAGCTCCCGGAAACCGACACATCACAAGCGGCCATCATGGCCCAATGCGAAAGGCCAATACAGGCAGATCGTCCATTTTCATAATATCCGCTATTACTGGTGTCGGGCCGCCTAAAAACAGTTCTTCAAGTACATTCGTTTCCGGGTTGATCCCCTGAACGATAGCCTGCACAATCACCCCTTCTGCAAGCCGGATATGACCGTAGACATAGGGAGCTATCGGCTCAAAGCGAGGATGACAAGCCGGGGAGATGTTATGCGTGGCATACAGCAAGGTTCCCTTGCCTGATAGCTCCACCCAGTCAAGAGACCAGCCCCCACAGTGTTCACAGCAGCCCGTGGGAGGAAAGGTAATCTTGTTACAGTCCTTGCAGCGTCTCGCCTTAAGAAGGCCGATAGCCAGACCATCATAGTAGGTCGCAATTGCCGATTGCATTGCCGTCGTCTCATTCATATCAGATTCCTCCCAGCACGATCGTCGTTCCGATCATCGCATAACCATGGGTGTGGATAACGGAAATGTCCGGTTTTTTGGGCAGTTGTCGTTTTCCGGCAAGGCCGCGCATCTGCAGCACCGCTTCATAAGTGTCAGAACCGGCGCTGGCCGCCCAAGCGTGGCCGAACGCATGCCGACCACCATGTGTGGACATCGGCCTTTTTCCGTCAAAGCGCAGTTCGCCGTCACGGGCGGCGGCCAGTCCCTTGCCCGGCGGCAGATAACCGATCAATTCCGCCGTACAGATCCCGGAAATGTGTGAGCAGTCATGGGTATGCAAATATCCGATATCGGCAACCTTGATATCGGCCATGCCCATGGCCATCTCAACAGAGCGCCGGTCAAAGTCCCAGATGGTCGGATCTTCTCCATACCAAGGCAAGTCGCGGTAACTGATGCCGAACCCTTTCAGTTCCACGGGTTGCGATTTCAGATTCCGGGCAAGATCCGCCCGTGTCAGGACGATGGCCGAAGCACCGTCCGCCGTGGACACCAGACTCAATAACCGTGAAGGCCAGGCGACAAATGGATTGGCATCCTGATCCTTCCACAATTCATACGGGTCCGCATAACCAAGCCTGTCAGCCTTTTCTTCCAAGGTCTGCTGAATATTGGCCTTGGGGTTCATTGACCCGTGAAAACGCCTGGTTCTGCACAGCTCAAACATGCCCCGCTCAAAATCTTCGATGGAAAGCCCGTATTTCCGGCAATAACCCAATGCTACCAAGCCATTATAAGTGGAAAAAATGTCATAACCCTGCGGCACGTTATAGGCCTGGTTCACGGCCATGTCGGTCCACAGCCAGGTCTCTTTATGCTGAAGGGGTTCCCTTTCATAGGGACTGAGCCCCTTGACCCGCGTACGGGTTGTCTCGAAACCGACCACCAGCACAGTGTCGTAGACCCCGGCGGCAATGGACATGGCGGCCATCGCGGCACCAACATTTGTGGTTGAACACTGGGCCTCAAAGTGGACTCCGGCTTTCATCTCACAACCGATCCATTTGGATATCTGCGAATAGGTGCCCGGTAACTGCGATGAGGCGACCATGGCATTGCCGACATACACCGCATCCATGTCCTGCCCGCACATCCCGGCATCGGTCAATGCCTCCCGCGCAGCGGCGGCGGTAATCTCCTGCATGCTCAGCCCCTTCAATTCAGGCGTTTCCAGCATGTCGCCAAACCGGCTGCAGCCGACCCCGGCGATCACAACCCTTTCCTTAAGTTTGTTTCTCATTTTTCCTCCTTTTGCCCAAAGTAAGCCCTGCTAGCTTGCCGGGAGCCTGGGGCAAGGATATCGATCCGACCAAAGCGGAAAAAACACTGTTGCCGGCAGCCGGATAAAAAAATACCGCGATGTTTTAGTTTAATTTTGACATTACTAGAAGGGATCACAATGACCGAACAGGGTATGAATCGATCATCGAACGGTTAGCCGGATGGCTAGGAAATCAGAGACGAAAGGCTGGAAAAACAACGAAGTTGAACCGCCCCAGGCAGGGGCGGAGAAAATCATCACAGACCGCATTCCTCCTCATGACGGGCTGTCTGCTCTTCAAAAAGGTTATCCTTGGCCAGGCTGGCCAGTTGCGCCCGGTTGTTGACGTTTAGCCTTCTATAAATGCTGCTGATATGCGCCTTAACCGTGTGTTCGCTCATGAATAGGTGTTCGCCGATCTCCCGGTTCTTGAGCCCGTGGCTGATCAGCTTGATGATCTGTTTGTCCTTTCCGCTCAGCCCGTTGATGAGACGACTACTCAGGGCACCGTCACGCAGCAGAAGATTTTTCAAATGTTTTTGATCGACCCAGATCTCGCCCCGGCTCACCACGTTGATCGCTTTCAGAAACAGTTGGACACTGGATTCATGCGCGATAATCCCTCTGATCCGATGATAGGCGAAAAGAAAAGCGATCTCCTGTTCACTAAGCCGGGTATCCAACAGGATAGCCTTGGCCTCTGGAAAGGCAGCAAACAGCTGCGGGACGTCCAGGCAAGCATCGAACAGCAGAATATCGGGCTTGAACTGACCGGCGAAGTCCTGCAGGCAAAGAGCGTTTTTATGTGCTCCTTCCAGGAGACACCTGAGACCTTCGCCCAAGACATGATTACTGACCGCAATGAGAACATTGCCCGTATGTGCCATACCGACCATGCAGCACCTCAACAGCAGAACAAAACCATGCACTACATCTATAGGCTAACGGACTCAGCCTGTTTTTCAAGTACGGGGGCGGAAGAACTTCTTGGTGTCAGTGTGTTCGATAATGATATAAATAGAGCGATGTTCAGGAGGATTTTTGAACCCGAGGAGCATCCCTGGAATAAAGAAATCCCAATAGCAACTGGCAGGAGCTGAAAATTCTATACCTGCAATATAAATAACCTGCGGCCGGATATTTTTCCAAACAATGCGAGAGGTAACGAGCGATGGCCTTTGAATTTGATGGCGAAAAATACCGCAAAGCGTCAACCCATCAGAAGGAATGGGGGACAAAATTAATTGCCGAGTTCAGTTTCAAGGGGACTGAGCGGATTCTCGACCTGGGCTGCGGCGATGGTGCGATCACCGCCAAGCTCGCCGAGCAGGTGCCGGGCGGGCATGTCCTTGGCATTGACGCTTCAGAAGGGATGATTGCAACCGCCACCCAAAATCACCACGCCCCCAACCTGGAGTTTCAGCGCATCAATATCAATGCGATTCGTTATCGGGACAAATTCGACATTATCATTTCCAATGCGACCCTGCATTGGATCAAGGATCACTGGCACCTGCTGACCAATGTTCATGCCGCCCTCAAAGACCACGGGGTGGCCCGACTCAATTTTGCAGCCAACGGAAACTGTAGTCATTTCTTCGCCATCATCAAGCAGGTCATCGCCCTGCCAGCCTATGCAAGATACTTCAGCGCCTTTGTCTGGCCCTGGTACATGCCCGATATCGAGGACTATCGAACCCTGGCGGCGCAGGGCCCCTTCGCGCAGCTTGAGGTCTGGGGAGAGAATGCAGATCGCTATTTCCCAGATGCCGAGGCGCTGATCCGCTGGATCGATCAGCCGAGCCTGGTTCCTTTTATAAAATGCGTTGCCGAACCGGACCGAGCGGAATTCAGAAACACGGTGGTCAATGCCATGCTGCAGGAAACCGCGCAGCCAAACGGGACCTATTTTGAAACCTTTCGCCGGATCAACCTGCGGGCCGACAAATAACCCTCAATCGACCACCTGCGTCCACCGACGCCAATCCTACCCGGCCCTGCGGCCGATTCTGGATTTTGCAAGAATCATCTCCCCCAGCAGACGGGTGATCGGCGTGTCGACCGGCGGGTTCAGCTCGGCTCCAACGCGGGCAATCTCCAGGTTCAGGAAATCGATCTCGGTCTCCCGCCCCTGGTTCAGATCCTGCAGAGTTGAGATCAGCTGACCGTCGGCGCGGCGACTGATCAGCAACAACTGCTCCAACAACTCCCCTTCGGCGAAACAAATCCCGCGCCGGGCGGCGACGGAAATTCCTTCGTCGATCACGGCTGCGGCAATGGCGGCAACCCCTTCATCCCGGTGAAAGACTCCGTTATCAATATCGAGCAAAGGACAGATCGAATTGAAAGCCGCATTGATGATCGCCTTTTTCCACGCCTGCCCGGCAATGTTCTCTTCATAGCGGAAACGAAAGCCTGGGGAGGACAAAAGCTCGACGATGGCTTGCGCCTGGGCCGGCTGACCATTGACGACCCCGAGGGGCGATGCGGCAACCTCCCGGAACCGGTAACAATGCTTTCCCTCGGCCTGCCCGGTGGCATACAGGACACTACGATAGACAGCGTCAAAACCGGCCTCGATAAAGGGCTGCTCCACACCGATGCCATTCTGCAGCACCACCAACGGCAACGCGGCAAATTTGTCCCGCAGCTGAGCAGCCAGCACTTTATTCGCCGTAGCTTTGGCGGTCAGCGCGACAATACCGCTAGTCGCTTGGCTGATGGCAGAGATGGATGCTGTTTCGACCACGGCACGCAACGATTGCCCGGCGGACAGTTCAACAGTCACTTCAACCGGGGCGGAGACCAACCCCTCGATGCTGGTGCGCACTGCGGTGACCGGCAAGCCCCGGGCCGTTAACAACGCTGCCAGCGGCATCCCGATGGATCCCGCGCCAACCACATATAGTCTTTCTAAACCGTTCATGACAACTCCTCTTTTCAAAGCTCTCCAGGTTAGAAACAAAGGGCGGAAAACAGCGGAAGCTGAAATACAACAAATTTATTTTATCGAAAAACAATAATAAATGATTGACCAAGAATAATTCTATTTATATACTCCCTCCATCACATACTCTTAAGGAGGGCATCATGAGCAATTTATTCAGAATCAAAAAAGTCAGTCATGGTTTTCATCTCTTGTTTTCCGTTCTGTTAGTGGCGATTCCCCTGCTTGATGTCTGCTATTGGGTTTTCCTCAATCAGCTGCCGGAAACGTTTATTACCGTCAACCTCCCATCCACTCCGCTCGCCCCCCATGAGCTATCTGCGACCATCCGACTGATCGGCTTTGCCGCCAGCCTGCTGCCATTATCCGCTCTGACTTATGGGCTGATCAACCTGCGGAAGCTATTTTCCTATTATAAAGCGGGGGTGATTTTTTCGTTCAGTCATGTCCTGCTGTTTAAAAAGATCGCCAAAGCGCTGTTGTTTTGGGTGATTTTGTCCATTGCCTACGATTCGGCCAAAAGCGTTCTTTTCTCATTGGGCAATCCGCCCGGCAGCCGCGTTATCAGTGTCGGGTTCGGCTCGGCCGAACTCACCACCCTCATTGTGGGGGGAATCGTCCTGTTCATCGCCTGGGTCATGGATGAAGGTCGTCTCCTGGCAGAAGAGAATGAGCTGACCGTTTAGTGTCCCGCCTGGTTCAAAAAAAGCAGCGAATTCATCAAACAGATTTTAGCAGGAGTAGACTATGCCCATTGTCATTAATCTGGACGTTCTTCTGGCCAAGCGCAAAATGAAATCCATGGAACTCGCCAAACTGGTCGGCATCACGGAACAGAATCTGTCCATTTTGAAGACCGGCAAGGCCAAGGCGATTCGCTTTGCGACTCTGGAAGCCATTTGCAAACATCTTGACTGCCAGCCCGGTGATATTCTTGAATACCAACAGGACAGCTGACGACGGTCCGGATCGGGTTGCCGCCCGGCACCGGTTGTGGCACAAGAAATATGGGGGAAATCTCAAATGGCGCTAGTTTAAGCAACTTTGCAGTAAACTCGGGACTGTCCCAAACTCTATCTGGGGCTGTCCCAAGAGTTTGCGAGCCATGAAACTGTCGCGGTTAACACCGCAAAGACCTGGGCGCTCGTATCAATCCACCCGATCAACCGCCCACAGAAGGAGTTATCATGAAAATTACCACACTGTTAGGAAGCGCCAAAAAAACCGGCAATACTGCCACTATCCTGAGCTGGATCGAAGACGAGCTAAAGGGTATGGGCCACCAGATAGAGCATATCTATCTGAATGATAAGACCATCAAAGGCTGCCTGGGTTGCGGAAAGTGCAAAGAAAAAACCGACCAGGTCGGCTGTGTTCATCACGATGATGCGACGACGATTCTGGACGAGCTGGTTGCTTCAGATGCCGTCATTTTCGCGTCACCGATCTATTTCTGGGGCTTTACCGCCCAGCTCAAAGGGCTGATGGATCGTGCCTATGCCTTGACCACCAATTACCATAAGCCGGAACATGATTCCCTGATGAAGGGGAAACGTGTCGGCCTGCTGGCCACCGGCGGCAGTAATTTTGACAATAATGCCGAAGGCGCATTTACCGCTTTCGAAAAATTGTCGGGATTTTTACTGACTGAAAACGCTTATCAACTGTATGTCGGCAAATGCAGCATTCCCTCCGCCATACCGGATCATTATAAAGGCAAAGCAGCTGAATTCGCCAAAGCGCTGATCGCCTGACGATAAAACAGAACCGGCCGCAAGAATGTTCTTCGGCCGGTCCAAGCTCAGCTTTCGCGGGATCATCCCTGCTCCTCAGCATACCGTTGATCCTCTCCCGCAAAACCGGGTAAAGTGCTATACTTTCCAGTCAACCTGTTCCGTAATCAAACATCAAGCCTGCACAGACAAACCAAAGCATGCGGTCGTTTCAACCAGGGAAATGATAATGAAAAATCGCTTGAGAACAAAAGTTGCCCTCTTTTTAAAAGGCTGGGGACTAAGCCTGATCATTGCCTTAGTGATTGCAACATCGGTCAAATCCTCTTTGGCGGATTGGAACGATATCCCGTCCGGCTCGATGCAGCCGACCATCCTGATCGGTGACCGGGTTGTGGTCAACAAACTGGCCTATGACCTGAAGATCCCTTACACCACACTGCACCTTGCCACCTGGGCTGACCCGCAAAGAGGCGATATTGTGGTCTTTTACTCTCCCAAAGACGGGACCCGCCTCATCAAACGGGTGGTCGGAATCCCCGGCGATATCCTCTCCATGCAGGACAACCGGTTGCTCATCAATGGCGTAGCGGTCCCATACGCCCCGCTGCAGCAGAGAACAGTGGATCATTTGGGCCTTGCTCACCAGGAGCGCTATCAATTCTTCGCTGAAAACCTCACCACCACTCCGCATCCGGTCATGTTTTCGCCGACGCGCCCGTCCCTCACCTCCTTCGGCCCGGTGACCGTCCCGGCAGGGAAATATTTCATGATGGGCGACAATCGTGACAACAGCCTCGATTCCCGTTTTCTGGGCTTTGTGAAGCGGGATGAAATCGTCGGTCGGGCAACCATGGTGGCTTTATCCAGAGATGGCTCGTTTCTCCACCCGAGATGGTGGCGTTTTTTCAAAGAGCTCATTTAACCGTCCGGGGGCAGTTGAAAACCAAAGCAACTTGCGGGAGGAATCGAGATGACGAAGCTACACCGCGGATCCTGTCTCTGCGGCGCGGTCCACTTTGAAATCAGGGGCGACTTTGAGCGTTTTTACCTGTGCCATTGCCAACACTGTCAGAAGGATACCGGCGCCGCCCACGCCGCCAACCTGTTTTCGACCAGCGCCACCCTGCACTGGCTGAGCGGGGAAGACCTGGTCAAATCGTTCACTGTAACTGGCAGCCGGCACATGAAAAGCTTTTGCTCAACCTGCGGCTCGGCCCTGCCCAGCCGGCAACAGGAGGGACAGCTGCTGGTGGTCCCGGCGGGCAGCCTGGACAGTGAATTAAGTATTCGCCCCCTAGCTCATCTGTTTGTTGCCAGCAAGGCCCAGTGGGAGCAGGGGTTGACGGACATCCCCCAATTTGAAAAACTGCCCGAATAAAGAACAACGCACCCCTGCAGCAGAATTCACCGAGCAGCTCTGCTGCGTCCCGAACCAGGATCATCCAATGAATATCAGCAAGTTCTCCCAATTGACCGGCCTGTCGCCCCACACCCTGCGCTACTATGAGAAATTAGGCTTGCTCACTCATATCTCCCGCAGCGTCAGCGGACATCGCAGCTACAGCGTGGCCGATGCCGAGTGGGTCAGATTCATCAGTCGCCTCAAGGTGACGGGCATGCCGTTAAAACAGATTCTTGAATATGCTCAGCTGCGCGAAGCCGGCGCCAGCACGTTTCAACAACGCCGCCTGCTGCTGGAAAAACACCGACAGGCCCTGCAGGCACGGATAGATAATGACCGGGAACATTTACAGGCCCTGGACGAAAAAATAGCTTACTATGAAACCAATAAGCTCTTGACTTAGAGTTGGCTCTAACCTGTAGCCTGATTGTATTCACCCTAACCGGAGGTACAATCCTTATGGAGACAACAAGGTACACAGCAGGCTTGAGCAAACTGAATGAAATCGACGGCGAAGCCGGGCAAAAGGTCATTGACAGCCTGCAATCCATTTGCCCCGATCTGGCCAAATACACTATTGAATTTCCGTTTGGCGATATCTATCAACGACCGCAGCTCGACCTGAAGTCGCGCGAAATTGCCACGGTGGCCGCACTAACCGCCCTTGGACATTGCGCACCACAGCTCAATGTGCACATTAACGGAGCCCTGAACGTGGGCTGTTCAGCGGATGAAATTATCGAAGTCATTCTGCAGATGGCTGTTTACGCCGGTTTTCCCGCGGCGCTGAACGGGATGTTTGTCGCCAAAGACGTTTTTACCAGCCGTGGCTTGCTAAAGGCCTCTGCAACATCCAGTGCTGCAGAGCCTGCACCATGAAACCTGGAACCGTTTAATAACCTGCATCTATCAAGAAAGACCCCGAACCGATGAACAGCAGACCTGAAACCACGCCAGAGCCAGAAGTCACCTGCAGCGATTGTGCTGCCGCCTGCTGCCGGCAGCAAGCCATGCTGTTTGATGACAGTGGCATCCCCGATCAGTTTGTGGTCACCGACTCGCGGGGCGTAGCAAGCATGGCCCGTCTGGCAGACGGTTGGTGTGTGGCCCTGGATCGCACGACCATGGCCTGTACCATCTATGCCCAACGCCCCTGGATCTGCCGTGAATTCGAGCTGGGCAAAGAGGAATGTCTGGCGGCGCGGTCCGCCGACTATGGATGCCCGGAGCGCTGATCCACAGCGCCCGGGCAGGAGTCTCATCAAGGTTAAGAAAGAAGGTCAAATGTCTTTAAGTGAATTTGAAATCAAGCGGATTGAAAAGAAAGTTGCCGAATTCATGGATCGAAAACGGCCACCGGCCCATGTCCGTTCGCAACTCGATTTTGGTTATCGCCTGCAGGGGCAAAGCCTGGAATTGTTCGAAATTCGGCCGCGCTGGAATGCCCCGGAAGAGATCCTCGAATCGGGCTTTGCCAAAGCCACCTACGTCAAAAGCACCCGCAGTTGGAAAGTCTATTGGCAAAAGGCAGATTTAAAATGGCATCGCTACAACCCCGCTCCCGAGGTTGCTTCGGTAGAGGAATTTCTGCAGTTGGTCGAAGAAGATGCTTATGCCTGTTTCTTTGGCTGAACGATTCACTTATCGAACTCCTTCCAGCACCAGGGCTCGGTGTTCATTACCCTCAACACAAAAAATGCTCCGCCTCGGGTCACCGGGACGGAGCAATATGGCGCTGAATCCAGCACCGCAGCAATGGATGTCAGGGTCCGTTATTTGCCCGCGGCCACCCAGGCCGGAATCTGCCCGATCACCACATCGAAGACCGGAAAAACCAACAGATAGGTGATGGCGACCACCAGCACAATACCGATGATATTAAGACCAAAACCGCTTTTGGCCATCTGCGGGATAGTCACATAGCCAGAACCGAACACAATGGCGTTGGGTGGGGTGGCGACCGGCAGCATGAATGCGCAGGAAGCCGCTACCGCCGCCGGCACGATCAGCAGCAATGGGCTTTGTCCCAGACCAATGGCGACAGCGGAAAGGATCGGCATGACCATGGCCGAGGTTGCCGTATTGGAGGTCAGCTCGGTCAGGAAAATGATCAAGGTGGTCACCGCCACGACCAGCACCAGAATCGGCGCATTCTCCAGCAGCCCAACCTGATTTCCCAGCCATTCCGCCAACCCGGAGGATTTGAATCCGCCAGCCAGGGACAGCCCACCACCGAACAGGATCAGCACCCCCCAGGGCATTTTGGCTGCCCAGTGCCAGTCCATGACAAATTGGTTCTTTTTCAGACTGATCGGAATCAGAAACAGCACTAATGCCCCGGTCATGGCAATTGCTGCATCGGTCACCATTTTTGGATCCGGGAAGAGAAAACCGAGCTGTTTACGGAAGATCCAGCCCAGGGCGGTGAGGGCAAAAACCAGGGCCGTCCAACGTTCGCCGGTGTTCATGCTGCCCATCTCGCGCAGCTCTTCCTTGATCAGATCGCGCCCGCCCGGAACCTTCTTCAGCTTCATCGGGTTGGCAACCTTAGTCAGCCACAGCCAGCACAGCGGCAGCATCACCACCACCAGCGGAACCCCGACTTTCAGCCAATCAACAAAGGTGATTTCATAACCATAGGTCTTCTGCAGGTAACCGGCCAGCACCGTATTGGGCGGCGTCCCGATCAGCGTAGCAATACCACCGATAGAGGCGGCGTAAGCAATCCCCAGCATCAGGTTGAGTCCGAAAGCGAACTGCTCTGGAGAAAAATCAATTTGCTGATGAAGCCCTTCCCTGGTCCCTTCGTCAACCACATGGGTAATAATCGCCAGCCCGATGGGCATCATCATGACCGTAGTCGCCGTGTTGGAAACAAAAGCCGACAGGGTTGCGGTAGCGATCATAAAGCCGAAAATCAGCCGCCCCGGGGAAAAACCTACCGCGTTGATAATATTCATGGCGATACGCCGGTGCAGATTCCAGCGCTGCATGGACAGGGCAATGATGAAGCCGCCCATGAACAGATAGATCAGATGGCTGGCATAGGGGGCGGTCGCTTTCTGGGTACTCATGATCCCGAGCAGTGGAAAAAGGGCGATCGGCAGCAGACTGGTCGCAGGAATCGGAATCGATTCGCACATCCACCAGGTCGCCATGAGCAGAGCGATGGCGGCCATCTTCTGGGCCACCGGCGTCATTCCAGCCGGAGCGGGAAGGAACAGCATCAGGAAAAACAGCAATGGGCCGAGAATCAGGCCGACCATTTGCCGCCGGGTGTATTCCCTGGGGTCCCCCTCGTTCACCCCGCCGGGCGTGGTTTTCAGACGCTGGGCGTGTTCTGCCGGAGCATCTTCCATTTCATCGGCGAGGTCAACATCGTGCTCCGAATCTTTGGCTGAAAACAGCAGATTCTTGCGCAGCAGCCGCTGCATGGCCCTTGGGGTCACGGCGAACACCGACTTGGTGTCGTCGTGCATGATCCATAGTCGTTTCCATACGTTTGCAATCATGATCTCTCTCCTGTTGGCTCTATGCCCTGCCTCGCTCAGCATGGTCTGAGCAAATGACAGGGAGCAGTTGCAGTACATAACCGGCGACACCAGGAGCAATGTCAATGCCAATTAAAACGTATTTCTATTCAAAAAAACTTGTTTAAAAAAGATAGCTTATATTTCAGGACGTTATCCCCCATATATGGGACAGTGATTTTTCATAAAGGCGTCTCTTTAAATAAAGGTGCTTTGCGGCATAACCTTAAATGGCCAATTTCCGCCACTATTTGGTGATTATTCAGCATCGTTGCCGCAGTGGGATATGAAAGAAGACAATGTCCTCGATAAAGGCTGGAACTGCTGAAGACAGTGGGGGCAACCGAAACCCGTTGAGCGTGGCCCTTGGAGCAAAGTCTGTCCAAAAGCCGCCCCGGTTTCCGCCGCGCTTTGCTACGCCCCCAGCAGCAGGCCGAGGGAAAAAAGCAGGCCAAGGCACAACAGGTTCCGGGCGGTCTCGCCAATCAGCACATTCAGCCCCCGCCCCGCCCCGAGAACACACATCTTCCGCCAGGAACGAACATGGAGCCACAGATAGCCCAGCGGCAGGCCGGCGGCCCAGACCGACTCGCGGACAAATAGCAGACACAACAGCACGGCGACAACCCCGTTGCCCAGATAGAACCACTTACCAAAGGTCCTTCCGAACAGCACAATGCTGGTATGTTTTTGACAGGCCCGATCGTTTTCATAATCTCGGTAATTATTGACCACCAGGATATTGACCGCCGGCAAACCGACGATCAGGCCGGCAATAATGATCAGGGGCCCTACTGTTCCGGCCTGGACATAAAAGGAACCGGCCACCGCCACCAGGCCGAAAAAAATCAGGACAAACAAATCACCCAGGCCATGATAGGCCAGCGGCCAGGGGCCGGCGGTATAGGCCAGCAGCGCGAGGACACAAACCAGGCCAAGGGGGATCATCGGCCAACCGCCATAATAGACCAGACCAAGCCCGAACAGACAAGCCAGGGCAATCGCCAGCGCCGTGCCGATTAGCATGCTGCGGGGAGCAATCCAGCCGGAGGCAACCGCCCGGGCCGGGCCGAGCCGCTGGTCGTTATCGGTCTTTTTGACAAAATCGAAATAATCATTACTGAAATTGGAGGCAATCTGCGCCAACAGGGCAAACAGCAGGCACAGTACCGCAGGCAGCGGCTGGAAGTGGCCGAAGTGGCCGGCCAGGGCGGAAGCAACCAGCACCGGGACTGACCCGGCCGCGAGGGTTTTGGGACGGGCGGCCAGCAGCCAGGCGTGAACGGAATCGGGCTTGACATCTTTCATGAGCGATCTTCTGCTGCCGGTCAACTGACGCTCTTCACGGCAGCGGCGAAGAACGCGGAGGCAGCACCTGCCGAGAGGATCTGCAGCAGGCTTCACTCCACCAAAAAGGAGATTGTTTTCAACTCTTCATACCATAACGCACAAAAATTACCAGCTCCATGCAAAAGAAATCAGAGCCGCCCTCTGTCCTCAGCAAACGTTCATTGCTGCTGATTCGTTATAAGTAATTTGCCCCCATTCGTGCTACAATCCTCGCTCCAAAACCCAGCAAAAGGATGAATGTTCACCATGCCACTGTTCCTGTCCCTCTGGATCAAACTTTTTTTTGTGCTGACCCCGTTTTTCGGTCTGACCATGTTTCTCAGCATGACGGAAGGCTATGAAGAAATCCGGCGTAAAAAACTGGCTGTTTCCGTGTCCGCGGCCGTCGCCGTCAGTTGCCTGGTGCTGTTTTTTGTCGGTCAACAGATTTTTACCATTTTCGGCATCACCCTGGACGCTTTCCGCATCGGTGCCGGCGTCCTGCTCATGCTCTCTGGAATCAGCCTGGTTAACGGCAAAGCCGCCAGTACGGTCTCCGTCGGCAGTGATGATGTGGCCGTTGTTCCGCTGGCCATCCCTATTTTTGTCGGCCCTGCTACGGTCGGAACCCTGCTGGTGCTCGGTGCTGATCTGAACACCCTCACCACCAAAGCCATCGGCTCCTTGGCCCTGCTCAGCGCTGTCGGCTGCATTGGTGGAGTTCTGCTGGCCAGCTCTTTCATCAAGCGCTGCCTCGGCGGGCGCGGCATTATTATCCTCAGCAAACTGACCGGGCTGATCCTGGCAGCCCTTTCCGCCCAGATGATCATGATGGGAGTCCAGGGCTTTCTCGGTATCACCCCCTGAGGCGTGAGGCGTCCGCCGCTCCGGCCCAGGCGCGCGATAACGTCACCTAAACGAGTTTTCAGCTTGGAAACGAGCGGGCTTCCGTTGGGGTTTGAAAATCAAGGACTTGCGCGGAGGCGTATACCGATACGCCGCACAAGTAAGTCCGTAGATTGACGCCGCTACAACGGAAAAGAGTCGTTTCCGAATGAAAACTAACTATCAGACAGGAGAACACCATGAGATTCCTCCGCACAGCGCTACTTCTGGCCTTTGTGTCCGTCATCGCCATGCCTGCCATGAGCATGGCTGCCAGTGATATTTCTCCCGCTAAAAGGGCCGCTATCATTCAACTGATGGAAACCACGGGCTCAAAAAATATCGGTCTGCAAATGGGCAGCGCCATGACCCAAAACCTGGTCACAGCTATGAAAACAGGGAATCCCGACCTGCCGGACCGGGCCGTCGCCATCGTCGCAGAAGAGACCAGGAAGCTGGTCGAGCAGAGAATTGACGGCCTGCTGAAAACCATTGTCCCGATCTACGACCAATATTTCACGGCCGATGAGATCAATGAATTGCTGGCCTTTTACCAAACCCCCATTGGCAAAAAAGCTATCTCGGTCTTGCCGCGCTTGACTCAGGCCAGTATGCTGGCCGGGCAGAAATGGGGGCAGGAACTGGTTCCCGAACTGGTTAAAACCCTCCAGGATCGCTTTCAGGCTAAGGGGATTGAGACCAAATAGAAAGACCACTCGCAATGAGCCGCAACCGTGCCGGACTGGGAGCACGGCAGATTTAAATTAAGAACTCAATACTTTAAAGGGAAATGATGGCTTCACCATTGTTCAGAATGATTGTTATTTTGTGCTCCCTTGGCGGAGCCGGGTATCAATTTTACCAGGGCAGCCAGAGCTGGATGTTTTATCTGGCCGCGGCCGTCCTCCTCTCCTATTACCATTTCCGCTTCGGTTCCGTGCTGATCGCCTACAATGCCTTTCGCCGTCAGGATTTTGCCACCATGCGCAAATTGATTGGGGCAACCTCAAAACCGCAGTGGCTGAGCCCTGCCAACCGCGCCTGCTATTATTTCCTGAAAGGAATCTTGGCCACCATCGATGAAAATTTCCAAGAGGCTAAACAGTTTTATCTGCAGGCTGCCAACGGCGGACTCAAAGCGGATCATATGAAATGCCTGACCTATTGCATTCTGGCCGACACCTCCCTGCACTTGGCGGAGAGGCAGGAGGCCGAAAAATTTCTGGCCAAGGCCAAGGAATTTCCCGAGCAGGATGATATCAAACCGATGATTGCAGAATTGGAAAACAAACTGGCGGAAGACAACGCCTCCGCATAGCCCGGTGGAACCGGCCATTCCACCATAAAGTCAGCCCTTTACGAGAGGACTTCACCACCCACATTCAGGAGCAATGCAATGAGTATATCCGAATCATTTCAAATCTTTCTATCTGAAGCTCCCGAGCATTCGGTTGCCTGGCTGAACGCGGTGAAAGAATTTGACCAAGCCAGCGCCCTGGACCGCAAGACCCAGGAACTGGCTTATCTGGCCGTCCTGGCTTCGGCCCGGTTGACCTCGGGGATCCCCTTTCATACCAAAGCCGCCAAACGTAACGGCGCGTCCCGCGATGAAATCATCGCTACTATCCTGGTCGGCCTGCCTGCGGTTGGCAACTGCGTGATTCAGTCGCTCCCCATTGCCCTGGAAGCCTATGACGAAGTCGAACCGGAAGAAAGAAAGCCCTCAACCAGTTTTTGAACAAAGGTCCGCAGCTCACCACAGGACGCGGTCGTCCATTAACCCTTTACTCACAGGTGCAACCATGAGATTCAAAGGGCTCCATCACGTTGAGTTTTCGGTCTTGAATTATGAAGAGTCGGTGAAATTTTTCGACAAAATGTTCGGCTGGCTTGGCTACAAGAGCTTCTGGACATTGGATATCGGTTACCGATCAACCTATTACATGGCCCGCTTCCCGTTCTTTCACAGCTATATCGGCATCCAGCCCGCCACAGCAGGCCCGCGCTTGAATCATACGGAGCACAGCGCCGGAATCCACCATGTGGCCCTCTGGGCCAGGAGCAGGAAAGAGATCGATGTTTTTTATGCTGATTTTCTGCTCCGCAACCAGGTCGAAGTCACTGATCCCCCGGCCGAATACCCAAGCTATTCGCCGGGCTACTATGCCGTCTTTTTCAATGATCCGCTGACCGGCATTCATTTTGAGTTAAGCCACACCCCACTGCTTCCGTCCGTGGCCAGTTTCCTCAGCTGGATCAGGGAATTGAAAAAGATCTGGAGAGAACATCCGGAATGGCCAAAGGCCCCCTGGCGGGAAGCGATGCGCCAGCTGCCATCCCGCAAAGATCAACTGTAAGGAAAAAGAAGCGCTCCATATTAAGCTTTGGCAACAGCACAACTCTGCTCCCCAGGCGGCTACCGACCTGCTCAGGCCCGACTGTGGACCTTGCTTATAAAAAGCTCTCCGCCTCGGCTCAGTGGAAATATAAATCCCCGGTCCCAAGCAAGTAGGCCACCAGCAAGGGTTTGCCCCACGACACCGTGAAATGATCCCTTATTTCAGGCCCCTGTTTGGGGTAGGCGTCCGGGTCTGCGGCGAGGACCCGCCGGATATTATCCTTAAGAATCCTGATCAGCCGGGTATTGTGAATGGTCTCGTAAGAAGCGTTTGAATCGACATTGACATAAAAAGAAATATTGTGGCTCGAAGTACTGTAAACCATTGAAATAGCAAAATTCTCGGTGCCGACAGCACTGACGAACTCACGTAGGCAGTTCGCCAGCAACGCATCCTGATGGTCCCACCAGAAAGCGATTTGGATGTCACCATTGGCATCCTTTTCCTGTTGAAGATCAGCGATAAGTCGATCCAGGCTGATATGATTTCCTTCCAGGGATGTTGTCATCTCGTGATGGTATGATTTTTCCGGATACCAGAAATTCATGCGGTTCCAATGCCGACCACCCCTGGCGTGTTTACCGAACACGTAATAGCCATCACCATCCTTGGACAAGTTTAAGTTGGCCATGCGCTGGCTGTGCTCAAATACGGAATCCACTCCGGCTGCTCGAGAAAAAACGTCCTGGGCAAAGCCGGAAAGCACATCACTAAAAAAACCGGCGCCAGCGGAAACGGACATCAAAAGTACAAAACTAATACACAAAATAATGCTCAGCCATTTTTTCATAGCGAGTTCTCCCTTTTTAGTAAATACCCGTTGTCAACTGCTCAGGACAGCGCCTGCAGCAGCATCTGTTCTTGCCCCAAGCGCTGCAAGGTCTGCGCTGCGGTCACTTTTGCGACCCCTTCGGTACCATGCAGATGAGCTTGCAAGAGCGGCAGGGAAGCCGGAGCCAAAGCAGCTAGGGCCTCGCTGACCCGCGCCCTGATTTTCCAGTTGCCATCCGCCAGCAGCGGGTCCAGAAACGGCAAACTCGACATAAACCGCTGCCGGGCGATACGCTGCAGAACGGCTCCGCGCAGCCGGTCGTCTTCCCCCGGAGCAAGCCATTGTTCCCAGGGCAGTTCAGCCTGCCCGGTCAGCAGCGCGGCCGCCCCGACCAGGGGATCGCGATGCGGATAAAGAGTCGCAATGACCTTCTCGTCCGCCGGAATCAGGGCGAAAAAAGCCAGGCCACCGAGGGCTTTTCGCAATAACGGCCCATCATTGCTGCGGGACAGGATATCCAACAGGATATTTTTCTCCGCCAGCACGTTTTCGCGCTGCATCCGGTCGAGCACCCAGCAGACGTCAGCAGCGACAAGTTCGGTCCAGTTTTCCAGGAACAGCCGAAGTACGGCCTCCCCCTGCTGGCCAAGAATGCGCCGGACATTGAATCGATAGGGGCCGGCCAGCTCCTTGCTCCATAATTTAAGATTGGCCACCCTTGGCCGCGGCGGCGGCACCTGGTGATCGGAAAGGATTGCGACTCGCAACTGGACATCCGCAGCCAGCATGGACAAACAATCGCTGAGCAGATTGGCCGCCAATCGTTGGCGAACCAGGCGATCTTTGCCCATGACAACCGAGCTCAGCAATTCCACGCGCTGCGCTGGAGGCAACCCGGCCAGAACATCGGCACAAATGACCAGGAGGGGTTGGTCGTCACAACTGAGAAACTGCTCCTCGGCAACCGCCACCTTTATGGGTTCATGACTTTGCAGAATAATCCAGGTACACAGCTTCAGCTCCGCCGGACTCGCCGCCTTCCGGTAGTGCCCATAGAGCAGAGCAATCAGCTGCGGGTGAAGTTTCTTTCCCGTGCGGCAGAGCTCCGCGGTCTGCTGGCAGAGCGCTTGCAACACAGCCACTCTTAACTTTGCCTGCTTGCTCTCCAGATGGTCCGCCAGCTCCGTCAGTGAAGACAGGTTTACAGCCATGGCCTCAGCCCTCCTGAATCAGCCAACCACGATCACCGACCATGGTGACGGTGATATCAGCGACCGAGGTGCTTCCCTGCGTGTTACTGAGTTCATAGGTATAGGCCAGGCCGATGGGGGTGGTAAACCCGGACCAGATATCGCCGGCCCCGATGCGTTCATGCTTGCTGAGAGAGAAGATCTTCAACCAGCTGACTTTGGCATACCAGCCAAGGTCAAACTCGACGGCCGGGCGGTGATCAAACTCAACGCCCAGCCGGCTCGGCGCGGTGGTTTTCGATTGCGCTGCTTCTGGCAGGTGGGCCGAGATACCGCTGCCCTCCTGGCTGACATCGGTCAATTCATACTTCTCCAAACCCCAATAGGCATTGATCCCGGATATCCTCAAAAAAGTAATGAATTTAACGCCCATGAGCGGACCGGTCTCCACGCTCGGCTTGATAAAACCTTTCAGCACCTTGTTTAATTTCAACGTCAATTCAATAAAGGGAGTCGTCTCCGGCTGGGCAACTTCAACGGCTGTACCACCGACGGCTTCCGCGATCTGAACCAAGTCCCAGGACCCTTCAATCAGGGTGGGAAACTCCAGACCGCCCGGGAATAACGCGCTGCTACTGATATGATCAGCTATCCCCTGGTTATAGGCGCGGGGAATGGGAAGATCGATATCCGGCAACACTTTCAACACCTTGGAGAGGCCGGGCACAAACTTGCCCAGGCTGATAACTTTTTTCGCCAGGTTATAGAGCATGGTCAGCATATCAACCTGGGTCACCGAGTTCTCGCTGAACACTTCGTGCCACTCCATCTGCCAGTGCGCCGACAATGGATGCCGCCACTCAAATTCAAAGGTTTCCCTTTTCAGCTGAATGCCCAGGTTAAAGGTGAAGTCGACCCCGGCACCGATGAGCATTCCAGAAACAAAATTGTCGGTAGTGATATCCAGCTTCATGGTATCACCATCGACATCCCCCTCCATCTCCATGGTTCCGGCCCAGTTCGGTCCAGCCAACCCAAATCCAAGGCTGAGTTGGGCATCGGTGACAATCTTTCCGTGCAGAATGGAAACAGAAACATTCTTTTCGCTGTTGAAAAAATCGAAATCAAATGCCTTTGACCAGTCCTTGGGAAAATGAAAATCCTGGTAAATCGGGATGGCATTATCATCGGCAATATTCGCGGTTTCACCGGTCGCGATTTTGGTCTTTACTATTTCATACTGGGCCATGTCAGATCCTCTTTACGCTGGCATACCGACAACAACCGCAGAGGATTTGTCTGCGAATTCACAGACAAATACCAGCCTGCCGTCGGCATCGATATGGTTGGTCGTGGTCGAGAACAGAATATGCTTCACGGGCGAACCTCCATCGGAAAGGGTATCTCCGGTGGACAGGATGAGCCGATGATTCTCGCCGTCATAGGCATACAGATCCGTATACAGACCGTCGCGCGTATCGGAATATTCACTGTAGTAAAAGACCCCGTCCGGACTGACACAGCCCGGAGTAAAGGAATCGATCTTGTCCCCCCGGAAAGTCACCTCATCGGTGGTTTTAATCACGACATCACCGGCAATCAGCGATTCCCGGTCGGGATCGGCAATTTTGCTGTAAACCGTCCCATCCGGAGCGACCCTGGGACCGTAATGTACAGTGGCGGTATGGATCGAATTGAGCATATTTGACCCGGCCGAAAGGAGCAGATGATCATCAGGATTGGCCAGATGCCCGCCGAGCAGACTGTTGACGGAACCATCGCTGCCCGCCTGATTGGCGCCAAGGTAATCACTCAGCCGATGCGACGCGGTCACCGAGAAATAGCCGTCAGCCAAATGATCGAGAATGCCGAAGCCGGTAAATTGCTCCTCGCTACTATTGAGATAATCGCCGGTACTCATCACCAGATTTGAATTGGCCAGCAAACCACCCGGCAAATGAAAGATACTCGACTGCGGGGCGCTCCCGGTCAGGTGGTTGGCCGCGAACAAAAGGCTGTTGCCGCCCCCCAGACTGACGTCGCCAATGATGCCGGTTGATTCATACAGGTCATTGTGAAAAACATCACCGACCCCGAGAATCCGCTCGAACCCGCTGCGGGCGGTGTTGAGATAAAGACCGCTGCCGTAATGCTGTTCACTGTTATTGGCCGGTTGGATCACTGCAGCAATGTTGCCATCCTCATTGACGTCGTGGGCGACAAACTTTTGGACCACCCGACCATCAGCCAGAATATCGCCACTCAACAACGCGGTCAGTTCCTGGGAAGTCCGTGGTTTGCTGCCACTGAAGTCGACGTCAAACTGAAACAGCGCCTGGTTGCCATCCACGTCCAGAGCGTCAAAGGTGACGATGCCATCCTTGCTGAGATGCACGGATGAACCGAATTCGTAGACCGCAAGAGCGCGGGAACCGGTCCCGGCCTGTTCGCCTGCGGTCTTCAAACGGTAAAAATAATATCCGTTGGGGGTGCTGACACCGCCCCCTGATCCACCATTGCCGGACCCGCATCCGGCCAGGATGACTCCCCCCAGGGCACAGCTGGACAAGCGGATGAAATCCCTCCGACTGTAATCGGCCATCGCTTCTTTCCTTTCGAATCCCGGTTAAATTGAAAACGGCAGCGGTCTGCACCGCTCCTGTCTACCTGCAGCTGGTGCGATCGTTACAGCTGCCTTAAATTTACTAAAATCAATGTGCGATATTTAATTTTAAAGAAAAGTAACACAGTACCGTTAATCAATCGTTAATCGGTACAAGGACATAAACCAAACGTGAGATGCAGCAGGAGTTGCTGACCAGGAGAGGAGGAAAAAGAATTATTTAGTTTCCAATCGGAAAACTTTAATTATTGCCATCCAGACTTTCCGGATGAGACCTATTTATCAAGAAGATAGAGCTCGCACAAAGACCCTGGCCTGCCGGCTAGTGTCCTGTGCGGTTAGTTCCATCGTCCAATTCGGGGCCTTTTTACTGCTGTCCACGTTCTGCCTTCTCGGCTTGGCTTGGGCCAGGCCTGCGGCGACACGCCTTATCAGCAGAAAAAATGACTCAGAATTTACACAAATAACTCACCAAACAGGATTAGTGACTCCGGCCGGCGGGAGTTTTTTTGCGCCGCAACCGGCCCAGTGAACAGCCGATCCCGATAATGCACAGGCCACTGAACACCAACAAGGCAACGTGCATACTTTTCAGAAAATCGGGCTGGGTTTGTGCCGTCACCGGTTGACCGTGCATCAGAAAGGAAAAGATCAGCGTGATGACCGTCATGCTCGAAACCATACCCAGGGTGCGCATACTGGCGTTAAGACCTGAAGCAATCCCCAGGTAGCGCGGAGCCACACTGCTCATGATTATGTTGACATTGGGCGAAGAGAACAGCGCAAAACCAAGGCCCATGAACACCAGCAGGGTCAGGACCATGGTCAGGGACGAGGAACTCGACAGCTGGGCGGCAACCGCCAGGCCAAGAGCACAGAAGGACATGCCCACGGTAGCCAGCAATGACGCCGGCAGCTTGTCGGAAAGACGCCCGCACAAAGGGGAAAACAGCGTCTGCACGATGGGCTGGATGATCAGGATGGTGCCGGCATGCTCCGGCCCCATCCCTTTAACATACTGCAGATAGAGGCTGAGAAAAAAGGTCACCCCGAAGGTTGCGGCATAGTTGAACAGGGCGGCCAGATTACTCAGGGCAAAGACGTAATTTTCTGTGAACAGTTTGACATTCAGCAGCGGGTAGCGGCTGCGCTTTTCAATGGTCAAAAACAGGCCAAACCCCACATTGGCAAGAATCACCAGCAGCCAGGCCCACCAGCCCCGGCTCAAGTTAGCAACCCCGACCACCAGCAGGATCACGGCCAGGCCATAGGCCCCGGCGCCCCACCAGTCGAAGGGTTCCCCCTGGGCCGGCGCCCACTCCTCCTTGATTTTAAGCCGCGTCAGCAGCCAGGTCAGCAGACCGAGAGGGATGACCAGATAAAACAGGGAGCGCCAGCCAAACCAGGCCACCAGATGGCCACCGATAAAGGGCCCGCAGGAAATCCCGGCATAGACGCTGGCAACGGCGATTCCCAAGGCCTTGCCGCGCTCCTGCTCCGGGAACACCGAGACGATGATCGCCATGGTCGTCGCCATGACCATGGCCCCGCCAATCCCCTGCAGAAAGCGCATGACGATAACCGCCTCCACCGACCAGGCCTGGGAAATGGCCCCGCCAGTGATGGCGAAAATTACCAGGCCGACCTGGAACACCCTGCGCCGTCCGTGGATATCGCCGAACCGGCCCATGGCCAACAGAAAAATGGCCGACGACAGGACATAGGTGGTTTCAACCATACCCAGCTGCATGGCGGTTGCGGAAAATTCCCGTCCCATGACCGGCAGGGCAACCCCCACCGACGACATCATGAACGGCATCAGAAACTGGGCCACGCAGACCGCAAACAGGACTGCTGTCCGCGAAGACTCCTTTTCCTGATTCATTTCCGCTTCTTACCCGATTTTTTCTGCTGACTTGCTTTGAGCAGATCGGCAAAGGTTCCCATCCCGCTGCTCGCGGGCTGATCCTGATAACTGGTCTCTTCGAGCTCGTCCTGTTTACCGCCCAGGGCCAGGGAAATCCGCCGTTCTTCCTGATCAATCTTTTCAACGGTGACGGTCAGCGTCTGACCAACCTTGAGAACATCCTGGGGATGTCGAATGCGCTGTCCTTCTCCGAGTTTGGAAATGTGCAGCAGCCCGTCGATACCGTCTTCCAAAGTCACAAATGCCCCGAACTGGGCGAGCCGGCTGACCTTCCCCGGATACTGGCCACCAACCCGATACAGGGAGCCGACCTTATTCCACGGATCGGCCTGGGTATCACGCAGGCTGAAGGAAAATTTGTTCTTGTCCCAGTCGATTTTCTTGACCGCGACCTCCAGTTCCTGACCGATATGCAGAATCTCGTTAACATCCTCTACCCGGCCGTAGCTGATTTCCGAAATCGGCAGCAAGCCTTCGATCCCGCCGATATCGACAAAAGCACCAAAAGCAAGGATATTGGTGACTTTCCCGCGCACCACCATCCCCTCTTTGAGGGTCTCCCGCAAGCTGGCGCGCTGTTGCTGCCGCTCTTCCTCCTGCAGGACCCGGTGGGAAACGACGATATTCCGGCCGCGCTCGCTGAACTGGGTGATCTTGAAGGAGAGGGTTTCACCGATCAGGTCGGCCGGCTCCCCTTTGCGCATTCCTGACTGGGAAAACGGGCAGAAAGCGCGGATATTTCCGGCCAGCTTGACTTCAAAACCGCCCTTGATCTCTTTTTCGATCTTCCCTTCCACCGGGATCCCGCCCTGAAAGGCATCTTCCAGCTGCTCCGTTCCCGAGCCGCTGCCACCGACCTTGGTGGTAAAGCGCAATTCGCCGCCGCTTCTTGACAGGAAGAAGACTGCAATCCGGTCGCCAACTGCATACTGCGGCTCACCATCAGCGTTCAACAGTTCCGCCGTAGCCAGCACCCCTTCCCCCTTCTGGCCGACATCGAGAAAGCTCCAGTCCTTACCGAGCTGCAGCAGGGTCGCTTCGATCTTCTGCCCCGGCTCGAGCAGCTGACCAACACCGCTCAGGCTGGCCTCGAACATAGCGGCAAAATCTTCTTCATCTTCATGCATGTCATCATTTTGATAATCGTCGCTCATGGCTCCATCCTTTGTTTGCTCACGAAAGAAGAAAGATTAGCCCTTTTTGCAGCCGGAGTAAATGCAGGAATTGAATTTTGTTTTTCGGTAAAGAGGTGCTATCTTTGGGGAAATGCGTAAGATTTCCGATAAGGATCGGCCGATGAAACCGACCAGCTGGCTAGAAAGCCTGAATTGCGCGATTGAGGGAATTCTCTGGGCGGCCCGCAGCGAGCGACATATCCGCTATCACCTCTGCGCCGCCCTGGCCGTTCTTTTTTTGGCCCTGTTTTTCAAGATTTCCGCCCTGGAATTTTTCCTGCTGGTGTTGGCCGCCGTGCTGGTGATCTTTGCCGAACTAATGAACACCGCCATCGAAGCGGTGGTTGACCTGGTCACCAACGAATACCACGAGCTGGCAAAACGGGCCAAAGATGTCGCGGCCGGGGCGGTCCTGGTGACCAGTGTCGGTGCGATGGTCCTCGGTTATCTGGTCCTGTCCGGACACATTTTCCCCCTCTTCGACAGTGGGCCGACCCTTGGCAAGGAGCCCCAGGGCACCATCCCGGTGGCTGCCCTGCTGATGGTCATTATCCTGGTCGTCCTGCTCAAAGCGCGCTTTAGCCACGGCCGCCCGCTCCATGGCGGAATGCCGAGCGGTCATGCTGCGGTAGCCTTTTCCATTGCCACCTCGGCCCTGCTGTTCGGCGGCAATTTCCTGATCGGCCTGCTGGTCCTGCTGTTGGCGGTTCTGGTCAGCCAGAGTCGACTGCTGATGAAAATCCACTCCCCGCGTGAAGTCTTTCTCGGTGCCCTGCTCGGCACCGTCGTCACCCTGCTCAGCTATCTGCTCTTCGCCTGAAGAAGGGCTCGGCTCTCCGGCGGTGAGAAACCTCTTTTACATGGTCGGCAGCGGCTGAGGTTTGCTTTCCGAGCGGCTCAACACGGTGCTGTCCCCGGCTTTGGGGCTGGCATCGACCAGATTCAGCTCGCCGTAGGGAATCACCTGCTGCAGCCCGGCCTGGGTGTAACGGCTGGCCGCGTTCCAGAGCATCCAGCCGTGACTACCGCCGGCGTTACTGGCGTTGATCTGGGCATTGATTTCTGCTGCCGTGAAGGAACGGTGATCAAAAGCGTAATCACGAAACGCCTGCAGCCAGGGGCGAAACCGCTGGGGCGCCAGGCCGGTCAGCAGCGCGGCCTGGCGAAGTGAATCGGCTATCACGGCATAGGAATTGGCCACCGGATTCCGATAGCCCGGGATACCGTGGGGAAAGCCAGAGGGGTAGAGCATGGGTGACAGGTAGTCGACATATTCGGCCAGGTCGGCCAGGCGTTGGCCGATTTTTTGGTCCTTGGGCTTCCAGCAGATATAACCGAAAATATTGGCCGAGGTCATCACCGGATATGCAGCCAGGCGCTGCCGGGCCCGGGCCAGGAAACCGTTGATGGCAGCAACCCGGTTGTCGCCGGTGTTTTCGCGGGAAAAGAGCAGATCGGATTTGGCCGGGAAGCGGATATAGTCGAACTGAATCTCGTCAAATCCGAGGCGCGCCGCCTCTTCGGCCAGGGCGATATTGTAATCCCAAACCTCTTCCTGGAACGGATCGCACCAGGACATTTTTTCCCGGTCCTCCCAGACGCTGCCGGCTTCCGTTCGCACTGCCAGCTCCGGCCGACCTTTGGCGAGCCGATTGTCCTTGAACACCACGATCCGGGCGATGGTATAGATGCCATGCTCTTTGAGCTCGGCCAACAGTTCCGGCAGGTCTTTGAGGGTCCGCGCGCGCTGCGCACCGACCTCGACGGACAAGGGCATGCCGGTACGAAAAGCGATATCCCCGCGGGAGGATTTCAGGTCGATCACCAGCGCGTTCATTCCGGTATCGGCGAGCAACTGCAGCAGGTGGTTACGCAGATCCTGACTGGCTGCCGCCCAGTAGGACAGATACAGGGCTTTGGGAGTGATCGGCTGCAACGTCAGGTGCAAAGGAAAGGAAACAGGAACTTTTTGCGGCAGGTAACCGGGTTTGCGGACAATCAAGTGGGTGGCCATGGTGGCAAGACTGAAGCCACCATCCGCCGCGCTGAGCTGACTGTCATCGTCGGCCCAGATGCGCACATCGGCCAGGGGTTCACCGCTCACGGCATCCGCAACCGTTCCGAAAACATGTTCAACCTCGGCGCTTGCCGGACCGCTCCAGCAAAGCACAGCAACAACAATCAACCAGCTGAGCCACTTCACATTTGAGTCCTTCATCATCGCTTGCAAGATCGTCTTGATGATGAAGCCCAGCTTAAATTATTCCTTTCAAATAATAAATAACTAATTTTAGAACAGCAGCTCTTTCTCTTGTTCCAGCAGGCGCCGCGCCCCGCTGACCAGCTGGGCGCTCAGTTGCTGCAGGGGTTCGGTGGTCAGATTCCAGCAATGCCAGTAGAGTTCGATGGTCAGGGTCGCAGCGGGGACGATCTCCTGCAAGGTTCCGTCCTTCAACAGCTTTCCGGCCTGCCAGTCGGGGACCATGCCATAACAGTAGCCAGCAGCAATGACCTGGAGAAACTGTTCCGGAGCGGGAATATAGTGGGCGGCGAAATTGATCGGGTCACTGGAAAAGTAGCGCTCAACAAAGCGCTGCTGCAGGAGATCGTTGCGGTTAAAAATAACCGCTGGCGCCTGTTCCAGAGCGACCTTACTCAGTCCGGCAGGGAACCAGCGCCGACAGAATTCCGGTGTCGCGAGCAAGCGGTAACGCATGCCGCCCAAAGCGTCCACCCGGCAACCCTGCATGGGGCGCGGCTCATTGCTGACACAGCCGACCACCTCCCCGTCACGCAGATAGCGATGGGTCTGCTCCTGATCGGCAACCCGCAGGTCGAGTAACAGTTTCATCTCCTGCAGCACCGGCGCGGCCGCGGCGACGAACCAGAACGCCAGACTGTCGGCGTTAATCCCGATAGTGAGGGATTGTGGCCGGTCCAGCGGGGTCGCGGTCAGCTCCAGGGCCAGGCCGTCCTCCAACATCCTGACCTGCTGATAGTGCTTGAGCAAGGTGCGACCGGCCGCGGTCGGTTGCGGCGGATTGGTGCGGGTCAGCAACAGCTGACCGCAACTGTCCTCAAGTTGGCGAACCCGCTGGGAGATCGCCGACTGGGTCAGATAGAGGACGCGGGCGGCCCGTTCAAAGCCGCCTTCTTCAACCACCTTGGCCAGGGCCTGCAAAAGTTTGTAATCGATCATCTGCAAACATTAGCAAATCTGATGGCATCGGAAAATAATTAATTTTACTTTTAATCCAAGCCGGCTTAGCGTCTTCAGGCAACCGATTTCATCATCATGGAGGACCAGTATGTGGCCATATTTACAGGGTATCGCCATGGGCGGCGGGCTGATTATCGCCATCGGCGCCCAGAATGCCTTTGTTCTCTCTCAGGGCATCAGGCGCAACTATGCGCTGCAGACTGCGCTGGTCTGCAGTCTCTGCGACGCCGTGCTGATTCTGGCCGGGGTCAGCGGTGTCGGTCGACTGATTGCCGCCAGCAGCTTCTTGACCCGCCTGGCCAGCTGGTTCGGCGCCCTGTTTCTGCTCTGGTACGGCAGCCGCTCGTTCCGCTCCGCGCTCCGCGGCGGCCGCCTGGAGGACAGCGGCATGATCATAACCTCAAGGCGGAAAATGCTGCTCATGACCCTGGCCCTGACCCTGCTTAACCCGCATGTCTATATCGATACCGTCATCCTCCTCGGCGGGATCAGCGGACAGTTGGCCGCGGGGGAACGCCTGCAGTTTGCCGGCGGCGCCATGACAGCCTCCGTGCTCTGGTTTTTCAGCCTCAGCCTGGGGGCCGGTCTGCTCGCCCCGCTGTTTCGCAGCCGCCTGGCCTGGCGTTGCCTGGACGGGCTGGTCTGCTTGATGATGTGGAGTATTGCCCTGTCGTTGCTCTGGCCGCAGCTGCAGCAACTTTCCGGCTGAAAAGCTTTACTTGCAGGGATTGCCCGAGTAGACTTGCAGATTAACCTTGCGAGGATACCATGAGCAAAACAGCCACTCACCCGTTTGACAAATTGACCCCGGACTTCATCATGGATGCGGTCGAATCGCTGGGTTATCGTTGTGATTATCGCATTCTGACTCTCAACAGTTACGAAAACCGGGTCTACCAGGTCGGGATCGAAACGGGGTCTCCGCTGATCGTCAAATTTTACCGCCCGGGGCGTTGGAACAAGGCCCAGCTTACCGAAGAGCAGCTGTTCACCTTTGAACTGGCCGCTCACGAACTCCCGGTGGTCGCTCCCCTCAAGGACGCGGCCGGTGAGGCACTGCATCGGTTTCGCGGTTTTTACTTCAGCCTCTCACCGCGCAAAGGCGGCCATTCCCCGGAACTCGACAATCTTGAGCATCTGCAGGTGATCGGCCGCTTGCTCGGCCGGATTCACGCGTTGGGCGCCAACAAACCATTCAAACACAGACCGGCCCTTGACCCACAAAGTTTCGGCCATGACTCAGCCGACTTTATTGCCGAGCATTTCATCCCCCGAGACTACAGCGATGCCTACCGCTCCCTGACCCATGACTTGCTGGGTATTATCGAGCAGCGCTTTACCAGCGTCGCCCCGCGGTTGATTCGGGTCCACGGTGACTGTCACAGCGGCAACATGCTGTGGCGAGACGATGCACCCCACTTTGTCGATTTTGATGATGCGCGGATGGCCCCGGCCATTCAGGATTTATGGATGCTGCTGTCCGGGACAACCGATCGGCAACGCCAGCAACTGGACAAGATTCTCAACGGCTACTGCCAGTTTTTTGATTTCAATCCGGCCGAGCTGCAACTGATCGAAGCGTTGCGCACCCTGCGCATGCTCCATTACAGCGCTTGGTTAGCGCGACGCTGGGACGACCCGGCCTTTCCCCGCACCTTCCCCTGGTTCAACAGTATTCAGTACTGGGGCGAGCATATTCTCGAACTCCGGGAACAGCTGGCGTCACTGCAGGAAGAACCGCTGCACCTTTAGCAAACGCTTCAAGACCGCCTGCTGAAGGTGCAGACGATACCGCTCTTTCAGAATAGTTACGTTGTCAGATTGGAAACGAGCGGTTTTTCGTTGTGACCGGGAAATCAAGAGTTTGCGCAAAGGAACTCACCGTTACACCGCACAAAGTCAGCCTGCAGATTGACGCCTCGACAAAAAAACCAGTTCCGGAGAGAGCCCGCCAGCGAGAGAAAAGACGGGATGAACATTGGTAAAGGCGCATATTCTGCCCGCAGGGTCACCGCTCGTCGAGCAGGGCAGAGGTTTTTGCGGCCATGACAAAATCGTTTTCATGAAGGCCGCGAATCTTGTGGGTCCACCACTTCACCGTCACCTTCCCCCATTCGGTGATCAGTTGCGGATGGTGCTGCTCAGCTTCAGCCAATTCACCGACTTGCTGACTGAAGGCGAACGCCTGACGAAAATCACTGAAATGGAAGACCCGACTTAAACAAGCCACGCCTTTATCGTCAACCACCCGCCACTCTGGAATATCCATCAGTAACGAATAAATCGTTTCTTCACTCAATGGAGCGGTGCCTTCCCGGCAAGGGGCACATTGTTGTTTAACCAGATCTGCCATTCCGCCTCCTTTCCCGGGCCGCTGCTAAGCGCCCCGAAGCAGGTTGAGTTACTACCGCCCCAGTTATTCGCTGCAAGTTCAGTATAAAACAGGCCTCCGGGGAGGGGAAGACACCGATCTCGAGAATAAATTACTTTTTTTGTCTTAATTTGATCCAAATCAAGTTTTTCTTCCTCAGGCTCGGTTATGGTTGGCCCATCAACACCAAGCAAAAGGAGAACCAGCATGAATCTGCCAGCAGCAATCGGCGCTCAGCCGATCAACAAGGTTATTGCCGACCATCCGCAGATCGGTGCCATCCTCAATCGATATGATATCGGCTGCGTGACTTGCGGTGTCGGTATCTGCCTGGTCAATGATGTGGTCAGCATCCATGCCCTGGGGGCTGAAGTGGAACAAACAATAGAACGGGAAATCAACACCTATTTAACCAATAAAGGAGTTTGAACAATGGCTGATCTTGCCTGTGGATGTCCCGGAGCTCAGGTCCGGACCCTGAAGAATATTGAGCAGAATGACAACACTTCGTCAGCGCGGCTGGTTTCGGAGCTGCGCCAATGGCCGACCCAGCTGCAACTGGTGCCGCCGACCGCGCCTTACCTGGATCATGCGCACCTGCTCATCGCGGCCGACTGCGTCCCCTTTGCTTATGCCGAATTCCATCGCGACTTCATCAAGGGGCGGGTCCTGGTCAATGCCTGCCCCAAACTGGATGACAGCAGCAGCTATATTGACAAGCTGGCCGACATCATTTCCCGTAATACCATTCAATCGGTTACGGTGACCATCATGGAAGTCCCCTGCTGTCGCGGTCTGGCCATGTTCGCCGAGCAGGCGATTGCCAAATCAGGCCGGGAGGTCCCCCTTAATGTCGTCATCATCGGTGTCGACGGCCAGAGAAGGAATTAACGATGAAGACAGATGTGACCAAAATCATGGTCGACGAGCACTGCTTAATCCTGCGGATGATCACGCTGCTGGAAAAGAATACGGCCCTGATGGAACAGGGACGATTCAGAAACTGGACCTTTTTTATTGATGCTATCGACTTTATCCGCAACTATGCCGATCGCTTTCACCATGCCAAAGAAGAAGCGGTGCTCTTTGTCGAACTGGTCAAGAACGGCATGCCGGAGAAACAGTCACCCATTGAAGCCATGCTCATGGAGCACGATCAAGGGCGCGCCTATCTGCGCGCCATGGAAGCAGCGGTTATAAAAGCGCAGAACGGGGAAACCGGGATGATCCCCGTGATGGCCGCCAATGCCTCCGGCTACGCCGAACTCCTGCGTAACCACATCGACAAAGAGGACCGCATTCTCTATCCCCTCGCCGAACGGGTCCTGCCGGAGAACATCCGTACCGACATGTTGCGGGCTTATGCCGCGACCTGCAACCCTGAAACGGAGGCAAAATATCTGCGCCTTGTTCTGCATTATGAACAACAGGTCTGAGCTGACAAGAAGAGGGAATGTTGAAGCAGAAGAAATGACTGCCCGAAACTCATCGGGTTCGGGCAGCCGCAGCTTCTTTTAACCTGACTTGATGTAATTGGTCAGTTGATTAATAAGGAATTCTTTTTCCTCGATCGTTGCCTTGACCAAGTCGCCGATGGAAACCAGGCCGAGCAGCTCGCCATCCTTGAGCACAGGCAGGTGGCGATGACGGATTTCGGTGACCAGGGCCATGCACTCTTCAACCGTATTTTCCGGCTGGATGAAATAGAGGGTCTTTTCCATAATGGCATTGACCGGTGTGTCGAGGGAGGACATCCCCTTGAGAATAATTTTTCGGGCATAATCCCGTTCCGACATAAGACCGACCACCGTCCCATGTTCGTCCGTGACCACCAACGCGCCGATATTCTTTTCGGCCAACTTGTTCAAGGCCGTATAGACGCTTTCATGCTGCTCGATGGTGTGAACTTCCCTGCCCTTCTCCTGGAGAATATCCTTTACAATTTTCATAACACACCTCCCGCCTTTGGAAAAATGCTCTTTGTCAAAGTTTACCTGGTCAATTAACTATGTCAAATCAGGCGTCAGTTCAGCAACTTTTGCTAAAAAGTGCCTTTTGCCGTTTCGCCGGGAGACCCGACCCGGGGTTCTCTGCTATAATCTTTTCGTTACTCTCTTCGGCAGAACAGGCAACCTTATCAGGCGGTTGAAAAACAACTTGCCATTCTGGGTCGGGCCGATAAAAACATTGTCATGACGTCTTAACAGCAACCTTATTTTTATGGCAAAGTGGTTGGAAATATCATTTTCAAGCCGCTTAATGCGTTGATAACACAGGAGGGTTATGTTCAAAATCAGCAAAGGACTCTCTCTGCCTCTTTGCGGCGAACCCGTCACGCAGATTGAGACCGCCCCACAACCCAGGCAGGTTGCCTTGCTCGGTTGCGATTACCAGGACATGAAACCGGCCCTTCAGGTTGCTGAAGGGGATCAGGTCATGCTGGGCCAACCGCTGTTCACCGACAAGAAAAATACCCGTGTGGTCTTTACCGCGCCGGCGGCCGGTAAAGTTATCGCCATCAACCGTGGCGAACGACGGGCCTTCCAGTCCCTGGTCATTGCGACAGACGGGAGTGCCGAAAAAACCTTTTCCGCGACCCCGGCCAACCGCCTTTCCCGGCTCACGGCTCCGGATATCGAACAACAGCTCCTCGATTCAGGGCTGTGGACCGCTTTTCGCACCCGTCCGTTCAGCAAAATCCCTGCGCCGGAAACGCGGCCTACCGCACTGTTTGTGACCGCACTCGATACCAATCCACTGGCTTTGGACCCGAAGCTGGCCATCGCCGAAAAAACCGCTGAATTCCGGGCCGGACTGACCGTACTCAGACGCCTGATTGAAGGGCGAATTCATTTGTGTCAGGCCCCCGGTGCTCAGCTCCCCTGCCCGGAAGGGATCAGCGTCAGTGAATTTGCCGGCCGCCATCCGGCGGGACTGGTTGGCACCCATATTCATCTGCTCGAACGCGTCGACCAGCGACATACGGTCTGGCATCTCGGTTATCAGGATGTCATTGCCATCGGTCACCTGTTTTTGACCGGCCGCATCCTCACCGAACGACTGGTTGCCCTGGGTGGCCCCGCGGTCCACAAGCCGCGCCTGCTCCGGATGCAGACCGGAGCCTGCCTGAGCGAGCTGCTTGAGGGCGAGCTGACCGAGGGGGACAATCGAATTATCTCCGGCTCGGTCCTGGCCGGGCATCGGGCCGCCGCGGAAACTGATTTTCTCGGCCGCTATCACACCCAGATTTCCGTGCTTGGCGAAGACCGACAACGTCATTTCCTGGGTTGGCTGATGCCGGGCTTCAACCGCTTTTCCAATAACCGGCTGTTCGCTTCAAGCCTGCGGCCACGGCGGCCGCTGCCCCTGGGCACCAACACCCACGGCAGCATCCGGGCGATGGTTCCCATCGGGGCCTTCGAAAAAGTCATGCCTCTCAATACCAAGATCACCTGGCTGTTGCGGGCATTGCTCACTCTGGATACCGACCTGGCTCAAAACCTTGGCTGTCTTGAACTGGATGAAGAGGACCTGGCCCTGTGCAGCTTTGTCTGTTCCGGGAAAATCGATTACGGCTTCCATCTGCGGCAGACCTTGCAGAAGATAGAAAAAGAGGGATGATGAAAGCACTGCGCGATATGCTCGACAAACTGCACCCCCACTTTTCCAAGGGGGGAAAATTCGAACGCTTCTACGGACTCTACGAAGCCGCGGACAGCTTCCTCTATACACCCGGCGAAGTCACCGGTTCCGCACCCCATGTGCGGGATGCCATGGACCTGAAAAGGGTGATGATCACGGTGGTGATCGCCTTACTCCCCTGTTTTTTCATGGCCATGTGGAATACCGGCTATCAGGCCAACAGCGCCATGCAGGCCACCGGCGGCACCATCTCCGGTTGGCGCGGCGCCCTGCTCGGGATGCTCGGCTACAGTGCCAACCCCGACCTGTTCTGGGATAACCTGCTTCTCGGAGCGAGCTGGTTTATCCCCATCTACCTGGTCACCAATATTGTCGGCGGCATGTGGGAGGCTCTCTTCTCAATTATTCGCGGCCATGACCTCAACGAAGGATTTCTGGTCACCGGGTCGTTGTTCCCCCTGATCTGCCCGCCGACCATGCCCCTCTGGCAAGTGGCCCTGGGGATCTCATTCGGGGTGGTCATCGGCAAAGAGATCTTCGGTGGCACCGGCAAGAACTTTCTCAACCCGGCCCTGGCCGGCCGCGCCTTCCTGTTCTTTGCCTACCCGGCGCAGATCTCCGGGGACAAGGTCTGGGTCGCGGCAGACGGCTTCAGCGGCGCCACGGCCCTGGCCCGGGCAGCGGAGGGGGGCGTCGCCGCCGTCACCCATACGGTCTCCTGGCTGGACGCCTTTCTTGGCACCATGCCGGGCTCCATGGGGGAAACCTCGACCCTGGCCTGCCTGTTCGGGGCCGCGGTGCTAATCATCACCGGGGTCGGTTCCTGGCGCATCATGTTGTCAACCCTGCTCGGCGCCGGGGCTCTGGTCTTGCTTTTGAATAGCGTCGGCAGCACCACCAACCCGATGTTCGCCCTTGGTCCGCAGTGGCACCTGGTGCTCGGCGGGTTTGCCTTCGGCCTGGTGTTTATGACCACCGATCCGGTTTCCGGGGCGATGACTGAAGAGGGAAAATGGATTTACGGTTTCCTGATCGGGGCCATGTGCATCCTGATCCGGGTCGTCAATCCGGCCTTTCCGGAAGGGATGATGCTGGCCATTCTGTTCGGCAATGTGTTTGCCCCGCTGATTGATCAGCTGGTGCTCAAAGTTCATATCAAGCGGAGGTTGCGGCATGTCAAAGGATAGTACCGGTCGGGTCCTGATCGTCGCGTTTCTGCTCTGCATTGTCTGTTCGATCCTGGTCTCGGCCGCCGCGGTCGGTTTAAACGCTCGACAGGAAAAGAATAAAAGCGAAGAGAAACGGAAGAACATTCTCCAGGCCGCCAATCTTTACGAGGCCGGGGTGCCCATCAATGAACAGTTCAAAAAAATTGAACCGCGCGTCGTGGATCTGCAAACCGGCCAATTTACCGACCGCTTTGACCCCACCACGTTCGACTCCAGGGTCGCGGCCCGGGATCCGAAACTCAACTACCAGATCCCCGGCAATAAAGATCTGGCCGGAATCAAGACCCGCTCGCGCTACAAGGATGTCTATCTGGTCATGGACGGTCAGCACCTGCAACAACTGATTCTGCCTGTTCATGGCAAAGGGCTGTGGTCAACCATGTACGGCTTTATCGCTCTGTCCGGAGACTTGAACACGGTCAATGGGTTTGGCTTTTACGAACACGGCGAGACTCCCGGTCTGGGTGGTGAAATCGACAATCCCAACTGGAAAAAACAATGGCGTGGCAAAAAGATTTACGGCCCCGGGGAGAAGGTGAAAATCCAGGTCATCAAGGGAACCGTGGATAAAAGCGATCCTCAGGCGGTATTTAAAGCGGATGGTCTGGCCGGCGCCACCCTGACCGGCCGCGGTGTCGACCATCTGCTCAAGTACTGGATGGGGACCAACGGCTACCTGCCGTTTCTGGAGAGGTTGAAGAAAGAAGGAGTCAAGCCATGAGCAAAGCCAAGGACGTTTTACTTGATCCCCTGTTCAATAAAAATCCGATCGGACTGCAGATTCTCGGTATCTGCTCGGCCCTGGCTGTGACCTCCAAACTGGAAACTGTCATCGTCATGTGTCTGGCCGTCATCTTTGTGGTTGCCGGCTCCAACTTTTCGGTCAGTCTGATCCGCAAACAGATCCCCGGCAATATTCGGATCATTGTTGAAATCACCATCATCGCCACCCTGGTCATTATCGTCGATCAGTTTCTCAAGGCCTATGCCTTCAGCGTCAGCAAGCAATTATCGGTGTTTGTCGGGCTGATCATTACCAACTGCATCGTGCTGGGCCGGGCCGAGGCCTTTGCGATTAAAAACCCGCCGGGCTTGAGTCTGCTCGACGGTATCGGCAACGGTATCGGCTACAGCCTGGTCCTGTTGTTGGTGGGTTTTCTTCGCGAGCTGTTTGGGGCCGGCAAACTGCTTGGTTTCACGATTCTGCCCAGCACCAATGACGGCGGCTGGTACCTTCCCAACGGGCTGATGCTGCTACCGCCAAGCGCCTTCTTCATCATCGGCCTGCTGATCTGGATACTGCGGACCTGGAAAACCGACCAGATCGAAGAGGAAAACTAAGGTATGGAACATTATCTGAACATCCTGATCCGCTCGATCTTCATCGAGAACATGGCCCTGGCCTTTTTCCTCGGCATGTGTACCTTTCTGGCGGTTTCGCGTAAGGTCGATACCTCCATCGGCCTGGGGGTTGCCGTGGTCGTGGTCCAGACTATTACCGTGCCGGCCAACAACCTGATTTATCAGCATCTACTCAAAAACGGCGCCCTGGCCTGGGCCGGGTTCGGTAACCTGGATCTAACCTTTATCGGCCTGATTTGTTATATCGGCGTGATAGCCGCTATTGTCCAGATCCTGGAAATGGTGCTGGACCGCTTTGTCCCCGCCCTGTATACGGCGCTGGGGATTTTTCTGCCGCTGATTACCGTGAACTGTGCCATTCTCGGCGGTTCGCTGTTCATGGTCGAACGTGACTACAATTTTCCGGAAAGCGTGGTCTTCGGGTTCGGTACCGGCGCCGGGTGGGCGCTGGCCATTGTGGCCCTGGCCGGGATTCGGGAAAAAATGAAATATGCCGACGTCCCACCGGGACTGCGCGGGCTGGGAATCACCTTTATGATCGCCGGCCTTATGGCTATGGCATTCATGGCTTTTTCGGGAATTCAACTTTAAGGTGGTGCAATGACTGAAATCGGCTTAGGTGTCCTTATTTTCACTGCTATTGTTATGCTCCTGGTCGGGTTTATCCTGCTTACCAGAGCTTGGCTGATTCCATCCGGTGATGTCACTCTGGATATCAATAATGACCCCGAAAAAAGACTAACCGTCAAACCCGGCGGCAAACTACTGGGGACCCTGGCGGACAATGAAATCTACATTCCATCCGCCTGTGGTGGCGGCGGAACCTGCGCCCAATGTCGGGTGAAAGTCAAAGAAGGCGGCGGTGATATCCTGCCCACAGAGACCGCCCATATCAACAAACGGGAAGCCCGTGAAGGCTATCGGCTGTCTTGCCAGGTCAGCGTCAAACAGAATATGAAACTGGAAGTGCCGGCGGAAATATTTTCCATCAGCAGGTGGGAGTGCACGGTGCGCTCCAACGAAAGCCGAGCCACCTTCATCAAGGAACTGGTGCTGGAACTGCCACCAGGCGAGGATCTCGATTTCCGAGCCGGCGGCTATATCCAAATTGAGGCCCCGCCCCATACCTGCGAATACCAGTCCATGGAGATTGCCGAGCGTTTCCAGGGCGATTGGGACAAATACAATCTCTGGCAGTATACCTCAGCGGTTGAGGAACCGGTCATGCGCGCCTATTCCATGGCCAACTATCCCGAAGAAAAAGGGATCATCATGCTCAACGTCAGGGTCTGCCCACCACCCCCCTCGGTTCCCGACGCACCACCCGGACAGATGTCATCCTTTATCTTCAATTTAAAGCCGGGCGATAAAGTCTTTGTCTCTGGCCCTTATGGTGAATTTTTCGCCCGCGAAACCGACGCCGAGATGATCTTTATCGGGGGGGGAGCCGGCATGGCGCCGATGCGCTCGCATATTTTTGATCAGCTCAAGCGATTGAACTCCGACCGCAAAATCTCCTTCTGGTACGGCGCCCGCAGTCGCCGCGAAGCGTTCTATGTCGAAGAGTTCGACCGTCTTGCCGCAGAACACGACAATTTTGAGTGGCACCTGGTCCTTTCCGAGCCGCTGCCCGAAGATAACTGGCAGGGCGCCACCGGATTTGTCCACGAGTACCTTTATGAAGAATACCTCTCCGGGCACCCGGCCCCCGAAGATTGCGAATATTACCTGTGCGGGCCGCCGATGATGAACAAGGCCGCCACAGACATGCTTTACAACCTGGGCGTGGAATACGAAAACATCATGTTTGACGATTTCGGAATCTGAGCTGCGGGAAAAGACCCTTTCCCGAACTTTCCGGCATGGTTGCCCAGGAGGCGTTTTTTCCAGCCTTCCGAAATCAATAACTGCTGACCGGGTTATGGATTTTGCCTGCCCAGTCATGGGCTCTACAGGTTGTTTTGTTTAAGCCTGCCAAAGGAGTGATGTCATGCGTTACGAACAAACGAGGGAAATCCTGCAAAAGCTCGCCCCGGACTACCATCGTAAAGTGAGCCTCTTTTACGAGCAGCTGACTGAATGCAAGGTTGCGCCACGGGTACGGCTGATGCTCGACTACCTGATCGACCATGAACAGCAGCGCGCCGTGGCTCTGGACGAGTTCTGCCAGGAGGCCCCCAAGCAGGTTCTTGATTACTGGTTCAAAGGCATTGAAATCAATTTTCCGCGCCCCAAAGCCGACCTGTTGCCGGAGACGGCCGGAAGCGACCTGGATCAACTGATCAGTGCCGCCATCGGCTATAAAAAGGAGCTGATCAGCTATTTCGATCACCTGCTGGAACATACGACCAGCCCGGAGCCCACAAACCTGATAATTACTCTGAAAACCCAGGAAGAAAAGGCCATGAAGCGGATGATCCGGCATTCTCAGGGCCTGGCCGACCTTTAATAAGAGACATATGAGACAATTTCTACAGCTTTTTCTATTCTTTGGCCTGGTCTTTACCCTTTCCTCCTGCCAGCGGCAGACTCCCCCGGAAGCGTTTCACTTAGGTGGGGAAACCATGGGAACAACCTGGTCGGTAACGGTTCATCCCGACAGCTCGAAGGCAAACGCTCCGGCCTTGCAAAGCCTTCTGCAAGGGAAGCTCAATGCGATCAACCATTTGATGTCTACCTATGACCCCGAGTCCGAAGTCGCGCGATTTAATAAGCTGCAATCTGACGCCTGGTTTCCGATTTCCGTCGATACCTACCTGGTGATCAGCAGGGCACAAAAGATCAGCGCACTGACCGGTGGTGCCTTTGACATCAGCGTAGGTCCGCTGGTCGAACTCTGGGGGTTCGGTCCGCTTGAGCGCCAGCAGCATATCCCCACCGAAGAGCAGGTCCAACAGCTGCGGAGTCGAATCGGCTATCATAATCTGGAAATAAAGGCACACCCGGCTGCAATCCGCAAACTTATCCCGGATCTGCACATCGATTTGTCTGCTATTGCCAAGGGTTATGCCGTTGATGCCCTGGCCAAACTACTCAAGGACCAAGGCTACAGCAATTTCCTGGTTGAGGTCGGCGGGGAACTGCAGATCTCCGGTCAGCGTGATGACGGCGGTCCCTGGCGTATCGCCATCGAAAAACCGGTAGAGGATGTTCGTGAAGTGCAAACCATTTTCGCCTTGACCGACACGGCGGTGGCCACCTCCGGCAACTATCGCAATTTTTATGTGGAAAACGGCCAGCACTACGCCCATACCATCGACCCGGTCAGCGGGCGGCCCGCTCGCCATAAACTGGCTTCCGCGACCATTCTCGACCCAGACTGCGCCCGGGCCGATGCCTTGGCCACCGCCATGATGGTCATGGGGGAAGACAGGGGTCGGCAATTCTGCGAAGATAACAATATCCCGGCGTACTTCCTGATTCATAAGGGAACCGGTTTAACCAGCTACTCCAGTCCGGCCTTCAAGCGTTTTACGGAGAAGATGAAACATGATTGAATATATTGCCGCCTTGATCATTTTTTTACTCGCCTTTGCCGGCCTCGCGGCCGGTCTGCTGATGCGCCGCAAAGGTTTGCGCGGCGGTTGTCACAGCTCCGGAGAGGCCTGCCATTGCGACACCAGTGCCAAAGATCATGAGTGTCGTTGCGAATCGGACCACGCCCATTCCTGATTTAAACAGCAGAGCAGTCGGTCTTCTGCCCTGCTGGCTCCTCTGTTAAACCGCCTCTTTTCTTCCTGTAAGCTGGTATTCAGCTCGTTTCTAATCTGAAAACTTAATGATTGCCATCCAGTGTTTCTGGATGACAACTAGCTCGTCTTATTGATCTAAACACATCGCCAGTGGTGCTTTATATCAAAATGCAACATGTTACATATTGCATTTTGATATTGCTAACTGTATGATTTTTGGTCAATGCCTTTATTGCAAGGAGCGGAAATGGTACAAATTGGCTCTCATGCAGAGCGGATCGATATTCCCAGCCTGGGGGAGGAATGTTATCGCCGGCTGAAATACGATATTGTCAACGGTCACCTGGACTGGGGGACCAAGCTGAATGTTGTGGAACTGGCAAACCGTTTTGGCATCAGCCGCTCCCCGGTGGTCAAAGCCATTGATCGGCTGGCCATGGCCGGGCTGGTCAGGATCTTCCCGAACAAAGGGAGCTTTGTGCTGATCCCGACCGCAGAACAGATCAGCGAAACCCTGGAAGCCTCTGAAATCCTGGCGGCCTCCCTCTACCGCCTGGCATTCGCAAAAAATCGCGCTGATCTGGTCATTGACCTGGGTCAGCTGACTCTGCCGGTAAAGCAGAAATTGGAACAGCGAACAGACTTAACCGTCCGGGAATATTTTGAATATGAGCGGGATTTTCAGCAGATCCTCTGTTATTACGCCCGAAATGACCGTTTAAGCCAACTGTATCAGGTCCTCTGCGCCCAGGTCGAATTGCTCAGCGTTCACTCCCTGAGCACCGAGCAGCTGGAACACGCGGTTTACAATCATGCTGCGGTTATTGAATGGCTGGCGGCGGATCAACCCGATCAGGCTCTCAAAGGGGTCAGCAAACAGTTCCAAACAACCCGACAGCGAATCCTCGCCTATCTCGCAAGCCATGAAGGAGACTTTATTTATCGCTGACCGGTCGCGGTATCAGTCCATCCGCAAGTGGCATTGGCCGGATCACAAAAAATGGGATTCCTTTGCTGATCAACATTGATTATCCTTATAAGAAACAAATATTTTTCAGTATATTTTTAAAAGTTATGGGCTAGAGTGGCTCTTTGGAAGACTGCTTCAGCCACCAAAAATATAACCGGACAGCTGTATTATAAAATCCATCACCCGATCGGTATCCGCTCCCGGCAAATCAAGTTGAATGTTCAAGAGGTGGTTGATAACAACAAGCAGAATTAAGACGATCAGGCCTTTATTCTTGATTTACCCCGGTCAGGACAGAACTCCTCGAAAAGGGCTGTTATTAGGCATCTAACCCTGAAAACCGCCGTTATTATGTTGCTCGCAAGGAAAGGCAAACGTGTGAAGAATCCAATGGAAGATCCTTGCCATCGAACCAATGCTGTGCCGGCACCGGAAAAACCGACCTACCAACAACTGCTCGATCGGGTCCTGGAGCTTGAAGAGACAGAAAAAATGTACCGCTCTCTGGCCGACAATACCTCCGATCTTTTTTACCGGGCCGACCTCAACGGTAACCTCACTTACCTGTCCCACTCGGCCTACGAGTTAACCGGTTACACCCAGGAGGAATGCCTTGGTCTGAATATCGCTGAAAATTTCTACCTGATTCCTGAGGAGCGCGAACAGTTCCTTGCCATGCTCCATAAACAGGGGCGGGTAGAAAACTTTGCAGCAAGCCTGAGGCGTAAAGATGGCTCCATCTGGTGGGCGATGACGAATTCACACCTTTTTTATGACGCAGACGGCAACATTGCTGGCGTAGAAGGGGTTACCCGGGACATTACCAAACGGCAGCAGGCCATGCAGGCGATTGTCCGGGAAAAAGAAAAAGCCCAGCTTTATCTGGATATTGCCGGAGTCATGTTTGCGGCACTGAACAGACAGGGCGAGATCATCCTGATGAACAAGAAAGGGCACGAGATTCTCGGTTACCCAGAAGGAACACTGATCGGTCACAATTGGTTTGAACTCTGCCTTCCTGCCGCGGTCCAGCCTGAAATCAAGGAAATCTTCCAGCGGCAGATGGCAGGAGAATTCAACCCCCTTGAATTTTACGAAAATCCGGTCCTGGACAGTTCCGGAACAGAACGGATCATCGCCTTCCACAACAGCCTGCTTCACGATGACAATGGGATCAGCGGCATCCTTTTTTCCGGCGAAGACATCACCGAGCGCAAAAAAGCGGAACGACAACTGCAAGACAGTGAGCATAAATTCAAAACTACCTTTATGACCAGCCCGGACGCGATCTGCCTCAATCGCTTGTCAGACGGGGCCTATATCGAAATCAATGATGGTTTCACAAGGATATTGGGATACACCTCCGCTGACATTAGCGGCAGGTCCTCTGTAGACCTGAACATCTGGGAAAATTTGGACACCCGGAAGTGCCTGGTTCGACGACTTATGGAACAAGGCCATGTCGATAATCTTGAGGCTGAATTTGTGGCCAAAGACGGTTCCGTTAAAAATGGTTTTATGTCGGCACGAATCATTGACTTGGCAGGGGAACAGGTCATTCTCTCTGTAACCCGGGATATGACCGAACGCAGGAAAACGGAAGAGGACATGACCTTTTTAACCTTTGCCATTGATCATATCGGGGAGGCGATCTATCTCACTGATGAAACGGGTCAGATGCAGTATGTCAACAACGAGGCCAGTCGCGAATTAGGCTACAGTAAAGAGGAACTGTTGCAAATGACGGTGTGGGATATTGATCGTCATTTTTCTCAGCAGGAGTGGTTTTCGCTCTGGGACAACTTTCTGGAACAGGGAAGAATCGATTTTGAATCGGTCCATATGCGCAAAGATGGCAGCGTTTTTCCCGTAGCGATCAATGCGAATTACATCCAGTACCACGGCAAGGGCTACAATCTGGGACTGGTCTCCAACATTACCGAGCGCAAACGCAACGAAGCACAACGACAGCAGTTAGAAGAGAAAATAGTCCAGACCCAGAAGCTTGAAAGTCTCGGTATTCTCGCCGGCGGAATCGCCCATGATTTCAACAACCTGCTGGCAGCGATCATGGGCCATTCGGAACTGACCAAGAGACGGCTGCCGCCGGGTGCAGCGGCCATTGAAAACCTGCAACAGATCGAGAAGGCTGCTGAACGCGCCGCTGACCTGGCCAAGCAGATGCTGGCCTACTCCGGACGGGGAAAATTCGTCCTGGAGACCATCGATCTCAACTTTCTGCTGCAGGAGATGCTGCACATGCTGCAGGTCTCCATTTCAAAAAAAGCGGTGTTACGGCTGCGCCCCTATGCTTCTTTGCCGGCCGTCAGTGTCGATGCCACCCAGATCCGCCAGATCATCATGAACCTGGTTATCAATGCCTCCGAAGCCATTGGTGAAAAGAGTGGGGTTATTTCCATTTCGACCGGCTGCATGGATTGCGATGAAAGCTACCTGCGCAATGTCTGGCTGGACGAAAATCTCTCTGACGGCCTTTATGTCTATCTGGAAATTGCCGATACCGGCTGCGGCATGAGCAAGGAGATCCTGGCAAAAATCTTCGACCCCTTCTTCTCAACCAAGTTTACCGGCCGCGGGCTGGGGATGTCAGCAGTGCTGGGGATCGTTCGCGGTCATAAAGGCGCGCTCAAAGTCTATAGCGAACCCGGCAAAGGAACCACCTTCAAGATCCTCCTGCCCGCTTCTGAAAAGCCAGCGCAGCTCTTCAACGGGACAGTCCAGGAAGAACACTGGGAAGGAAGTGGAATGGTGCTGCTGGTTGATGACGAAGAAAGCGCCCGGGGCGTCGGCATAGAAATGTTAAAGGAATCCGGTTTCACCACGTTAACCGCAGTCGACGGCAGAGAAGCTCTGGAGATTTATCGGGCCCACCCGGAGATCGCCTTTGTCATCCTCGACCTGACCATGCCGAAAATGGACGGTGAGCAATGTTTCCGGGAATTGAAGAAGATCAATCCCGCGGTCAAAGTGATCATTTCCAGTGGTTACAATGAATTTGAGGTTACCCAGCGCTTTGCCGGCAAACAGGTCGCCGCTTTTGTCCAGAAACCATACCGACTCAGTACGCTCCGCAATGCTATCAGGAACTTAATAAATTCCTAACTGGTTGTCATCCGGAAACACTGGATGGCAATCTTAAAGTTTTCAGATTGGAAACGAGCAGTTTTTCGTTGTGGCAAAGAAATCAAGGGCTTGCGCGGAGGCGTACACCGTTACGCCGCACAAGTAAGCCTGCAGATTAACACCGTCACAGCGGAAAAGGGCCGTTTCCGGAGGGAAACTAACTAGACGCATTTCAGCAATGACTGACCGTAACTTCCGCGTCTTTCAGCATCTGTTGGTCCTTTTCCAGGTCACGCCCGGCTGAGGTCAGGTAGTTGCCGACCATCATGCCGCTGGCGCCGGCCATGAAAATAGCGGACTGGAACTCGCGCAGGTTGATGTCACGGCCACCACAGATGGTAATCTTTTTGCCCGGCAGCAGGTAACGAAACAGGCAGATGATGCGCAGGCAGTCCATAGGCGTCAGCAGGTGCTGGCCAGCCAGCGGGGTGCCGTCAATGGGATTCAGAAAATTGAGGGGCACCGAGTCGACATCAAGCTCGCGCAGGGTCAGCCCCAGTTCAAAGCGCTGCTGAAACGACTCACCCAGTCCGAAAATCCCGCCGCAGCAAACCTTCATCCCCGCCTGCTTGGCAACCCGCACGGTGGTCACATCCTCCTCGTAATCATGGGTTGAGCAGATCTGCGGGAAAAAAGATCGTGCCGTTTCCAGATTGTGGTGATACGTGCCGCAGCCCGCTGCGGCCAAGGCCCGAGCTGCTTCGGCATCGAGCAGGCCGATGGAAGCCGAGGGGATCACCCTGGTCTGTTCGCGGATGATACGGATAGCCTCCAGCAGTTCGGCAAACTCAGCCCCCGGCTCAACCCTGGTCCCGCTGGTGACAATCCCGTAACAACGACTCCCCTGGGCCTCGGCGGCCTGTGCGCCGGCCAACATCTCTGCTGCGGATTTCAGCGGATAGCTGTCAACCCGGGCCTGATGGTGGGCGGATTGGGCGCAAAAGCTACAGTTCTCAGCACAGTGCCCTGATTTCGCATTGATGATGGAGCAGAGTTCCATCCCTTCACCCAGGTATTTTTCCTTAAGTCCCTGAGCCCCGGCCATAAATGCGCTCAGCATGGCACCTTTGGCGGTCAGAATCTGCAGCGCCTCATCTGCCGACAGGACCTGTCCGGAGCGACTTTTTTCCACAAACAATTGAGCAACCTTGAGCATCGGTACAACCTCCTTGGCCTGGAACTGTCCGAAGACTAGGCAATGCTGCCAGCGTTGTCAACCAGATTTTTTTATAGGTTGACAACGCTGGCAGGGCGTGAGATTTTTTAGCGGAAAGACTAGTCAACCCAGCAGAAAAGATAAGTTTACCAAACCATGTTACAGACAACCGACCTTAATTTTGACCGCGACCATCTCTGGCATCCCTATACCTCGATGACCTCTCCTCTTCCGGTTTACGGGGTCGAAAGGGCGCACGGTTGCCTGCTGGAACTCAGCGACGGGCGCACCCTGATCGACGGCATGTCCTCCTGGTGGGCCGCCATTCACGGGTACAATCACCCGCTCCTGAACCAGGCCCTGACCGCTCAGCTCGAGCGCATGGCCCATGTCATGTTCGGCGGCCTGACCCATCAACCGGCCATTGAACTGGGCCGCCGCCTCTGCGAGCTGACCCCGGCCGGGCTGGACTGCTGCTTCCTCTGTGATTCCGGCTCCATCGCCGTTGAAGTCGCCATGAAGATGGCCATCCAGTATCAACTGGGTCGCAAGCGCTCGGGCAAAGCCCGGTTTCTTACTGTGCGCCACGGTTACCACGGCGACACCTTCGGGGCCATGTCGGTATGCGATCCACAAGGGGGCATGCACCAGCACTTTTCCGCCATCTTGGCCAGACAGTTTTTTGTCTCCCCGCCCCGCGGCCAGTTTGGTAAAGACTTTGAGCCGGACGACACCCGGGAGCTGGAACAGTGCCTGGCCGGCCATGGCAATGAGATTGCCGCGATCATCCTCGAACCGATCGTCCAGGGCGCAGGGGGCATGCGCTTTTATCATCCCAATTATCTTCAGCAGTTACGCCAGCTGTGCGACGAGCATGACGTGCTGCTCATTTTTGACGAAATTGCCACCGGCTTCGGCCGCACCGGTAAACTGTTCGCCGCCGAACATGCCGGAATCAGCCCGGATATCTGCTGTGTCGGCAAAGCCTTAACCGGCGGGTATCTGACTCTCGCTGCCACCCTGGCCAGCCACAGCGTTGCCGTGGCCGTCTCCGACCCCGAGCAGGGCCCCGGCGTCTTCATGCACGGGCCGACCTTTATGGGCAACCCTTTGGCCTGTGCCGTTGCGTGCGCCAGTATCGACCTGCTGCAAAGCGGGGCCTGGCAACAACAGGTGCAAGGAATCGAAGCTGGCCTTAGCCAAGGTCTCGCCCCGGCCCGGGAGATTCCCGGGGTCGCTGATGTCCGTTGCCTGGGCGCCATCGGCGTGATTGAGCTGGAAAAACCCGTGGACATGGCTGCCATTCAGCAAAGGTTTGTCGAGCGCGGGGTCTGGATCAGGCCCTTTGGCCGGCTGGTCTACTGCATGCCGCCATTTATTATCAGTCCCACCGAACTCAGCCAGGTGACAGCTGCCATGGTCGAGACCGTTGCCGAGGAGTGTGGCCAATGACCCTTGCGGACTTTCCCGAGCGCCTCTTTGTCACCGGCACCGACACCGGAATCGGCAAAACCCTGGTCAGCAGTCTGTTGCTGATAGCCCTGCGCTATCGCTATCTGAAACCGATTCAAAGCGGGATCGAAGCAGCGACTGACACGGCGCTGGTCCAGCAATTGAGCGGGCTTGGGGCGGAGCATTTTTGTGCGGAATCCTACTCTACCCGCACCCCCCTGCTCCCCACACCTTTCCGCCCGCATCGACGGAATTGAGATCAGCCTTGAGCAAATTTTCGCCGACATTGAGCAGATCAGCGGACCGCTCATCGTTGAAGGCGCCGGCGGACTGCTGGTCCCTCTCAATCAACACGAATTCATGCTCGATCTGATCCGCGCCCTGGGCTACCCGGTTATTCTGGTCGCGCGGAGCGAACTGGGGACGATCAATCATACCCTACTCAGCCTGCAGGCCTTGCGCCATGCCGGTTTGGAGGTTTTCGGGGGTAGTTCTGAACGGCCCTCCAGCCCCGGAAAATGCCGAAGCCATCGAGCGTTTCGGAGCCACGCGCATTCTCGCCCAGATTCCCCTGCTGCCCGACCTGACGCCCGCGAGCCTGCAGCAATGCGCCCTGGAGCACTTTGGCGGAGGCCGTCAATGAACCCAATTCTGCAACGCATTACGGAACGCATGGACGGTATCGCGAAAGAGGGCCGGCTGCGCCAACTGCCCGCTATCAGCAACGCCCGCAACAAATATCTGCAACTCGGTGGGAAAAGCTTGCTGAACCTGGCCTCCAACGACTATCTCGGCCTCAGCAGCAGCCCGCTTTTGGCCCGGGCCGCCCGGGCGGCGCTTGAGGAATACGGAACCTCAAGCGGTGCTTCGCGGCTGGTGACCGGCAACAACAGTCTGTATAGCGCACTGGAGAAGGAGCTCGCGGCCTACAAAGGCCAGGAAGGCCGCCCTGGTCTTTAGCAGCGGCTTCACGGCTAACCTCGCGCTGATGGCTTCCCTGGCCGATCGTCATACCCTGGTTTTTTCCGACCGCCTCAACCATGCCAGTATTCTCGACGGCATCACGCTGTCCGGAGCCAGGCAAATCCGCTATCGGCATAACGATCTGGACCACCTTGCCGAGCTGTTGAACAAACACCGCACCTGCCCTTATAAACTGATCGTTACCGACAGCGTGTTCAGCATGGACGGCGACCTGGCCGATCTACAGCGCCTGGTCGAAACTCAAACACCAGCACGACTGCCTGCTGATCATAGATGAAGCCCATGCCACCGGCATCTTCGGACAGGGGCGGGGCCTGGCCCATGAACTTGGCGTGGCTCAGGAGATCGACCTGCAGATGGGAACCTTCAGCAAAGCCCTCGGTTCTTTCGGCGGCTATGTTGCAGCTTCCCGGCTCATTGATCGATTATCTCATCAACACCGGCCGTTCCCTGATCTATACCACCGGCCTGCCGCCGGCCACCCTGGCTGCCAACCTCGCCGCGCTCCAGCTGATCCAGGAAAACCCGGCCCCGGGGCTGTACCTGCGCGACCTGGCCCGGCAACTCTGCGAGCAACTGCAGGAACAGGGCTTTTGCCACCGCCGGATCCTCTTCGCAAATCATTCCGGTGGTCATCGGCACCAATACCCGGGTCCTGCAGCTGCAACAGCGGCTGATCACGGCCGGTATCTATGTCGGCGCGATTCGACCGCCCACGGTCCCACAGGGAACTGCGCGGCTACGCATTGCCCTGCGCGCGGATCTGACCGAGGAAGAATTCTGCCGGCTGACCACGACTCTGCTGGAGATCTTATGCGCGTGACCTTTGTTTCCGGTTGGGCCGGCCTGCCCTGCCTGTATTCGCATATTGCCCGGCAAGTCGACTTCCTGGTCCCCTTTTTTCAGCCATTCAAACGCGCAAATAGAGCAGGCCCTGGCCACAGAGTGCGAGCTGTTGATCGGCTGGTCGACTGGCGCCCACCTGATTCTCAAACAGCTGGAACTGGCCGGCCGCAGTGCCGGACAGATTATCCTGATCGCTCCTTTTCTGGATTTTTCGAGCTGTGTGGCTCCGCGCATCGTCAGCCGCATGCGCCAGCGCCTGCTGCGGGAAGCGCAGGCCACAGTCGAGGATTTCTGGGCCCGCTGCGGCAATAGCCGCCCGACTTGCCCGCCGCTAAAGAAAGAACAGATCGAAAGCCTGGCCAGGGGGCTGAACTTTCTCAACACCTCCACAGCCAAACCGGAAGCTGGTACCGCCTCCCGTTTGACCCTAGTTCGTTGCCGGGACGATCAACTGATTCCGGAAGCAGCTTTTCAGGCCACCCGGGCCGCTCTCGGCCATGCTGCCGTCAGCACCGTTGCTGCAGCGCATCTGCCCACAGAAGCCCAACTGGCAAGGATCATTGCGGATGTTAGCAGTTCAGCACTCTTTTGACCGAGCCGCCGCCAGTTATCGCCAGGCCGCCACGGTCCAGGCAGAAGCGGCCGCCAAGCTGGCTGCGATGCTGGATATGAACCGCTGCCGGACCGTGCTGGAAATCGGCAGCGGCGATGGCTCTGTTCACCAAGCACCTGGCCGAGCGAGTTAAGATCGAAACTCTGCTCACCCTGGATATTGCCCGCGCCCCCCTGCTCAGGCTCCTGGCGCACCTGACCGCTTGCAAGATTCAGGCTGATGCGGAAGCCTTGCCGATCCGCCGCGGCAGCATTGATCTGCTGGTCAGTTCCTCCAGCCTGCAGTGGCTCAGTCAGCCGGAGCAATCCATCCCCCGCCTGCTCAGTTGTCTGCGGCCGGGCGGAACCTTCCTCTTTGCCCTGTTCTGCCGCGGCACCTTTGCCGAAATGGCACAGCTCAACCAGCGTTGCGGTTTCGGTCGGGTCTACCCCCTGCCCTGCGAACAGCAGTTCCTGCAACTGCTGCAGCGAACCACCCGGCAGACCGTGACCATGCAGGCAGAGACCGTCATCCGCTCTTACCCTGATGTGATGACCCTGCTGCGCACCCAGCAAGCCACCGGCGCCGGCTACTCCGGACACGGGCGGGCAGGCGGGCGGGCCGCGCTGCAAGCCTTTATTCACAACTATGAACAAGAGTTCGCCAACCAGGACGGGACCATCCCGGCCAGTTATCGCCTCGCCTATTTCAAGGGCAGCATTTCTTCCACCATCATTCCCTGACACTAAATTTGCGCTGCGCCGGGAACCCCGTCCGGGCATCTCTCTCCTCCTGATTCAGGTCCTTGACCAGCTCCTCAACAGCGGTATATGCAAGTCTTAAAACTCTTAATCCATACCTTCGGCATGGTATTTATCCACATAAACTTGTTATGATTTGTGTAGCTGAAGGGTAAGAATTCTGTCATAACCAAAGCAACACCCTGATATATAAGGCGCGGCCACTTCACATCTCGATGATATCCGGATAAACAACGATGAAGATAACCACCGCAAAAATTGTCTTGCTGATTTTTCTGGGGGCCGCGGCAGCAGGCTTGATCTGGCAGGTTGCGCTACGCAGTCCCGCAGGCAAGGCGGCGGGAGCCAAGGGTGGGGTGAACCGACCGGCACCGGTCGAAGTGATGGCGATTGAACACGGCCCCATCGAACTGCAGCGTTCCTTCAGTGGTGCTCTGGCCCCTCGCGCCGAGTTCGTGGTCGCGCCCAAAGTGGCAGGCCGCGTGGTGCGCTTGAGTGCCAATATTGCCGATGCGGTACAGCGTAATCAAACCGTCGGGGAACTGGATAACGGGGAATATATCCAGGCTGTTTCCCAGGCCAAAGCCGATCTGGCCGTTGCCAGGGCCAACCTGGCCGAAGCCCGCAATGCGCTGGCCATCGGCATCCGCGAATTCGAACGGATTAAGACCCTGCGCCAGCGCGGGGTGGCTTCGGAATCCCAGTTCGATGCGGCGCAGGCCAATCAGCTTGCCAAACAGGTCGGGCTGAATGCTGCCGAAGCACAGGTCGCCCATGCCGAAGCGGCTCTGGAAACGGCCAATATCCGCCTCGGCTATACCCGCATTACCGCCAACTGGAGCGGCGGCGAGGAACAACGGGTGGTTGCCGAACGGTTTGTTGATGAAGGCGAAATGGTGGCGGCCAATGCGCCGCTGCTGCGCATCGTCGAGCTCGATCCGATCATCGGTGTCATCTATGTCGCCGAGCGCGATTACGCCCTGCTCCAGCCCGGCCTTCCGGTCCGGCTCACCACCGACGCCTTCCCGGGCGAGGTTTTTCCAGGCCAAATCGAGCGGATCGCCCCGATCTTCAAGGAAGCCACCCGTCAGGCCCGCGTCGAACTGCTCATCGCCAACCCCGATCAACGCCTTAAGCCCGGTATGTTTATCCGCGCCACGGCAGTGCTGGCCCGCCAGCCCGCGGCCGTCATTGTTCCGGAACAGGCGCTGACGACCAGAGACGGGCAAACCGGGGTCTTTCTGGTCGCGGCCGACGGGCAGTCGGTCTCCTGGCAGGTGGTCAAGGTCGGCATCCGCAACGCCGAGCAAGTGGAACTGGTCGGCTCTTCTTTACACGGACGCGTCGTGACCCTCGGTCAACAGTTACTGGGCGACGGTTCAGCAATTACCATCCCGGCGGAGCAGAGCGCTGCTCCAGCCAACCACTGAGATGAGCAGGGGGATTCATGAACCTTCCCGGATTCAGCGTGCGCAGACCGGTGTTCACCACCATGGTCACCCTGATCATCGTCATTATCGGGGCCTTCTCCCTCAGCCGCCTGAAAACTGATCTGCTCCCGGATATCGAACTGCCGACTTTGACCATCCGCACCCAGTATGAAGGCGCCAGCCCCGAAGTCATGGAGCGGTTGGTGACCCAAATAATCGAAGAGATCGTCGCCACCGTGCCCGGGGTCAAGGACATGACCTCCCAGTCGTCCGAAGGTAACAGTACGGTTCGGGTCAGCTTCGTCTGGGGTACGGATATCGATACCGCCGCCCTTGATGTCCAGTCGAAACTTGAAGACGAAATCAATGAACTGCCGGACGATATTGTCCGCCCCCGGGTCAGCAAGTTCGATGTCGCCAGCTTTCCTGTGGTGATCATGGGCATTTCCAGCAATCTCGATCCGGTTGAGCTGACCCAGTTGATTGAGGATCAGATCCGCTATCGCTTTGCCCGCTTGCCCGGTGTCGCCCAGGTCGATCTGTGGGGCGAGTTTAAACGGGAAGTTCGGGTCGAGCTCGATCCGGATCGGGTCAAGGCCCTTGGCCTGCCCTTTGATCAGGTGTTGCAGGCCATTCGCGATGCCAACCTCGATCTGCCGGCCGGCAAGATCGAACAGGGGCGTTACGAAGTCTCCCTGCGGGCCGCCGCCGAGTTCACCTCCTTGGATCAGCTCCGCAATACGGTTATTTTTCGGCGCGACGGCGCCGCCGTCACTCTGGGGCAGTTGGCCAGGGTCAATGACACCTATGAAAAACTCCAGCGGATTGTGCGGGTCAACGGCCAGCGCGGCCTGCGGGTAGCCATCCGCAAGCAGGCTGACGCCAATACCGTGGAGGTCGCCAAGGCCATACTCGGCGAAATCGATGCGGTCAACCGCGCGTTCCCGCAAATCCGCATTATCCCGGTTATCAATCAGGGTAATTTTATCGAACGTTCCATCGCCAATGTCGCCCAGTCGGTCATCTACGGCGGCGGGCTGGCGATCCTGGTGCTGCTGTTTTTCCTGCGCAATATCCGTTCGACCCTGGTTATCTCCCTGGCCATTCCGATTTCAGTCATCTCCACCTTTGCCCTGATTTATTTCGGCGGCTTCACGCTCAATCTGATGACCCTGGGCGGCCTGGCCCTCGGGGTGGGGATGATGGTCGACAGCTCGGTCGTGGTGCTGGAAAATATCTTCCGCCGCCAGCAGGAAAACCATGAAGAACCTGAACAAGCTGCGGTGGAAGGGGCGCGGGAAGTCGGTTCGGCCATCATTGCCAGCACCATCACCACCCTGGTGATTTTCCTCCCCCTGGTGTTCGTGCGCGGCGTCGCCGGGGTCCTCTTTCAGGAGCTTTCCTACGTCATCATCTTTGCCCTGGTCTGTTCCCTGCTGGTCTCCCTGAGCCTGCTGCCGATGCTGGCTTCGCGCCTGCTCAAAACCGAAGCCCAGCTGGAAGCCAGGCGTCCCCCCGGAATCATGCGCCTGATCGACTGGTCGGGTGAACTGCTCAAAGAGCTGGATAACGGCTACCGCAACCTGCTTAAACGCATTTTGCACCATCGCCTGGCAACCGTGCTCCTGGCCCTGGCTCTGCTCGGCGCCAGCCTGCTGCTGTTGCCCTTTATCGGCAGCGAATTTTTGCCACCAAGCGATGAGGGGGAAGTTCGGGTGACCGGGGAAATGGAGATCGGCACCACTCTGGAGCTGCTGGACCGCCAGGCCCGCAAAATGGAGCAGCTGGTTTACGGCAGCGTCCCCGAGGCTATTTCCACGGTAATCAATGTCGGCTCTTCGGGCTGGCGGCCAAGCGACGCCGCCAAAACCGAAATCCGCATGTCCCTGACCCCGGCCGGGCAAAGAACCCGTTCCAATCAGGATATCGCCGCGGATCTGCGCCAGAAACTGAGCGGCAAAATTCCCGGCATGACGATCCGCACCAGGGCCCCCCAGGGGCAATTTCTCCTCGAACGGATTCTTGGCGGCGATTCGGGGTTAAGTGTGGAAGTGCGCGGTTTCGACTTGCAGGTGCTTGATTCTCTGGCCAATCAGGTCAGGCAGCGGCTAAACGGCATCGCCGGTATCTCAGACATCGAAAGCAGCCAGATCGCTGGGATTCCGCAACAGAATATCCAGATCGATCGTAACAAGATTGCCGATCTCGGCCTGAGCATCCGCGATGTCAGCGAAGTCCTGGAAACCGCCATTGCCGGCAGCAAAGCCGGCGAGTTCCGGGCTGAAGGGAATTCCTATCGGATCTTTGTCCAGCTCAAGGACGCCGAAAAACGTTCTCTGGACGAGATCCTCGACCTGACCCTGACCACCCCGGACGGTAGCCAGGTGGCGCTGCGCAACCTGGTCAGCAATCAGGCGGCGCGCGGTCCGGTACAGATCGATCGCAAAGACCAGCAACGGCTGGTGACGTCCAGGCCAACGTCACCGGCCGCGATCTGGGTTCGGTGGCCGGCGACGTGCAGGCGGGCATCGATGAGATTCCCCGCCCGGTCGGTTACGATCTGCTGGTGACCGGCAATTACGAAGAACAGCAGAAAGCCTTCGACGAACTGATCCTGTCCCTGGTGCTGGCGCTGTTGCTGGTCTATATGGTCCTGGCCTGCCAGTATGAATCGTTGCGCGACCCGCTGGTGGTCATGGTCTCGGTGCCGGTTTCCGCTGTTGGGGTGCTGACCATTCTGTTTGTGACCCAGACCACCTTGAACCTGCAATCCTTCATTGGTTGTATTATGTTGGGGGGGATTGTGGTGAACAACGCCATTTTGCTGGTTGACCAAGCCGGCCAGCTGGTGCGCTGGGGAATGCCGGTCGCGGACGCGGTCGCCGAGGCCGGCCGGCGGCGGCTGCGGCCGATCCTGATGACCACCCTGACCACCATTCTTGCCCTGCTGCCGCTGGCCTTCGGTATCGGCGAAGGTGCGGATGCCCAGGCTCCCCTGGCCCGGGTGGTGATCGGCGGTCTGAGTGGATCAACCCTGATCACCCTGGTGCTGATTCCCGTCGTCTATTCCATCTTCCACCCGCAACCGAAAGAGTCAAAACCGTGACTGGTCAATCATCGACAGCCTTGTTATGTGGCCTGGCCTGGTTGCTGTTCAGCACCGGCTGCACCCCGGTTGACCGCTGGCCGCCCTTTACCCGCGAGCCAGCTGCCATATCGCCGGCAGCCCTGCCCAGCCTCGCTCCAGGCTTGATGGAACCGCCTTCTGCCGAACAACCCCCTTTCGTGCCAGTCGATCTGACAGCACTGTCCGTGGAGCAGGCGGTCCTGCTGGCCCTGCGCAACAACACCGACCTGCAAGTGCGCCGCTTTGGCCCGGTTATCAACGGTTCTTTCGTGCAGATCGAACGCGGCAGGTACGATCCCGAACTTTTTGCCGAATTCGAATATTATAAGGAAAAAGCCACCGAAACCTCCCGCTCCAGCGGTGAGTTGTACAATGTCGTGGGCGATGATACCTCCTTGAGCGCCGGGCTGCGTCAGGAGCTGCCCAGCGGGACAATTGTTGAAGGTACGGTCAGCCATGTGCGAACCATTTCCAATCGCGAACCGGAACAGCAGGCCGCCCGACTGGAACTGAGCATCACCCAATCCCTGCTGCGCGGCCTTGGGCCTGCCGTCAACCTGGCTTCCATCCGCCAAGCGGAACTGGAAACCCGGATCAGCCTGGACGAATTACGCGGCTTCAGCGAAACATTGCTGGCGGATACGGAAATCGCTTACTGGAATTATGTCCTCGCCCGGGAGGAAATTGCCATTTTCGAAGCCTCTTTGGCGGTTGCCAGACAGCAGCGTGAGGATATCGAATCCCGCATTGAAGTCGGCACCCTCCCCAGGATTGAAGTTGCGGCCGCCAAAGCGGAAGAAGCACTGCGCATTCAGGCGCTCCTCGATGCCCGCAGTCTGCTGGAAGAACGACGGCTGCGCTTGCTGCGGCTGGTCGCCCCCACTCTTGAGGATGAGCAGAACCAACCCATCAAAACCACCAGCAACCCACGCATCTCCGCACAGCCGCTGACCGATCTGGACGACCGCATGGCCCTGGCGCAACGCCTGCGCGCCGATCTCAATGAAGCTCGCTTGCGACTGCAGCAGAACCGCCTGGAAACCCTGGTCACCCGTAACGGCCTGCTGCCGCGCCTCGATTTTTTCATCGCCCTGGGTAAAACCGGTTATGCGGAGAACTTTTCCGCCGCCTTTCGCGATCTTGACGGCAACACCTATGATCTGACCAGCGGCCTGCAGCTCAGTTACCTGCTCGGTAACCGCGCCGCCAAAGCCCGCGACCTGGCTGCTCAAAGCTCCCGGCAGCAAGCTCTTGCGGCCGTGACCAATCTCAGTCAGCTGGTGCAGCTTGATGTGCGCTTGGCCGCCAACGAAGTTGAACGCACCCGCCAGCAGATCGCTGCCAGCCGTACCACCCGTATTTTTCAGGAACAGACCCTGGCCGCCGAGCGGGAACGCTTTGACGTCGGTATCAGCACCGCGCTGCTGGTGGCCCAGGCCCAGCGCGACCTGCTGCAGACCCAGATTGCTGAAATCGAGGCAGTGGTCAGCTATCGCATCGCCCTGGTCAATCTGTATCTTGCCGAAGGCAGCCTGCTGGAACGGCGTGGAGTTGTTGTCAGCGATTAACCGGGGAAGCAGTGACAGTCATGAATGGCGCTAGTTTAAACACTTTCGTAGCAACCTCGGGTCTGTCCCAAGCCCTATCTGGGGCTGTCCCAGATGTTTGCGGCCCTTGGAACGCTGGCGGTTTGCACCGCGAGTTTGCGAGCCATTAAACTGTCGCGGTTAACACCGCAAAGACCTGGGACAGCCCCCGATGCCCCTGGGGACAGTCCCGGGTTTACTGCAAAGCTGCTTAAGCTCGCGCATTCCTGACTGTCTCCGGAGTTTGCGTTTATGGTAAAATCTGGAAACAGAGAAGATGCTCTCCCTCACAACCTCCGGAAAGGATTCACATAGAATGGGTTATGTATATCTCAACGGCGGCTTTATCTGCAGCGATCAGGCCACGGTTTCGGTGTTCGACCAGGGTTTTCTGTACGGTGACGGCATTTTCGAAAGCTTTCGCTCCGCCAACGGCCGCTTATATCAATTTGATCAGCATTACCGCAGACTGCTGCAGTCGGCTCGCGCCCTTAACTATCCCCTGACCTTCTCCCAACCGGACCTGGAAGAGATTCTGCTCGAATTGCAACGATTGAACGAGCTGACCCATGGGTACTTCCGTATCACCATCACCCGGGGCCGTGGCGAAATCGGCTTTCAGCACCATATGGACAGCAACCTGACTTGCCTGATCATGGCACGCGAATTTTCCGGCTTTGGCGCTGAACACTACGAGCAGGGTATCCCGCTACGGGTGGCCACAACCCGGCGCAACGCCCCCGAGGCCATCAACCCGCAGATCAAGGCTATCAGCAACCTTAACAGCCTGCTCGGCAAACTTGAGGCCAGGGCTGCCGGAGCTTTTGAGGTGATCATGCTCAACAATAAAAAACACATTTGCGAAGGGGCCTCGTCGAATATTTTCTGGAGCAAAGGACAGTGGGTCTTCACCCCCGATGCCTCGACCGGGCTGCTGGAAGGGGTCACCCGGGCCACCATCATGCGGCTCTGTGAACAGAAGTTGAATCTACGAGTGGTTACCGGTGAATTCAAACTGCAGGACCTCAAATTTGCCGATGAGGTTTTTATCACCTCGACGTCGCTGGAAGTTATGCCGGTGGTCAAGGTCGATGATTTTACCATTAACCAAGGCACTGTCGGCCCTATTGCCAAAAACCTGCGCAGGGCCTTGCTCCAGGAGATGGCCTCGGCCGGGCAGAATTGAAAGGCCGCGTCCTGCAACTGAAAGCTATCCAGGCAGGGAACCCGCTTCATACTACCCTTCAGGGATTCAGCTCACAAAATCAATCTGTTAAAGCATCGTCATTGATTTTTATCCCAGTAAGGGGTGCAATAAAAATTGCACCTGCAAGATTTTTTCCTTTGCGCCTTTTTATTAATATCTTTAAATAATTAGCTTTTCTTCCTGTCAAGAAAACGCAACTTATCTTTCCTTTTTCTTTCCATCCCATGCCGGTTATCTATTTATTTTTCCCATAAAAACCAGAGGAATACCAACAAAGCTAGTTGGCATTAATTATGCTTCATTTTTGAGAAACGCTCTTCACTCGAGCAGCGCCACAACCAGCCAAATGACCTGGCCGCCCAAGGCTGAAAAACCTGTCTCTCCACCTTGGCGGCAAGGCCTAAATAGTTTTCATCCAGAAACGGCTTTTTTCCGCTGTAGCAGCGTCAATCTGCAGGCTTACTTGTGCGGCGTAACGGTGTACGCCTTCGCGCAAGCCTTTGATTTCCTTGCCACAACGGAAAGCTGCTCGTTTCCAATCTGAAAACTTAATGATTGCCATCCAGGGTTTCCGGATAACAACTAAATATCATCCGTTCCAGGACTGGCGATGAAGTATTGATAAACCGATTTGCTCACGGGTTGCCATCGTAAAAAAAAGACTTGTTCCCATGAATGAGGGGCGGTCGTTTGGCTACATTGGGCAAAGCAATGACTGTCAGAAAGCTTTTGCAACAGAAATGATCTCTTGCGTTTGAATGAATCAAACCTCTTTATTTGGAGAAAGGATCGACTGATGTTTAAAAACCTGAAGCTAGGAGCGAAAATCGGCGGTGGCTTTGGAATTCTACTGATTCTCGCTATCGCCCTGGGGACTCTGGCCGTTGTCAATATGGATAAAGTCGAAACCAAATCGATCATGCTGCAGCAGGAATACGTTCCTGAGGTCGATATCGCCAACAAGATCGAGCGCAGCTCATTCAGAACCATGTATGCCATGCGCGGCTACGGATTCACCGCAGAAGAAAGCCTGCTCGCCAGCGCCAAAGAAAACATGGCCATGCTGACCGAGCGTCTTACCGCAGCCAAAGCCCTCGGTGATCAGGCGCCTCACCTCAAGGCGTTACGTCCGGCGGTTGAAAAAGTTGAAACGGAATTTGCCTCTTACCGGCAGCTGGTCGAGCAAACCATCGCCGTCAACGCCAAAATGGCTGAGAATCAGCGTAATCTTGATGCCGCAGCAGCTCAATACATGGCCAACTGTGAGGAATATCTGACTGGCCAAACCCAAAAGATGGCCGATCAAATCACGGCAGGGGCCACTGCGGCAGAATTGCTGGAACGCTTGAAGAAAATCACCATTGGCAACGACATTGTCAATATCGGCAACGCAACCCGGCTGGCTGCATGGAAATCCCAGGCCAAACGGGAACCTAAGCTAATCCAGGATGCCAATGAAAATTTTGACCTGATGAAAGCTAAATTCGAAAAGCTGAGAAAAATAACCACCCACCAGGATGATATGAAGCGGATTGCCAACACTGAACAGGCGGCCGCTAATTATCAAACGGCCATGAACAATTACCTGGCCAACTGGATCAAAAACAATGAATTGGGCCAACAGCGCAATGACATTGGCGATGCGGTGGTCAAGGAAGCTCGCGCGGTTGCCGTCGCCGGGATGGAAGGAACCCAGAACATTGCCACCGTTGCCGTCGACGCATTAAGCAGCGCCGGCCATACCATGATCGGTGGCCTGATCATGGCCACGTTGATCGGCCTGGCTGCTGCCACCTTGATCACCCGCAGTATCACCAAACCGTTACAGCGGGTTTTTACCGTGATCAGTCAGTACGGCAAGGGTGACACCAGGGATCAAAACCTGCCGATGGGGGCCAAAATCAATTGCTCACGCATCGGCAACTGCAGTCAGCAGGACTGTCCCAGCTACGACAAGGAAGTACACTGCTGGGTCGACACCGGCTCCTTCGGCCCCAATCCGATCTGTGTCCAACTCACAAACGGCACCTACAACGACTGCCGCCAATGCAAGGCCTACCAGGCTCGAGACGAGATCACCGAACTCGGTTCGGTTCTGGTCGGCATGGCCAAAAGCCTGCAGGGGCGTAGCGAACTGGCTGAAGCCATTGCCCAGGGCGATCTGACTCATGAGGTCAAAATCTCCTCCTCTGCTGATCAGCTCGGCAACGCGTTGAAAGCAATGCTGGAAGGGCTGCGGGAGATGGTCGGCGGAATTCAGGTGGCCGGGGAACAAATTGCCTCCGGCTCCGGCCAGGTTTCCGATGCCAGTCAGGCCTTGTCGCAGGGAGCGACGGAATCAGCCAGTTCCCTGGAAGAAGTGACCGCCTCGATGAATGAAATGGCCAATCAAGTCCGGACCAATGCCGAAAATGCCTCGACCGCCAACCAGCTGTCCAATGAATCCAAACAAGCTGCGGAAAAGGGTGACCGGCAGATGGCCGAAATGGTTGCGGCCATGGGTGAAATTAACCAGGCCGGGCAGAACATCAGCAAAATCATCAAAGTCATTGACGAAATCGCCTTCCAAACCAATCTGCTCGCACTTAATGCAGCGGTCGAAGCCGCCCGGGCCGGCCAGCATGGCAAGGGGTTTGCGGTGGTGGCTGAAGAGGTGCGCAACCTTGCTGCACGCAGTGCCAAAGCTGCCGAAGAGACTGCGGAACTGATCGAGGGTTCGGTGGCTTTAACCGACCGCGGCAATCAGATGGCCGAGCAGACCGCAGCGGCCCTGAAAGAGATCATGCAGGGGACCAACCAGGTGGCGGCCCTGCTTGAGGAAATCGCTGCGGCATCCAATGAACAGGCTCAGGGCATCAGCCAGGTGACCACCGGACTGACCCAGATCGACCAGGTAACCCAGCAGAATACCGCCAGCGCGGAAGAAAGCGCGTCCGCCGCTGAAGAGTTGTCCAGCCAGGCCATGCAGATGCGCGAAATGCTGAAAAGATTCATCTTGGATAAGAATAGCCAGGGTGCCAACCAGGTCGAATTGGTCAGCAAGAAGAACCGCCCGACCGGCGGCTGGGGCAACCATAAAATCCAACCGCAAATAGCAATGAAGCAGCAGATACCTCTGGAGGACAGCGAATTCGGTAAATACTGACCCCTCACTCGCGCTGGTTTCCGCTCCCGGAAATCAGCGCGGATTATTCCGGTTATGGTAGCGAATGCTACCATAACCGGGGGTATGAATGCTTTAAAGCGAGATCAGGCAGCATTAACGGTTGAAAATTCTATTAACTTTTTTTAAAACTATTGTTACAATTCAGCCTCCCAATAAATAAACATCGCCTGCAAGAGAAGATCTAGTCTGGGTACTGTAACGTTTCTGATCTGGAAACCAGAAATTTTTCTCAAGGTCAAGGAAATCAAGCATTTGTGCGGAGGTGTTAGTGCTTTACACCGCACAATCAAATGCGTAGATTAACGCCGAGATTGCGGGAAAGAGCGGTTTCCGGACAGAAACTAGTCTAACAACCGAGAGATTAATGAAGCCGAAACGCGCTTTTATTTTAACGGTCTTTTTCTGCTTATTCTGGGTCTCCGGCCTCTTTGCCCAAGCTCAGCCAACCGACCGGAAACCTATCCTTTCCGCCGCAGAGTTTGATTATCCCCCGTTCAGCCTGATCGATGAAAATAATCAGCCAACCGGGTTCTCGGTTGAGCTGCTCAAGGCAACGCTGCAGGCCATGGGCTATGAGGTGACCATTGCCACCGGCTCCTGGTCCAAAATCAAACAGCAGCTGGTTGACGAGCAAATTCAAGTTCTCCCGCTGGTCGGACGAACGCCGGAACGGGAAAAACTGTTCGATTTCACCTTCCCCTACCTGCATATGCACGGCACCATCATCGTCCGGACCGACAATAAGAGATCAAGTCTTTGACCGACCTTCGTGGCAAACAGGTCGCAGTGTTACATGGTGACAACGCGGAAGAGTTTCTGCGTCACAGCAACTTAGGTGCGACTATCGTCCCCACCGATTCGTTTGCAACGGCATTGCTGGATTTGTCACAGGGACATTATGACGCGGTCGTCATCCAGAAACTGCTGGCTTTCCAGCTGCTTCAACAATACAGCCTCAAAAACCTCCATGCGGTCGGTCCCCCCCTTGACCAATTCGTGCAATCCTTCTGCTTTGCCGTCCCCAAAGGTCAGCGGCAGCTGTTAAGCGTGCTCAACGAAGGTCTTTCCATTGTCATGGCCAACGGCACGTTTCAAAAGCTACACGAAAAATGGTTCGCCCCGTTGGTCAGATCCAAAAGCCGCATCATTGTCGGTGGGGACAAACAGTATCCGCCCTATGAGTATCTGGATGAAAACGGCCAGCCCGCCGGGTTCAACGTCGACCTGACCCGGGCGATCGCCGAACAGTTGAATCTCGATATCAGTTTCGAACTTGACTCCTGGAACAACATTCGGCAGGGGCTCTCCAACGGCAACATCGATATTATTCAGGGAATGTTCTATTCACCCGAACGGGATAAAGTGGTAGATTTTTCGCCGCCCCATTCCGTTGTCGGCCACACCATCATCACCAGGAAAGGTGATCTGCCCTTCACCAATCTCGGCCAACTGCACGGAAAATCCATCTTGGTCATGGAGGGGGACATCCTCCACGACCTGGCCTTAAAAATGGGGCTGGCCAAGGAATTGATCACCGTTTCGTCCCAGGAGGAAGCCCTGCGCCACCTCGCCGATGGACAGGCGGACTGTGCTTTAGTCGCCCGCATCCCGGCCTTTTACTGGATCAGGAAACACCACTGGGACAATCTGCTGGTCGGGCAAAAATCGATTCTTTCCCCCGAGTACAGCTACGCGACCCTGCACGGCAATGGAGCGCTCCTCGCTGATTTTTCGGAAGGGCTGCATATTCTCAAAGAAAACGGTCAATACCGACAGCTTTATTCCAAATGGTTTGCCCCCTACGACTCCTCCGAGAACAGCTTCAAAACGACCATCAGATACACAATTTACGGTGTTACCCCAGTCTTTATCCTGCTGCTGATAATCTCTCTCTGGAGCAGAACTCTGAAAAAGCAGGTCAATCAAAAGACCGCTGAGCTGCAGCAGGAAATAGCCGTTCGCAGACAGACCGAAGCAATCCTTCAGGCTGAAAAGCAGAAATTTCATACTCTGTTTGAGCATGTTGCCGACTATGCGTTGGTTCTGCAGCGTCAAGGTGATGATTTGCTCATTGTCGATCTCAGCGAATCGGCCTGCCGCCACCATGGTTATGAACGCCACGAACTCATTGGCAAATCCATCAACCTGCTCGATGTCGATGGCGCGGACCTGAGCTCGGAAGGCGCCCCGATCCGTCATCTGCAGGCCGGCGAAACGCTCATCTTCGAAGTTTCCCACCGCTGTAAGGATGGCAGTATTTTCCCGGTCGAAGTCACCCTGCGTCCGTTGCAGCTCGATGAGCAGGAATTTATTCTCGCCATTGAGCGCGATATCACCCAGCGCAAAAAGGCCCAACAGGATAAAGAGAACTTGGAGAACCACCTTCGCCAAAAATACAAAATGGAAGCGGTTGGCGTTATGGCCGGCGGGATTGCCCATAATTTCAACAACAACCTGGCCATTATCCTTGGCAACCTGGAACTGGCACAGAGAAAAAACTCCGCCGGAGAAGAGGTCAAAACCTTTCTCCACAATGCCCAGATTGCGGTGCGCCGGTCCCGTGATCTGGTACGGCAGATCCTCGCTTACAGTCGCAAGGAATCGGAACAGATCGAGTCGGTCCAGCCAAACATGGTGATCGAAGAAACGGTCAAATTATTGAAAGCCACCCTTCCATCGACCATCAACCTATGCTACCAGGTCACTTCGAGCGCTTCTTTGGCCACCATCGAAGCCAATTCCACCAAACTTGAGGAAGCCCTCATCAATCTTTGCACCAATGCCGTTCATGCCATGGAGGAAAAGGGCGACCTGACCATCGCCCTGGCAATTGTCGACCTGCAGGAGCAAGACTTGCTGCCGCAATACCCCTGCCAGCCAGGATCTTATATCAGCATCAAGATCATGGATACCGGCTGCGGCATAGCGCCGCAAGTCATTGACCAAATCTTTGACCCGTTCTTCACCACCAAGGATGTGGAACAGGGGACCGGTATGGGGCTGGCGACGGTTCAGGGATTCGTCAAAAAAAGCCATGGTATGATCCGGCTCCAGAGCATAGTGAATCAGGGAAGTTCTTTTGAGCTGCTGTTTCCGGTTACACCAGAACCCAACCTTTACGCACAGCCGCAAACTGGAAACATACTGTTGCCAACCGGTTCGGGACATGTCCTGCTCATCGATGATGAACAGATGCTGGCGGAAATGATCAGCATGATGCTGACCGATGCGGGATATCAGGTCACCACTGAAACCAGCAGCACAGCCGGGCTGAAGAGACTCAGTGAGACACCGGAGCGGTTTGATCTGCTGTTGACCGATCAAACCATGCCGGAATTGACCGGCACGGAACTCATCGCCAAAGCCAAGGCCATCATACCGAATCTTCCGGTCATTCTCTGTTCCGGTTACAGCTCCAAAGTGTCGGAAGAGGACATAGAGCGCCTCGGAATTGATGCGTTCTGCCTGAAGCCGTTGGAAATGTCGGCATTGCTCGCCACCATCAGCAGAGTTCTGCAATAATTCTTTTTCTCCCCGACTTCTACCAGCTGCGCTACCCAACACCCTGCCAGGCTGGTGAAAAACAACCTGCGCCAAAAATTCCAGACTGGACGGCCGCATTCGGAATCAGGCATATTGGCAATGAAAAGATCTACCGTTAAGATTCTCACCAGGCAACACTGATCATGAAGCATCGCCTGGAGCCAACCGAGCTTGAATCAATGGAGCAAAAAATCTTGGAAACGACCGTTACCGACATCGACAAGCCCCCCTGCTGAGGACCGGAGAACTCCGCCGGTGGCGGAGAAATCAATGATCAGGTCCCCGGCTTCATATCCTGGCTGACCACAACAGTTGGCAAAGTTCCCCGGATCTCATCCCAACTCCGCTGGCGGGATCGCCTCGGCTGCTGGAAAGCACGTTGGGGGATCGGGCGGAATTCCTACATTGTCCCGCCGGGCTTATATGCCGTCGGGAACCCTGACGCCCTGGCCCTTGTCGTGGTTACCGCAAACTACAAAATGAGCTACGACCTGGTGCGCAGCACTCTCAGGGGCAGAAATATCTGGATCCTGGTGCTGGAAACTTACGGGATCAATGTCTGGTGCGCGGCGGGCAAAGGCTCCTTCGGAACCAGGGAGCTGATCGGGCGCATTGAGTCCGCCAATCTCAAAGAACTGGTCGATCATCAGACTATCATCCTGCCGATCCTGGGTGCGCCGGGCGTTGCCGCTCACGCGGTTACCCGGAAGACCGGCTTCAGGGTCCGCTATGCGGCCGTTGATATTGCCGACCTTCCCGACTATCTGGATAACGGTCTGGTCACAACCCCGGAAATGAAAAAACTGTCCTTCTCTCTGCACCAGCGCCTGGCGCTGATCCCGGTCGAGCTGGTTCATTCGTTGCAGTTCTCGTTGCCTGCGAGCATGGTGACTTTCCTGGTCGGATGGTGGTTCAGGGGGGCCAGCTTCGGCCTGGCTGCCGCGGCGGCACTTTGCGGAGCGGTCCTGACCGGAACGGTTCTGCTCCCCATTCTCCTGCCCTGGTTACCCGGAGCGAGTTTCGCTTTTAAAGGGATGCTCCTCGGTTTGCTCGGCAGCGCCTGCTGGACCTGGGCCATGTGGCCTGGATTCAGCCCGGCGGCAATTGCGGCAGCGGTTCTCGCCCTGACCAGCATCAGCTCCTTTTACGCCATGAATTTCACCGGCAGCACCCCCTTTACCTCGCGCTCCGGAGTGCGCAAAGAGATGAATATCGCCCTGCCCGTCATGCTCGCCGCTCTGCTTGCAGCGGCCCTGCTCTGCGGCTGGGCGCTTTTTTCATAACCGGAGCAGGAAGTCCGCCATGGATAAATTCAGATACCTCAAGAATGTGGCTACCCTGAGCCTGGATGCCGAGCACTGTATCGGCTGCGGCCGCTGTATCCAAGTCTGTCCCCATGCCGTCCTGGCCCTGGAATCCGGCCGGGCAAGAATTGTCGATCAGGATGCCTGCATGGAATGCGGGGCCTGCGCCCGCAACTGCCCTGTCTCCGTGCTCAGCGTCGATTCCGGGGTCGGCTGCGCCTCCGGACTGTTGTCGGAGTGGCTGGAAGAAAAATTCTCCCTGCGGTTCAGAGGTGGGTGTTGAACAGTACCGGCCAGCTTTCCCGTCTCTGTTTTCATCATCATTGCGCTTGTTGCTCAATTGCCTGTTCCGACCGTTGAATCCCTTTTTCGGTGAGATCCTTGCCGAAATTAATGGAATCGATTATCCAAAAACTGATGTAGAGCAGCGCCACCAGAATCAGGGCCAGGAGCACGCTGCGGAGCACTTTACGCGGTTTCCAAAGGGCCAGGAGCAGCAAGGCCCCACCCGCGACATAACAAAAGAGGGGATATTGTTGGTAGAAACTGTTGGCCCAATCCATAAACAGCTGAAAATCCATGATTTTAGCTCCTTGCAGAGACTCTCTGCATCAGATACTGTCCCGAATGGCGCTAGTTTAAGCAACGTTGCAGTAAACTCGGGACTGTCCCCAGGGTCATCGGGGGCTGTCCCAAGAGTTTGCGAGCCATGAAACTGTCGCGGTTAACACCGCAAAGACCTGGGACAGCCCCCGTGCGGGGACAGTCCCGGTTTTCCTGCCAGCGACTCTTAAACTAGCAGCCATTCGATACGTCCCCCTGTTTATTAATTGATTGGCGAAGCAACGCCAGCACCAGGCTCGTATAAGGGGCATCCTGTCCCGCTACGCGGCAGCGTTCGACCACCGCTCCGCAGATTGCGTCGAGTTCCAGCGGCCGCCCCATCTCCAGATCGACCAGCATGGAGGTCTTGATGGCCGCAAAAGTGCGGATCAACTCGAACATTTCTTCGATATCAGCCTGCCCCAGGGAGACCCCGGCAGCATTGGCGGCCCGGGCCGCTTCCTGCATCAGTCCGTAAACGATGGGTCCGAATTCAGCGTGCCGGGTCAGGGTCCGGGTATCCAGGCGGGTCAACGCGGAAAGCGGATTGACCCCGTTGTTGATGAGCAGTTTGCGCCACAACTCATAACGGATATCGGTTGTTACCCTGGTGGGAATTCCGGCCTCATTGAACACCCTGCCCAGCAACTCAAGGGGAGAAGCGGGCTCTGCCGGGCTCTGCTCAGCGGTGGGCCAATGACCGATGATCAGTTGGGCCGGGCCGCGGGCTTGGATCTTCCCCGGGGCAATGACATGGCCACCAATGCGCACGGCCAGGCCGCCGATCACCCGCCGGGCGGGCAAGCTGCCGGCCAAGAACTCTTCATTATCCACCCCGTTCTGCAGGGAAATCACCGGGCAATTGCCGGCTTTCAACCAGGAGCCGGCCTGTTGTAGCAGCGCGGCAGTGCCGTTGGCCTTAATCGTCAACAAAATCGCGTCAAAATCAGCGGCGCGGTAGTTCTGCTCCAGTTCTGCCCAGGATACCGCGCAGACCGGTTCTTCAAAGCAAAAATCTTCATGGTCAATATTCAGCCCGGTTGCCTGCAGCGCCTGCAGATGTTCGCCGCGCGCTACCAGCACCACCTCATGTCCGGCACGAATCAACCGTGCGCCATAATAGGCGCCAATCCCGCCGGCACCCCAGATCAAAATTTTCATCAGAATCCCCCTTGCTCAATACAGATCATTTCAGTGGGCTGAGAATCAGGCGGGCCAGATTGCACCCGCACCTGCCAATATGCACTGTAGCAGAGCCTTCCCCATAGACCAATGGCTATTCCTCAGCAGATTCTTTGCCAGCTCGCAACCAAGGAAAATCTACTTGTCCCATCCGTTTCGGATGCCGAGAACGCTGAGCAAGGGAAATCTGGAGCGCACAATACATTCAAAAATAAATATATTGACTTTTCCATATGCTGCAAATATTGTGCATATACACGTAATTACCATTTACCTTCAGGAGAGGGAAACAGCATGCAACTTTACACCAATCGGACCATTAAATCGCTGCCCCAATTTGTTGCCGACCTTGAGCAGCGAGCCAGACAGCAGGATTTTGTCATCCATAACAAGGGGGCCATGGACATGGCCCGCTCATTTGCCCTGCACAATGTTCCGGTCAGGGAGGATTTCGATATCCATATGCTGCAGTTCTGCAGACCGGCCAAAGCAGCCCAGGTGATGAGCGCTAACCCGGAACGTGCCGCATTGATGCCCAAATTCGTGATCGCTTTCAGTCAGGGCAACCATACCCAGGTGCGCTTTCTTCATTATGACGCACAGACCGTGACTCAGCTGCTGGGGGATGACCGCTTCAGCGCCATCATTGCCGGAGCCTCTGCCGAGATCATCGCGACCATTGAAGAAAGTCTGTAACAGGTGACCCAGGTCCCCAAGAAGGAGTGAAACTATGCTGAGATCTTTAATGTTTTTACAGAGAAACCTGGTCTATGCGATTCCACTGGCGATGCTTCTCGGCCTTGTTGGCGGAGGCTTTGTCTTTGACGCCAGGCCGTTGAAGATGCTGATCATCCCCATTACCTTTGTGATGATCTATCCGATGATGACCACCCTCAATATCCGGTCGGTTTTTTCCGGCAGCGACTCGCGCCTGCAACTGACCACCCAACTGATCAATTTCGTCCTGGTGCCGGTGCTGGTCTTTTTCCTCGGAAAACTGTTCCTGAACGGACCCGAAACCAAATTCGGCCTCTGGGCGGTCGGGCTGTTCCTGATCGGCGTGCTGCCAGCTTCGGGGATGACGATTTCCTGGACCGGCTTTGCCAACGGCAATAAGGAGGCGGCCACCAAGATGCTGGTCTTCGGGCTGTTGATCGGTGCGGCGGCCGCGCCGGTCTACACCAAAGTTTTCATGGGCACCACTGTGGATGTGGACATGCTGCATATGTTCCAGCAAATCTGCATCTTTGTCTTCGCCCCACTCCTCGCCGGACTGGCAACCCAGACCTACCTGATCAAGAAACATGGTAGAATGGCCTGGCTGGAGGTCTACAAGCCTAAATTTCCACCGTTCTCAGCGCTCGGCGTCGTGCTGATCGCCTTTGTCGCCATGTCCCTCAAAGCCAAAAACATCATTGCCAACCCGCAGGATCTGCTCACTATTGTGATACCGTTGGTGATTTTCTACCTGTTGTCCTATACCCTGCTGTCGATCATCGGCAAGCTGTTTTTCAGCCGCGAAGATGCCATCGCCATGGTCTTCGGGGTGGTCATGCGCGACCTGTCCATTGCTCTGGCCATTGCCATGACCGCCTTCGGCAAGGAAGGTTCAACCATCGCCCTGCTCATCGCCCTGGCCTATATTTTCCAGATCCAGTCCGCGGCCTGGTACATCAAACTGGTGCCCTGGATTTTCGGCCCCCATCAGCAACCGGCGGTTACCTTGGAAAAATCGCAAAGCACTTGATCTAAAAGCTTCGGCCAGGAACAGCTCACTCTAGAGTGAGCTGTTCCTGGCCGAAATCAGGGTCGTCTTTTTGACTTGGACGCCCCGGAATACTTTGCTACTCATTCTTTTTCTGCTATCGTAATCCAGCACCTTGGCATTACTCTCAATTTTTGTGTTGAGGATCTCATATGCTTTACCGGACTCCCCCACCGTTTCCTTCCCAGGCCTAGGCCAAGGGAGGAAGTCATCATCGGCAAATTCTCTATTCAGTCCGGCTCTGCGGCCTGAATCAAGGGGTCACTCTGCCCTTTTCCTTCCTTACTGATTTTTATCTCCACTGCATGTTCTTTGGAAGGAAACATCCATGCTGTCTCATTCTTCGTCACAGGGTTCCACTGCCGGCATCTTTGCCGTTGCCATGTCCGCCATTCTTTGGGGAACAGTCGGTGTCGCAACACAAACCATTTACCGGCAATCTGAACTGTCGGCCGTATCTGTCGGTTTTTACCGCCTGGCTTGCGGCTTTCCGTTTGTTGCGTTGCTGTGCTGGAAAATCGTCGGCAAGGACTGCCGACTGCCCGTCCGGCACTATCTGCAAATGGGTCTGGTCGGCATCTTGCTGGCCCTTTATCAAGTTTTCTTTTTCGCCGCCATCAGCCAAATCGGCGTGGCGGTTGCAACGCTGATTACTCTCTGCACCGCGCCGGTCCTGGTGGCGGTTATTTCCGTTGTCGTTTTGCGGGAACGATTGACCAGAGCAACCTTGCTCTCTCTGAGCGCTGCAGTCATCGGCATCGTTCTGCTGGTGGGCCGTCCCGGCAATGTCCCGATTCAAGGCAGTCTGCCCCTCGGTGTGGCCCTATCCCTGGGCTCAGCCACCGGCTACGCGATTGTCACCATTATTAGCCGACATCTTGCCCGCTCCTGCCATGCAATTTTGTCGACCACTGTCGCCTTTGGCATTGGGGCCTTGTTGCTGCTTCCCTTTGCCGCAGCCAACCTGGCAGCGGTCACCTACACGTCCAGAATCTGGGAAGTCATCTGCTACATTGGCCTGGTGCCGACCGCCGTTGCCTACCTATTGTTTTTCACCGGCATGCGCAGCATCAGGGCGGCCAGTGCTTCGATCCTGACCCTGCTCGAACCATTGACGGCGACAATCTTGTCCTGGTTTATGTTTGGCGAACGGCTGGCTCCGACCGGAATGCTCGGCGGGCTGTTCCTGCTCGCCGCCATGGTCATCTTGTATTATGGTGAAAAGCATTTATTGCAGAACAGTTAAACAAAGCAGAATGTTCAAACCCGGAGTGCCTCGTTCGTTGAGCGCTCCGGGTTGCTCCTCAGCGGATGATTTTTCACTTCAGCTCAAGCGGCCACCACCACTTGATCCCGACCGGAATTTTTAACGTTGTAAAAAGCGGCATCGGCCAGCAGATAGATGCGGGCGACCAACTTGAAGGTATAATCGTGGAAAATTCACACCCTGCTAACCTTGGTCATCCTGCCCAGGTCGGCGAGCAGGGCGGTCACACCGTCCGGCCAACCGCGAGCGTTGGAGATCTTCCGTACTGCGGGCGATCGCGGGCAGCAAGGTGGTCTGGGTATCACCACTCCCGGTTTCGCCTAGCGTTGTAAATTCCCCCGTTTCGATAGGCCTTACGGCATCGCCTCCAGCTTGGCCATTGGTTAGGCTGTTCAGCGAAACAAAAATGCCCCGACAAAAACAACTGACGGGGCACTCAGGTTCCTATTCGATGTTCAAAATTTCTACGCTTATTTCAATTTCCAGCTCGTCCCCTCCCGGGTGTCGAGCAGGAGGATACCCCTGGCATCAAGTTCATCGCGGATCTCATCGCCGCGGGCAAAATTTTTCTCCTGCCGCGCGGTCAGCCGTTCCTGAATGAGCTGGTCAATTTCTTCCTGCCTGATCTCGAGACGACTCAACCCGGCCATGCGAACCTTTTCGAGCCAGATGGCAGGAACGGAACGGAACAGGCCCAGAACTTCCCCCAGGCGCAGGATGGCCGCCTGCAGATCACGAACCTGAGCGACCAGATCGGCTTTTTTGGCGAACTTCTTGGTCGCAATCAGGCGGTTCATGGTCCGCACCCCTTCAAACAGATGGGCGATGGCCAGTGCAGTGTTGAAATCGTCATCCATGGCGGCCCGGAACTTCTCTTCCAGTTGCGCCCCTTCGTCACTGTTTTCAGTCTCTTTGGGGATTGCGGCCAGCACGGTCTCAGCAAGATCGAGAGCTTCGTAGAAACGACTCAGCCCGGTTTGCGCTTCAAGCAAATTCTGGTCGGAAAAATCGATGGGTGAACGGTAGTGGGAAGTGAGGATGAAAAAACGCACCACTTCAGGATCGTAGGTCTGAAGAATGTCGCGAATGGTAAAAAAGTTACCCAGCGACTTGCTCATTTTCTCCTGATTGACGTTGACAAAACCATTGTGAATCCAATACTTGGCAAATGGTTTTCCGCTCGCTCCTTCGCTCTGGGCAATCTCGTTTTCATGATGGGGAAAGATCAGGTCGCGGCCACCGCCGTGAATATCGAAAGTATCCCCAAGCAGGGATGAGCTCATGGCCGAACATTCGATGTGCCAACCCGGCCGTCCCGGCCCCCAGGGTGACTCCCAGCTCGGCTCGCCCGGCTTGGCAGCTTTCCAGAGAGCAAAGTCCATGGGGTTGTGCTTCTGCTCCCCCGGAGCAATGCGGGCGCCGGCCTGCATCTCTTCCATGTTGCGTTTGGAGAGCTTCAGGTAGCTGGGGAATTTGTCGACGCTGTAATAAACGTCCCCGCCGGAGGCGTAGGCCAGCCCCTTGTCGATCAGCTTCTCACAGATCCCGATAATTTCCGCAATGTATTCCGTCGCCCGCGGTTCATGGGTCGGGCGCAGCAAACCCAGAGCGTCCATGTCCTGGTCAAAAGCGGTAATAAACTCTTCAGCCAGATCCTTGCTGGAGATATGGCGTTCGTTGGCACGATTGATGATCTTGTCATCAACATCGGTATAGTTACGCACATAGGTGGTCTCAAAACCGGCAAACTGCAGGTATCGATAAATGACATCAAAGACAATATTGGCCCGGGCGTGGCCGATATGGCAGTAATCGTATACGGTGACACCACAGACATACATTCCGACCTTGCCGGGAACCAGCGGACGAAACTCTTCTTTTTGGGCGGTCATGGTGTTGTAAACACGTAAACTCATAAAACTCTCCCTCGCTCAAATCAAGCCTTCGGAAACGAGCAATTCTATTCATCTGCAGACTGGTACAGCCGGCCTTGCGGGCCGCAAGCCGTACCCCATGACAACGCTTACTTGAGCTTGGCCCAGGTATCACGCAAGGTCACGGTGCGGTTGAAGACCGGCTTCCCGGCCTGCGACTCACGACTGTCAACGCAGAAATAACCGACCCGCTCAAACTGAAAAGTTTCCCCTGCTGCTGCAGCGTGCAGGCCCGGTTCGGCATAGGCCTGGATGATCTGCAATGACTGCGGATTGAGGGCGCTCAGATAATTTTCCGCCTTGTCCGGGTTCTCCTGGCTGAACAGCCGGTCATAGAGCCGAACCTCAACCTTCTCGGCATGACGGGCCGAGACCCAGTGGATAATTCCTTTGACTTTCCGCCCGTCAGCCGGTGCTTCACCCAGCGTATCGAGATCGGCGCTGCAGCGCAACTCAATGACCTGCCCCTGCTCATCCTTGATCACTTCGTCACAGCGGATGATATAAGCGTTGCGCAAGCGCACCTCCCGACCGGGACCGAGGCGGAAGAACTTTTTCGGCGGATCCTCCATGAAATCATCCCGCTCGATATACAGTTCGTTGGTAAATGGCACCACCCGATTGCCCAGCTCCGGTTTTTGTGGATGGTTGGGAGACTGAATGTCTTCCACCCGCTCGGCCGGGTAATTGGTGATGGTGACTTTCAGCGGGTCAAGCACCGCCATGCGCCGATAAGCAGTCTCATTGAGCTGTTCGCGGACGCAGTCTTCCAACACTGACAGGTCGATCCAGCTGGCCCCCTTGCCGACCCCGATGCGCTCGCAAAAATTGCGCACCGCAGCGGCCGGATAGCCACGCCGACGCATTCCCACCAGGGTCGGCATACGCGGATCGTCCCAGCCCGAAACATAATTTTCCCTGACCAGCTGCAGCAGTTTGCGCTTACTCATCACCGTGTAGCTGAGGTTGAGGCGAGCAAATTCGATCTGTTGCGGCGCAAAAATGGCCAGGCTTTTAATGAACCACTCATAGAGGGGGCGGTGATCTTCGAACTCCAGGGTACAGATGGAATGGGTCACCCCTTCGATGGAATCCCCCTGGCCGTGGGCGAAATCGTACATCGGATAGATGCACCATTTGTCGCCGGTGCGGTGATGATGAGCGTGCAGAATCCGGTACATGGCCGGATCACGCAGGTTCATGTTGGGCGCAGCCATATCGATTTTGGCGCGCAGCACATGGCTGCCGTCCGGGAACTCGCCGTTCTTCATCTTTTCGAACAGCTCCAGGTTCTCTTCGACACTGCGCTCCCGGTACGGACTGTCTTTACCGGGCTCGGTCAAGGTGCCGCGGTTGCTGCGCATCTCTTCGGCGCTCTGGCTGTCGACATAGGCCTGCCCGGCCTTGATCAGCTGAACCGCCCAGGCATAAAGCTGGTCGAAATAATCCGATGCGAAATGCAGGTGCTCACCCCAGTCGAAACCGAGCCAGCGCACATCATCCTTGATCGCCTCGACATATTCGTCGTCTTCCTTGACCGGATTAGTGTCATCGAAGCGCAAATGGCAGCGCCCGCTGAATTCCTCGGCCAGCCCGAAGTTGATACAGATACTCTTGGCATGCCCGATGTGCAGGTAACCGTTCGGCTCCGGCGGAAAACGCGTCACCACCTGCTGCCGCTTGCCACTCTCCAGATCTTCAGTGATGATGGTACGGATAAAGTTCGAGCTGACAGGCAACTCCGATGTGCTCATAGCAAGATCCTCAATTCCTATGCAGTAATGGCCGCACTCTTTGCGGCCTGACCTTTGTTGTTGTGCTGCAGCAATACCACGCAGTGTGCTGCGATCCCTTCGCCGCGGCCGCAAAAACCGAGCTTTTCAGTGGTCGTGGCTTTAACATTGATGCGACTTGTTGCCGCCCGGCAATCTTCGGCTATGGTGGCGACCATCGCCGGGATGTATCCGGCCAGTTTCGGCCGCTGGCAAATGACCGTGGCATCAAGGTTGCCGATAACGTAACCGAGTTCCGCCATCTGGCCAACGACATTGCGCAACAGCTTGCGGCTGTCGATGCCCGCAAAGGCGGCATCGTTATCCGGGAAATGCCGCCCCAGATCGCCCCGGCCGAGGGCGCCGAGAATGGCATCGCAGATAGCGTGCAGCAGGACATCGGCATCTGAATGACCGAGCAGGCCGAATTCAAAATCGATCTCGACCCCGCCGATAATCAGCGGCCGATCCTTGACCAGGCGATGAACGTCGTAACCATGGCCGATGCGCATCATGCCGATTTCTCCTCCATACTGTCAAGCAAAGCTGTTGCAATAACAAGATCTTCCGGGGTTGTCACCTTGATATTGCGGTAATCCCCCGCCACAATCCGCACCGGCCGCCCCAGGCGCTCCAGCAGGGAAGCGTCATCGGTCCCACGGAAACCGACCCGATCCGCCTCGGCAAAAGCCTGCTCCAGCAGCGGATACAAAAATCCCTGTGGGGTTTGGGCCTGCCACAGGAATTTACGCTCCGGCGAGGCGACAATCAGTTCCTCGGCCACTCGCTTGATGGTATCCTTGACCGGCACCGCCAGAATGCAGGCGCCAACCTCCCTGATCACCTCCAGCAAGGCGGGCAACTGGGCCGGATTGAACAAGGGTCGCGCCCCGTCATGGATCAGAACCGGCCGTCGTGCTTCAGTATAGCCATCCTCGCGCAGCGCCGCCAGGCCGTTGCGGACAGAATCCTGCCGCTCTGCCCCACCCTGCACCAGGCGCCGGACTTTCCGCAAACCGAATCGTTCGATGATCTGCTCTTGACAAAAAGTAAAATCTTCTGCGGGAACGATGGGATAGATTGACTCCACCGCCGGGTGGGAGTCAAACAGGGACAGGGTGTGGGCGAGCAGCGGCTTACCGTGCAGCTCCAGGTACTGCTTGCTGATCGAGGCCCCCATTCGGCGACCCAGCCCCGCCGCCGGAATAAGGACAGCTGCTTTCATCGACAACCTTTTCGGGTTGGATAATTGTTTTAGGCCCTGAAACAGAACGGACCAGGCGCATGACGCCCGGTCCGTTTCTCACGCATATTCGAGCAGTTCAGTGGAAGATATTTTCCAACCGTTGAACGACCTGATCCTCTTTGGCGCCTTCGGCCAGGGCAACCTCGGTCACCAGCAGCTTGCGGGCCTGCTCAAGAACTTTCTTTTCGCCGTAGGAAAGTTCCTTCTCCGAGCTGATCTGGTAAAGATCACGCAGCACTTCGGCGACTTCCAGCAGATCGCCGGTTTTCAGTTTGTCGTTGTACTCGCGCTGCCGCCGGCTCCAGGAAGCGATTTTGCCATTTTCACCCGGCTCGGCCAGTGCATCAAAAACCCCGGTGATCAATTTTTGATCGATCAATCGGCGCAAACCAACATTACCGGCATTGCCGACCGGAACCATGATTTTCATGTCCGTGTCGACAATCCTCAGGATATAGAATTTCTGACTGTGTCCTGAATACTCCCGGATCTCGATATCCTCGATCACTCCAACCCCCTGGGTCGGATAAACTGCCATATCACCAACTTTAAACAAAACAAAACTCCTTTTGCTAGACCTATTGATACTATCACAAAAGGCATCCCCCGTCAATTCCGGGCACCAGGGATAACTTCTTGATTCATATGGAAAAAGGGTTTTTTATGGAGGGGCTTGACAGGGCTGTGCTAGGATTTCCCGCAAAGGCGGCGCTTTTCCAGGCCCCGTCGCGACCGAAAACAGCCCATCCTCAACCAGCTCCCCCTTGCTGAATACCACGGGACAGGACAACGGAAGGGATAGCCCTCTCACCATCAGGAACAAGGAATTCGACATGCGTATCGGTATTATCGGCTCAGGTGCCCTCGGCCTCTATTACGGTTCCATGCTGCAGCGTCACGGCGGCGATATTCACTTTCTGCTGCGCCGCGACTATGATGCCATCCGCGCCAACGGCCTGCAGGTTTATTCGCCCAACGGCAATTTTCACCTGCCGCAACTGAACGCCTACCGCCAGGCGGCCGATATCGGCCCGGTCGACCTGGTCATCGTCGGCCTCAAGACCGGCGCCAATGATCAGCTGGTGGAGCTGGTCACCCCGCTGGTCGGGTCCCGGACCGCAATTCTCACCCTACAGAACGGGCTCGGCAACGAAGAGCTGCTGGCCGCGGCTTTCGGCGCAGAACGCATCCTCGGCGGGGTGGCCTACCTGGGAACCAATCGTGGCGAACCGGGGGTGCTGCACCATATTGACGCAGGTAAAATCGACCTTGGTGAATTTGATCGGGAGATTTCCGCGCGCTGCCGCAACTTGGCCGCCATGTTCAATGCTGCCGGTGTCCCCTGCCGGGCAGTGGCGGACCTGCGCCGGATCCGCTGGGAAAAGCTCGGTTGGAACATCCCCTTTAACGGTCTTGCCGCACTCCACCGTTGCAACACCGCCGAGCTGATGGCCCACCCGCCGAGCAAGGAGCTGGCCCGGCAAATCATGCTCGAAGTTGCCGCCGGCGCCAATGCCCAGCCGCTTAAAAGCCGGATCGACGCGCAGGACTTCAGCCAAAGACTGATCGCCTTCACCGAAAAAATGAACCCTTACCGGCCCAGCATGCTGGTTGATCGGGAGCAGGGTCGGCCCATGGAGCTGGAGGCGATCTTCGCCACTCCGCTGCGCCAGGCGAAAGCCGCCGGGGTTGAAATGCCGCGCATCGAGATGCTCTACCAGTTACTTGATTTCTGCGCCCAAAAACCTGCCGAGAGTTAACCGGCACTGCCCGGTAACCAGCGCCGCGGTACCAGCAAGCCAAGCATGAACAGCAGACAGGCCGCGACCACAATACTCGGTCCGGTCGGGGTATCCCATTGAAAGGAGCCATAGAGGCCGAAGCCGACCGCCAGACAACCGATCAGGCTGGCCAGCACCGCCATGGCTTCCGGGCCGGCGGCAAAGCGGCGCGCGGTGGCCGCCGGAATAATCAGAAGAGAGGTCACCAGCAGCAACCCAACCACCTTCATCATCACCGCCACGGTCAGGGCGATCAGAGCCAGAAACAGCCAGTTGATCCGGTCGACCGGAATCCCTTCGACCCGGGCCAGATCTTCATGAATGGTGATGGCCAGCAGCGGCTTCCAAAGCCAGAGCAGGCCAAGCAGGGCGAGACCGCCGGCACCGAAAATCCAGGCCAGATCGGCTGGGCCGATGGCGAGAATGTCACCAAACAGATAAGCCATCAGATCGACCCTGACATTCTCCATAAACGCCAGGACCACCAGCCCCAGGGAGAGTGCTCCGTGGGCAAAAATCCCCAGCAGGGTATCGCCGGAAAGATGGCGCTGCCGGCGGCTGTAAAAAAGCAATACGGCCAGCAGCTGGCAGACAACAATAATGCCAACTGTCGGATTGAGGTGGAAAAGAAAGCCCAAAGCCACCCCGAGTAAAGCGGAATGGGCCAGGGTCTCCCCGAAGTAGGCCAATCTGCGCCAGACCACAAAAGAGCCGAACGGGCCGGCGATCAGGGCCACTCCAAGCCCACCGAGCAAGGCGCGCAGAAAAAAGTCTTCATTCATATTTTCAGATTCCTGTCACAATGGGCACAGTGGTCATGCTGATGATTGCGGTCGTGAACATACACGGCCAGATGATTGACCGCCAGCGGGCCGAACAGTTCGGCATAGGCCGGATGCCCGGTGACCGCTTCCGGGGTTCCGCTGCAGCAGATATGCCGATTCAGGCACAGCACCCGATCCGTGGCCGCCATCACCAGGTGCAGATCGTGGGAGACCATCAGCACGGCACAGCCGCGCTGATCGCGAATATTGGCGATCAGCTGGTAGAGCTCGACCTGGCCATGGACATCCACCCCCTGTACCGGTTCATCCAGCACCAGCAGATCGGGCTCACGCACCAGGGCCCGGGCGAGCAGGACACGCTGCAACTCCCCGCCGGACAGGGTCTGCATGGGGGAATCATAGACCTGTTCGGCGCCGACCTCGCCAAGCAGCCGGTGAGCCCGTTTGCGGTCATTATGCGACAGGCGGTGGCCAGAAACCGCTTGACGGTCAAAGGAAAGGTCGGGTCAAGCTGCAACCGCTGCGGCATATAGCCGATGGTGACCCCCGCCCGCCGGTAAACCGTTCCCTGCTGCGGCTGCAACAGACCCAGGGCAACCCGCAACAGGGTCGTCTTACCCGCGCCGTTGGGACCAATCACCGTTAAAACCTCCCCGGCCTGCAGTTGCAGATCGATATTTTCCAGCAACAGTCGCCCGCCGCTGGTATAGTTGACTGCGGCCAAACTGAGCAACGGCTGATTCTGATTAATCATTATTTTTCCCTGTTTTCCTTACAACGCGGGCACAGGCCCATGATCTCCACGGTATGCTGGCGCACCACAAACCCCGAATCCGTGGCGCATTGATTGATGGCCGCGGTGATCGCCGCAGCGTCAAGTTCCGCATACGCCTTACAGGACTCGCAGATCAGAAATTGGCCTTCATGGGGCTGGTGGGGATGAATGCAGCCGACGTAGGCATTGAGGGACGCGATGCGATGAACCAGGCCCAGTTCGAGCAGAAAATCGAGGGCCCGATACACCGTTGGCGGCGCGGCACGACCATCCTGCTGCAGTTGTTCAAGAACCTCATAGGCCCCGATCGGGCGATGCTGCTGCCAGACCAGTTCGAAAACCCGCCTGCGCAACGTGGTAAAGCGTTGCCCGCTGTTCTGGCAGACCTGTTCGGCATTGCGCATGGCCGCGGCAATACAGCTTTGATGATCATGGTCGTCGCTGATGAAATGCAGGTGATGACTTGGTGTTGCCATAAAAAGAAAACTCCGGCTTGCTTTTCTAAATGTTATATTATAACATTTCAAATTATTCCTTATCCTAACTTAATCCTCGGAGAAACACAATGAAGAGATTCCTTTTCCCCCTCTTACTGATTTGCCTGTTCGGTTCGTCGGTCAGCGCAGCCGAACAGCCTGCGCCACAGGTGGTTGTCAGCATCAAACCACTTTATTCACTGGTTGCCGGCCTTATGCAAGGAGTCGGCAAACCACAATTACTGATCAATGGCGGGGCGCCTCGCCCCACGGCTACTCCCTGCGCCCTTCCGAAGCCGCAGCCCTGGCTGATGCCCAGCTGATCGTCTGGGTCGGACCCGGGACTGGAAGGCTTTCTCGAAAAAACCCTGGACCAGCCTGAGCCCGGCAACCATGCAGCTGGAATTGAGCCAACGGTTGCAACCCTACCTGCTGCCGGCGCGCAGCGGCGGGACTTGGGAAAAACATGATCATCACGACGAAGCAGGGCACCATCACGACGAAGCAGACCTGGAGCATTTTGACCCGCACATCTGGCTCAGCCCGGCTATGGCCGAAAAGATCGTTGTCACTGTGCGAAGACGCCCTGATTGATATCGATCCAGCGCATAAGGATAAATACCAGGCCAATGCCACTACAGCTGCACCGAACGAATCAAAAATCTGGATAGCGAACTGACGTCCGGAAGCTGGCTCCGGTCAAAGACGTCCCCTATATCGTTTTTCACGCCGCCTATCAATACTTTGAAACCGCCTATGGTCTCAATGCGGTCGGCTCGGTGACAATCTCTCCGGAACGCAAACCGGGGGTTAAAAGCAGTCCTGGAAATCCGGGAAAAAATCAAAAACCTCCATGCCCGTTGTGTTTTCAGCGAACCCCAATTTCAGTCAAAGCTGGTCAATACAATTATTGAAGGAACGGACACCCGCACCGGAATCCTGGATCCTCTGGGGGCAGACCTGCCGGCGGACCAAGACGCCTATTTTGTTCTGTTGAAGCGCTTGGCTGACAATCTCTACCAGGGTCTTCACTGAATATAGCCAACAGGCAAAAAACGTAGCGCGGCCGTTTCCACAGAAACGGCCGCGACATTATTCTAGACACTTCTTGTCTTTCCCATGGCCGAGCAAGCCAGGGGACTGCCGGGTCAACAGTCCTTCAGCCCGCAAAACCCTTCATATCGTCCAGCAGGTGAATCCCTTCTTTGACGTAAGGGTCGTCGGCAATCTGCTTGTCCAGATCCTCCTGCGGCGCATCCCCCTCAGGCTCACTCATCATCCCGAAATGCGGCCCGTTCTTTTCTTCCTGGCGCAATTCGCGGCGTTCGCTCAGCAGATCTTTCAACAACAAGGACTGACGGGTGTGCTCACGGCGCTTTTTGGCGCTGGTCCGTTTCACTGATAATCTCCTGGAAATCCTTACTTTGCTCAATGCGGGCATGACTCTTCTGGCGTAACTGCTCGAGATGGTTGACCGGCGGAACCCAAAGACTGTACTTGACCGGTGCGATATGATCCCATGGCAAGGCGTTATCCAGATATTTTTCACCACTCTCAAGACCATCCAACCGTGAAGGCAGAATCACATCAGGAGTGACCCCCTTTTCCTGGGTCGATTCCCCGCTGATCCGGTAAAACTTCTGGATGGTGACTTTGATCGCCCCTAACGGCATGTATTTGTCCATGCCACGCAGGTTGACAAACCGATCGAGATCAAGCAAGGCCTGAACCGTCCCCTTGCCGTGGGTATGCTCATCGCCGACGATCAGGGCCCGGTCATAATCCTGCAGCGCCCCGGCCAGAATTTCCGAGGCCGATGCGCTGAAGCGGTTGACCAGGACAATCATCGGTCCGGAATATTCGACCGAACGATCATCATCGCTCATCACCCGGATATCCCCCTGCCCGTCACGAATCTGCACCACCGGGCCGGTTGGAATGAACAGACCGGTCACACTGACCGCATCGGAAAGGGACCCGCCGCCGTTATTGCGCAGGTCGAGGACCAAACTGGTGATGTGTTCCTTATTTAGCTTATCCAGCTCATCGCGTAGGTCATCGGTCACGTTGCGATCGGTTTTGCCGCTGTAATCCCGATAAAAAGATGGAATCTTGACATAACCGACCTTGCCCTTGCCGTCCGGGTCACTGATCGTTGTCCCTTTGACAAAGGTTTCCTCGATTTCCACCACATCGCGGATAATCGGGATGATCAGCTGTCTGCCGTCCGGCTTTTTCACCGTCAGCCGCACTTCGGTCCCCTTTTTCCCCCGAATCAGGGCCACGGCATCACGAATCCGGGTATCGGTAATGTCCACCGGTTCTTCGGCCCCTTCGGCCACCTTGAGAATGATGTCATCGGCTTCCAGCTGTCCCTGCTTGGCGGCGGCGCTGCCGGGAATCACCCGCACCACTTTGATGTAACCATCTTCTTCGCGCAGGGTCGCACCGATCCCTTCCAGGGACCCGCTCATCTGGATATCAAAATCCTCCTTGGAGGTCGGCGGCATATAGCTGGTATGCGGGTCGTAGGCCCGAGCGATGGCGTTGAGATAGCGGTCGTAATGATCCTGCAACGACTCTTCCAACATCCGGTCAAGCAGATTCCGGGTGGTTTTGCCGACCTTTTCCCGAGCCTTTTCCAACAGTTCCCGGTCGGTTTTCTCATCCACCGGCAATAGCGCGCCGCTATCGTCGGTACCGATATCGTCTTCCCGCAGGCTGATGTAACGATTGAGAATCTGAAACTTGAGAACTTTCCGCCAGCGATTTCGCAATTCTGTCAAATCCGCGGCAAAGTCCAGTTTCTTAGGATCACTCTCAATACTTTCTTTGATCGTCGGATCAATCTTCTGTTTCAGCAACTCTTCAAGCATAGCGGAGACTTGAGTGATCCGCTGATTGAGAAGTTCACGGCCTTTGATGGGCAACTCAAGGCGCCCGCGACGGATCGCATCATCAATCTGATCCCGGTATTCGGTCAGCTCCGCGACATCCTTCTGCAACAGGAAGCGCTTTTGAAAATCGAGCTGTTTCAGATAAAGATCGAAGGCCGCTTCGGACAAGGCGTCATCCATCGGCTTCTGGCTGTAATGTTTACTGCTGAGCTGCTGCTGCAACATGTGCCCCAGCAACCGGGCCCGGTTACTATCGAAGGGATCGACCTCTTTGCTCCAGGCACTCAGCGGCAACGCTACGATTAAAAGAGCAATCAGGACCCTGCGAAGATATTTCATGGAATTAAACATAAAAAAGCCTCAACCCTTTGCTAAGTTTCGGTCCGGAACGGCAAATTCAGACCAGTTTAAGGGATACTAAGACAATGTACCCTTGTCAACTGGGCAATCGCAAGCAGGAATTCCTTATTTTAGTGGTTCCCGGCTTCACTTCCGCCCCTTCAGCAGAGAAAAAACCCAAAATCCTGTTAGAATGGGAAAAAACGTTCAGGTCTGCAAGAACTGACATGAATCCGATTTGGCTGCGACAACCATCACAAGATCGGCATGAGCTTGGCAGCCGGCAGGGAACTCATCCTGCCAAAGGAGATCACTAATGTCTGAACAGAGGAATTATCGACGGATCGGATTTCGAACCGAAGCACATATTGATGTCGGCGCAAACAGCTACTCCTGTGAACTGGTCGACCTGGCTCTTCAGGGTGCATTGTTCAAATCAGCACAGGCGATCCCGCTGCCGGTGGAAACCCGGGCGACACTAAAGATCTTTTTGCCCGACTCCGCAATCAGGATGGAATTTGAGGCCGAATTGATTCATCAACGAGGCGATTTTTACGGTTTTCTGTTCGTTGCGGAAGACGCCGAGAGCATGGCCCACCTGCGCCGCCTGCTGGAGCTGAATTTTGGCGATGCAGAACAGGCTGAACAGGAATTTTCCCACTGGCTTAAGCAGGAACCAAAAGCCTGACCCTCCCGAGCTGTTCAGAGGGGAATACGCTTTTTCTTACAGTAGCTGCGCAGCACCATTTCGGCCTGATTCATCCGTGACAGACGCATATTCTTGGCCTTGACCTGCTGAACGTCCTCCAGGGGGACCTGGGTTTGGCGGATTTCCCGCTGGACCAGTTGTAAATTGTTCAGAATCACTTTCAGATCGGCGGGAGTATATTTTTTCAGAACCGGCGGAGAGAGGCTGAAAAACCCACCGGCGATATCCTCTGCCATCTTCTTGGGGCTGCCGGAAATTGCCATTGCTTTCCTCCTGGAAAATTTTTCGTTTCATGCGCAAAGCAAGCGGCCGCTATTCCCTTGCTTTCCCATTCGGCCTGTGAGATCAATTCTCCATGAACGATTCGGAGCATCTCAAAGGCCTGCTGCTGACATTTACCGCCGTGCTGATTCTCAGTCCGGATGCACTCCTGGTGCGGCTGATTCAGGCCGATATCTGGACCCTGCTGTTCTGGCGCTGCCTGCTGACCAGCACCATGCTGTCGCTCTTTCTGCTGCTGCGCTACCGTCGGCAATTTATCCCGACGGTCAAAGCCATCGGCCGGACCGGGCTGCTCTCCAGCCTGGCCATCACCCTCGGTTCACTGCTCTTCGTCAACGCCCTGAAGCAGACCACCGCCGCCAATACCCTGATCATCCTGGCGGCGACTCCGGTGATCAGCAGTTTGTTGAGCAGCATGTTTCTGAAAGAAAAAATCCCCCTGCGCACCAAAATCGCCATCACCATCTGTTTTGGCGGCATTCTGTTGATTTTTTCCGGAAGCCTGCACAGCGGGCTGCTGTTCGGCGACCTGCTGGCCCTTGGGGCAACCACCATGTGGGCCAGCAACATCGTTATTATCCGGAGCGGCAAGAGCGTCAACATGATCCCGGCCAATGCCCTCGGCAATCTCTGCACCGTGCCGATCGTCTGGCTCCTGGGTGCCCAGCCTCTCGCCGTCAGTGCAGCGGATGCCGGCTTCCTGGCACTGCTCGGTTGCCTGGTCCTGCCGATCTCCTTCGGCCTGATCACCCTTGGCCCACGCCGCCTGCAGGCGCCTGAAGTCAGTCTGATTCTGCTCACCGAAACCGTGGTCGGCCCAATCTGGGTCTGGCTGGCCCTCAATGAAATTCCGCATATCAAAACCGTTATCGCCGGCCTGCTGATTGTCGGCACTCTGCTCGTTCACACCCTGCTCTCACTGCGGCAGCTCTCTTCCCGAAACCGTATCAGCCGTTTCCCAGATCCTCAAGCCCAGCCTTAATCAGGCGTTGAAAAAGCCCAGCCATGGGCTCGCCAGGCTGTTTCTCAACGCCTGCTAAACCGCCCCTTCCGCTGCGGTCCGCTCCATCGCCAGGCCATGGCTCAACCCGGCCAACACCAGGGTCTGCTGAAAATCTGCGGGCAAAGGTGCCGTGATGGTCAGACGATCGCCGCTGCACGGATGATTGCAGACCAGTTCCAGCGCATGCAGGAGCAGCCGCTCAGCAGCGAAATGATCGCGAAACAGGCGATTATGGCGACCCTCACCGTAGCGGGTATCGCCGATGAGCGGATGAAAGATATGCTTGAAATGGCGCCGAATCTGGTGCCGCCGGCCAGTCTGCGGAAAGGTCTCCAACAGGGAATAGCGGCTCTGCGGGTAGCGGCCGACCGCAAAAGGAACTTCGCTACGGGCCAGAGTCCGGTATAGGGTCACGGCCGGGCGCGGGGTTTCAGGTGCGCTCTGGCGACCCCACTCCGGCCCGTCGACCAGCGGATAATTGATTTCGCCTCGCTCCTCCGGCCACCCCCTGACCACAGCCAGGTAGCGTTTTTTGACCAACTGGTCGGCAAAATTCCGGGCCAGACGGCCGGCCATCTCACCGGACAGGGCAAACAGCAACACCCCGGAAGTCGGTTTGTCCAGGCGATGGACCGGGTAGACGCGCTGGCCGAGCTGATTGCGCAGCAGTTGCACGGCAAAACGGGTTTCCCGGCGGTCGATGGAACTGCGGTGAACCAGCAGTCCGGTCGGCTTGTTAATGGCAACCAGGTGCTCGTCTCGGTAAAGTATTTCCAGTAGCTCTTTCCCCAAAGATCATTCCTGTCGGCAGTGCAAAGCAAATCTTGACCCGCCTCGGCAGCAGACGTTAGATTAAGCGCCTCAGCAGCATTTTCATAGCACAAAGGAGCTGGTTCATGAAAAGAATCTCGGCGTTCCTGTTCTGTTTCGTTGTCAGCCTGGTGGCCAATGGACCGGCACTGGCGGCGGACTATACAGTATCGTTCAACCAGATTGTCGAGCATCCCGCCCTCGACGCACTGCGCCAGGGTGTTAAAGACCAATTGGCCGCGCAAGGATTGTCAGTCGCCTACAACGACCATATCGCCCAGGGCAATATCGCCACCGCCAACCTGATCGCCAAACAGATCCTCGGCGAGCAGCCGGATGTCGTGGTCGGCATCGCCACGCCGACGGCTCAGGCCTGTGCCCAGGCGATCCGGTCCATCCCCATCGTCTTTGCAGCGGTTACCGACCCGGTCGGGGCCGGGCTGGTCAAGAACCTGGACAAGCCCGGCGGCAACGTCACCGGGACCACGGACATGAGCCCCATCGACCGGCAGCTTGAGCTGATTCAGCAATTCCTGCGCGAGCTGCACAGCCTCGGGGTTATCTATAACTCCGGGGAGGCGAACTCCCTGACCCTGGTGCGGGTGCTCAAAGAACAGGCCGCGAAAAAGGGGATCAGCGTCGAAGAAGCCACGGTCAGCAACTCGGCCGGGGTCTTTCAGGCAGCCAAAAGCCTGATCGGCCGAGCCCAGGCGGTCTATATCCCCACCGACAACACCGTGGTGTCCGCCTTTGAAGCCATCACCCAGGTCGGCTATCAGGCTAAATTACCGATTTTTGCAGCGGATACCGACTCGGTCGGACGGGGTGCCGTGGCCGCCCTGGCCGTTGACTATTACCGGATGGGTCGACAGACCGGCGAGATGGTCGGCCGCATACTGCAAGGCGCCCGCCCCGCCGACATGCCGGTGGAGACCCTGCGCGAATTTCAGATCTATATCAATCCCGGTTCTGCAGCCAAAATGGGGCTGGAGATCCCCCCGGCCCTGCTGCAGAAGGCTGACAAAATTATTCAGTAGACGACGCCGATGACCTATTTCGCTTTTATGGGAGCCCTTGAGCAGGGGTTTGCCTACGGGTTCCTGGTGCTCGGTGTCTATCTGACCTTCCGGGTTCTCGATTTCCCGGATTTGACTGTCGATGGCAGCCTGCCCCTTGGCGCCGCGGTTTCGGCCGTGGCCATCAGTGCAGGCTGCAACCCGTTTTTGTCCCTGCTGTTCGCTTTGGCGGCGGGCTTTGTGGCCGGGATGGTCACGGGCGTGCTGAACACCAAGTTCGGTATTCTTCATCTGCTCGCCTCCATCCTGACCATGATCGCCCTGTATTCCGTCAACTTACGGATCATGGGCCGACCCAACATGACCCTGCTTGGCAAACCCACCATCCTCGATCCGCTGACCAGCGCTGGAATCGGCATGTTCAATGCCGCTCCCCTGCTGTTCGGGCTCATGTCCGGCGCGGCCCTGCTGGTGCTGCTCTGGCTGCTGCACACCGCTTTCGGGCTGGCCATGCAGGCGACCGGTGCCAACCCGCAAATGATCACCAGCCAGGGGGTCAACACCGACCGCATCATTATCCTGACCGTCGGCCTCTCCAACGGCCTGGCCGCGGTCAGCGGCGCATTGCTCTGTCAAAGCCAGGGCGCCGCCGATGTCAACATGGGGGTCGGCACCATTGTTGCCGGGCTGGCTTCGGTCATTGTCGGCGAGACCCTGTTCGGCTGCCGCACTATCAGTCGTGCCCTGTTTGCAGCCCTGCTCGGCTCCCTGGCCTACCGGCTGGCCATCGCCCTGGCCCTCAGCCTCAAACTCGGGCGGTTTTCCTTTACCCCGAGTGACCTCAACCTGTTGACCGCCCTGCTGGTCGTGTTTGCTCTGACCCTGCCCAGGCTGCGCAGAAAGGTGCTGAGGCGATGATCGAAATAACCGCACTGGACAAAATATTCCATCGCCACAGTGTCAATGAAGTCAAGGCCCTGAGCGCTCTCAACCTGAGCATTAAAGAGGGGGACTTCATCACCGTCATCGGTTCCAACGGTGCCGGCAAAAGTACCCTGCTCAACTGCCTGGCCGGCAGCCAGAGCATCGACAGCGGCCGGATCAGCATTGCCGGTCAGGACGTCACCCGCTGGCCCGAACATCGCCGGGCCCTGTTGATCAGCCGGGTCTTTCAGGATCCCCTGCTCGGCACCTGCGGCCCGCTGGCCATTGAGCAGAACCTGGCCCTGGCCAACCGCCGCGGCAGCAGTCACGGCCTCGGCAAAGGGGTTCGCCAAAGCGACCGCACCCTGTTCCGCAGCCAGCTGGCCCAACTCGGCCTGGGCCTCGAAGACCGCCTCAAAGATCGCGTCGGCCTGCTCTCCGGTGGCCAGCGCCAAGCTTTGACCCTGCTCATGGCGACCCTGGTCAAACCGCAAGTTCTGCTGCTCGACGAACACACCGCGGCCCTGGATCCGAAAACCGCCCAGCAGGTGCTGGAACTCACCCGCCGGCTGATCAACGAGCAGCAGCTCACTGCCCTGATGGTGACTCACAACATGCGTCAGGCCCTCCAACTCGGCAACCGCCTGATCATGCTGCATGGCGGACGAATCATTCTGGATATCAGCGGCCCCGCCAAACAGGCGATGCAGGTGGAAGATCTGCTTGAACAATTTTACCGGGTGCGTGGCGAGGACTTTGTCTCCGACCGCATGCTGCTGATCTGAGCGCTCGCTCCCGCCCGGCCAGGGCGCCGGAGGCAATGATTTTCAGGACTTGACCTGCGTTCGTTGCTGACCTAATCTGACGCCTTTGAACTGTTTTGCTTTCGGTGGGGTTGCCCCGCCCGCAGCGGAGCTGCCACTTGACCGATTTTCTGCAATTCATTTTCTCCGGACTGACTAACGGCGCCATTTACGCCCTGATTGCCCTGGGATTCTGCGTGGTCAACAACACCATGGGGATTCTCAATTTCATTCAGGTCGATTTTGTCACCCTGGGCGGCATGCTGATGTTTTCAGCCCTGTTCGGCGTCGGCCTGCCGGTGATTCCCGGTCTGCTGCTGGCGGTGGCCGGAGTGGCCCTGTTTGCCATGCTGATCGAGCGCTTCGGGCTGCGTCCGGCGCGCTCCGAGAATCACATGGTGCTGGTTTTTCTGACCGTCGGCCTGTCGATCATCCTGCGCGGGGTGATCAAGCTGGTCTGGGGGAAGAACCGCATGGCCCTGCCGCCCCTCACCCCGGATGTCCCGGTGGAAATTTTCGGTGCCAGCGTACTGCCGCAGGCGCTCTGGATTCTGCTGCTGACGGTCATCGCCATCGCCCTGCTGACCTGGTTCTTTTACCGCACCCCGCTGGGACTGTCGATGCGGGCCGTAGCCTCCAATCCGAAGGCGGCGGCCATTGTCGGAATCCCCGCCGGGCGGGTCCGTCTGACCAGCTATGCCATTGCCGGAGCCCTCGGCGGCCTGGCCGGGGTGCTGGTCACCCCGATCACCACCCTGAGTTATGATGTCGGCGTACTGCTCGGTCTCAAGGGCTTTGCCGCAGCGATTCTCGGCGGTTTCGGTTCGTTTCCCGGGGCCGTACTCGGCGGGCTCGGCCTGGGACTGCTCGAATCCCTGTCGTCAGGTTATTTTTCAAGCGCCTATAAAGACGTGGTTGCTTTTGTTGTCCTGGTCCTGGTGCTGTTTGTCAAACCGACCGGATTGCTCGGTAAGGAATAATTTTTATGGATGAAAAAAAACAGATCGAACTGTTAATGGGGAACGAGGCCATCGGCCTCGGCCTGATCGAGGCCGGCTGCCAGGTTGCCGCCGCTTACCCCGGCACACCGTCGACGGAAATCCTCCAGGCGGTAATCGACCGGCAGCAACAAGCCGTAGAACCACTTCATATCGAATGGTCGGTCAACGAGAAAATTGCCTTTGAAGTCGCCCTCGCGGCCAGCTATACCGGCAAGCGATCAGTCGCGATGATGAAGCAGGTCGGCCTCAATGTCGCCGCCGACCCGTTCATGCGCACCGCCTATCTGGGGGTCAAGGGGGGAATGCTCACCGTGGTCGCCGACGACCCCGGCCCGCACAGTTCCCAGAACGAGCAGGACACCCGGCTGTTCTGCCTGCAGGGACGGGTGCCGGTCATCGATCCAGCCAGTCCGGCCGAAGCCAAACAGTTGATCGGTGCGGCCTTCGAGCTGTCGGAAAAGTATGAAATGAATATCGTCCTGCGCCCGACCACGCGGATCTGTCACTCGCGCCAGAACGTTGCCCTGGGCCAACCGCTGGAACTCCGCCGTCACGCTGATTTTAAAAAAGATCCGGCCCGCTGGGCGGCAACCCCGGCCTTTTTACCGGCCCTGCACCGTAAGCTCAATGACAACCTGGCCAAAATCGCCTGTGAGCCGGACTGGCAGCCACGGCTGACGGCCGGTGACGGCAGTTATGGCCGTACCGCACTGGTTGCGGCCGGGATCGTCTACGCCCATCTGGTCGACCTGTTGGAAGAACTCGGCCTGGCCGGGCGGATTGACCTGTACCAGGTGGTCATGCCCTACCCCCTCAACCCGGAGTTTAAAAGCCGGCTGGAAGATGACTATGAGCGCATCCTGATCCTTGAGGAAACCTACCCGGTGATCGAACTGCAGCTCGACCATCCGGGCGCCGACGGGAAGCAGACCGGCGCGGTCCCGCGCGAAGGCGAACTCAGCCCCGATGTCATCTATACGGCCCTGGCCGCGTTCTTGGAACTGCCGCCCCCGGCCGAGCAGCCCCTGGAACGCCGTGGGCAGAGACCCTCGCTGTGCCCCGGCTGCCCGCACCGTGCAGCTTTTTACAGTATCAAGAAATGTTTCCCCAAGGGCATTTTCCCATCCGATATCGGTTGCTACACCCTGGGCATGAACCTCGGTGCGGTCAACACCGTCCACTGCATGGGGGCCTGCATCAGCCAGGGGGCGGGTTTTTTCCAGTCCTACCGCCAGGACACCAGCGATTTTCCGACCATTGTCGTCAGTATCGGCGATTCGACCTTCTTCCATTCGGGGATTCCGGCCCTGATCAACGCGGTCATTCAACAGACCCGCATGATCGTTGTCATTCTGGATAATGCCACCACGGCCATGACCGGCGGGCAACCGGTTCCGCATATGGGTATTGCGGCCGGGGGGCGGCCGACCCGGGCCATTGCCATCGAACCGCTGGTCAAGGCGAGCGGCGTCGACTTCATCGAATGCTGCGACCCTTACGATAACGACCGTTTCGAGCAGCTCCTCAACCAGGCGGATGCTTATATCCGCAGCCCGGAAGGGGGCGTCGCCGTTATCATCTCGCGCCATGGCTGCCTTATGGACCCGACTGTGCGCAAGGGGCAGGAGACGGCAACCATCCGCATCCTGGACAGCTGCATCGGCTGCGGCAAATGCGTCGGCGCCTTTGAATGCCCGGCGTTGTCGTTGGATGCGGAGCGTAAGCTGGCCCTGGTCGACCAAGACCGTTGCGTCGGTTGCGGCTGCTGCATTCCGGTCTGCCCGGTCAATGCCATTGTCAAGGAGGCCAAATCATGAAACAGCAGATCATCGTCAGCGGTATCGGCGGCCAGGGGGTCCTGTTTCTGACCCGGGTAATCGCCCAGGTCGCCGTCGACCGCGGCCTGCCGGTACTGACCGCAGAGACCCACGGCATGGCCCAGCGTGGCGGCACGGTATTGTCGACCATCAAGGTCGGCAACTTCGCCAGCCCGCTGATCCGCACCGGGCAGGGCGACCTCGGGCTGCTGCTCTGGGACGACAACCTGACGGTGCACCGGACTTTGCTGAAAAGCACCGGCACCATCCTCCTGAACTCTGAACAAACCGGGGAAGGAATCCGTCTTGACGCTGCCAAACTGGCCCGTGAACTCGGCAATGCGGTGCTCTTGAACCTGATCCTGCTTGGCCGGGCGGTCCGGGAGCAGGCAATCTTCTGCAGCGCGGAAGAATGCGCAGCGGCCATCCGCAAACTGGCCCCGCAACGCTTTGTCGAGCAGAACCTGCAGGCATTTCAGAAGGGGCTGACCAGCTGAGCAGTTCCGGCAGCGCTCCTTTGGCAAGCCGCTGCACAAAAGATTGCAGCGTTGGCACAACGAACCAGACCAGGAACAACCATGACCGGCAAACAGAAATTTTTCTATTTCCTCTACCTGCATCGTACCGGGCTGACCGTTATCGGCTTGTCCCTGGCACTGGTGCTGTTTCCGCTGGTTGAAAACAACCCCTATACCCTGGGCCTGACCAATCTCATCGCCATCAACGCCATTGTCGTGCTCGGCTTGAACCTGTTCATCGGCTATGCCGGGCAGATATCCCTTGGCCATGCCGCTTTTTTCGGCCTTGGTGCCTACGGTTCGGCCATTGCCACGGTCACCCTCGGAATGCCACCCTGGCCGGCCATGCTGCTGGTCGCGGTACTGGTGGCACTGGTCGCTCTGGTGGTCGGGATTCCGGCGCTGCGCCTCTCCGGTCACTATCTGGCCATGGCCACCCTTGGCCTGAACTTCGTTTTTCATATTATCCTACTCCAGTGGGATGCGGTGACCGGCGGGCCGAGCGGCTTCTACGGCATCCCCTATCTGGCCATCGGGTCCTTTGTCTTCGATGACGAGGTCCGCCTCCATTATTTGATCTGGACCGTCGCCATGGTCTGTCTGCTGCTCTGCCTCAATCTGGTGCGCAGCGGAGTCGGCCGGGGCATGGCAGCCCTGGCCGGGGATGAGACGGCAGCCGCGGCCCTGGGTGTCGATACCCGCGCCACTAAGGTCAAGGTGTTTGTCCTGTCCGCGCTGCTGGCCTCGCTGGCCGGCAGCCTCTATGCCCACACTTATGCCTTTATCAGCCCGGATTCCTTTGATATTTTTGCGGCCACCGATTTTGCCATCATGGTCGTCGTTGGCGGCATGGGTTCGATTTGGGGGTCACTGTTCGGTGCCGCAGTCATGACCATGCTGCCCGAATGGATGGATCTGTTCGATAACTACAAGGATCTGGTCCACGGGGGTATCCTGGTTCTGGTGCTGATGTTCCTGCCCCAGGGGCTGGTCACCGGCCTCATCGATATGATCAAGGTCAGACTGGCACTGCGGAGGCACAAACATGCTCAAGCTGAATAATGTTAGCAAGTCCTTCGGCGGCCTGCCCGCGTTGAGCGAGGTCTCCTTCGAGATCCGCACCGGCCAGCTCACGGCTCTGATCGGCCCCAATGGTGCTGGAAAAAGCACCCTGATCAACTGCATAACCGGGGTGCTTGCCCCGACCAGCGGTTCGCTGCGCTTTCGCGATCTCGAACTGGCCGGAATGCCGCCCCATGCCATCAGCCGGGCCGGAATCGGTCGGACCTTCCAGAACCTGAAGATTTTTCCCCGGCTGAGCGTGCTCGATAATGTCCTCGCCGGATTGACCTGCGAGGCCGGCCATTCCATGGTCATGGCCATGTTGCGCTTACCCTATTTAAGACACCGCGAACGCCGCCTCAAACTCCGGGCGCTGGAAGCGCTGGATCGTTTTCAACTGGCTGACAAGGCCAACTGGCCAGCCGGGGTGCTGGCTTATGGCGACAAGAAACGTCTGGAACTGGCGCGGGCCACGGTCGGCAATCCCCACCTGCTACTGCTGGATGAACCGGTTGCCGGCCTGAATGCGCAGGAAACCGCGGCAGTCGGCGAGCAGTTACGCCTGCTGCGCGGCAAAGGGCACACCATGCTGCTGGTGGAACATGATATGGAGCTGGTCATGGAGATCGCCGACCAGGTCGTGGTGCTTGACAGCGGGCGCTGTATCGCTACGGGTACGCCGGACCAGGTCCGGCGCAACCCGCTGGTTCTGGAAGCCTATCTGGGCCGGCTGGAGGCAACCGCTTAACCGGCAGCTGCCTGATCAAATCGGGCCGGACCTTTGCCAGCCCGTAAATGAACCGCTGATCATCGGCCCGCCCTGCTTGACAGGGCAGGCCCGCAAACCGAACGAGAACCGACAACCATGCTGAAAATATCCAATCTTACCGCTCATTATGGTGCTGCCCAGGCGCTCTTCGGGGTCGACCTAGAGGTTGCGAGGGGCGAAACCATCGCCCTGGTTGGTGCCAACGGGGCCGGCAAGAGCACCTTGCTCAAATGCCTGATGGGACTGGTCAAGCCGACTCGGGGGAATATCACCTTGAACGGCAAGGACGTGACCGGCAGCAGCCCGGCCAAAATGGTCCGCATGGGCCTGGCCCTGTCGCCGGAAGGGCGGGAGGTCTTCGGCCATCTCGATGTGCTGGAAAACCTGCGCCTTGGAGCGATCCCCCTGAAACTATCCAAAAGCGTGGCCGCCGAGCGCATCGCCGAAGTCTTTCAGCGCTTTCCCAAATTGGCCGAACGGCAAAAGCAAGCGGCCGGGACTCTCTCCGGCGGCGAACAGCAGATGCTCGCCATGGGCCGGGCGCTGATGGCCAAACCGGACCTGCTCCTGCTGGATGAGCCGAGTCTGGGCCTGGCGCCGCTGATTACCGACGAAATTTTCGCCATCGTGCGCCAGCTGGCGCGGGCCGGCACCACCATCCTGCTGGTGGAACAGAATGCGGCCCGAGCTCTGTCCGCCTCGGACCGGGCCTATCTGCTGGCCAACGGCAAAATTGTCGAGCAGGGGCAAAGTGCGCACCTGCTCAATGACCCGATCCTCCGTTCGACCTTCCTGGGTGCAGCCAGCGCAGCCAACCCAGCTGCCAGCCGCCTGGGAGCTGCCGGACTGACCAATATCCGTTTGGAGAAACCCGATATGCTTAAGCAGAATTTCATGCCCGCTTTTTCTTCTGTTGACGAACTGAAAGAACATCAGCTCAAAGGGCTGCAATGGACGGTGCGCCATGCTTACGAAGGCTCTGCCGTCTACCGCCAGAAACTCGAAGCCGCCGGGGTCAGCCCGGAATCGGTGCAGTCCCTGGACGACCTGCGCCGGCTGCCGTTTACTTGTGCCGATGATCTACGCGACGGCTATCCGTTTCCGTTGCGCGCCGTGCCTTACGAGCAGATCGTCCGCGTCCATGCCTCATCCGGAACCACCGGCAAACGCAAGGTCCTTTGCTATACCCAGAAGGATCTCGACGACTGGACCGATTTCTTTGCCCGCTGCTACCAGATGGCCGGAGTCACCCCCCTGGACCGGGTTCAGGTCGCCGTCGGCTACGGCGTCTGGACCGCGGGAATGGGCTTTCAGCTAGGCTGTGAAAAAATCGGCGCCCTAGCCGTCCCCATCGGTCCGGGGAACATCGATATGCAGATTCAGTTTCTGCTTGATTTCCAGTCGACGGTGTTCTGCTCAACCGCATCCATGGCCCTGCTCATGGCAGAGGAGATTCACAAGCGCGGCATTGCCGACAAAATTGCGATTAAGAAAATTATCTACGGTTCGGAACGCTCCAGCCGCTCCATGCGCAAAAAGATTTCCGAACTGTTCGGCGGCGCCGAGCTGTTCGACATTACCGGGCTCACCGAACTGTACGGACCAGGCACCGGCATCGAATGCAGCGAGCATGACTGTATTCATTACTGGGGGGATTATTACCTGCTGGAAGTCCTTGACCCGGAGACCCTGCAGCCGGTTCCGGACGGGGAATGGGGGGAGATGGTCGTCACCACCCTGTGTAAGGAGGCGGTGCCGCTGATCCGCTACCGAACCCATGATATCACCCGGATTATCCCCGGCAATTGCAGTTGCGGCAGTATCCTCCCCCGTCATTCACGCATCAAAGGGCGTAGCGACGACACCATCAAGTTCCGTGGGGTTAATATCTATCCAAGCAGTGTCGACACCATCCTTTCGACGGTTCCCGGGATCGGTTCGGAGTACCAGATCCATTTGACCCGGGATGAAGCGGGACGCGATCACATGCGCCTGCTCGTGGAACGCGGGGAAGGAGTCGCAGAGCAACGTTCGCCGGAGCTGATGCATGAAATCGGTCACCAGATCAAGAAACAACTGCTGGTTTCCGCGGATATCGAACTAACCGACTACGGTCAGCTACCACGTTCGGAAAAAAAGAGCCAACGCGTTTTTGATAACAGAATCCAGGACGAAATCGTCTAACATCAGGACCAGCTCGCGGGAAGGACTCTGTACCGAGTCCTTCCCGCGAGCTTAAAATCCCCCCACGACTTAACTGACTCAGCAGACGACCTGTTAACCGCCGACAAGGCGGCCATTGCCCCCTTTCAGACCGCAGGTCGCTTTTCCCAATAGAAAATCTTTCCAGCTATTTTCCCCGGCTCATATTTTGCAAAGAAAGAATGTTCTCCCTGGGTTTTGTTGGCGTTTTCCCCAAAAACAGGGGGGGGTATAGGGAAATGGATCTACTATACAGCACCAAGAAGTCTTTCATTTTGAGAAACGGTATATGAAAATGAGTCAAAAAGTAAAAAAAAGAAGCATCAATCCGAGCGGAAAAATGGACTTGGTTTTGCGCACCGCACGAAAACTTTTTCTGGAAAAAGGCTTTCATGCCGTCTCGATCCCGGATATCGTCAAAGCTTCCGGAGTCAGTGTCGGGGCTATTTACCTGCATTTCGGCAATAAGGAAAAACTGGCCACCGCCGTTTATCAGCAGGCCTCAAAAGAGTTCCTCGACCGGCTCTTCCAAAAATTCGATGAACGGCCGCTGAAGACCTGCTGCGCCCGCGAGATTCTGGCCGACATTGCCGAACTGATTTTCGAAATCACCGAAGATGACCCGGAAATGATGGAGTATCTGCTGTCCATTCGCCAGGGCTATTATCCGGGAGCGTTGTCCTTTTACAATACGGCGGTGTTTCATCGCCTTGAAAAAATCATCGACAATGGCATTGCTTCGGGAGAGTTGCGCCCCGGCAATCATTCCCTCTGTGCTGCCGCCTACTGCGGAGTTATTCTCCAGGCAGTGGAACTGCGCCTGAATGGCCAGCTGGAACAGCCCCTGTGTGATATGGCCGAGCAGATTTTCGAAAACGCCTGGGCCAGCATCAAGGCGGCCTGATCATTTTTCTCGCGTCGGCACCGGAAGAGCAGAGCATTCATCTGCGCGGCATGCCCGGTTCAGTTGGTTAGTTGCCCTTCAATATACCGGGTAAAGCGGCGGAACAGATCTGCTGCAACCGGGGTATCCCTGACCGTTGCCAGTATGGCATCGACCTGCCGACCTGCCGCGGTCAGCTCCTCAGCTTGCTCTTCAATATAAGAGCGCATGATCGCCGCATCATACTCCGGGTGAAACTGAACCCCCCAGGCACAGGGGCCGATCCGGAAAGCATGACAAGGTTCAAAATCGTTTTCCGCCAGGAGGAGCGCCCCCACAGGCAGTTGCAGCACCGATTGCGAGTGGGTGGTGTGCGCCCAAAATTCATCCGGCAACGCATCGAACAAAGGATCGTCGGCAGCAGAAGGCCGGCGTCGAATCAGCATGGTACCAATTTCCTTGCCGTGCGGGTGGTAGCCAACAGTGCCGCCGATGGCGCTGCCCAGAAGTTGATGACCGTAGCAAATGCCGAAAAAAGGGATCTGGCAATCGACCAGCTCGACAATCCAATCTTCAAGCCTGACACTCCATTCCAGCTTATCGGTCACCATGGCGTGCGACCCGGTCACCGCGACTCCGGCACACTCCGCAGCGGGTGGCAAGGTCGTCATATCCTCGACGTCGATGACCTCAATGGGCAACGCAGTCTGTCCTAATGCAACCTTGGTCCACTGATCAAAATCACCGAATTTTTGTAATGTCGCGGGAAACGAAGTCCCTGCTTTGACAATATAGAGTTTTTTCATGTGCCACTCGTTCAAATAAATAAAAAGGGAACAATGGGGAAAATTAAGGGAAAATTCCGCCAACAACCATATTTCGACCCTGCTCTTTAGCCTGGTATAAAAATCTGTCACAAGCTGTCAATAACTCTTCCAGAGTGGCATTCTTACCAGCAGCCAGGGTCACCATCCCCAAACTAACGGTGACCCGGTCAGCCACATCCGATTCCGCATGCGGAATTTCCAGACCCTCGACAGCACGACAGATTTTTTCAGCCACCAGCATGCCCCCCGGATAATCTGTCCCGGGCAGAACACAGCAGAACTCCTCCCCTCCATAGCGGGCCACCGTATCAACAGGCCTTTGCAGAACATTGCGAAACACCAGCGCAACCGCGCGCAGGCAGTCGTCCCCAGAGACATGCCCGTAAGTATCATTGAATCTTTTGAAATGATCAACATCGATCATGATCAGCGACAGCGGTGCCTGGGAACGCTGGTGGCGTTTAAGTTCGCGGGTGAAAATTTCATCGAAATGCCTGCGATTGGCAAGACCGGTCAAAAAATCCCGGTTTGCAAGCTTGGCAAGATCGATATTCATGGATTCGATTTCCCGGGTGGACAAGTCAATCAGCCGATGCAGCACCCGCATTGTTCTGAATTGTTTGGACTCCTCCACTTTCGGGCGATAACCATCCTCGGTGCTGATATCAATGCTGTTTTTGCCGCCTTCCGTCAAACTCAACACCGTCATGGTCTGACTGAAAAAATACGGCCGCCCGTTGGCATGCTGGTAATATTCACCATAACTGAAAAAACCGGCTGAAGGAGCCAGTTCAGACAGAGAAGAGAGTTCTACTGCGATATCCGCCCCCAGGATCCACTTGCGGGATACACAGGAATAAACAAAAACAGCCTGCGCGTTGAACTTTCGCAGTTCGCTATGAACAAGCTGGGCTCCCAATGCCAGCAACCCGGCATGACAGAAGCCGAAACGTAACTGCTCTCCCGGATAAAAGTCATGGATATAATTGAACGAACCGTCCTCATTGACGCCGGTCGCATGGATCGCCATGGTCATGCCGTCACGCTCAATAATCAGGGGGAAATCCGCAGCGGACAGAGGCAGGTTATCAGCCACTTCCTGCCCCAGGTAGTAAGCATAGATTGCATAAGGGGATTGCCCGTCTATGCTGTAGACCCTTGGGCCTTTTGCCTCGGTGATCGTCAGTTTTTTACCGATCGGCACCCAGCTCAGATTATAGGTGTTATTGGCGGTGAGGAACTCTCCAGCCACCGAGGCCCCGCCACACCATGCTCGGTGATTCCGGCTTCGGTGAAAACAAAAGTCCGCTGTCCCTTGCCGTTATCGCCGGCTTGTCCCCCGGCAATGATGGCTCCGTTAACCGAAGCGTCGAGGGCTTTGAGCAACGGCTCGCCGTTGATGGTCCGCTTGTCTTTAAGACCGCAGCCAAGAATAATCAACGCCTTGGTGTGTTTCTGGTTCAGGGCTGCGGCAAGCTCGTACCCCGCTGCTGCCAGATCTTCGTTCTGCGTGACCAGGGCGGAACGGACCCGGCTCTGCTCAAAGAGCGAAAAATTGACCAGAATAGTCCCTTCAACAGCTTCGCCGGACATGATTTCACCAGCAGTGCTGGTTCCAATGACAGCCCTGCCAGGCAGGAGTTCACGCAGTTCCGCCAAGAGTTGCCGAATAACCGCAAGGTCCAAAACCCCGCTGAAGACCTGAATCAGCACCTGGTCCGGAGGATAGGCCACAACCTGATTGACAACCGACAACAGGTCCTCTCGACGATGGTAACAAATGTTCAGACTCGTAATCATTGCCGGATCTCCGCAAAAGGATGTTGTCGGCGTAACACCCGAAAATTCCTGCTGGCCTCAGGCCCTCCTTGGTATATTTCAGCCCTTCATAGGTCAGCATCCTACCACAACAGGTCTGGATCCCATGAAGTTACCTCCCTGGTCGCCCAGCTGGGCCAGTCGCTCACTTTTCCCCGTGGATGGTTTTATACACCGCAACAATATCCTCGTCTGCAAAACCGGCCTGCCGGGCTCGCTTGAAGGATTCGTTGGCGGTTGCCGCAGTCGCCAGGGGCTGACCGAGCTCATCCCCCAAAGCAACCGCCAGGCGCATATCTTTTTGCATATGCTTGAGGGGAAAATTGGTACTGTAATCATCTTTCAGCAGCATCGCCCCCTTCCCTTTGAACATCGGGTTAGCCAGCGCTCCGGCATCCAGAATCTCAAGGATTTTGTCACCGTCAAGGCCGCTTTTCTGGCCCAAAGCCATCCCTTCACAAAAAGCGGTCAGCATCCCACCCATGATCATATTGACCACCAGTTTCATCTTGGCGCCCTGCCCCACCTCACCCAGATAAGGGACCATTTTCCCCATCACCTCAAAGGCCGGCATGGCTTCATCGTAGAGGCTGCGATCGCCGGCCGCGAGGATAATCAGGGTGCCGTCCTCGGCCGGTTTTTTGGTCCCGGACACCGGCGCTTCCAGAAAACGACCGCCGGCAGCAACAACCGCCCGGGCGATTTTTGCGGAGGTTTCCGCATCAACAGTGGACATGTCCACATAACCGCGAGCGTCACCGATTCCGCCAATCACCCCCTGCTCGCCAAAACAGATCTCCGCTGCTGCCGTCGGGTCGGAAACCATGGCGAAGGTCATGTCACAGGCCGCTGCCACCGCCCGCGGACTGTCGGCCTGGGTTGCCCCCAGCGCCACCAGTTGCGCACATTTAGCCGCGTTTCTGTTCCACACCGTTACCTCATGACCGGCCTTGACCAAATTTTCGGCCATGGCCCTACCCATTATTCCAAGTCCTAAGAAACCATAGTTTGCCATTCTAATTACTCCGTTAGTTTGATAGTTCCAGCTCTGCAGCAGTTTCCGGCAAAGGTTTCAGCCGGATTAACCGGAACACGGCAAAGCTCGTAGCAAAACACATTTCAAGAATTTACCAAAAGGATGGGGCTGGGTCACGTTTGTATTGTTTGGGCCGGGCGAGTTCGAGCAAATGATTCATGCTGTCGCTACTGACCGCGACCAATCGTTATCAGGAGGAAGGGTTCACCGGGGAAAGGAATAGAGCTGTTGATTATTGGGTTGCAGACCGGCTGAGAATTTTAAGCTACCGGGCCAACCGTCAATTAACCAGCGGGCAGAGGCCGGCCCACACAATAATCGGTGGGCCGGCTGAGATATAAGGAAAAAAGGCGGCTTTACAGATGGCCAACCACCCGCAAAACCGTCTGAGTATCAAACGGACCGTGCCGAAGAGCTGCGCCCGGAAGCTGCCCGCTCGGAATTCCTGCCCCCACCAAAGCTTCTCCTGCCGCTTCGCTGTCTGGAACCGGGGGCTTTGCGCTCGGATCTGGCTTTGCGCGGTGCGGTTCTCTGGTCTTCGCAGGCGCCATGATTGGCCGTCGGCTCATAACCTTTGGCAACCATTTTCGGCAATTTGCTCCCCAACAAGGCCTCAATATCGCGCTGCAATTTGATTTCGTCCGCACTAACCAGGGAAATGGCCATGCCGCTGCGCCCGGCGCGACCGGTTCTGCCGATCCGGTGCACATAATCTTCCGGCACGTTGGGAAGTTCGTAGTTCACCACGCAGGCAAGCTGGTCGATATCCAGCCCGCGCGCAGCAATATCCGTGGCCACCAGCACCCTGACCTGGCCGTTTTTAAACTCCGCCAGCGCTTTGGTCCTGGCACCCTGGCTTTTATTGCCATGAATGGCCGTGGCCTTGATGCCGTCTTTTTCCAATTGGCCGGTGAGCCGGTTAGCGCCATGTTTGGTGCGGGTGAAAACCAACACCTGCGGCCAGCTTTCGGCACCGATCAGGCTTGCGAGCAGTTCTCTTTTGCGGCTTTTATCAACCGGATAAACCGCCTGCTGCACATGCTCTGCGGTGGTATTACGCCGGGCAACCTCGATCAGCCGCGGGCTGACCATAAAGCTGTCCGCAAGCTGCTTGATCTTGCTGGAGAAGGTCGCTGAAAACAGCAGGTTCTGGCGCTGCTTCGGCAACAAGGCGAGAATTTTGCGAATATCATTGATAAAACCCATATCCAGCATGCGATCCGCCTCATCCAACACCAGAATCTCGACCTGGGATAGATCCAGGGTTTTCTGGCCGACATGATCAAGCAGACGCCCAGGGGTGGCGACCAGGATATCGACCCCTTTGCGTAAGGTCGCAATCTGCGGCCGCAGCGGCACTCCGCCAAAAATAGTGGTACTGCGTAGCGGCAGGTATTTGCCATAGCAGTGAATACTGTCACCGACCTGAGCGGCCAGTTCCCGGGTCGGGGTCAAAACCAGCGCCCGCACCGGCCGCCGTCCCCCTGCCTGCGCACTGCCATTTAACCGCTGCAAGAGCGGCAAGGTAAAACCGGCCGTCTTGCCGGTGCCGGTCTGCGCCCCGGCCAGGACATCATGGCCGGACAGCACCACAGGAATAGCCTGGGCCTGGATGGGGGTCGGTTCGCTGTAACCTTGTTCAGTAACAGCACGAAGAAGTTCGGCCGACAGGCCGAGTTGATGAAACGTCATAAAATTTATTGTTACTCCGGATGGATTGCCAGCCACCCTGCTGTCAGTGACAGTGGGACGATCTCAGGCTGAAACAACATAAAATTGGTGTCAGGGAAATGTCGAAAAGAAATGACCGAGGACACGTAAAACAACGCCGATCGAAGGGCGCACGGGTAATGAAGGAATTGTGCGGGTTGGGTGTGGGACAAAAACCCGAAAATAAAAAAAGCAGCCCAAGTGGGTCTGCGTATAAACGGATCTATTCAGTGCCGATCAGGCAAATGAATTGTTTAAAACCTACACAAACTTTCTTAATCTCTGAACAATAACAGAGAAACTCCTGGAAAGCAAAGATTTTCTCTTTTTTTTAAACAGGTTAGGAAGCAGTCCCCGCAAAACAGCTCAGCGCAGCCGGCGGCGTGGCATTCCGTGCTGGTCACTGCGGGCCAATTCCTGGCGCACCGCGGTGCTGCTCTGCTCATAAATCAGTTCCCGACCCATAATTGACCCCGCATAAGCCAGGCCGTTGCGGGTCGGTTCCAATTTGCACTTGCTGCTATGCGGCCCGTCCCCGATCAGAATCCAGATCGCCTCGGCTGTTTTGCTGGTGACCGTGACTTCAATAACCTGCCCGGATTCAGTCTTCACTTTGATTCTGTCACTTTGGTTCATAACGGGCTCCGCAGGTGAGTGGTCATGATGAAGCAGCTGAGATATCGTCGCATTAAATCGGCCGGGACACAATCTCAATCTGCTCACCACCGCCTGCCCCGGCATCCCGCTCGGTTACTTCCGTGAGGTATCGACAGGGAAACTCCGATCGGGATGCCGGAGGAGTCGAGTTAGGCATGCCCGAGAATGCGGCCTCAGCCCGTGACCCCTTCAGCCACCAACAGCTCCGCCTCGATGGACTGCTGAATATCGGCCAGGGACGAACCGGGCATGATCTCGGTGAGGAGCAAGCCCTGTTCAGTGACCTCAAAGACCGCCTTTTCGGTGATGATCATATCAACACACTTCATCCCGGTCAGCGGCAAGGTACATTTCCGCATGATCTTGGGAGTTCCTTTAGCGGTATGCTGCATGGCGACAATGACTTTTTTGGCGCCGGCCACCAGGTCCATGGCCCCGCCCATGCCCGGCACCATTTTCCCGGGCACGACGTGGCTGGCGATGTTGCCCTCCTGATCTACCTGCAATGCGCCAAGCACGGTCACATCAACATGCCCGCCACGGATAATGGCGAAGGAGGTCGCGCTGTCAAAAAAACTCGCCCCCGGCAGAATATGCACAAACTGATTGCCGGCGTTGATCACATCGCTGTCTTCCGCACCGGGCAGGCAGAGCAGCCCCATGCCGAGAATACCGTTTTCGGCATGCAGGGTGATCTGGACCCCGTTCGGCACATGATTGGACACCAAGGTTGGCAAACCAATCCCCAGGTTGACGACATCGCCATCTTCAAGCTCTTGAGCCGCCCGCCGGGCGATCAGATCTTTATCACTTAACTCAGCCATGGACGACCTCCTCAAGTTTGTCCTCCGCAATCCGGTACTGTTTAGCCGCCAGCACCACCGCATCAACAAAAACTCCCGGAGTCATGATCTGTTCCGGGCTCAAGTCCCCCACCTCGACAATCTTATCCGCTTCGACAATGACATAGTCAGCCGCCATGGCCATGACCATGCTGAAGTTTTTCGAGGTGCCACGATAGAACACGTTGCCAGCCCGGTCGCAGACCGTGCCCTTGATAATGGCCACATCGGCATGTAGAGGCAGTTCCAGCAGGTAGTCTTTGCCGTTGACGGTCAACTTCTGCTTGCCCTGCTCCACTTCGGTGCCGATCCCGGTCGGGGTCAACACCCCGCCCAGCCCGGCCCCGCCGCAACGGATCCGTTCGGCCAGAGTCCCCTGGGGGACCAGTTCCACCTCCAGCTCGCCACTGTTCATCTGCGCCCCGGTCTCTGGATTCAAACCGATATGGGACGCATAGAGCTTTTTCACCCGGCGGTTGCAGATCAACTTGCCCGAAGCCTTATTGGGGACGGCGGTATCCGTAGAAATCAGAGTCAGGTTGTCGATCCCTTTCTCAATCATGGCATCGATTACGGTCTCCGGACTCTTCACCCCCATAAATCCGTTGCTCATTATGGTCATGCCGCTGTCTATCCGGGCCAAGACCGCTTCCAGGCTTGTCTCTTTATTCATAGGTCAACCTTTTCTTCTCAAAATTAATGCCCTCGGCAGGCGGTTGAAGAACAGCCTGTCAGCGTTCCACACACATGGCGATCCCCATGCCGCCGCCAATGCAAAGGGTCGCAAGCCCTTTCCTGACGTCGCGTCTGACCATCTCGTAAAGCAGGGTGGTGAGAATCCGTGCCCCGGATGCACCGATGGGGTGCCCCAACGCAATAGCTCCGCCGTTGACATTGACAATGGCCGGATCCAGGTCCAGCTCCCGCATCACCGCCAGGGCCTGGGCGGCAAAGGCTTCATTGGCTTCGATCAGATCCAGATCGCCGGTCTTCCAGCCGGCTTTTTTCAGCGCCTTGCGAGTTGCCTCGACCGGACCGATCCCCATGATGGCCGGGTCGCAACCATGCCAGGCCGAGGAGACAATCCGGGCCAGTGGCTGCAGCCCTTTGGTTTTGACAACCTCCTCGCCGGCCACGAGCAGAGCGGCCGCGCCATCATTGACCCCGGAAGCGTTCCCGGCGGTCACCGTGCCATCCGGCTTGAATGCCGGTTTGAGCTTGCCTAGCGCCTCGACAGTGGTGCCGAAGCGGGGAAATTCGTCACTGGCGACGATTTTCGGCTCGCCCCGCCGTTGCGGAATACTGACCGCGACGATTTCGTCCTCAAAACGCCCCGCCGTGATTGCGGCTTCGGCGCGCTGCTGACTCTGGGCCGCAAAACCGTCCTGATCGGCTCGGCTGAATGCGTATTTTTCGGCCAGATTTTCAGCCGTAATGCCCATGTGATAGTGATTAAAAATATCAAAAAGCCCGTCATGGACCATGGTGTCGACCAGTTCACCATGCCCCATGCGGTAGCCGGTCCGCGCCTGCGGCAAGACATAGGGGGCCAGGCTCATGTTCTCCGCCCCGCCGGCCACCACGATATCGGCATCGCCGCACTGAACAGCCTGGGCCGCTGCGGCAACCGTGCGCAAGCCGGAACCACAGACCATGTTGACGGTCTGGGCGCAACGCTCCTGCGGGATACCGGCGGCCAACTGCACCTGGCGAGCTGGATTCTGGCCGAGCCCGGCCTGCAGCACGGTCCCGAAAATCACTTCATCAATCTCTGCCGCGTCCACCCCACCCCGCTGCATGGCTTCAATGACTGCGATCCTGCCCAATTCGACCGGGCTGAGCTGGGCCAAGCTACCACCGAAACTGCCAATCGGGGTGCGAGCTGCCCCGCTGATATAAACATCCTTCATGACTTATCCTTTCAGTTCAGAATCCCGCGCTCAGGGCATGTCGATCTCAAGATTCAGCAAGGCCGAACTCAACGACTTGCCATGGGTATCAAGGGCCAGCGATGAGGTCACTCCACCACACAGCGCTTTGCGCAGCACAAAATTGAAACTGGCAATCGCGGGCATTTCGTATCGGACCACCTCGCCATGAGCGACTTTCGCGAAATGTTTTTTGACCACTTCGGCGGTCACCTTCTCCTTGAGCAGGTCATAATGTCGTTCATCATAGGGAATCAGCGAAATATTTGAGGTATCCCCCTTGTCGCCGGTTCTGGCATGGGCAATTTCCCAAAGTTTGACAATGGCCATTTTATTCGACCTCCTTGATTGCCAGCTGCGGGGTCACTGCCTCGCGGGGAATAAACGCCGACATGACGGCGATGATTTCACGGGTTCCCTTGGTCGCGCCGCCACCTCCGGCGGGCCCGTTGGTGTAAAGGGTTTCCACTTCCCGACCGATCAGGGCCGCATCCTTCAATGTTGCGGTCTTCGCCGCCACCCGCAGCAGCACTTCGTAAGGTTCAAAGCTGTCCAGGTCCGAACTCTCCCGGTGCAGGGCATTCACTCCCACCAGATCACAGCGCAGATCAGAGAATTGTGCACCGATAATGGCCAGCCTTTCCTTGACGGTCTCGGCTGCCAACTGCGCCCGGGCAACCGCACCGGGCCCGGCATAGCCGATACTCCCCTCACCAATGTACCCACCGTGATAGCCGATACTGACCTTCAGCTGTTGCGGCCGCGGATTCCCATCCCCACCGCCAATCTTGACCCGATCAGGGCCAACCTGTTCGAAATGAACCTTGGAAAAATCCGCTGTCACATCCGGGGTCAGGTATTTACTCGGATCATGGATCTCGTAAACAATCTGTTCCTTACACGTCGAGGAATCCACCCGGCCACCGGCCGTGGCCAGTTTGGTCACCACGGCATCACCGTTGCTCTCCACTTCCATGTACGGGAACCCCAAGCGGGCAAAATCCGGCACATCCTTTTTCCCCGGCTCGGCATAGTAACCGCCGGTAATCTGCCCGGCACACTCCAGAAGATGGCCGATCACCGTCCCCTTCCCGAGCATGGTCCAGTCCTGCAGATCCCAACCAAACTCATGGACCAGGGGGGCCAGAAACAGGGCGGGATCCGACACCCGGCCGGTGATAATGACATCCGCCCCTTGCTGCAGCGCCGGCAGAATGCTCTCCACTCCAAGGTAGGTATTCGCTGACACCACCTCGCTGAGCGATTGACTCAGCGGCTGTTCCGTCTCCAGCAACACCGGATCAAGCTGTTTGACCAGGGTTGCCACATCATCACCGTAGACGGCGGCGATCTTCAGCCCCTTGAGGTTGTGCTTGCGAGCGATCTCCAGGGTCTTGTCAAGGGCGGCCAGAGGATTGGCAGCGCCCATATTGGTAATCAACTTCACCTTGTTCTGATAACAGAGCGGCAGAACCCGCTCCATCCGTTCGACCAGCAGCGGATCGTAACCAGCCAACGAGTCTTTGCTCTTTTTCAGTTGCGCCAGGGCAATGGTTCGCTCTGCCAGGCACTCAAAACTGATGTAGTCCAACTTGCCGCTGCGCACCAGTTCCTCGGCCGGCTCAATCCGGTCTCCCGAATAACCCGCCCCGGAACCGATGACCACGGTTTTCCCTTGTTTCAAAGCCATGTACCTACTCCTGTACTGATAAATATGCTAAAGCCGGATCGCTCCGCTGATGACCGCAACCACGACCATGACCAGAGTCACCAGGAAAGCCAGTGGAATGGTCTTTTTCTGATGATCGCCAAGGTCGACACCGGCCAGACCGATCAGCAAAAAGGTCGACGCCGTCAACGGACTGACCGGGAAACCGGTGGTCATCTGGCCCAGAATTGCAGCCCGCGCCACCTCAACACCGGGAACATGAAAAGCTTCGGCCGCCGATGCCAGCACCGGCAAAACGCCAAAGTAATAAGAATCGGGATCGAACAGCAGGCTTGCCGGCATGGAAGTAATCCCGGTCAAGACCGGCAGATGGCCACCAATGCCATGGGGGATAAAAGACACCAACGCTTCGGCCAGGTCTTTGATCATACCTGAGCCTTTCATGATCCCGGTAAAAATACCCGCGGCAAAAATGATCGAAATCATGAGAATTGCAGCCTGGCCATGGGCAGTGATGCGGTCTTGCTGGATTTTCACATTCGGATAATTAACGATCAGGGCGATGGCCAGGCCAACGACGAACACGGCGGGCAGTGGCAGAATTCCCTTCACCAGGCAAACGATGGCGGCAATGGTGAGGATGATATTGAACCAGACCAGTTTGGGACGCTTCAATTCGGAATCACCGTTACCCAGATGCTCATCAATCTGCACTTTGACGGCGGCGGGTAAATTCCCAAGGCGTTTCTTTTCCCCCTTCCCGAGCCAGTAGCTGATCCCCAGGACACAGATAAGACCGGCACAAAAAGCCGGGATGACGGGGTTAAACAGATCCTTCATCTCCAGATGGAGGGATGTCGCTGCGCGCAGCGTCGGGCCGCCCCAGGGAACCACGTTCATTGTTCCGGCTCCCAGCGCCGCGATGCAGGCCAGCACCTTGCGATCGATCTGCAGGCGATCGTAAATCGGCAGCATCGCCGGGATACAGACCAGAAAGGTGGAAGCACCGGAGCCATCCAGATGCGCAACCATGGCAATCAGAGCGGTTCCAATGGTGATTTTGACCGGATCCTGCCCGCCGAAACGGACAATCCCCTTGATGATCGGGTCAAACATGCCTGCATCATTCATGACACTGAAATAGAGAATGGCAAAGGTCAGCATGATCCCGGTCGGCGCAACCCCCTTCAAGCCGGCCAGCATGTGTTTGCCGAGATCCGGACCCAGCCCGGCGAGCAGGCCGAAGATAATCGGCACACCGACTAAAGCGACCAGCACAGAGGTGCGCTTGGTCATCACCAGAAAAAGCAGTACTGCAATAATGCAGAAACCCCAGAACGCCAACATACTAAACCTCCTTGTTTAAATGATGAAAGAACGTCTTTCCAGACCGGCTATCCATCAACTAGGCAAGCATGATGCCATAATTAAAAAATCGCAAAAAATCAGTGAGTTATAAAATATGAATCAAATATAACGATGATATACTTCTCAATTATGAGAAGCGGATGGGGAGGAAAAATGCCCGGAAGGCGCGGGAAAGCGTCGCTCAGCAAAATTTCGCAAAACTGAGAAGGGAATGATGGCTTCTCAGTTTTGCGAAGGCGTCCCTTCCAATTTCCGGTAAAGGGTGGCCAGGGAGATCCCCAGCGCGTCACAGATTTTTTTCTTGCTGGCCAGGGAATGGCCTTCGCTGAGCAGCAATTTGCGGAGCAAATCCTCTTCAAACGCCCTAACCTGCTCGTTCAGGGGGCGCAGAGAAACGCTCCCTTTGAGCTGCAGATAAGGAATCGACTGCAACCGTTCGGGAAGATGCTCAGGTAAGATCAGGGTTCCCGGATCAACCACATTACAGATGAATTCAATGACATTCTTCAATTCCCGGATATTTCCGGGCCACCCGTAGCTCAACAGGATCTGCCGAACCTCTTCCGAGATGGTAAATTTGACGCCATCCAGGTATTCGCTGGCAAAATAGAGGCTGAGGTCGATAATATCCTCCTTGCGTTCCCGCAGCGGCGGAATCAGCAATTGAAAAACATTCAGGCGGTAGAACAGATCTTCCCTGAAGCGCCCTCTTTTCACCATTAAATCGAGATCCTGATTGGTTGCGGCGATAATCCGCACATCAAAGTGCTGCTCTTCCAATTCACCAACCCGGCGCACCTTGTGCTCCTGCAGAATGCGCAGCAATTTGACCTGCATATCGATATGCATGTCGCCGATTTCATCAAGGAACAGGGTTCCCTTGTCCGCCATCTGGAAGAGGCCGAGCTTGCCGCCGCGCTTTGCGCCGGTAAAGGCCCCTTCCACATAGCCGAACAGCTCGCTTTCCAGCAGAACATGGGGAATCGCTGCACAGTTGACCGGAATAAACGGTCCGTTTTTACGCCTGCTGGCACCGTGAATACCCTGGGCGATCAACTCTTTTCCGGTTCCGCTCTCCCCTAAAATGAGAATATTCGCTTCCCCAAGGGCCGCTCGTTCAGCTAAGGAAACCATTTGGTTGAACTTGTCGGAGACCCCTTTTAACTGATGGAGTTGAAATTTGGAGCGGAAAAAATGCGCCACCGTCCCCTGCAGGTTTTGCAGGGAGCTTTCAGCTGTCTTCAAAGCCTCGGAGAGCTTTTTCACTTCGGTTATGTTTTTTACGATGGACACCCCGCCGACAATCACGCCGTCAATAAGAATCGGCGCCATATCAACAACATAACGGGCATCCCCGACCTCCCGGTAAACCCCGGACATGGCTTTGCCGGTTCTAATGACCGATGGCAGAATGGCACCGGGGCGGACTTCAGCAAGCTTTTGATAAAGGAGTTTTTCCTGCGGAACGCCGATAATTCTGGAATATTCAGGATTGGTGTACTGAATAACCTCTTCCCGATCGGCGACCAGAATGCCATCATTGATGGCGTTCAGGATGGAAACCGACAACTCTTCGAGAATAGCGGGAAAAGAGAACGTGTCACCGTTGCTATCTTTTTGCATCGAAACCTTCTTTTTCCAGCACAGGGGCTGTTCAACAGAAAGAACAGGAAAAAGTAAAAAACAAAAGCTTAAAGCAGCTGGCCGGTCTCAGGTATTATGCTCAAGGAGCGTCCCTAAAAATCAATAGAAATATCAATTTGCCCTTCAGGCAGAGATGAATATCCGCAGAACCTGCATCCGGACCGTATTACTCCGTTTGACAAAACTTCTTTTTGAGCAAATTTAATCTTATCAGTAGCACGAAAACATTTGATTTTCCAGCATTTTCCCGTAATACTCAGAAAACTTGCGGTGCTGTTAACAGCCACCTTGGAAGAGCTGTTTTTCTTTTTGTGAAAGGAGATTTTTTATGAAGCGTTTACTCGCATTCTTGGCGGTGATGTTGCTGGTGGCTCCAGCGGCCATGGCCGCTGACACCATCAAGCTGGGGGCCTTTTTTGATCTGTCCGGGCGAGCCTCGTTTATCGGGACTCCCACTAAACTGGTCGCCGAGATGGTCGTCGCCAAGATCAATGCAGAAGGCGGTATCAACGGCAAGCAGCTGGAACTGGAAATCGGCGATACCGAAGGAAACCCCGCCAAAGCGGCATCCATCGCCAAGAAATTCATCTACAAGGACAAAGTGGTCGCAATTATCGGCCCAACCCTGACCGACACCGGCATGAACGTGAAAAATATCGTCGACAAAGCCAAGCTTCCCATCGTCATGACGGTCGGCGGCGACCCGGTCATTATGGGCGGAAAATTCGGCTCCTATAAATGGGTTTTCAAATCCCCGCAGCGCTCCAAAACCGCTGTTGAGCGGATGTTCATCTATCTCAAGGAGAAGGGGCTGACCAAGGTTGCCCTGCTGACGGGAACTGACGGCTTCGGTAAGGACGGTGCCCGCTGGATGGAAACCCTGGCCCCTCAGTATGGGATTGAAATAATTGCCCAGGAGTCCTTCGGGACCAGGGACACCGACATGACTTCGCAGCTGACCAAGGTCAAAAACAGCCAGCCGCAGGCCATCCTGGCCTGGACGACCGGTCCGGCCGGAGCGATTATTGCCAAAAACAAAGTCCAGCTCGGTATCGATACCCCGCTCTTTCAGTGCCACGGTCTACCGGACCCCAAATATATTGAACTGGCCGGGGCCGCCAGCGAAGGCGACCGGATGCCGGCCACCAAGCTGATGGTGGTTGAAGAACTGCCCGCCGGCGATCCGCAAAAGCAGATCATCCGCGAATTCGTCAAACTCTATAAGGAAAAAGGCTACGATCGGCAATTCCCCATCAACACCCATTCGGGCTATGCCTGGGATGCGATCATGATCATTGCCAACGCGATCAAACAAGTTGGCACCGAGCCGGCCGCGTTACGCAACGCCATCGAAAACACCAAAAACTACGTCGGGATTTCCGGAATTTACAACCTGACTCCCGAAGATCATAACGGCCTGGATGTCGATTCCATGGTCATGGTGCAAGTAAAAAACGGCCAGTTTGTCCTGGCCGACTGAAAACGACTACACATAAAAGCTGACTTTGGGGCCCTTGTCCCAACATCCGCTCTGCAGAGCACCCCGGGCCTTGCGCACTGCGCAAGGCCCGGCTTTCTCCTGCACTACCGGTAGAGGTAAGCATGAAGTACGCTTTTGATTTTTCCCAGCTGCCCGACTATGTGGTCATCAAAACCGGGCATTTCTCGGTCATGGAAGATTTTTACAAACTGCTCAGGGATCTGCTGGCTTCTCCAAGCTGGCGCAGCGGGGCCGGCCTGATCATCGATCACCGCGAGTTGCAGCTGACCCGCCTGGAGCCCGAGGACATTGCCATGCTCGACTCCATTATCGCTTTTCATAGAGAGGGCCTGGGAGATGGCAGATGCGTTCTGGTGCTCAGTCCCCCTCCCGAGTCCGCGGCAGCCCCCCAGCCGCATCATGCGGCGCAGTTCTCCCTCTTTCATGACTTCACTCAGGCCAGACAATGGCTTCAATCCGCCAACTGACTATTTGGCCGCTTCCGCCAGGTCTATGAAACCCTCCTTACTCACCCTGATTTTTGGCACCAGTCCACCCACATCAAGCAGCGCTTCCAGGTTGAATTTAAAAGAGTCCCGCGGCTGCTTGAGAAAATCGTGAAACAGGCCGATGGTATTGAACAGGTCAGGTTTGGCCTGGAGCACGATATCCCCTTCGCCATAGCCGGCAATGACCGGCAGACGGCTGGTGGCCCCGGAGAGGATGCGATGTCCTTCCAGCTCAGCCTGATAAGACAAGCCGGCCAGCTTGAGGGCCGCACGGTTCGGGTTAACGACATGCAGACCGATTTCAAAAGTCGGCACCACCGAGTCCCCCGGCAACACTCGGAAACTGGTGACACTGACCGTCGGCGTTTCGAATGCCGGAGTCAACAAGGCACAACCGCCGCAACTGATGAGTAGGAACAAAAGAGCCAAACGCAATAACTGTTTCATGAGTATGATCTTTCCCCGGAAAATGGGCAGGCCTTGCTTTCAGCGGCAAACCGCCAACCCTTTCAGATCTTTCAATTATAGGCTTTACGCAGCCGGACTTCCAGCCGCCCGGCAAGCCATGAACAGCTGTAAGTGAGGAGAAAATAAAGCAAGGTGACAGTCATCCAGACTTCAAAGGTCAGATAGGTTGCCGCCATCAGTTCCATCCCCTGAAAGGTCAATTCCTGAATTGAAATCACCGACACAATGGCCGAATCCTTAATGGTAGAGATGGCCTGCCCTGCCAGCGGCGGGATCATCCGCTGAAAGGCCTGGGGCAGCACAACATGGCGCAACAGCTGCCAGCGACGCATTCCGAGAGCCCGCGCCGCCTCCCACTGACCGCTTTCGATCCCGTTGATACCGGCCCGAACGATTTCACCGATATAGGCCCCTTCGAACAGGGCCAGGGTCATGACCGCTGCCAGAAAGGGTTCGATTTGATCGGGACCGGCCAGGATCCCCCCGAGCAGGGTCTGCAGCCAGCCGGGGGCGGCGCTGAGCCGGTCGCCAAGGTGCAGCAGCGGTAACAGTTGGTCGCTGATGAAAAAGTAAAAAATGAAGACCAGGACCAAGGGGGGCAAATTCCGCAGCAAGGTGACATAGGTCCCGCCCAGCAGTCGGTTGAACAGGTGCAAACTGGTCCGCAACAGTCCGCACACCAATCCGATGGGCAAGGCCAGCAGTAAACTCCAGAAACTGAGCCGAACGGTCGTCAGCAGGCCGCGTAGTAGCAGATTGGGTACCCAGCCCGCCGCTGGGTCGTAGCGCAGCAGGTACTGGGGAATCACCTGCCAGTTCCACTGATAATCAAGGCCGCTGTGGATCCGGTGGGCCAGATAGGCGAAACAGCCGATCAGGACCAGCAGCAGAATGGTATCCAGCCCGCTCCAGCGGGTCGATCGGGTAGAGATCAAAAAAACAACTCCTCAAAGGTCGAGTCTTGATGGCAGAACCGCAGCCAACCCGCGGCCCGGTTCTGCCCGTGGAAGCAAAAGCTCTGGAAGCAGGGCCCGGCTATTCGATCCGGGATTTCCAATCCTGGGTAGTGAACCAGTACTCGTAATGCTCCTGCAGCCAACCATCGGCATTGCGGAACTTGACCCAATTATTCAGGAAATTCAGAAAATCGACATCCCCTTTACGGATCGCGAAGCCAATCGGTTCTTTGGTAAAGGTTTTTCCTGCCAGGGGCAGATACAGCTTATCGGCGTATTTCAGGGTCTGAAACTCCGGAAACGGCTGTGAGGACACCATGGCCGCGGCGCGACTATTGAGCACTTCCTGCAGGGCCTGCCCTTCATCATCAAACAAGCGCAGCTGGGCTTTGGGAAGGTGCTTCTTGGCCGCGGTCGCGGCGGTCGTGCCAATCCGGGCGACGATGGTCAGGGCGGGATCGTTGAAAGCCTCCAGACTGCTGCGCCCGGCAGCGAGCTTGCTGTTGGCCACAATCGACATCCCGGAGAACTCGTAGGGATCGCTGAAATTGACCTTGAGATTGCGGGCCGGGGTAATCCCCATTCCGCCAATGATGATATCGAACTTACCGGTCAGCAGAGCCGGAATAATGCCGGACCATTTGGTCGGAACAAATTCCGCTTCGACCCCCATATCCTCCGCCAGCTGTTTGGCCACTTCAATTTCAAAGCCGGTATAGCCGCCGGTTTTGTCCTTCATGGCCCAGGGAACAAAGGTTGAAAAGCCGATCCGCAGTTTATTTTTGGCAACAACCTGCGCCAGGGTACTCTCTTCAGTCAGGCTTTGCCGCACTTCACTGGCCAGCAGGGGGGTCGCCAGCAGGGACAAAACCAGGGTCAGGGCCAGCAGAAATCGAATCTTCATCTTTACATCTCCTCTTTGCGGATCTCAGTGTTGGTATTTAGTCAGGTGATTTTCCAAATATTTTACCAGAATTGACAGCAGCATGGTGACGGCCAGGTAAATTGCCGCCACGGTAAACCAAATTTCAAAAGTCAGAAATGTTTCCGCGATAATCTGCTGTCCCTGCATGGTCAGATCATAAATGGCGATAGTCGATACCAGGGCGGAATCTTTAACCAGGGAAATGCCCTGGCTGGTCAGCGGAGGGATCATCTGGCGCAGGGCCTGAGGGAGAATGATATGGCGATAGGTCTGTTTACGGGGCAAACCCAGCGAAGCGGCCGCTTCCCACTGACCGGCCGGAACCGCCAGAATCCCGGCCCGGATAATTTCCGAGGCGTAGGAGCCTTCAAACAGGCTTAAGGCGATAACCGCGGACGAAAACCGACCCAGGTCGAGAATCGGCGCAAACACAAAATAGAGGACAAAAATCTGAATAAGCAGCGGAGTATTGCGGATCAGCTCCAGATAGACCCGGGCAATCCCTCGCGCCATGGGGCTGGCGGAAAGACGCATCAACGCGGTACAAAGACCGATCAGCAAAGACAGGCCAAGGCTGGCCAGCGTGATCTCCAGAGTCAGCCCAAGGCCCTTCAGCAGCGGCCCGAACTGCCAGCCACTGGCATCACGGATCAGCAGATAGCGGGCCACCCGATTCCACTGCCAATTATAGCCGAGACCGCTGGCGCCATGGAACAGGACCGCCCCCAAGCCGATCAGAACCAGCACAAAGGCTGCGACCTGGAGGAAATCGGTCAACCGCCGGCGAGATAAGTGGCTGCTGGATAAAATTGTCTGTTCTCCCGATTATTGTGTTCCGTGTGGTTACCGGCAAGCGTCCCTTCTGCCTCGCTGACCCCGGCGGTGCCTTCTTGGCCTGCCTCAGGGCCGAGCGCTGGCAGCAGGCCTGGCCAAAGCCAAGCCGAGAAGGCAGAACGTAGAGAGCAGTAAAAAGGGCCAGAATTGGACTATAGAACTAACCGCACAGGGCACTAGTTGCAGGTAAAGCCAGGACTCTGCTTGCGGATATACTGCTGATGATACTCTTCGGCACGCCAGAAGGTCCCGGCCGGGGCAATCTCGGTGACGACCGGCTCGGCGTAGACACCGCTGGCCTCGAGCGCCTTCTTTGCTTCCTCGGCCTGGCGATGCTGTTCGGCATTGTGATAAAAAATAGCCGAACGGTACTGGGTCCCGATATCCCACCCCTGACGATTCAGACTGGTCGGATTATGCTTGCTCCAGAACCGCTCCAGGAGTTGCCCATAACTGATCTGCGCCGGATCAAAAATGACCTCAACCACCTCGGCATGCCCGGTGGCCCCCCCCGCTGCAAACCTGTTGATAGGTCGGCTGCTCCGTGGTTCCGCCCATGTAGCCGACCGCTGTCTCCACCACGCCGGGCAGGGTCCGGAACGCTTCTTCAACGCCCCAGAAACAACCGGCTGCAAAGGTTGCTCGTTCCATCAGCGACTCCGTTGTAACAGTTGTTGACCAACCCAGAAACGGGAAAACTGCAAGGCAGTCCTGCCGCAACGCTTACTTTTATCATGAGACCACTTCAACGCCGCTTTTTGCAAGTCCTCGGTCAGAGCAGGTTCAAGCCCGTTTTCCAGAGAAAACTTGGCGACCTGGTGGCGCACCAGGTCGAGGTACTGGTGCTGACTGAAAATATGGAACGGTATCCACAACCCGAAGCGGTCGGCCAGAGAACTCTTCTCCTCGACCCCTTCGCCGGGATGCAGTTCGTTGTTGACCATTTTGAAACCGAGATTGTCAGTCTCATATTCAGGCAGCAGATAACGCCGATTGGAGGTCACATAAAAACGCACGTTTTCCGGAGCCGCATAGACCGAACCGTCGAGGGCGCTCTTGAGCATTTTATAGCTCGCCTCCCCGGCTTCGAAAGACAGGTCGTCACAGAGGAAGATAAACCGGTACTGATGCCCTTTGATGGCACTGAAGATATCGGGCAGGTACACCAGGTCATCCTTATCGACCTGCACCACCCGTAAGCCCTGCGGAGCATATTTGTTAAGCAAGGCGCGGACCAGCGACGACTTACCGGTTCCGCGTGTCCCCCAAAGCAGCACGTTATTGCAGGGAAAACCCGCGATAAACTGGCGGGTATTATCCTCCAGCAACTGCTTCTGCCGCTCGATACCAAGAAGCTCTTCCAGCTGAACCGGATCGACATCGCTGACCGGCTCCAGATAGCCGGCAAAGGAGTGTCGTCGCCAGCTGGCCGCCCGGATTTCGGCCCAGTCGACCTCACCGACCGGCCGGGGCAACAACTGCTCCAGGGAAGCAAGAACCCTGTGCAGACGCGTCTTCAGCTCTTCATCGTCAAACACCGCTGACCTCCATGGCTGGGGTCCGGTGCCTTTGGCGGATAGATGATAACAGTCTGCTGAGCCCACGGCTGGACGAATAATAAGCAAACGCCGCTTAAGGTAACTGCAGTACCAGCAGATTAATCAGGCCAATCAACATCCCCAGTAGCGCACCGAACAGGTTGATGTACTTAAACTGCTCTTTCATAATCCCCATCAGCAGCCCCTCCACCTGCAACAGATCGAGACTGTTCACTTTCGCTTCGACCATCCGCCGGACATTGAGGGTTTCGACCAGCTTGGGAGCTTCATTTTTCAGCATTTCCTCAACCAGCTGGCAAATGCCGCTTTCCAGTTCCTGGCGCAGGTCACCGGGCAGGCGGGCCGACAGGGTCCCAAGGGGTTTACGATAAACCCATTCCTCGCTCTGCTCGACAATGATTGCCCGCAACGCCTCCCGGGCCTTGTCCGAACGCAGGACCTCGAGCAATTTATCCGCCAGATAGTCCTGCCCGGCCTGAATGCCATTGGCCGGCAAAACTCGTTTCAGTAGACTTTCGAAGGAACGGTCCTTTAACCGATCGATGGCGCTTTCCGCCAGAATCATGGTGGTATCCACCGTCCGCCGCGACTGAACCGCGCTCACCACCTGGGCACGGACAAACTGTCGCACCCCGCGGATCTTTTCATAGGGCATCTTCTCGATATAACTGCTCAAGGAGCGATCCAGCAAAAGGTCGGCGCGCTCCCGCAACAGTTTGGTGAGTTGCTGTTGAGTCCGCTCCTCTTTCAGCCAGGCGGCCAGTTCATCGCCGGCTCGATCAAGAAAAGTCGGGATCTTGCCATAGATCTTATCCAGATCCATAAAGCCGCTGAGCAACCCGGCCAGCCCGCCAAGGGAATCAAGGAACGAGTCGATGGCCTTTTTCCCCTTGCTGACCAGTTGTTCACGAAATTCCGGGTCATAAAGCATGCCGCCAAATTTTTCCGCCAGGGGCGGCAGCTCTTTTTCCAGTTGGGCCAGAATCAATTCAACCAGGTCTTCAGGGAGCAGCTTGCGCAACGGTTGGTCACTGGTCAGCAGCCGTTCCGTTTTGCGATCGACATAATCGCCGACCATGGCCGCGGTCCGTGGGGACTGGAAGAAATCCGCCAGCTTCTTATCCAGGTGCTGCTGCGCCGCTTGGTAACGTTCCGGGGTCAGAAAGCTGGCCAGGTCCCGGGCCAGGAGGCGGTCGGCCTGATGACCGAGATGCCGGCGGAATTTCTCTTCGAAGGACTGACTTTGCAGATAGGTGAAAATCAGTTTGACCAGTTTCTCCTGCAGTAAGGCGACCAGTTCGCGAAAGCGCAGCCGAAAGCGGTCGGGCACCAACGTTTCCAGCGGGCCCAGCCGGGTGTCGAGAAACCGCCCGAGCTTGTCGGTCACAGCCAGGCGCAACTCGCGTTGAATCGATTCCCGGGCGAAAGCCTGCCCGACATCATCAGCGGTCAACAGGTGGGCACCGACCATTTCTCCCATCTTACGTGCCAGTTCACCCCGTTTGGCCGGAATAATCCCCGGGGTCAGGGGGATGCGCAGGCCCAGGAATCGCCAGGCCCGCAACGGCCGGAAAAGCATCCGGATGGCGACATAATTGGTGACATAACCGATCACCGCACCGAGCAACGGCGGGAGCAGATAAGGCAGGTAATGCTGAAATTCCACAATCATGGTTCAACCCGAAACAAAACAGTTTTGCCAGGAAAACCCCGGCACCCTGCCCGACCGGGCGCCAGACAGGGTGGCTGGGGCCAGGCGCCCGCAGCCAGAGTTCGTTTTTGCCAACCTCTTGCTTAGCAAGCAAGAGCAGAAGCAGTTGGCCGAAGGTCTACTGCTCCATGTAAATATGTGAATGGTCGCCGATATTCATGCGCCGGGGGGAACCAATCAGACTGACGGCATCGCCGAGGAGCGAATGATTCAGAATCAGATGGCTGACCTTGTTGTCGGCATTGATGATCGAATCGCTGATGACGCTGCTTTCGATTTCGCTGCCAGCGGCAACCGAGACGTTGGGACCGATAATTGAATTGGTAATCACTGCGCCGGCTTCGACATGAACCGGTTCGATCAATACGCAATTCTTGACGTCGCCATGGATATGGTGACGCCCTTTCAGCAGATAACGGTTGGTTTCCAGTAGAGTTTCCGGTTTGCCGCAATCGAGCCAGGCATCGATCTCCGGGGCTTTGAATTTAGACCCGGCCGCAATCATGCGCATAAAGACCGAAGGCAGGTAATATTCCCCTTTGACCGTTTCACCAGCGGCGATGGTTTCCTCAATGGCATTGATAAAACCAGCCCCGTCCTTGAGATAGTAGAGGCCGACCTGGGCCAGTCTGGAAATCGGCTGATCCGGCTTTTCCACCATGTCGACGATATAATCCCCGCTTAACACATTGACCCCGAAGCGCTGATAATCCTCAACCTCTTTGGAATAGATCAAGCCGTCGGCAGAGCTGCACAAGCCCTTGATGGCCGCGAGATCGGTGACAAAGATGGTGTCATTGAAAACCACCAGCAGGTCGTCTCCGGGTTTGACCGAAGGTCCCGCCAGGGCCACTGCGTGGGCCGGGCCGAGACGGTCCTGCTGAATGTAGTAGCTGCACCTGAGTTCGGGAAACTTCTTCTCCATGAAGTCTTCAATCTGCTGCCCGTTCTCATCGGTAATGAAGATATATTCTTCAACTTCAACAGCTTGCAGCCGTTCGACAATATGTTCCAGGACCGTTTTCCCGGCCACGCGGACCAGGGATTTTGCCTTGGTATGGGTATGCGGGCGCAGCCGGGTGCCTTTTCCGGCAACAGGCAGAATAGCTTTCATAATCCCTCCTTCATCAATTTCCGGATTGTTGTTGGTGTAAATCAGGTTGTTGGCCGGTCATAATATCCAGCCGTTCCCTGAGGCCTCGAAAAGCGGCATGTCCGGCCAACGAATTGAGCAGAAAGTGTGCTGCCAACCCGTTAACAATACCACTTATCATGGCAAATAGCAGAAAGAAAGGCAGTAGCAGCCAGATCCCCGGATGCCGCACCACCACCAGCCAAGCCACCAGGAGTTGCCCGCTGACATGGCCGAGAGCGCCCAGCACCGAGACCCCGATCGGTCCGATTCGCTTGCGCCCCAGAGAAAATCCGCAACTCATCATGGCCGCGGACAAAATCCCTCCCCCCAGAGAGAGCAGAAAGCCGGGGCCAAACAGGCGGCCGACCAGCAGACTGCCGAGGATAATGCGGCACAGGTTCACCAACCAGAGTGCCCGCACTCCGTAACAAAACAGCGCGGTGATGCCAAGAATGTTGGCCAGCCCGATACGAAACCAGGGGACCGGATTGGGCAGCAGAAACTCCAAGGTGTTGAGAACAACGGCGAGAGCCACAAACAAGGCCAGAAAAACCCGCTGGCGGGTCTGCTCAAGGGTGATGTTTTCAGCGACTGACAAAATCATGTCCCGTTTTGCCGGCCAGCGTCTTTCTCTCGACATGAATAACCAGCTTATTCGGCAGACAGGCCAGCACATCACCATCCTGATGCACTTCGCCCATGCGTACACAGGTCTTATTCCGGCACGGCGAGGATAGAATTCTCACCTTTCCCGCGGCAATCTGCAGCACCGTGGTGCCAAGTGGGCCCTGCAGATCAACGGTCCGATCGATATTCAACGGTGCCTTAAACACCACCCGATCCTGGATAGTGGCAATAACCTGCGCCCCGGCCTCGCGGCGGAGCGGCAAGGCAAAAGAGACCGCAACCAGAATGGCAACGGCGAGCAGCAGTTTGCGATCAAGAGGGGTGGCATAGCGGAGCCAGGAAAAGAGCTTCATCCGTTCTCTCATTTCAGTCCGGCGGTTTTCAAAATCCGCCCGTCAGCAGCGACCAGCAGCCCCTCGACATCCTTTTCCCCCTGTAGCAGGGCCAGTCCTTTGACCGGACCGAGGACAAAGGCCGCCGTGGCCAGAGCGTCGGCGGTCATGGCGTCAGCGGCAATCACAGTCACACTTTGGCAACCGCGGGCCGGGCGACCGGTGCCAGGGTCGAAGATATGATGATAGCGAACGCCATCGCGTTCAAAAAACCGCTCATAGTCGCCAGAGGTGACCACCGCCCGATTGACCAGCGGCAAGGTCAGAAGGACATCGTCTGCCCGCCGCGGGTGCTGAATTCCGATGCGCCAGGGTTCGCCCTGCCGGTCGCCAAGCAAGCGAATGTCGCCGCCAGCATTGACCGCCGCCGAACGGATGCCTTTTCTCTGCAACAGCTCGACCGCCCGATCAACGGCATAACCTTTAGCGATGCCGCCCAGTTCCAGAACCAGGTTGGGTCGGGCTTTGCTGACCAGCTGGCCAACCACCTGCAGGGAATCCGGACCGACCCCGACCAGAGCGACGCTCAGCTCGGAGGCACTCGGAATCCGCGGGTGGTCGGTCTCAATCCCCCACAGGGCTTTTACCCTGCCAAGGGTCATATCAAAGGCCCCGGCGCTGCTGTGCGCGATGCGCAGGCCGGTCTTAAGCACGCGAGCGATTTCCGCATCAACTTCAAGCGAACCCGTAGCAGCAGATAACCGCGCCACTTGACTGCTTGGAATCGCGCTGGAAAACAGCTGCTCGACCCGCCTCATTTCCGCAAAGGCCGCGTTGACGTCCGCTTCCGCCTCTCCGCCGGCCTGATCATAGACCCTGATTTCGACCAGGGTTCCCATGATCAACGCCGTGCGCACCAGCGGGGGCTGCGGCTGAACGGTACGAGACCAGGCAAACCACAGCAGCGCCCCAACCAGGAGCAGGACAATCGCCGATCTTCTGCCTAACAGGGTCACTCTTCGATCATCTCGCCGATCAGGTCGTACTCGGAAGAATCGGTAATCTTCAGGCTGACGTATTCACCGACATCCGCATGCCCCGCGGTAATCAGGTATTGGCCATCGATATCCGGTGCCTGCCTGGCGCTACGCCCTTTCAGCAACAGATCGGTCTCGTCGCTGTAGCCTTCGATCAATACCTGCTCAACCCGCCCGACCAGCGCCCGGTTTTTGGCAAAGGACACCCGGGCCTGGGCCTTCATCAGCTTGTTGAGACGACTCTTCTTGGTCGGGGCCGGAACCTGGTGCGGAAAGGCCGCGGCCGGGGTCCCCTCTTCGCGGCTGTAACGAAACACCCCGACCCGCTCGAAATGTCCTTCTTCAACAAAAGTCAGCAGTTTCTCGAACTGCTCCCGGCTTTCCCCAGGGAAACCGACGATGAAGGAGGTCCGCAAGGTCAGATCGGGAATCCGTGTCCGCATCCGTTGCAGCAACTCGCGAACGTCCTGTTCACCAAGCCGGCGGTTCATCTGCTTGAGGATCGCATCATCGATATGCTGTAACGGCAAATCCAGGTAGTTACAGATTTTTTCCTGGGTTGCAATCAGTTCGATCAGTTCGTCCGAAACGCCGTCCGGATAAGCATACAGCAGACGGATCCAGACGATCTCCTCGACCTTGACCAGTTCCTTGAGCAGCCCTTCGATGGTCGCCCCGTCCTGCCGGTCCCGCCCATAAGCGGTGATGTCCTGAGCGATCAGATTGATCTCGGTCACCCCCCTGGGCGGCCAGAGCGCGCACCTCTGTCACCACCGAAGCGATACTGCGTGAGCGCAGCTCGCCGCGTAATTGCGGAATGATGCAATAAGAGCAGCGGTTGGAGCAGCCTTCGGCAATCTTGACGTAGCTGGTGTAAGCCGGCGAAGAATTGACCCGCGGCGTGGTGTGATCATAGAGATAGTCCGGTGCGCCGATCTCCAGGGTCGACGAATCGCTGCCCAGCTGCCGATCGATCAGTTCAACGATACGGGCACCTTCGGAAACACCGAGAAACAGGTCAACCTCGGGCAACTGCTGCTGGAGATCCTCCTGATAGCGTTGCGGCAGACAACCGGACACGATCAGCATCCGGCAGGCGCCGCTTTCCTTGTAGTCGGCGACCTCCAGAATGGTATCGATGGACTCTTCCTTGGCATCATTGATAAAGGAACAGGTGTTGACGATGATAATATCCGCCTGACTTTCATCAACAATAATTTCAAAGCGCTGGGCCGGCAGATGGCCCAGCATCACCTCGGCATCGACCAGGTTTTTCGGGCAGCCGAGGCTGACCAGACTGACTTTTAACTTTTCCACGTCTTTGTACCGCTGCTTTCTGTATTTGTGGCGATCCGGAATCTCCGGATGAGAATAATTCAGGAACGCATGTTTTCAAATTGCAATTCGATGCCAAGATCCTTCCCTTTCAGGACCTGGATCACCTCCTGCAGATCATCGATCTTCTTGCCGGTGACCCGGACCTGATCTTCCATGATCTGAGCCTGCACCTTCAGCTTGGTCTCCTTGATCAACTTGACGATCTCTTTTCCTTTTTCCTTGCTGATCCCCTGGACGATCGCCGCCCGTACCCGCACCGCGCCGCCTGAAGCGGGCTCTTCCTTGCCGTAATCAAAACATTTGGGAGAAACGTTGCGGCGGACCAGCTTGCCGATCAGAATATCCTTGATCGCCTGCAGCTTATATTCGTCGGCAGCAAGGATTTTCAGACCGTCTTTTTCCAGTTCCACTTCGTTGGTGGTCCCTTTGAAATCAAAGCGCTGGGCGATCTCCTTCACGGCCTGGTTGACCGCATTGTCAACTTCCTGAAAATCGACCTTGGAGACAATGTCAAAACTCGGCATGGATCAACTCCTTTTTCCTTTATCGAGCCTATTTTTGAACGATCTCCCCGAGGCAAAAGCCCGAGGAATCGAAGGGTTATAGCATAAAATGGCCGCCAGGCAAACGTTTCATCACGCCCTCACCGGACCGTCGCTACCGATGGGGTCAGAAAGTCTGCTGCTCAGTCGGCTTGACCACCTCAACTCCCGGCGGAATGGCGAACTTAAAATCGCTGGTCGGCAAGCCCGGGTTAACCTTGACATTAACAAACTCGATGGTGGTTCGGTTCCCCTGCTGATCGGTCACATCGGTCTGCAATAAGGGGAAAATCGGTTTTTCACTGCTCTGTTGGCGCTTCTCGACCGCATCTTTGGCAACCACCACCTCCATGACCTTGACCAGATTGGAGGCTACCAGCGGGGTCAGTCGCAACCGGTAATTGCCTCGCTCATCAAGTCGCGGCTCACCCCAGGTCACGCTAAACTCCCGACCCAGGTCGCCCAGGCTGCTGAGGAAGGTGATCGGATTAGGCCCGCCATCGTTATTCACGTCACTCATGTCGCTTTGGATCACCTGGCTGTTATCGGGCAGGTAAAACCACAGGGTCTGGCCATCGGAGATAATCTCCTGAATTTCCGGCTGGCTGTATTCCCAGCGAAACATCACCGTCGGCGTCTGTTGCTGTTGAAACAGGAACTTGAAGCGGACCCGTCCTTCACCATGCTGAACCCGGCTGATCGAAGCGATATGGGATTGCTGGAAGAACTCGCCCTGAAAATCGGTGATCCGCTGGCGGACCGGAGTCTGTCGGGAAAAAGAGGTCTCCAAGCTATTGATCACGGCAGCCAGGTCGACGGGTTCGGCCCAGCAGGTTAGAGGAAGCAGCAACAATAAAGCCAGCAGCAGGTTACGTATCATATCCGGTCCTTTATCTCCGCCCCGTTCCCCGGTTCACGGGAACCCGGTGCCGGGTATTTTTAAAAAACGTAAAGGCAAAAGGGGGATTCTAGCAGATTTCATTGGTGCCGGGTATCCCTGTTGACAGACAACGCTCAATTGTCAAAAACACCGGCTTGCCACGAGGAGGGAAAACCAGCCGGGCCGAGCGGTGCAGAAATGACGTCGATCGCTGATTGGATTCCCGGCAAGGACCCATTGGGATCGGCTAGTGCCCTGTTTGGTGAGTTGTTTGTATAAATACTGAGTCATTTTTTCTGCTGGCAAGGCGTGCCGCCGCAGGCCTGGCCAAAGCCAAGCCGAGACGGCAGAACGTAGACAGCAAAAAAAGGTCAGAATTGGACGATAGAACTAACCGCACAGGGCGCTAGGTCAGGATTAAAGCCTGAGGTAGGTCGAGCAACAAAAAGACTCTGATCCGGGCTTGCTGATCAGCGCTGCAAAATCCGCCCCTGATCACAACGGCTTCGGAAAAGGGAGCGGGAAAGAAGAAATGGAATAGGTCCTGTGACGCCCCCTGATTGAAGCGCGGCGGATGAAGCCGGCTGGTTACATCGAAGCGATTTTCCAGCTCAGTCAGAAAAGAGGAGGCCAAAATATTTCCCACTTCCTGTAAGGCGGAACGAGCCAGCGCCGTGAATTCATCGCTCTGCCCGACACCGATCAGCCTGGCAGTGATCCAGTGACAGGACGGGTGGGAAATCAACAGCACCAGTTGCCCAGCCAGATCTCCGCTGATCTCAATGCCGACTCCGGCCTCTTTGTTGCAGGGCGCCTCGAACCCGGGCTCCCGTCCGCTCACGACCGTGCAGGCAAGCTCCGGGTTCAGTTGCAGCGGTGCATTCAAAAACCCCGACATCGTTTCCCCGGTGGCCAGAAAAGCTTCCTCCAACCTGGCGCAAAGTCCACTCAATTCAGACGCGGACATGGTTCGCTTCCCGTTCATTCAGGTTCGACGCCTTTCCAGCAGCGATTGCAGATCCAGCAGGAAGACGATCTGGCCATCCCCGAGAATCGTTGCCCCGTTACAGCCGCGGATCTGATCAAAGGGAGCCGGCAGCCGCTGCACAAAGACTTCGCGTTGCCCGGCCAGGCGATCGACCACCAGTCCGACCCGCCGGCCGAACAGCTCGGTAACGACCACCGCTATTGGATCGGTCTGCGCTGCCTTCGGATATTGCAGGATTTTCCTCAGGGACAGCAACGGCAGTAGTTTGCCTTGATGCTCAATGACCAGTTGTTTGCCGCTGCTTTGCACCACCTGCCGACTGATCTCAAGGGTCTGGACAATGCGATTGATCGGCAAGGCCATCGGCACCTCATGACAGGACACGATCAACACACGGATAATCGCCAAAGACAGGGGCAGTTTCAGGGTGATGCGGGTGCCGTTGCCGGGCTCTGAATCGATCTCCAGCAAACCACCTACCTTTTCCACGGCGGTTTTGACGACATCCATCCCGACCCCTCGGCCGGAGGTTGCCGAGATGTTATCCGCAGTGGAAAATCCGGGCAGACAGACCAGCTGCAACACGTCGTAGGGTTTCAATGTTCTGGCCAGAGCCGCTTTCACCAGCCCGCGGCCAACAGCCCGCTCGCGAATAATTTCCGGATCCATCCCGGCACCGTCGTCAGCCACCTGCAACAGCACCTGATCCCGCTCCCGCCAAGCCTTAATGTGAATGGTCCCCTGATCGCGAATGCCGTGGTCAATGGCATTACGGACCATATGGCCAAGGGCATCGGTCAACCCTTCAACAATGGCCCGATCCAATTCGATCTCAGCCCCCTCCAGGACCAGCCTGACCTGCTTTTCCTTGACCCGGGCCAGCTCATGGACGGTTCGTGATAAGCGGCTGAATAGATTCTCCAAGGAAACCATTCGCACCTGCAAAACCTGGCGATGCAAATTTTTCACCAGTCGGGTCAACTGCCCTACCCCGTCATCCACGTTATGCCAGCGCCGCTCCTTGACCGCATTCTGTAAATGATAGCGAGTGGTTATCAGTTCTCCGGTGAGGTTGATGAAGTGATCGAGCAGCTCGGTACTGACCCGAACCGTTTTGGTCTGAATCGTCTTTTGCCGGGGCTGGGGCGATTCTGCCTTGTGCTTGGCCGGAAAAGAGATCTCCTGCAGCTCACTGAATATTGCCAGCTGCTGGTGAACCTCATCTTTGGACAGCTCCGTGTCCAGCTGCACCAGCAACTGCTCCGGCACAGCATCCTCGGTAAGCAGCGCCTCCTGGCTCGGATTCGATTCCAGCACGGTCCCCAGGTCGGCGCATTTTTTCAGCAGGACCAGCAACCGCGCGCCGGGCGCCGCCACCATATCTTTCAAGACCAGCCGGACCAGCAAAGGATCCCTGCTTTCCGCAATCTCCAGAACCGGGACAGAACCTATTTCATTGTCGGAGCTCGCCTCGACAGGCTGCCCGCCCTGGTTGATAAAGCCATCGACACTGCGCTCAGCCTTACCTTGGCGGATATCCTCAAGCAACCCCTCCAGAAGCCCGACTCCGTCCAGAACCCAGTCAATATCCTGCTGGGTCATTTGCCCCCGTTCCCGACAAAGATCCAGGCGGTCCTCCAGATGATGAGCCAAGCGGGCGGACACGGTAAACTCCATCGTCCCGGCCATCCCTTTGATGGAATGGGCGTTGCGGAACAACGAGTCGATAGACTGCCGATCCGTGGGATCGGCCGCAAGCTGCATCAGGACCGCTGCCATCTCCTGCAGATGCTCTCCGGCCTCGGCCAGAAACATCGCTCTGAATTTGACCATATCCATGCAGAATTACCCGGCAACAACCCGGTTAACGACTTCGAGAACCTGGCTGTCTTTAAAAGGCTTGACGATAAAATCTTTGGCGCCGGCCGTTATGGCTTCCATGATCAGGTGTTTCTGGCCCAAAGCACTGCATACCACCACCTTGGCTTCAGGATCATGATGGAGGATATTTTTCATGGCTTCGATACCACCGCTGCCGGGCATGACAATATCCATGGTGACCAGGTCCGGTTGAAGGGCTTTATATTCAAGGACCGCCTGTTCCCCGGTTTCTGCCGTGGCAACCACCTGCCAGCCGGAACCTTCGAAGATATCCTGCAGCATATTGCGCATGAATAGCGCATCATCGACAATCAATACCTTTTTGACCAATTTATCGGCCTCCCTGTGGATCGCAGACCCGCTCCAGAGCTCCCTGCAGCTGTTCAAGATCAAACAGGCTGATGGTTTCTCCCTGCCAGTTGATGATGTCCTTGATGTACGGTCGTTCGCTGGTTTGCCCCATGCGGATGGCATGGGTCATTTCAACATTGAGGATCGGTCTGACCTGGTCGGTCGCCAACGCCATGGGGCCGTAGCCATTGGTCAATACAATCAGCCGTTGGCCGTGATTGCCTTCCGGGAAATCCAACAGCCGCGGCAGGTTGACCACCGGTACGATGCGCCCGTGAAACCCAATGGCACCGAGAATCTCGGCCGGAGCCCCGGGAAAGGAATGAATCGGGCGATTTTCGACGACCTCTTGAATATCCGGTAATTCAAGCGCATAAGTCTCGAAGCCGATTTTAAACGGCAACAGCTGAATCATGCCTGGCCCTTGTCCTGACTGATCCCAAGATTGAACCGGCTGACCGAGGTCAACAATTCATCGGCCAGGCGGGACAACCGCTGTGAAGCAAAGGTCATCTCCTCCATGGAAGCGGTCTGTTGTTCGGTGGCAGCGGAGACCTCTTCGGTGGCAGCAGCATTGTCTTCCGCAACCCTGGCGATTTCCTCAATGGCATTGACAATGGCCTGGGCGCCAAGACTCTGTTTCTCGGTCAGGTCACGAATACTGACCGATTTGACCTGGGCCGCTTCCGCTTTGTCGATAATGGTCTTAAATGCGCTACCGGTGATATCCACCGCCTGCCTGCCGGCGTCAATCGCTTTCACACTTTCTGCCATTGACTGTTGGACCTTCAGGCTCTGCTCCCGGGTCCCTTCGATCAGACGGGTGATTTCTCCGGCGGAAAGGCTGGTGCTGTCAGCCAACTTGCTGACCTCCTCGGCCACCACGGCAAAGCCGTGCCCGTATTCGCCAGCCCGGGCCGCTTCAATGGTCGCATTAAGGGCCAGCAGATTGGTTTTCTGGGCTATACTGGTAATCACATCAATGATGGTGCCAATTTTCTGCACCTGCTCATTGAACGACATGATCAGAATGCCATTCTCTTCGATCTGACTGAGCACCTGCTTGAGGTTTTCCAAGGCCGTCACCGTCATCCCTTCCCCTTGCCGGGCCGAGAGCGTGGTTTCTTCCGCAGAAAGGGACAGATTGCCGGCCGAAGCCGCCACCAGTTCAATCTGTTCGGCCATCTCGCGAATGACCTTGGAAGCCCGCTCGACCATCTCGGCCTGGGTCTCCGCCCCCTGACTGATCTGCTCGATGGAGCCGGCAACTTCATGAGCGGTCGCGGTCATCTCCTCGGTGGTGGTGGCCAGGGCCAGGGATGACTCGTTGACATTGACCGAACTGGTGCGGATCTGTCCGACCAGATTGCGCAGGCTGTCCACCACCAGATTCAACGAATTGGCCAGGTCCTCGGTTTCATCGGAAAACAGACCTTTGCGCAATCGAACCTTACGACTGAGATCACCGTCGCTGACCCGGGCGGTTCCTTCGGTCAGAATCTTGATGTTGGCGGTGAACGCTTTGGAAAACAACCAGCCGAAAATAAGTCCGACCAGCAACGCCCCGACAATTGTGATCCATTGGTAGGTCCATTCCGGAATATCCAGTCGTGGCACCAGCAAATTCAGCAAAACGACCGATGCAACCACAAAAATAAAACCGACAACAAACTTATAGCTGATTTCAACACGCATTTTCATTTCTCCTTGTGACGAGAGGTTGCCCGGTCGACACTGGCCTCATCCTTACCTCAAAAGGGCCTTAAAACCTCATTGAACAAAATCATCATTTATCCTGTCCGCCGGTAAATTCTCTCCGCCGGATCAAGACAATGAAACAGATTGCGGCAGTCCGGAGCCAGGGTTTCGGCCCGCCCCAGCATCAAAAAACCGCCGGGCTGCAAAGCACCGGCCAGGGTTTCCAGAATGAACCGTTGCTGATCTCTGGAAAAATAGATCAACAGATTCCGGCACAATATCAGATCAGCCCGGTAAAACGGCTGATCTGCAAGTATATCATGCCGAAAAAACTGCACTCTGTTGCGCAGTTCCTCTTTCAGCCGGTACTCATCGTTGCCCTGCCGCTCGAAACAGCTTACCCGCAGCTCAGGGTTGACCCCGGTCAGTCGCTTTTCCGGGAAAAACCCCTGCCGCGCCCTTTTCAAGGCGGCTGCGCTGATATCTGTGCCGATAATCGCGACCTGATCCTCCGCACATATCAGCTTGCGACACAACAAAGCCAGGGAATACGGTTCCTCGCCATTGGCACAGCCAACACTCCATAGCCTCAGTTTGGTCCGTGTCTTACGCGCAGCGCCCAACAGTTCCGGGAGGACGTCCTTTTCCAGGACCGCAAACGCGCTCGGATTACGAAAGAACTGGGAGACGTGGATACTTAGCGCCAGCAACAGTTGCTGCCGCTCGGCAGCATCGTCCTGCAACAGAGCAATATATGCGTCAGGGTCCCTAAACCCGGCCGCCCTGATCCGTGATGCCAACCGGCGCTTGATGGAAATTTCCTTGTAGGCATCAAGGCAGAAATCCTGCCGTTCCTGCAAAATTCCGGCTATTTTCCGATAAGCTTCATGGCTGACATCTTCGCCGAGCAGAGGCTTGGAATCAAGAATGATGCGGATGGATTTTTCTTCCGCTGCGGTGGTTACCTCTGCGCACCGATCCGGGTCAGCCAAAATGGTCATATCCTTTGCGCCGACACTCATAAAAGCTGCCATCAACAGCCCGCAGGGCCAGCCCTGGTTCCTGCCGGATAGCCCCGATGCGGGTCACAAAGGGTGAAAACCCCGGTCGAGTGTCCAGATCATTCAATGGCGAGGTAAACACCAATTCGTAATCTTCGCCACCGGCCAGGGCCAGCTCAATCAACTCGGTATCCTGCAGTAACGCTTGACTGAAGGGTCCGGAGAGCGGCAGCCGAGCCAGTTCGATCTCCGCGCCGACGCCGGAAGCCTCCATAATATGGCCGAGGTCGGCAATTAAACCATCCGAAATATCAAGCATTGCCGTGGCCCAGCCGCTGCGGGCCAGGTTGACTCCCAAGTCCACCCGTGGGCTCGGGGTATGAAACCGCCCGGCCAGATACGCATCCGGTTGCTCGCCCCGTAGCAGCAACCGCAGGGCCAAGGCACTGTCGCCCAGGCAGCCAGAGACATAAACGGCATCCCCGTAACTGGCCCCATGGCGATAGACGGCTTCACCCGCCGCAATGGTCCCCTGAACCGTCACTGAAATGACCAGCGGCCCCGTGGATCTGCAGCTATCACCTCCAGCCAGAACCGCTCCGTGGGATTCGGCTTCGGCAATAAAACCTGAGACGAATTCCTGAATTTCCGCATCGGAGATCTGATCGGGTCGTCCCAGACTCAGAAACAGGGACTGAGGAGTCCCGCCCATGGCAGCAATATCGCTGATATTGACTGCAGCCGCTTTCCGGCCCAAGTCATACATGGAGCTCCATGCTCGCTTAAAGTGAACATCTTCAATCAATAAGTCTGTGCTGGTCAGCAGTTCCTGCCCGTCCCGTTGAGGTTGAACCGAACAATCGTCGCCGATTCCATGGGTAAGATGATCTCCTTTTTTGGCCTGTTGTTGAATCCAGCGGATCAGGGCAAACTCACCCATTTTGTTATGACCTTGAGACATCATTATTCTTTCCATGATTAAATGTTAATATTTAATTATTATTTTTCTTTTACCCCTTGTCAAGAAAAGCCGCCCTTCAACATAAAAAAAGCGGCCGGACTATGGAGTCGGCCGCTTTTCTAGCATCTCTCTTAAAACTTTTCCGCTTGTCGCTCACCCAAGCTGCGGTCCGGCCTTGGTAAAATCGAAATCATCGTTGCTGACGATGTACTTGCGGAAATTTTCCACAAACATTCCGGCCAGTTCTTCAGCGCTGCGGTCAAAAGCAGCGGAATCTTTCCAGGAATTGCGGGGATTCAAAACTTCATCATCCACCCCTGGCAACGCTTTGGGGATCTTCAGGCCAAAAAACTCGGTCTGTTCGAATTCCGCCTGGTTGATGCTGCCATCAAGAATCGCATTGATACAAGCCCGGGTGGCCTTGATACTCATGCGTTTCCCGGTGCCGTAACCGCCCCCGGTCCACCCGGTATTAACCAGAAAGGCATTGACCTGATATTTTTCCATTTTTTCACCCAGCAGTTTTGCGTATTCGGTGGGATGAAGGGGCAAAAAGGCTTCCCCGAAGCAAGCAGAAAAAGTCGCCTGTGGTTCAGTGATGCCACGTTCGGTACCGGCGACTTTGGCCGTATAACCGGACAGGAAGTAGTACATTGCCTGCTCCCGGGTCAGTTTGGACACCGGCGGCAAGACGCCGAATGCATCGCAGGTCAGAAAGATAATGTTGCGCGGATGCCCGCCCTTCAAAGCAGGTTCATGGTTGAGGATATGCTCAATGGGGTAGGAGACCCGGGTATTTTCAGTTTTGCTGCTGTCACTGAAATCGATGACTCCGGCCTCATCATAGGTGACATTCTCAAGCAAGGCGTTGCGCTTGATGGCGTTGAAGATTTCCGGCTCATTCTCAGGGGACAGATCGATACACTTGGCATAGCAGCCGCCTTCGAAATTAAAAATCCCGTCTTCATCCCAACCATGCTCATCATCGCCGATCAGCTTACGTCTGGCGTCAGTGGACAAGGTTGTTTTTCCGGTCCCCGAAAGGCCGAAAAACAGGCAGACATCACCAGCGGCGCCGACATTGGCACTACAATGCATGGAGAGAATATTTTCCAGCGGCAGCCAATAATTCATCATGGTGAAGATCCCTTTTTTCATCTCTCCGCCATACCAGGTCCCACCGATAATCGCGACGTTCTTTTCAATGTTGAAGATAACGAAAACCTCGGAATTCAACCCCATCTCCCGCCAGCGGTCGTTGGTCAGGCCGGCGGCATTGTAGACGGTGAATTGGGGAGTAAATTCGGCCTGCTCACTGCTCTTCGGTCGGATAAACATATTTTTTACAAAATGGGACTGCCAGGCGATTTCAGTGACAAAACGGACATTTTTACGCGTCTGCGGATTGGCCCCGCAAAATCCGTCAGTGACATAAACATCTTTGCCGGAAAGATAGTCAATGACCTCGGAATAAAGCTGGTCGAAAATGCTGCTGGAAACCGGTTGGTTTATTTTACCCCAGGCCAATCTCTCAGCAGACGGAGCCTGTTTGACAAAATATTTGTCTTTGGGTGAACGCCCGGTAAATTTGCCGGTATCGACCATCATGGTTCCGTTTGCGGAAAGCGCGCCCTCTTTATTTCTGCTTTCATGCTCGAAAAGTTCGTCGTAACTCAGATTGTGATAAACCTTGCCAACTGCTTTCAGACCTAACTTTTCAGCACTTAAATCATTCATCTTGATCTCTCCATCCTGTGTTTATAGAACATTATTTTTAATTCGCCGTCGGCGGCGACCTGCAAAGCGGGAGCTTTTCTGTTAAAATTTCTCCGTAAATGGAGATTTGCAGTTTTATAGCTTAATCTTTGAACCAAAAACAACCCTAGAAGAATGAAATATCGAGACAATTTTTATGTGATTTAAAAAAAGATATGATGACTCCCTTTTGTCTAGCTTGGCAAATCAAGTTATATTGTCGCCGTCGGAAAGTTATTCTAACTCCACAAAGGCTTATTTTATGAAAGTTTTTATTACCGGCGGAAGCGGGTTTGTCGGACATGAAATCATCAGACAACTGAGCGAAAGAAAGCATCAAATCAGGGCCTTGGTCCGCAACCCGGACAATCTTAAAGAATACAACCAAATTGAAAAAGTTCAAGGCGACACAACCTTGCCGGAAACCCTGAGCGGTATTTTGGAAGGGTGTGATGCAATCATTCACCTGGTCGGTATCATTCGGGAATTTCCGGCCCGGGGAATCACTTTTCAGCGCGTCCACACCGAATCGACTGCAAATATTGCCAAAGCTGCCGCAGCCCAGGGAGTCCGGCGCATTCTGCACATGAGCGCCAACGGCACCCGTGCCGAAGCATCAACAGGCTATCATCGAAGCAAATGGGCTGCGGAAAAGATGATCCGCAATGCAGACCTTGACTGGACAATTTTCCGGCCTTCGTTGATTTTCGGCCCCGGTGATGAATTTATTAACCTGCTGGCACGGATGATTAAAAAACTGCCGCTGGTCCCGGTACTGGGTGATGGCCGCTACCGAATGCAGCCGGTCAGTGTTAAAAACGTTGCACAGGGGTTTGTCAACGCACTGGAGGCCCCTGCGACCATCGGCAAAGTTTATCACTGCTGCGGACCGGAGACCTACAACTACAACGAGTTGTTGGATATTATCGCCCACACCCTGGGGAAAAAAACCACTGTCTGTAAACTTCACCAGCCGCTGTTTCTGGTCAAACCCGCTGTTGCGGTGTTGCAAAGCCTGCCGTTTTTTCCGCTGACTGCTGATCAATTGCAGATGCTACTGGAAGGAAATACCTGTGACAATGACAGTTGGGCCAAGGAGCTGCAACTCACTCTGTTACCCCTTGCGGCTGAGCTCAAAACCTATCTGCACTGATCCCCGTTCGGCCAGCGGCGGCCTGTACTCACCGGGTATAAAAAAACCCCGCGGTTGGGCAACCCGGGGTTCACATCAGGATAAAAGGCGTCGCTAATTCAAAATAAATTAATTTTTTCGTCAAGGAGGGTGGACCTGGCCTCACCGCCCTCGGTATGGACAAGGCTTTCCAAAAGCACTTTCCCGCCAATGGCAGCCGTCTTTTTAACCAGCTGTTCCGCAACCTTGCCATCATGACGCCGGAAGGCATCCAGCAGCTTCTCATGCTCATCCACGGAAATCTCCATCCGCCCAGCCACGGAAAGGGACGCCATCCGCAAGCGATTGAATTTCATTCCCAATTGTTGGATAAGTTCAAAAAGTTTACTATTGTCCGCGGCCTTGATAAAAGTATCGTGAAACTCGTTATGAACCCGGAAGAAGGCTTTGACATCCCCTTCTGCAGCCAAATTCCGAAGCTTTTCGTTGATGGCTTCCAACTTTTCGAGCTCTTTATCAGTCAGGTTGACGGCTGCCAATTCCGCAGCATAGCCTTCCAATATACTTTTGATCGCGTAAAATTCCTGCACATCCCGCTCGGAAAGAGCAGCGACAACCGCTCCCTTGCGGGGAATAACCGTCAGGTAGCCTTCCGATTCCAGTTGCCGGAATGCTTCCCGGATCGGGGTCCGGCTGATTCCGAACCGCTCGGCCAGCTCCGGTTCCGCAACCTTCTCACCGGGTTTAAGACTTCCTTTGAGAATCGCTTCCCGAATAGTTTCGAGAATTTTCTCACGTAACGTCTGGTGCCGTTCAATCTGTTTCGTTTTCAAAAGCTGTCTCCCGTACACAATTTAGTGAATTGTATACAGTATACATATGATGTCAATCTTTTTTTACTCCTCGCCAGCCACAGTTTTACTTCTGAAGTGCAGTAGATTTTTACTCCTCTGCTGGCTATTATAAAGAACGACTCCCGAATGACCCTTGCGGCTCTCTTGCCGTGTCCGGAGCCACTGCCGAATACCGCTCAGAGCTGTTACTGCATTTCAATAACAATCAGCCTGGAATGAATCCATAGCAATGCCAAGAGATCTTTATGTCCATATCCCCGCCCAGCGCCTGGCAGCAAGCCTGCCGTTTTTGACGGAGCATGCTCTGCATGCGGAAGTCGCCTGCCACGAAGTCGCTTTGGAACAACTGGATTTTGAGTTATTAGCGGATTGTGCCACAGAATTGCAGAAATCTGGACTGGGGACGGCTCTCCATGCCCCCTTTACCGGCATAGATCCCGGCAGCGAAAAAAGGAAAACGGTCCGAACCTCGCAGGCGAATGCCGAGCTTATTTTCCTGCTGGCCAACAGGCTGAAAGCGCAAAAAATAATCTTTCACCCGGAAATCCCCTGCTCCAACGACCCGCGAATTTTATCGAAATGGTTTGCTCATTCCCTGTCGTTCTGGCAAAACCTCATTCCGGCGGCTGAAGAGATTGGCGCAACCATCTGCCTGGAAAACATCTACGATCAACATCCGCAGCCGTTGTTGCAGCTACTTACCGCCCTCAATTCCCCCTGGGTCGGTCATGTCTTTGATATTGGCCACTGGAATATTTTTGCCCATACCGGGCTCACGGAATGGTTGGATCTGCTCGATCCGTTCCTCAAACATATGCATTTGCACGACAATCGGGGCATCAATGACGACCACCTTCCCCTTGGCCAGGGCAACGCTCCCCTGGGCACGCTCTTTTCATGGTTACAGAGCGTGCCGAACCCGCCATCACTGACTCTTGAAAACAGACACCTTTCGGACGCCAAAAACTCCCTGGCTTTTTATCGCGCCCATTTTGCCAAAGACACCTGAGAAGCCGGACCACAACCGGCTATGACTGCCCCCCCCCGTCATCGATATGAGCAGCTTGGTTCCAGCAGTAAAACCAAATCTGTGCTTGCTCAAGAAGATATAAGAACAGCCCGACCACTACCACGGCTGTGAAATGTGCGGCAATACTGCCGGAAAAACAGTAGAACCCAAAAAATACACTGCGGTAGCCGAGATGTTTCCATCCCGATTCAGGACGGTTGCCGCTGGCCAGCCCGGTCAAAATCAGCACGGTTGCAGAGAAGCAATAAACAGCCAGGGCAACATCCACAAAGACTGGCGGCGGCGGATAACCGAGGATATGGCGGAGTGATTCCGGGGCCAGGAGGAACAGGTTGATCTCACGGCAACAAAACGCCCCGATGCAGAGCAGCAGAAACAAGCTGGCCTCAAGCAGTTTCCGACCCGACATCAGCTGATATTCCCGGTTTCGCGTCCCGAATCCGGGATCGGTTCTAAGTATCATGCTGTTTCTATCACATCTGGCCATGAGGTCCTCCGTTGGTTTCTTCAGTTGCCGCTTGGAAATAGCTCTGCAGGTATTTTACCGGTCCTCAGCTTCTGCGGGCTGCTATTGTCCGCTCCACTCTCATCCGGAATGGCTCGGTACCGGCTGGTTGCTGTCCTCTTGCCGCTCTTCTTCCTCTTCGTCCCAGCCGGTCCACATCGCCTTGATATGTTCCATGGGAGTATGTCCCAGGGTTGCCAGGTAGATATGGGTTGGCAGAAAGGCTATCAGCATGCAGGCGAGCAGGAAGTGCAGCCCAACCAGAATTTTCAGCCCTCCCAGCATGACGATTACCCCCCGTAACGGATCGACATTGGTCAGCAGGATCCCGGACAGGCTGACCAGGGGAACCAGGACAAACATGATTGCCAGGTAGGCCGATTTCTGCAACGGATTGAACTTGTTTTCCGGCGTCGGATGATGTGGATTATCCCAGCCCAGAAAGTAAGTCAGAAAGTAAAATTTCGCCTGTTTGACCAAACCGGTTTTCAGGTCCTCCACTTTGGGGACATAGAGGTTTGCCATGGTTCTAGCGATGAACAGGTAGTAGAAAAACCAAAGCGAGAAGGAAACGGCAACCACATACCCCGCAGCGTTATGCAAATAGATTGCAGACTTATAACTTCCCAGCCAGGAGATGTATTCGGGGAAACGGATCTGCGCTCCTGAGATCATCAAGGTCACGATGCCCAGCGCATTGAGCCAATGCCAGATTCTGACCGGGGTCGGTTGCAGGTATACTCTTTTTTTCTTTGTCATGACTATTCCCCTTTATGTTGCCGGTTTTTTCTGGTTAAAAACCTTAACGTTCCATGCCCGACCGGCATGACCAGCCCTGCGCAGATAATCAGCAGTCCCATAATATTGAGAGAAGCGTTGCGGGTGCTGCCGGTCATATAGAAATCCGGGGTGCCGTAGAGAGCTTCCAGGACCGGGCCCTTCTCCACCGCAATCTGTTCGTAATTGCCGCCGGGCAGTGGCAGCGCGACAAAGCTCGTCTGCAGACTCTTAGGGCCGGACGCATGACAGAAGGTGCAGTCATAGCGGCTGTCGAGAGTACTCAGATCGTGGGACAGCACGCTTGGTACCAGCGTCCCTTCCAGCCTGAGGTCCTGGTATTTCGGATTCCGGTTAAAAGTTCGCAGCTCTGCCAAAGAGATCAGATTGTCATCATTGATATCGATCAAAGAGCGAATGCTCTTTCCACCAGCCACAGTCGAAAGGTCGGCATAGCTGGGAAACACATAATCCCCGAAGACCCTTTGCTGTTGTTTCTGGGTGATATTCAGGACAATTTCGTACCCTTTTGACGATGTATGACAGGTAATGCAGGGCAATGCACTGATATGCAGGTCAGCCTGGGGCAACCACTCCTGATGGGCCTCCACCACGTTTTCCCCACTATGGCAGGCGCCGCACTGCTGATTCATCTGCGGCGCTGAGACCGCTGCCAGCCCCTGCGTCTCATGGGGGTTGTGGCAATCCTTGCAGGCAGCATATTCAGCGTGCTTTGTCGCCAGGTATTGCGCTCCGACCTCTTCGTGACAATCGAGACAAGCCGCTTTGGTGACTGCCACGCCATCATCCGGGTGCGCATCAGTGACCGAATCGTGACAAGTCAGGCAACCCATCTGGGCATGAGCTGTATGATCGTATTTCTCCAAATTGATCAGCAAGTCTGCGCCAACCATTTCCACATCACCGTGGCACCCCAGACAATCATCCACGTCCATGGCGGTCACTGGTGCGGGAATGAAAAACAGGAGCAGCAGCAGGGGCCATGTGTTCATTTTTATCCTGCTCAATGGTTTCATGATCATTCCTCTTTCCTTGGCTTTTCAAAGCGGCCGATAGGCAAATTCCCTCGCCCTTCTGGCGAACCTTACCTGTTTTTGACCGGGAGCGGTTTTTGCTGTTCCTGACGCTTGCCAAAGATTCCCTTGATCAGCCCGTAGACCAGGGTGAACACCGGCAGCAGTTGCAGCACAATGATTAACCCACAGGTTGCCAAGAACAGATAGACCAGGGTCATACTGTCATCCTGACGTGCGGCCGTTTCCGCAGCAATAGCCGGCATTGCGGCAACCAGAACAAGCATCACGGCGAAAAATTGTTGAAATTTTCTTTTCATGGCGGTACCCCTTTCATGCAATCGATCACTGCTCGGCCAGCAGGCCGAATGGTTATTTTTCCCTGCTAAACAGGCTGAAAACCCTCCACCGCGCATTCGACGACGGAACGCAGCTCTTCATTATCTTCAAGATCATGCGGTTTCAACGCGTGGTAAAAGATGCCATCTTTGCGAATGCGCCGTAGGGTTTCTAGCGAGCTGTCATCCGAAATCAAAATGATTTTCAAGTTTTTATTGCACTTCCGCATCAGGGCGATGACATCCACGGAGGCAATTTTTTCTTCAAATGCATCCCCGAGAATAACGATCGGCTCCTGCTTCTGAACAATCTTGGCAATCGCATAGGCTGCGGAGCCAGTTGTTTCTACGGCGTAATTCGAATTCTCAAAAAATTCGGCCAATTTTGTTCTCGCCTTTTCATCACGATCCGCTATCAACACTTTTCGCGCTCTCATATGCGACTCCGTTCTGTTCTAGCGCCCGCTATGGTCGATCACCTTGGTTCTGGGTTGCGGCGCAAAACCTTTCAGCATGCCGACAAACATCAAAACCGCGGGGATACATTGAAGGCCGATGATCAAGCCGAAAAAGACCACAAAGAATTTCATGATCGGCGAAAATCCAAGCCCCAGGTCACAGAACATGAACAGACCCGCAACAATGATTGCGACACCGACGGCGGCCAACCTGTAGAGTTTTTTTCGTTTCATAAGTTTCTCCTGTTTAGGAACTGTTGCCGACGCCTTTACTAGATAGCAACCTGCATACCAAAACAGAGCCTTTTTCAGTTTATTTTTTAATTCTGTATTTCTGGTGGGTTATAAGGACTGAGCAAAAGACCTTCTGAGTTATCCTGCGTGCCGGGTCTAAATATTCCTGTCAGGCAGGAATATTCCTGTCAGGCAGGAATCGATCAGGACTTTTTCTCATCTTCAAGGAAACGAACGGCCTGAGGACAACCCTGCTCTCCAGGCCGAACGAATTGACTCAAGTCTGTTTGGGCAGATGGTACTGATGGGGCCTGCTGGCAACGGCTTGACAGCCGTCACGTGGGCGGCTACAAACCCTTTTTTCTTTGCGCTGCGCCCTTGGCAGTTTGAATACGGACATGGGTCGGCAGATCTCTTCCAAAAAGGGTCTTTTTATCTCCTGCGGTGTAAAGTGACTGTTCCAGAACATTAATCAGTTCCCTGACATTCCCGGGCCAGGGATAGAGTTCGCACAGCTGCAGATATTCTGGTGACATCTGTTTTGCGGGGAGTTTGTTTTTCTGGCAAAGCAATGGCAAATGATGGCGCGCCAGTGGAATGATATCCTCCGCCCGATCACGGAGCGCAGGTAACCCAACGAAACAACCCCGCAACAGATCCAACAGAGCCCCTGAAAACTGCCCTTTCGAGGCCAGGGAGTCCAGCTCACAGCTGGTGGTGGAAATGATTCGAAACTCTCTTCGGCCTGAGCTTGCAGTCAATATTTTTAACAATTCACATTGCCCCGAGCTCTCCAGATCATTCACATCGTCCAGTAGCAATGTGCCACGACCCACCTGTTGAAAGATATCCTCCAACTGCCGTATTCCAAAGCCGGTCCCGCAGGGACACCAGACAAACGGTTCCACAGATCTGGTCCCGACCAGGTGGATATAGCGCGCAAACAGGTCTTTCCCGGTTCCGGTTTCCCCTTGGATGATGACATTTTCATCCCCCTGAGCCATTTTTTCGGCGATTCCAAGAGCCAACCGGGTTTTGCTATTTTCCGCGATGATTCGTGGCACGCCGGCAGGCTGCTGTTGTGCGTTGTTTGTCCGTCTAAGGGTCAGGACCGATCCCTCGAGGGTATATTCAATCTCTTCAGCGCTGATTCCCGGAATCTCACTTTTCAGGGTCAGATTCTCCAGCAAGGCCATGGCCTTTTCCAGACAATCCCGCCCTTCCCCCAATTGCTGCAGCAGCGCAGCCACTCCTGCGTTATGCGCTTTGTCGCTCTTCCCCATTGTCCCTGCCTTTCTTGAGAAGTCTGATTCGAGTCGAAGATCAAACCGACATAGAGACTCGGAAAGCATCTGTCATGCCAAATTTTGGTCTGTTCAAGAATGTTTGCAGGATTATTCACTTAGGGGGCAATGTCTTGGCAGTCTGAACCGATGGGAATATTGCCGTATCACGCACGATTCAGAATGATTTTATCCGGGCAAATGACTTTACACTGATTTTTTTGCGATTTCGACAATAACAGCTAGCGTGCTCCGCTCAATTTTTTCTGGCAATACCGTGTTTTTTCAGCAGCGCATACAGCCGCGATTGGGAGAGTCCTGAAATCCGGCAGGCAGCGGCGATATCGTCGGCGCTGGTTGCCATCAATTTCAACAGATATTCATTCTCGGCCTGTTGATAGATAGCTTCCCGAAAATCCTGCAGCGTTGGTATATCGCTAACGTTCAGATTTATTTCATTTTTCTCGGTTGAGGAATTTTCCATTTCTGCGCGGCGGACATGGACCCGAATGTGGCTGGGCAAATGTTTGGAATAGAGAGTCTGATCAAAATGGGCGGCGGCCAGGGCCCGTTCCAGGGTGTTGACCAGTTCGCGGACATTCCCCGGCCATGGGTAAAGACTCAGCATTTCAAGAAATTCCGGTGCAAACCCCTTGGAGGGCATACCATAGCGGGCGCAAAACTTATCCACATAATACCTGGTGAGAATGTGGATATCCTCCATCCGCTCCCGCAACGGCGGCAACTCAATAACAAAAGAGCGCAACCGAAACAGCAGATCACTACGAAAATGTCCGGCCTCAACCATGGCGTCAAGATCCCGGTTGGTTGCAGCAATGAGACGAAATTCGCTGGTTTTTTCCTTGCTCTGACCCAGGGGACGGAAGCGCCGTTCCTGCAGCACCCGGAGAAAGGCTTTTTGCAGTACTGGCGGCAGTTCGCCGACCTCATCCAGAAATAAGGTCCCTTTATGGGCCTGCAGAACCAGGCCGTCCTGCGCCCTGTCGGCACCGGTAAAGGCCCCTTTTTCATGTCCGAACAGCAGGCTTTCAACCAGGGTTTCCGGCAGCGAGGTACAGTCGACCACAACAAAATTTTCCTGCCTGCGTTGACTGTTGTCATGAACCGCGCGGGCAATCAGCTCCTTGCCGGTCCCAGTCTCCCCGTTGATGAACACATTGGCGTCACTGGCGGCGGCTTGTGCCACCTGGTCGAGACAACTCAACAGGGCCGGACTGCTGCCGATGATTCCGTCCCGTTTCAACGATACCGGTTTGCGATGACGGATAACCTCTTGTTTTTCTTTGCGGTACTGTAGTGCCCTTTCCAGAGAAAGGGTAATCTCTTTGATGGAAAAACCCTTTTCGATGTAGTCCCAAGCCCCGCTTTTTATGGCCAGTTCCGCGCCGTTGGGATCTCCGTAGCCGGTCATGATGATGACTTCAGGTTTCGAAGGGCTCATCTCGATGGCCGGCAAAGCGTCCAACCCATTTCCATCGGGCATCTGGACATCAAGGAAGACCACATCAAATTGCCCTTGCTCTGCCATTGCCAGGGCCTGTTTCAAGGTCATAGCCGGACGCGCAACATGGCCTTTGCGCGTTACCAGCGCAGACAACGTTGAACACATCATCTCGTCATCGTCGACAATCAGAATTTCGGCCATCTCATCACCATTTCAAATAAGAAGAATCTTTCGCTGCTCTTTTTCCTGGTTACGAAGGGACCACGCTTCTCGACGAACCGACCTCAGGTCTCTGGCCAGCATTTGTTGGTAAAAAATGCGGTCAGGAAATTTAATCCGGGGGGAAAGAGGAGGAGAATAAGGACCGGAAGGCATTCCTGATAAAGCGTTCAGCGCGTTGGTCGGACGGTTGAACAAGAAGGTTTTTTCGGTTTGGGTCACAGGCTCACCTTCCCGATAATACGACGTAAGTTGTGCCTATTTTCCTCAAGGTAAAAACTCCGGGGGCAAATGTCAACCTCTGTTTCCCGGGTTCCTCTGCTGCTGGTCAATGACAAAGGACACTTCAAATGAAGTGTCCTTTGTCTGGTTTTAGCTTTTATTGCCGCTACCTATTGGTTCCTGCTGGCAACCTGAATCCGAATCAGAGCCCGCTGCAAAGCGGCCTCCATGACGGCGTGCTGCTTATCATCCTCAGAGAGGGTTTTCAATGCACTCTCCGCCCGCCCCAGGGCGGCTTTGGCCCGGTTCAGATCAATTTCATCCGCTTTTTCCGCGGTATCAACCAAAACCGTGACCTTGTCTTCTTCGACTTCCAGATAGCCCCAGTTTACGGCAACATGGAACAGTTCCTGCCCCTTGCGATAGGAAAGTTCGCCAACCTTCAATGTTGTCAGCAGAGGCGTATGCCCGGGAAGAATGCCGAGTTCGCCCATGAAACCCGGGGCGGTCAATTCATCGACCTCTTCCGACAGGACCTTTTTGTAAGGGGTAACCATTTCCAGAGTTAATTTTTCTGCCATCAGAACGTTCCTTTATGCAAGTTAAGCCGATCGGACTCTTACGCGGCCGCCATTTTTTGCGCCCGTTCGATGGCTTCTTCAATCGTTCCGACCATATAGAATGCCTGTTCGGGAAGGTTGTCATGTTTACCTTCGACAATCTCCTTGAAGCCCCGGATGGTATCCTTCAGTTCCACATATTTGCCCGGCGAGCCGGTGAAAACTTCGGCAACGTGGAAAGGCTGGGACAGGAAACGCTGAATTTTTCGGGCCCGCGCCACCACCAGCTTATCCTCTTCGGAAAGTTCATCCATCCCGAGGATAGCAATAATATCCTGCAGATCCTTGTAGCGCTGCAGAATATATTGTACGTCACGGGCGACCTTGTAGTGCTCTTCGCCGACCACCTGCGGATCAAGAATACGGCTGGTTGAATCAAGGGGATCCACCGCCGGATAGATGCCCAACTCGGCAATCTGCCGAGAAAGAACCGTGGTAGCGTCCAAGTGGGCAAAGGCCGTTGCCGGAGCCGGATCGGTCAAGTCATCAGCCGGCACATAAATCGCCTGAACAGACGTGATGGAGCCTTTATCCGTGGTTGTGATCCGTTCCTGCAATTCACCCATTTCAGTGGACAGGGTGGGTTGATAACCGACCGCTGAAGGAATCCGTCCCAGCAGGGCCGAAACTTCGGAACCGGCCTGGGTAAAACGGAAAATGTTATCAACGAACAACAACACGTCCTGGCCTTCCTCGTCACGGAAATATTCGGCCACGGTCAAGGCCGACAAGGCGACCCGAGCCCTTGCTCCCGGCGGTTCGTTCATCTGACCGTAAATCAGGGCGGCCTTATCCAGAACGCCCGATTCTTTCATCTCTTCCCAGAGGTCGTTCCCTTCCCTGGTCCGCTCACCGACTCCGGCAAAAACCGAAAAACCACCATGCTGCTGGGCAACATTGTTGATCAGTTCCATGATCAGAACGGTCTTGCCGACACCGGCACCACCGAACAGACCGATTTTTCCACCCCGTGAATAAGGCGCCAGTAGGTCGACGACCTTGATCCCGGTTTCAAAGGATTCGACCTTGGTCGACTGGTTGATAAAAGCCGGAGCAGGACGGTGAATTCCCCAGGCTTGTTCCGCTTCAACCGGGCCGCGCTCATCGACGGGCTCGCCGACGACATTGAGAATCCGGCCAAGGGTCTTGCCCCCCACCGGCATCAGGATCTGGTCACCGGTATCAAGCACATCCTGACCGCGGACCAGGCCATCAGTGGAGTCCATGGCAATGGTCCGGACCGTGTTTTCCCCCAGATGCTGGGCAACTTCGCAGACCAGGTTCCACTCGCCATTACCAAGAGATGGATTAGTGATCTTTACGGCGTGAAAAACCTCCGGCAATTTGCCGGGCTCGAACTCGACGTCGACAACAGGACCGATAACCTGTGTGATCTTCCCTTTGTTCATAACGAAACCTTTCCTCCTTATTCACAATGGAATAAGCCTATGTAAAAAGTAAAATCTCTTTGTTATTTAATCGATTCGGCGCCGGAAATAATTTCCATCAATTCTGTGGTAATCGCGGCCTGCCGGGCACGGTTATATTGCAAAGTAAGCTTGCCGATCATCTCGGCGGCATTCCGACTGGCACTGTCCATGGCCGACATCCGGGCTCCCTGCTCGGACGCATTCGATTCCAAAAGTCCTCGGAACAATTGCACTTCGACCATTTTCGGGAGGATTTCACCAAGCACGACAGTTCGGTTCGGCTCATAGAGATAATCGACCGCTGATTCATCACCATTCACAGAATCATCTGGCTTAATCGGCAAAACCTGCTCAAAGGTAACATTTTGTACAATGGCGCTCTGAAACGCATTGTAGAACAGGAAGACAGCGTCATAGGTTTCATCGGTATATTTGCTGATGACCTCTTCGCCGATGAGCTGTGCCGTTTTATAGGTTGCATCCGTGGTGATATTCTCATAGACCTTGACGATTTTATCGCCGAGCCGGCTTTTGAGAAAATCGCGCCCTTTCCGACCAATAATCATCAGGTCGATAGCGTCGTAGCCCTCTTCGTTGCGACGAATGTAGCGCTCCGCTTCTTTGGAAACGTTGGCGTTAAAACCTCCGCACAAGCCGCGATCGGCGGTCATCAAGACCACCAGGGCGCGTCTTGTACCACGATGGTTTAAAAGCGGATGAGCTTCGGCCTCTTCGCGCATGGCCAGATGGGAAAGCACCGTGTGCATTTTCTCCGCATAGGGACGTGCCGCAACGGCAGCCTCCTGGGCACGCCGTAATTTAGCCGCCGCCACCATTTTCATCGCTTTGGTGATCTGCTGGGTATTTTTAACCGAGCTGATCCTTTTTTTGATGTCTTTCAGACTGGGCATCTGTTCAACCTTTTAGGCAATCAGGCTACAAATTGAGCTTTGAACTCATCCAGGGCGGTTCTGATTCGACCTTCCAGTTCGCTGTCGAGTGCCTTTTTCTCTGTGATATCATTGATGATATCAGCATGGTTCGCCTTCATGAAAGTCAGCATTTCGCTTTCATAGCGTTGCACAGCAGTGGTTGGATAAGTATCCACATAACCGTTACTGGCGGCAAAAATCGAGAGGACCTGAATGGCAACCGGCATCGGCTGATACTGCCCCTGCTTGAGGATTTCAACCAGCCGTGCACCTCGATTAAGCTGGGCCTGAGTGGTGGCGTCCAGATCGGAACCGAACTGGGCAAAGGCGGCCATCTCCCGGTATTGGGCAAGCGCCAGACGCAAGGTTCCGGCAACCTGCTTCATCGCTTTGACCTGCGCCGAACCACCGACCCGGGAGACCGAAAGGCCGACGTTGATCGCCGGGCGAACCCCGGAATAGAACAGGTCAGTCTCCAAGAAGATCTGCCCGTCCGTGATCGAGATAACGTTGGTCGGGATATAGGCGGAAACATCACCGGCTTGGGTTTCAATAATCGGAAGAGCGGTCAACGACCCTGCCCCCTCGGCATCGTTCAGCTTGGCAGCACGTTCCAAAAGCCGGCTGTGCAGGTAGAAAACATCCCCAGGGAAAGCTTCCCGTCCGGGCGGCCGTCTCAGCAGCAGGGACAGCTGGCGGTAAGCGACGGCCTGTTTGGACAGGTCATCATAAATAATCAGCGCATGACGGCCGTTATCCCGGAAAAACTCACCCATTGTGACTCCGGTATAGGGCGAAATATATTGCAGAGGAGCCGGGTCTGAGGCCGTTGCCGCAACCACGATGGTATAATCCATAGCGTCATGCTGACGCAGTTTATCAACCACCTGAGCAACCGTCGAACGTTTCTGGCCGATGGCAACGTAGATACAGATGACCCCGTTCCCCTTCTGGTTGATAATGGTGTCAATGGCCACAGCGGTTTTCCCGGTCTGCCGGTCACCGATAATCAACTCTCGTTGCCCGCGACCGATCGGCACCATTGAATCGATCGCTTTGAGCCCGGTCTGCATCGGCTCATGAACCGATTTCCTGGAAACGATCCCCGGGGCCTTAATTTCAACCTGGCTATAGGTTTCCGTCTGAATATCACCCTTGCCGTCAATCGGAATACCAATTCCGTCGACAACGCGGCCAATCAGGGCTTCGCCAACCGGTACCTGGACGATTTGCTCGGTTCGTTTGACCAGGTCGCCTTCCTTGATATGCTCGGCATCGCCAAGGATTGCGGCACCGACATTGTCTTCCTCCAGATTGAGAACCATCCCCATGATTCCACCGGGAAATTCCAACAGTTCTCCAGACATCGCTTTATCAAGGCCATGAATGCGGGCAATGCCGTCACCGACTGAAATAATGGTGCCGGTCTCGCTGACTTCAACTTCACGACCGAAATTTTCTATCTGCTTCTTAATAATCGCACTGATTTCTTCCGCTCTGATTTCCATGATATTTCATCACCCCTTTGCTAAGGTATCTGCAATCCGTTTCAGCTGGGTTTTCACGCTGCCATCAAATATTTTGCCGCCCATCTCGGCAAGAATACCGCCAATAAGGGCTTCGTCTCTTTCAATACTGAGAATAATTTTCTTCCCGATCTGCTGTTCAAGTCCGGTTTTGATAGCCTCAGCTTTTGGCTCTGGTAATTCGTGGGCGGTTTTAATTGTCGCCCTTAACACTCCGGAGCGATCATCTGCTAAACGGCGATAGTTTCTTGCGATGTCGCCAAGATAAATTATTCGTCCTTTTTGCAGAAGAAGATCGAGAAAATTCTGTAATCCCGTCGACAATTGCAACTTGTCGCCGATATCACGCATGATAGCCAGCTTTTTCTCCAATGGGAAAGTCGGACTATCCAATAGCAGTCTCAGCAGATCTTCCTTGTTCAAAAGCTCAGCAAGCTGGCCCACCTCTTCTGAAAACCGCTCAATCAGCTTTTGTTCCTCAGCAATGTTGAGCAACGCTTTGGCGTATCTTATGGCTATCGCACTGTCACTCAATGTAACTCTCCCACTTTTTGAATGTATTCATCAATCATGCGAGTATCGTCTTCTTTGGTGAAGTTCTTTTTCAGCAGGTCTTCGGCCAGGGCGACCGCCAGTTGAACAGCTTCCCGCTGTAATTCCTCGCGCGCTTTGGCGACCTCTATATCCGCGGTCCGTTCGGCATCGGCTTCAATCTTTGCGGCCATCGCCTTGGCATTTTCAATGATCCGCTGTTTTTCCAATTCGCCTTCGCGGCGGATCGAAGCACTGATTTCCTCAATTTCAACTGTTGCCTGACTCAGTTTCAGATCATATTCAGCAAACTTAGCTTCAGCTTCTTCCTTGGCCTTTTTTGCTTCAGAGAGCGCTTTCTCGATTTCCTCGCTCCGCCCGGCCAGTCCTTTTTTAAGCGGTTTCCGCAAAAAATAAACCAGCAAAGCAACCACAATAGAAAAATTCAAGACGCGGTATAAAAAATCCTTGAGCAGGACGCCACTGTCGGCATGATGTTCGGCTCCGCCTGAGGCGAAGGCAACCACACTGACGAGCAGGACGATCCCCAAGGTTAATATTGCTGTCTTAACTTGTTTCTGCAACATACTCAGATCCATCCTTTTCGTTAAGCAACATCTCTGCCGAGGATTTTTGAAGCGATTTGCCCGGCCAAGCTGTCCACTTCATCTTTAAGCTTCTGACTTGCGTCGCCTGCTTCGCGATTAACCTTCTCTTTAATCTGCAGTAACCGATCTGCGGCTTTGTGATGTGCCTCGGCGAGCAAAGCTGATTCTTGTTCTATTCCTGATTTTTTCAGCTTATTGCGTTCGTCATTGGCTGCGCTTTTCGCATCCTGCAACTGCTGCTGATAGCGCTGCATTTTATTATCAATTTCAACCTGCAGATCTTTAGCGCGTAATTGAGATGACTGAATGGTTTCTCGGCGTTGGGCAATAATTTTTTGGAGCGGTTTGTACAGAATCTTGTTCAGGATGAAAAGAAGGACTGCAAAATTAAGGAATTGCAGACCAAGGGTCCAGTCGACACTGATCACCTAGTTCACCTCATTTCAGTTTGAAAGTCGATTTACTGTATACAGTATACAACAGATCGATTATATAAACGGGGTTTCAAGTTAAGGAAGGGCATAGCTATCATACTTCTCTGATTCTTGTCAAGCCTATGATTCCTCTTTGCAAATGCTGTTTTGATAGCCGATTATTTCTTTTTTGGCTCCCCTCCAACCGCGGGTTTCAGCTCTTTTGGGCTGGTCATTTTTATCTCGCCGTTGAAGACCACTTTTTCTTCAATTTTAAGTGTTGGCGTTTCAATGCTTCCATCGATAACCGCAGGAGCCCTTAACTCAACTAGGGATGAAGCCTTGATATCCCCTTTGAAGCGGCCACTTAAAATTAGGGCGCCTACGGTTATCTGCCCCTCAATCTCTCCGGTTTCACCAACGACAAGGGTATCTGTTGAAGAGATTTCACCTTTGAAATGGCCGTCAAGTCTTACCATCTCGTCAAAACTAAGCTTTCCTTCAAATCGGCTGCCTGACCCGAGAAAAGCTTTGATATCAGCCTTATCTATTGCCACCGGTTTTTTCATCGCTTTTTGCTCCTGCTTTTTTGTTCCAAACATAGATTTCTACTTTTCAGTTAATTATTGTTGCAGACCGAGCAGGTCAAGAATCCGGGCCAATTCATCCTGATCAAAATAACTAATTTCGATCTTGCCCCCCCTCCCCTTTGCAGCAAGTTTGACCTGAGTGGCAAAAAACTGTTGCAGATCATTTTCCAGAGCAACCATATCTGGATCGACCTGTTTACTCTCCAGCTTTTTCTCCACCGGTCGATTTCCAGAGAAATTCTTGATTTTTTTAACCAGTTTTTCAGTGTCACGGACTGACAATTTTTTCCTGATGACTTCCAACCCTGCTTCAATGATATCTTCATCACTTTCCAGAGCCAGTAAAGCCCGTGCGTGACCCATTGTGACTTTATTATCCCGTAGATGTTGCTTGATTTCTTCTGGAAGCCTTAATAATCTTAAAGAGTTAGCTACTGTTGAGCGATCTTTCCCAACACGTTTCGCAACTTCTTCCTGAAGCAAATCAAAGCTGTCCATCAAATATCGGTAGGCACTTGCCTCTTCAAGAGGATTCAGGTCTTCACGCTGAATATTCTCTATCAAAGCCATTTCCAGAGCCCAGTCTTCAGAGACATCCTGGATGACAACCGGAACTCGCTCCAGGCCCGCCTTTTGAGCGGCCCGCCAACGACGTTCCCCGGCAATTATCTGATAATGATCTCCCTGTTGCCGAACCACGAGAGGTTGAATAACCCCCTTCTCTTTAATCGATGCCACCAATTCCGCCATTTTGGCATCATTAAAGGTCTTGCGTGGCTGCTGGCTATGCGGTTCAAGTTCCTCAATGGGGCAAAGAAAATATTTTTTCCCGCCCTCCTGAGCGGCCGAGCTCAATAATGCACCGATTCCCTTGCCAAGAGCAGGTCTTTTAGGCTTGTTCATATGGCGCCTCCGGTCACGATCTCCTTGGCCAACTCAATGTAGGCCTGTGCCCCGCGCGAAGCGATATCATACATCAGTGCAGGTTGGCCATAGCTCGGCGCTTCTGATAGACGAACATTCCTTGGGACAATGGAATGAAATACTTTTTTGCCGAAATGGGTGCGGATCTCATCGCTGACTTGGTGGCAAAGATTATTTCTTCCATCAAACATGGTGAGTAGGATTCCCCCGAGCTGAAGCGCTGGGTTCAGGTCTTGCTGAACGATTCTAATGGTCTGCATCAATTGCCCCAACCCCTCCATGGCATAAAATTCACATTGCAAGGGAACCAGGACAGAATCGGCAGCACTCAATGAGTTTACCGTTAATAAGCCGAGGGACGGCGGGCAATCAATAATTATGTAATCAAATTCGGCACGGATTGTTTCAAGTGCATTCTTTAATTGTTTTTCTCGCTCCGGCTTTCCTATGAGCTCTATTTCTGCACCGATCAGATTGGTATTGGATGGGATGACAGATAGGTATTCCAACTCGGTTGGCAACATGACCTCAGCGATATTGCTTTCACCCAACAAAACATCATAAACCGTTAAAATAACTTCCGTTTTATCGATTCCCAAGCCACTGCATGCATTGGCCTGAGGGTCCATATCCAGCAGAATTGTTTTTTTTTCGGCAGCCGCTAAAGAAGCAGCAAGATTGACGGCGGTGGTTGTTTTTCCGACCCCACCCTTTTGGTTGGCTACGGCTATGATTTTTGCCATCCGTTTTTACTCCTTATACCACACCTGATAATAAACAGTTGTCATACGTCAGGGGAAGATAGCATATGCGTTGATTGAATTCACCTAGTTTAAGTCAGAGAAATGTAATGATTGAGTTATTTTTGCAAAACAATTAGGCGACGTTTTGATTCAGATAGCGGAAGTTTATAACTTTCTATTGATATGTCTTTGAAATTTTTAAGCTTTTCTTTTTTCATAGTCGCCAGTTCGATATCCCCTTCTGGCCCCTTCATGGCGATAATTTTTCCCTGGGGAGACAAAAAAGGTTCACTCCTTTCGACAATAATCTCTAAAGAAGCAAATGCTCGTGCGGTAACAATATCGAATTCAGATAGAAAATCCCCTCGCCTTGATAGATTTTCAATCCTGTCGGCAATAGGCTCAAAATTATCTAAACTAAACAACCTTTTAATATGCTTTTGAAAGTTAATCTTTTTTCCAACACTCTCCACTGAGACAACCCTTATTTTTGGATTGGCTATGGCCAAAGCCAATCCCGGGAATCCCCCGCCGGAGCCAATATCCAAAATCCGGACATCTTCTTTCAAAAATTTATTCAGCACCAAGGAATCCAGCAGGTGCTTTTCCAACACTTCATCACGATCTGTTATTGCAGTAAGGTTTATTTTTTTATTCCAACGCATCAATTCTTCGACAAAGGCTATTTCTATTTCAAAAGCCTGGGCAGATATACTTATACCCAATGTCTGCAATTGGTTATGCAAACTAACCGGCATTTTTATTTTTCCTTAAATAAATATTGATAACAGCAATAGCGGCCGGAGTGACCCCTTGAATTCTACTCGCTTGCCCCAGAGTTGTTGGCCTGATTTTAGTAAGTTTCTCCCTTACCTCAGAAGAAATACTAGGAATAATCGAATAATCCAAATTATCGGGAAGCAAAATATCTTCCTGCTCTTGGGCCTTAGCAATCTGTTCCAATTGCCGGGCTATATAACCTTCGTATTTGAGGTTTATTTCAGCTTGTTCAAGAGCTGAATCAGCAATGGCTGTTAATTCAAGGAAAAGCTCCTTCATTTGAGCGATTCTGACTTCAGGTCTCTTCAACAGAGCAGCTAAAGAAATACCACTTTTTAATTCATCAATATTTAAAGCCTCTGTGACTTCTTTGTGTGAGCTGGTTACCACCGTAGCATTTAAAAATTTCTTCGTTTTCTCAACCTCAGTTTGCTTTTGTTGATATATTTTCCAACGATCGTCCTTCACCAACCCTATTTCGCGGCCAATTTCAGTGAGTCGCTGATCAGCGTTATCTTCTCGTAACAGTAGTCTATATTCAGATCTGGAAGTAAACATACGATAAGGGTCTGTTGTTGGTTGAGTCACCAGATCATCTATCATCACCCCAATATAACCCTGATCTCGACCAAGAATAATTGGTTCCCGCTCCTGACAAAATCTTGCCGCATTGATACCCGCCATTAAACCCTGGGCCGCAGCTTCCTCATAACCGGACGTACCATTAATTTGGCCGGCATGAAATAGCCCTACTATCTCTTTTGTCTCAAGACTCTTTTTCAGCTGCAAGGGTTCAACAAAATCATATTCAATCGCATATCCCGGCCGCATTATCTCGACTTTTTCAAAACCAACCATCGTCCTGAAATAGGCCAACTGGACATCAGCAGGAAGAGACGTCGAAAGACCGCTTGGATAGAATTCATCACTGTGCCGTCCTTCCGGCTCAATAAATGATTGATGTGAAGTTTTTTCCGGAAAACGAACTACCTTATCTTCAATCGATGGACAATAACGTGGCCCGATCCCCTCAATAATTCCTGCGTAAAGGGGAGACTTATCCAGATTATCTCTTATTATCTGATGAGTTTTTTCATTAGTATTTGCAATATAACAGGAGACCTGTTTTCTTTCAATTGTCTCATGTAAGAAAGAAAAAGGCTTTATCTGCTCATCTCCTAATTGTTTCTCCAGCCTGGTAAAATCTATGGTTCGACCACAAAGTCTTGCAGGCGTTCCCGTTTTAAGTCGACCCACCTTAAAACCCAATGCTCGCAGAGAATCGGAAAGTGTTTCGGACGATGGTTCCCCTGCCCGTCCGCCGGCATAATGATTCAAGCCAACATGAATAAGTCCGCGCATAAAAGTCCCAGTGGTAATAACAACTGTACGACCCTTAAACACCAATCCTTCCCTAGTCCTTACGCCAACCACCCGACAATTTTCCGCTAACAGTTCTGCGACCAGGCCCTGCTTAAGATCGAGAGCAGGCTCTTTTTCAATGGTTTTCTTCATTCTGGCGCTATATGCCATCCTATCAGCCTGCGCCCTCGATGCTCTTACCGCTGGACCCTTCCTCATATTCAATCGACGAAACTGAATACCAGTAGCATCGACATTCAGGCCCATTTCACCACCCAAGGCATCAACCTCATGGACAAGATGGCCCTTTGCCAACCCCCCAATAGATGGATTACAAGACATCTGAGCTATAGTATCTAACCCAATAGTCAGCAATAGAGTTGAACAACCCATTCGGGCCGAAGCCAATGCTGCTTCGCAACCAGCATGCCCCGCCCCTACAACTATTACTTGATATTCTTTTCCGTACGTCATCATTCGATGTTCCACGTGAAACACTACTTACCAATACAAAAGCCGGAGAAAATTTCTCCCAACAAATCATCTGTGGTGGTTTCTCCCGTTATCTGTCCCAAATAAAATAATGCCTCTCTCAATTCAAAAGCAATAAATTCCAAAAATTCATCCTGCTCGATCAAGTACAGAACCTTCTTCAGGTTTTCTAAACTGTCAATAAGAGATTCATAATGTCTTCTTTCAGCCAATAAAACAGAGTCAGAATTTGAGAAAGAACCCTTCATAAAATATTCATATATATAATTAAATAATTCTTTTACTCCTGCGCCCGTCTTGGCCGAAACGGATAGGCAGGTAAATTCAGAAAAATCATAATTATGTTGGTAAACATCAAGATCTCCTTTGGTTTTGACAACAACACAGGGATATTGACGACAAATATCCAAAGCATCAAGATCAGACTGATCAAGCGGCCGGCTAGAATCAACCAGAAGAAGCACTAAATCGACTTCAGATATTTTTTTCTGAGCACGACGAATTCCTTCCATTTCAACAGGATCATCTGAACTGCGAAGTCCTGCAGTATCAAAAATACGCACAGGAATATCATTAATAACGATTCCCTCTTCAATGATATCACGAGTGGTTCCGGGGATATCCGTAACAATGGCCCGCTCTTCACCAAGAATAAAATTCAAAAGCGAACTCTTGCCAACATTAGGTTTTCCAACCAGAAGGAGACTCAACCCCTCACTAAGAATGCGCCCATAGCTATAAGTTGAGGTTATTCGACCGACATCCTCAACAAGGGCTATAACACCGGATTGAATTTGTTGAATATCGGTGGTCGGGATATCCTCTTCCGAAAAATCAATCCAGGCTTCAACAAGAACAAGTAATTTTTTAACCGTCTCTTGAAAAAAGTAAATTTTTTTACTCAATCCTCCATCTACTTGAGACAGTGCCAACTTCCGAGAAGATTCTGAGGATGAGTGAATAAGCCGCGCAACGGCTTCCGCCTGGGTGAGATCAATACGACCGTTAAGGAATGCTCGATAGGTAAACTCGCCAGGTTGGGCCAGACGAACACCAGCTCTTTGAAACAGATCAAGAATTATCCGGACGATATGCCGACTGCCATGACAATGAATTTCAACTACATCATCGCAGGTATAAGTACGAGGTGCGGCCATATAAACAGCCAGCACCTCGTCAATAATTAGTCCGTTATCGTCCTTTAGTTTTCCATGATAGAGACGGTGAGAACTGAATTTTTCAACCGACCCCGTAGGAATAAAATAATTTGCTAATAAGTCGTAACTACTCGGGCCTGATAGACGGACAATTGAAACACCGCCCTCCCCTGGTGGGGTCACAGGTGCAATAATAGTATCCTTTGTATTCATTGATTCATGAAAGAGCGTCAATCGGGTTGGCGCTTAATCAAATATTGCTGCAAAATGGTCAAAAGGTTATTCACAAGCCAATATACCACGAGCCCGGAAGGAAAATTAAGAAACATAAAGGTAAACACGACCGGCATCAACAGCATAATTTTAGCCTGAGTCGGATCCATATTGGTAGGGGTCATTTTCTGCTGCAGAAACATTGTAACTCCCATAATCAAAGGGGTTACATAATAAGGATCCTTTGCAGATAAATCTGTAATCCAAAGGATAAAGGGAGCATGGCGTAGTTCAATGGAGCCGAGCAACACGCGATAAAGTGCAAAAAACACCGGAATCTGAATCACCATAGGCAAGCACCCACCCAAAGGATTAACCTTATGGTCTTTATAAAATTTCATCATCTCCTGATTGAGACGCTGCTTATCTGAGCCAAACTTTTCCCGCAACCTCTTCATCTCCGGCTGCAGTTTCTGCATGCCTTTCATGGATTTATAACTCTTTTGAGTCAACGGCCAAAAAAGCAACTTAATACAGACAGTCAATAAAATAATAGAGAACCCATAATTGCCAAGGAAACCGTAAAAGAACTTAAGAATAACCATCAGTGGCTTAGCTAAAGGGTGGAAGAAACCAAAATGAATGACCTCTTCAAAATTATTACCACTGACAGCAAGGTCCTCATACATTTTAGGACCAGCATAAAAGGTGAAATCTACCTGACTTGATCCACCTGCACCTAATTTAAGATTAGTACTGCTAAAATTGTTAATAATTCCGTCGTATTGGGGTGAAATATTAACATTTTCAATGTTTTTACTAGGAGCAGCAGCAATCATAAAATATTTAGTTGTAAATCCTGACCAGCTGAAATCCCCGTTATAAGAAACAGATTTTTCTTCTATATTTTTAATTTTATCTTCCTGCAACTTGCCCTGAGATAATGTGACAGGCCCAGTAAAAGAATACATCTGCTTTTTCGCATCAGTGTCAACAGAATGGTATAAGTATGTATAAATGTTTCCAGAAATTTCATTATTTCCTAAGTTTGTAACCTTAACTACTAAATCGAAAGAGTACCTGTCTTTATAGAAAGTAAATATTTTATCAATTTTCAAATTCTTATATATTGCAGTAAAAATAATATCCGACTTATCATCAATAATAATGTTGTCAGGACCATTAATAGAATAATTTAAATTACTAGGGAAATAAAATTCATCTGAACCATAATTTATAAGAGAATTTTTATGAAATTCTTTACTAGAAAAAAGATTGTATAAATCTGAATTTTCAGAATTAGTTTCTTTATATTTTTTAAGAATTATAGAATCTACAGACCCACCTTCAGTCGAAATGAAAATATTAAAAAGATCATTAGATATTTTTATATTTTTTGATATAACTTTTTCATCTGTCACTGGAATATTAAAATTCTTAGCGGAATTTGCTGGTTTATTTTCTTTTTTTACATCTTGATTGGCGGTGGTCGTCTCCTGAACCGAATTAGTATTTTGTATAGGCTGCCGAGACGGAGCAAAAAATAAACTGTACCCAGACCAAAGTAATACGATAAGTACTATAGCCAAAATAGTTCTATTATTTTCCATTATAAATATCCTGTTTCTGAATTGAAGGTACAGGGTCGTAACCACCTGGATGGAAAGGATGACACTTTAATAATCTTCTCATAGATAAAAACAGACCCTTTATAACCCCAAATCTTATTATAGAATCTTTTGCATAGGAAGAACAGGAAGGATAAAATCGACAACTTCTGGGGGTAAGTGGGGATATAAGATATTGATAAATATCTATAAGAAAAACAAAGAATTGCTTAACCATTATTATTTCTTTGTAAATATATGATGAAGCTCGTCAAATATTTTTTCTGACGATACTTGTGAGACGCCTCTTCTGACAATGACAGAATATTCTAACTTATCAAGAGAAAAAACGTTTTTTCGAAAGTATTCTCTGATAAGCCTCTTAATTCGGTTTCTTTGTACGGCGTTTCCGACTTTCGAACTTGCAGTAATCCCTAAACGCGCTTTGTTCACGCTAGAAGGTAACTTGAAAAGAATAAAATGGGGTGCATAAATTTTACACCCCATTTTATTAATCAATCTGAATTCCCACGATTTTTTTATTCTTAAACAACCGGGGAAAGATGCATCCATCTATTATTTATGTGGAACGGAAACGGTAAGAGATTTCCGGCCACGAGCCCGCCGTCTGCTAAGGCTCTGGCGACCATTTTTAGTCTGCATCTTCTTTCTAAATCCGTGAGTCCGCTTTCTTTTAATCCGGCTCGGTTGGAACGTACGCTTAGACATGCTCTTCCTCCATTACTGATTTCTCGACAAAGCAGTATCATTAATCACAACAACCTCAGAGAGTCAAGAAAAAAGAAACGCAAATTTATTCTGGAAGATAAAACCAATAAGCATTATAGTAGGAGTCCAAAATCCGCTAAATATTTGATATTTAATTATTTTTAAAATAAAATCAGTAGGTTAGAGATATACACAGCTGTTTATAACTTGTGGAATCATTATGAAGAATATTTGGGAAAAAACCGTTGATAAATTAAAAAGTAAAATAAGTGATCAGAATATTAATACCTGGATAAAGCCAATCCAAACCAAGGAAATATCAGATGACCATATAATATTGGAGGTTCCAAATAAATTCATAAAAGACTGGGTTAAAGAAAATTATAATCAGATAATATGCGAAACACTCTATGAAATATCCAAAACAAATTTTAATATTGAAATACAAATAAATAGAAATCTTAAAAATAAAGAAATAAAAACTCAAAAAGAGCCTCTCGAAGAAACTTTTAAAAATGTTGAGAATAAATCAAAAAATGAATTTTTTGAAACATCTAATATCAATCCAAATTATACATTTAAAACATTTGTTTCCGGACCATCAAATCAATTTGCTCATGCAGCAGCTCTAGCAGTATCAAACAATCCAGCGACGACATATAATCCTTTATTTATATATGGAGGAGTCGGACTTGGAAAAACACACATTATTCATGCAATAGGCAATGAAGTTCTAAAAAAAAATAATAATATAAAGGTTTGTTATTATTCTTCCGAAAAATTTACTAATGAATTAATAAATTCATTAAGACATGCAAAAATGGACGAATTTAGAAATAAATTCAGATCTATAGATATATTACTAATAGATGATATTCAGTTTATAGCTGGTAAAAAAAGTACCCAGGAGGAATTTTTCCACACATTTAATGCTTTATATGAATCTCATAAGCAAATCGTTGTAACCTCGGATAAGTTTCCGAAAGAAATTCCAGATTTAGAAGAGAGGTTAAGATCAAGATTTGAGTGGGGCCTTATCGCGGATATACAATCACCTGATACGGAAACAAAACAGGCCATCCTCAAAATGAAAGCGGATCAAAACAAAATTGACCTCCCTGAAGATGTCGCCTACTTTCTGGCCAATTCAATCACCAGCAACGTTCGAGAATTGGAAGGCTATTTAATCCGTGTCGGAGCTTATGCAAGTTTAACTTCAACCCCAATAAATTTAAATATGGCAAAAACCATATTGAAAGATATTATTATCGAAAACAGTAAAGAAATAACCATAGAAAAAATTCAAAAAACAGTCGCTGAACATTTTCAAATTAAATCAATTGAACTTAAATCCTCAAAAAGATTAAAGAATCTTGTTTTACCAAGACAGATTGCCATGTATATCTGCAGAAAATTAACTGACCTTTCCTACCCGGAAATAGGCACAAAATTCGGCGGTAAGGACCACTCCACCATTATCCATGCCATAAAAAAAATAGACAAAAAAATGGAAGAGGATCTGCATACCAGAATGACCGTTGAAAAACTCATGGAAAAGATGGGGTCATAGATGTGGATAAAAAGTAAAAATCCTGCTTAAGCGGGATAATAAAAAGATTGTTCACAATCGACCTGCAAACCAGGTTAATTTTCCACACCAACTTTAAAATGATTTTACTTTAATTTTTAATAGGTTAGATACTTATCAACATTTAAACAGCCACTACTGTTACTACTATTAAATTATTACTAATATAGTATTTAGTATGCACTGTTGACGGAGGATAATATGCAATTTGAAATTTCCAAAGACGACTTTCTCAAAGCACTCACAAAAGTTCAGGGGATTATCGAAAAACGCCATACCATACCGATATTGGCGAATGTCCTTATTGAAGCAAAAAATGAGGAAATCCTGATAACAGCAACGGATCTGGAAGTCGGCCTGAAGACCAAGCATAATTGCGCCATCAAAGAAGAAGGCAAAATAACAGTCTCCGCAAAAAAACTTTTTGAGATAATTAAGGAATTACCCAATAAAAACGTGTATTTCACATCAAAAAGCAATTTTTGGGTAGAAATTAAATGTGAAAAATCAATCTTTAATCTTGTTGGACTTTCTCCTGAGGATTTTCCTAAGTTTCCCGAAATAAATAATGATATATTCAAAGTTAATGGGAATACAATTAACGAAATGATTGATAAAACAGTTTTCTCAATTTCAAATGATGAAACAAAATTTAATCTTACTGGGATTTATGTGAAAGAAGAGAAGGTTGAGGAGAACAATCTGTTAACATTTGTATCGACAGATGGACACAGACTTTCAATGGTTCAAAGAAAAGTAAATGGAGATTTAGGTGATAAATTTAAGGAGGGATTTATTCTTCCTAAAAAAGGTATTTTTGAAATCAGAAAATTAATAGAAAATTCTGAAAAAGATATTGAAATTGGAATTACAGATAATAATTTTATTATTAAATATGAAAATACAATTTTAATAATGAGAATGGTAGACGGAGAATTTCCTGATTATAAGAGAGTTATTCCAGAGAAAGGAAAAAATTTTGCAGTAATTAATAAAGACTTATTTTTACATTCATTAAAAAGAATATCTATCTTATCAAGTGAAAAGTCCAAAGGTATAAAACTAAATTTCAATAAAGATTTCCTTGTCCTAAGTTCTTCAAATCCTGATTTAGGAGATGCTAGAGAAGAATTAGATATTGCATATAATGCAGATGAAATTTCTATCGGATTTAATGCTAAATATATAATGGATATTTTACAGGTTATTAAATCTGAAAATATTATTTTTAATTTAAAAGACAATATCTCACCAGGACGCATAAGTCCTGAAAGCGATGATAATTATCTTTCAGTTATTATGCCCATGAGACTTTAATAAAATTAATGCTTATAAATAGTATTAGAATCAAAGATTTTAGAAATATAGAATCGTTAAATATTAATCCAGATAAAAAAATTAATTTTTTAACTGGAAATAATGCACAAGGTAAAACTAATTTTATTGAATCTATCTACTATTGTTCTTATTTTAAAAGTTATAGAACAAAAAATATTCTAGATTTAATAAAAAATGGAAAAGAAAGTTCGTTTATAAATATTGAAACATGTAATTCAGGAACAACTAATAATATAAAAGTTTTTATAGATAAAAATAAGACAAAAAAAATATCTTTAAACTCTAAAGTTCCAAAAAATAAGGAATTTTATAAAATAATAAATACAATATTATATTATCCTGATGAAATTAATTATTTATCAATTTATCCTCAATTTAGAAGAAATTTTATTGATAGAGCTATTTTTATAACGGATTTTGATTATATTGACTTGTTTAATAAGTATAGAAAATGTTTAAAACAAAGAAATATTTTACTTAAAAATAGTCCTTCTGATAAAGATCAAATTGATATATGGAAAAATAAATTAATTGAATTTGGGTCTATTATTATAAAAAAACGAATGGACCTTATAGAAAGAATAAATGAAAAATTAAAATATTTTTCTATACAACAAGGGGAATATTATTGCTTAAAATATAATGATTATAGTTATGAAAAAATAGAAGAAGATTTATTTGATAGGTTCGAACGAAATTTTATTAAAGATTTAAAATACGGTTATACAATTATTGGGCCACACTCTGACGATATAGTTTTTAAAATAAATGATAACGATATTAGAAAATATGCATCAGAAGGGCAGAAAAGAACATTTCTATTAAATTTAAAATTATCTCAAATAGTAGATTATAGATCAATTTATGATGATTTTCCAATTGTTATTTTAGACGATATTTCTAATGAACTTGATAATAATAGAAAAGATAAAATAATAGATAAATTTTTTGATAATTCAGGACAAATTTTTATTACAACTACATTACCAGTAAAAAATTTATATTCTAATAATGGAATATTCTTATTTGAGAACGGTTCAGTAATCAATTAGGCAGAAGAGGTAATATGACTGAAGAAAAAAAATATGGTGCCGATAGTATTCAAGTTTTAGAAGGACTTGAAGCTGTGCGAAAAAGACCTTCAATGTATATAGGGTCGACATCTGTACAGGGTCTTCATCATTTGGTTTATGAAGTTGTTGATAATTCTATTGATGAAGCATTGGCCGGCTATTGTGATGATGTTAATATTACAATTCACGGAGATAATTCGGTTACTGTCGAAGATAATGGTCGTGGAATTCCGGTAGAACACCATGCAAAACAGAATAAGTCGGCAGCTGAGGTTGTTATGACAGTTCTGCACGCTGGTGGAAAGTTTGACGATAAAGGTGAAGGAGCCTACAAAGTATCAGGCGGTCTTCATGGCGTCGGCGTTTCGGTCGTCAATGCTCTGTCGGAAAAACTTGATCTTGAAATCAGACGAGACGGAAAGATACATCGACAGAGTTATGTCAGAGGTGTACCCACCGGACCACTTAAAATTGAAGGTGACACTATAAAAAGAGGGACTAAAATAACCTTCTGGCCGGACTCTGAAATATTTGAAACGTTGGTATTTTCTTTTGAAACCCTGTCGACCAGACTACGTGAATTGGCATTTCTCAACGCCGGAGTAAAAATTGTCATTACCGACAACCGAACTGAAAAAACCAATGAATTTCTTTATGAAGGTGGTATCCGCTCATTTGTTGAATATTTAAACAGAGCCAAAAACTCCCTCCACTCCACGCCTATTTTCTTCAGTGGGGCCAAAGACGGTGCTGAACTTGAAATAGCGATTCAATACAATGATGGCTATGACGAAAAGATTTTCTCTTTTGCCAATAATATTAACACCCACGAAGGTGGTACTCACTTGAGTGGATTCAAGGCTGCGTTAACACGGACCATGAATAATTACGCAACCAATAATAATCTGCTGAAGAACATCAAAGTGGCCATATCTGGAGATGACTTGCGGGAAGGTATTGCGGCCGTCATCTCGGTTAAACTCTCCGATCCACAGTTTGAGGGGCAAACCAAAACCAAATTAGGGAATTCAGAGATAAAAGGTTTTGTCGAAACCCTGATGAATGAAAAGCTGGCAACTTTCCTGGAAGAAAATCCGCAGGTAGCCAGAAAAATCCTGGAAAAAGGAATTGACGCAGCCCGGGCCCGAGAAGCAGCCCGCAAAGCACGGGATCTGACCCGCCGAAAAGGTGCTCTTGATGGTTTGTCGTTGCCAGGTAAACTTGCCGATTGCCAGGAAAAAGATCCATCTTTGTGCGAAATCTATCTGGTCGAGGGTGATTCTGCCGGCGGCAGTGCCAAACAGGGAAGAGACAGAAGATTCCAGGCAATTCTGCCGCTGAAAGGTAAAATCCTCAACGTTGAAAAAGCTCGCTTTGACAAGCTGCTCACCTCCAATGAAATAAGAACCCTGATTACGGCCATGGGGACAAGTATTGGCAAGGATGATTTCGATGTGTCGAAACTCCGTTACCATCGGATAATTATCATGACTGATGCCGATGTTGATGGTTCCCATATCAGGACGCTGCTGCTGACCTTCTTTTTCAGGCAAATGCCGGAAATTGTCGAAAGGGGTCATCTTTATATCGCCCAGCCGCCTCTTTATAAGGTCAAGAGGGGCAAACGGGAGATTTACCTGAAAGATGATGATGCCCTGCTGGAATACCTTTTGGATAATGGTACCGAAGGTATTGCCGTAGAAATGGAGCAAGGTAACAAAGTTTTGCGGGGTAAGCAGATTATCCCGACGTTGCGTAATATTATTAATTATAACAAGCACTTTGATAAGATAGTCAACAAGGGAATACCAAGTGAAGTCCTGAAAATTTTCGTCAGGGGAAAAATTAAGAATGGTTATGCCGATCAAGATAGTCTCGAGCCCCTTGCTCAGCAGCTTCGAGAAGTTGATCCGAAAACCAAATATGAGGTCTTGCAGGATCCTGATCGGATCCTGGTGACCTTTGGCAATCTGCATGCGCGGATTGATCGCCATACCGTAGAGATCCTCTCATCCCATGAATACAAACTGCTTCTCCAGTCCTATAAACAGGTCGAGGATATCTGTCTGGATGAAAAAATCAGCATTGTTGCTGAAGACAAAGAGGATATTGAAGTGAGCGATCGTCAGGAATTGCTTGATATTATTTTGGCACGTGCAAAAAAAGGTCAGTATATTCAGCGTTATAAAGGTTTAGGAGAAATGAATCCCGAACAGCTCTGGGAAACAACCATGGATCCGGAAAAACGGATTTTGTTGCAGGTGACTATTGAGGATGCCGTGCGGGCTGACGAGATATTCACCGTGTTGATGGGCGATCAGGTTGAACCGCGTCGTGAATTCATTGAGCTCAATGCACTCAATGTGGCTAACCTGGATGTGTGAGTGGTTGGTATTAAGTATTTCCCTGCCGGGAGTGGAGGCATAAATGTTGTCTGAAGAGAATAAAGTCACCGTAAATATAGAAGATGAAATGCGTAAATCCTATATGGATTACGCGATGAGCGTCATTGTCGGGCGGGCTCTACCGGATGTCAGAGATGGATTGAAACCGGTTCACCGGCGAATTCTGTTTGCCATGCACGACCTCAACAATGACTACAATAAGCCCTATAAAAAATCCGCCCGGGTGGTCGGTGATGTCATCGGTAAATATCACCCGCACGGAGATAGTGCGGTTTATGACACCATCGTTCGGATGGCCCAGGATTTTTCAATGCGTCATCCCCTGGTCGATGGTCAGGGCAATTTCGGTTCCATTGACGGGGACTCTGCTGCAGCCATGCGTTACACCGAAATTCGTATGGACCGCTTGTCTCATGAACTGCTTGCCGATATCGACAAAGAAACCGTTGATTTTGGGCCGAACTATGACGAATCTCTTGAAGAACCGTTGGTTTTACCTTGTAAATTTCCGAATCTGCTGGTCAACGGCTCGGAGGGAATTGCGGTCGGTATGGCGACCAAGATTCCCCCCCACAATCTTGGCGAAGTTGTCGATGGACTGGTCGCCATCATTGATGATCCCAGAATCGGTGCCGAGGATTTGCTGGAAAGAATTCCCGGCCCTGACTTTCCAACCGCCGGCTTTATTAACGGTAAGGAAGGAATTCGCGAAGCTTATCATACCGGCCGGGGAATTATTCAGTTGCGGGCCAGAGCGCTGGTAGAGGTTGACCGTCGCTCCGGCAGGGAAGCAATTATCGTGACCGAAATTCCTTATCAGGTCAACAAGGCCCGGTTAATCGAAAAAATTGCCGACCTGGTTAAAAATAAGAAAATTGAAGGTATTTCCGATCTGCGCGACGAATCGGACCGCGATGGCATGCGCATCGTCATTGAGCTGAAAAGGGACATGGTACCCGGCGTTATTTTGAATCAGCTCTATAAAATGACGGCCATGCAAACCTCATTCGGTATTATCATGCTCGCTATTGTCGGCGGCCAACCGAAGATCATGACTTTGCGCGAAGTGCTGGACAGTTTTATCGACCATCGCCGTGAAATCGTCACCCGCCGCTGTATTTTCGAGTTGAAGAAAGCAGAAGCACGCGCCCATATTCTGCATGGTTTGAAGCTTGCTCTGGAAAACCTCGACGAGGTGATTCAGATAATCAAGAGCAGTGCTACGCCAGCCGAAGCCAAAGAAAATCTGATGAACAGGTTTTCCTTTTCCGACATTCAGGCCCAGGCTATTCTGGATATGCGTTTGCACCGGCTGACTGGTCTTGAACAAAGCAAAATTCTCGAAGAACTGGAACAGATTCTGGCTCAGATCGCCCGGCTCAAAGAAATTCTCGCCAGCGAAGTTGAAATTCTTAAAATTATTAAGGATGAATTGATTGAACTGAAGGAAAGATTTGCCAATCCGCGGCGTACCGAAATCATCGATAAAACAGCCGAGTTGACTCTGGAAGATATGATCGTCGAAGAGAACATGGTGGTGACCGTCACCCATGGTGGTTATATCAAACGCAATGCCGTGTCCCTGTACCGGGCGCAGCGGCGCGGAGGAAAAGGCAGGAGCGGAGTCAAGCCCAAGGAAGAAGACTTTGTTGAAAGTTTGTTTGTGGCCTCAACCCATTCCTATATCCTGATCTTTACCAATCTTGGCAAAGTCTATTGGCTGAAGGTTCATGAAATACCCCAGGGCGGGCGGGCCTCCCGTGGGAAGGCGATTGTCAACCTGCTGAAATTGGCTCCGGAGGAAAAAGTCACCACCATCCTTCCGGTCAAGGAATTTGAAGAGGACAAATATATTGTTACCGCAACGGCCAAAGGGACGATCAAAAAGACTGAGCTGATGGCTTATTCCAACCCCCGTTCCGGTGGAATTATCGCCCTGACCATCGACGAGGGTGACAGCCTGATAGAGGCACGTCTGACTGATGGCAAACGAGATCTGTTGTTGGCCAGCCGCAATGGAAAATCGATTCGTTTTCCAGAGGCCAACGTTCGCCCTATGGGGCGTTCGGCGCGAGGAGTGCGCGGCATGACCTTGGAAGGGGATGATGAGGTCATCGGATTACAATCCGTCACCGATAACACTGCCCTGGCTTTGGTGACAATCACTGAGAATGGTTATGGCAAAAGGACGGATATTACCGAATATCGGGTCCAGAGCCGTGGTGGAAAAGGCATTATCACCATCAAAACCAGTGAACGAAACGGACGAGTCGTTGATATAAAAATGGTCAATGAGGATTCTGACCTGATGTTTATCACCAATCGCGGCAAATTGCTGCGGACCAGGGTAAAAGATATCCGTTCCATTGGTCGGAACACCCAGGGGGTTCGGATGATGGTTCTTGAAGAAGACGAATTTATCGTTTCGGTCGCCCGCTTGGCCGAGAAGGAATCAACGGATGAATCTGCACCAGTTGAAGAAGAAGTTGAAGCAGGAATTGAAGAATCAGGGGGAGCTGAAGAGGAAAGCGAATAACCGAAAAGCCTGGCTGCTCATTTTCCTGCTGATAATTCTGTTGGGAATCATCGGACTGCCCTATGTTCAAGATTATCGTTCGACCTTGCCGATGCGCTTATTGGCAAAAGGGGTTGAATATGAGAGCCTGGGGCAGCTCGACCAGGCAGAGCAGACCTATGTTAAGCTTAAACAGCGTTACCCGCATACCCCTGCGGCAGAAGAGGCATTGTTTCGCATGGGGCGTATCTGGCAGGACGACAAGAAAGATATGCCCCAGGCCCTGTTGACATACCTGCAGCTGGAACATGACTATCCGGAAAGCACGTATGTCTTACCGGCCCGGCAGGAAGCCGCGTGGATTGTCAAATATGCGCAGCGGGATTATTCCGCTGCTATCGGCTACTATCAACATCTGCTGGAACTGGATAAAGACAACGCCGATCGTTATCTTTATGAAATAGCGGACTGTTATTTTCGGCTGGAAAATTATCCGCAGGCGCGGATTGAGCTGGAAACATTGCTGGAAGATTATCCGCACAGTAAGCTGACCGCCGATGCTCTGTACCGGCGCGGGGGAATTCTGGTTTTGGAAAATCGTCCCGAAGCAGCAAAGCAAAGCTGGAAACAGCTGATAGACAGATTTCCTGACAGCAGTTACCGCAGTCAGGCGGAGTTTAACCTCGCACGGATGTTTGAAGAAGAAGGATTATTACAGGAAGCCTTGAATCTGTATCGCAAATTGACCGATTTTCCGAGACCGTCTTTGCTGCAGGAAAAAATCAAACATCTGGAACAACGCATCGAGAAAAAGAACAAGGCGATATGATGAAGAACGAATATGCTGTTATCGGCGCAGGAAGTTGGGGAACGACCCTGGCGAACCTGCTTGCTCAAAAAAAATATGCTGTTACTCTCTGGTGTTACGAAACGGACCTGACGGAACGGATGCAGCGGAACAGGATCAATGATTTCTACCTTCCCGACATCGTTCTCGCCGATAATCTGCAATTTACCAGTTCGTTGAAACAGGCGGTGACCGATAAAAAAATGCTGGTTTTTGTTGCTCCGTCTCAAGTAACTCGCCAGGTTCTTGAACAGGCATTACCCTACATCAGCCCGGAAACTATGATTGTTTCGGCATCAAAAGGGATAGAAAACAATACCCTTAAATTGCTGTCGGAGATTTTTGAAGAACTTCTCCCCGCAGCAATGCACCGGCAGCTGGTTTTTTTATCCGGACCCTCGTTCGCCCGGGAAGTCAGCCAGGGGATGCCGACAGCGGTCGTTGCCGCAGGGCGAGATCTTGGTTATGCGGAACAAGTTCAGACGATTTTCAGCACGGAAAAATTCCGGGTTTACACTCATACCGATGTCATCGGGGTTGAACTTGGCGGAGCGATGAAAAATGTCATTGCCCTTGCTGCCGGAGTTGCCGATGGCCTTGGCTTTGGTTACAACAGCCGAGCCGCGCTGATTACCAGGGGACTGGCGGAAATGACCCGGTTAGGCCTGAAACTAGGCGGTAAAGCTGACACTTTTGCCGGCTTGGCGGGAATGGGTGATCTTGTGCTGACCTGTACAGGAGACCTGTCCCGTAATCGTAGTGTCGGCATTGAACTGGGAAAAGGGCGCAAACTTGACGATATCCTGGCCGGTATGACAATGATTGCCGAAGGGGTTAAAACCACCCTGTCAGCTTTTCAACTCGCTCATAAATTGAATGTGGACGTTCCGATTATTGAGCAGATGTATCAAATCCTTTATCAGAATAAAGATCCGAGACAGGCTGTCAGCGATCTGATGTTGCGAGATCTGAAGCCGGAAAGCTTGATGAGCTGAAAAGAGGGTAATTCTATTAGTGAGTGGAAGCTGTTGGCGGTTCTTCAAATTATTATAACTTATTGATTTTATAAGAAGAAAATAATTCTTTTCAGCGGTTAAAATTGGCCAAGACCGTGTTTTGATTATTTTCATCGTCCAGATAAAGAGGCAGTCCCTATGAACAAAGTTCTTTTTTATTTATTTATGGTTCTGACTTTGACAACGACCGTTGCATATGCCGGTCCGATCGTTGAGATGAAAACCAATCTGGGAATGATAAAAATTGAACTGAATTCGGATAAAGCTCCGCAGACAGTCGATAATTTTATCAAATACGTTCAAAATGGCTTTTATGAGGGAACAATTTTTCATCGGGTTATCGGTGGATTCATGATCCAAGGGGGCGGCTTTGATCAGACCGGAGCGCGGAAAGAGACACTCCCTCCAATTAAAAATGAAGCGGACAATGGCCTGAAGAATGATAAAGGAACTATTGCCATGGCCCGAACCAGCGATATCAACAGCGCGACCAGTCAGTTTTTTATCAATCTGGTTGATAACAAATTTTTGAACCATAACGGACCGACAGCAAGAGCATTCGGTTATGCCGTGTTTGGAAAAGTTATTGAAGGCATGGATGTCGTTGAAAAAATAGGCCGGGTTAAGACCATTACCAAAAGCGCTTTATTCAGAGATTATCCCGAGTCTCAGGTTATTATTGAGACGGTCAGATTGCTCAATTGAGGCTATGAACCAACGTCGGCACCGGATATGTTCAAGGGTGTTGTCCGGATAAAGGGAGAGGGATGACGACATTCCGGATCATGAGTTATCACATCAACGGATTGCTGAACGCTTCCGGGAAACTCACACCGGAATTGAGTGCGAAGGTGATCCGTGCCCAGCATGTCGATCTGGTTCTGTTGCAGGGGATCGGTTCAGAACTCGGTGCAACCAGCCTCAAACTGTTGTCCGAGCGGGTCGGATTGAACCACTACGGGCCTGAAACCGAAGGCAGCTGTGCGTTTCTTTCACGCTTTCCCCTCCATAATATTCAAGCGTCCCCTCTCGGCTACGGGGGCCGCTGTCTGCGTGCCGATCTCGATTGGGCGGAGGAGCGGGTCCATTTGTTCAACGTCAGCCTTTCCTGGGACCTCTGGCAGCGGTTGGAACAGGTTCGGGTTCTGTTAAGCGAGCAGATTCTTAACAACCCTTCTTTTCCCTGCGCAACCATCGTAGCTGGCGACTTCGGGATGCCGCTGTGGGATCTGGGGCAACTCCATTCCGCCCGGGATTTAAAACGGGCTCCCCTTCCTCTCTGGCGGGCTAACTATCCAGGTCGGTTTCCTCTCTGGGGCCGCGACCGGATTTATCTGCGCGGTCCGATTCACACTTTGGCCGGAGAAGTTATCAGGACCTCGCTTGCCAGAATGGCTTCTCCCCATCTGCCACTGGTTCTGGATGTTGAAACAAAAGAAACCCGCAAAATTCTTAAAATCAAAAACTCGGCAAGGATTGCATCCAAGCATCCTGACCCCGTTTGTGGATAAGTTGTTTATTCTGTGGATAAGTCGCTAGCCATGAAGAAATCTGACCAGGCAATCCAGCTATTGAGGGCATTGGAAGAACTCTACCCTGCGGCAGAATGTGCGCTCAATTATGAAAACCCCTGGCAACTGCTGGTGGCGACAATTCTATCTGCCCAGTGTACTGATGTCAGGGTTAATATTGTGACCAGGGAACTGTTTAAACAGCTGCCGGGTCCGCAACAGATGGCAGCGGCAAGTCAGGAACAGGTCGAGGAGCTGATTCGGACCACCGGGTTTTTCCGCAATAAAGCCAAGAACCTGATTCAGTCTTCGCAGCAGCTTTTGGAGCTTCACCAAGGGCAGGTTCCTGCGGATTTGAATGCTCTGGTTGCCTTAAACGGGGTTGGTCGAAAAACCGCCAATGTTGTGCTGGGAAATGCCTATGGCATCCCGGGGATGGTGGTGGATACCCATGTCAAACGGTTATCGCGCCGGTTTGGTTGGACCAAGGAGGACGACCCGGAAAAGATCGAAAAGGACCTCTGCCGATTGCTTCCGCAGACCGAGTGGACCCAATGCAGCCACACCCTGATCGCCCATGGCAGAGCTTGCTGCAAAGCACCCACTCCGCAATGCAGTCGATGCGGTGTTGTTGCTTTATGTCCGCGCAAAGGCGTTGTGCGATCAAACTAAGTAGAAAAGGAAAAACTCCACGGCACTGCCGTGGAGTTTTTTGGTTAACCCTCAAAGAAATTGATCCGTTTAGTGTCGGAATAAACCGCCGACGACGGTAAGTGTCAGACTTTTACAACATTTGCTGATTGTGGACCTTTTTCTCCCTGGATAACATCAAAAGTCACCCGATCGCCCTCAGCCAGGGATTTGAATCCATCAGACTGAATTGCCGAGAAATGGACAAAGACATCGGGGCCATTGTCCTGCTCGATAAAACCAAAACCTTTTGAATCGTTAAACCATTTTACAGTACCTTCTGCCATGCTTTGACTCCTTATGCGTTTTGCGAGGGTAACCGAGACACGATAAAATCGCTTCTAGCATAAGAGTCATTTAAAAACAATGTTATTTTTCCACAAATTGCTGTTGTTTGTAAAAATTCCGTCAAAAAATGGAAATAAAGATAAAATCTATGGAATTTCTCATAAAAAACTAACAAAGAACTACGATCTTTCTAAATCTATGCAAATTTTACTCCACGAGGATAGGTATGAGTGAATCAAAGAAAACTGTTTTGATCGTAGAAGATGAAGAAGATATTCTAGCGTTGCTTCATTTCAATCTGATGAAGGCTGATTTTAATGTGATTTGTGCGTCCTGCGGCGAAGAGGGGCTGAAGAGCGTGATCAGCTCCCAGCCCGATTTGGTCCTGCTGGATTTGATGCTGCCGGGAATCGACGGGCTGGAGATCTGTCGGCGCTTGCGGGTTGATGAGGAGACCAGGAATATACCGATTATTATGCTAACGGCCAAGGGGGAAGAGAGCGATGTGGTCAAGGGGCTCGAACTTGGCGCTGACGATTATGTCACCAAGCCCTTCAGCATCAAGGTTCTTCTTGCCAGAATTCAGGCCGTCTTGCGGCGGCGTAAAGAAGAGAGCAACCAGCAGGAGCAGGATGAACTGGTGTTTGATCAGCTGGCGATCCATCGTGGCCGGAACCTGGTTCAGGTGGAAGGGAAAAGTGTTGATCTGACCTTTACGGAATTCAGAGTCCTGGTAGCCCTGGCCAGTCGGCCCGGCTGGGTTTTTACCCGCTACCAGATTGTCAATGCGGTGCGCGGTGAGGATTATGCGGTCACCGATCGGGCGGTCGATGTTCAGATTGCGGGCTTACGGAAAAAGCTTGGCTCGTGCGGCAATTACATCGAAACGGTCCGTGGAGTCGGTTACCGGTTTCGGGAGGACTCATGAAATCAAGGCGGTTGGTCTGGCAACTCTACCCGACCTATATTCTACTCATTTTAATCGTGCTCTGCGGCCTGGGCTGGTATGTCTCAGTCACCCTGCGCAATTTTCATTACCAGCAGACCGCTGCAGATCTGAGTGCCAGAGCCCATCTTGTCGAGGAACAGTTACAGGGCTCTTTTGACATGACTCGCCAGGAGAACCTGAATCAGCTGGTGAAGCGGCTCGGAGAAAGTTCGCAAACCAGGATTACCATAATCAAGCTCGATGGCGAGGTACTGGCCGATTCCGAAGAGAACCCGGAGCGGATGGAAAACCATAGTCATCGGCCTGAAATACAGACCGCGATCTCCGGTAAACAGGGGATGTCGATCCGCTTTAGCAGAACACTTGGTCAAACTCTAATGTATGTTGCCCTGCCCTTTGTCCGGGACGGTGAAGTTCTGGGAACGGTCAGAACCGCCATTTCGGTTTCGGATATCGACCGGACCCTGACGGGAATTTACCAACGCTTGTTTTTCGCCGGGTTCCTGATCGCCCTGCTGATCGCCCCGGTCTCCTGGTGGTTGTCGCGGCGCATTAGTCGTCCCCTTGAATTGATGACCGGAGCAGCGCAACGTTTTTCCCAGGGGGACCTCGAAGTTCCCCTGACCGAGACGGGTTCCGCGGAAACCCGTCGCCTGGCCAAAGCGTTAAACCACATGGCCGGAGACCTGGCGGAGCGGATTCACCGCGAGGTTGAGCAACGGGGGGAAATGGAAGCGATTTTAGGCTGTATGGTCGAAGGAATCATTGCGGTTGACAACGAAGAGCGGGTCATTCGCATGAATTTGGCCACCGCCAGGCTGTTTGGGATCAAGGCAGTTCTGGAGCCGGGCCGGCCGATTCAGGAAGTTATCCGCCATTCCGAACTGCAGCGGTTTGTCCGGCGGGCTTTGAACCTGCAGGAACCGCTTGAGGATGAGCTGACCCTGCTGGATACGGAAAAGCGCTACCTGCATGTCCAGGCCGCGCCGCTGACCGGCAAACTCAACGAAAGGATCGGTGTCCTGATCGTCCTCCACGATCTGACCCGGCTCCGCCAGTTGGAATCGGTCCGGCGCGATTTTGTCGCCAATGTCTCCCATGAGTTAAAAACGCCGATAACCGCCATCAGAGGAGCGGTTGAAACCCTGCTCGACGAAGACGGGATCGATGATTCCTGGCAGCGCTTTCTGCAGATCATCTTCAAGCAAAGTGAACGGCTGAATGCCCTGGTTGAAGATCTCCTCGATCTTTCCCGGATTGAACAGGGCGTGACCGAGGGGGGCTGGGAATTGAAAACCGAGCTGTTGAGGCCGCTGCTGGAAAGCGCCCGCAATGCCTGCGAGACGTTGATTTCCCAGCAGCAGGTGGCCATCGAGATTCAGTGCCCCGAGCGGTTGCGGGCGCGGATTAACGAGCCCCTGCTGGAACAGGCGGTGATCAATCTGCTCAGCAACGCCATCAAATACAGTAGTTCCGGGGGGCGGGTGATCATTGAGGCTTCGGAACAGGAGCAACAGGTGCTGATCCAGGTGCGCGACTTCGGCACCGGCATCGCAGAAGAGCATCTGCCGCGGCTGTTCGAGCGTTTTTATCGGATCGATCTGGCGCGTAGTCGCGCTCTGGGTGGGACCGGTCTCGGCCTGGCAATCGTCAAACACATCGCCATCGCCCATGAAGGAAACGTTTTTGTGGACAGCACCCTGGGCCAGGGCAGTACCTTTACCATTGCCCTGCCGAACCGGCGAATCAACTCGGTGAGCTGACCGAGCCATCCGGATTGACGGCTCTCTGGAAAGCCCCCTTTTGCGTAAAGCAAAAGAGGGCTTTTTTATTACCTGCAAAGAAATCTCCCGGCCGAGCTATCACTTTTGGAAAAAACTGGTTAAACTTTTATTGATATATAAGAGCTTAAAAACCGATTTATTACAGCTGAGGAGAGAAACCAATGGCGGGTAATTCATTTCAAACAACCAAAACCCTCAATGTTGCCGGGCAGGAGTATCACTACCACAGCTTACAGGCTGCGGCGCAAGCCGGCCTTGGTAATTTGAACAGACTCCCCTTTACCATCAAGGTATTGCTGGAAAACCTGTTGCGCAAGGAAGACGGCCAAGTCGTCAAGGCAGACGATATCAAAGCCGTTGCCGAGTGGCAGCCACAGCAGAAAAAAAGCAGTGAGATCGCCTTCAGCCCGGCTCGGGTGCTGATGCAGGATTTCACCGGGGTGCCGGCGATCGTTGACTTGGCGGCCATGCGTGACGCGGTCGCCAAACAGGGTGGCGACCCTGCCAACATCAATCCGCAGATCCCGGTTGACCTGGTTATCGATCACTCGGTCATGGTCGATCAGTATGGTAATCCTGGTGCTTTTGCCGCCAATGTGGAAAAGGAAATGGAGCGAAATCGCGAGCGCTATGCTTTTTTACGCTGGGGGCAGAAAGCTTTTAATAATTTTCGGGTGGTTCCTCCCGGAACCGGGATCTGCCACCAGGTCAATCTGGAATACCTGGCCAAGGCGATTTGGAGCGAGGAGATCGACGGGAAACGCTGGGCCTATCCGGACACTTTGGTCGGGACCGATAGTCACACCACCATGATCAACGGCCTTGGTGTGCTCGGCTGGGGCGTCGGTGGCATCGAAGCCGAGGCTGCCATGCTTGGTCAACCGATTTCCATGCTGATTCCCGAGGTGGTCGGCTTCCGGCTGACCGGGGCGTTGAGCGAAGGGGTCACCGCAACCGACCTGGTGCTGACTGTGACCCAGATGCTGCGGCAACACGGCGTGGTCGGTAAATTCGTTGAGTTCTTCGGCGCCGGGCTGTCGCAGCTGCCGTTGGCCGACCGGGCAACCATTGCCAACATGTCGCCGGAATACGGCGCCACCTGCGGTTTTTTCCCGATAGACCAGATCACCCTCGATTATTTGGCCCTGTCGGGGCGGAGCGAGGAAAATATCGCTTTGGTCGAGGCCTATTGCAAAGAACAGGGGCTGTGGCGGACCGATGATCTGGCCGACCCGGCCTACAGCGCTACCCTGGAACTCGACTTGGCCTCGGTCAAGCCCAGTTTGGCCGGGCCGAAGCGGCCCCAGGATCGGGTTTTGCTGGAAGACATGGGCAAGGCAACGGATCAGGTCATTCCCGCCGACGAATTTGAAAAGGGGATCGCCATCAGTGGCAGTGACGACCAGTTGCACCATGGTGATGTGGTTATCGCCGCCATCACGTCCTGCACCAACACCTCGAACCCGGCGGTCATGATGGCGGCCGGACTGGTTGCCAAAAAGGCCGTGGACCGTGGCCTGAAGCAGAAACCCTGGGTCAAGACCTCGCTGGCGCCGGGATCCAAGGTGGTGACCGATTATCTGGCCAAGGCCGGCCTGCAGAGTTACCTGGACAGTCTCGGTTTCAATATCGTCGGTTATGGCTGTACCACCTGTATCGGCAACTCCGGACCGCTCACCGGACCCATTGCCGAGGCCATCGAGCAGGGGGATCTGACGGTCTGCTCGGTCCTCTCCGGCAACCGTAACTTTGAAGGGCGGATTCATGCCCAGACCAAAGCCAACTGGCTGGCGTCACCGCCGCTGGTGGTGGCCTTCGCCCTGGCCGGAACGACCCGCATCGACCTGACCAGCGACCCGCTCGGCAACGACCGGACCGGTCAGCCGGTGTATCTCAAGGATATCTGGCCGAGCAATGCCGAGGTCGCGGAGATGGTTGCTCTGGTCAATGCCAAGATGTTCCAGAAGGAGTACGCCGAAGTCTTCAGTGGCGACGATAACTGGCGCAATCTGCCGGTTCCGGAAGGGCTGACCTATGCCTGGGACGCGGACTCAACCTATATCCGCCTCCCCTCCTTTTTCGATGAGTTGAGCTTCAGCGAAACCTATCCCGGGTTCAGCGACGCCCGCCAGCTGGCCCTGCTCGGAGATTCCATCACCACTGATCATATCAGCCCGGCCGGCTCCATCAAGGCGTCGAGTCCGGCTGGCCGCTACCTGCGGGAACACGGCGTGGAAGAGCGTGATTTCAACAGCTACGGGTCGCGTCGCGGTAACCACGAAGTGATGATGCGCGGCACTTTTGCCAATATCCGTTTGCGCAACAAGATGGTGCCGGAAACCGAAGGCGGCGTGACCAAATACCTGGCCACCGGGGAAGAAATGAGCATTTTCGACGCGGCCAGCAGGTATTCGCAGGATGGTACCCCGCTGGTGATTATTGCCGGCAAGGAATACGGAACCGGCTCCAGTCGGGACTGGGCCGCCAAGGGCACGCTATTGCTCGGCGTCAAAGCGGTTCTGGCGGAAAGTTATGAGCGAATCCACCGCTCCAACCTGGTCGGCATGGGGGTCTTGCCATTACAGTTCAGCGCCGGGGAATCCGCTGCAAGTCTGGGCCTGGATGGAACCGAGACTCTCAGCCTTGCTCCGGTGGAAAAACTCCAGGCCAAGCAGAAGATGACCCTGACCCTGACCAGGGGGGATGGCCGTAGCGAACAGCTTGAGGTGCTTTGTCGTCTCGATACCGATCAGGAAGTGGGTTATTTCCGTAGCGGTGGGATTCTTAACCACGTGTTGCTCAACCAGATGGAATAGCCGGGAAGCCGGTCAAACGGGCATGGGCAGTTCGCTACGGACTTGTCCAAGAGAAAATAAAAACGGCAGGCCGCAAGGCCTGCCGTTTTTCATTGATCCAGCGGATCGATGGCCAGAACCATGACCCGCCCGCCGCTGATCTGCCAGCGGATGTTGTAGTCCAGCAAACGGACTCCGTATTGGCGCTCATCCTCTGGGGTGTTGCGATAGGCCGGTCGCGGATCGAGCCCCAGGGTCTCGTGCAACAGATCTTCAAGTTCCGGATGGGTTGGGCGAAACCGGGCCAGCTGTTCCTTGGCAAGAGCAGAGAATTCGACCTTCAGGCGGTGGCTCGGCGCTTGTGGCGCAAAGCCTCCAGCAGCCCCGCTGATGGCATCGCCGTAAGGAAGGTAGGGCTTGATATCAATGATCGGTGTTTGATCGATCAGATCGGCCCCCTGGACCTTCAGCATCACCTGGCCGTCCTGAACGGTCACCGATAATAGCCGGACCGCGGACAGGCCGATGGGGTTGGGACGAAACGGCGAGCGGGACGCATAGACCCCGACCCGCTTGTTGCCACCCAGGCGCGGTGGCCTGACCGTTGGTTGCCAGCCTTTCTGCCAGTTGTGGTGAAACAGGAACAGCAACCAGATGTGGCTGAATTCGCTCAGTCCGCGCACGGCCTCCGGCGTAGCATATTCAGGATAAAAGACCACTTCAGCAGTGACCGTCGGTACCAGTCCCGCTTGGCGCGGAGTGGCAAACTTTTCCTTGAACGGCGAATGAATAATGGCAATGGGGTTCAGCGAATAATCCATGGCTGACAACCGCCTGCTTCAGTGGCTCGGCTGCAGGGACAGGGTTCGTTCTTTGCGACTGCTCAGCCAGACGCCGCTGAACACCACCCCGCAGGCCAGCCACTGGGAAAGGTTGAGCTGATCACCGAGAACGAGCATGCCGAGGACGACACCGAACACCGGAATCAGGTTGACGAAGGCGGCGGCCTGACTGGCGGGCACCCGGCTGACCCCGAAATTAAAACAGCCGTAACCGCCCAGGGTGACAACCGTCCCCAAGTAGACGATGGCCAGCCCCGGCAGCGGTTCCCAGTTGTGCGGAAAACCGATCTGCGGCATGAGCAGAAACGGGAAAAAGAAAATACTGCCGATAACCGACTGAAAAGCGGTTAATAGCAAAGGCGGATAATGGCTGGTCAGGTGTTTCAGGGAAACGGTGTACCCTGCGGCACAGATCATGGCAAGGAATTCACAGAAATTGCCTAGCAGTGGATTGGGCGCGTTGAGGTCGGTATCGCTGGCCAGACTTAACCAGCAAGCTCCAACAATAGCCAGGAAAAATCCGCTCATGGTCTGCCGGCTGATCTTTTCTTTGAGCCAGGCCCAAGCCATAATCGCTACCAGCAGAGGTAACATGGCGGTGATCATGCCGGCCTGAGACGGCGCTGGTGTGCTGCAGGGCCTTGGCCTCAAAAATGAAATACAGGCAGGGCTCGCTGATCGCCATGAGCAACAGGTATTTGATGTCTCTGCGGCGCCAATTGATTTTGCGCAGGGCGGGCAAAAAGACCAGCAGGCACAGGCTGGCGATGAACATCCGCCCGAAAATGACCTGCATTGGATGATAACTGCGAAATGCGATCTTCAGGGCGACAAAGGAACTTGCCCAGAACATTGACGCCAGAATCAGGCTGAGGGTCGGAATGAGGCGAAGCGTCTTTTCGGTCACAGTTTTCTCCAGAATCCAATCAGGTTGACAAAGGCTAAACATAAGCCCACGTCAGCGTGGAGACCAGAAAAAAATGCAGCTTACAGGACAGCTCGGCCGGTGGCCGAACCCTCGGGCCGTGCCCGGGGAGGGCGTCGTAAATGCAGGGGTCGCCTGGGCTGGCCGTTTGCGCCGCTTTTGGCTCTGCTCAGGAAGCTTTGTCGGCAGCGGGAAAGCTCAGTGAAAAACAACAGCCATTCCCCTCTGCTTGCTCCAAAGCCAAGGAACCGCCCATGGCGCGGGCCAGGGTTCTGGCCATGTACAGGCCCAGGCCGGAGCCGGCGGTCCGGTCCGCCTGTTTGGACCCACGATAGAATTTTTCAAATATCTGCTCGCGATCTACGGGCGGAATCCCCGGCCCGTCGTCACTGATCCGCAAGCAGAGTCGCTCGGCGACCGTTGCTGCGCTGAGCAGGACATGACCGTCAAGCAATGAATACTTAAGGGCGTTTTCCAGTAAACTGGCGAGAATGATCTTCAGTCCGACCGGATGCAGATTGATCGTTTCGGTGACCGTGCATTGGAAAGACAGTTCACAGGATTTCTGTTTCCGCCAGCGGTTTGAACAGAGCCTCCAGTTCTTTGAGCAGGTTGCTGAGCAGAAAAGTCTCGGGTTGCAGCTGGCCGGTGCTGTCCTCAACCTGCCTGATCAGCAGGTAGTTTTCCGCCAGACTGCCCAGGTAATGGGAGCTGGTGGAAATCTGCTCGATAAACTGGCCGGTATGGTCGGTCGGAAGGCCGCCGCAGTCGTTTAAATGATCGGCCATGCCGGAAATAACGGTCAGCTGGTTGCGCAGTTCGTGAAACAGGGCCTGCTGCCAGTTGTCCTGCAGTTCGGTCCATTTTCTGATTGCGGCCAGCTGGGCGGTGAGCTGCTTTTGTTCGCGCTTTCTTTCGATCAGGCGGCGGGTTTGCAGGATCACTTCTTTGACCGTGTAGGGTTTGGGCAGGTAAAGATCGGCGCCGAGATCGTAGCCTTTCAATTTATCGTTTTCCGAGCTGAGGGCGCTGAGCATGATGATCGGGGTCGTGCCGATCAGGCGATCATGGTGGGAGCGAATCATCCGACAGATTTCCCAGCCGTTGAGCAGCGGGAGCATGATATCGAGCAGGATCAGATCCGGTTTTTCCCGGCCAATCAGGCGACAAGCCTCAAGCCCGTCTTTAGCGATCTGCACCTGAAAGCCATTGCGCTGCAGATTGAATTCAAGAATCTCCGCGAGGGAGTCCTCGTCCTCAACCACCAGTACCCTGCCGCTGTTAAGCAGCCCTTTACTCATTCCGGCCAGGCCAGCGCAGGCGAAACTGTGTTCCAGCGTTTTTTCGGGTAAGTGTTCTTCCATCAGTATCATAAACCGTTCCTCGTTGAAGGTTCACAGTAAAGGTCGCAAGGTCTGGGGATGTCCGCTGGCTAATTGCTTGAAGGGACAGGTTGAAAATGCCTTTCTTTTACGTGGAAGGAATTACCGGCGCATTAGTCCTGTGTTGGTTTTGTGTTAATTCCTCATGAATTCACCAGCTCTGTTCACTTCTCAAAGAAATCTAACCATCTGCCAATCTCCCAGTAACAGTATTCAGGCTATATCCGCGCAACCTTTATCAGTAAGGAGCATGACTATGGCTGACCGCTACCAGGTTGCAACACCTTTTCTGTTTGAAAAAGCCGACGGAGATTCGGGTCGACGCTGGCGCAATACTGCCCTGCGGGTGCTGGAAAAAATCTCCGGCCTAGAGCGTTGCCAACAGCTTTATGATGAGATTGAGAACGATTGCAAGCTGGAGGATTTTTTACGCCAGGCCCTGGCGAAGGCATCCATAGATTATCAACTGAGCGACAGCAGTCTGGCCCGGGTGCCCAAATCAGGTGCTTGCGTCCTGGTGGCAAACCATCCCTACGGTGCTGCCGAAGGGTTGGTGCTGTTCCATCTGCTCAGCCGGGTCAGGCCTGATTTCAAAGTTTTGGGAAATTTCCTCCTCGGGCGGGTGCCGCAACTGCGGGAAAAATTGATTGAGGTCGATCCTTTCGGCGGCAAGGGGGCCGCACGGGCCAATGTCAACCCCTTGCGGCAGGCCCTGCAACATCTGCAAGCCGGCGGCCTCCTGGTGGTTTTCCCGGCCGGCGAGGTCTCTTCCTGGCAAGGACCCGGGCGTGGAGTGGTCGATCCGCCCTGGAGCGACACTGTGGCGCGGCTGGTGCAGAAAAGCAAAGCAGCGGTGCTGCCGGTCTTTTTCCCTGGGCATAACGGCCCGCTGTTTCAGTTGGCCGGGATACTTCACCCTCGCCTGCGCACCCTGCTGTTGCCGAAGATGCTGCTCAAAGGCAGAAAAACTCCGCTGACCCCGCTTATCGGCAACCTGATCCCGAGCAAAAAATGGGCGAGCTTTGCGAATGACCGGCAGTTGGTCGACTATCTTCGGTTGCGGACCTATGCCCTGGGTCTTGATCCTCTGGCAAACGGCTGCCCCGTCGGCCGGGAAGCAGGCGGTTTCACAACCGATGGCGCTCAGCGCCGCAGTGGCCGTTAGTGAACTGTGCATGGAATTGGCCGCCCTGCCCGCCCCCCAGCGGTTGTTGCAAAGTGGCGAGTTCGATGTATTTTTCGCTGCCGCCGGGCAGATCCCGCGGCTTCTTCACGAAATCGGCCGCCTGCGCGAGCTGACCTTCCGGGCCGCCGGTGAGGGGACCGGCCAGGCCCTTGATCTGGACGATTTCGATCAGGACTACCTGCATCTGTTCGTCTGGAACCGGGAGCAGGAGGAACTGGTCGGAGCCTATCGGGTGGGGCGGGTCGACCAACTGCTCGCCAGCCGGGGCAAAGAGGGCCTGTACACCACGACTTTGTTCGATTTCAAACCGCAACTTCTCGAATATCTGGAGCAGGGGCTGGAACTTGGCCGCTCCTTTGTTCGTCCCGAGTATCAGCGCTCCTTTGCCCCTTTGCTGCTGCTCTGGAAAGGGATCGGTCATTACCTGACCCTTCATCCCCAATATCGTTTTCTGTTCGGCCCGGTTAGTATCTCCCAGGATTACAGCGATCGTTCGCGGGAACTGATGACCTGTGCCCTGAGCCGCCACTATCTGGTTAAGGAATTGGCAAATCTGGTCGCCCCGCGCTTGCCGGTGCCCATCAAGCCGCTCAAAGTGGCCGGCTTGAGTCGTGCCCACTGCGACGATCTGCTGAGCAATATCGACGATGTCGCCGCGCTGGTCGCGGATTTGGAAGAAGACAGTAAGGGCATCCCGGTGTTACTCCGTCATTATCTCGGTCTCGGCGGGAAACTGCTGGCTTTTAACCTGGACCCGGCCTTCAGTGATGTGATTGATGGGTTGCTGCTGGTGGACCTGCCCCAGGCTGATCGCAAGCAGCTGCAACGTTACATGGGGCGGGACGGTTACGAGTCCTACCTGGAGCAGCAGCGCCGCCTGCAGCAGACAGCCGACCCGGAAGCAGTGGCGGCCTGAAAATGCTACAAGCAGCCGCCCGCACACTTGAAAAAACGCGACCGCGGGAGTCTGCCTACCCGTGGTCAACAGAAACCAGCCAGCTCCTTTTCAGCGGAGCAAACCAGCAGACAGCCCCTCCGGCACCGGCAGGGGCTGTCTCTTTTCCAGCCTGTCCGTCACCCACATAGCCTTCTTCCTCTTGGCCCTTGTCATTGCCATGGGGCAGGGAAAATCCGGCCAAAATAAATAATAGTGAATTGGTCGGAAAATATGCTATATCTTTACTATATATTTACAGTTTAATTACCGTATAAAGAGGGGCCCTCAATGAATCGTCGCTCTCTGAAGATAGTGGTTCTGGCTCTGCTGGTTGTGCTGATCGTGGCCTTTTTCGCTTTTGGTCTCGGTCAGTATCTGACTCTGACTTACCTGAAGAGTCAGCAGCAGGCGTTCAGCGAATATTATCACCAGCATCAGGTATCGACCCTGCTTGGCTATCTGCTGATTTACATTTTGGTGACCGCCCTCTCCCTGCCCGGAGCGACGGTCATGACCCTGGCCGGCGGAGCCCTGTTCGGGTTCAAGGCGGCCCTGCTGGTGGTCAGTTTTGCCAGCAGTATTGGGGCAACCTTGGCATTTCTGGTGTCGCGGTTTTTGCTGCGCGATTGGGTGCAGCAGAAGTTTGGGGCAAAGCTGCAGGCCATTAACCGGGGGGTGGAACGGGAAGGGGCTTTTTACCTTTTCTCGTTGCGACTGGTCCCGCTCTTCCCATTTTTTGTTATCAACCTGGTCATGGGCTTGACGCCGCTAAAGGTCGGCACCTATTACCTGGTCAGCCAGATCGGGATGCTGCCCGGGACCATCGTTTATGTCAATGCCGGTACCCAGCTCGGCCAGCTGGAAAGCGCCGGCGGCATTCTTTCCCCCGGGTTGCTGCTGTCCTTTGCGCTGCTTGGGGTTTTTCCGCTGCTCGCCAAACGGATTCTGGCGCTGTTCCAGGCCCGGAAGGTTTACGCCGGCCAGGTGCGGCCGAAGCGGTTCGATTACAACCTGTTGGTGATCGGGGCCGGCAGCGCCGGACTGGTCAGTGCCTATATCGGCGCCGCGGTCAAGGCCAAAGTCGCCCTGGTGGAACGCGCTCAGATGGGTGGGGATTGCCTTAATACCGGCTGTGTCCCGAGCAAGGCCCTGCTCCGCAGCGCCAAGGCGGTAGCACAGATGCGCCGGGCACAGGAATTCGGCCTCAAGTCCGCTGCGGTGGAGGTCGATTTTGCCGCGGTGATGGAACGGGTCCAGGAAAAAATCGCTCGGGTTGCTCCCCATGATTCCGTGGCGCGCTACACGGAACTCGGCGTCGAGGTCATCCAGGGAGAGGCCCGCTTGACCTCGCCCTGGACGGTTGTGGTGAACGGCCGGGAACTGAGTGCCCGCAACATCATTATTGCCAGCGGAGCCGGGCCCTTTATTCCGCCCCTCAAAGGGCTTGAACAGGTCGACTATCTGACCTCGGACAACCTTTGGCAGCTCCGGGTTCTGCCGCAGCAGCTGGTAGTGCTGGGAGGCGGCCCCATAGGTTGTGAACTGGCCCAGGCGTTTGCCCGTTTGGGCAGCCGGGTGACCCAGGTGGAAATGGCACCGCGAATCATGGGGCGCGAAGACCCCGAAGTCAGCGAATTCATCACCGCGAAATTCAATGCCGAAGGGATCCGGGTGCTCACCGGCTATCAGGCGCTTGAGGTTAAAACCGAAGGGGGGCAACACTGGCTGCGCTGTCGTCATGACGGCGGGGAGAGCGATCTTGAATTTGATCGCCTGCTGATTGCAGTCGGGCGCAAGCCCAAGGTGAGTGGGTTCGGTTTGGAAGAGCTGGGCATCGACATTGACCGAAGCGGGACCGTTGCCACCGACCCGTTTCTGCGCACCAAGTACCCGAATATTTTCTGCGCTGGCGATGTGGCCGGACCCTATCAGTTCACCCACAGTGCCGCGCATCAGGCCTGGTATGCGGCGGTTAATGCGCTGTTCGGACAGTTCCGCAAATTTAAGGTCGATTACCGGGTGATTCCCTGGTGTACCTTTACCGATGCCGAAGTCGCCCGGGTCGGCCTTAGCGAAGAAGAAGCCCAACAGCAGGGGATCGCCTATGAGGTGACCCGCTACGAGGTCGCTGATCTTGACCGGGCGATTGCCGACGGTGAGGACCATGGCTGGGTGAAAATCCTCACTGTGCCCGGTAAAGACCGGATTCTGGGCGTGACCATCGTGGCAGCACATGCCGGCGATTTACTGGCCGAGTATGTGCTTGCCATGAAGCACGGCCTCGGCCTGAACAAGATCCTCGGCACCATCCACAGCTATCCGACCCTGGCCGAAATGAATAAGATGGCCGCCGGCCAGTGGAAAAAAGCCCATGTTCCGGAGCGCCTGCTTCGCTGGGTGGAACGCTACCACCGTTGGCGTCGTGGCGCCTGAGCCTCAGGTGTTTCTGTTCAATTGCTGTTCCCCGGCCTGGCGTGATTTGCGCTTGCGCAGGCGCTGGACCTCATGGAGGCGCTTTTCGGCAAGTTTGATCTGTTTTTCCTGGCAGCCTTCGGAGCCCCGCCGCGCCTTGGGATTGATCTGAACATAGTCGCCGTTAGCTTGCAGTTCCCAGGCATTGACCCGGTCGTTTAGCTGCAGTTCCAGCAGTTCGTTCAATTGCTCCCGCAGGGCCGGACTTTCCACCGGAATCAGGGCTTCCACCCGGTATTCCAGATTGCGTTTCATGGCGTCTGCCGAACCGATCAGATATTCTTCCTGACCACCGTTGCGGAAGTAGTAAATGCGGGCATGTTCCAGGAATCGGCCGAGGATGGAGACCACGCGGATATTCTCGGAAAGTCCGGGCAAGCCCGGGCGGATGCGGCAACTGTCGCGAATCAGCAGCTCAACCTTAACCCCGGCCTGAGAGGCCCGGTACAGAGCCTTGGTGATATCGACATCTTCCAGGGCATTCATTTTGAAGCGGATCAGCCCCGGGGCTTTGGCGGAGTGGCAGGAAATTTCCCGTTCAATCTTATCCAGCAGGGCTTTTTTCAGGATCTTCGGAGCAGGCAGCAGCTTGGTGTAATGGCGCTTGGGGGTAAACCCCGTGGTCAGGTAATTGAACAGCTCGGTTGCGTCGCGGCCGACCTCCTTGTCATAGATCAACAGCCCCAGGTCGCTGTACAGTCGAGCCGTCACCGGGTGGTAATTGCCGGTGCCGATATGGACGTAGCGGCGCAACCCTTTGTAATCTTGCCGCACCACCAGAATGATTTTCGAATGGGTCTTCAGCCCGACCACCCCGTAGGTCACGTGAATACCCGCTTCTTCCATCCTCGTCGCCAGCTTGATGTTGGCTTGCTCGTCGAAACTGGCTTTGAGTTCGACCACCACCGCAACTTGCTTACCGTTGCGGGCCGCCCGAATCAGGTATTTGATGATTTCGCTGTCCGGGTCGGTCCGGTACAGGGTCATCTTGATCCCGCGCACCTTGGGGTCAGTCGCTGATTCGTGAAGGAAGCGTTCGATGGACCCGGAAAAGGATTCATAGGGGTGCTGCAGCAGAATTTCCTTCTGGTCGCGGATGGTATGAAAAATACTGCGCTCTTTCGGTAGTAAGGGATGGTCGATGGGGTAGTGCGGCGGATCTTTGAACTCGGGCAGATCGAGACGGTGCAGTTCCCATAGATCGCGCAGACCGAGCAGGTCCTCGGAGACAAAGACATCGGTTTCTTCATTCAGGCCCAGCTCCGAAGCCAGGCGGCCGCGCAGCAGCGGCTTGATATCGGGCATGACCTGCAGGCGCACGATCGGCGCAACCCGGCGGTACTGCAAAGTGGTTTCAATCAGCTCGAGCAGATCATCGGCATGTTCTTCGTCTTTACTGGTGTTGGCGTTACGGGTCACCCGGAACAGCTCGCAGCCGATAATTTCCATGCCCGGGAACAACAGATCGAGGTTGTTCTCCATGATGTCTTCCAGGCGAATGAAGCGATAGCTTTTGCTATCGATACGCTGAAAACGATTTACCCCGGCACCGACGGGAACCTTGACCCGAGCCAGGGAAATTTCCTTTTCACCGGGATAGCGCAGGGTCACAAACAGGTTCAGGGAAAGGTTGGAGATAAAGGGAAACGGATGGGCCGGATCGACCGATTGTGGAGTCACCAGGGGAAAAATATTGTCGTAAAAATGATTCCGAATTCGCTCCTGCTCTTCAGTGCTTAACTGGGAATAATCGAGAAATTCGATCCCTTTTCTTTTCAGCTCGGCAAAAACCTCCCGGGTGACCTCCTCCCGATGGGACTGTATGGCATTGAGCACCTGGAAGCACTCATCCATCTGCTGTTGGGGTGTCCGTCCATCAACGGTTGCATCCTGAATACCGGCCGCGACCTGCTGTTTGAGGCCGCCGATCCGCTTCATGGCAAATTCGTCCATGTTGGAACCGTAAATGGCGAGAAACTTAACCCTCTCCAGGATCGGATTTCTGGAAGTAGCTGCCTGCTGGAGGACCCGTTCGTTGAATTTCAACCAGCTCAGCTCGCGATTAAAATAAAGGCCAGGATCATCCAGGTTCTGCTTAATGGGCGTTGCGACCACGGTGGTATCCTCACGGGCTTTGACTGGGTGCGGCACAGTTTCCAGCGGCGGCTGCAGTGCATCTTGTTCCATTTCTTATCTTCTCCCGGCTTTTTACTGGAAAATTGGTTGCTTGAAATAGCCTAGGCTAGATGAGAAATGTAAGAGTTTTGTTAGGAACTTCAAAAAAACTATCGGTTGGGCCGCAGAAAAGGCGGTTTGGCGACCGTTCCATGTTGCTATAAGTTTAGCAGATTTTTGCTGCCTGCCCACGAAGCAGGCGACGCGAGCCAGGAGCAGAGCTCTGGCAACCTTCACCCAGGCAGGCGGGGGCTGGCGAAGGGGAGGGGATTACGGGTTTCAATGAGACTTTTTCTGGTGATTTTTAGGCTTTTTGTCTTTCAGTTTGACCGGTTTGCAAACCTGGCCCTTTTTTTCCACCAAAGAGCCGCATTTTTCACAAACGACCTTGGCTTTTTTTTCCTTGACCAATGATTTTCCTTTGAGACAACTCATTTTTGTCCTCGCAAAAATTCAGCGGCGATAATATGGTAAGGTGAATGACAAGAGAAAGATAACCTGTTTTGTCTTGTTTAACAAGGGAACATTATCACCATGAAAAATAACCCTCTCGTTGAGGCGGAAGGACTTGGGGAAACCCCGGAGCAGACTCGGCTGGCAGCGATCGATATCGGTACCAATTCCATCCGCTGCATAGTGGTCGAAGCCGATGCCAAGGGTGGTTTCAGAGTTCTGGATGATGAAAAAGCAACGGTCCGCCTGGGTGAAGGTCTGACTGAAACCGGCTTTATTTCTGATGCTGCCAAGGCCCGTGCCCTGGATGCCCTGCAGCGGATGGAAAAAATCAGTACTGGCCTGAAGGCCGAGGTCGCCGCGGTTGTTGCCACCAGCGCAGTGCGCAAGGCCTTGAATCGAAATGACTTTATCCGCGAAGTTGCGGCTGTCACCGGGTTGGCCATTGATGTCATCTCCGGTGACCAGGAAGCCGACCTTGCCATTCTCAGTGTCCAGCATAATTTCGATATGGACCATCAGCGCTACGGCATGGCCGATATCGGTGGCGGCAGTGTCGAGGTCGTGACCGCGACCGGGCGGCATACCGAGAGCGTCGGTTCCCTGGAGCTGGGCGTGGTGTTCCTGACCGAAAAATTCCTGCACAGCGATCCCCCCAGCCCGGAGGAACTGAAGAAGCTGCGCAAATATGTGCGCAAGGCATTAAAAAGGGATGGAGTCGGCGACGGCCTGCCGGTGACCTGCCTGATCGGATCGGGTGGGACCATGACCAATATTGGCAGCATGGTCATGGCCATGCGCGGTGAACAGTACGAATCGGTTCATCGGTACGAAGTGCTGCATTCCGAGGTGATCCATCTGCTGGCGATGCTGACCCGGAAAAGCCACAAGGAAAGGCTGGCCATCTCCGGGCTCAATCCCGAACGGGCCGATATCATCCTGGCCGGGATGATCCTGACCGATGAGCTGATGCGGCGCATGCGCACCAATCAACTCTGGATCAATGCCCAGGGGATTCGCGAGGGGCTGATTCTGCGCAGTCTGCAACAACGGAACCTGATTCCGGAAACCGTCAATGGCCGAGACTGGCGCGATTCGATCCTTGATTTCGCCCGCTCCTGCCGGTTTGACGAGCAGCATTCAACCCAAGTCTGTCGGCTGGCGAAAAAGATCTTCGCCGCGGTGGCCGGCCCCTTTGGTTTGACTCTGCGCGACGAACAGCTGCTGGAAGCGGCCGCCCTGCTCCACGATATCGGTTATTTCATCAGCTATGACCGGCATCACAAACATTCCTACCATCTGATTCGTCATGCCAACCTGTTCGGGTTTACCCCGCGCGAGCGGGAGCTGATCGCCAACCTGGCGCGTTACCACCGCAAAGCCAAGCCCAAGAAAACCCACGAAAACCTGACCCCGTTGGGTGCTGATGACCAGCAGCTGGTGCGCCGGTTGGGAGGGATTCTGCGCCTGGCCGACGGTCTCGACCGGCGGCGGAATCGCCAAGTGGTCGATATCTCATGTCAACTTGACAAAAATATATTTGTCCTTAAATTATTCGGAACAGCTGATATGTCTGTTGAATTGTATGGGGCCCAAAGTAAAGGGTCGCTGTTTGAGGCGGCATTCGATTGCCGCCTGGATGTGAGAGCCGAGGAGTGTTAATGAGATTGTTGACCTTGATCCGCCACGCCAAGTCGGACTGGAGCGATGCTGCGCTCTCCGACTTTGAGCGCCCTTTGAATTCGCGGGGCAAGAAAAACGCTCCGCTGATGGGGCAACGAATGGTCCAAAACGGTACGATTCCCGACCTGCTGATCAGCAGTTCAGCGAAACGCGCCCGCAAAACAGCCAGCCTGATCGCCAGGGAAATCGGCATAGCCAAGGCTGAGATCCGGCTTGAAGAGCAGCTCTTCGATGCCAAAGAAAGAACCCTGCAAGCGTTCATCAAAGGCCTGCCCGAAAAACAGCACATCGGCCTGATCGGCCATAATCCCGGCCTTTCCGAGCTGGCTACCTGGCTGTGCAAGGATGCTCCGGAGTGGCTACCGACCTGTGCGGTGCTGACCCTGGAGCTGAATATCGATAGCTGGGATGAGCTCAAAAAAGGCTGTGGTCAGGTGAAGAACTACGACTATCCGAAAAAAGAGGACTGAGCCCGCCGGGTGCCAGCCGCTGAGGCCGTAGCAGGCGCTGCAGCTATAGTCACTGCGGTGCTGAGGTCCGGAAAGTGCTTGCCTGACAACGCAGTTCTTTCAAGCGACGGCTATTGCCCTTCTCCCGCCGGGTCGCTCGTGGCATGAGTCGGGGGAGCAACCAGTTCCACGACGGTCTCCGGCCAGCCGGGCGGCCCGCTCGGTCCCTGGTAACGAATAAACAGCCCGTCTTCTTTGCGCAGCCAGTAATGGCAGCTCCAGAACATCGATTTCAAGCCCGTTAACTGGATTTTCAGTTTAATCGCCTTGGTCATGGTCCCGTTCATATCCACCAGTTCCTCGCCGCTGCGGGTCACTTGCAGTTTGTGGACATCAAGGGTATCCGGCCGGATACTCCAAAACTCCAGGTGGTCCCGGTTCGGGTTGCTGAACTGACGTAGCGAAAGGGACAGGGCCTGATACCAGGGGGCGCCATCGATAGAGACCTCCCTGGAAATGGCTTCGCCTTTGAACAACCCCCTCATGAGCAGACTGTTGTCCCGGCGCGTCACCTGCAGATCAATCTTCTGTGTCGGGTCTTTGACGCTCCATTCCCTGGTTTCCAGCTGCGCATTCATGCGAGTGATATCCCGTTCCTGCTGCAGGTCGGTGATCAGCTGCAGTCGTGTCCCCGGTTCCAGCCGCCAGTTGAAATAGCTGGTCTCAGCCCCGGTCTTGCGGAGATACAGATGTTCCTCCGCGGTACTGGCCGCAACCTGGCCGGGCAGCATAAACAGGCCGCAGAGCAGCAGGATACAGCTGTTGACAAGCGCTGCCATGGTTAAACTCCCATAACCCCAAACCGGCACGTTGGGCCGGTTTGGGCAAAAGTACAATGCCCCTGCTTGCGCAATCCTAAGAAACCGGCTGCCACCGGGGAGTAAAAGAATCGAAATCAAAAGAATGTCATTAACGACATGGAGCACTGGTGTCCTGTGCGGTTAGTCCTGTCGTCCAATTCTGGCCCTTTTTACTGCTGTCTTAAGTTCTGCCTTCTCGGCTTGGCTTTGGCCAGGCCTGCGCACGCCTTGGCAGCAGAGAAAATGACTCAGAATTTATCCCAACAACTCACTAAACAGGACACTCGCATGCCAATGTCAGGATTGAATGAGCAGCGGGAAAATATCGGCATAACTGCGCTATAATTGATTTGACTTGCTCGGGATAATTTGTTTAGTTATGCAATGTATATACAATTGATGTGCAATCTTCTCCCAACCAATCCAATAAGCTGATGAAAATTCGTAGTGACTGGCAATTGAAAGAGGGCGTTTCCGTCGAGGATCTGCAACAGGGATTGACGGATGACCTGAGCCTGTGTCGACAGGAAAGCACAGAGCGGGAGATCTGGGTCCTCGATGACGCGGATTGGCAGCTCTGGCAGGCCGATCGGCTGTTGCTGCGCGAAGACGGGACCCGGTTGAGGCTTTATGACGCGAATGACAACTGCCTGGCGGCCGCAACGGCCCCGGAAAAAAGCCGCTTCTGGTGGGAGTTGCCGGCCGGCGAGCTAGCTGAGAAAATTCGGGAAAGCGTACCGCTGAGGGCTTTTGTGGCCAAATTTCAGTGCCGGATCAGTCAGCAGTTGCTCGCCGTTTTAAACACTGACGAAAAAACCGTTGTCAGGTTGCGGCTGTTCGGTCTGACGCGGACGGACGGCAGTGAGCTGCAGCTGCTGTCCATCTTACCGTTACGTGGCTATCGCCGGGAATATGATCAGGTGATCGCCCTGCTATTGCCGCAGCTGCTGGTGAAAACCGCCCCCTTGACCCTGCGCCAGCTGCTGGTGCAGGCCGGTATGGAGATCACGGCGTTGCCCGGCAAGCCGAGCTTCGACCTGGACGGCCGGGAACCGAGTGAAGAGGCGGTGACCCGGATGGCCGTGAAGCTGATTCAGCTGGCCCGCCACCAGGAGCAGGGCATCATCGAAGACATCGACAGTGAATTTGTCCACCAGTACCGGGTGAATATCCGCAAAGCCCGCTCGCTGATCGCACTGTTTAAAAAGACTCTTTCCCAGCCGCGATACCAGGCGCTGAAGAGCGAACTGAAAGCGCTCGGCCAGATCACCAATCGGCTGCGCGACCTGGATGTCTTTCTCCTGGATCAAGATCATTATCGCCGCTTGCTCCCGGACGGTTTCCAGGCCGGCCTCGACCATCTTTACCGACGCCTGCGGCGCAGGCGCGCCGCGGCATTTAAGTCCGTCAGGGAGCAGTTATCCACAGAGGCCTATCTGGAGCGGATCAGCAATGTGCTGCTGACCCTGAACCGGCCGGCGGAATTCTGTTCGGCGCAGGCGCAAACCGGCATCCGTGAACTGGTGGCAAAAAAGATCTCAACCCAGTATGCCGCGATTGTCCGGGATGGCTCCGCCATTGATGAGAAGACGCCGGATTCAGCTGTTCACGAACTGCGCATCGAATGCAAAAAACTCCGTTATCTGCTTGAGCTGTTTGCCGAACTGTTTGAAAAATCGTTACTTAAATCTTTGGTCAAGCAGCTCAAGGAACTCCAGGACAACCTGGGGCGGTTCAATGACTTTTCGGTGCAGCGGGAGTTCCTCGACCAGTTGGCCGGCGGACGCGGCAGCAGTGACGAGGAACGGGCCAGTATCAACGGCCTGGCCGCGGTTCTCTACAATCAGCAGCTGGCAGAGCGTGGCCAGGTGGTCGCCAATGTCAACCGCTTTATCGCGATCCCGGTCCAAGAGAGTTTTCAACAACTTTTCCACAGTGAGGGGCAGGAGCCGACCGAGCCATGAAAATTCTTGCCATGTATTCCATCAAGGGCGGCGTCGGGAAAACCGCCTCCGCTGTCAATATCGCTTACTGGGCTGCCCGGGCGGGCTATCGGACCCTGCTTCTCGACCTTGATTCACAGGGCGCTTCATCCTTTTACTTCCGGGTCAAACCGGCGGCCAGCAAGAACTGGGGAAAGCGTTTTTTCAAAGCCTACGAACAGGTTCTCAAGCAGATCAAAGCTAGTGATTTCGAAAACCTGGATGTGATTCCCGCGCATCTGAGTTTTCGCAACTTCGATGTCATGCTGGAGCAGCTCGGAGCCCATAAAAACCGCTTGCGGCAGGCCCTGAAAGGGTTGAAAAAGGAGTATGACCTGGTGATTCTGGACTGCCCGCCCACCATCAGCCGGCTGGCGGAAAGTATTTTCAAGGCCGCTGACCTGGTGTTGGCCCCGGTGATACCCACCACGTTGTCAGAGCGTACCTTCGACCAGCTCGCTGATTTTTTTAAAGACGAAGCCTACGGCCGGAAAAAGCTGATCCCCTTTTTCACCATGGTTGACTCCCGCAAGCAGCTGCACAGGGAGACCGCTGTTGCCATGCGGAAACGCTATAAACGGTTTCTGCGCAATGCCATCCCCCACTCCGCTGATGTCGAAAAGATGGGAATTCATCGGGCTCCCGTCGATGTTTACGCCCATAACAGGCAGGCCAACCGGGCTTACCAGGCGTTGTGGCAGGAGATCGCCGTCCTGCTGCGGGAAGGTTAAGCCATGCCCCAGTATGAAATCGAAAGAAAGTTTATCCTCACCCGCAAGCCGGTCGAACTGCTGACCGGGGTGCAGGGTGAAGAGATCCGTCAGGGGTACCTGTTGCTGGAAGCGGATCGGGAACTGCGGATTCGCCAGCGAGCCGGACAGTGCAGCATGACCCTCAAGAGTGGTCAGGGGCTCAAACGCCAGGAGCAGGAGTGCGCAATTCCCCGGTCCCAGTTCGAAATGCTTTGGCCCTTGACCGCAGGTCGGCGGGTCGAAAAGGTACGCTATGCGGTCCGCTGGCAGGGCTACGATCTGGAAATCGATCTGTTTACCGGCTCGCTGGCACCGCTGACGATCCTTGAGGTCGAATTCGCCACCGTCGCTGCGGCCATGGATTTTGTGCCGCCGGAGTTTGCCGGGCGTGATCTGACCGCAGACAAGGCCTATAAAAATGCCGCACTGGCCAGTCATGGTTTGCCGCTAGAAATGGAAAGCGCTGATGAGTGAAGAAAAAAAGTTCAAGAAGAAGGGGAAAAAGGACAGCCAGCTGGTGATCCGCATCAATGGAGAGGACCGCGATCGCTTTGTGTCCCTCTGTGATGAGTTGGACACCAGTGCGGCCCGGGAAATTCGCCGCTTTATCAAGGAATTTATCGCGGCTAACAACGAGGGAGGAAGCTGATCATGCCGAGAGCGATTGAAGATGTCGCGGGAATCGGACCCGCAACTGCCAAGATTTTACAGGAATGCGGCATCCTGAGCGCCGATGACCTGGCGGCCCGGCAGGTTGAAGAGGTGGCTGCCATCAAGGGGTTCAGCCAGGTTCGAGCCGCCCGGGTGATCGAGGCCGCCCGCGAGCTGTTTGTGCTAACCAGGGAGGACCCGCCGAACACCGCCGTGGCATCGGAGCAGACCGCTGAGGCCGAAAAGCAGCCGGCAAAAGACCAAAAGAAGAAGGACAAGGACCGGAATAAGAAAAAGAAAAAAGCCAAAGTGACAGACAAAAAGAACAAGGCTGCCAAAAAAGAGAAAAAGAAAGACAAAGGCAAAGAGAAAAAAGCCGGGAAGAAAAGCAAAAAGAAGAAAGACAAAAAATAGAGCGCTTTACCCCGGCCTGTCCAAAGGGAGCTTTTTGTTACAATTGAAAACAGGATCGGAAAGGAGGATGGTTCATGCCCCGGCACAGCCTGCTTATTCTTCTCCTTCTGGTTGTTTTCACAGCCACTGGTTGGGCCCGAGAATATCGGTGCCAGGAGCCGCCCCAGGTCTTTATCGACGCAGCCGACGACCGGATGATCGCCGAAATTTGCGCTGCTGCAGACCACGCGATCGGCTTTCTGGCCCGCTTCCAGCTGATAGCCCGGCGCGCTATTCACATCAGGCTGCTCGAGCGGCCGATCCCGACTGCACAGGGCAGCATTCACGGCGGTTATAGTCGCGATAAAGACAACATCCTGCTGACCTCATTCGAGGCCATTGTCAAGCAGCCGGGGGCCGTTGCCCGTTATCCCGGAACTTTCGATAAGATCCATTATGCCAGCCTTATCGCCCATGAGGTCGCCCATGCCGTGGTGCAGCATAACCTGATCAGCGGCGAGCACACCATTGCCCAGGAGTATCTGGCCTATTCAACCCAGTTGGGAGTCATGCCCGTGGCGCGACGCGCGAAACTCATTGCCACTGCCGAGGTCAGCGCTTGGGACTCCGGCCAGGTCATCAGTGGCGATTACCTGGCTATGGCGCCCGGAAAATTTGCCGTGAAATCCTACCTGCATCTGGTCTCCCTGGAAAATCCCCGCCCGTTTGTGGACCTTTTACTGAAGGTCGAGGGCTGGACCATTCATGTCCCCTGAAAGCCGGAACGAGCACAATTAAATCGACGGTTCTCTTGAAAGTGATACCCCGCCGGGATGATAATGATGATGGATTAAAAACCAATTTCACAATCCTCCGATCGGGCGGCCGCAAACCTGAAAATAGGGGTTTGCGGGGTTTCCCGTTGCGATCGGTGCTTAAGGAGAAAAAGATGAAAGCAGTGCGAATTCATGGTTACGGCAGCAGTGAAAAACTTATGTACGAAGATGCGCCGTTGCCGAAAATCGGGCCGAACGAGGTGTTGGTCAGAGTTGTGGCCGCAGCGGTCAACCCGGTTGACTGGAAAATCCGCGAGGGGTATCTGCAGCAGATGATCCCCCATTCCATGCCGTTGACCCTGGGCTGGGATGTTTCCGGAGTGGTGGACGCGGTCGGCACCGCGGTCACTCGTTTCAAGGCTGGCGATGCGGTTTATTCACGCCCGGATATCAAGCGCAACGGCACCTACGCGGAATACGTTGCCATCCGGGAGCATGAGCTGGCCCACAAACCCCGGCTGATTTCCCATGTTGAAGCGGCTTCACTGCCTCTGGCCGGGATTACCGCCTGGGAAGCGTTGCTCACTGCCGGCGGTCTGGTCGCCGGGCAGCGCGTGCTGATCCACGCCGGATCCGGGGGGGTTGGTTCCCTCGCCGTCCAGTTGGCTAAATCGCGCGGCGCCTATGTCATCAGTACCACTTCAGCCCAAAACTGTGCGTTGGTCAAATCCCTCGGCGCCGATGAGGTCATCGATTATCACTCCCAGGCCTTTCACGAACAGGCCAAGGACGTCGACCTGGTTTTCGATACCATCGGCGGAGCGGTTCAGGACGCCTCCTGGTCGGTCCTGAAGCCTGGTGGCATACTGGTGTCCATTACCAGCCCCCCTGCCCCGGAACGGGCCGAGAGTCTCGGGGTCCGCTGTGCCTTTGTCTTCATCGAACCGAATGCGGAGATTCTGGCCCACTATGCCGAGCTGGTCGATAGCGGGCAGGTCCGGCCGCTGGTCGGCGCCGAGTTTGCCCTGGAAGATATTGCCAAAGCCCATGCTTTAAGCGAAACCGGGCATAGCGTGGGCAAAATCGTCCTCTATGTGGGGCAGCCCTGATCCTGCTTCCCGCAGGCGGATTTTTCCGCCTGCGGGATTTGACTTCCTGGGTTTCCTTAACAAATTGGCGAAGAGACCACGGGCGATTTTTCAGATAGCGCAAACAATAATCCTGGGTTGATTTTTTTTGAGTATTTACTTAGGATGCTTAATATATGGGAGCTAAATAAAATCTAAGGAGTTTTCGTGTTCGATATTGTTGACCTACCCGATGCCGCTGCTCTGGCCAGGCTGGCACAGCGTTACCCGCAACTGGAGACCCCTGCCCTACAAGCCTGGTTGGGCTTGATGCGGGTTTCCGGCGATTGCCAGAATGATCTCGATCGGTTTCTCGCCGGACACGGCCTGTCGCAGCGGAAGTTCTTTGTGCTGATTCTGCTGTTTCGTAATCCGGACGGGTTGGTGATTTCTCAGCTGGCCAAAGGGACGGGGGTCTCCTGCGCGACCATGACCGGGGTTGTTGACGGGCTACTCAGGGCGCAGTTGGTGACCCGTGAACCGCACGAGCAGGATCGCCGTGCTTTCAAGGTGTGCATCACTCCCGCTGGACAGCTGCTCCTCGACCAGGTCCTGCCGCACCACTACCGGCGGGTGAGTCGCATCATGGCTTGCCTTGACGCTGGCGAGCGGCAGCAACTGCAAACGCTGCTGGGGAAAATCAGCGCCAGTCTGCAGGACTTACCATCATTCCATACTGAAGAAGGAGAGCCCGATGAAAGCTGTCATCTTTGAACAAGTCGGCCAGGCCGAAGAGGTTCTGACCGTTGCTGAGGTTGCCGCTCCGGTGCCGGGAGCGGGTGAATTGCTCATCCAAGTCAGCGTCCGGCCGATCCACCCGGCCGATTTTATGTTTATCGCCGGCCGTTATCGGGTCAAACCGATCTTTCCCCAGGTCGCCGGATTTGACGGGGTGGGCACCATCGTCGCCTGTGGTCCGGAAGTGCAGGGTTTCAGCTGCGGCGAACGGGTAGCATTTCGCAGTCCCGGTGCCTGGGGTGAGCTGGTGACGGCACCGGTTGGTAAAATCTACCGAGTTCCGGCGGCCATTGCGGATGAGATCGCCTGCCAGTTTCCCCTGAATCCGCTGACTGCCTGGGGATTACTCGCCAGTTGCAATCTGCAGCCGGGCGGTCGAGTGCTGATCACCGCCGGGCACTCGGTGGTGGCAAGATTGTTGACGGCAATTTGTCTTCGCAAGGGGTATGAACCCTTTCTTTTGGTGCGTGAAGCCGCCGGTTACAGGCTTATTGACGGCGCCAGTGAACAGAACCTGGCGACAGGTGCAACGGTGAACGAAGCCCTGCAGGGGATGCCTGGAGCGCCATGCTTTCAGGCCATCCTTGACGCTGTTGGCGGCGCGGCGACCCCGGCCCTGATTGATGTGATCGCGCCAGGCGGCTGCCTGATCACCTACGGTGTTCTTGACGATACCCCGCTCAGTATAAAAAGTTCCATCCTGTTGTTTAAAAATCTGCGCTGGTTGGGCTTCGGTGTGGATGCCTGGCTCAAGCAGACCAGTCCTGAACAGCTGGCGGCCGCAAGTGCGGAACTCTGGACCTTGCTCGAAGAACAGCCCGGATTGTTGCCGGTAATAGGGGCATTCCCTCTTGAGCAGTTTGCCGAGGCCGTTGCTGCCGTACGTAGCCAGCGAGAGCCGGGCAAAATCCTGCTGCAAAGTTGACCGGGCCGGTCGTCGCTGCTTGCAACCGGCTTTTCCGGGAGACTTTGAGAGGTAAAATAAAAAACTGAAAATCAGCAGGTTAAAATTCTATCCCCGGTTGCGTTCGCCGCAACCGGGGATAGAATTAGACATATATGTGATGCTGCTTTTATGGGAGCAAAGGAGAGTTGTCATGGAAGAAAAACGTATTGACCTGGCACGCCACCCCGTGAATGTGGACAAAATCCTGTTACAGCACAATATCTCCAAACCGGCCTGGCAGAGGGAAAAAACCTGCGAGCAATGTCGCTTTTGCGATCAGGATGTGGATACCTTCCCCTGCGACCGCTGCCACACCAGGCATTAGCAGGCCGTTGAAAACAGCTTGCTGAGCCCACGGACGGGCTTTTCAACCTGTGGCAATCACCCCGATGTCCCGGTCGCTCGGGCGCAGAAGTGAGCAGCCGGCTAGCGGACAGAGCCTCTTCCGGGAGAACATGAGATCAGTTGAAAACTGATTCAGGGCAGAAGTTCAGCCGCCCGGCGCACCGTGGCAGAATCGGTTTAACTTATTTGAATAATAACGCTTTTGAGGGGGAAGGATGTCATGGAAAGCAATGCCGTAGTTTGCGATTGCTGCAAGCTGCGGCTTTTTAATGTTCCAGTGAGCTAGTTCAAAACTATGGACTCTCAGGCTCTATGAATTGCGTCCTTCCTCCTTGATGGGGGTGGAAATGAGCCTGTTTCCCATCTCACCCCAATCCTCTCCCACAAGGGAATAGGGCTATTTTAGGGACTTTCAGTTCCATCAAAACCTATGCACGTTCAGTGCATAGTGGGTTAGTTTTTTTTGAAGGTCGCCGCGCTGCTATGCGTCGCTGCCGTAACAGAAAGGAAACCAACTTGAAAGGCAAGTGTTTATGCGGTGCGGTCGCATTTGAAATTGCGGGTAAATTGCCGAAAATTTACCAGTGCCACTGTTCATTGTGCCGCCGGGTCTCCGGTTCGGCATCCAACTCGGCCATGCTGGTCACAGCTGCTGATTTCCACTGGCTAAGCGGCGAGGACAAGATTGTCAAATACCGGACCGCTTCCGGGTTCAGGTCTGAATTTTGCGGGTGCTGCGGCAGCCCGCTCCCCAATGAAACAAAAGATGGTGCTCTGTTCTGGGTCCCGGCAGGACTGCTGGACGATCCGGTCGACAGCGAGCTTGCGGTGCATGTTCATGTCAGCTCAAAAAGCCGTTGGGATACGGCGTTTTTAAATGACCCCACTCCGCAGTATCCGGAAATGCCCCCTGTCAGCGAGTTTATGGCCTTATTACATGGGACGAACGACTGATGTTCAGTTTTCGAGCTCTCAACGATATTCCGGGAGTGGTCATTGTCGATGCGCTTAACGACGCCTTTGCCAACTACCCGGTTGCGATGCAAATGACTGGGGCCAAACTCGATTTCATGCTGCGGGAACGCAGTGTTCGACTTGAGCATTCCTTTGGCCTTTTCGATCAAGATCTTTTGTGCGGGCTGGTCCTCAATGGTTCAAGGAGTATTGAAGGAGTTAAGACCGCCTATGATGCCGGCACCGGAACCAGGGTGGCGTATCAAGGGAAAGGACATGGCGCTAAGCTGCTGCAACAGACGATAAAACAGTTGAGCAGTTTTGGTTACCAAAGATACCTTCTGGAAGTGTTGACGGATAATACCCCCGCGGTGGGGCTTTATCGACGGCATGGCTTTGCCATTCAACAGGAACTGGCCTGCTATAAGGCCTCGTGCGAAGCCCTGGCTGTTCATACCGGCATTGCCACCTCGACCGATCTGCCCTCAGCCTGGCCGAACCGATTCAGCGCCCTGCGACAGTACCAGCCCTCGTGGCAGAACAGCGATGCTGCGGTGACTGCTGTTGGCGAGAGGTGCCGGCTTATTGCCGTGATGCGGGAGAAATGCCCGTGCGCTTATGCGGTGTTGGTGGCGGAGACCGGCAATATCATGCAGATTGGTTGGGATGATGAGCAGGCGGTCGCAGCGCTGCTTGGCCGCTGTGCCGCCTTGGCCGCAACAGCTGAGCTTCGAATCGTCAATGTCCCGGCCTTGGCCACCGCTACGGAGCGGGTGCTCCTTGAGCACGGCTTCCGCCGCTTTGTGACCCAATACGAGATGGCTTTAGAGCTTGATCAAGCCTGAGTTGCCGGCCTGGTCCATGGCATCCGCTACGGACCAGAAATTGAAATTTGGGAAAAATGAATCTTCAAAAATGCTCTCGAACAGGTTGTTGAAAAAGTCCATCCCTGGTCTTTTTCAAGCTCGATGGGGAAAAGAGCGATGTCCCGAATGGCGCTAGTTTAAGAGTCGCTGGCAGCAAAACCGGGACTGTCCCCGCACGGGGGCTGTCCCAGGTCTTTGCGGTGCTAACCGCTACAGTTTCATGGCTCGCAAACTCTTGGGACAGCCCCCGATGACCCTGGGGACAGTCCCGAGTTTACTGCACAGTTGCTTAAACTAGCGCCATTCAGCGATGTCCCCTACCTTACAAAATCAATGATTTAGCAGGGCGTCATTGGTTTTGATCACCCATCCATGGGCTCGGCAAGGAACTCCTTTTCAATAACGGATTTGCTGTCAACCTTTTCCGATCTCCCGCGTTCTTACCATTAACAGCCAAGCTATTTTTATTGGCAGGGTGACTTTCTGGCAGGTCATGCTGGAGGGAGAAGGGAGGACACTATGTGGTCGGGAGTGATGATTGTCGTTTTAGCTGTGTTGTTGGCAGGATCTCCGGCAATCGCTGGAAAATCAGGGAGTGGGTCAGGGTCGAACGGACGAGGGACGCAGGCAACAGAGCAAATGATGCTGCGGCATCAGCAACAGTTGCAAGCTCCCGCTCAGAATGGTGGTTTGAGCGGAAGTCAGGACAGAGATCAGGACCGGGATCGAGATCATGATCAGGACCGGGATCGAGATCATGACCAGGACCGGGATCGAGATCATGACCAGGACCGGGATCGAGATCGCGACGGGTCAGGCCAGTCATCATGAGAGTTGGTTTTTAGGAAGAGCAGGTGTGCGGCCAATGTTGCAGGTCGCGCTGGGTCGGAAGGTGTGGGCTCACCTCCCGACCCAGGGTAAGCTGTAGGCTATTGGAAATCCCAGCCGAGATCTTCAGGAATGGCGTAGTTGTGGATAAATTCGATGGTCCGCAGGCTGTCATTGGCCGCATCGACAAATCCGGAAATATTATCAACCGTTCCCGGGTCTGTACCGTTGACGAATGTCAACCAGTCAAGCAATGCAACCGAGGTTTCCATCCAATAAGGGGCGCCAGCAGGGATAATCACGTTCAGGTCCTGATTCCGCCATTCATAACGACTGTATTCGGCAGAGGCGAAATTGACAAAACGTTCGTTGGCCGGGGCCGGAAGATCGGCTGTCGCAGCGCTGATATGGCATTCCGTCTGATCTTCAGGATCGTTACCGCAATCACGGATCAATGCCGGCAGGGTCTCCAGGTTGGCGGCACTGAGCTCGGTCTCCTGAGTGATTTTGAGAATTCGGTTGAGATATTGTAGGAGATCGACGGTAATCTTGCCGGTTTTTCCCGAGGCTCCACCGAGGAATGCGGCCGCAGTGATCAGATCCTGATTGCTGAGGGCTTCGGGATGGCTGCACATATTGTTGAAACCATTAGAGAAATTGCCCCCGAAACAGGCTGTTGGGTCGGCCTGAGGTGATAGTGGGAGCAGTCTTTTCAATACCCCCCGGAATTTAGCCCAATCCTGGGCATCCAAGGCAGGGTGATAGCGAGTACCGGCAGCAGGGTCGCCATGTTCAAAAGTATCAATTTCGTGGGGATCAGTCTGGATATGGCCATAGGTCATGAGCCGGGTATAGAGGGCGAGGTTTTCCATGGGGGAATCGATGGTTGCCCAGTCGCATTGTCCTGGCGTTGTACAGTTAAAGCCCAGCTCCAGCCGTCCGGCAACATCCAAGCGGAGTGAATCAGCTGCTTTGATGTTGCTGATCACCTCATCAAAATGCATCCGCTGATTCCGCTCCTTGGTTCTGCTGGCACTCAGGCGTCCGAAATAGTCAACTTCGACAACAGCTGTGGGATCGATCGGGTCGCAGCTGAGAGCCATAAAACCGATTTCATTGCCGTTCTCATCGACTGCGATCGGGCAATAGCCCCAGCCCAGAATATCCTGCGGGTATTCAATCCAGCGTTTTTGCAGGATCGGCTGACCGCTGACCGCGTCGCGCTTAATGTGGATCAGGTCGCCCAGGACAGCTCCACTGCCATTCTCCTTTCCGGTTGCTCCTGAGTTCGGACCGCCTTTGGCAGCGAGTCCCAGGCCAGGCAACAGCAACAGCATCATCATCACCCCAAACCTCTGCAGCTTTCTCATTTTCAACCTCCTTCAAAAAAACAACAGCATTGAGCGGAGTCTTCCCGGGCTTGATCTCCCTCCGTAACAGGAAGGTCCGAATCGTGGCAGACGCAGTAACGCAATCCAGATGTGGCAGGTGGCATGACCTGGCTCAAGCAGGTCTGATCATGACAGCGGCGGGCGTGGTGGATTGTTGAGCAAAACTATCAGTTAGAATAATAGCAGAAGTTTATGCCTGCTAGTGGCGGCAGGAAAAATTATTGAGCGAAAAGGCGGTATTTATGGGCCGTTCTTGAATTAGATCCGGGTTTCCTAAACCGGAAGGATTGGCGGCAATAGATAATCAATTGATCTTCCTTGCTGTTGCCAACCGTTGAACTTCGTCTGCCTTCACCATTTCGGTCCTTCAAGAACGCAAATCCTGCTTCATCCGGTCGAACTCCTCTTTGCCGATTTCCCCTTTCGCGTAGCGCTCCTTAAGGATATCTTCGGCGCTCTTATCCGCATGTCCGGCTCCCTTCTGAGACCAATGACCGGTTCCCCGGATAACCAGATAAATGATAATTCCCCAAAACAGGATCATCAGGATCCAGCCGAAGCCGTGTCCCATTTCGTAAATGCCATCTCCAAACCCGTACATCATTGAGTCCTTCTCCTTTATCGTCAGTAACTATCGATTCTGTTTGTGCTGATCTGAGCGAGGCATCGGACGGCAGCCGGTTGCACCCGTTTATAAATCAGCAATAACCTGCCTGAGTTTGCCCTGAATTTCTTGTGCAATCTTGCCCAGGGCAGGGTTTTTAACCGCCATCATCGAAGCCAGCGGGTCAATGGCCGAGACTTCGACACTGCCATCGTCCCATTCCTGAATCACGACATTGCAGGGGAGCATAGTCCCGATATACGGTTCGGCCTGTAATGCTTCATAGGCATAGGGCGGATTGCAGGCTCCCAGAATCAGGTAATGACGAAAGGACACGCCCAGCTTCTCTTGTAACTTACTGGTGACGTTGATTTCAGACAGAATGCCAAATCCATGTTCCGCCAGTTTAGTCTTCACGGTTGTTACGGTCTCCGCGAAAGCAGAGGCAACCTTTTTACTGATGTGATAGGTCATCGCTTCACTCCTTGTGTGCCGTGCTTGAATTAATAGGTTGTTGAAAAAGTCCATCCCTGGCCTTTTTCAAGCTCGGTGGAGAAAAGTGGGATTTCCTCCACCTTCCAAAATCAATGAGTTAGAAAGGCGACATTGATTTTGATCGCCCATCCATGGACTCGACAGGCTGTTTTTCAACTGCCTGTTAATGGCAGCTCGGCTTTTTGTTGCCGAAGGCTTGATTATTCTCTTTGGCCAGACGTTCCAGAAATCTGGTGAAGACACCTTTCTTCCTGGGGTGCAGATATCTCTCCGGGTTGTCGGAAAAGTTTTCTTTGCACTGCTCCGAACAGAAATAATAGGTCACACCATTCTGTTTGATACGCTGGGTAGGCTCTGTCTCGGAAACGTCCATGCCACAGACAAGATCTTTCGTCATAACGATCTCCTTAGCTTTTTGGGCATTAATTTGCCCTTTGCCGAATACAGCCACAAGCTCAGGGATAAACTGAAAACCGTGGCCAGCAGAATGGAAAAAGGCGCAATCATAAATTTTTTCTCCTTGTCCTTATCAGGTTGTCGAAAAGGTCCGTCCATGGGCTTACGCAGCCTGCTATATTTCCAGTCTGCGCAAGCGCAGGGCGTTGCTGATTACCGAAACGGAGCTGAAACTCATGGCCGCTGCCGCCAGCATCGGGCTCAACAGGACTCCGAAGAGGGGATAAAGAATGCCGGCGGCAATCGGGACCCCAAGGGAATTGTAGCCGAATGCGAAGACCAGGTTCTGGCGGATATTGGCCATGGTCGCCTCGCTCAATTTGCGTGCCCGGAGGATGCCGCGCAGGTCTCCTTTAACCAGGGTGACTCCGGCACTGGCCATGGCGACATCGGTTCCGGTGCCCATCGCGATACCGACCTGGGCTTGCGCCAGAGCCGGTGCGTCATTGATGCCGTCTCCGGCCATGGCGACAAGGCGGCCCTGCGCTTGCAGCTTTTTGATTTCCGCGGCTTTCTGTTCAGGAAGAACTTCGGCTACCAGCCCGTCAATGCCCAGCTTGGCAGCGACGGCCTGCGCGGTGGTATGATTATCCCCGGTCAACATGATGATCTGCAGCCCTGCTTCTTGCAGTTGAGCGATGGCTTCGGCAGAGCTTTCCTTGACTGGATCGGCCACGCCGATCAAGCCGGCGACCTTGCCAGCAATGGCAACGTACATGACCGTCTGTCCCGCAGCACGCAGATCCTCCGCCTGTTGCTGCAAGGGGTGATCCGTTATTCCCAGCTCAGCAAGCAGGGCCTGATTTCCAAGGGCGACCTGCTCGCCAGCGACCTGTCCGGTTACTCCTTTGCCGGTGACAGAGGAAAAATCTTCAGTCTTGTTGAGCTCAATGTGCCGGTATCCGGCCTCGGCCACGATGGCTTCGGCCAGGGGATGTTCACTCCCCCGTTCAAGGCTGGCCGCCAGGAGTAAGACGTTTCGCTCATCCTGGCCCGCAACGACTTTAAGAGATACCAGTTTGGGTTTTCCTTCCGTCAGAGTCCCGGTTTTATCAACCACCAGGGTATCTATCTTGCGCATGATCTCAATGGCTTCGGCATTTTTAAATAGAACCCCCGAAGTCGCTCCCTTACCGGTGGCCACCATAATGGACATGGGGGTTGCCAGGCCCAAAGCACAGGGGCAGGCGATGATCAGCACGGCCACAGCATTGATCAAACCATGAGCCAGGCGGGGGTCGGGACCGATCAGGGACCAGATGATAAAAGTCACCAGAGCCGCCAGAATAACGCTCGGCACAAACCACCCGGCGACCCGGTCGGCGAGCTTTTGAATAGGCGCACGACTACGCTGCGCCTCGGCCACCATCTGGACGATCTGGGCCAGAAGCGTGTCCTTGCCGACCTTCTTCGCCTCAATCACCAACCCCCCTGTGCCATTGACCGTCGCTCCGATCACCGGATCGCCGACGCTTTTTTCCACCGGAATCGACTCGCCGGTGACCATCGCTTCATCAATCGCACTGCGCCCTTCAAGCACGACCCCATCAGTGGGAACTTTTTCACCGGGTCGGACCCGCAGCCTGTCCCCGGTCTGAACCTGGTCCAGGGGAATATCCTCTTCCTGACCATCCGTCTCAATCCGCCGGGCGGTTTTGGGCGCCAGACCCAGCAAAGCCCGAATCGCTGCGCCGGTCTGGTTGCGGGCGCGAAGTTCCAACACCTGGCCGAGCAGGACCAGCGTGGTGATGACCGCTGCGGCTTCAAAGTAGACTGCCACCTCTCCGTTTTCCCCGCGAAAAGCCGCGGGGAAGAGTCCAGGAAAGAAGGTCGCCACCAGGCTGTAGATATAGGAAACGCTCACCCCCAGGCCGATGAGCGTGAACATATTGAAATGACGGCTGATCAGCGATTGCCAGCCGCGGACAAAAAACGGCCAGCCGGCCCACAGGACCACCGGGGTTGCCAGAATCAGTTCCGCCCACTTGAGCAGGCGCGGCCCAGCCAGTTGTTCCAGGGGCAGACCGAGCATCGGTCCCATGGCCAGCAGCAGCACCGGAACCGTCAAAATCAGGCTGAGTCGAAAGCGTCGGGACATGTCCTGTAATTCGCCGTCGTCACCGGCGTCTGCGGTTATCTCTTTCGGTTCGAGGGCCATGCCGCAGACTGGGCAGGACCCCGGACCAGCTTGCTCGATTTCAGGATGCATGGGACAGGTATAGAGGGCATCCTGGTCTTCTTCGACCTGAGCCGATTCCGGGTGCAGATAGTGTTCCGGGTCGGCGCTGAATTTCTCCCGGCATTTCACCGAACAGAAAGCATAGGGCTCTCCCTGCCAATCAGCGGTTCCGCCTTTTGATTCCAGTGTGACTTGCATGCCGCATACGGGATCTTTCATGGGCCTACCCTTTCTGTTCCGGTCGTTGCCAAATTAATCGCAGTAGGTTTCAGCGTAGTCAGATTTTTCCAGACTGCTGTATCGCTTCAATTGGTCAGCAGTCAGGATCTGCCGGGCTTCATGCAACGCTTGCAGATGACGTAGCTGCATGTTCCCTTCGATTTTGTTGAGTTTCTGAACCAGGGGTTCGGCATCCTTCATCGTCCAGTTTGTTGAGGAGAGAAGGTTGGACAGTTCCAGGCGAACCACATCAGCATCTGCTGAGGAGCGGATCAGGTCTTTTTGTTCTGCGACGTGCAGGCTATTGAGTTTATCCACCTGTTCGGTTGATAAGCCCAATTTGTCGGCCTGGCTCAGCACGTTGCCATGGCCCATGTTATCGTCATCCATCATGTGACCGGCGTGGTGGCCGCCATGCATCATATCGTCCATATCCTGGTACCCCATCATGCCACCCATCATGCCGTAGCCGTAACCATGGTGCATGGCACCGGAGTAGGACTCCCCCTGACAGGGAGCCTGGCCAGCGACATCGTCCACATCAGACATCATCCCGGCACTGCCATGCGCCATGGCAACCGTGCTGACCAGTGCTGTTGTCCCCATAACAAAACCGACCACCAACAGGGCCATCAATATTCTTTTCATGTCTTATTCTCCTTTTTTGTGTGTAGCTTCACTGTTTTGTTTCTGCGACCGATTGCCGGTAAGGGCCGGTCTGTTTTCACCTCATTGCTTATGACTGCTGACCGTAGAGCGTCTCGTCTTCTTCCAGCGACTTCAGAATCGGACATTCCTCTATCGGGCCATGCCCGTCACAGCAATCATCCAACTGCTCCAGAGCCTTCAGCATGCGCCTCAAATCCTCAATCCGCGAGCGGATGTCGGCTATTTTTTCTTCGGTTATCTGCTTGATATCCGCTTTGGACGCCGAAGAGTCGTGACTGACCCTGAGCAGCTGATGGATCTCTTCCAATGAGAAGCCGAGCCGTTGCGCTTTCTTGATAAAGCGCAAGCGCTTGGCCGCAGCCAAAGGGTAGACTCGGTAATTGGCAGCCGTTCGCAGCGGATCTTCAAGCAACCCTTTGCGCTCGTAAAAACGAATACTGTCGATACTGACATCAGCCTGTTTGGCAAGTTTTCCGATTGTTAAATAGTCAGACATACAAGTTGCCTCCACCCGTTGTGAATGTCGTTATTGCGACCTTCATGCCTTAACTTTAAACCCTTGACCATGGTCCAGGGTCAAGGGTCTTTAAATAAAAAAATTCTGTTCCTGGAGAATTTCTTTTTTTAAATAATTTCAGATATTTATTAAGAATAACGAAAAGCTTAAAATTTTTTTAGGGGTATGAAAAGCATTGAATTTTAGAAAATTTGAGGACCTGGGCGGGATTTCCACAGCGCTGAGGGTGATGGATAGTAAACATTTACGGAGAATATTCTACATAAGCAGAGCGTGCTCAAAAATCCGCGTCATCCTGCTGTGCTTCAAGCGGACAAAGGGTGGATTCATGTCCCAACCGCAACCTTCCACCGCGCTGGAAGCCACCCTCACCGACTTGCCGAAAGGGCAATGCTAAACCTGTCAAATTTTTTGACAATCAGGTGGGACAAGCCTCCCGGAACAGTCAAAAATTTTTCCGATTTCAATCTTGCTTAAATTATTTTACCAATATTTTCAAATATTTAAAAAGTTGGCACCCTGGTTGCTCTTTGTTGAGAACTACAACCATGACAAGGAGTTCGTTATGTTGAAAACTATTTTGATACTTATTCTTCTGGCTGGCAGCCTGTTTCTGCTCTCAGCGTGTGCACCATGGGGACCTTGGCACGGCTATGGCCATCGATCCCATCACTCCTGGGGGTATGGCGGTCACCACGCTGAGAACTACGGCTTCGGCCATCACCGTTACTAGTGTCCCGTACGGTTAGTTCTCTATCCCAATTTCGGCCCTTTTTGCCGCTGTCTACGTTCTGCCTTCTCGGCTTAGCCTAAGCTAGTCCTACGGCGGCACGCCTTGACAGCAACAAAAATGACTCAAAATTAATACAAATAATTAACCGAACGGGACACTAAGGAGAAGGCAGCATGTTCTGTGACTACGGACTTTCGTGGGGGGATGGCACTTTGGAGGCTGGCTCATGCCCGGATTATTCATACTCATTATTATTGCGATCATTTTCTGGCAAATGCAGAGAAGGCCCACACTGGTTGCGCCTCACCTGAGCTGTCCGAAATGCTCAGGCTCAGTTCAGGCAAGTTATTTCCGCTGTCCGCACTGCGGTGAAGCATTGAAGCACAATTGTCCGAATTGCAGCCGCATTATCGAATACGACTGGCAGTTTTGTCCCTACTGCAACGAGAACCAGACGCAGCAGCCCAGCGCGTCCGGCGCTCCAGCAAAATAACGCTTTTCAAAAAGGAGAATCATCATGAAAACAACCAAAACCAAACGTAAATTCATCGTCTTTACGACAATTTTCGCCCTCCTCGCGATTTCAACAGCAAGTCTTGCCTGCGGCTATTATGACCGCGGGGATGGCCGGGGGGAAGGTTATGGCGTAGCCAATAGCCAACAATTGACCGCCGAACAGCAACAGAAAGTTGCTGCGGTCAAGGAAAAATATGCCGATCAGCTACAGCAACTGCAAACCGCCATCGACCAGAAGAGTGCAGAATACCAGAGCGCCAGGGCCAACGACAGCACTACGCTCGGCAATTTGAAACAGCTTGAGACCGCTATCGGCAACCTTGAGCAGCAGTATCGGGACTTGTTGGATAAGGCGAATAGCGAATCCGGCGGGTTGCTGACCCAGGGCAACACTGGTTGGTACAATTGCGCCTTCAATGACGATGACGACCATCACATGGGATGGATGGATTACGGCCATAACCGGAGGCACATGGGACACGGCTATATGATGAACGATGACGACAGCTATTGCTGGCGAGATTAGCCCCTCAGCCGGGCCTGCCGCCCGGACAGGCAAAACTTCAGCAGGATTTTACCGATCCTCAGAATAAAAATCATTGTATCAGGACTCATGATCGAGGTTCCGGTTGATGATTCACTGGAACCTGGCAGGATCAGCCAAGCGTAGCGTGAGAGTGGCCGCACAGCGGCCGAATGGGGCATATGTAGGATCTTGCATGAAAGTTCGGACTCCGCTTTCAGCACCAGAGCGGAGTCCGAACTTATTCAATACTCAATCGTCCGGTTCGGCAAAGTCTGAAACTTTTCTTAAAGAATTCCATTCCCTAGCTGCAGCCCATGACCAAGTTTTCTAACAGCTGTTAAAAGATCGCTGCGACAAGTTCCATCTCACTTGGTTGACCCAGGTCCGTGGTTAATTCGCTCAGAGATTGGCTCGGTTCCAAGAAGGCCCGGGTTTATCTACATTAATGGTCAAAATGTGCTGCCGAAGGTGGTCGGCTGAAGCTGCTGCCAGCTTTCCAGACGGCGCGAGTTGGAGGCGATGCGGCCGTTGAAATAGTGGCAGGCACGGTAGTAGAGCAGGTCTTCCAGCCAGAGTTTGAAGAACATGGGATCGGCATACAGCCGACGCAACAGGTGAAGCGGGGTTTGGCGTAATTGCAGCAGGGGGGCGAACAGTTCCGAAGGGTCCCGGAAACATTCCCAGTCGCAGCGGCGACACGGGGTCGACGTTGCACAGCTGGTCGTGTCCAGTTCCCACATGAAACCGAGTTTCTCCTCTCCGCGATAACCGCAGGGGAAGGTCTGGCCACTGGCACTGTCGACAAAGAAAAAGTCCTTGCCGCCCCGGCAGGGCGAGCTTAACTCTTCATGTCCCTGGTATTGCTTGAGCAGGGCGTGAATGCTGCAGCGCGGGGTGAAAATACGCAGTTTGTCGCGGTGGTTCGGGATGCAGTCGGACAGGGCCTGAAACAGCTCCAGTTTTTCAGCCGTGCTGAAGTAGACGACCCGGTCGGCGGCGGTGGCGGCATAAACCGCTTTCGCAGGGGCCTGGTCCGGTGCGCTGTACATGGGGTAGCAGACATTGGCGATGGTAAAGCCGAGGTCGTGGACAAAACTGTAGAAGCGGTCGAAGCCGCGCAAAAAATCCGTATATTCGAGGCGTTCGCGGTCGTGCTTGGCCCCGGCAAAATTGCGGTTGATGCCGAGGTTGGCGGAGAGGTAGAGGCCGCGCTCGGCAAAGATCGGCAGGGCTTTTTCAATGCCGCGCACCACCCCGGGCAGACCGCGCATCTGTTCATGGGTGGCGACGTCCGATGAGTCGAGGCTGACCCAGATGTTGCGGATCGGGGTTGCGGCCAGTTGATCGGCAATACGTCTGATCCGGTCGGTGAACCCGGCCTGATCGGAATCGCGGAACAGATAGCCGTTGGTGCCGGTGCGAATATAGCGGATGCCGCAGTTTCCCGCATAGGTTGCCAGCTGACAGATCTGATCGAGGAACAGAAAAGGCTCGCCGCCGGTGAAGGAGAGCGCCGAAATCCCCTTGGTCGCGGCATGGCGAATGATCTTTTTGACCCGGGCTTTTTCCAACGTGGCGCGCTGGAATTTATTGCTGATTCGCATGCCGCATTGCGGGCAGCTGGCGTTGCAATGATCGGTGTATTGGATGACCAGCTGACCCGGGACGCGTTTTTTGAACAGCAGCCGACCGCTGACCCTGGCGGCGGCTGCGCTGTTGGAGAGGAACGCCATGGGTCAGTGAACCATCATGTTGGACGCCAGTTTGAGAATCCGCTTGATAGACGATTGGTGCTGGCGATGATGGCGGGAGGGGGCGGGCTGGACCATGTCCTGGAGGATACTGTCCCAGGAAAAGCGTGTTTCGACCCGGCTCCGGGCGGCCGTGCTGAATTCCCTGCAAAGTTCGCCGCCGCAGGCCAGATCGGTGAGCAGATCGCTGATACATTGAGCCCAGGGAGTGGCGCTGGCCACGCTTAACGCATAACCGGTTTTGCCATCCTCAATGATCTCCTTGGGGCCGCCGATGTCCGAAACCAGAGCGGGCAAGCCGCAGGCCTGGGCCTCGAGCACCACCATGCCGAAGGTTTCCGTGGTACTCGGGAACACAAACAGGTCATGGCTGTTGTACAGCTTTGGCAACTGGTCGTAGGCAACCCGGCCGCGAAAATCGACGTCCGGCATATCGCTGCAGTCTTCCCGCAATTCGTCCAGATAGGGGCCGGTTCCGGCGATGGTCAAACTGACGTCAGGATGCATGATTCTGACCTGGCGATAGGCGTGCATCAGGAAATCCAGGTTCTTGTCTTTGGAGATCCGCCCGACATAAAGCAGTTTGGGGTTCCAGGGACCGTTGTTGTTAGCTTTGGGTAGCGGCAGGAAATGCTCGGTGCGCAGCCCACGCCGGAACAGCTCCATATGGCGGTAGCGGTAGCCGCGCTGTTTGAGCAGCTGGATGTATTCGGTGGTCGGTACCAGCAGGGAGTCGAACTGATTGAAAAACCATTTGCTGTATTGTTCGATCATGTTGCTGATCGCCGGTTCATTGACAATCGCTTCCGCTTCCATGGTGAAGTCGGTGTGGTAGATCCCCTTGATCTCGGTGCCGAGCATCCGTCCCATGAGCATGCCGAGCAGTCCGACCGGGCCGGGCGTCGAAATATAGATCTCGTCAGGATTGTAGTCGTAGACCATTTTCAGCATTCGCAGCACTGACGGCATATTGATTTTCAGCTCCTGGTAATGGGGCAACCCAAAGCTGTACAGCGGCGGAATAGCCAACGTTGAATGGGGAAGCTCGCCCTGCTGCTGCTCTTCGGTCAGACTCGACATGATGCGGATGTCGTAGCCCTTTTCATCGGCCAGCCGACCGATGGTCTGCAGGGTCATGGAGACGCCGTTGAGATCGGTCAGGGTGTCGGTCAGCCAGAGAATCCGCTTGTTGCTCGGGGTGGCCTGCTTGCTCAAGCTGGCGTCGAGATCGTTGATCAGCTGGCGGTCGCCGAACATGTGGCGGAAGGCGGAAAAGAACGGCACCGACAGAAAAACCCCGGGAATACTCGAAGAGAGGCCCTGAATGATGCGGATGATGTCCATTTCGGCAATGTTGGTATTGAGGGATTCGAGGAGCGAGCGGAAGTACTGATCGGAAATGTCGCCGATGCACTCGTAGAGCAGGTCGAGGCGCGAATCGATATCGTCATGGTCGAGGGTCCGGCTGGTTTCCACCAGTTTGACGATGTTCTGGTAGATGGCGTTGTTCTTCTGTGATTTCATCTTGCTCAGGCGTAGCCGGTCCTTGATGCTGAGGCGCTGGTCGCTGAACAGGTAGCGGGTCATATCGCTCAAGGTTGACTGGGCAAACGCGGTGCTTTTGTGCTGGGAGAAATCAAAGGCGATTTTGTAGATGGCAAAGGTCAGCCCCTGGAAATTGTTCTGCCGCCCGCGCGGTCGCAGCCGCCCCTGCTTGATCTGTTCGATGAATTCCTGCGGAGTTGCCGCCTCTGCCTCGGTGCTGGTTTTGGCAATGAAAAACCCGGCGTGATCGTCGGAGCCGCCGCTCAGGGCCTTGCGCCAGGGGCTTGGTCCCCAGGGTTCGATGCCGTGTTTCTGCTGCAGCCGGGCAATGTCCTCAGCCGTCAGCTCCAGCAAGACCCGCGACAGGACATCGTTATTGAGAATGCTGCGGCTGCCGTTGCGCCCTTCGAAGTTGTTGAACAGCAAGATCAGCTTTTCCAGATGATCGAGGGTCAGCTTGCCGTTAACCGAATAGGTGGCATGGGCGACCACGCAGGCAAGATCCTCTTGCTGGAGGTAATCGCGCAGCTTGTAGATATTCAGGCGTTTCTTCTGGATTTTGCCGAACTGCTCACGGTCCAGACCGTAGATCAGGATGTGGACCTTGCAGTTGTCCTCGGGAAAATAAGCGGTCGATTCGACCCCGGTAAAGCAGTGTTTGGGATGCTTTTTAACCAGCTCCATGGAGGCTTTGATGCGGTTGTGGTCGGTCACCGTAACAAAATCCATGCCGCGTTTGCGGGCCATTTTGTAGATGGTATCCGGGTCGGTATAGGACTCGGAGGCACCGAGGCGCTGTAGGAACCACTCGGAAGGATGATTGGAATACTTGGAATGTACGTGTAGATCGGCTTGTGCCATCTCTTTTTCTCCATCATTGGCGTTTTTATTGATTATGGAGAGTTAGATTAGGCGCAGATGAGAGCCATGTAAGAATATGATGTGAATGGGCGGGCGGCCCGGCGCCGTGGGCCGGCAGTCCGCCGGTCAGGCGACCCGCACCGGTGCCAGCCGTCCCTGCTCCTGCTTGGGGCTGTACTGGCGTTTCAACCACGAACTCAGCCCATCCAACCCCGGAAACAGGACCCGCTCCGAAATATTGGCCTGATCAAGCTTGTCGCGGATTTCCCACTTCAATGGTGCCGGAATGACGATTCGCCGCCACAACCCTGGGTGGCCGGCCAGCCAGTTGTCCAGGGCCTGCCCGGGGTCGGGCATGACGCTGAACAGGGCGTACTGGTTGGTAATCCGGTCATCAATGGACGGGGGTTCGAAAAACAGGGCAAAATTCTGTTGGGCCGGGGCACTGAACTCCTGCAGGCTGGCCTGGGTGGTCGAGAGCATCTCCACGGTGAAGACGTTGGCCCCCTCCTCTTCCAGCTTCTCCATCAGGTGGCGCGGCAGCAGCTGGTGGGTCTGCAGGTAGTTGACCGCCCAGATGACGCCGTCCGTAGCAAAGCGCTCGATATTGGCGGTGGCAAAGTGCAGCGCCACATAGGGGGAATAGGTCCAGTCAAGGAGCCGGGTCGGTAAGCCGTAGTGCTGGGCCACGGCCAGCCAGTGCCAGACCGAGTCTTGCTCAACCACATTGCTGCGGGCGTATTTTTTAAAATTGCGCAGCAGGTGCCGTTCCAGGCTTTGATAGGGCCCACCCAGTCGCATCAGGGTGGTCTCAAGCCGGTAAGCGCTGTCCGACAGGCCACGAAAGGCATAACGCGAGCGAAACCGGCCCAGGTCACCGTTCCAGGCATCTTCAAACAGCTCATCCTGCAGCTGGGCCCAGCTGTTGACACGAATATCGTTGGCCAGCTCGGGCATGGTCAGAGCAGCTCGCAGGCGGCATTGGCCAGGGGCGACCGTTCACCGCGGGTGAGGACGATGTGGCCGGCCAGCGGGCTGGCACGGAACCGTTCGACCACATAGGTCAGGCCGTTGCTGGAGGCATCGATATAGGGATTGTCGATCTGCTCCGGATCGCCGGTAAGGACAATCTTGGTTCCCTCCCCGGCGCGGGTGATGATGGTCTTGACCTCATGCGGGGTCAGGTTCTGGGCTTCATCCACAATCATGTACTGGCGCGGGATGGAGCGGCCGCGGATATAGGTGAGGGGCTCTACCGAGATGATCCCCAGGTCTTTGAGTTCCTGGTGGCGGCGCTGCTTGCTCTTACCGGAGCCGTCATTGAGCAGCAGGTCAAGATTGTCGTTGATCGGCTGCATCCAGGGCGCGAGCTTTTCTTCCACATCGCCGGGCAGAAAACCGAGATCGCGGCCCATGGGAAAGACCGGCCGTGATACCAGCAGGCGTGAATAAGAGTTGGCTTCGGTGACCATCTGCAGGCCGGCGGCCAGGGCGAGCAGAGTTTTGCCGGTCCCGGCCCGGCCGAGCAGGGTCACCAGGTGGATGTCCGGGTGGGTCAGTAGTTCCAGGGCGAATTTCTGTTCCAGGTTGCGCGGGGTGATGCCCCAGAAACCTTCCTGCGGGGCGGTTTGCAAGGGCAGGACCGCGTTGCTTTTGGGATCATAACGGCCGATGGCCCTCTGGCGGTCGTTGTCCAGCGCATTGAGGACCAGGCAGGTATGCGGCGGGGGCGGATCTTCAAAATGGCTCAGTTTCTGTTCCTGGAAGAAGCGATCGATCTGTTCGCTGACCAGGTTATAGCGCAGCATGCCGGTGAAGAGGTTGTCCAGGGAGACCTTGCCGGTTTCATAGTCCTCCACCGGCACGCCGACAGCATGCGCCTTAATACGCAGATTGATATCCTTGGTAACCAGGGTGGCCAGCCCCTGGCAGCGCTGTTTTTCCTGCAGAGCCAGGGCCAGAATCTGATGATCGACGCAGGGGGTGCGCAGTTCCTGCGGCAGCTGGTCGAGACAGCTGTTGCGGGTGACGACCACCCGCAGTCGGCCGCCGTTGGCCAGTGGCACCCCGCCGTTGGTCAGAACCCCTTGCTGGCGCAGTCGATCCAGCTCCCGCGATACCTGGCGGGCATTGCGGCCGTTTTCACTACCGTCTTTCTTGAACCGGTCGAGCTCCTCAATGACCGGGAGGGGCAGAATGACTTCGTTATCCTCAAAGGAAAAGAGAGCATTGGCGTCGTGGAGCAGGACATTGGTGTCGAGCAGGTAAGATTTTCTGGTCAAAGGGATCCTCCTGAGAATTTTTATTGAGCATGGCGGGACATTGTTAAGAAATGATGTGAAAGTTGAAAAAACTAAATTGGCAGGTATTAACAGGATACTGACACAGGGTTAATCAAGGCCACATAATCCCGCCATATGGTTCCGCGTATATTGCAAAGGAGAACCATTTGGCCATGTCAAGAGCCCTGAAAGCCCTCTCCTCCGCCAGCCGCCAACTGCCGGCTGATCTGGAGAGTTGTTTTGCCGCCCTCGGTCTGACTGCGGGGGAACATCCCACCACGTGCCTGCCGTTCACCAGTGGCGACATCACCGCCGGGTCGGAAACCGAACTGCAGGCGGTCGTCGTCGGTCGCCGCGAGCAGGTCGACCTGCCCCAGGAGATCGAGCATTCCAGATTTTTCGCCAATCTGCAGCGTCGCACCCGCAGCGGGGAGACGCCGGAAAGGCGCCTGGCCGAGCTGCAGGAATATCTGTCTGCCGCCGGCCAGCAGGTCTGGGAGAACAGCTGGGTGCGGTTTCCGCGACGGCGCTTGTCGAACTATGCGGAGAAGATTTTCAACCATGACCTGCTCGCCGACAAGAATTGTCCGGCGGCGGGGAAACGGAGCGATGCGGCGCGTTTCCAGGCCCATGGGGACAACGGCGAGCCCTATTTGCGGGTGCCGGTCAGCTATTTACTCAAGTTGGCCCTGGCCGACCTGCTCGGCAATCAGAAGTTGCCTGTGGAACTGCAGCGGGTCGGTGAGGGGCTGCTGGAACACTATCTGAGTGACAACACTTCGCCGGAAACCTTCTCTTTTCACGTTGAGCAGCTGGTTCCGGAGCGCGGCATGGGCGCGGCCCTGGCCCGTGAGACCGCCAAGCGCTATCTGCTCACCCAGCTGTTGCTCAACTATGCCAATCATCACTTCGGACTGCTGGAACGCGGCCAGCGGGCGCTGATCTATTTTGCGCCGCATCCGCCGCTGCGCCAGAAGGCGCTCAACGACATGGTCCCGGATACCTTCTACCGGCAGCTGTTCATGAGTCCCTGCCTGTCGGGCTGGAATCGCGGCGAGGGCAAACACAGCTACATGGAGCTCTGCCATCAGGTGCTCAGCCGCAGCCAGCTCAACGCCGTGGCCAAACTGCGGGAAGCAGGGATCATTACCAACAACCTGGTGGTGCTGCCCAACCTGTCCAATACCAGTCTGTGCAACAACGGTGTGCATGTCAGCCTCGGCAGCCGTCAGCTGAGCGCAGCCTGTGCGGCAGGGGGGAGCTACGGCCCGGCCCAGGAAAAATACCTCGGCGATCTGGGCTGCAAGATCATGGAGCATTTCCTGCCCCTGTTCGTCACCACCTACAGCGCCGCGCCCTACCGGCTGGCCTTTGCAGACTTCCATCCTGAAAAGGCCCTCGGCTTTCTCCCTCATCAGCTCGATTTCACCCACCTGCGCATGCTCTGGCGGCGCTGGAAGAAAAAAGCCAGCCTCTCCTTCTTCGGTCATGCGCTGACCCCCTTCGGTCCGCCCCGCTTTGACCGATTGCTCAGTCGCTGTTTCGCCATGCGCGGCGACCTGGTCCCGGATCTGCGGGTTCTCGACTATCCGCTCTGTCTGCTCAGCAGCGAACAGAGCCCGGCTTATGACGGCCGACTCGGCAATCAGGAGCTGCTCAAAGAAGATCTGGCGGACATGGGGGTGTTCGATCGACAGATGTCGCTCTACCAGTTTTTCAAACTGCGCGAGTATGCCGGCATGGGGTTCAGCGGTTTCGAGGGCCGTCATTACAGTCTGTTCCCCCATTTTGAAGATGATCTCGGGGCAGCCACCAACCTGCAGTTGCTGATCACGGCCCTGGCCTTCAAGTATATGTTCACCGGCCAGGTGCGGCATCGCTACATTCCGGATACCCCGTTTGTCGAAAGCGAACGGCGGCAGATCTTTTTCGGCATGGCCATCGGCATTCCGACCTTTTATGTGCTGAAGAACACCCGCAACCGGTTTTTGCTGAAAATTCTCAAGCGTACCGGCCGGGTTCGGAGCAGCCGGCGTTATCCCGGCTATCTGCGGGTTTACCATCAGGATTATTGCAAGGCCCTGCTTGCCCTGCTGCGGGAAGATGCTGCCGAACTGATCGAAATGTTCGGCTTTACCGGACTCCTCAACGACCTGCAGCTGCGCCTGGAGCAGCCGCAACTGCATGGAGCGGCCGGGCGCCTGGTTCAGGGGATGACCGGCACGGCCTCGAAGAGTGCCTTGCGGCTGGAGGCCGCTGATTTTAACCGGGGCATGGAAAAATATTATCGGGAAACCTTGCGCCGCGATCATATGGCGCAGGCTTTCGGAATCTTTCGGCGGGATCTGCAGCAGCTGGAAAACGAAGGACAGGCCCCGGGTTGCGGCCGCCAGCTGCTTGCCGAACTGATGCAAGGCAAAAGCGTTGAGCGCTTTGCCAAGGCCATTGAAGAGGACCTGCTTAACGACCAACTGGGCTGCCAGCCGCTGACGCGGCTGCTCAACCTGCTGCTGTTGAGTGAATACCACGATCGGCAACAGCTTTGTCCGCAGCCCCGCAAAAAACAGGAGCCATATGAATCTGACTCATCAATACATCGAACGATCCAGCGGGCGCATCTGTGACGAACCGCTGTTCGGCGATCGCATTGTGCACTGGCTGTACCATCCCGTGCGCGAGAATGCCCCGCGGCTGTTCAAGCTGCTGACTGGTTCCAGGGCCTCCCAGGCCCTCGGATTTCTCAACTACGACATGATGCTCGGCACCCGGATCTGGGGGCAGCAGCGCTTTCTGAGCGAGGTCGGCGGTAACCCGGCGGAATGTCTCGATCCACCCCATAGCCTCGACACCGCACGCAAGGTTTTTGAACGCAAGATCCGCTACTGGGAATGCCGGCCGCTGCCGGAATGTGCCGAGGCGATCGTTTCGCCGGCCGACGCGCGGGTGATTGTCGGTTCCCTGAGCGGGCTGTCGACCTTGGAGATCAAGAACAAGTTTTTCACCCTGGCCGACCTGCTTGGCAACCGCGAATGTCTCGATCGTTTTAAAGACGGGGATTTTGCCATCTTTCGCCTCACCCCGGATAAATATCATTACAACCATGTGCCGGTCAGTGGCAAGGTGGCCGATATCTATGAGCTCGATGGCAGCTACCATTCCTGCAATCCCCAGGCGGTGGTGACCGAGGTGACTCCCTTTTCCAAGAACCGCCGGGTGGTCACGATCATTGATACGGATGTCCCCGGTGGCAGCCGGGTCGGCAACGTGGCCATGATCGAGGTTGTGGCGTTGATGATCGGTGAGATCTTCCAGTGCTACAGCGCGACCCGCTACGCTGATCCGCAGCCGCTGGTCAAGGGCATGTTCCTGCATCGCGGCAACCCGAAAAGCCTGTATCGGCCCGGCAGCAGCACCGATGTCCTGCTGTTTGAGCCGGGGCGGATCCGCTTTGCCGACGACCTGCTGGCCAATCAGCGGCGGCAGGATGTCCGGAGCCGTTTTTGTGCGGGATTTCAACAACCCTTGGTGGAAACCGATATTCCGGTACGTTCATTGCTGGCCCTGCCGGTCACGCGGGACCATGAAAGAGGAGGAACCGATGATCAATGAACTGTTTGTACTGATTCTGCTGGTGCTGTTCGGCGCCATGCTGGCCTGGGGTTTCCGGGTGCTGCCGCGCAACGGCTGGCAGATGCTGGCAACCCTGCCGATCCGCCCGCTGGGTAACGGCCAGTGGCAGGGTATCAATCTGACCTGGTACGGTCTGCTCACAGCCAATGCCTATCTGGTGGCGCTGACGCTGCTGATCATTCTGCTCGGCGCAGCCAGGGTGCCGCTGTCCGGGGTACTGCTGGTCGCGGTGCTGCTGTTGGCTTTGTGTGTCCCGGCCTCGCGGCTGGTCGCCAGGCTGGTGGAAGGCAAGGCCCACACCTTTACCGTTGGCGGCGCGGTATTCGTCGGAATTCTGGCTGCTCCCTGGCTGGTGCTGCTGGCTGGGCGGCTGAGCGGGGCGCAGCTGCCGGTGCTGCCGGTACTGGCCGCCATCGGCATCGCCTACGCTTTTGGTGAAGGCCTGGGCCGGCTGGCCTGTATCAGTTTTGGCTGCTGCTACGGTAAACCGGTCGCCCAGTGCAGTGGCAGGGTGCGGAAGTATTTCCGCCGCTGGCATTTCGCTTTTCATGGCGAGACCCGGAAGATCTGTTATGCCAGCGGGCTGGAAGGAGAACCTGTGGTACCGGTGCAGGCCTTGACCGCCCTGCTCTATGTGCTGACCGGATTGTTTGGGATCGAGCTGTTTTTTAAGGGTTTTATGGCCGCAGCCTTTATCTTGCCCCTGCTGGTGACCCAATTGTGGCGGGTGTTTTCTGAATTCCTGCGCGCCGATTATCGGGGCACGGCCCGCTTTTCCGCCTACCAATGGATGGGCCTGGCGGCGCTCCCATACGCCCTGGCCTGTGGTCTTTATTTCCGTACCGCTTCGGCCACCACTCCGGCTCTGCCGCAGTTGCTGCTTGGTCTTGCCGATCTGTGGCAGCCGGGGACCCTCCTGTTTCTCCAGGGGATCTGGCTGGTGCTGTTTATTTATACCGGGCGCAGCAGCGTGACCGGCGCCAGCCTGAGTTTCCATATCCACCGTGACCGAATCTGAACTCGCGGCTGGCGGTATTCCCTGGCGGCGCCTGCAGCAGGTGCTGGTCGGGCAGCTTCGCCAGGGGCTGAGTCCGCAGCAGTTAGCGTTGGCGCTGGCTTTGGGTGGCACCCTGGGGTGTATGCCGCTGCTCTGGGGGACCAGCTTGCTTGGTGCCCTGCTTGCCCTGCGCCTGCGCCTCAACCTGGCTCTGGTGCAGCTGATCAATTATCTCTGTTATCCACTGCAGATCCTGTTGTTTATTCCCTACCTGAAAGGGGGGTGCAGCCTGTTTGGCGCAACCCGGCTGCCGGCCGATCTGGAGCAGGTTGCTGTCCTGCTCAAGAGCGATCCGTTGGCCCTGCTCAGCCAGTTCTGGATTGCCAATTTGCAGGGGCTGGTTTTCTGGCTGGCGACGGTGCCGTTCTGGTTTGGTGGCATCTATCTGCTGGTGAGCCGGATTTGCCAATCAGGCGGCCGGAACGATGGGCAACGTTGCTGTTGAGTGATTGGTGCAGCTAAGGCCGAAAAAAAGACAGCGGCCGCTCCCGGTTGTCCCGGAAGCGGCCGCTGGTGTTCTTGTGGAGAAGCTGACTTCCCCCCTCAATTTGGCGCAAGGTTTTTAATCAGGATCAGGCCCCGCTGGATTTACGCAGTTTATCCATGGCGATCTTGATACTGATTCGCAACCGCTCCAGCACATCTGCGAGGTGGCCGATTTCGTCCTTGCTGTCAACCTTGATCGGCTCATCAACATCCCCATCGGCCAGTTCGGAGGCCCGTTCGGTCAGTTCGTTCAACGGGCTCAGCGATTTGTTGACGATCAGCCGCACGGCAATGAAGGAAACGATCAGGATCACCAGCATGGTACTGATGATATGAAGCTGAAGGATGTTTTTCTGCTCGTTGGTTTTGACCATTGACATGGCGACCCGGAAATTGCCCCAGTGTTTTCCTTTGACCATGATCGGAGAGGCAACATCCCAGGCATCCTGTCCCGCCTCACGTTGATACAGCTTTTGCAGTTCCTCGGGCAAGCCGCCAAGGTTATTTGCTTCGCGCAACAAAATAAACTTTTGGGTAAAGCCTTCTTTGGTGTTCAGAGCGGCTTTTTTACCGGCTTCGTTGGTTAGAATCTGTTTGGTTCGATTCCCCAGCTGGTCTGTTTTCTCATCCCAGGTCAGTGGGTTTTGAAACCTGGTATTGTGGGTTGGCAGGTAGGCACTGCGATCGATGGCTGTCGCTGCAATAACACTACTATCCTTAAGGAATTCATCCTCAATTTCAAGTAGTGCCTTGTCAAGGTAGAAGTCGTATTTGGAATGGTACTTGGGCGGGTTGAAACCCGGGATTTCTTCATAATTGGTGTCGAAAACGGCGGTGGAGGAGAGAATGCCGTTATCAATGGCTTCTTCCAGAATCATGCCGGTCATCTTGGCGCCCAGAATAGATTCCACGCGGGCACGCTCCAGCACCTGGTTCTCAAGGACCTGGCTTTGGTTCCGGCAGATAAAGAATGTGCCCAGAATCATAATGACCAGGAGGATCAGATTGACATAGATCGTAACCTTGCTACTGATTTTTTTAAACATCATTATCTCCACATTTTGCTATAGGGAAGTTGGAAAAGGGCCTTGGCAAAACAGCTGGAATGGATCACGGATTTGCAGAGGGGTCCTGCTCCAGGGAGTCATCGAACACCTTAAGACAGATAGTTTTTCTTCAATCAAATATAGCGATGAAATTGAATAGACAATTCCTTGAAATTATAATTATTTTTAACGATAGTTTGAAATTTATAATTTGTTTGAGTCAATATTGTCAAGTCATTTATCCATTCTTTTGGTCTTTTTACGCTGGTTTAGGCTGGTTCCTTCCCGAAAAAGAAATTTTGCCGTTAGACTTAAGCCTAACGTGGCATTTTTCAAGTTAATTCGTTTCTGTCCGGAAACCGCCCTTTTCCGCAATCTCGGCGTCAATCTGCGCATTTGATTGTGCGGCGTAAAGCACTACACCTCCGCACAAATGCTTGATTTCCTTGATCTTGCGAAAAATTTCTGGTTTCCAGATCAGAAACGTTACAGTACCCCACCGAAGTTTCCGGATGGACACTAATTCGCTACTGGCGGGCGAGGATCTCGCAGGCCGCCGACAAGTCGCGCCTCAGTCCGCGACAGGCCGCAATCGAGGCATGAACAAGGCATGGATTTATGGCCTGCGGAACCGCCAACGCCAACCTACTGTGGACGGGGCAGCGTTGGCAGAACAGCTGGCGGCAATAAATACCATAAAAGAGATGTAGTAAATAAAATAGAACTTGACTGAAAAGATAAAGATAGATATTTTCCTTATTACGTAAGTTGTCTATTGTTTAACCACAGCAATAGTGAATCCCTAACCTGTCAGGAGGTTATTTATGAATCAGGTGTTTCAGGATAATTCCCTAACCATCGGCCGTACACCGTTAGTGCGGCTGAATCGGATCGTCGGCTCAGAAGGCGCGACGGTATTGGCCAAAATTGAAGGGCGGAATCCGGCTTACAGCGTTAAATGCCGGATCGGCGCCAACATGATCTGGGACGCAGAGAAGCGCGGGCTGCTGGGGGCGGGAAAAGAATTGATCGAGCCGACCAGCGGCAATACCGGCATCGCCCTGGCTTTTGCGGCGGCGGCCCGAGGCATTCCGATTACCCTGACCATGCCCGAAACCATGAGCATTGAGCGGCGCAAAGTTCTCAAGGCGTTCGGAGCCAAGCTGGAACTGACGCCGGGGAATAAAGGGATGGGCGGAGCCATTGCCCGGGCCGAAGAGATTGCCGCGGCCGATCCCGAGCGTTACCTGTTGCTGCATCAGTTCAACAACCCGGCCAACCCGGAGATCCATCAAAAAACCACCGGCCCGGAAATCTGGGACGCGACCGGGGGGAAAGTCGACGTACTGATTGCCGGGGTCGGGACCGGCGGCACCATTACCGGGGTTTCCCGCTATTTTAAACAGGACCGCAAGCATCGACTCCACTCGGTCGCGGTTGAACCGGAGGAGAGTCCGGTCATCTCCCAGCACTTGCGCGGCGAATCGTTGATTCCCGGACCCCACAAGATCCAGGGGATCGGCGCCGGTTTTATTCCGGCCACCCTCGATCTGGAGATTGTCGATCAGGTCGAACAGGTGAACAGCGACGACGCACTGGCCATGGCCCGTCGGCTGGCCCTTGAGGAGGGGATCCTCTCCGGGATCAGTTGTGGCGCGGCCGCAGCCGTTGCGGTAAGACTGGCAAAACGCAGTGAATTCAAAGGGAAGACAATTGTCGTGATCCTGCCCGATTCCGGGGAGCGGTACCTGTCTTCGCCACTGTTCGCGGATATTACAGCGTAATCTGGCGGAACAATTCAGCGGTGATGCCCCATTTTGGGAACGGGGTGACGATCCATCAAGCTCAGGGAGAACGTTTTGAAAAACGGGCCTTGTTACCATCTTCACACCCGGCTGGCCCAGTTGGGTAATCACAGTGATCCGGCGACCGGGGCGATCAGCTGCGCCATCACTCCGAGTGCCACCTTCCGCCACCCCGCCGTTGGTCAGTCGACCGGCTTCGATTACGGGCGGAGCGGCAATCCTACCCGGCAGGTTCTGGAAGAAGGGCTGGCCGATCTGGAAAATGGCGCCCGGGGTTTGGCATTCTCTTCCGGAATGGCGGCGCTGACCACCTTGCTATTGCATTTTCAGAGTGGTGACGAGCTGCTACTGTCGCAGGACCTCTATGGCGGAACCTACCGGGTGGTGGACGGCATTTTCACGCAGTTCGGGCTCAAAGCCAGCTATGTCGATACCACCGACACGGCTGCGGTCAGCGCCGCCGTAACCGCGCAAACCAAGGCGCTGCTGGTGGAATCGCCGGGGAACCCACTGCTGGGGGTGGCGGATCTGGCGGCCCTTGCCGACCTGTGTCAACGGCGAAAGCTGCTGTTTATCGTCGATAATACCTTCATGACGCCGCTGCTGCAGCGGCCCCTTGAGCTGGGGGCGGATGTGGTGGTCCATTCCGCGACCAAGTTCATGGGCGGGCACAACGATCTGTCCGCCGGAGTGCTGGTCGCCCGCACTGCGGAGCTGGGTGAGCGGTTGTATTTTCTGCAGAACAGCACCGGCGCGGTGTTGTCGCCGCAGGACAGCTGGCTGCTCATCCGCAGTCTGAAGACCTTGCCGTTGCGCCTGCAGCGCCAGTGTGCGACGGCAACCGAACTGGCCTTCTGGCTGGATGAACAGCCACAGGTGCTGCAGGTTTATTACCCGGGCTTGCCCCAGCATCCCGGTCACCAGCTGAGTCGCAGGCAGGCTACGGGGTTCGGGGCCATGGTCAGTTTTCGGGTGGATTCGCCGGCGCGGGCGCGGACCCTGCTGGAGCGGATCCGGCTGATCTCCTTTGCCGAGAGTCTGGGTGGTGTGGAATCGTTGCTGACCTTGCCGGCGGTGCAGACCCATGCCGATATTCCCCGGGAAGAACGTTTGCGGTTGGGGATCGACGATTGTCTGCTGCGGCTTTCCGTAGGGATCGAAGAGGCGGAAGATCTGCGCCACGACCTGGAGCAGGGGCTGGCCGGTTAACAGCGGTGGCTGCCTGGCCAGCCTATCGTGGCCGGGTACAAGGAGAGATCGATCAGGCGACCCGAGCCTGCTGGCACTGCTCACGGGTCAGCAGGTTGATAATTTTCAGTTTAATAAAACAGTCCTCTGCCTGCAGAAAGATTTTTGCGCAGGCCCAGGCCAGGGAGCGCTCCGGTTCGTCCCCGGTCATCCTGGCGAAGGCGCGTTTGCCGTTAAGGGCGACTTCAGCCTGCGGGTTGAGGATCTGCCCGAGCAGGAATTCGTTGTCAAAAGCATCGAGAACCTGTTGCAAGGTCAGGCCCGGCTGGCTGCTGCTGGCGATTTCAATGGGCGCGCGTTCCACCAGTTCGAGCAATTCGCGAATCGCCTCCCGCGGCATTTCGTTAATAATGTCCGTATCCAGATGTTCAATTTCCTTCATAAATACATGTCCTGTCTTTGGCTGTAGCGCTGTTCTTGGTCAAAATCAATTGAGCCATTGTCCCGGCTGACTGTTCAATCCCGATAAGCAAAGGGTTAGGAACCGATAAGTTCTGCCGGGAACAGCAATTCTGAGCGCCGTCTTTGCCGGTTGTCCCGGGACGGATCCTGAACGGAACTCTAATTCAACCCTGATAATCGCCTAACAATATGTTGAGACAAGAGGGCCTTCTGAGCAGTGTGATGTGGAGGAGGGGCAATCCTGGATTCTGGGAGGTGAATGCGGAAAGCGTAAAATTGACCGGTTAGTAGAGTTCTCACACGTTGCTAACATAAATCTAACAAAGGGAGTGCATTTTTGCCCCCAATTGTTAGCAACGAGATTATTTTCATGTCGATATTAAAAGGAGATCAATCATTATGAACAAGCGTCTGAGCATTTTTTCCAAGGGCCTGGCCCTGACACTGGTCCTGCTGACCGTTTCGGCCGGAGCTCTGTTTGCCGCCCCCATCAAGGTTGATGTCAACCTGTCCGATTACGTCAAGGTCCAAGGGGTTGCCGGTAACCTGAGCAGCGTCGGTTCCGATACCCTGAACAATATGATGACGTTTTGGGCGGAAGGATTCCGTAAAAAGTACCCCAACGTCAATATCCAGATTGAAGGCAAAGGGTCCAGTACTGCTCCGCCGGCGTTGATCGAAGGCACCAGCCAGCTCGGTCCCATGTCCCGGAAAATGAAGAATAAAGAAGTCCAGGCTTTTGAGTCCAAATACGGCTTCAAACCCACCACCATCGGCGTCGCTCTGGATGCCCTGGCCGTGTTCGTTAACAAGGACAACACCCTGAAACAACTGTCGATGACTCAGGTTGATGCGATCTTCTCCAAAACCCGCAAGCGTGGCGCCGCTGAAGACATCACCACCTGGGGTCAGCTCGGCCTGGGCGGCGACTGGGCCAATATGCCGATCAGCCTCTACGGTCGTAACTCGGCTTCCGGCACCTACGGTTTCTTCAAAGAGCACACCCTGAAAAAAGGCGACTACAAGGATACCGTGAAAGAGCAACCGGGTAACGCCTCGGTGGTTCTGGGCGTCACCGAAGATAAAGGCGGCATCGGCTACTCCGGTATGGGTTACGTTACTTCCGGTGTGCATGCCCTGCCCCTCTCGGACAAAGACGGTGAAACCGCTTACCAGCCCAACTACGACAATGTTTTGAGCGGCAAGTACCCCCTCGGGCGGATGCTTTACATCAACGTTGTCAAGGAGCCGAACAAGCCCCTGCCGACCCTGGTCAAAGAATTCATCACGTATGTTCTGTCCAAAGAAGGTCAAGAAGTTGTGGTCAAGGACGGCTTCCTGCCATTGCCTGCAGCAGTTGCCAAAAAACAGCTGGCTCTGATTAACTGAGCGGCCGGGAAGGTTATTTGATAACCTGTTCAACCGACAAGCCCTGTCCCTGTTTTGGGGCAGGGCTTGTTGTTGCGTCAAGGTGATGTGAGAGATATGAATCCAGCGTTTCTTAAAAAAATCAAGCGGAATGATCGGATCGCCAAGTGGGTTATTACCGTCGGCGGAATGGCGATCATTTTCAGTGTCATTTTCATTCTGATCCTGATCGCCAAGGTTGCCCTGCCGCTGTTCGGGTCGTCTGATATCCGCCTGGTTGCGGATTTTCAAGTCTCTGGAGACTCCGATCCCGCCAAGGTTATGGCGGTCGGCATTGATGAATACCGGGAAACCGGCTACGCCATCGACAAAACCGGAACGGTCCGCTTCTTTAATCTCAAGAACGGTGCCACGCTGGACAGCTTTCAACTGAACAGGGATTCCGCCGCAACGCATCCGGTCGCAGTGGACACCTATGGGCGCCTGAATCATGTTTTGCTATGGAATGACGGTAGCCTGACCGTGGAAGAGATCAAGTTCTTTCCGTTTTTTGATGAACAGAACGGCAATAAGCGCAGCATTCACCATAAAATCGTCCATCTTGCCGATTTTCCGGCTCCAGCCGAGGGTCTGCCGCAGACCTCGCTGGCGCGGGTGAATGATGATGGTCGCCGGGTGCGGGTTGACCTGAGTCGGGACGGCACCCTGCAGCTGGTGATGGTTGAAGAGCAGGAATCCCTGCTGGGAACGACCGAAGAGGTTGAGAAGTCGTACCAGCTCGACAACGACGCGGCCGGCAAGATCACCGCACTGACCATGAATACGGCCGGCACCAAGCTGTTTGCCGGAACCGACCAGGGTGAAATTCTGCGCTGGAACCTGGAAGACATGGATGAGCCGGTTCTGGAGGAAACCACCCGGGCCTTTGCGGATAAACGGGAAATTACCGCCCTGGCCATGGTCTACGGTGGAGTTTCCCTGGCTGTGGGTGACAGCGAAGGGCAGTTGACCACCTGGTTTACCGTGCGCGATCCGGATAACGGCTGGAAGCTGACCAGAATCCATAATCTGAAAGGGCATAGCGGGCCGATCCGCAGGATCATTCCGACCCTCCATGACAAGTCGGTGATCAGCTATGCCGATGACGGTATCCAGATCAGCCACATGACCAGTGAGCGCTTTTTGGGGGCGATCAAGCATCCCCAGACCATCAGCGATTTCGCTCTGAGTGTCCGTGGCGACGGTCTGATCGGCCTGACCCGGCAAGGGCATATGGCGGTCTGGTCGCTGCATATCCCGCATCCGGAAATCAGCTTCAAGACCCTGTTTGGCAAAGTCTGGTACGAAGGCTATCCGGCACCGGACTATGTCTGGCAGTCCTCTTCCGGAACCGATGATTACGAGGCCAAGCTGAGTCTGACCCCGCTGATTTTCGGGACCCTCAAGGGGACCTTTTACGCCATGCTCTTCGCGTTGCCGCTGGCGATCTTTGGAGCCATTTACACCAGCCAGTTCGCGCGCCCCAAATTCAAGGGGATTATCAAGCCGGCGGTCGAAGTGATGGCCGCAGTGCCGACGGTTATCATCGGTTTTCTGGCCGCCCTGTGGCTGGCGCCGCTCATTGAGCGCTCCCTGGGCTCCATGTTCCTGAGTCTGATTCTGATCCCCGCGGCGCTCATGGTCAGCATTGCCATCTGGCAGGCGGCCCGTAAAATCGAGCCGCTGAAACGGGTCGAGCGGGGTTATGAATTCCTGGCTGTAGCGCCGGTAGTGATTATGACCGTCGCCTTTGCCGCGGTGCTGGGCTCGGGTCTTGAGCACTGGCTATTTAACGGCAACCTCAAGCAGTGGATGTTCAGCGAAGCCGGGATCCGCTATGACCCGCGTAACTGTATCATTATCGCTTTTGCCATGGGCTTTGCGGTGATTCCGATTATTTTCACCATTGCCGAGGATTCCCTCTCCAATGTTCCGCCGAGTCTCAAGGCGGCGTCCCTGGCCCTCGGCGCCAGCCGCTGGCAGACGGTCTGGCGGGTGATTCTGCCCTCGGCCAGCCCGGGTATTTTTGCCGGCACCATGATCGGCTTCGGCCGGGCGGTAGGGGAGACCATGATCGTGTTGATGGCTACCGGCAACACCGCCATCATGGACTGGAGTATCTTTAACGGGATGCGGCCGTTGTCGGCGAATATCGCGGTTGAAATACCGGAAGCGCCGGTGGACGGCTCCCTTTACCGGACCCTGTTTCTTTCCGCCGTGATTCTGTTTTTGATGACCTTTGTGGTCAATACCGTTGCCGAGATTGTCCGCCAACGTCTGCGGGCCAAGTACGGTCGTTTTTAGAGGATATTATGGGCAAAACCAAGGAAATGAACAAATACTGGCGGGTCGGCGAGCCGATGGTCTGGCTTTCGGCGGCCGCTTTATCCGTGACTCTGCTCAGCGCCATCGTGCTGTTGATCGTGATCATGGTCAACGGGCTCGGCGTCTTCTGGCCTTCCGATCTGCAGGAACTGCAGCTGAAAAACGGCACCCGGCTGGTTGGTCAGCTGATCCAGACCATCCCGACCGCGGATGAGAGCGGATTGCGCCGCCAGTACAAGATCGCCAACCGGGATCTCTACGGTCTTGATTTCCGCTGGATCGATGAGGCGCAGATCGTCAGCGAGGATACCCCGGCCAATGTCCTCGATCTGGAGCGGGTCGAACATGGCGATTTTTACGGGTTCCTGAAATCTCTCCAGCCCCCTGCCGGTCATCCGGCGCCTGCCACTCTGGCCGGTTTGCAACAGTCCCTGGAGATGGTGGCCAAGGAAAAAGACGACCTGTCCGAGCTGGATGGCAAGCTCCAAGATATCAGCTACCGGATGGAGCAATTACGCCTTGAACTGCTCAAGTACGATTACAACAAGGTCCCCGAAAATGACCCTGACCGGATCGAGGCCATCCAGGAGCAGCAGGAGCTGAAGAGTGAATTCTCCAACCTGATCGAGGTGCAGACCAGCAGAACCGCCAAAATCCGCCAGGCCAAGGCCATGTTCGCTGATGCCAACGGGCAGGACAAAGAGGTTGTGCTGGCCGACATCGTCCAGGCCTACGCTCCCAACCAGATGTCGAAATTCGACAAGTCGATTTTTTACCTCAAGAAGCTCGGGGAACTGTTTGTCGGTCAGCCCCGCGAATCGAATACCGAGGGCGGCCTGTTTCCGGCCATTTTCGGCACGATCATGCTGATTTTTGTCATGAGCCTGTTCAGTTTTCCCCTTGGGGTCATTGCCGCCATCTATCTGCGCGAATACGCCAAGGAAGGCATCCTGGTGCGCATTGTCCGCATCGCGGTTAACAACCTGGCCGGTATTCCGTCCATCGTCTACGGGATCTTCGGGCTCGGCTTTTTCATCTACGGCATCGGCCACACTATCGACACCCTGTTCTTTCCGGAACGGCTGCCGACCCCGACCTTCGGCACCGGCGGGCTGCTCTGGGCCAGTCTGACCCTGGCCCTGTTGACCGTGCCGGTAGTGATCGTCTCCACCGAAGAGGCTCTCGGCGCGATCCCCCGGGAGATGCGTGAGGGCTCTTATGCCCTGGGGTCGACCAAATTCCAGACCCTGGTGCGGATCCTGCTGCCCATGGCCTCGCCGGGGATCATGACCGGGCTGATCCTGGCCATGGCTCGGGCCGCCGGCGAGGTGGCGCCGTTGATGATTACCGGGGTGGTTAAGCTGGCCCCGGCACTGCCCATCGACGGGCATTTCCCCTACCTGCATCTGGAGCGCAAGTTCATGCACCTTGGCTTTCATATTTACGACATCGGCTTTCAATCGCCCAATGTCGAGGCAGCCAAGCCGATGGTTTTTGTCACCACCCTGCTGTTGGTGATGATCGTGCTGCTGATGAGCAGTATCGCTATCCGCCTGCGCAACAAGATGAAAAAGCGTTATACTTTTGGAACTTTCTAGGAGAGCCATAGAACCATGAAAGAAGTGAAGATAGAAAACCCCATTGTCCAGGTCAATAACCTGCGCTTTTTCTACCCCGGAAACGCGCGGGCGCTGCATGGCATCGATCTCAGCTTTCCGGAAAAACAGGTGACTGCCCTGATCGGGCCGTCCGGCTGCGGAAAGAGTACCCTGCTGCGCTGCTTCAATCGCATGAACGATCTCATTGACGGTTGTCGGGTCGAAGGCGAGGTTCTGCTGGACGGGGAAAATATCTATGACCGCAGTACCGATATCATCGAACTGCGCCGCCGGGTGGGGATGGTTTTTCAGAAGTCGAACCCCTTTCCCAAATCGATTTACGAAAATGTCATCTACGGCCTGCGGATCGCCGGGGAGTCGGACAAGCGTCTGCTCGATGAGCGGGTCGAGACCTCCCTGAAAGGGGCCGCACTTTGGGATGAAGTCAAGGACCGCCTTAATGAGAGCGCCCTCGGCCTGTCTGGCGGCCAGATGCAACGCCTCTGTATTGCCCGGGCGATTGCCGTCAACCCGCGGGTTATTCTCATGGATGAGCCCTGTAGTGCTCTTGACCCCAAATCGACTGCCCGAGTCGAAGAACTGATCGGCGAGCTGCGCGAGGATTTCACCATCATCATTGTTACCCACAACATGCAGCAGGCCGCCCGGGTTTCCGATTACACCGCCTTCCTCTTTGAAGGCAACCTCATCGAATTCGGTTTGACCGATCAACTGTTCGTCAAACCCCGCAGTAAGCAGACAGAGGATTACATTACCGGACGTTTCGGTTAAGCAAAACATTTGAAAGGACAAAGACAATGGCTGTATTGATTCAGTCGGATCTGGAAAATTTAAAACGGCGGTTATTGATTCTCAGTGCTGAGGTTGAAGAACGGGTTCAGCAAGCCGTTATGGCGTTGCTCAACGGCGACGCTGAGCTCGCCGACAAGGTCAAAAGCGGCGATGGCAAGATCGACAATCTGGAAATCGAACTGGAGGAAGAGTGCCTGAAAGTGCTCGCCCTGCATCAACCGGTTGCCAACGATCTGCGTTTTATCGTTTCGGTGCTCAAGATCAATAATGACCTGGAGCGGGTCGCTGACTTCGCGGTCAATGTAGCGGAGCGGGCCAAAGACCTGAGCGGAGTCAACCGCATCGAGAGTCCCTATGAGGTCAAGAAAATGGCCGATATGGTCAAGGATATGATCCGCTCTTCCCTTGACTCTCTGATGAGCCAGGATGCCGAGCTGGCCAGGAAGACCATCATGATGGACGATGAGGTTGATCGCCTGCACCGGGACAACTTTGCCAAGGTCAAGAAGGCCATTCTGGCCGATACGACCCACCTGAACGCATTGGTCTATTACCTGTCGATTTCCCGTTACCTGGAACGGATGGCGGATTTGGCAACCAATATTGCCGAGGATGTTGTTTACCAGATCGAAGGGGAAATCATTCGTCACGGCGGTTTTCAGTAGGTTCTTGCAACAACCAGATTGGCCCCAAACCCTTGTGAACCGGCCAGGGGTTTTTAAAGCCACCCGCCCGGGTGGCTTGTCGATTCCCGGCAAAGTCCGTTAAGGGCTTTGCCGGATGCCTTTCCCAGCTGTCGAGTTTTTCTTTCGCTTGAACCCATTTGCCGCAGGCTTGCGTGCAGCTTCCCGGGCGGCGCCCGCTGCCGTCCTGTTTCCTTCCACGGTGTCTGTGCTTTATCGCTTTATACGGCGCGGAATCTTGAGAAAAAGACAAATATTTAATAATTCTAACATTTTCCAAATATATCTTATTTATGAATAGCGAAAGGTTTTGCGAACGACTTTTCCTATTAAAAATTCTGCTTTGGAGTTCCTGCGATGAAAATTGCCACCCGGCTGGCCCTTGGTTTTGCTGTTGTTATCCTGTTGTCCCTGATGCTTTATGCGGTCTTCAGCTGGGGGACGAATGATATTCGCACCGCGCACCGACAAACCGAATTCGCCCTGACTGCGGCCCGGGCCGCAGCCAAGCGCTCAGCCCTGGTCGACAGCCAGCTCAAACGGATTGAAAGCCTGCGCACCGCGTTGAAACTGTCCTCGGTGCAGGTGCAGGGGGAGATGTTGATGAATGCCGCGGCCCTCGATCTCGGTGTCCTCGGCAAAGGCAGCCGAACCTTGGCGGAATTTATCAGCGGTGGAACCGGAGCGGAAATTACCCAGTTGCTTGGTCAAAGCAACGACTGGTTGCAGCGGGTTGGCCAGGATTACCAACACCTGCAAACCCTGGGAGAGGAGTTGGAAAGCTCCTGGCGACCGCGCCACGAAGGCCTTGCCGAAGCCCTGGGTGATTTGAAAAAGACACTGCTCAACTGGAACCTGCAGGTGACCAATATGCTTTTTGTACAGAGTTCCCTGGGCGAGCTGATCTATGAAGATGAGGCAGATACGCCGGTCGCCGAATTCATGGCCGGTCCGATCTACCAAAAGTTTGCCGACCAGGTTCCGGAGCTGAAAGCGGCCTTTGCAAACGCCCAAAAGCCTAATCAGGCCCTGTTCGCAGGGGTTGATCAGCTAGACACCCTGGCCATGATGGGGCAGTGGGAAAAAGCTCGCTTGCTGTATCGGGATATTTTCCCGGTGAATATCAAATCCATGGTCGTTGAGCTGGACAAGGTGATGACCCTGGAAAATTCCATCATGCATCAGCAATCAAAAGCCGGCGCCCTGCTCCATAACGATCTGCAGCCGTTGGTGACGGATATGGATTCCGTGCTGCATGGGGTTGCCGAGCAGTTACAGCAATTACAGGATGATGCCGGGATCGCGGTGACCAAAACTGCGGAGGAGGTTCTGGCCGGCAGCGAGCAGATCAAAGTACGCCTGGCCAGTATCGACCTGACCGGCAAGGTTTTGCTGACGCTGCTTATTGCGGTGGGTCTGCTCAGCCTGATCCTGACCACGCGCTCGGTGGTCCGGCCGATCTCGGCCATTGTTGCCATGCTCGACGGCATGAGCCAGGGGCAACTCGACCGGCGCTTGAAGTTACGCCGAAAGGATGAATTGGGGCGGATGGGTACGGTGCTTGACCAGTTTGCCGATCACCTGGAACATGAAATCCTCTCCGCTTTCGATCATCTGGGGCAAGGTGATTTTACCTTCAAAGCGAAAGGTTTGATCCGCGAGCCTCTGGAAGTGGTGAATGATTCCCTCAACGACTTCATGGGCCAGATCAGGGAAGCCGGGGCCGAGGTGTTGGATGGGGCGGAAAAGATCTCCGCATCGAGCCGCACCCTGTCGGCCGGCACCGGTCGCCAGTCGCAAGCTCTTGACCAATTGGCCGGAGCGATTGCCAATATCACCAGTCAGTCGGAAGAGAACAGCCGGAGCGCGGCCACCGCGGATCAACTGCTGAGCGAATTACAGCTGGCGGCCCGGAGCAGCCGGGAGGAGATGCAGAACGTGGTCGGTTCCATGCAGAATATCAACGCGGTCAGTCTCGATATCGGCAAAATCATGAAAGTGATCGATGAAATCGCTTTTCAGGACCAACCTGTTGGCCTTGAATGCAGCGGTCGAAGCGGCCCGGGCCGGTCAGCACGGCAAAGGGTTTGCCGTGGTTGCCGAAGAGGTCCGCGGGCTGGCCAACCGGAGCAGCAAGGCTGCTGGGGAGATCGCCGAATTGATCGGCGGGTCACAGGATAAGATCAGCTCCGGGGTGGTGCTGGCCAAGGATACGGCACTTTCTTTGGAAGAGATGACTGAAAAAGTCGCCAAGATATCCGCCCTGGCAGCAGAGATTGCGGAGGCATCCCAGCACCAGGTGGAAGAGATCAGCGCGGTTAATACCGCATTGGAGCAGATTGACCGGGTCACGGAAATGAATGAAATCTCAGCCACCGAAAGTTCGATCGCAGCCGATAACCTGAATCAGCAGGCCGGCCAGTTGCAGCTGATGCTGGAACGTTTCAAAACTGTCTGCCCGGTGCGGCCGGGTTGATGATCGGGCCGGAGTGCAGCAACCGGAGCCGCAGCTGCTGCTGAGCCGGGTGGCGTGATATAAACCCGGTTGCGCCCCCCCTGCTTGGCTTCATAAAGAGCCTGATCCGCCGATTGGATGAGGCGGTCGAGAATATTGTCCCCGCTTGAATCGATACAGGACAGGCCGCAGCTGATGCTGAGGACGCCGGCGGTGGCCGCACCGCGGTTTTCGATGTGGAGATCGGCCACGGGCCCGGCGCATTTTCTCCGCCAGAGAATAGGCGCCGTCCAGGGGAGTATCCGGCAGGACGATCAGGAATTCCTCCCCACCGTAGCGGGCAACCATGTCAGCGGGCCGGTGAATCTGCTCCTTGAGACAGCCGGCAACCCTGATCAGGGCCTCATCGCCGGCCTGGTGTCCATAAGTATCGTTGAAGTTTTTGAAGTGATCGATATCGATCAGAATGATGGACAGGACGGTTTTATCACGCACCGCCCGCTGCCACTCGCTGGCCAGGTACTCATCCATCCGCCGGCGATTGGGAATACCGGTCAGCCCGTCCCGCCGCGCCAACTCTTCCGCTGCCTTGTTGGCAACCTCCAGCTGTTCCCGCAACAGGTTCGAATGGCTGATCTCTTCGCGTAGTTTTTTGACCGTGGCAGAAAAAATCTGGGCATGGGCAATCAGCAATTGGTGGACATCCAAAACGTAGTAGATTTCGTCCTTGATAACCACCAGCGGCTCAGCAAGCTGCTCTACGGATCGGTTCAGACAGATTTCAACCGCTTTTCCGATGTAGGTGTCGGCACTGAAAACCAGTGTAGCAGCCGAGAATTGCCGGGCCAGTTTCTTGATTTTGCGATGGCTGAACAGCTCTTTGCTATAGGGCTGGTTCATGGTTTCAATAAAGCGTTGTCTGGAAATCATGGAATGAAACCGGCTTTCTTCGAAAAGGAGAACACCGGGGACCTCAGGGTAGCGGTTGAGGGTTGCGGAAATCTCAAAGCACTGCTGTTCCAGTTGAAAACTGAAACTTTGCATGGACAGGCAAGAGAGCCGGCTGTCATGAACCAGCTGGTCACATTCAGGATGATAGATTGTTTGCATGATGGACTCCCGAAGTATGGTTGACCGGATCAAGCGAACTTCTGCTCTGGAGCGGAGGAGTGCCTTGGTCGGCTGACGTGGTACAGATCGGTTTCCGCGGGTTTGTTGCGGCGTGAAGAATTACTGATAGCGGGAACTTCAGGGCCGCTGCCCTGGCAGAAAAGCTGAAAGCCGCCACCGGATCCGGTAGAGGACAGTTGAGGGAAGGGATGACCGGTGTTCTTGGCGAAATTTTCGGCTACGGCCTGCGCAAAAGGAAAAACCGTTGCAGAACCGACGATTTGAATCCTGTCCCGAGGCCACCCCGCAGCTGCAGCGCAGAGCGGGGAGAGCGCCATTACCAACAGCCATAGCAGGATGAATCTGATCATTTGAGCCGGGCTCCCCCAGAGTCTGTTTGTTGCTTGAGACTGTTATAAACACCTTATTTGTTAGGTGCTTATTAGGGGTTGATCATTTTTATTGACCAATGAAATCAAAAAGCCATATCCGGCCGGCCCGATCAGAGTGTTCCTTCCATATCGAGGCGGAAGAAGTCTTTTGCTTTAAGCTTCTCGTCGCTGCTCAGCCGGGTTGGAGCGGTCCCGGGAGCAAAGGCTTCGTAATAGGCATGCGGATCGTCTTCCGGAAGCAGCAGCCCGTTCTTCTTGTCAATGGGGTGAAATTCAATGGAATCCGGGACCTTGAAGTTTGCGGCCGGATACTGCTTGTCGGCTTCCTGCATGAATTCGACCCAGGCCGGGGCAGCGGCCCGGGACCCGGTCTCGCTCTTGCCGAGCGGTCTTTCCTGGTCGTAGCCGACCCAGGAAACGCAGGCCAGCTGCGGGATGAAGCCGATGTACCAGGCATCCTTCAGGTCATTGGTGGTGCCGGTTTTTTCCGGCTGACGGCCGACCCAGGGCTTTGGCCCGCCAGCCGGTCCCTTCCTGGACCACGCTCTCCATGATATTGGTAATAAGATAGGCGGTCTCCGGGGAGATGACGCGGTGCGGCGGTTTGCGGATCAGTCGCTGGTCCGCGGCCATGCCGGTGGCAAAGTCCGCCGGATCGATGGATTCAAGGATGCGGCCGTCACGATCGCGAATGCGGGTAATGTAGGTCGGAGGGACCAGCACCCCGCCGTTGGCAAAGACCGTGTAGGCGGTAAGCATCTCCAGGGGCGTCACCGCGGTTGAACCAAGGGCCATGGACAGGTCCCGCTGCAAGGGGGTGTCGATGCCCAGTTTGGCAATATAATTGGCTGCATAGTTGATCCCGATATCCTCGAGAATCTTGATGGTGACAACGTTGCGTGAATGAGCCAGGGCCTGGCGGAAACTGGTCGGACCGTAGAATTTTTCTTCGTAGTTCTTCGGTTTCCACTCCTCCAGCTCACCGGTGTCGATCTTTCTGTTTTCATAGATCAGCGGGGGTGTCAAGGATGATGCTGGCCGGGGTGTAGCCGCGGTCCAGGGCGGCGGCGTAAATCAGCGGCTTGATGGAAGAACCGGGCAGGCGCTTGGCCTGGATGGCCCGGTTGAACTGGCTTTTTTCAAAGTCATAGCCGCCGACCATGGCTTTGATCTGGCCACTGAACGGATCGATGGCTACCAGTGCGCCCTGGGCCTGGGGTTCCTGTTCGAGTTTGAGCTTAAGTGGTTTGCTCGTGCTGTCTTCGACCTGGACCTCGATCACCGAGCCAATCGGAAACAGGGTCCGCCTTTGCTCGCCGGCATTGCCGAGAGGCTCGACCTGCTCATCAGTCACGCTGATAGGTGCGGCCCATTTGCTCTCTTTGACCGAAATCTCCCCCTGCCGGTCGGCAATGCGGCACAGCAGCCGGTCACCGTCCAGGCCGCTGACGATGGCTTGGACATAGCTGCCGTTGCTAAGCGGTTCTTCCGCGAACTGCTCCACCTGGTCGGCCAGAAAATCCTGCTGCCCGGCGCTATCGAGAACCTCGGTGGCGCCCCGGTAGCCCTGGCGTTTATCGTGGTTGCGGAGGTTGTCTTTGACCGCCTTGCGGGCGGCCTCCTGCATGGCCAGGTTGATGCTGGTTTCGACCTTCAGGCCGCCGGTGTAAAGCATCTCTTCACCGAAGCGCTCTTCCAGATAGCGGCGGACCTGTTCATTGAAATAAGCCGTGACATCGAGCAGATTGTTCAGGCGCGGTTTGATGACCACCTTTTCCTGGGCGGCCTGGCGGCTTTCCTCCGGAGTGATGTACCCTTCCGCGACCATTCGGCCGAGGACATATTTCTGCCGTTCCATGGCCCGTTCGTAGTGGCGATATGGTGAATAGCGGCTGGGGGCCTGCGGTAATCCGGCCAGAATGGCTGATTCAGCCAGGGTCAATTCCTCGACGTTTTTATCAAAGTAATTCTCCGCCGCCGCTTCGACGCCGTAAGCGCGATGGCCGAGATAGATCTGGTTGAGGTAGAGATAGAGGATTTCCTGTTTGCTCAGGGCCTTTTCCATCCGCCAGGCCAGAATCGCTTCCTTAAACTTGCGGGTGAAGGTCCGTTCCGAAGAGAGCAACAGTTTTTTGGCCACCTGCTGGGTAATGGTGCTGCCTCCCTGGGCGATCCCGCCGGCCTTGAGGTTCTTTAGCGCGGCACGGAGGATGGAGACAAAATCAATGCCCGAGTGTTTGAAAAAGCTCGAATCCTCAGCCGCAACAAAGGCCTGGATCAGGGTCTTGGGGATTTTATCAAAAGGCACCAGAATGCGTCGTTCATGGGAGTATTCGGCGATGATGGTGCCATCGTCGGCATGGATGCTGGTGATCAGCGGCGGGTGGTAGTCGGCCAGGGTTTCGACTTTGGGGCAGGGTCGACGACACGTAAAAATAGGCGCCGATTAAAAATGCCGCTGCCAATAAGGGGGAGCCGAGGAGGAAGAATAAAACGTATTTAAGGGAGCGCTTCATGGTGGACTATGACCTGCAGAATATGGAAAATTTATGCTTCTCATTTTATGCTGCGAATATCAAGTACTGATAATTGAGCCAGAAATTTATAACATGGCGCTGTCAGCGGAGCAACAGCTAGTGGTGCTTCGCAGCGGAAATTAAGCCCGCTTGCTCGGGGCTCCGGGCAAGATTCCGCAAAAGCTTGACCGCCCTGGTGGGTTCAGCCTATGCTCCGCATTTATTGATTCGCCTCGACCGGCGGGCGATTAACGGTCTGCCGCGGCCGCGAAAGAGGCGGATAAAAAGCAATGACTGTCCCGAATGGCGCTGGTTTAAGCAACTTTGCAGTAAACTCGGGACTGTCCCCAGGGTCATCGGGGGCTGTCCCAAGAGTTTGTGAGCCATGAAACTGTCACGGTTAACACCGCAAAGACCTGGGACAGCCCCCGTGCGGGGACAGTCCCGGTTTTGCTGCCAGCGACTCTTAAACTAGCGCCATTCATGACTGTCTCCAACGTCGTTGATTTTGTAAGGTCAGGGGACGCGCATTGCTCCCGACCACGTTTGAAAAAAGTCCGCCCATGGATTTTTTCAACAACCTGTTAGCAGAGGATTGAAGCTATGAAAAAAGCCGTTGTGCTCTACAGTGGTGGACTTGATTCGACAACCTGCATGGCCATTGCCCGTGCCGAAGGGTTCGAGGCCTATGCTCTGAGTTTTGCCTATGGTCAGCGCCATACCGTCGAATTGGCAAAGGCTCGTGAATATGCTCCCCGGATCGGTGCCAAAGAGCATCTGGTGGTTGATATCGACCTGCGGAAAATGGGCGGCAGCGCTTTGACCGCGGATATCGAGGTTCCCAAAAGCGGGGTGGTGGAAAACGAGATCCCCATTACCTATGTACCGGCCCGCAATACCATCTTCCTTTCCTTCGCCCTCGGCTGGGCCGAAGTGCTGGGGGCTTCAGATATCTATATCGGGGTCAACGCCCTTGATTATTCCGGCTATCCCGATTGTCGGCCGGAATTCATCAAGGCCTATGAAGTCATGGCCAATCTGGCGACCAAGGCCGGGGTGGAAGGAAACCCCTATCGCATCCATACCCCGCTGATCGATCTGACCAAGGCGCAGACCATTGAGCGCGGCCTGGCTCTAGGCGTTGATTACGGGTTGACCCATTCCTGCTATGATCCGACTCCGGAGGGCCTGTGCTGCGGGCTCTGTGACTCCTGTCGGTTGCGCCTGAAAGGGTTTGCCGAACTTGGTAAAGAGGATCCCGTTGCCTATGTCCGGCGTTGAAAAGGCCCCAGCCATGACCCCGATGCCAGATCTGCAGCAAAGCCCGGACACCCGCAAGATCGCTATCGACAAAGTTGGCGTCAAGGATATCGGTTATCCGGTGGTGGTGCAGGACAAGCACCGGGAACGCCAGCATACGGTGGCGCGGGTCAACATGTATGTCGACCTGCCGGAACAGTTCAAGGGCACTCATATGAGTCGCTTCATCGAGGTGCTGAACCTGTATCACGGTGAAATCAGCGTCGAGAATATAGAGACGATTCTGGGCGAGATGAAACAACGCCTGGAGGCGGGCCGCGCCCATCTGGAGCTGAGTTTTCCCTACTTTATCGAAAAAACGGGCACCGGTCTCCCGGGCCCGCAGCCTTCTCGAATATCAGTGCCGGATGATCGGAACTTTGGGTGAGAATTATGACTTTATCCTCGAAGCCAGCATTCCGGTCACCTCGCTCTGCCCCTGCTCCAAGGAGATCAGCGAGCGGGGCGCTCACAACCAGCGCAGCATCGTGACCGTGCAGATTCGCTACGACGATCATGTCTGGCTGGAAGACCTGATCGAGTGGGTGGAAGACTGTGCCAGCTGCCAGGTCTATGCCCTGCTCAAGCGGGAAGATGAAAAAGCGGTGACCGAGCGTGCTTACGACAACCCGATGTTTGTTGAAGATATGGTGCGGGCGGTGACGGAAAAGCTGCGGACTATCGAGCGCATCCGTTGGTTCAAGATCCAGTGCGAGAATTTTGAGTCGATCCATAATCATTCGGCGTATGCCATGATCGAAGGGCAAAATCGCTAGCCTGTGGATAACTTTGTGGACGATGTGGATATCTTGCGGCAAAACCAGGGCAAAAAGGCGTTGCTGGCGGTTTTTGCCAAACAGCCGCTGCCCGGCCAGGTTAAAACCCGCCTCTGTCCACCGCTGAGCATGGCCGAAGCTGCGGCAGTTTATGAACAGAGTCTGACGGAAATTGTCAGTCGGATCGAAAGCCTGCGCCACTGCTTCGACCTGGCGATCTGCTACGCCGGCGCACGGGACTGGTTTGCCGAAGCCTTTCCGGGGGGTGCAACTGATCGCGCAACAAGGTGCCGACCTCGGTCAGCGCATGGAGCACGCGCTGGGCGGATTCTTTGCCGCCGGCTATGAGCGGGCCGTGCTGATCGGCAGCGATACCCCTGACCTGCCGCTATCTTTGCTCGAGCAGGCCCTGGAGCTTCTTGATGAGGTCGAAGTGGTCTACGGCCCGGCCCGGGACGGTGGTTATTACCTGATCGGGGAATCTCATCACTATCCGCAACTATTCTCAGAGATTCCCTGGAGTACCGCTGCCGTTTTGCAGGAGAGCCTGAAACGGGCCAAGGCGGTTGGTATTTTTACCGCGCGCTTGCCGGTCCTGGAAGATCTCGATGATTTGGCGGCGCTCAGAAGCTTGCTCAAACGCAGCCCGGCGAGCCGGACCGCCCTTTATTTGCAGCGCGAATTGTCCCGCCATTTCGGGTGATTGCTTGACAGAGCCGGACCGGTACCTGATAATTCGATGGATGTTCTTTTTAACGGGCTGATGACTTTCAGGCCCAGCTCAAAGGAGAAAGCAGTTGCTGGAACTCGTCTTTAACGCAGGCCCGGTGGTTAAGCTGGTCCTGCTCATTCTGGTTTATTTTTCCCTCGTTTCCTGGGCAATCATCTTTTACAAAGCCTCCATCATTCAGCGGGCGATCAAGGATTCCGACCGCTTCCTGGATTTCTTCTGGGCCAAAAAACGTTTTGACCTGGTTGGCCAGGGGATCAAGGAATTCAGCAATTCACCCATCGCCAACCTGTTTCGGGAAGGCTACCATGAGATGCTGCAGATGAAGAAGAAGGGGAGCGAGCCAGGTGAGTCCCAGGCGGATTTTTCCCTGCGGATGGATATGACTGAAATGGTCGGCCGCGCCCTGCGCCGGGCCACCACTCAGGAGACCCACCGGCTGGAAAAATATCTGACCTTCCTGGCCACCACCGGTTCGACTGCACCATTCATCGGGCTGTTCGGAACGGTCTGGGGGATCATGGACGCCTTTCACGGCATTGGACAGACCGGCAGCGCTTCCCTGGCCGTGGTCGCGCCGGGAATTTCCGAGGCGCTCATTGCCACGGCCATCGGCCTGGCGGCAGCCATTCCAGCCGTCATGGGGTACAATCATTTCCTTAACAAAGTCAATGTCCTGATCGGCGAGATGGATAATTTCAGCCAGGAGTTCCTGAATATCGTCGAGCGGATGGAACGGGTGAAATAAATGGAGGTCGGACGCCCAGCAGCGGGACGCCGCAGCAACCTTTCCCAGATCAACGTGACGCCGTTGGTCGATGTCATGCTGGTCCTGCTGATTATTTTTATGGTCACCGCTCCCATGCTTGATCAGGGAGTCGAAGTTAATTTGCCGGAGGTTGCCGAAGCGCCGGGACTGCCGGCCCAGCAGGAGCCGTTGGTGGTTACCCTGCAACGCGATGGCCAGGTGCTGATCGGCAAGGCCCGGATTGACGACCTGAACAAGCTCGGCCCGGTCATCCAGCAGGCCCTGAAAGGCAAGCCAGACCGGGAAGTCTTTCTTGAAGCCGATCAGAAGGTCGCTTACGGCCGGGTGGTGCAGGTGATGGCTGCAGTGAAAAAAAGCCGGTGTCGAAACGCTGGGCATGGTGACCCAGCTGCCGGAGGAATAACCGCAGGCCCATGGAAGCTTCCCGTAAACAGCGCTGGCGGCAGATGCAGGCGGTGTTTGAGCCCGGTTTCAAACAGATGTTGCTGGTTTCATTTTTGCTTCACCTGTTGGTTCCGGTGCTTTATTTCACCCCCCTGTTTCAGCATGATATGATCAAACCCCCGGTTTACCGGGTCAACTTGGTGAACAAGCCGGTCAAAAACCCCCAGGCCGGTCGTCCGGAGGCGGTTAAGGGCGAAGCCAAACCGGCTCCCAAGCCGACCCCACCCAAACCGAAGCCCGAGGCCAAGCCCATTCCGCCGAAGCCCAAACCGGTCCCCAAGCCTGAGCCGAAACCGGAACCAAAACCGGAACCAAAACCGGAACCAAAACCGCAGCCAAAACCAAAAGCGGAACCGAAGCCGGAGCCCAAGCCAAAGCCGGAGCCAGTAAAGCCGAAGCCGAAACCGGCCCCCAAGCCGGAACCGAAACCGGCGGTCTCTAAGGCCCAGGAAACAGCGCTGCAACAACGACTGGACCAGTTACGGGCCGCCCAGGAAAAGAAAGCCCGGGAACAGGCTTTGAATGATCGTCTGGCCGCGTTGCGCGCGGCGGTTGCGGCGGAAAGCAGTAAGGTTGAGTCGCCGGTGCTTGATGCGCCGGTCGGCATGGCCGACGGCAAAGGGAATGAAGAAGGGGTTAGCGCCCTTGCCTTTGTCCAGGAATATATTCAGCAGCAGTGGAGTTTTTCCAAATACCAGGCCGTGGGCAATCCGCAGGCGGAGGTCGAGCTGGTCTATGATGCCGGAGGAACCCTGCTGCACTACAAATTTATCAGCAAGTCGGGGCATGCCGCTTTTGACGAATCCCTGATCCGGGCCATTGCCAAGTCTCGTCAATTGCCGCAACCGTTGCCTGAATCAATGACCCTGCAAATTGTTTTTAACCTCAAAGAGATGTTGGACAAACCATGAATTATTTCAAGGGAACCCTCATTGTCTTATTGTGTGCCTTGTTCTTTGCCACCCCTGGCTTTGCCGCACGAATTGAAATCAGTTCCCCGGGAGAGCAGACCATCCCCCTGGCCCTGACCCAACTGCTGCCCATTGGTGCGCCCCAGCCGGGGATTGCTGCTCAGTTCAATGAGGTGCTGCAGAATGACCTTGAACTGTCCGGGTTGTTCGATATGGTGGCCCCGGAAGCCTTCCTGAGCGATGCGACCAGGCCCGGGTTGACTCGGAACAACATCGATTTTGGCCAGTGGCGGATGCTCGGGACCGAAGCCCTGATCAAAGGGGCCTACCAGCTCAGCGGCGGCAAAGTGACCATCGAATTGCGGCTCTTTGACGTGGTGACCCAACGGCTGTTGAGCGGTCGCCGCTACATTGGGCAGCCAAGCGATGTGCGCAAGATCGCCCATACCTTTGCCGATCAGGTACTGCTGAGCCTGACCAACGAGAGCGGTCCGTTCGATACCAAGATTGCTTATATCTCCAATCGGACCGGACACAAGGAACTCTACCTGATGGATGTCGACGGCTTCGGCCCGGTGCGCCTGACCGATCACCGCTCCATCGTTCTGAACCCCGATTTCTCGCCGATCCGCAAGGAACTGATCTTTACCTCCTATCGGCAGGGCAACCCGGATCTTTATCGCAAGGAGATCTACACCGGTCGTGAATCGCGGCTGTCCCTGCAGCCGGGGCTGAACATCGGCGGCCGCTACAGTCCGGACGGCCGGGAGATCGCCCTGACCCTCTCCAAGGACAAGAACTCGGAGCTCTACCTGATTGGCACTGACGGAACCATCCATAAACGGCTGACCGATCATTACGGTATCGATGTGGACCCGACCTGGAGCCCGGACGGCAATCGCATTGCCTTCGTGTCTGACCGGCGAGGCAACCCGAATATTTTTATTGTCGATATCGACAGTCTTGATGTGACCCGTTTGACCTTTGCCGGAAAATACAATGCCACTCCGGCCTGGAGCCCCAAAGGGGACCGGATTGCCTTTGCGCGGATGGATGACGGGGTGTTCAATATTTTCACTATCGGTCAGGACGGGAGTGACGAGCGCCAGCTGACCTTTGGCGTCGGCAACAAGGAGCATCCCCGCTGGAGCCCGGACGGGCGCTTTATCGTCTATTCGCGGGGGAGCGGGGGGGATAAATCGATCTGGTTGATGCGCGCCGACGGCACCGGGGCCAGAAGGATTTCCGCTGTTGGAGAAAGCGCCAGCCACCCGGCCTGGTCCGGGCACTGGTGAGCCTGAAAAATCTGCCTAACTGCGGATGTCAATGAAATAAATATACATTTCTTGGCATATTGGGGTGTTGTTTTTGTGGCCGGCTTCTGTATAATGACCTGAATGTGAAAAGTGTAACGAATTATTAAATTTAATCGCAAATGCGAAAGGAGTGGTAGATCATGCAGAAATTAACCATAACCCGTCTGGTGGTGATGCTCTTCGCCTTGACTTTGCTGGCCGCGGGCTGTGCCAAAACACCTGTTGCTGATGAAACCATGACCGAGCAGCCGGCGCAGGTTGAAGTTCAGCAGCAACAACCTGCCGGGGTTGTTGAGCAAAATATTACCGATTCCTCCACCACCATGACTGACAGTTCCGCCAATGATGCTGCCGCCGCCACCATGGCTGCAGAACAAGCTGCTGCAAGCGGTCTGCAGAGAATTCATTTTGATTTCGACCAATATGTGCTGACGGATGAAGCAAAATCGATTCTGGTCAACAATGCCGGGCTGCTGCGTGCCGCACCGGGTGTCAAAATTGTTGTCGAAGGTCACTGTGATGAGCGCGGCTCTGACGAGTACAACCTGGCCTTGGGCGAGAAACGTGCCCTGGCCACCAAGGACTTCCTGGCCTCTCTGGGCGTTGCAGCCGACCGCATCAGCACCATTTCCTACGGGGAAGAGATGCCGCTGAATCCGGCCCATACCAAAGAAGCCTGGGCTGAAAACCGCCGGGCGGAGTTCAAGGTCAAACGCTAGATCTTGCCGACGATCAACCAGGGCCGCTCATTTTAACGAATGTGCGGCCCTTTTTGTTTAAAGCCCGGTTGTTCCGGGCTTGGACACAGGAGGATACCGATGCGCGTCATTTTGGTTCTGGCAAGCCTGCTGCTGTTGGTGGGCTGTCTCCCCCCCACCCAGGAGCAGTTGCGAACCGAGAAGGACCTGGCGGAGATGAAGCGCCGCCTGGCTCAGCTGGAAGTCCGCAATGTTGAAGCCGCTCAATCAGAAACCGCCGGCGGCGACGCCATGCAGCGCCAATTGGCGGAAGTGACCGCCGGGCTGGATAACCTGCGGGTTGAGTTTCAGTCAGTTTACGGCCGCATGGACGACCTGGCGAAGAACAACCAGGCCCTGGCCGACGAACTGCAGGTGGTCAAAGAGGATATGGGATTGCAGTTGACCTCTTTGGAAAATCGGGTTGGTGAACTGGATACCCGATTGGGTGAACAGGCGGCTGCGGTCAAGGCTCCTCAGGTACAACCCCAGCAACAGGTTAAAGCGGAACCGACTGCCGAGGAGCTTTACGATCAGGCCTTGGATCTGATCAGAAATCAGAACCGTTTTGCCGACGGTCGTAAATTATTGGAAAAATTTATCGCCAAATATCCAAAACACGACCTCTATGTCAATGCTTATTACTGGATCGGCGAGTCGTATTACGGGGAGAAGGACTATGAACTGGCCATTCTGCAGTTCCAGGATGTGATCAGTAAATACCCTCACCATCCCAAGGCTCCGGCCGCGATGCTGAAGCAGGCCCTGGCGTTCAACGCCCTGGGGGATGCTCAGAACGCTAAAACAACCATGCAGAAACTGGTTGAGGATTATCCCGATTCTGCCCAGGCGGACTCGGCCAAGAAGTTCCTGGCCAAAGGACAGTAAGTCGCAACAGAGTGCTATTATTTGTGAAACGGGTGAGACAAAATTCAGGGCGGCCAATGGCCGCCCTTTTTTATTGATCCGGGCCAAGACGGCGGAACGCGGCAAGGACATCGTTCTGGCTGAGAATTCCGAGCAGCTTCTGCGGCTGCGCCGGGTCGACCACCGGGAAATAGCTGATGTCGCGTTTTTTTTGCAGGAGCTTCAGCGCTTCACGGAGCGGTGTTTCCGGAGCAATGGCACTGATCTGGGACGTCACCAGATCGCGAGCGACCAGCAGACCGGCCAGGGATTGGTCAAACAGAAGGTTGCGGATTTCCGTATAATTGATCATGCCGATAAAGTTATCGTCTGCGTCAACCACCGGAAAGCGATCGTAGCGACTGTGGGCGATGACCCGCAGCAGCTCTTGAAAGCCGGTGCCGTGATGGATGGTTTCGACGTTGTGGCGCATCACATGTTTGACAAGGATGTCGCCCGGATCCTGCAGCTTGCGGCCGACCGGCAGCCCCAGGTTGGTGCGAAAGTGATTGGCGATGTCATGGAGCCCTTCCATGCCGCTTTGCGGCGCACGTTTTCGCAACAGAGCGAGCAATGGCACTTCCCCGGCATTGACCAGCCCATGCCGCACGGCCAGCGGGCCGATCAGCTCGAAAATAACCACTGAACCAAGAACAATCGTTTCCACCAGCCGGCCCCCTTCCGGCCAGATTTTAGCAAGGGTTCCAGCCAGCCCGATGGCCATGCCGGCTTGGGCCAGCAAGGTCATCCCGACCCAGCGCTGCTCGCGTTGGCCGAAGCCGCCGAAGCGCGCTCCGAGCCTTCCCCCCAACAGCTTGCCGGCGGTTCTGGCCAGAACATAGGCGACGCCGAGTAGTCCGATGTGGGTCAGGGTTTCGATATGCAGGTTCGCGCCGGCGAGAACGAAGAAGACGACGTAGAGGGGATAGTCGACTTCGTTCAGGGCCTTTACCAGGCGATGCCAGCGTGGAGAGCTGTCGGCCAGAATAATTCCCAACACCAGGCAAGACAGCAAAGGTTCCAGGCCGAGCATCCGGCTGATCACTGCGACGCTGGTGACCCCTCCGAGCAACAGAATCTTATGTTCGCTGGGCAATTCCATGCGGTGGGCCAGAACCGAAAGCAGCAGCCCGGCCAACCCGCCCAGCAGGACCGGAACCAGTAGCTGATAGAGAATCGACAGCAGCCCGCCCCCGGGAGCAACCAGCAGCTGGACGGCAATGGAGAAAACAAACACGGAAAACAAATTGTTCAGGCCGACCAGGGTCAACACTGCGCTGGTGATGGGGCCTTCCGCTTCGTATTCCCGGACCACCATCAGGGTTGCTGCCGGAGCGGTAGCGATGCTGATGGTGCCGGTAAAAATGGCAAACAGCAGGGAGGACTGGGTCAGGCTCAACCCGACAACGCTATGGCGGACGATCCATTCGCTGATGAAAAATACCGAAATCCCGACCAGCAGTCCGGTCAGTACCGATTCCGTGAACGAAAAAATAAAGATGCGCTGTTTCCAGCGGCGCAGGTTCTCCGAGCGCAACTGACTGCCGATATTCATCAGGATCAGCGCCAGCGCAATATCGGAAATCAGTTTCATTTCCTTGAGCGCGGCCTGGCTGACCAGCGAGGGGACATGGATCAACTCGGCAAAGGATGGACCAACCAGCAGCCCGGCGAGCAGATAGCCGGTAACACGTGGAATACGGCAGAGCATGGCCAGGCGTCCCCCGACCAGGGCACTGATCAGAATGACGGCAATGGCGGTGAAGATATGCATGGTTCCGGTCTGCATATTCCTCCTGGCAGAATGGTGAAAACCCCATTTAGGAACTTTTTCAGGCTAAAAAGCCAGGGCTATTGATTGTTCAGCCCCCGGTTTGGCAAAGAGTTTGCTTGATTCCCTCGTGGTCGGGGACACCTGAACAGGATAGCGGCAACAATGCTAAAATACCACGAAAAGGGGTGATTCTGTTACTCGATGACTGGTAAAGTTATTATTTAAATTGTCATCTGGAAACACTGGAAGACAATAATAAAGTTTTCAGATAGGAAACTCCGAAGGGCAACGGCTAAGTTTTCAGATTGGAAACGAGCAATTTTTCGTTGTGGCAAGGAAATCAAGGGGTTGCGCGGAGGCGTAGTCCTTTACGCCGCACAAGAAAACCCGCAGATTGACACCGCTACAGCGGAAAAGGGCCGTTTCCTGATGAAAACTATTTAATTGCTTTTCGGAGCAGGAGGAGCAGGAGGAGCGGGATGCCTTCAAGCGCAAAGCAGGTCAGGGTCAGCTGCCTGGGGACAGGCGATGCCTTCAGCAGTGGCGGACGCTTGCAAAGTGGCTTTCATGTGACCGATGGACAGCACTGTGTGTTGATCGATTGCGGGTGCAGCGTTCTCAGCGGACTGCACCTGGCCGGATTAAGCGCAGCGGATATTGACCTGGTGGTCATCAGTCATCTGCATGGCGATCATTTCGGGGGAATTCCGTTTTTATTGCTGGACGGGAAATATGCCGCCAAAAGAACCAAGCCATTGGTGCTGGTCGGCCCGCCGGGGCTTGGCGAGGCCGTCGATACTCTGGCCGAAGTGCTTTATCCGGGGACTCTGCAGGAGGACCTTGGTTTTACGGTCGAGGTGCAGGAACTTGAGGCCGACCGCCCCCTGCACCAGCCCGGTCTACGGCTGACCTGCGGCAAGGTTCGTCATGGCCGCAGTGACAACTGTTTCGGACTGCGCCTGGAAATCGGCTCCAAGATCATCGCCTATACGGGTGATACCGAATGGACCGAAGCGCTGCTCCCCCTCAGCCAGGGTGCAGATCTACTGATCGCCGAATGCTGCGCCTTTGATGCCCCTCTCCCTGCGCATCTGGATTATCGAACCTTGCTCAGGCAGCAGATACGCTTGGGATGTCGGCGGTTGGTGCTGACTCATTTAGGACCGCAGATGCTGGCCCGTCTGGATGAGCTTGAGCTGGAGGTCTTGACCGACGGCACGGAGGTCGTGCTGTAGTCGCGCCAACGGCGCGGAGGATCTGGTTAAATTTATCGGAAAAAAACAACCTGTTGGGAAAACAAAGCTTTTTTCTTGAACCTTAGGACTCTTTAAGGCAAGCTGGGATTATGCCGAAATCAGCCTTTAGCGCCATTGAAAACAATCTCTCCGCCTTCCTCGGTGGAGCCAAAGTCACTCTCACCGAGAGTGAGCGGAACGAAGCTGCGTCAGCTGTGGACGAGGCGGACGATATTGTCGTCGACCTTGAAATAGAGACGATCGCTTATCAGTTTCGAGCGCGGCGGAAGGAGTTGAGCTTTACCGAGACGGAAAGAAACTTCATGGCAGAATTGCTGAGGGCTTTCGAAGGATTGTTTGCCGGGTTTTCAGCCAAAGGCCTCGCAGCCCATTTTCGCACCGCACTGCTGACTTCGCTGACCGACATCGCCGTGGCTCGCTATATCCGTGGTGACCGTAAAGGGGTGTTCTGGCCGGTGCAGAGCCTGCTTCAGCTGCTCAAAGGATTGTCCTATCAGCGTTACGAAGGGGTTCCGGCTACGACCGGGTTTCTGATCTATCGGACTCAGCTCGACGATTTTCTGGCCGCTTTGGAAAAGACCCGTTATGACTGGATCGATCTGGGCGAAGATCGTCGCCGGATCACGGCGGATTTCTTTCGTAACCCCCTCTCCTATCGCTTTGTCGACGGACGCCAGGCCCTGTTCGTTGGCGATATTCGTATGAATATCAAAGGGACCATGCGCACCAGTGCGCCGGGGCCGAGCGACGATATCGAACAGCTGGCCAATCGGGAAACCGTTTCTCTGCTTGGCAAGGCCGGGGACGGCGCCTTTGTGATTTATGTCAACAAATCCTCAGAGGTCGAGGTCGTCCTCGACAGTGACAAGCTGCTGCTGTGGCGGAAAGGTTACTGGGGAATTTACGATCCGGATATCATGCGCCAGTTTCTGCATGGAAAACTGGAGAAACGCTCCATCGATCATCTGGTCTGGTCCATTTATGCGCTGTCCAAGGCCCGCCACGGTACCGTGGTGCTGGTGGCTGACGATGACACTGATCTGGACGCCTTGCGTAAAGGCTCGGTGGGTGGGCGCGACCCGTTGAGCAGGGCTTTGATAAGACATGTCCGCGGCCGCAAAATCGGGGCGCTCAAACGCTCCGGAGAGTTGAGCCGTATCCTCTCTTCCGATGGCCTGACCGTGATCAATCGCAAAGGTGAACTGGTCGATACCGGGGTGATCATCGATACCTCCCAGGTCAGTGACCTGATCACCGGGGGTGGCCGGACCACCGCCGCTTCGGCCGCATCCCATTTTGGCCGGGTGGTCAAGGTGTCTGAAGATGGACCGGTCGAATTCTACAGTCAGGGACAGAGCATCTACCGCTTCGGCTGATGTCTTGCCGGAGTACCTCAAACCAGAGCCAACTCTTCCCGGCAACTACCGAACGCATCCATAAAGTGGGCCCCCAAAGCCTCGATAAGATCCTGATTGCCCTGAGGACTTTTGTGTAGAAGCATCGATGTTTGCGGAAGGTCCGGCAACCCCGTTTCAGCAGGCAGCCGTTTCAGTTCTTGCGGCAATGCGCTTTGGCTGAGAATAGTGACCGCGAGTCCAGCCGTCACCGCCGCCTGCAGGCCGACCAGACTGGAGCTGGTATAAGCGATGCGATAATCGATCCGGGCCTGATCCAGCGCGGCGGTTGCCCACCGCCGCCAACAGCAGGTCCCGGAGAACAAGGCCAGGGGCAACGGCCTAAGTTCATGGGTCAGGTGACGGGGCGAATGAGCCCAGAAAGTCGTTTCCTGGCCCAGCAAGAGGCCGCCCTCAAAATCCGGTGCAGAGTTTGCGGTCACGGTCAGGTCGATTTCTCCCTGTTTTAATTTCTTTAATAACTCAACACTCGATTCACAGGTGACCTTGACCTGCACCCGCGGATGGGAGTGGGAAAAGCGCGCCAGCACCTGCGGGAGAAAGCGCGGAGCGTAGTCGTCGGGCAGGCCGATGTGGATCCAGCCGCTGAGCTCCGGGCGGCGCAGAATTGAGACCACCTCTTCATTCAGCTGCAGGATCCGTCTGGCGTAGTTGGCCAGCACCTGGCCATCGGCGGTCAGGGTCGTGGTTTTGTGTTGGCGGTTGAGCAGCTTTTTTTCCAGCAGTTCCTCGAGTTTTTTGATTTGCATGCTGATGGCTGACTGGGTTCGATTGACTTGTTCGGCCGCTTGACTGAAACTGCCGTTTTCGGCAATGGCCAGAAATGTTCGCAACAGTTCGGTTGGAATGTTGGTCAGCATATTCGTCCTGTCTTTGATCAAAAATTTTGATAGTTTCTATCAAATCAATTCGTTTGATAAATAGTATCGCCTGCCCCATAGTTATTGTCAACCGTTGGTTTCCACTGCTCAGCTAAGATCGTGGGGTTGGCCCGGCAACAGCTGGCGTCGGGTTCAAAACGGGATAACCGGAAGGGAGGCAATCATGCACGACTCGAACAACAGCAACAGAGGCGGTTTTTTCAACTGGTTCAGAAAACTATTAGAGCGTTCCCGGGAGCGCCGGGAGCGTGCTTTGCACCGTCGTTACCTGCTGGAAATGGATGATCGGATGCTCAAGGATATCGGGCTTAGCCGGGCAGATGTTCTGCAGCTGACGCGCCGGAGCTGGTCCCGGGAGAAGCCGGGCCAAACTGCAGCAGCAACGTCGCAGCGGTTCTGCAGCTGCGGCAAGAAAGTGCGCTGTCCATCCCAACCGCTGGGTTGAGAGAAGGCTGTCAGGCTGTTTGAAAACGGCCTGCTAAACGACAGCCTCCGGCTGGAGGTAAGTCCTGAGGATATCTTCGACCTCATCGATGCGCTCGGCCAGGATGGCGACCAGGGCGGGTTGGAAAAAGCTGCCCGAGTTGTCGAGAATGTAGGACAGCGTCGCTTCACGGCTCCAGGCGTCTTTGTAGTGCCGTTTCTGACGGAGCGCATCGTAGTTATCGGCCAGGCAGGTAATACGGCCGAAAATGTGGATCTCTTCCCCCTTTAAGCCCAGTGGATAGCCGCTTCCGTCCCAGCGTTCATGATGCTGCCGGGCAATGATCGCACCGGCCTTGATAATCGGCTGGGTGGAATTGTTAAGCATCCGGTAGCCGATGATAGTGTGGGTCTTGATCAGCTCAAATTCCTCGGCAGTGAGTTTGCCCGGCTTGTTGAGAACGGCGTCCGGAATGCCAATTTTACCGACATCATGAAGAGGAGAGGCCATCCGCAGCAGGTCAGCCTGCTGCACATCGAGGCCGTAGGCCAGGGCGAGCAGCCGGGAGATATCCGCAACCCGGCGGACATGATTGCCGGTTTCTTTGGAGCGGGTTTCAATAACGTCGCTGAGTTTGGACACCAATTCCTTCTGGGTTTCCATCAGCTGCAGGTTAAGGCTCTTGACGGCACCGGTTTTTTGCTCAACCAGTTGTTCCAGATGCTCCTGATACAAGCGGTTCTGCCGGAGCAAGGAGGCTTTTTCCTGGAGCAGTTTGATTTTATGCAGCAGGACATCCAGATCATTCAAGGGTTTGGAAATAAAGTCCCAGGCCCCTTCGGAGATGGTCTGCATCGCTTCGCTAATCAGGCCCACTCCGGAAATGATCAGTTTGGGGATTTCCGGATGACTGGCAGCGATACTGGTCAGCATGGTATGCCCCGACATCACTGGCATATGCAGGTCAAGAATAGCCAGGTCGGGCGGGGCCGCGTAAAAGGCCTCAAGGCCATCACGGCCGTTATGGGCAAGGGTGACCTGATAACCGTAGTCTTCGAAAAAGGCGCCCAGATTTTCACAAATATCGACTTCATCGTCGACCAGAAGGATTTTTTGAACCTGATAATCCTCTAACCTGTGGTCATTGGGCATCTTCATTCTCCCTGGGCAGGAAAATGCTGAAGGTGGAGCCTTGGCCGACTTCCGAGTGAATCAGGAACTGTCCTTTGTGGCGTTTGACAATGATGAAATAAGCTACGGACAGACCCAACCCGGAGCCGATTCCGACCTCCTTGGTGGTGAAAAACGGCTCCAGAATCCTGGATTTGATGTGATCGGGAATGCCCGGCCCGTTATCACTGACCTCCAGGTTGATATATTTACGGTCGGTGGTGGCGACGATCTTTATTTCCGGATGGAAGTCGGGACGCTTCACTTCGCTCATGGCCTGGCCGGCGTTTTTGAACAGGTTGAAAAAGACCTGCTCGATTTCCATCCGGTTGATAATGACCAGTGGCAGTTCGGCAGGGAACGAGGTGCTAATGTGAATGTTCCTGAAATTGTATTTTTTCTTGAGGTCATAGTCGTTTTTTGCCAATTCAAGGGCACTTAACACGGTTTGCTCCAGGGAGCAGATCTCTCTCTGGGAGGCTGAGGAAGAGGTGAAATTGAGCATGTTCTGGACGATTTCGGCACTTCTTTCAACGGCCTGACCGATATTTTGGAGAAAAGAGTAGATTCCCCGCTGCTCCAGATAGTCCTGGAGCCTGGTCAGGTCGATCTCCAGTTGAGCGGCAATCTCCCGATTGGCCGGTAACGACGGTGACAGCCTGCGCTGGGCGTTCTGGGCCGCCTGACTGATAATGCTGAGGGGGTTGTTGATCTCATGGGCCATCCCGGCAGCGAGGCCGCCGACGGAGAGCATTTTCTCGGTTTGTACCATCATCTCTTCGATGCGGACCTGTTCGGTGATGTCATCGATCCGGATGACGAAGCGCAGCGGAGCCTGGTTGCTGAGCGGGTAAGCGGAAATATTGACGCTCCTGAAGTCACCGTTTGAGCGGACCTGAACGCTCTGCTGAAAGTTTTTATGCTGACGACAGGTTGCAAGGATCTCCTCGATATGCTGACCGAGATACGGGAGCAGTTGGTCAATCTTTTCTCCGCAGGCCTGGTCCTGACCGATCCCGGTATGTTCGGTCGCGTAAGTATTCCATTGGATAACGCCGCCATACTCATCGACGGCCGCCAAAATTGAAGGCATGGCATCGATGATATTGCGGAGTTGATCACGATATTCGGCGGCCTCCTGTTCGAAATGTCGGCGATCTTCGAGCATCAGATTGGCAGCCCTGGCCAGAGTCTTGAATTCGGCAAAATTTGCTTCAGCCGGATCAAGGGGGGCGGGATCGTGCGAGGCGCGGTTGAAAAAGTTCTGAAATTTGTTGAAGCAGTCTGTCACGTCCTTGCCGAGTCGGCGGGAAACATACCCGCCGACCACCAGGAACAGACAGAGCAAAGCAACAATAACCGCCATTTTTAAGTTGATGTCAGTTTGTTGAGCCGTCAACATCTGGGCGGTTTCGGCATCGAGGTCGGCAACGAAGTTTCCCGTGCCGATATACCATTGCCAATCAGGAATCCCGGCAACATAGCTGATTTTCGGTTCTGCGCGCTCGCCCTTGAGGGGGGGCATGACATAGCTGAGGTAACCGCCCCCAGCTTTGGCCAGCTTGATGAATTCCTGGACAATTTTCAGACCGTTTTGGTCCGTTGCATCATACATATTCCGGTCTTTAGCGGGATAGGTCAGGCTGACTCCGGCAAAGTTGGTGATGAAAATGTAGCTACCGTCAGCGAAGCGGATTTTTTCGATGCGTTCAACCAGGTCGTTCTGCAATGCGGTTTCCGCATCAGTCGATAAATCACCCGAGCCGATTATCCAGTCGAGGGGGGCAAAATATTTGACATAGGAGATCTTGTGAGCCTGGCGATGAGGTGGCTGCGGCGCGGTCCAGGTGTATTCATAGACGCCCTCGCCCTGTTCACGGACCTTTTGCAGTAGCTCCGCTAACGGCTGGTCGGTCAGCATCTGCAATGCGGTTGCATTCTGTCCTTCCCGGTTCGGATCCGGCGGGTAAAGTTCTACAGTGCCATCCGCGCGGAGGGCAAAAAAGTAACCTCGCCCCTGGTTATAACGTGCGTCCCTTAACGCTGCCTTGGCCAGTTCTTCAATCTGCAGCGTGGGGAGGCTGTTTTTGGCCTGATGGTAAATGCCTGCTACGACGCTATAGGCGCCGTTGGTCCGCGCCCGCAAATGGCCGATGTTCTGCTGTTGAAACTGGGCGCGCTCCTGTTCGATCAGGTTCAGGACGCTCTGCACCCGTTCCTTCTGGATCTCCATCTGCCGCTGTCTGGCCTGTTCGCGGAAAAAATGTTTTTCGGTCCTCAGTTGATGATAACCGGAGGCAAACCAAAGCAGACCGATGGTCAAAATGGAAACAATGATGCTAAGGAGCAGGCGGACATTGATACTTCTGGTCAAACTGGTGTTAGCTCGTGGCATAATCGCACCTTGCTGTTGTTATCAATTTTCTCACTCTTCCCAAGAGGCAGCGGGACCCCAGGGTCAACCAGTTTTGAGACAGGCAATCATCGGCGGCTACGCGGTTATAGATTGTTCCGGGTCTGATCCAGAACGGTCCTGACTGTTTGTAAAAAGTCCATCATCTCCAAGGGCTTCATGCAATAAGCGCTAACCCCCATGAGTTTTGCGTCCTGCTCGGAAATCTTGCTGCTATAGCCGGTGCAGAGGATCGTTGGCAGGTTCGGGCGGATCTTCAAAGCCTCTTGAATCAGTTCGAAACCGGTTAAGCCGGGCATGGTCTGATCGGTAATCAAGAGATCAAACGTGGTCGGGGCACTGCAAAACAACTGGAGTGCCCGGCGGCTGTCGGTTGAGGTTGAAACCCGATAGCCCATGTCGGACAGCATGACTTCACTGAGTTCCGTCAGCATGGCATCGTCATCAACAAACAGAATGTGCTCGGTTCCCCCCGGCATATGTTTTTCCGGAGGAGTTGCCAGTTGATCATGCTGCTCGGTGAGGAGCGGGAAATAAAGCTCAAAAGTGGTGCCGGTGGACAGGTTGCTGTTGACCTTGGTGAAACCGGTATGCTGGTCAATGATACCCTGAACCGTAGCAAGCCCCATCCCCGTGCCCTGATCGATGCTTTTGGTGGTGAAAAACGGGTCGAAAATTTTATCCAGAATATCGTTGCTCATGCCACAGCCGGTGTCGATGACACTGAGTCGGGCGTAGTGTCCCGGAGGGCTTGCAGCCTGGAGCGGGATCTGTTGCTGACTCATGTCCAGACAATCGAGGCTGATGGTCAGGTCGCCTTTTTCGTTCATGGCATGGACCGCATTATTGCACAGGTTGACGAGCGCTTCCTGAATCCGCGCCGAATCGGCCATGATCACCACCGGCTGCTCCGGTGGCCGGTAAATCAGGTTGACGCTGGAAGGAATGGTTGACTTCATCAGCATGATCGTCTGTTCGACAATCATGGCCAATTGCGAGGGCACCCTGTTCATGAGTCTCTTGCCGGCTGTAAGTGAGGATCTGCCTGACCAGGCTGCGGGTATGCAGGAGTGCTGTTTTGGCATGGTCGAGGAACTTTTCGGCTTCTGCAGGCACGGTCAGTTTCTTGGTGGCCAACTCGACGTTGCCAAGGGACGATACCCAGGCTGTTGTTGAAATTGTGGGCCATGCCCCCGGCCAGCAGTCCGACCTGCTTCCATTTTGTATTTCTGTCGCAACTGTTCTTCCAGGTGCCGCCGGGTCTGCTCCGCAGCTTTGCGTTCCCTGATGTCTCGGGCGGTGGACAGGAAGTACTTTTCCACCCTGATATTCGACAATTGTCGCGCTGACTTCAACGGGGATTCTTTTCGCCGCTTTTGGCAATATGGACCGACTCAAACATGCCGTGGCCGTCTTTGAGAAGTTTGTTAAGAGTATCGGACGTTTTATGTTCTTCGATGATCTCCTGGATGGCCAAGTCTGCCATGGTCATGTTCAGGAGCTCCTCACGGGTGTAGCCATTAGCGGTCGAGGGCGGCATTGTTGATCTCAGTAAATTTGGCGTAAACCGGACGGCAGAATCTTATGCAGAATGACGGCGTCCTTCTGGTTATTGAGCAGCGCTTTGAATTTTTTTTCGCTTTCCTGCAGCCGGGTTAAGGCCTCGTGCTGGTCGGTCACATCGACAATCAGGCTGATCATTGCCCGACATAATTATCCACAGGGTCGTACAGGCCGGTTGCCGAGACATCGCCCCAGAACAGGCTACCCGTCCTTGCGGAGATAGCGCCGGGTGGAGAGCGGAACGTTCTGACCGAACCTGCTTTAGCTGCTGCTCATGGGTTTGTCGTTCCAACAGATCGTCCGGGTGAATGATATCCTGCGGTTTGAGGCGCAGTAGCTCGGAGCGGGGATAGCCGAGCATCTCAATCCAGCGTTGATTGACGTCCAGATAGTTATTGTCGATGTCCCGGCGCACCATGCCGACCAGTTCATTGTCAAAGAAGGCCTGCAGGGACTGGCGTTGCTTTTCCAATTCCGCAGAGCGTTTGCTGATCAGGTCTTCCTGAGCTTCAAAGTGCAGGGAACTGCGCCAGTGCAAGACTGACCACCTGGGAGATGGACTTGAAAATAATGCTTAGATTCTCAGCCTGTTGCCGGTCCGGGAGGTCGAACAGCAGCAGCCCACCGATCCGAACTCCGGCCGCAACCAGGGGATTGCCATGCTTAATCCGACTCCCAGCTGTTGGAGCGGTGCCGTTGCCGGGGTGTCCTGTGCGGGGGAAAGGATTTGAATCTCTTCGTTGTGGTGAAGGCAACTGATCAATCGAAACAGTGCCTGATTTTCGACCACGCCGCCGCCGCTTTTTTTGCGGGGTGATGGGCGAGAACCCGGTGCTCATGCCCATGAGCCGGGTCCAGGCACGCAATGATGGCAACCTCTTGCGCCCCGCTTAAACGTCGAAATTCTCCTGCAGCAAACCCTGGAAACTGTTCTGGCTGATCAACCTTTTCCAGGAGTTTTTCCAGAAAGGAAAACGCCTTGGAATGAAATGCAGTCTGGTCGAGAGGTTGTGGCATTGCCAGCCTTTCAAGTCGGTCGTGGGTTAATAAGATCCGGGACCTTAACCACAAGATCCTCGGCGGATTTCACGCATGGGGAGGGGCGAACCGAATGGTTTAGGCTCGTCCTGAGGCAATACTCGCAAATATGAAAGGATTTTATCATAACTTAGGGGGGGATTTCTTCAGAAAATCCGCACTACCAGACCACCTTTTTAAAACCGGCCGGACTTGGACTGTGCCTGCCACGATCTCCGGACAGGCCTTCCGGTCGTTAGGAGGAAGGGGGCTGTTTTATGACGAGCTGTTTCGGAAGCTGCTGATTATTCAGGTTGAACGGGAATCTGAAGGGCTGGTGCAGACAAAATTTCGTTAAACAATGCTCCGTGAAAACACCGGGCTTTCATCGCCAGATGTTTTCACGGGGGTGACGCCATTGCCGGAAAAGTTTATTTCCTGCTGCTGACAGGGACCGCTTTATAGTTTCTGCCCTGGCTGACAGCCTTGGTCATGCCGAATAAAGCGAGTAAGGCAGGAATCAATTGGGCGACAATGATCAATGCGCAGAAGCCGACGAAGAGCAGAACCAGCAGGCCCGCTGGTATAGGTTTTTGTGGTATCGACGGCAAAAGCGGGCACGGCGGCAAGGGTCAGGCACAGGGTGGCGAAAAAAGCTTTCATGGTGTTCTCCTTATTCAAAACTGGTCTTGATGCGTGGTTAGCGATGGTTAGAAAAAATTCTCATCAACCTGCGGCCCGGGCGGGCCGCAGGCCGGTTAAAATTCAGTTTAATAGCTGGAGATCTCTTTCCGATCCCGACCAAAGATCCCTCTGAGCATCCCGACCAGCATCAGAACGGCCGGAACCAGTTGGAAGAACCACGATCAGGGTAAAGAAGCCGATAAACAATGAGAGCAGCAGGCTCCCTTCCCCGGCACCGGTCGAGCCGGCAGCAAGAGCGGAAGAAGAGAATGCGATCAGGGCGATCAGCGTATTGCGTAATGTTCTTTTCATGGTGTCCTCCTATATGCAAACTGTGTGTGGGTGGGTTTTTATTCTGTTTGACCATAGATACAGCAGAGAATGTGCCAAGTTTTGGAAAGATTTTTGTAAATATCTATAACTGATTGAAGTTAATTGAGAAAATAGATTTTGTGTAGGGGCAAAAAGCGCTGAAAAAGATTTTCAGACGTATGAAAGGAACATACAGGCCAGTGGCCGCAAATCCGTGGAAATCCAGGGGATGTTTCTTAATAACTTGAATATATTGAGAATAATTGTTTAAGGCCAAGTGTATGTATGAATCGATGAGGTGAATTACTTTCTCTATGCGTTGGGTAAGGCTTGCGGCAATGGTTTCAGTTGCATCTTTGCCGCGGCGCAGGCATAATAAAGCCTTTTCCCGCACAAAACCTTGGATTCGGAGGGCTATGGTGGAGCAAAAATTTGTGGTTAAGCATCGCGCCGTTGGAATGGACGGGTTGTTCAGCGGGCTGCTCTGCGGCGCCATCGTCGGCATCGAGCGTCAGCTTTGCGGTAAACCGGTG
>CAXXJU010000011.1:0-11956 GCA_963668145.2 Geopsychrobacteraceae bacterium
TCTTGGCAGAGATCTCCTGCGGGGAAACCCGCTTATTGCCGGCTTCGACCCAGGCGTCACCATTATCAGCCCGCACAATCAGATAAGGAACCATGTCTTTATCCTTGGCAACCATCTTATCGTCAAAGCGGCGCCCAATCAGCCGTTTGATGGCAAACAAGGTGTTGCGGGGGTTGGTGATCGCCTGCCGCTTGGCCGATTGTCCGACCAGGACATCATGCCCGTGGGCATAAGCCACAATAGATGGCGTGGTACGCGCCCCTTCACTGTTTTCTATGACTTTTGGTTTGCCGCCTTCAAGAACGGCAACACATGAATTCGTTGTTCCTAAATCAATTCCGATTATTTTTCCCATTGGTTAACCTCCGATTCTTATTCTTATATGTTAAACGCCGGTCATACTGAATGACGTTCTGACGCTTATTCTTCTCAAAAGCCGTGCCAAGAAGAGATGTCAACAAATCCGGCAGGTTGCCAGCTGGCGAAAGCGGGGTGCGACGTTCCAGTGATTGTCGCAGGCAACAGCGCTGCGACAGTCCGCTGCGACACCCGCCCGGCGGACAATTTCTCCGGGCCCCCGATACTGCAGATAACCCTCTGAATTAAATACAATTTTTTTGCAGCACAAAAATCTCTGCCGGTTGGCACAGGATTTGATATTAAGAATGGCAGCACGGCACAACAGCCGGCGGAAAACTGAACATTCGAAGAGAACGATGAAGATGGAGGACGCTATGGCACAATGGGATCTGTTTCAGGAAATGGATAAACTTCGCAGGGAACTTGATAACGCGTTTCGCGGCGTCGGCATGGGCTTTACACAACCGTCCTTCCTGCCGGGAATCGGCACAGGCGATTATCCGCGCTTCAACCTGAGTGAGGACGAAAACAACTATTATGTTGAAGCCCTGGTTCCGGGAATCGATCCGCAGGATCTTGACCTCAATGTCATGCAGGGGACGTTGTCCCTGTCCGGTGAGCGCAAGGAACACAAAATCGAGAATGGCACCTGGCATCGCCATGAGCGGGGCGCAGGCAAGTTCATGCGCAGCATCGAACTGCCGGACAATATCGATTCCGGCAAGGTTGATGCCGAATATCGCAACGGCTTGCTGCTGATCACGCTGCCCAAACAGGAACAGGCAAAACCTAAAAAAATCTCTGTCCGCGCCAATTAAACATATCCCGAACACAGCAATGGCCTACGGACAGAGTCACAGATAACAAAGAGTAAGGAGGACAACCATGACTGCGCAAGAAATGGCAAAATACCATAACAACAATCTTGAACCACGTGAGGCAACCCGTTCGACAGGACGGACGCTGGTGCCCGCCGTCGACATATTTGAAACTGAAGAAAACCTGACCCTGCTGGCCGACATGCCTGGGGTCGACAAGAACGGGCTCGACATCAACCTGGAGAATGGAGTTTTGACCATCAAAGGGGACGTGCATGGCGAAACCAAGGGCAAAGCTCTGTTGCGGGAGTTTTCTTCCGCCAACTACTACCGTCAATTCAAACTGTCTGACCGTATCGATGCCGACAAAACCACGGCCGAACTGAACAGCGGTGTGCTTAAGCTGATCATCCCCAAAGCTGAGGCCGCCAAACCCAAGAAGATTGAGATCAGACATTGAAGGACGGATTAACATAGAGCCTTCTCTTCATTGAGAAGGACCATTTTTCCAAAGCCCCTGTCGACAGCAGGGGCTTTGCTGTTTTGCGCAGTCGACGACGTTATGTCTCTTCGTGGGCGGCTTTGGGTGGTGGTTGTTTCACCCCCATCCCAACCTTCCCCCATCGAAGGGGGAAGGAGCATGACACCATCATAACCTTCGCTTGATATCTAAAGATTTTTAGTCTTGAAGTATCGGATGCTTACGGCGTTACCGGAAAGACCATATAAATCCCCCCCAGCCCCCCTTTTTCAAAGGGGGGGAGTGGTTATCTGCTTTGTTTGCTCCCATCAATCATAAAGAATTTTCTGCCTGTTCCATTTCCCCCTTTAGCAAAGGGGGATTAAGGGGGATTTGGCCATTGTCAGAACCACAAAGAACTCTCCCATGCTATGCTTTCCCAAAACCCGGCTAACCTATTTTCACCTTCTAAAGACAATCGATTAAACAAGGAGCCAATCCATGAAAAAAATCCTTCTCATCGGCGCCAACGGCAAAATCGGCCAGCTTCTGACCCGGCTACTGATCAAAGAAGACCTCCCCTTTCGTGTCATGGTCAGAACCCCGGAACAGGTCCAGGCATTTGAAGACCTTGGTGCCGAAGCCGTTCTCGGCGATCTGGAAAGTGATTTTTCAGCGGCGTTTGAAGGTTGCGACAAAGTAGTCTTCAGCGCCGGTTCGGGAGGAACGACCGGGGCCGACAAAACCCTGCTTGTCGACCTGTGGGGTGCGATTAAAGCCGTTAATTACGCCAAAGCAAAAGGACTTGAACATTTTGTCATGATCAGTAGCATGAACGCTGCCGACCCCGACAGCGGACCTACGGCCATCAAACATTACCTGGTCGCCAAGTTTGCCGCGGACGAGTACCTCAAAAACAGCGGCCTACCCTACAGTATCCTGCGCCCGGCCAGGTTGACGGATGAGCCGGAAACCGGGAAGATAAGCACCAATCTTCCGACCACTCCCGATGAAAGAATCATTTCTCGCGCCGATGTCGCTGCGGCGATTCTTTATTGCCTGGCGAATAATTTCAGCAAAGGGTTGATCGCAAATCTAAGGCAGGGGAATATGAATATAAAAGAAGCTCTGGAACGCTAAGCGTAGGGGGCCGGGCCAGTATCCAAGAAATCTGAAGCGTCAATACATTCAGGAGGGAACAGATCAAAACAGATGTCCCGGGCAAGAACTTGTGATTTGTCCGGGACATCATGCAAAATTAGCATGATTGTCTTTCGTAAATAAGGCTACGAGACTTTCCTGAATCCGCCACAATCAGCTGACTTCCTTCGCCAAAAATACCATTAGGGAACGCCTGGATAGCCCAATTTAATTCTTGAATTGTACGTTTATTTTTATTAGTTTAGCTTCAAGGTTGATGTTTCTTGGAGGTGGGGACTTGAAAAGATCGATCAAAATAAATAAAAGCCGTTGGAAAATTGGATTTGACTGCGGCTTTTTTTATGTTTTACCACGAGTAAATCTTTATTTTCTTTTGCCCCAATCTGAAAAATATTCCTCGACGAAAAACAGGATTTTTCCTGATCCTGAATCAGTGGATGGTTCCTTTCCCTAGCCTGCCCTAAACTATCTGGGAACCATGAATAAGGCACGTCGTTACCCCTAACACAACGAGTAAATAAATGAGCGACAAAACCTACAAGGTTGTATTCAGCGGCAACCTGGCCTTAGACACCGACGAACAGGAAGCACGAATAAACCTGGAGCAAAAATGTCGATACCAGCCCGCAGCGATTGAAAAAATCCTCTCAGGGAGAAAAGTCATCCTGAAGAAAGGGCTGGATGAGATCAAAGCCAATCGCTATAAAAATTATTTTGATCAGTTCGGCCTGCTATGTGACGTTATAGTGGAAACCTCTCCTGCTGCAAGGCAACAAACTCAGACCATTCCCCAGGCCGAACCCGCTCACGCGCCTCCTCCCGCAGGCCGATCTTGCCCGAAATGTTTCAGCGCCAACCAGACCGAAGATACCTGTCAGCAATGCGGGGTGATTTTTGCCCGTTACGAAGCAGTTAAGGCGCGTCGCGCCGCCACGGATGGTCCTGATCAGGCCAAGCAGGAGGAAGCCACCAAAACCTATTTTGAGGTCCATCCCGAGCAGCTATTCATTCTTAAAGCGTTTGCCGTCATCAGCCTGATTATCCTCGTGCAAGGACTGCTCAGCAATCTTCTACCGCTCTTCATGCTGTTATTCCCGGTCGTGTTTTTGCTTTACATCCGGCTGCAGGCCACAGTAACAGGCCAATCAGCCACGCAACTGCTGAGCGAGCACATAACTTTCATGCCGGTCATGTATGCCAAAGAGGAACGGCAGCAACAGTACATTCCGCTGGTGACCTACAACTTGATCCTTGCCAACATACTGATTTTCTATCTGTTCGAGCTATCTGTCTCCCCCGAGTTAATAAGTAACAACCTGATCTTTCTCCCCTATGCCCCGACTCCGGTCAATGTTCCGCTCAGCCTCTTCACATCCCTTTTTCTCCATGCCGGGCAAGGCCATCTGTGGGGCAACATGCTCTTCCTCTGGGCAGTCGGGACCATGGTCGAAAGACGTATCGGTCCGCGGCGTTTGCTTGCCTTTTACCTGATCAGCGGTATCGGCGGCAATCTACTGTACCTGCTGAGCTGCAAATTGACAGGATCGCCTGCTCACATCCTTGGCGCCTCTGGCGCCATTGCCGGGGTCATGGGAATTTTTGCGGTACGTTGCTATTTTAAAAGCATGGTCTTCCCGTTACCGATTCTGGGAATCTTTTCCCTGATTCTTCCGGTCAGTCTGAAAATACGGCTGAACTCCCTGGTCATCATCGGCCTCTTTTTCCTGGCCGACCTTAGTGGCGGAATCGAGCAGGTCCATGGATCGAGCAGTTCAAACGTCGGGCATTGGGCTCATATCGGCGGCATCCTATGCGGAACCCTGCTGGCGATGATGTTCCGCATTAACAAGGAGGCCATTCTGGAACGTCATATTGAACTCGGCAATCAGGCGGTCAATGCTCAAATCGGGGCAGGTGACCTTGAAAAAGGTGAAGAATCCCTGCGCTTGCTGCTGACAAAAGATCCCGAAAATACGGAGGCTCTCCTGCTGCTGGCGCGATTGCGCTCAAAGTTTACCGCAACAGAAGAGGGTAATGAGCTCTATCGCAAAGTAATTCCAAAATTAATCCTGGAGAATCAGGAAGAAGCAATGATGGTCTTCCATGAATATTACACGGTCTATTACAAAGGACTTGATTCGGACACTATGTTCCGCCTGGCAAATATTTTTCATCGCAATGACGATTTAGAGGCAGCGACCCAGTGCCTGGAATCTGTCTGCCAAAATAAACTGACGCCACCGGCAATGCTGGAGAAAGCTCTGTTTCAGTGCGCCCGAATTCTGGAGAGCATGGATCTTATCAATGCCGCCAGCATGTATTATCGGGAGTGCATCGAAAAATTTCCTGACTCTTCCCTTAGCACTAAGGCAGCGTCACGCCTTGAACAGCCCAAGTTTGCAGGCTTGCAAATGGCTTGAGTTGTGGGTATTGAAGAAGGGCTCTTTTTTCAACTCTCGGAAGAGCAATCATTTCTGTTGAGGCACCGTTGCAAAATGGTTCAAAGTTCCGGCCTTCCCTCGCTTATATGAGAAAGAAGGGTTGAGGAGATCAGGTTCAAAAAAAATCAGGATCCGGTTCAATCTGATGAATTTATAATATCGACTGCGCCGCCGGGGTTGGTCACTGCAAAACCCTCTTTATCATCGGCAAGCCGCAGCCTCGTATCCGGTTGCGATTTCAGGGTTCGAAGCACGATTTCAAATTTATGTTCATTTCAACCGAAGCCTGAAAACTGACCCTTTGATCTGTTCTTCAAAACCCTTGGCGTGTCCATCCATCGCGTCCCGGGAACGGTTCAAACTTTATCAAGCCACCTCCAGCAAACCTGCTTTACCTAGTGTAGTTGTCATCCGGAAACTCCGGATGACAATAATTAAGTTTTCAGATAGGAAACGAGCAGTTTTCCGTTGTGGCAAGGAAATCAAGGGCTTGTGCGGAGGCGTACACCGTTACGCCACACAAGTCAGCCTGCAAATTGACGCTGCTACAGCGGAAAAAAGCCGTTTCCGGATGGAAACTAGTGTAAAATGGCTACAAATAATCCCGCGTTCTTAAATACCGATCCAAAAAGGAGATTTTCATGTACTTCCTACTCTTCTACGACTATATCGACAACATTCTGGAATTGCGGACCCCTTTTCGGGAAGCTCACCTGGCCCATGTGCAAAACTATGCCAACCGTGGCGAACTGCTTTTGGGAGGAGCTTTTGCAAACCCTGCAGATGGGGCCGCAATCGTCTTCAAGGTTGAAGATAAAGCAATCATTGAGGAGTTTGTCAGCAATGATCCCTATGTGGTCAACGGGCTGGTCCCGGCCTGGCGAATTCGGGAATGGACGGTTGTGGTCGGTTCAGCCAGATAATGAGCAATCCTCCGATAGGTTGGGAAGAAACTTGCCGACGATTTTTCCAGCCAAAAGGCATACCAACTCATTCGGTTCGAGGTCAGATCACTAATTCCTTGATAAATAACCGACTTTCACGTAAAGTTAACCCTTAGACTGCATTAATATACTTCAGGACTCGACTTCTCTGTTCTTTCACCCACCAATGAGGGGGTTTCGTGAATAAAAGAAGCCAGTACCAGTTATTGCAAACAGTCTTGAACACGATGTCCGAAGTCATGTATCTACAGGACCGCGAACATCAGATCATTCACATGAATGAGGCCGGTTATCGGTATTTCGGCTGCCACAGCCGGGACATCATTGGCAACAAATGCTATTCTCTGTTTGACCTCCAGGCTCCCTGCCTCAATTGCCCCTGCGAAGAAGTTTTTCAGACCAAACAGCCATTACGCAAAGACTTTTTCCACACCGAGCATGGCAAGTGGCTCAGCATGAGTGTCAGCCCCGCCCTGGACGATAATGGCGAACTCAACGAGTTGCTGGTCCTGTTCAAGGATATTACCAGCCAAAAGCTACACGAAAAAATAACCGACACCTACGGCCAGGAGATGAAATTACTGGTCAATCGCATGCCCTTGGGCTGCATCACCTGGGATAAGAATTTCAAGGTCGCCCACTGGAACAAAGCAGCAGAAGAAATATTCGGCTACTCCGAGGCAGAAGCTTTCGGGAAACACCCTTACGACATTATCGTTCCGCCAGAAATGATACCCAAAACCGACGCGGTCAAGGCCAAATTGATGGCAGGTGACGAGACCGCCCACCGCCGCGGGAAAAATCGCACCAAAACTGGACAAGAGATCATCTGCGACTGGACCAACACCCCCTTGCGGGACGAGACCGGCCAGGTGCGCGGGGTGTTATCCGTCGTTCAGGACGTGACCCGTGCAGTCCGCAACGCAGACCTGCTCACTTACCAGGCCACCCACGATTCACTGACCGACCTGCCGAACCGCCACTGGTTCAAGGCCCTGCTTGATCAGCGCTTGGCAGAGGCAAGAACCAAGGGTGAAAAATTTGCCATTGCGCTGATGGATCTGAATAAATTCAAAGAGATCAATGACACCTTGGGGCATCAGGCCGGGGATCAATTGCTGAAAGACCTTGCCGCGCGCTTTAAAAAGAAACTTGCAAATATTGAAGTTGCCCGCCTGGGTGGTGATGAGTTTGTTTTTTTGCTGCCGGCCTATGACGATAGCGATGAGATCTCCCAGCTGGCCCAGCGCATTATTGATCTTTTCAGCTATCCCTTTCATGTCATGGGACTCGAAATTACCATCAGCACCAGCTTGGGAATCTCCTGCTATCCGGAACACGGTGATTCAGAGTCTGAGTTTCTGCGCAAAGCAGATGTGGCCATGTATCTGGCGAAAGGAGACATCCACGATATCCGCTTTTACGAAAAATCCCAGGACCTGCATTCTCAAGAGCAACTGCAGTTGATGTCCGAATTGCACTATGCCATCAACAACGCTCAATTGATGATGGTGTATCAGCCGAAAATAGCCCTCGACACTTTCCACCTGGTTGGCTATGAGGCCCTGGTCCGCTGGGACCATCCGGACAAAGGGATGATCCCGCCGAACCGGTTCATCCCTTATGCGGAAAACAGCGATATCGTCGCACCGCTAACCCAGGTCATTTTCACCATGTGCATACGCCAGTGGCGCAAACTGGCCGATGCCGGCCGGCCAATCCCCATTGCGGTCAACCTAAGCCCCCGAATGCTGCTGGATCAGGGGCTACCGGACCTGCTTCAAGAACTGTTTACCGAATATGCCATTCCACCGGGAGCCTTGGAAATTGAGCTGACCGAAACTGCAATTATCGCCGATCCGAACAGCGCGGGGAAAGTTCTTCGCCGCATCGTCGATCTGGGTATCAGCATTTCCATCGACGATTACGGGACCGGTTATTCATCCCTGACCTTGCTGAACAAGCTGCCCATCGAAGCTCTGAAAATAGACATGTCGTTTGTCCAGAACATGCTCTGCAGCGAACAGGATCGGATCATTATCAAATCGACGGTGGAACTGGCCCATGGCCTCGGTCTGAACGTCATCGCCGAAGGAGTTGAAAACCAGGAAACTTTGCATGCCCTCAGGCTGCTTGGTTGTGATCAGGCCCAAGGCTATCTCATTTCCAGGCCACTACCCGCCGCTCACATTATGAAAAATACGGTGCCACAGTTTTCCGCCCTTGATCAGAGGGCAACATACGCCCCGGTCCGCTAAGGGGTAAAATCCCCCGCTGGCTGTCACATTTTTTCAACGGAGAAAGCTGCTGCAGAATACGCCGTTTCTGTTAGAATGCCTGCTGTTCCCGAGAGAACAGTCACCATTTACCTGATCATTTCACAGTGCCCATGATGAAAAGTCTGTACCGTTACTGGCCCCTGCTTTTACTACTGCTCCACATCGGCTGCAGTCCGCTGCGGATTGACAGCCAACTCAGCAGAGAACAGGCCATCTATAGCCATCAACCGCCTGATGTCAGCGCGGATATACAGCAGCAACTGGTGGTGGTTCCGGTCCGCTATTACGGATTCGACGGCAACCTGCACCAGGGGCAGGTGGTCATTCACCACGCCCTGGCAAATGACATCCGCAACATTTTCGAGACCATCAGAATCAGTCATTTTCCCATTGCATCGGCGCTGCCGATTGCCCATCCCCGGATCCAGGAAAAAGGCCCTTACGGGCTGTCCCCTGACACCAACAACAGTTCAGGATATGTCTGGCGACCGATCGTCGCTGGCGCACGTTTGTCCATGCACGCATTGGGATTGGCCATCGATATCAATCCCCGCCAAAACCCTTATATCAAAGGCTCACTCATTATCCCGCCTGGCGCGGCCCATGTGCCCGCGGCGCCGGGAACGCTGACAGCTGAATCCGAGGTGGTTCAGGCGTTTAAAAAGGCCGGTTGGGAATGGGGCGGAGATTGGACGCAGGGAAGCTTAGACTACATGCACTTTCAAAAACTCCCGGCAAAGTTTAAAAACTGGGCCGCCAGATACAGACCTCCGATCCCATTGCAATAAACCGGCAAATCAATAGGGACCAACTCGCCTAGCGCGTAAACTGCAAGACCTTTTCAGCCGACCAGCCGGCGCTGATAAATTGACTGAAAAAGCTTAGAATATTTGACTGCGCAGGCAGTTCCACAGCATAATTGCTTCCTGGTAAAAATACGCTAGTGTCCTGTGCGGTTAGTTAGTTGTATAAATTCTGAGTCATTTTTTCTGCTGCCAAGGCGTGCCGCCGCAGGCCTGGCCAAAGCCAAGCCGAGAAGGCAGAACGTAGACAGCAGTAAAAAGGGCCAGAGTTAGACTATAGAACTAATCGCACAGGACACGAGAGCTCAGCTACTTTTCTCCCCAACCAGGAAGAATATCACCATGGATGAACTGATCATCCGGGCCTACGCCGCCGGCGCAGATGAGGCCTGCCTGATCCCGGCCAACCAGGTGCCGATCAACCCTGACCTGGCCAAACTTTGCCGCGAACCCCGTTGCGCCGATTACGGCCAGGCACCAGGGTGTCCGCCGTATTGTTCGGGTCCGGCCGGATTTCGCCTGCTTCGTCAGTCCAGTCGTGAAGCCCTGGTATTGCGGCTCCGGGTGCCCGAATCCGACCTGATGACGAGCCGCAGCAACGCTGTCATGAAGCGCTTGCAAAAACTAGCGGCCAATCTGGAAGAGGAAGCATTGCGGCTGGGACATCAGCACGCCCAGGCCTATGCCGGGGGCTCGTGCAAAAGAATCTTCTGTCATGAAGATGACGAATGCCCGGTGGTTGCCGGCACCGGTCCTTGTCGTTATCCGCATCAGGCTCGCCCGTCCATGTCCGGATTCGGTATCGACCTGCTGGCCCTGATGGACGTTTGCGGCTGGCCAGCTCAGTTTATCGACCTAAAAAAAGAAGCTTCGGCAACCCGCCAAAGTTGGGTTGCCGCCCTGGTCCTGCTGGGCCCTCGCCAATCGAAAAAACTGTCCTGCCTGGAATCGGTTCATGGCGCAGGCAACGGAGAAAGATTCCGCTAACAGGTCAGGCTAAGGGCTGACAACCGCCCGCTAAAGGCTGCCAAGAGAGCGGAATACTTTTCCGCTTAATGCTTCAGCGCCCATGGCGAATTCTATCAATTTCCTTATTGAAGGCCTTCACTGTCTCCACACCGACTTCTTGGGAATATTTATCAATAACCGGTTTGATCTGTTTTCTGATTCTCTGCATTTCCTTGGTCGAGATCTGGTTGATGGAGATCTGTCCTTTAAGGAAATTTAGAGAGGCATCCATCTGCGCACGGTTGATCTTTCGCTGGTAAGCCCTAGCTTCCTTTTCTGCAGCGATGATGATGTCCTTTTCCTGGTTGGAAAGTTTTTTCCAGGTGAGTTTGCTGACCAAAACCGTTTGCGGTGAGTAAACGTGACGAGAAAAAGACAAATATTTCTGAACCTTGTAGAGGTTAGCAAACTGAATATTGGTGACCGGGTTTTCCTGCCCATCGACGTAACCCGATTCCAGCGCCTGATAGACCTGGGGCCAGGCAAGCGGCACGGTCTTGCACCCCAAAGCATTGAAACTATCTAAAATCACGGGAGATTTGAGTATCCGCAACTTTGATCCCCCGAAAATCTTCCAGAGAGTTGATCGGGCGAATATTGTTGGTCACATTACGAAATCCGAGTTCCCAGTAGCCAAGACCGATCAGGCCAAGATCCGGGAGCTGCTTCAGGAGATTTTGTCCGAAGGAGCCATCGACAATCGCATCTGCTTCATCCACACTGCTGAAGATAAAAGGAAAATCAAAAATGCCAAAACCCTTGACCAAACCGGACAACAACCCGGAGTTGGTCACTGTCATATCGATCTTCCCCCGCTGTAAAGCGGCCACCGTCTTCAAATCTCCCCCGAGCTTACCGTCCGGGAAGGTTTCAACAACCATCCGCCCGCCGCTTTTCTGCTTGACCAGTTCCGCAAAACGGAGAACTCCTTGCCCCTGGGTATGCTCAAGGCTGTTCTGAAAGGCAAAAGTCAGGACGCGATCCTGGCCTTCGGCAGCAAAACAAACGGTTGGAAAAAACGCACCAAGCAAAAAAGCGGTCAAAAACAAAAGCGTCCTACGATAATTCGTCATTGAACTTTCCTTTGCGTTAAGCTCCGGGAAATCAGGGCTGTGGTTTATTTAATAAAGGTCTCTGGTTATACTTTTGTTCAGTTGAGGTTCTCCTTTTGAGCTTTAGGCTTTTTCACGCGGACAGTTCCAAGGCATGGGACAGCAGATCCTGATCGACTGTTAGATTTCAATCCATGCCGATGTAAGAGGTTTTTCATGCGGTTGAGGCAAAAAAATAAAATAGATAGAATAACCTCATAATTCAAGAAGAAAAGAGTTTCTATTAATAAACATATTCTTACTTATGGAGCTTTCAGGCCTCTGTCAGTATCAAACTTATCCAGGGTGGCCCTGCATCCCATACCAGCGGAACACGAACCGGCCATTCGGTGTTGTTCTGACCCAAGATCCTGCGCCCAACCCCTGGCAAACAACCATCCAAACGGGAGGAAGCCATGACCGGCAAGCAGCACCCTCAATATGTTCCGGCCCTCGGTTATCATTGGCTGACTCCATTTTACGATCTGATTGCCCAGTTCACGGTGCGGGAGCGAACCATCAAACGAGCCTTGATCCGCCAGGCGGATTTTCAGAGGGGGCAAAAAGTCCTGGACATCGGTTGCGGCACCG
>CAXXJU010000012.1:0-39505 GCA_963668145.2 Geopsychrobacteraceae bacterium
TAGGCACGCTGCCGGTCTTCGGCCTGCCCGGCAATCCGGCGGCGTCGGCAGCCACTTATGAACTCCTGGTTCGGCCGGCGTTGCGTATTCTAGCGGGCTATCACGATCCATTGGCACCGCGGCTTCGGGTCAGGCTGCTGGAAGCGGTCAAGGGGGGCGGCCAACGCCAGCAATTCATCTGGGGTCAGCTGATCATCGATAACGGCGAGCTGTGCCTGCGGCCGTCACGGATTCGCTCTTCCGGGCAGAACCGCAGCCTGCATGGGGCCCAGGCCCTGCTCCCGGTCGCCATCGACAGTCCGGATCTGGCCGCGGGCAGTCACGTGGAAGTTATCCTGCTGCGCCTGCCACCCGGCCCGTTGCTGCAATCGGCACCCTGTTAAATTCAGCACCCGGGCGGGAGGGATTCCTGCCCGGGGCTACGGTAGATAGGTTTCAATCTGAAAACTTTATTGCCATCCAGTGTTTCTGAATGACAACGAGATAAGCTTAGAGAAAGGTCTGCGGAATCTTTGGCCGGCTGCAGTTTTCCACCAGCTGCTGACGTTTTTCACGGATAAAATCGTGGGTGAAGATGCGTGCCTTGGGTTGACAGTTTTTGATGCAGGCACAACACATGATGCAGTTATCAGCGTCGGTGGTCACCCGCTCGGTCAGGGTGATGACCCCGGGCGGACAACTTGCCGCGCATTGCCCGCAGAGGGTACATTTTTCCGCCAGAGTTACCGGTGCAATCCCGCCGAAGCGCACCCGGTCCCGGTAGGGGGTATTGCCGGGAAGCGCGGGGGGAGCGATTTTCCCCCGCTCCAGCTTGTCGGCAATCTGCCGCCCGAAGGTCACCGCCTTTTCCAGATCCCCGCTGTCCGGCCGCCCCAGCGCAACCGGCTGGTCCTTGGTCGCGTAAGAATGTTCGCCGATGAAAGCGGCCCCAGCCACCACTTTAAACCCCTGCCGGGTCACCAGGTCACGCAATTCGACCAAAGTATCCTCGAAAGCTCGGTTGCCGTACAGCGCGACCAGTACCGCCGGAACCCCTGCAGCGCGGAAATCCTGCAAACGCTGCAGACAGAGTTCCGGCACCCTGCCGGCATAGACCGGAATGCCGAACACCGCCACCCCGCCGCCAAGCACCGCCGCGCAGCTGGCCTGCGGGAGGGTGACATCATAATGGACGGTCTGTTCCGCACCCAGCCCGCGGCCAATTGCGGTTACGATCTTATGGGTGGACCCGGTCGGCGAAAAATACACCAGGTGAGCAATTGGTAGCATAGTGACCTCCTTGCCATCATCGACGGCGCTGCAGCCCTAGGGTTACTCAGGCCATCCGGTTGAATGCATCGACATACAATTCGTCGGTCTCGATCTCCTGTTCCAGCTCAAGCAGGAAACGGTCCAGAAAATTCCTGGTCCGGCTGTCCACCTGAGCGGGAAATTCGCCGTGTCCGGCGCCTTTGACCGGAACCAGATAACTGGGTCGGCCGGCTTCGATCAGGGCCTTATCCAGGCAAACCGCCTGGGCAAACGGCACCACCAGATCTTCGGTGCCATGCACTGTCAACACCGGCGGTGACTGCGCAGAGACATGGCTCACCGGCGAAGCGATGCGGAGCTGGGTTTCATTCTCGGTCAACTCTCTGCCGAGCATTTTGGCTTCCAGGCTGATCCGCTCATCCGCTCCGGACTGCCCGAGGAGTGCGGCCAGATCAGTGACTCCGGCATAGTTGACCACGGCGGCAACTTTGCTGCTGACGTTCCGGTGGGCACCAAGGCCCCCTTCCAGACCATGCCGATCTCCAGTCAGCCCGAGCATCAACGCCAGGTAAGCGCCGGTTTCCTGCCCCCAGACCGCGATCCGCTGCGGATCCATACCAAGGTCCTCGGCATGTTCGCGAATCCAGCGGATAGCCGCTTTGCAGTCATAGAGCTGAGCCGGCCAGACCGCTTCCTTGACGGTTCGATATTCAACCGAAACCCCGATATATCGGCCACTGCGAACCAACGGCAGCAGGTGGGGCAGACCGTCCTTTTTATCCCCCTCGGTCCAGCCCCCGCCATGAAAGAAGACCACCACCGGCAACCTGTCGGCATGCGGTTTAATGGGTCGGAAAATATCGAGCCGCTGCCGTGAATTGTCCGAAGAAGCGTAAGCGACATCAAGCCGAAAACGGATCCGCTCTTCCGCCAAATCCGCATGGACAGGATCCTTTTGAGACTCGCCGCCGTCACCTTGACTCTCCTGGTGACTTGACTTGCGCGGTCCGAAGAAATGAACATAACCGGCGATCAGGCCGCCGAGAAGAATCAGGATAAGGATAATGTAGACAACCATAAGAAAACCTCGAACCGACTGCTAAGCAAAAATTCCCCGCGCGTTCGGCCGGCCTGCAGCTCCACCCAGCGTGATGAGCAAGCGGGGCGGAACGACACGTTCAGGACAGCCAGAACAGATCCTGCACCGGTCTTCCCTCTTTATAATAAAGAGCCGGATTCAGTAATACGAAAAAGATATGAACTCCACCAAACCCCTCTGCACTGAGCAGCTCATTCATCGTCGCGGCAATCAAATCATGTTTTTTCTGCTCGCGGGGAAACATATAAATTTCCAATGATTGCGGCGTTTCAGACAGCTGGGCTATTTTCAGCAGTTCAATTTTGACAATCTCCCGAGGAACGGCCGCCGCCCAGGAAAACTTTTCCACCAATGTCGGTAGTAACCGGCGCAGGCAGTTTTCCTCAAACCCCTTGAATCTTAAAAACGGCATGATCTCCCCTGGTAGTTTTGTAATTTACAGCGGGTGCCAACCCGGACAAATCTTGCAACAAGGCGGCTTATTGTTATTTTAAGCGTGCTCATCCCAGGTCTTCAAGCCGCTTTCTAAAGCCTGAATTATGCCCGGCAGCTGCGTCATCTGTTCTTCATTCAGCATAGCCAGCAACTGTTCCTCAACAGCCTGTACCCGCTGTTGAACCCGTCGGGCGCAGGCTTTTCCGGCGCTGCTCAAAGAAAGCCGCTTTGCCCGCCGGTCCAGGGCGTCGGCACTGCTTTCTATCAATCCCTTGTCCTGCAGGGTTTCCAACAGCCGGACCAGCGAGGGCCCTTTGACCCCGAGAGCTTCAGCCAGGTCCTTCTGCCGGGTCCCGTCGCCGAGGATATTGAGATAAAACAGCGGCCGCCAGGTCGCATCGGTCAGGCCCGAGGTGCGCAGTTCCTGATCAACTATTTGCCGCCAGCGCCGAGTCAGCAGAGCAAAGCGAAACAACGGCCCGCCATCAACAATTTTACTTAAAGATGAACTCATTTTAAATTGATAGCACCCTATCTATCTTGGTGCAATGATTATTTCCTTGCGCGGTCGCCACTTCCCGAGCAGGAAACTTCGTCCGGAAAAACCGGCTATTTGCAGCCTGGGAAAACAAGTTCGGCCATGGCTCGGCATGGTGCTGAATGAGGCTGAATGGCCAAGGCAATGCCGGGGCTGCAGCTCGGGGTGAGAAAAAAGAGGCCGAACGTCAACCCTGACGTTCGGCAAGAGGATGGGTTATCCTGAACAGAATCTGATCGACGGAGCAACGTCTGGCAGAAATCCTTCCACAGGAGGGCTCGCCGATTGAACCAGGTCCCGTGGAAAGAGAGAGGAAAAACATTTCGCTATTCATAGCGTTATATATAAAATAAATATTGCAGTCAAGGGAATTTTTCCAGCCCCCTTGCGCCCGTCTCTCCACATGCCCGGGCCACCACCTAAAAAAACACCTACCCTCCTGCAATGCGGTCTTTTTTGATTGCTTTTGCCCCACCGATTCGGATAGATAGACGCAACCTGAAACGCTCCTGGCAGTGTCCTTCTGGCGGCGGTGCTCAGCTCAAAAACATTTCTTTGTGGAGGTCATATGACCATCACCCCGGAACGCTCCCCGCGTCAGCTCATCATGGAACAAAACCGCCGGGACTTCAGCGCGATTTATTCTCAACTGGCCTTTCCGGCCCCGGCCGTTGCCACTGCGGCAACAAAGCGGCGCGAGCAACTGCTAGACCTGATCAACAGTCGGGGCGAGACGGTCTGCGGCGGCACAAAACCCTTCTCCGGGCAGCTCTCACCCGGGTGCAGGATCTGCACCCAGGGGACCTGGTCGTGTCTGTTCATCAATGGCCGCTGCAACCGCAGCTGCTTTTACTGTCCGACCAGCCAGGATACCATCGGCTTGCCGACCACCAATAATATTACCTTCCGCTCCCCGGCGGATTATGTCGCCTACCTGCAGCAGTTCCGCTTTCGCGGCATGAGCCTTTCCGGGGGAGAGCCGCTGCTCACCCCCGGCCGCTCTCTGGCCTTTCTGACCGCGGCCAAAAGACGCTTTGGCACCGACCTCCACAGTTGGCTTTATACCAACGGCAGCCTGGTCAACGAAACCATCCTGCTGCGCTTGCGCGATGCCGGGCTGGATGAAATCCGTTTCGACATCGGGGCCCTTGGTTATTCTCTGGATAAAGCGGCCCTGGCCGTCAAAATCATTCCGACGGTGACGGTGGAGATTCCGGCCGTCCCGGAACAGCTCGAACTGCTCAAACAACGCCTCTGTGAAATGGCCGAATGCGGCATCAAACACCTCAATCTTCATCAGTTGCGGCTCACCAACTATAATTATCAGCGCCTCGCCAAACGCCCCTATACCTATCTTCACGGCCCCAAAATCACGGTGCTTGAATCGGAGCTGACCGCCCTGGAATTGGTCGCCTACAGCCTCGAACAACAACTGCCGGTCGGGGTCAATTATTGCTCTTTTGCCTACAAAAACCGCTATCAGCAGGCTGCGGCCCGCGGCCGAGGAGCTGATCTGTTCAGGCAGAGCTGGGAAACAGCAACGACGGCGGGTTTTCTCCGCAGCCTTGAACTGAGCGGCCAGGAGGACAGCCTGAACCGGGTCGCCGCCAAGTTGCGGGAATCGGGCGCGGCCGCTGCCAGCTGGACCCTGGCAACAGCCCGCCAAAGCCTTGCCTTTGCAGCGAAGCTGGCCCCACTGCTCGCCGCCGCCGCGCTCCCCTTGCGGGTCAGCTACGCGGCCACCCCGGTTCACGAAGCCCTCTCCTACCGCAACCCCTTTCACGAGGTGCGCCTACCCAGCACGGCTAAAATATTCGCAGAACGGGTCAAAACGCAGACCTTCACTCTGGAAGGTTCCCGAGTCGACACTTTTCTTGCTCTGCTCAACTGCCCAGACGAGGAAAAAATGGCCGGATTACGTCAACTTTTCCCGGAAATCGCACCCTATGAACAGCCGGAAAGAGGTCTGCAGGATTATTTTTAACCGGCAGGTGAATCCAGCCGGTCGAGCCCATGTTTGGGCGATAAAAAGCAATGACGCCTTGCTAAGACATTGGTTTTGTCAGGTGGAGGAGATCGTAGAATGGCGCTAGTTTAGTTTCCATCCGGAAACTCCGAAGGGCAACGGCTAAGTTTTCAGATTGGAAACGAGCAATTTTTCGTTGTGGCAAGGAAATCAAGGGGTTGCGCGGAGGCGTAGTCCTTTACGCCGCACAATCTAAATGCGTAGATTGACGCCGAGATTGCGAAAAAGGGCGGTTTCCGGACAGAAACTAGTTTAAGAGTCGCTGGCAGCAAAACCGGGACTGTCCCCGCACGGGGGCTGTCCCAGGTCTTTGCGGTGTTAACCGCGACAGTTTCATGGCTCGCAACCTCTTGGGACAGCCCCAGATAGGGCTTGAGACAGTCCCGAGTTTGCTACGAAAGTGCTTAAACTAGCGCCATTCAGGACATCGTATTTTTCTCCATTGAGCTCGAAAAAGGCCAGTGCTTGAGTTTTTCGACAACCCGTCAAAAGGCAGAAAACTTGCGATAGACAACAGATCTGTGGCATAACGCCCAAAAGACTTGCCGCATTAACCGCTCATTCAAAAGAGGAGTTCAAAGCCGATGTTATACGTCATCCGCTGTGTCGACAAAGCCGATTCCCTGCAGGTCCGTCAGGATAATCGCCCAGCCCATATCGAATATCTGAAAAGCTTCACCGCTCAGCTCCATGCCGCCGGTCCGGTCCTCGACGATCAGGAGAACATGTGCGGGTCAGTGATCATTCTTGATGTTGCCGACCGCAGCGCGGCTGAGGCCTTTGCCGCTGGTGATCCCTATGCCAAAGCCGGTCTTTTCCAGCAGGTTTCCATTGACCGTTGGAACAAAGTCCTGCCTTGAGCTGAAGCAATGTCGATCCGGGCGGCAGGTGCGTAACCCTTGTCTGCCCGCCCAGATCAACCCCGCTTGTTCATCCCCCGTTTCCTCCGGTTTATCAACCCACACAAATTCCAGATCGTCCCCAGCGGACGATAATCTTAAAGTTTATCCGTTATGGTCAGCCGGGACCATCAAGCGGCCCTTCTCGGCAACTTGCGTATTATTCGGTCGTGGGATCTTGGCAAAATAAGCGATACGGCCTGGAAAGTCCGGCAAAAGCAGATTCGATTCTTGCAATCAACGGGTAACTTTCATATGCTTCTAGGTGCCAAAAAATCCTCCCAAAAGGTTGTTTTGGCACGGGTAAGGGGGATAGGCAGTCCCCCTTACCCAACTTTACTTCTCAGAATCGGCCGATTGACATCATTTTTTCAATTCCCGCAGCAGCAGCTGCTTCCCACGGCCAATAAACTCCGCCAAGGACCAGGGTTCGTTACTGAGCGCGCTTTGTCCGCCCGGCGTCAGGACATAAGTCTGCGCCGGCAACTGCTCGCCGCTGGCACATTCCACCAGCACTGTGGTGCGTTCGTATTCACCGCCTTCAAACCGGTCGAGTCGCGCCCATAACTCCTCTGAAATATTGAGATACAACCGCCCTGCGACTACTTCCCCGGCCCTGATGACAATGCCCGGATAAACCTGTCCACAAATTTTCCTGCGCCGATAGCCGGGGAGCCGCACCGCGATGGATGGCGGCACCGTACCGGCGACCAGTTGCATGATTTCTTCATCCAGCAGGGTGCCATAGACAAAAAGATTCATCGCAATTGTCCCGTCATAAAGTACAGTTCCCCTAACATTCAAGAGGTAAACCCCGCCACACAGCAACTCGTGTCCAGCCATTGCACTAACTGCGAGCTAACAATCCATACCGCGCGGATCGTCTTTCCTGCCCCCCCCTTGGCCGATACTCACCAAAACAATCCGGCAACTTAGGGAAAGATTTCGCCACCAGACCACAACAACCCAAGAGCAACCGGAAAAGCCTTCTTTCAATTCCGACATTAATAATGATCTAACAGCCGAACAATATCTGCCTAACCAGGATAGTCGAAAGTAGCTGTCACACAACGATTTTCACACCTCACCAGTCCCGGATAACCAGAACGAACAGCAAGCTGTTAAATCCAGTCATCAATTCAAACTGAAGGAGATGCAAATGGAAACGCGAAGGTTACACAAACGTATCAGAATGTCCTTTTTCCTGGCCCCGTTGCTGGCGGCACTGTTGCTGAGCGGCTGCAGCGATGACGACAACGACAGGAAAGAAACCCCGGCGGACCTGGAATTTTCCCAAGTTTCAGTCCCCCTCAGCGATACCCAAAAACGATCCGTACAGGCTGCGGACTCGGTCAAAATCGAGGGGACCAGTTATGCCATCGGTTATAACACCTTGCTCAGAAGCGGGCAGGTCCTCGGCACGGAAACCTTCGGTCTGATTCGCGACTACCAGGGGGCACCGGTCATTCAGGAAGACAACTCTGAATTTATTTCCAATTCCGCGGATTTCACCTCCTTGCTTCACCTCGGCGACAAACTCTACAGCGTGACCCATTTTGAAAGCCAGCCCGGCGGCATGTATCTGACCGAATTGAACCAGGCCGGCGACGGCACCCTGACTGCGGTCAGCACCCGCAGCATCGACTTTTCCAAATGGGGCGGGCTGTGGACACCCTGCGCCGGCAGCGTCACCCCCTGGAACACCCACCTCGGTTCCGAAGAATATGAACCCGATGCCCGCGCCTATGAGGCTGCCGCCAGCAAGGACGACATCGGTTCCTATTTCGGCAGCATGTCCAATTACTTTGCAGTCCCCTTTTATTCACCAACAACCACGGTTGCCGACATCAAAGAGGTGGTCAATCCCTATGCCTACGGCTACCCGACGGAAGTTATCGTCCAGGAAAATGGCAGTTACAGCGTCCTCAAGCATTATGCCATGGGGCGGATGGCCGTTGAACTGCCCTATGTCATGCCGGATAAAAAAACCGTGTACATTTCCGACGACGGCACCAATGTCGGCCTGTTCATGTTTATTGCCGACAGCGCCGGGGACCTGAGCGCCGGAACCCTGTACGCTGCCCGGCTTGAACAGCTGACTGCCACGGACGGCGGTTCTTTTAACGTCAGCTGGATCGACCTCGGCCACGCCACCTTTGCGCAGATCAAAACCGCCATCGACAACAAAGTCGTGTTCAGCGACATCTTTAATAGCACCGAGCCAGCCACCGACGGAACCTGTGCCACCGGCTACTCTTCCATCAACACCACCTGGGGGCATGAATGTCTGGCTGTCAAAACCGGTATGGAAACCGTGGCCTCGCGACTGGAGGCCCGTCGTTACGCAGCGATACTCGGCGCGACTACGGAACTACGCAAGGAAGAAGGGATCAGCTTCGACCCCGACGGCATGAACCTGTTTGTGGCCATGAGTGAAGTGGCCAAGGGCATGGAAGACGCTTCCAGCAACGATAACGGCGGCCCGAACCATGTTCGCCTGGCCAAGAATTCCTGCGGGACCGTCTATCAACTGGCAGTCGGCACCGATCCGCTAATCGGCAGTGACTATGTGGCCAAGGGCATGGCCGGTCTGGTCAGCGGCATTCCGACCAACTACCCCGACGACAGCGATTACGCTGGCAATACTTGTGATGTCAACGGGATCGCCAACCCTGACAATATTACTTTCATTCCCGGCAAGGACACCCTGATCATTGGCGAGGATACCGGCAGCGGCCATCAGAACGATGCCATCTGGGCCTACGATCTTTCCAAAGATCAATTGACCCGGATTCAGACCACCCCGTACGGTTCAGAAACTACCTCGCCCTACATCTACCCAAGCCTGAACGGCCACGGTTACCTGATAAGCGTTATCCAACATCCTTACGGCGAATCGGATCAGGACAAGCTGACCGACCCGGCTGATGCCGCCGCTTATGTCGGTTATATCGGCCCCTTCCCGGCCCTCGGTGCTGAAGGACCGAACCTGGTCGACAACAGCCGCGGCCGGCAGGGCATGACCAGCCTCAACTTCCTTGACGTTCCGGTACCGACCCTTGACAGCGAAAAACGCAAAATCTGGGGCACCCCTTCCGCTTCGATCAACGGAACCGGTCATGCCATCGGCTTCAACACCATCCTGCGTAGCGGCGACAGCCTCGGCAGCGGCACGTTCGGGCTACTGCTCGATCAGCACGGTACCCCGATTACCGCAGCCGACGGTTCCCAAACCATCTCCAACTCCAACGACTTTTCCTCGCTGCTGGATCTGGGCAGCAATCTTTACAACGTCTCCCATTTTGAGAGCCGTCCCGGTGCCATGTACCTGACTCAGCTGGAACAGGGGGCCGACGGCAGCCTGACCCCACTCAGCACTGAAAACATCGACTTTTCCGCCTGGGGCGGTCTCTGGGTTCCCTGCGCCGGCAGCGTCACGCCGTGGACCTCTCACCTCGGTTCGGAAGAATATGAACCAGATGCGCGGGCCTTTGAAAGTGCCACCACCGTCCAGGAGATCAAAGACAATGGCAGTTTCGATCAGATGGCCAGATATTTCGATGTCAATCCGGATGCGGCAGCCACCACGGTGACTGATCTCAAAGCGGTCCTCAACCCGTATAAATATGGCTTCCCCACCGAAGTCAGCGTCGCCGCCGATGGCAGCTATACCATCGCCAAACATTATGCCATGGGACGAATGGCGGTCGAATTATCCTACGTCATGCCGGATGAAAAAACCGTCTACATCTCCGACGACGGCACCAATGTCGGCTTCTTCATGTTTGTCGCCGACAGCGCCGGCGATCTGAGTAACGGGACCCTCTACGCCGCCCAACTGAATCAGACCAGCGCTGCTGACGGCGGCTCCTTTAATATCAACTGGATCGATCTCGGCCATGCCTCTTTCGCTGACATCAACACCGCCATCAACGCCGGAACGAGTTTCAGCGATATTTTCGACGCGGTCGAACCGGCCACCGACGGCACCTGTGCCAGCGGTTACACGTCCATCAACACCAGTTGGGGGCATGAATGCCTGGCTGTCAAAACCGGTATGGAGACCGTGGCCTCGCGCCTGGAATCCCGCCGCTACGCCGCCATGCTGGGAGCAACCACCGAGCTGCGCAAGGAAGAGGGGATCACTTTCGACCCTGACGGCATGAACCTGTATGTGGCCATGAGTGAAGTGGCCAAGGGCATGGAAGACGGTTCCAGCAACGATAACGGCGGCCCGAACCATGTTCGCCTGGTCAAGAATGCCTGCGGGACCGTCTATCAACTCGCGGTCGGCACCGATAGCGGCATCGGCAGCAACTATGTCGCCAGGACCATGGTCGGCCTGGTCAACGGCACCCCGACCAACTACGCCCCGGCCAGCGTCTATGCCGGCAATACCTGTGATATCAACGGAATTGCCAATCCGGACAACCTCACCTTCATTCCCGGCTACCACACCCTGATCATCGGCGAGGATACCGGTAGTGGCCACCAGAACGATGTCATTTGGGCCTATCATCTCGACACGGAGGAGCTCGACCGAATCCAGACCACGCCCTACGGCTCTGAAACCACCTCCCCCTATTTCTACCCGAACATCGGCGGTAACGCTTATCTGATGAGTGTGGTTCAGCATCCCTATGGCGAATCGGACCAGGACCAGATGGAAGATTCAGCGGATGCTGCCGGCTATACCGGTTTTGTCGGTCCATTCCCGGCTATGGACAGTGCTAAGTGATCTAAAACCGTAATTCTGCATTCCGTTTCATCGCTCGGGGGGAGCTGTTCCGCTCCCCCCTTTTCCCGTTTCGGGAAGGAGGTTTTGACCATGAGCAGATTCGTCTTCTGCACTATCATCCTATTGTTCCTGGCCGCTTGCGGCGGTTCCGGCAGTTCCGATTCCGGAGCGGATCCGGCTGCCCCCCCTGAGAGCAGCTACAGCACCACCGACCTGCGCAGCAAGGATCTGGTTAATCCGGCCGCGTATATCCCGGCCCAGTGCTATACCGTTACCCAACCAGAAAAGGGTGGTCCGACTTATAATCCCTGCTATAGCTGTCATACGGCATCCATTCCGCCCAACTACGTGAACGATCAGGACCTGCAGTTGGAATACAGCTTCCCGGCAGCGCTGTTGGAGAACCCCTGGCGCAACCTGTTTGTCGACCGCAGCGCCGCGGTTGCGGCCATCTCCGATCCGGAGATCCTCGCCTACATCCGCACCGACAATTACCTGAACGACCAGGGGCAGATCATCCTGGCTGAAAAACTCAATAATCTGGCCCTGGACTGGGACTTTGACGAGGACGGCCAGTGGGACGGCTACACCCCGGATTGCCGCTTCAACTTCGATGACCAGGGTTTTGATCGCAACGGCAGCGCCTACACCGGCTGGCGAGCCTTTGCCTATGCGTCGTTTCCGAGCACCTTCTGGCCGACCAACGGTTCGGCCAATGATGTGTTGATCCGGCTTGGCAACAGTTTCCAGCAGGATGTGGACGGCAACTTCGACCTGACCATCTATAAAATCAACCTGGCGATTGTCGAAGCCCTGGTCACCCGCCGCGATGTCCTGCTACCCAGCCCGGTCAATGAAGCGGATTACGGTATCGACCTGGACCGTGACGGCAGCCTGGGAACAGCTCTCCAGGTCACCTTCGCCTGGTCGCCGACCGAAGGTCGGGACATGAATTATGTCGGCCGGGCAGAAGAAGAACGGGAGAACGGCTCGCTTCACCTCGCCGCCGGCCTGTTTCCGGAAGGAACCCAGTTCCTCCATACCGTCCGCTATGTCGATATCGACGATGAAACAGGCGCGGTCAAACTGGCGCCACGGATCAAGGAACTGCGCTATGCCGTGAAGCGGACCTGGCAGACCTACTCGGACCTGCTCCAGGCCGCCCTGGAGGAGGCCAAAGAGAATCATGACTTCCCCGATCGTACCCGGCAGTTAATCGGCAACGTCGAACAAGGGATGAACAATGATCAGGGCTGGCTCTATCAGGGCTTTATCGAGGACGCCAACGGCGAACTCAGACCGCAAACCTATGAAGAGACCGCTTTCTGCATCGGCTGTCACAGCGGCATCGGCGGCACGGTGGACGGGATCTTTTCCTTCCCGCGCAAACTTGCGGCGGACCGCACCGAACGGCAGGGCTGGTACCATTGGAGCCAGCTCAACCGCCAGGGCACAAACGAGCCACTGCTTGCCATCAATAATGCCGGCGTCCAGTTCGAGTACAGTTTCTACCTGCTTTACAACCAGGCCGGCGACGAGTTCCGCAACAACGCTGAAGTCATTGCCAGGTTCTTCGCGGACGGCAGCATTGCCAGCGACAAGCTGCAGGAGTTGCATGACGATGTTTCACTGCTCCTCTATCCCTCGCGGGAGCGCGCCCTGACCATGGCCAAGGCCTACCGGGCTATTGTCGCCGAACAAAGCTATATCTATGGCCGCGACGCCACCGTAACCGCCCCGGTCAATGTTCATAAATCGCTGAGCCAAGACCAACCAACCGGCATCGCCACAGCCACCAGCAAAGGCCTGTTCCACAACGCACTCGGTCCGGTTCGAACCCTCCGTTATGCCAACGCCATTGCTGCCGGCAGCACCGCCATGGAAACGCTAACCGGTGGGCACGGTTCAACGCCGGACTCAACCCGTTACCAGATCGACGCAAACGGGCTGATTCATCCGGCTTCCTACAGCCTGGCCGGGGTCGATTTCGGCTTCAGTTTTCCGGAACGGCTGACCCTGCCGACCCGGCAACTGGTTCCCAATGGCGACAACCCGTCCTGTTACCGCTGCCACCGGCTACCGGCGCCCATGCCCGCGGGGCATCCGGCCGCCAATCCGGCCGTGGTCCTGCCGGACAGTTACGGCAGCGAGGGCTATCCCCTCACCCAACTCACCACGGACAGTGCCAGGGACAGCATGCCGGTGGCCAGTCCGGACGGCCAGATTCTTTCCTGGATCAGTAACCGCAGCGGCACCGATCAGCTCTGGCTGATGGCAACGGACGGCTCTAACCAGCGCCGCCTGGCCCCGACAAACGGGGTCCAGGGCTGGCAACAATTCAGCCCGGACGGCCAGCAGATCGCCTTCTGGGAATACGAACCAACAACCGCAGTGCATAAACTGCAAATCACCGATCTCAACGGTAACCTCACCACTTTGGACAGCAGTAGCGACGTCATCGAACGACCGGTCTTCACTCCCGACGGCAGTCATATCGCTTATGCCAAACAGAGTGCCGGCAACTGGGATATCTGGCTCATCGCCGTAGACGGCAGTGCCAGCTACCAGCTGACCAGCGCCGCGGACATGGAGACCAGTCCCTGGTTCAATGCCGACGGGGTGATGGCCTACAAAGTCGCACCGAACGGAGACTACGGGCTCACGGTAGAACGCTTCATGACCTTCGAAGGCGGCTATAGCGCCCCCCGTTACTATACCTGGGACGGCCCCCACTCGATCCAGCTCAGCGACATGAACAGCAGCTTCGGCAGCACCGACCTGATCGCCTTTACTGCCGAGGCCCTCAGCGACACCAGCGGTAAGGAGCGAATCAGCTACCTGGCGGTGATCGCGGACCTGCGTCTGGCTGACGGAACCGCGACAGCCGAAAACCTGCGGCTGATTTCCAAATCGGCCACGCTGGGCGATCGCGGAGTCAGGTTCTCACCCTCTGGCAATCAGGCTCTATTCTGGTCGTTCAACCAGGACGGCCGGGCCGGGCTCTGGCTCTACGACCTCGCCACCGATAGCAGCCATCAGCTCACCAGGGCAGGGTTCGACTTCGAACCGGTCTGGGCCGCTGACGGCAACAGCCTGTTCTTCACCTCGACCCGAAGCGGTGGGCAATACGATATCTGGCGACTTGATTTATAGCCCGATCTGGGTCCACGGTGTCGCCAGGAAGGCACCGTCGTGGGCCCAGTCTTCATCCAAAATACAGGACGTCGTTACAACCTTCAGGACAACTGCGGCTTGAACTCTTGGTTAATTCAGTGTACCTTGCTTTCGCTACCATTTATGTATTTCAAGCTGAGAGGGGTCATGGAAGGTTTCAATCTTTCAACCGCTGGGAAAAAAATTTTCGGGGCCCTCTTTACCCTTTTTCTTGTTCTATATACCACTGCGGCGATGGGAAAAGGTCCTCTGACCCTTGGAATCCATCCCTTCCAATCCGCCAAAGTCCTCCAGCGACAATTTTCGCCCTTGGTTGAATATTTAAGTCATCGCCTTGACCGCCCCGTCGAGCTACGGATCGGCAGCAGCTACCGGGAACATATTGAGTGCGTTGGCCGGGATCTGGTTGATATCGCCTATCTCGGCCCCCTCGGCTATGTTGAAATGGTTGACAGGTACGGCCTCAAGCCGCTGATTGCCGGCCAGGAAGTCAATGGACGTCCTTTTTTCAACGGAGTTATCTTTACCCGGGCCAACAGCGGCATTGTGTCCCTGGCTGACCTTAACGGCCAACCCTTCGCTTTTGTCGATCCGCATTCCACCATGGGTTTTCTGCTGCCTGCATTTGTTTTAAGTCAGAGCAACCCAACGCTGCTGACCCAACACCGCTACCAATTTTTAAACACCCATGAGAATGTCATCCTCGGTGTTCTCTGCGGAGATTTTATTGCCGGGGCCGTGAAAGAAGCCGTTTTCGATAACTACAAACAGAACGGGCTGAAAGAACTGGCCCGCTCACCGGCATCGGCCGAGCATCTGTTCATCGCTCGCAATGGGCTGTCCAGCGCCGAGCTGGGCGCATTGCGACGCGCCTTCTTCGACCTGCAATCTCTGCCGGAAGGGGTAGCCATCATGCAGGCCATCAAACCGACCATCTCGGCTTTTGTGCCAACTAAAGACTCTGCTTACAATTCTCTGCGGCAAGTTCTCCGTGCCCTTGCCGAAAAAGGCCTTCTTGATGAATGAGCCGGGACACAACAATCTAGCCATCCGCTACTGGTCTATCTGCGGCCTGATCTGCCTGCTGCAGATTCTCATCATCTGGTACAGTATCTCTTTTGTTCATAGTGCACAAATCAAAGAAATTTCAACCAAGACCGAAACCTATATCTCTTTTTTACAGGATCTGATCCAGGAAAAACTGCAAGAAAAGAACTACTCTTCTGCTGCAGCATTGGTGCAATCATGGGGCCGTCAGCAGTCCGACTATATCAGCTCGATTAGCCTGACCATGGCCAACGGCTTCCTGCTGGGCGACTATCATTCCAAGGGAACCTCTACCTTTCAAAAACGTTTTACCAGAACAATTCCATACTCTTATGATGGTTCAGCCAAATTGGTCATCGCTGTTGACCTGAGTCGGGTCCACAACCATACTCGTAATCTTGAATATCTTTTCGGCAGTAGCGCGGCCCTGTTCTGCCTGCTGCTGGTTTTTCTGACTCAGCTGCTGATTCGCAAAAACAGACTTGCCCTTGAGTTGGCCAGACACTCCCAAGAATTGACCGAATCGGTCACCGCGCTGCAGAAAGAGGTGGCTGCCCGCCAGAAAGCGGAGGCCGCCCTGACCGAAAGTGAAGAAAAATACCGCTCCCTGATGAACCATCAGAGCGACGCCATCATCCTCCATCAATTTGAAGATGATGGATTCGCCACCTTCACCGAAGTCAATCGTCGGGCCACCGAGCTTTACGGCTACGATTACGAACAGATGCTGGAGATGAGGATTCCGGATATTGTCTGCGAAGAGGACCTCAAACGCTATTTGGCGGAAGGGCGCAAGGAAGAACTGCGTCAGGTCGGCAGAACCTTTATCGAAACCCGGCACGTCAAGAAATCGGGGGAGATCTTCCCCGCCGAAGTCCATTCCGCGGTCATCCCCTGGAACAGCAAAGACTACATTCTGTCCTCAATACGGGACATTACCGAACGCAAAAGAATGCAGGAACGCCAGGTGCAGCTTGAACAACAGATGCTGCATGCGCAGAAACTCGAAAGCCTTGGCGTCCTGGCCGGTGGGATCGCCCATGACTTCAACAACATTCTGATGGTCATTCTCGGCCATGGCGACCTGGCACAGATGAAACTGACCCATGAATCACCGGCGTTTGAACATCTGGTGCAGATCAAACAGGCCGCCCGCAAAGCTGCCGACCTCGCTAACCAGATGCTCGCCTACTCCGGCAAGGGGAAATTCCTGGCGGAACCGCTGGACCTGGGACATCTGATCCGGGAAATGGAATATATGCTTTCGGTTTCCATTTCCAAAAAAGCCGTGCTGCGCTATGAACTGAACAATAATCTCCCCACCATCGAAGCCGATCCGACCCAGATTCAGCAAATCATCATGAATCTGGTCATCAACGCTTCTGACGCCATCGGAGACAAGAGCGGGATCATTGCCATATCGACCGGTTATATGGATTGCGACCGGAGCTATCTCAGCGAAACCTGGCTCGACGAAAACCTGACCGAGGGATATTACGTTTACATCGAAGTTGCCGATACCGGCTGCGGCATGAGCAAGGAAACCATTTCGCGGATCTTCGATCCCTTCTTTACCACCAAATTTACCGGCCGCGGCCTCGGCATGTCTTCGGTGATCGGTATCGTCCGCGGCCATCGGGGAGCGATCAAAATATACAGCGAACCGGACCAGGGGACCACCATCAAGGTGCTGTTCCCGGCTTCGGAAAAACTCAGCCTGAGCGTCAGTGAGCTGTACCTGGGCGACCAGCTGACCTTAGATGGAAAAGTGCTGCTGGTGGATGACGAAGAAACCATGCGCAGCCTGGGCAAAAGCATGCTGGAGCTGTTCGGCCTGGAGGTCATCACCGCGGAGAACGGTCGGGAAGCGGTCAGCATCTACGAACAACTTCAGGATGAGATCCTCTTTGTGCTGATGGATCTGACCATGCCGCAGATGGATGGCGGCGAAGCTTTCCGCGAGATGCGCCGGAGCAACCCCGCCGTCAAGGTCATCATGAGCAGCGGCTATAACGAACAGGAAATCTCGCAAAAATTCATCGGCAAAGGCCTGGCCGCCTTTTTACAAAAACCTTTCCAGATCGCCACGCTGCAGGCCACTATTCAAAAGGTGCTGAAATCAGGGTAAACCATAGGGCTCGGCTTGTCAAAAGGGTGCCTGTTTCCGGATCAAGAACCAACACCGCTGAAAAATGGTATAATTTAATACACCTTTTAAGTTAAGAGGAGGCACCATTGACAAGCCGTTGTTCTCTTGTTACCGTTTTACCCTCTTGCCAGGCGCCACCCAGCCAGGGTGTGTCGACCTGACCCGCACCTGCTGTCGTTGCTTTAAAAATCGGCGCGGCAGTGGCATTGACAAATCCATCGGAATAACGCCGGCTGATTGGGATTACCGCCAGGAGCCGGTCGCGGGTTGTTCCGTCTGTTCACAAACAATTCCCCCGCTACGGTCCCTGCAGTGAAGCTGCCTTGCAAACAGGCTGGTCTTTTCTCCATTGTTGTTATTCTTCTGAAGATATTGTGAGTTTTTCTGCCCCTTCCGTAGTCCGGGGACGCTTTGATAACAGCCTCCCCGGTCAGGGAAGCTTTACGTCAAAGGAGACAAATTCACTACGCAGAAAGACCCTCCTGGCAGTTCTTTCTGCTTATCGGAATCAGGAAAGGCAAGTATTCATGTGTGGAATCTGTGGTGAAATCCGCTACGACAACAGCAGCGTCGATCCCATGGCTCTGGCCGCAATGGCAGCCGAGATGGTGGCGCGTGGCCCCGATGCGAGCGGTTACTACATGCAGGACCGGGTCGGTCTCGGGCATCGCCGGCTGAAAATCATCGATCTCTCTGCCAAAGCCCAGCAACCCATGGTCGACGCCGAACTCGGTCTGGCCATTGTCTACAACGGCGCGATCTACAATTACCCCGAATTACGGCAGACTCTGCAGCAGCAAGGGTACAGCTTCTTCTCCACCGGTGACACCGAGGTCATTCTCAAAGCCTATCATGCCTGGGGACCGCGCTGCGTCGAGCGGTTCAATGGGATGTTCGCCTTTGCCATCTGGGAACGGGACAGCGGCAAACTGGTCCTGGCCCGCGACCGCCTCGGTATCAAACCCCTTTACCTGGCGCGCCGGGCCAACGGACTGCGGTTCTCATCCAGCCTGCCCGCGCTACTCAAAGCCGGCGATATCGATACCGACATCAACCCGGCCGCTCTGCACCACTATCTCAGCTTTCACTCGGTGGTACCGCCCGGGCACACAATCCTCAAGGGGGTCGACAAACTACCGCCGGCTACGATTCTTGAAATTGAGCCGGACGGCACCACCCGTCAGGAATGCTACTGGCGACCCCGATTTGAAAGAACCGCTGAAGACGAACAGCGCTCCTTCGAAGAGTGGCAGGAACGGGTCCTTGACCAGCTGCGCCTGGCCGTGCAACGCCGTCTGGTCGCTGATGTCCCGGTCGGCGCGCTGCTCTCTGGTGGCCTTGATTCAAGCCTGATTGTTGGCTTGCTGGCAGAGGCGGGCCAACAGAATCTGAAAACCTATTCGGTCGGCTTTGAGAAGGTCGGCGCCGAAGAAGGGGACGAGTTTAAATATTCCGATATCGTCGCTGCCGAATACGGCACCGATCATCACCAGATCTTCGTCAACAGCGAACGCCTGCTGCCGGCCCTTGATAACGCGGTCAAAGCTATGAACGAACCGATGGTCAGCCATGACGCGGTGGGTTTTTTTCTGCTCTCGCAAGAGGTTGCCAAAGACGTCAAGGTGGTCCAGAGCGGCCAGGGCGCGGATGAGGTCTTTGCCGGCTACCACTGGTATCCGCCGCTGATGGAGACCGAAGATTCTCTCGGCGAATACCGTCGGGCATTCTTCGACCGCGACCATGCCGAGGTGCTGGAGACCATCCACCCTCGGCTGCACGGCCCGGATGTCAGTTCGGCATTTGTCGCCAACCACTTTGCCCGGGCCGGGGCAATCGATCCCATCGATCAGGCCCTGCGCCTCGACACCACAGTGATGCTGGTCGATGATCCGGTCAAACGGGTTGACAACATGACCATGGCCTGGAGCCTGGAGGCCCGGGTCCCGTTTCTCGATCACGAACTGGTGGAACTGGCGGCGCGCATCCCCGGCCGTTTCAAAACCGGCGGTGGTGGAAAATATGTCCTCAAGGAAGCGGCCCGCAAGGTCATCCCGGCTGCGGTCATCGACCGTCCCAAAGGCTATTTCCCGGTGCCGGCTCTCAAATACCTGCGCGGCGCATATCTGGAGCGGGTTCGCGATATCCTGAATCAGCCGGCAGCCCGCCAGCGGGGACTGTTCCAGCCGGCCTATCTGGAAAAGTTGTTCGCAGATCCGGAAGCCCACATCACTCCACTACGCGGTTCCAAACTGTGGCAGCTGGCCTTGCTGGAATACTGGTTACAGACGCACAATATCTGAGTAAGGAGCCCGCTCATGACTGACAAGCATCAGAAGAACTATCGCCTGCAACGCATTAAATCGCCGACTGCGGGGAACTGGGGCGAACCGAATGCCACCGAACGGGACAAACTGCCGGTCAACGCGGAAATCGACTGTGGCTGGGGGCGATTGATTTTCGCCCATACCTTCAAAACTCCCGAGCCCCTGGCCGAGACCTTACGCCGGGAGCGGTCCGGCCGCCGGGATATCGCCCTCTATGTGCATAACCCGCATGTGATTCTGGCCCTGGCCCCACAGGAACTGTTCCTTGATCCGTCGGATACCTACCGCCTGTGGCTGAGTTATTACCGCCCGGCACAGAAGCAGGATAAAGGCTTCAGCGTGCGCCGGCTGCGGACGCAAGAGGATGCCGCGGCTATCAACCAGATCTACGCCTCCCGGCAGATGGTGCCAATACCGGACCGATTTGTCTGGGAACACCGCAGCAGTCGTATCCTCAGCTATCTGGTTGCAGAAGACAACAAAAGTGGTGAGATTATCGGTACCGCCACCGGGATCGACCACAGCAACGCCTTCAGCGATCCGGAAAACGGGTCCAGCCTCTGGTGCCTGGCCGTAGCTCCGCAGTGCCCTCATCCTGGTGTGGGCCTGGCTCTGACCGATTACCTGGCCGGCCTTTTCCAGGCCAGGGGGCGTAATTTCATGGATCTATCGGTCCTCAATGAAAACGAACAGGCGGTCGCCCTGTACAAAAAAATGGGCTTCCAGCGCATTCCTACCTTCTGCCTGAAGCGCAAGAACGAGATCAATGAACCGCTCTTTACCGGCCCGGATCCGGCCGCCCAGGTCAATCCTTATGCCCGGATCATTATCAATGAAGCCCGCCGACGCGGCATCATCGCCACGGTTGAGGATGCCGAAAACGGTTTTTTCACCCTCTCCCACGGCGGACGGATCATTCACTGCCGGGAATCCCTGAGCGACCTGACCTCAGCGGTGGCCATGAGTCGCTGCGACGACAAACAGGTCACCACCCGCCTGTTGCGGAATGCAGGACTTGCAACGCCCCGTCAGCAGACTGCCGGCAGCCCTGCCGCAAACGCCGCGTTTCTGAACCAATGCTCCCGCCTGGTGGTCAAACCGGCGCGTGGTGAACAGGGAAAAGGGGTGTTCGTCAACCTGGACCACTCAGCAGCGGTCGAAACCGCCGTGGCGGTAAGCCAGGAACTGTGCGATAAAGTTCTGCTGGAAGAATTTCATCAGGGCGAAGACCTGCGGGTGATCGTCATTGACGGGCAGGTGGTGGCAGCTGCAGTCAGACGACCACCGTTCGTGATCGGGACCGGCCAGCACAGTATCCGCACCCTGATCGAAAAACAAAGCCGGAGGCGCAAAGCCGCTACCCAGGGGGAAAGCCGCATCCCCCTGGACGAGGAAACCGAACGCTGCCTGGCCGATGCCGGTTACGGCCTCGACGATATCCTGCCGGCGGAAACCCGGCTGAGAGTCCGCGGTGCGGCCAATCTGCACACCGGCGGGACCATTCATGACGTCACCGCGGAACTTCACCCGGAACTGGAAAAAGCCGCGGAAACAGCGGCAGCTGCCCTGAAGATCCCGGTCGTCGGCCTCGACTTTATCGTTCCCGATGTGAGCGGGCCTGAATATGTCATCATTGAAGCCAATGAACGGCCCGGCCTGGCCAATCACGAACCGCAGCCGACCGCCGAACGGTTCGTCGATCTGCTTTTCCCTCAGACCAGTATTAGACCAGGCAGTGGAGATCCCTGACAGAGCTTTACCAAACGGCCTGTCATGCCTGCCCACAGCTTGATGTGCAAGGGCAGAAGTCATTTGCCTGAGGATCATTCGGTTAGAGGGGAACATTGGATAGCGGTCTGAAAAAGTCCCGGAACGGACCTTTTGAGGCAACCTGCAAAACACAAAGGAGTTTCATGGCCATGCAACGCTTGAAAATAGATCTTGATTACCTTTCCGCAGTCCTTGGAAAAATGCTGGCGATTCCGAGTCCGACCGGTTTTACCGACGAAATAGTCCAAGTCACCGGTAACGAACTGGAAAAACTCAATATCCCTTTCGAACTCACCAGGCGCGGCGCTATCCGCGCCCACCTGCCCGGCCATCTGCATCATCCGGACCGGGCGATGGTTGTCCACCTGGACACCATCGGGGCCATGGTCAAGCAGCTCAAACCAAACGGACGACTGGAATTAATGCCCATTGGCCACTGGTCCAGCCGCTTTGCCGAAGGCGCGCGAGTCACCCTGTATACTGACCAGCACCGTTATCGGGGCACCATTTTGCCCCTCAAAGCTTCAGGCCATACCTTTAATGAAGAAGTCGATGAACAGCCGGTCAACTGGCAGCAGGTGGAACTGCGGGTGGATGAAATCCTTCATAGCGAGCGAGATCTGGCCCGCCTGGGGATCAATGTCGGGGATTATGTCGCCGTCGACCCGCAGCCGGAATTTCTTGACAACGGATTCGTCGTTTCGCGACACCTCGATAACAAGGCCGGCGTGGCCGCCTTGCTCACCGCCGCCAAGGCGATCCGCGAAACCGGCATGCAACTGCCGGTGAACACCCATCTACTCTTTACCATCTCCGAAGAAACCGGTTCCGGAGCATCCTCCATCCTGCACCGCGGTGCCAGCGAACTGGTCACCATAGATAACGGCACGGTGGCTCCCGGCCAGAATTCCCGCGAATCAGGAGTCACCGTGGCGATGATGGACTCCAGCGGCCCTTTCGACTTCCACCTGACCCGGAAACTGATCGATCTTTGTCAGACCTTTGAAATTCAACATCAGCGCGATGTCTTCAGGCATTATCGCTGCGACAGCGCTTCGGCCGTGGAGGCCGGCAACGACACCCGCACCGCGTTGATCTGCTTCGGTCTCGACGCGTCCCATGGTTATGAACGCACCCATCTTAACGCACTGCGCTCCATTGCCGAACTGACCGCCCTTTACCTGCAAACCGCTCCGACCTTCATGAAAGACCAGGCCGATCTTTCCCAGTTCAGCGATTTCAGTCAACAGGTCGATCATTTCATGGAACATAAGAGCGGCAGCGACAGTCCGCCAGAGCCCTGATCACAAGTGCCCTCTGCAGCGCAAAACCACCTCAGATTTCAATGGTCTCCGGCAACTCCCCGACCGGCGCAAACCATTCATTGGTATAGAAATCACTGTCGGTGATCTGCTTCAGGTTGCGGCGCAGATACTTTCCCGTCGCACTGACCGCCACCTGCCCGTCCGGCAGATAGAGTTCGCCGGTTCCGGAAAACATGCGCCCGTGATCCTCGGTAATCCGCGCCACCGCTTTCAGTTCGACCCCAAGGGGGACCGGTTTGCGGTATTTGACCTGCAGATCGACGGTAACCCCGAAGGTATCCTGGTCATGATGCACCATAATCGCCCGACCGATAACTTCGTCGAGCAGGGCGGCCGAGACTCCGCCATGGGCGATACCGGGATAACTTTGATGTTCCTCCTGCGGGGAAAAGACGGCGATCACCTCCTTTTCGGTGGTTTCGAAAAACTGTGTTTTGAGTCCGAAGCGGTTTTCGATCCCGCAAACCAGGCAATGTCTTGATATGTGCTGACCTCTGACGATGGTATGGGTCATTGTTTCCCCCTTAAAGATGGTAGTGGCTAATCAGCTGGTTAGTCCCAATAATTTAAAGGCCTCCAAAAACAGGCCCGCGGCCAGCCCCAGGATCAGCAGGCCAAGGAACCGCAGCAGAAAAAGATAAAAAGATCCCGAGATAAAGACCTTACTCTGTCCGGTCAGCAGCACCAGAAGCATTTTGGCGCCGATCAGACAGCAGTAGAAACCGACGATGAACAGAACCCCGGCAAGCCGGCTTTCCGCCAGGGCTGCAGTCATGGTCGGGGCCCCGACCCCGATCCAGAACAGATAGGGATGCGGACTCAGAAAATTGGTCAGCACACCCTTCAGCAGAGACTTGGGAACTCCTGCGACAGGTTGCTGCGGCAGCTTGACAAGAAACAGATTCTGTCCGCCAAGTAACAGCAGAAAACAACCGCCGCCCAGGGCAATTAACCCGAGCAGCAGATCGGAGTCGCTGACACGCCGGATGAGCAGCAGCGCAGCAATGACGATCGGCAAATCGGTCAACAGCGGGGAGAGGGCCACCTTCAGCCCGGCCCGTATATTATGCTGCAAAGTTTCCGCGATCACCAGCGCCTGGAGTGGCCCGGGAGAGAACCCGGAGGTCAGGCCAAGCACTGCACCGATCAAGAGATAATGCATGATACTTCCCGAAAAATCTGGATCTGGACGTTACTGGCCAAGTTGGCCGCCAAAAAAGATCCGGCAACGATTGTAGAACAGTCGGCTCAGCCCAAGCCAGGGCGCGGATTCCTGCTTAATGATTTTGTACAAACAGGAATATCTCCTTGTCCCGGTCGCGGGCACGATAACAGATTTCAGACCCTCATCCAAGCCCTCACCGGTCGCCGCCAATCCCCCAGCGACAAGTTCAGAAAAGGATTTTCTTTTCTCACAAATCCAAGGGGTTATCCTGATCGGCAGAACCGCCCCGGCTATTTTGAGCAGGATGCCATTTTTATCCGAGCAGAAAATAAATTATTATTCTATACCCATATTTGGGAATAAAACCGGCTGGTAAATACGGGATTCTACCTTCTTGCCCGACAGCTCCTCCGCAGCCTTCTCCGCTGTCGAACATCCATTCAATTTTCTCAGTATTTACAGTCCATTAAACGCAACCCCTCAAGATAAAACCAGTCCGCTCAGATGCTTGCGGAGAGATCTCCGGACAAATTGCAGTGGATAGGACAGCAGCAATCTGGAAGTGATTTTATAACGTGATTTCAAAGCTCTTCAAAGAGAAAATAGTTTGACAAAAAAATGGCCCTCCGTTAAAAATTTCTGGTCTTACCATTTCATATCTAATCGACTGGAGCATTTTGAACATGGTTTCTTTGCTACTCATTCTGATTAGCGCCGTTTTTGTTAACAACTTCGTTCTGGCGCGCTTCTTGGGAATCTGCCCGTTTCTGGGCGTTTCGAAAAAAGTCGAAACAGCTATCGGTATGGGCATGGCCGTTATCTTTGTCATGACGGTGGCCTCTGTCGTAACCTGGCTGATTCAGTACTTTATCCTGATCCCCTTCGGCATTGAGTACCTGCAGACCATCGCTTTCATTCTGGTCATTGCCTCACTGGTCCAGTTGGTGGAAATGGTGATCCAGAAAACCAGCCCGGTCCTCTACCAATCCCTCGGTATTTTCCTGCCCCTGATTACCACCAACTGTGCTGTCCTCGGGGTTGCCGTACTGAATATTCAAAAATCTTACAATTTCATCGAATCACTGGTCTTTGCAATCGGAGCCGGAGTCGGTTTCACCCTGGCGATGGTCTTGTTCGCCGGGCTGCGGGAGCGGATTGATCTGTGTCCGGTTCCCAAGAGTTTCCGCGGTACCGCCATCGCTCTGGTCACTGCGGGGCTGTTGTCCCTGGCGTTTATGGGTTTCGCCGGCCTCGTCAAGGGGTAATTCAGCAATCGTTTAATCTCTGTTCAGCCCTTGCGCTAACAATTTTGCAACGGGCTGATGTCTGTTTGAGAGGATTTCATGCTCACAGCAATATTATGTTTAGGTGGAATCGGCCTGGTTGCCTCGGCAACCCTCGGCCTGGCATCCAAAAAGTTCGCCGTTGAAGTCGATCCGCGCGAAGCGGCCATTCTGGATTCTCTGCCTGGCGCCAACTGCGGCGCCTGCGGTGAACCGGGCTGCTCCGGTTATGCCAAAGGGGTGGCCGAAGGACGCCTGGCCCCCAACCTCTGCACCCCGGGGGGGGCCGGTACGGTCTCGGCCATTGCCGAGATTCTCGGTATTGAAGCGGTCGCCACCACACCCCAGATCGCGGTGGTCAAATGCCAGGGCGATAACTCCAAAGCCACCAGCAAATATAAATATCTCGGCATGGAGGACTGCAATGCCGCGCAAAAGCTGGCCGATGGGCCGAAAACCTGTCCCTCCGGCTGCCTCGGTCTCGGCAGCTGTGCCAGAGCCTGCCCTTTTGATGCGATCGAAATGACCGCTGAAGGGCTCGCCGTCATCAATCGCGACAAGTGTACCGGCTGCGAAAAGTGCGTTGCGGTCTGCCCGCGCGGCGTTATTTCGATGACTCCGAAAACCTCGACGACCCATGTTTTGTGCAACAGCCATGACAAGGGTGCAGCTATTCGCAAATACTGCCAGGTCGGCTGTATCGGCTGCAGTATCTGCAAAAAGACCGTCCCGGACGCCTATAGCATTGACAACTTCCTGGCCAGCGTTGATTACGAGCATGATGAAGGCGCCGAGACTGCGGTCGAGAAATGTCCGACCAAATGTATCCGTGATTTCAATACCGGCTACCCTGAAGGCAGCACCTTCAAAGCCCCTCATCCTCCGGCAGAACAGGAAACGGCAGCATAAAAAGGATTAAAACAGCTATGGAACTCAGAACGTTTGCCGGCGGGCTCCATCCGCCGGACAGTAAACAATATTCAGCCCATAAAGCGATCGAAAACTGTCCTCTGCCCGAAGAGCTGATTATCCCCGCGGCCCAGCATATCGGTGCTCCCGCCGAAATCTGTGTGGCTGTCGGCGATCAGGTTAAAAAGGGGACGGTCATCGCTAATCCGAAGGGCTTCGTATCGGTCCCCGTGCATGCCTCCACTTCCGGCGAAGTCATTGCTGTCGAGCCGCGCCTGCACCCGAGCGGACGGTTGCTTCCCGCCGTGGTCATCAAAGCCGATGGCAAAGACCAATGGGACGAATCATTAAGCGGCAGCGATCCCGACCAGCTCGATGCGGACAGCCTCAAGAAAATGCTCTGCGCCGCCGGCATTGTCGGCCTGGGCGGGGCTACCTTCCCGGCCCACGTCAAACTCTCGCCGCCAGCGGACAAGCCCATCGACACCCTGATCCTCAACGGGGTTGAGTGCGAACCATTCCTGACTGCCGATCACCGGCTCATGCTCGAAGAGAGCGAGCGGATCATCGACGGGGTTAAAATTCTTCTTAAAATCCTCGGTATCAGCAAGGCAGTGATCGGGATCGAGGCCAATAAGCCCGATGCCATCGCCAAGCTGACCCAGGATTGCGCCCCTCACGGCATTGAGGTGCAGGCCCTTGAGGTCAAGTATCCCCAGGGTGCTGAGAAACAGCTGATCGATGCCATTACCGGCCGCCAGGTTCCCTCCGGCGGTTTGCCCATGGATTGTGGCGTGGTTGTCCAGAATGTTGGCACCGCCGCGGCCATAAGCGACGCGATCCGGCTCGGTCATCCCTTGGTGGAGCGCATCGCCACAGTCACCGGACCGGGCATCAAGGAACCGAAAAACCTTCAAGATCGCCATCGGCACCCCGCTCTCTCTCATCTGGTCGAGGTATTGCGGCGGACTCAACGGTGAACCCGGCAAAATTATTATGGGTGGACCGATGATGGGGCAGACCCAGTTGTCCCTTGAGGCCTCCAGCGATCAGGGGAACCTCCGGGCTGCTCATTTTCGGCAAGGATCAGATCTCCACCAAGCCAGGCCGGCCCTGTCCCTGTCTGCGTTGTATATACGCCCCCTAACCCCCCCCCCCCCCCCCCCCCCCCCCCCCCCCCCCCCCCCCCCCCCCCCCCCCCATCTGGCTCGACGAGGCTGAAAACTATAACGCTCGCTGGACTGCATCGAATGCGGCTGCTGTACGTACATCTGTCCGGCATCATTACCGCTGGTCCAGTCGATTCGCCACATCAAGGGTGGCATCATGGCCAAGAGAAGGAAATCCTGACGTGGAAAATCAGCTCTATCTCTCATCTTCACCGCATATTCACAGTCCACAGACGTCAGACAAGATCATGAGCGTCTGGTGATTTACGCACTGCTGCCGGCAACCGCCCGTGTCGATCTATTTTTTTGGTCTGCCGGCCTTGAGTGTGCTGCTGATCTGTACCCTCGGCAGCGTCGCTTTCGAAGCGCTCGGTTGCAAGTTGATGAAGCAGCCGCTTAGCATCGCCGACGGTTCCGCAGCGTTAACCGGCATTCTGCTGGCCCTCAACCTGCCGCCATCGAGTCCCTGGTGGATGGCCCCTGCTCGGCTCGGCTATCGCTATTCTCATCGGCAAGCAGATCTATGGCGGCCTCGGCTACAACCCGTTTAATCCGGCTTTGGTCGCCCGGGTCGTGCTGCTGATCTCATTTCCGGTGCAGATGACCACCTGGACCGCTCCGGCGCCGCTCGGCTCGGGGAATCGATGCCGTCACCACGGCCACCCCGCTGCGGAGAAATGAAGACCGCGGTCATGCTGACCGGGCACCTGCCCCGATCTCGCCACCAGTGGTTTTGGCCATTACTTCCTCGGCAACATGGGGGGCTGCCTTGGCGAAGTCTCGGCCCTGGCCCTGCTCTCCTCGGCGGCCTGTTCCTGATCTTCAAAAAAGTCATCAGCTGGCATACCCCGGTCAGCTTCCTGGGCACGGTTATCGTCCTCAGTGGCATCTTCTGGGTGGTCGATCCGAGCAAATACCCGAATCCGCTGTTCCATCTGGTCACCGGCGGCCTGATTCTCGGGGCCTTTTTCATGGCCACGGACATGGTCACCTCGCCGGTCACCCAGCGCGGAATGCTGATCTTCGGCTTCGGTTGCGGCCTGCTCACGTCCTCCTCATCCGTCTGTTCGGCGGTTATCCTGAGGGGGTCTCCTTTGCTATCCTGCTGATGAACGCCGCAACCCCACTTATTGACCGCTATACCCGCCCGAAGATCTACGGGCAGGTCGCCAGCAAAAGCCTAGGCGGAGGAGAATTATCATGAAAGAAATCAGCCGCCTGCTCGTCGCCCTGACCCTGATTGCCGCCTGCTCAGGCCTTATTCTGTCGTTGGTGGAAGGGGTCACCCGGGAACCGATCAAAGAGCAACGCCGGATTCAAATGCTCAAGGCATTGAGTGCCGTTCTCCCTGAATTTGACAACAGCCCGGATACGCGACACCGTCACCTTGCAGAACGGAGTGGACAAAAAGGGGCAATCCGATCAACACCATCTTTTACCGGGCTCGCCAAGACGGCAAGCTGGTCGGGACCGCCTTCAAGGTGATTGCCCCCGGAAGGCTACAGCGGTAACATCGAAGTCATGGTCGGTGTCAAACCGGACGAATCCGTCAATGCCATTGAGATTCTGGCCCATGCCGAAACTCCCGGCCTGGGGGCTCGGATTACCGAACCTGCCTTTAAGGACCATTTTAAAAACAAAAGCCTGACCAATGCCGACTGGCGCGTGAAGAAGGATGGTGGTGACTTCGATCAGATCACCGGGCGCGACCATCTCTGCCGCGGGCAATCGTCAAAGCGGTCAAAGCAGGACTCGAATTCTATCACCAGCATAAGCAGGATATCGTTACACAGGGAGTCTCCAAATGAGCCTGATGAAAGACTTCACCACAGGGATCTGGAAAGAAAACGCCGTCTTTAAGCTATTGCTGGGAATGTGTCCGACTCTCGCTGTCACGACCAGTGCGGAAAACGCCTTGGGGATGGGACTGGCAACGACCTTTGTCCTGGTCTGTTCCAACGTTGCGGTCGCCTCGCTACGCAAATTGATCCCCTCAAAAGTGCGGATTCCGGCTTTCATTATCCTGATTGCATCTTTTGTGACCGTGGTTCAGCTGTCCATGGAAGCCTGGGTCTATGATCTCTATCAGGCCCTTGGTATCTTCATCCCCCTGATCGTGGTCAACTGTCTGATCCTTGGCCGTGCCGAGGCTTTTGCCTCCAAAAATCCGGTCGGACGATCCATTTTTGACGGCTTGGGCATGGGACTCGGCTTTACCCTCGGTCTCTTTATCCTCGGCTCAGTCCGTGAACTGTTCGGTTCCGGCGCGATCCTCGGCTTCAGTGTATTCGGCGCCGGTTATCAGCCGATGCTGCTGATGATTCTGCCGCCGGGTGCCTTTATCACCCTGGGACTGCTGCTGGCGGGGATGAATAAGCTGGAAGCAAAATAAGTCGCAAGATCATTAGAATATCAAAAAAGGGAGGCAACTCAGTGTGCCTCCTTTTTTTTGGGATGTCATTGACCGGTTTGCGCAATGGCCTGATCAATCCGTTCCAGCAGTTCATCACTAACGCTCTGACTGCACATCAGATAACGCTTATTCCCCACCGGGATATCTGTAAGGGGGACCAAAGCAAAATCCTCTTGTTGATAGCCGGCTCTCTTGATCAGGCTCATCGCTTCTTCTGGCGGCACCAGAATATATTTTTTGTCATCGGCAGCGACCGCTTGCATGAGGCCGGCTTGCCCTTTCACCGTAAGAGAGGAATTCGGCTCTTTTTCGCCCAGCAGGCCATCGATATACTCACCGTAGGAATAGTGAATATTTCTTGCGAAAATAAGACTGTTGTTATTAAAAATAGCCGCCAGGGTATGCTCCTTACCGATCCTGGCCAGGCCGGATTTCCTGATGAGTAACTCAATCGGTTTATCCTGGTAGATCGGCCTGGAAAATTTGGCAAATTCCTCTCGTTGTGAATTTTTGAACCAACCAATGGAACAATGCGGGCTCACCGCATGACGGACCACATACAGAATCTGATTAGGGGTCAGGCTCAAAAATCGTGCCTCAATCCCCGCTTGCTCCATGATTCCCACGACTTTATTCAGCAGAAATCCTTCGGGCTGGCCGTTCTTGGCTGTGTAATAATAAGGTGGACGTTCAAAATAAGAAATGGTCATAGCCTCCGCGTCAATGGTGACAGCGAAAACGGACAGAGAGGATAGCAGTAAGAGAATGACCCGAAGTTGAGACATACCTCCTTTCTATAGAACAACCGTTAGTATTTCAATTGGAGAATGTTGCATCCAGGAAAAAATTTAGAGGGGTTGCCAATCAATCGACAACCCCTCTTCCACGCTTTTAATCATTGCCTGAGGCGATTCTTCGGCCCGCGACAATCGAGGGAGAGGTCACCAGTTAAGACGGACAACCACGGAAGGAACCCCGATCAGCACAGTTGCCGGGCGGACGTAATGACGATCATGGTGATGCCGTCTGACAATCTGTCGCTTGACTCTGTGTAATTTCCCGTAGCCGTAATGGCGCTGCGGATGATGACGCCGGTGCCAATCCCGCTGGTCACGATGCCCGTTACGATAAGCGTGGTCCTGCCAGCTTTGCTTGTGTCCCGGCCCGTTGCGATAACCCTGCTCATGTGCCGATGCCAAAAACGGAGTTGCCAGTGCCAATACCAATACCATACCGATCATGATCAATGTCCGTTTCATCTGTAACCTCCTCTTGCTGGGTGAGTTAATTTCAGCGGTTTGCCTCTGTTGTCTCAACCCTAGCAATTTCAAACGGACGTTTCATTCGATATCGCCCTATATTCCTCCGGATGTCGGGTTACGATCCTGTATTTTCAATAGGTTGCCGCTGCACAACAAGCCGCGGCCAGAGCCTAAAAAAATAGCCCATAGCGATCTACTGGCTGAACACTATGGGCGAGGGTTCTGTGAAAACGATGAAAAAACGGCAGGCCGGGGCTCTTACAATTGCAGCTGGGCCGCCAGTTCGCGACTGGCTGCGGCCGGATCGGCGGCCGAACAGATCGCCGAGACCACGGCCACCCCATCGGCACCGGCGGCGCAAACGCGCCGGGCATTGCTCTGCTTGATCCCACCGATGGCGATCAAGCGATGACCGGAAGCCCGCCGGATGGCACTGACCCCATCCAGGCCAAGTTGGTTCTGCAGCTCATGCTTCGTTGGCGTGATAAAGACCGGGCTGAGCCCCAGGTAATCGACATCAAGGGCTTCGGCGGCCAGAGCCTGTGCGGTCGATTCGACGGACAGGCCGATAATGGCTGTTGGCCCGAGCAAGCGCCGTGCATCGGCGTAAGGCATATCGCTCTGGCCGATATGCACGCCGCTGGCCCCAATGGCCAGGGCGATATCGACCCGATCGTTGACCAACAACGGTACTCCGTTCGGTTGCAGCAATTTCACCATAGCCCGCCCGAGTTCGAGAAACTCCCGGGTGGAACATTCTTTTTCCCGCAATTGCACCAGATCAACCCCGCCGCTGACCGCTGCGCCGACGATATCGAGAATGTCACGCCCCAATGCCAGCGGCCGATCGGTGACCAGATGCAGCTCAGGTTTCCCCTGGCTCATCAGCTGTTTACCCCCGTGCGCCAGTGGCTGGCAAGCTGTTCGGCATTCAAGCGATACAGAGCGTCGATAAAATTGACCTGGAAAGACCCCGGACCGGCGGCGGTTTCCGCCGCGATCTCCCCGGCGATCCCCATCACCGTCATGGCATGAGCTGCCGCCGCCGAAGGATCAGGATTCACCGCACAAAAAGCACCGACCAAAGCGGTCGCGGTGCAACCGAGGCCGGTAACCTTAGGCATCAGCGGATGGCCATTGGGCACGTATTTTTTCACTTTGTCCGCAGTGATCAGATCAACAGCACCGCTGACCACCACGGTACAGGCGTATTTGTCTGCCAGCAGTGCTGCGGCGGCTTCCGCATCGGCTGCCGCGGCCGAACTGTCCACCCCTTTGGTTTGTACGGCGCTACCAGCCAGAGCCATAATCTCCGAAGCATTGCCACGGATAACCGCGGCGCCGTGCTCTGCCAACAGCTCATGGCAGGTGCGGGTGCGAAACCCGGTCGCCCCGGCTCCGACCGGATCGAAGATAATCGGGATCCCTTTCGCCCGGGCAGCGGACATGGCCTGCCCCATCGCCGTGACCCAGTCGCGACTGAGGGTGCCGATATTAATGACCAGAGCCGAGGCCAGGGCCGCCATCTCGGCAACCTCTTCAGCGGCATGGGCCATGACCGGAGAGGCGCCGACCGCCAATAAGGCATTGGCCGTGTTATTCATCACCACAAAGTTGGTAATATTGTGAACCAGGGGCGCTTGTTTGCGCACCGCCTGTAAATCGATCCAAACAGCTTGCTTCTCCATTATATGGCTCCATTCTTTTTATCCGGGGTCTGAACCCGGTCGATATGTTTCAGGCCATTGTTCCGCTATAACAGGGGTCATTTTAACGCCGACGGAGCCCCACGGGGAATTTTTTTACCGGTCAGCAACAAAGGGCAGATTTGCTTTACAATTACGACACAGAACTCATCAAGGTCGACGACGAAAGGATTGAGAGCCATGTATTGTTTGAGTCGGGAGATCGACTTGCGAGTCAACAGCGCTGAACTGTGGAATTTTATCGCCACTCCCCGCAACCTCAATCGGTTGACGCCGCCTTACCTGAATTTCCGGATTCTTTCCGACCCGCCTCAGGAGATGTTTAACGGGCTGCTGATTCTCTATGAGATAACCATTCCGCGGTTCGGCAAGCAGCGCTGGTTAACGGAAATCAAACATGTCCGCGCCGGGCTCTCTTTTGTCGATGAGCAACGCTTCGGCCCCTATAAATTCTGGTATCACATGCACCAGATCAGCGCTAGCGGCGCAACCAGCTGCCGGATGTGCGACCAGGTGAGCTATGCCCTTCCCGGTGGTCCGCTGGGGCGTTTGCTCCATCAGCTTGCGGTTAAAAAAATGCTCGCCGATATCTTCGCTTACCGCAGCCACCGCTTACTCGAGCTGTTCGGCTGAAACAAATCATGAGTCTGGCGTTGTCATCTCTTCGAGCAGCTGCAGACACTCGGCACGTACTCCTTCCAGACCCGCGATCGTGGCTTCCTGAACGGTATCTGCGACCACCCCACGGCCGGTCCAGTCATTACCGTAATTGACATAAAGCGCTGCCAGTTCCCCCTCAACCTGGGCAAGAACAGCTTGCGGATTGTCGCAAATCCGTTCCTTAAAATAAGCATGAATGTTGGTGACGATTTCAGATTCGCGCTGTTCCAGATAATCCAAACTACTTTCCTTTCCTGAGCAATAACAATGCGGCAAGCCCCAGGCAGCCGCCCGAAAGCCAACCAGACCAGGCGGTGTTCAGTTGGCGCAGATAAAAAGCCGTGGCGAGCCAGAAAATCAGCCAGACCAGCAGCCGGAAATAAACCTGCACCCGGCCAAGCAGAAAATCCCGATCGGCCGCCGCCATGCGCACGGTCAACTCCCCTGCTCGGCCAGCTCGATAACCCGCCTGGTTTTCAGCAGGGTAAAGGGGAGCTGCACCGCTTCATGACGAAGATGATCCCAGAGATGTTCACCTTCGCCCAGCGCCCGTGGCAGGTTTTCCTTGAGAATCGGCAGGATGTCCTTAATGCCGTTAAAATTTTTATTGTACTGCGTCCCCAACCCTTCGACCAGAGAACTGACCCGCATGACATAAATAACGTCCTGAGGCAATTTGAACGGCTGGTCATGAAGAACCTGCAGCACGCCGAAGGCCAGCTCCTGCATACTGCGGGCGGCCAGCTGCTCACTGTCAAAGATGGCAAACAGATTTTCCGCGATCTCACTCAATTCCGCCTGAGAAGCCTGTTCGGTGAGAATGCCCATGCGCCGGGTCGCGCTCACCAGCAGGTCGAAATTCCGCTCGTAAGCGGCCTTGACCGCATAGATCATCGCTTCGCGCATGCCACGCGGAATTCGGCTGACCATACCGAAATCGAGCAGCACCAGTTCTCCAGACGGGCTGACCAGCAGATTACCAGGATGCGGATCGGCATGAAAGAACCCTTTGACCAGCATCTGCTCGGTATAGAACAGGACCAGAGTCTGCATCAGATCGGGAAAAGAGACTCCTTGCGCGGCAATCGCCTCCAGGTCGTCAATGCGCACACCCTCCTCAAAACTCATCACCAAGGCCGCATCACAGCTCAGCTCCCGACAGGGCTGCGGAAAACGGACAGCGGTATGGGCGTAGACCTGGCTGAAGTGCTCAAGGTTGGCCAGTTCCTGACTCATACTGACTTCCTGCAGGATCATCCGGGTGAAAGCCTTCAGAACGGATTCGATGGAATGCCGGGTCTGGTCGCTGAATAGCGGTTGAAACAGGCGCAGAAACAGATTGAGAAGAAAGATGTCAACCCGCACCACAAACTGGATATCGGCACGCAACAGCTTGACCGCGACAATGCGCTCGGAATCCCTCAAACGAGCCTTATGCACCTGCCCGATGGAGGCACTGGCCAATGGCTCTTCGGTAAAATCAGCAAACACCTGCGGATCAGGGAAGGCCCGCCGGAACACCCGCTGCCGGTCCTTGGCGGTCATGGCGGCATCTGGTCGTGCAGCCGGCGCAGGGCCGCGATATACTCCTGATCAAAAAAATCGGCCCGGGTCGCCAGCACCTGTGCCAGCTTCAGAAAACTGGCACCAAGCCGCCGCACAGCCGCAACCAGTTGCTCCGCAGAGAGGGGTCGCCATAACAACCAGCGGGACCGGCGCCGGAACAGCAGAAACACCGTGACCAGGAAACGAAACACGGCATAGCAGCGCCCTGGGCTGCACAGCTGCAGACAGAGAAAAAACCGCCGCAGCACCTTTAGTGCCCCAGGTCCTTGCGCAATTGCTCCAGATCTTCCCGGGTCGCCAGATTCAACTCGGCAACGACTTCTTTGAGAACATCCTTGAGCATCCCACGGAAGACATCTTTTTCCTTCTCGCCGCGCTCGGCCATTTTATTGAACAAGGCGCGGGCCTGCTCTTCCGCCTTATCTGCCGCCTCCTTCATCTCTTCGCTGTTCTTTTCAATCTTCTCCTTGACAGCCAAAGCGCTGCCAAGGGCAACGTAGAAAAGCTGTTCCAAACGGTTCTCGGTCGTCGCCATGTCGCTTTCTCCTTTCTGAAGGTCAGCACCGGGGTCGAAGAAACTGATGCCTCGGGCTGGCAATTTGTTATTCAGCCGGAAATAGTCCGCTGTCCCGGCGCATGGAGTGAACCCTTTATCAGGGTATTTTTTCAGGCCCTGCCAATAGCAGAGCAGAACTTGAACGAAAGTCAAACCGGGGACAACATCGAATGGCGCTAGTTTAAGAGTCGCTGGCAGCAAAACCGGGACTGTCCCCGCACGGGGGCTGTCCCAGGTCTTTGCGGTGTTAACCGCGACAGTTTCATGGCTCGCAAACTCTTGGGACAGCCCCAGATGACCCTGGGGATAAGTCCCGAGTTTACTACAAAGTTGCTTAAACTAGCGCCATTCGATGCTGTTCCGTACTTGACGAACAGCCACATTGCCAACGAACCTGATGATGATGCCTGTGCCCTGCTCCTTCCCCCTTAATGGGGGAAGGCCGGGATGGGGGTGAAACAGCTACCCCGGTAATTCCGACGACACAATCTTGAAATCAAAATCGCGGAGTCGCGGCCCGAGGATTTCTTTGGTTGATTAACTGTCGAGTTCGGTCTGGCAGAAAAAAACAAATCCCCCTTAATCCCCCTTTATTAAAGGGGGAAAAGGAACAGGCAGAGGGCTGGCTAAATGGGATGCTGTCCCGAATGGCGCTAGTTTAAGAACAGATGGCGGCAAAACCGGGACTGTCCCCGCACGGGGGCTGTCCCAGGTCTTTGCGGTGTCAACTGCTACAGTTTCATGGCTCGCAAACTCTTGGGACAGCCCCAGATGACCCAGGGGACAGTCCCGAGTTTACTGCAAAGTTGCTTAAACGAGCGCCATTCGGGACAACCGTCGGCATCGCTATTTGCTGAGTGCTGAATAAAAAAGCAGGCCGTCCCAAATTGAGACGACCAGCGGCGCACCTCCATCCGGATATTCTTTTCTGTCCTTCTAAAACCAGCTACTTAGGACTGTTACCTAAACATAAACGCTGGCGGAATGACTTTTGCTGCAAGCATGGTATGATTCCACCGCATGTTATTCCGATCAAACCAGGACGAGCGGCTGGAGGAAAAAGATCACGCCTGCAGGAGGTTGTCACCATGAAAAAAATCTGTATTTACGGAGCCGGAGCCGTCGGCGGATTCATCGGCGCCTTACTGGCCCAAAACGGCTGTGAGGTCAGCGCAGTGGCCCGCGGTGCAACCCTGGCCGCATTACAAATCCAGGGCCTGCGCCTGCAGCTGGACAACAAGACCATCTCGGTACCGGTCACCGCCACGGCCGACCCGGCCGAGCTGGGCGAGCAGGATCTCGTGATCGTTGCGGTCAAAGCTCAGTCCATGCCTGCAGTGGCCAAGGCTATTCCGCCCCTGATCGGAGCGGAAACCACGGTGCTGACAGCCATGAACGGAGTGCCCTGGTGGTTCTTCCAGGGATTTGGCGGCGACTATGCCAACCCGCAGCTGGAAGCGGTTGATCCCGGCGGCACGATTGCCAGGGCCATTCCCGCGCAGACGATCATCGGCGGGGTTGTGCACGGCAGTTTCGCCCTCAACGCGCCCGGCTATGTCCGTCATGTCTTCGGCAAGAAACTGATCATTGGTGAGCCGAACGGCACAAAAAGCACCCGTCTGCAACAGCTGGTCTCCCTGCTCAGCGCGGCCGGTATCGAGATTGAAACCTCGTCAGCTATTCAGCGGGATATCTGGTTCAAGTTATGGGGCAACATGACCATGAACCCGGTTTCCGCCATCACCGGGGCAACCTGTGACCGGATTCTCGATGACCCTCTGGTCCTTAATTTCTGTAACCGGGTCATGACCGAAGCTGCGGCCATCGGTGAGCTGATCGGCTGCCCGGTGGAGCAGACCCCGATTGAACGCAATGCTGTTACCCGCAAACTGGGCGCATTCAAAACCTCGATGTTGCAGGATGTCGAAGCCGGTCGTTCCGTGGAACTGGATGCCTTGGTCAGCGCGGTAAGGGAAATCGGCCAGAAGGTCGGCGTGACAACCCCGGATATGGACACTCTGCTCGGGCTAGCCAGGCTCCATGGCCGGGTGCGCGGTCTGTACCCCGATAAATAATCTTCCTACGTCGGGCAGGCCGTCGGAACAGGGACAAAACTGTTCCGGCGGCCTGGGCCAATTCTCGTCTTTCATTTCAAGAACCTCACCCCTGCCATATCGCAAAAGAAACAATTCTTGCCCTTCATCAAGCAAAAGATCCATTGACTTTACCGAAGGCATCATGAGTAAATACAAATGAAACATATACCATTTCCCTTCTTCGTCTTCGATCGCTCGCAACGACAGTACGGCTAACCGTTCACCCAGCCTGTTCTGTCCTTAACGGATGTTGCTGAATATGCAAAGAATTCTTTTTTTCCAACCAGCAAAATTGCGCTCTTCCTGGCATGTGGCCCTCCTGCTGCTCGTTCTCCTGAGCCTTGTTTCCTGTGGCGGTGGCGGTGGTAGCAGTAGTCATTCGACAGATACCAGCAGTACCACGACAACGACCTATACTTTGCAGGGAACCATCAGTCCCGGCAGTGTCATGGCTTTCGACAGCGACACCAATGACCCGGATGCCACCAGCACTAGCAATGATACCATTGCCGCCGCCCAGACCGTTTTCGCTCCGGGCACGGTCAGCGGTTATGTGGCAAGCGAGACTGACGAGAGTGATTTTTACGTTGTGGAGATGACCGCCGGGCAGAGCATTGCCCTGCGCTTTCCGGATGCCGATGACGCCAACCTTGATCTCAATCTTTACACCAGCAGCGGGACTCTTCTTGACAGCTCGGCCGGAACCGGCAGCAGCGAGACTCTGACCGTTAGCAATACCGACATCTACTACATCGAGGTCTACGTCAACAACGATACTCCCGGGGCGACAGGTGCCTCCATCTACACCCTGACCATCACCGACAGCACGACCAACAGCGGAGTGGAAGAGATGCACCTGAGCGATGATTTTGTTCCCGGTGACATTATCGTCCGCCTGAAGGACACCAGCGCTTCTGCCGCAGCTCTCTCCACCACGGCAACCCTGGCGGACAAAGCCGCCGAACTGGGGCTGCAGGGCTTCGCCGGTAAACCGACCCGGGCCATGCGCATGGGCTTCCGCAGCACAACCAAACGCAATCAGGCGTTTTCCAAGCTGGGACTCCGCAACAATGCCACTTTCCAGGCCCTCAACCTCAGTTCCTCCTCCCAGGCTGACAAACTGGCGACAATCCGGATTGTCCAGGCCCTGCGCCAGCGCGCCGATGTCGCCTCGGCCAGCCTGAACTATTACCGCTACGCGACGCAAGTCCCTGACGATACCTATTACAGCAGTGAACAGACCTGGAATTATGAACTGATCAACCTGCCCACTGCCTGGGATATCACCACCGGCAGCGACAATGTCATTGTCGCGGTCATCGACACCGGGGTGTTATTGAATCATCCAGATCTGGGCGGTCGGCTGGTCGACGGCTATGATTTCATTTCCGACCCCAGCATTTCCCTTGATGGCGACGGTATTGACGATAATCCGGACGATCCCGGTGATCAGTCAAGAAATGATGGCAGCAGCTCTTTTCATGGCACCCATGTTACCGGCATCATTGCCGCGACAACCAATAATTCAACCGGCGTTGCCGGTGTTACCTGGAGCGGAAAAATCATGCCGCTTCGGGCGTTAGGGCTCGGGTCGGCCGGGACAAGCTATGACATTCTCCAGGCGGTCCGTTATGCGGCCGGACTGGACAACGATTCAACCCTACTCCCGGCCCGCCCTGCAGATATCATCAATATGAGCTTAGGATCAGCCGGCGACTCTTACTCCCAGGCCGAACAGGATTTGTACAACCAAGTTCATGCGTCCGGCATTATCATCGTTGCCGCAGCCGGCAACGATGGCCTGGCAGATGTCGATTACCCCGCTGCGTATGATGGTGTTGTTGCGGTCAGTGCCGTCGATGAGAATGGCGAGCTGGCTTATTATTCCAATTACGGAACAGCGCTTGACGTGGCTGCGCCCGGTGGCAGCGGCCACGCCAACCAG
>CAXXJU010000013.1:0-217926 GCA_963668145.2 Geopsychrobacteraceae bacterium
CAAAACGACCGGGACACCTCTGAACGTCCCCAAAGGATGCTGAATATCACCCGTGACACCGGGGAGTTTTCTGTCTGTTCTGATCCGTGCAACTCTTGCGCGGCGGGTGTTGGAAGTCGGGACCTCAAACGGTTATTCGACCCTCTGGCTTGCCGATGCCTGCAATGCCATCGGTGGCGAAGTCACCACTGTTGAATTATCCGATCATAAATTCAGCATGGCCGCACAGAACTTCAAACGCAGCAATATGGCATCTACAATAAGACAAGTCCAGGCGGAGGCCGGTGACTTCCTTTCCAAAAGCGACGAAGGTGCTTACGATCTGATTTTTCTCGACTCGGAAAGGGTAGAATATCCGGGTTGGTGGCCGGATCTGAAACGTATCATCCGGCCGGGCGGGCTGCTTGTGGTCGACAACGCCCTCTCGCACCCGGAGGAAATCAAACCATTTATTTTAATGGTCGAAGCAGATCCCGATTTCACCACCAGCCTGGTTCCGGTCGGCAAGGGGGAATTCCTGGCGACGCGATCAATCGACAAAAGCTCCTGAGGCTGAAAACAGGGCATCTCACGAGCGACTCCCGATAAATGGCCCGTATTGATGTCCGAAAATGGCGAGTTCGAAATCACGGTTGATGTATACTCAGCACCATGAGTAGAGATCACGACAGATACTATCAGGCCCTGAAAACCCGTGACGCCCGTTTTGACGGCAGGTTTTTTACCGGGGTGTCCAGTACCGGGATTTTTTGCCGGCCGATCTGCCCGGCCATCACGCCGAAGCCAGAGAACTGCACTTTTTTTCCTTCCGCTGCAGCCGCCCTGCATGCGGGCTTTCGCCCCTGCCTGCGCTGTCGGCCGGAAGCGGCTCCGGCCAGCCCGGCCTGGTTGGGCACGGCAGCCACAGTGCGCCGGGCGGTACGGCTGATTGAAGAAGGAGCGCTGGATCACGGCCAATCGCTGAGCAAGCTCTGTGAGCGCTTTGCAGTCGGGGAACGCCAGTTACGCCGCTTATTCCAGACCCACCTTGGAGCATCTCCGCAACAGGTTGCGCAAACCCGACGCCTGCTGTTTGCCAAGAACCTCTTGACCCAAACCCCTGTCCCGGTCACTGAGATTGCCCTGGCTGCCGGATTCAACAGCCTGCGCCGCTTTAACGATGCCTATAAAAAGGCCTTCGGCTTTGCCCCGTCTCACGAACGCAACCAGACCGCTCCGCATGAACCTCTGACTGAAGGGCTGCAGCTGCACTTTTCCTATCGCCCCCCCCTATGATTGGGACGGCTTGCTGGCTTTCTTTCAATCCCGCGCCATTGTACCGGTGGAACAGGTGACCCAGAATTGCTATCAGCGGCATATCGAAATCGACGGCCAACCAGGTGAAATCGAAGTCAGGAATGAAGCGGCCAAAAACCGGCTGAGCTGTACCCTCCGCGGCATTACGACCCGGCACTTACAAACAGTTGCGTACAAAATCAGGCGGATGTTCGATGTCGATGCCGATCCACAGGCGATTGCGAGGGACCTTGGACAGGACCCGGTCTTGCACCCGCTCATCGCCGCCTCGCCCGGTTTGCGTTTGCCCGGTGCCTGGGACGATTTCGAGATTGCCCTACGTGCGGTCATCGGCCAGCAGATCAGCGTGAAGGGGGCGCGCACCATCTGCACCCGCCTGGTCGAGCGGATCGGCCGGAGACAGTTCCCCAACCCACAAGATATTTTGCGCAGCAATCTGGATGGGTTGGGCCTCACCGGTCGACGCATCGCGACCCTGCAGAGTCTCGCTCAGGCCTGGCCCACCCTTGACAAAAACAAGCCGGTTGAGGAACGCATCGCTGAACTGTGCGCCCTCCCCGGCATCGGCCCCTGGACGGCACACTATATTGTCATGCGCAGCGGAGCGGAACCGGATGTCTATCCGGTTGCCGATCTTGGGCTGCTCCGCGCCCTGGAAAAACTGGCCCAACCTGCAGGCAAAGATGATTTAACGGCACACGCCGAGAAATGGCGTCCCTGGCGGGCTTACGGGGCACTCTACCTATGGAGGGCTTGAGGATGATCAGGCTTTATGAAGACATTATTGAAACACCTTGTGGAGCTTTATCCATTGTCTTCGATGACCAGGAAACCCTGCTCCACCTCGATTTTCCCGATCAGGGCGAACGCCAGCACCGGCTACTCTCCAGGCGTTTTAAAAAGTTCGAATTGGTCAAGCGGCAATCACGGGTGATCCGCTCCTGCCTGGAAGCCTATATGGCGGGGGATTATGCGGCCCTGGCAAAAATCAGCTGTGCTCCGGGCGGGACCCCGTTTCAACGCCGCGTCTGGCAGGCATTACAAACGATCCCGGTCGGCCAGGCCATCAGCTATCGGGATCTGGCCATAAAAATCGGCAACCCGAAAGCGGTCCGTGCCGTGGCCCGGGCCAATGCCTTGAACCCGATTTCCCTGATTTACCCCTGCCACCGGGTGATCGGCGCCAACGGCCGGTTGACCGGATACGCAGGCGGGCTGGAACGGAAAAGTTGGTTGTTGAATCATGAAGGGGTTAAGAATGTAGAGAGCTGAACAATTCAACTTGGACCGGGTCTTACCGGCAGCCGTGCTCCCTTAGCCCTCCGCTGAATCAGGATCATCCCTGCTCAATCCCAATCAAATCAATAAAAGCCCGCATGGCTTTGCCGAGCGCTTCATCCCGGCGCCGCACAAACCAAGTGGTCATATTGGCAATATCCTCCGGCAGGCGGTGAAAAGAGCAATGAGCTTGATAATGCGGCCGCTGGATCACGGATCGCGGGAGAAAGCTCACCCCCATTCCGGCGGCAACACACCCCATGATCCCTTCCAGCGAACCAAACTCGACAATCCGGTAAGGAAGCCTGCCCGTTCTCCTGAGCCACTCCTCCAGTTGCGCCCGGTAGCTGCATCCAGCCCTGAATACGAGAATTTTCAGGTTGTCAATCTGCTCAAGCGAGGTGATGTCGGATGCTGTCACAAGAACCAGTTCTTCTGCGAACGCCTTTTCGGCAATCAGGCTATTATGGGTTATTTCGCCTGCCACAAAGGCACCATCGATCCGGAAGTCAAGCAGTCGCTTCAGCGACTCCAGCGAAGACCCTGTCTTCAGGTTCAATTCAACCCGGGGATAAAGCTGATGATAATTGATCATGAGAGGAGCCAGGCGTACCGCGGCCGTGGTTTCCATCGCTCCTATCCGCAGCTTGCCTCTGGGCTCGCCCTGATCGCTGACAGCGACTTCAGCCTCTTTGGAGAGACGAACGATCCGTTCGGCATAATCCATCAACAGCAGCCCAAAGTGGGTCAAAACGACCCCTTTACTTTTCCGATGGAAAAGGGAGGCACCAAGGCGCTCTTCCATCTGCTTGAGACGGGTCGTCACATTGGATTGCACGCAATGGAGTTCTTCCGCCGCCCTGGAAATGCTCCCGTTTCTGGCAACAGCCAGAAAGATCTTCAACTCACTGATCTCCACGATATCTCCATTACAGATAGAAAGCATCAGCAACATTCATTTGAATTGATATCATTCAAAAGTTAGAATGTCAAATATGGATTCAGAAATCATCGATAAGAAATTTTCCAGGCGGGACTGGGCGTCTTGCAAAGTTCTGGTTGGAGGCATCCTCGGTATGGCGGTGGCCATGGGAATCGGGCGTTTCGCTTACACCCCTATCCTGCCTCTCATGCAGCGCGACCTGGGGATAACCAATACGCTGGCGGGGTGGCTGGCGGGCTGGAACTACCTCGGCTATCTGGCCGGTGCCGTTGTCTGTACGATCTCCCCCCGGCTCCTGCGCTCCCGGCTGATGGCAGGTGGTTCTTTAGTCCTGAGCCTGTTGACCACCATTTTCATGGGCATGACGTTGTCGGAGTTTCTCTGGAGCCTGATGCGCCTCAGTGGCGGTTTCGCCAGCGCCGTACTGTTCATTATCATTTCCGCCGAGGTCGGGGAAACACTGACCAGACGTGGCTATGGCCATTGGTTTGGCGCGCTATATGGCGGGATCGGTTTCGGCATCGCCCTGAGCGGCCTGCTTGTACCATTGCTGGATAAAGCGGGAGGATGGCATACCGCTTGGACAGGGATAGGAGCTATTGCCGCAGGCCTGGCCATAATCGGCATGACCCTGGGCCGAAAGCATGTTCACAGCACGGCCTCCATAAACGATCCGGCACAACCGAAGACAGATTTGCGCAGTATCCGCATCCTGGCTGTTGCTTATTTTCTACAGGGTCTGGGCTATATCGTCACGGCGACCTTCATTGTCACCATTATTGCCGCCACCCCCGGATTAAAAGCTTTTGCACCATACAGCTGGGTCGCCGTCGGCGTGTCGGCCATCCCTTCCACGATTCTCTGGCCGCAACTGGCGCGTCGGATCGGGAACAAACAGGCACTGATGGCGGCCTATGCATTACAGGCCGCCGGCATTTTTGTCAGTGCCGGCGCGCATAACATCGTCGCGGTGCTGTTCGCCGCGATTTCTTTCGGAGGGACCTTCCTCGGTATTGTGGCGTTGACCCTGGCGGAAGGCAAATTGCGCATGGACAAGGAAGCAGGACGAGCGGCTGCGTTCCTGACCGCCAGTTTCAGCGTCGGTCAGATACTCGGACCGATCGTGGCCGGCAACCTCGCCGACCGGCAGGATGGATTTACTCTCCCCCTGCAACTGGCAGCCGCTTGTGTTGCCATAGGCGGAGCCTTGATCGCCATGGATCGACATTTTTCAAATCTGAAATAACGAAAGGAGTCTTATCGTGCCTTATGTCAATATCAAAATCACCAGGGAGGGCGCCAGTCGAGAGCAGAAAGCCCGGCTGATCAGGAATGTGACGCAGTTGCTTGTTGATGAGCTTGGGAAAAATCCCGCCACAACTATCGTCGTTATCGACGAAGTTGAAACGGATAACTGGGGCATTGCCGGTGAAACAATAACCGTCAGGCGCAAGGCGGGCAAGTGACATCGGAAAACACGGCTGTCAGCCTGGCTTCTTAGGCGTGGCAAAGCCTTAAAAAAGTCCTGCCAGTCTTCCGCCAGGCTGTTCACGGCAGTCGTTGCGAACCTCCCTTGTGGTTGGCAAGGGAGGATTCATCACCTCAAAACACCTTACTTCATTGTCATCCGGAAACACTGGATGGCAATCATTAAGTTTTCAGATTGGAAACGAGCAGTTTTCCGTTGTGGCAAGAAAATCAAGGGGTTGCGCGGAGGCGTAGGACTTTACGCCGCACAAGATAACCCGCAGATTGACACCGCCACAGCGGAAAAGGGCCGTTTCCGGATAAAAACTAATTAACGACATTCACCGGCCGGCCAGCAACAAACGCCGCCACATTTTCCGCAATCAGATCGATCAGCCGTTGCCGGGTTTCCAGGCGCCGCCAGCCGATGTGCGGGGTCATGATGACATTATTCTTGGCGAACAGCGGGTTATCCAAGGCCGGCGGCTCCGGATCCTGGACATCGAGCCCGGCCCCGGCGATGCGGCCGCTTTCCAACGCGTCAATCAGGTCGCCCTCATTGATGATGCCGCCGCGGGCGGTATTGATGATGTACGCACCCGGCTTGCACTGCCCCAGGCTGTCGCGATTGATGAGGTGCCGGGTCTGGTCGTTGAGGGGGGCAGTGGATACTGATAAAGTCGCTCTGGCTAAGCAGTTCCTCCAGCGAAGCCGACCGAACCTGCGGATCGGCCCAATCCCTTGGGGTCCGGCTGGAAATCAGCACCTTCATGCCCAGCGCCAGGGCAACCTTCATCACCGCCTGGCCGATGGCCCCGCTACCGCCGATCAGGCCGAGAGTTTTACCGCTGACTTCGAAATGGGGCACCAGCAGATGACGGGTAAAATTATCGAACTGGCCGGCACTCAGCATCCGCTGCTGCTGGGGTAACGATGCGCTGAAGTTGAGAATGAAGGTAATGACCAGATGGGCCACCGCTTCGGTGCTGTAGCTGGGGATATTGCACACAGCAATCCCCTTGGCACGAGCGGCCGTTATGTCGATATTGTTGAACCCGGTCCCGGCTTCGCAGATCATCTCGACACTGTCCGGGAACTGGGCGATAAGTTCGCCGCTGACCGGCATTTCTTTGGTGATGACGATATTCTGCCCAGCCACGCGCGCAAGGATGTCGCCTTCACTGGTCTCCGGATAACTGGAGCAGGCAATGATCTTGTCCAGCGAAGAGAAATCCAGGCATTTGTCAAAATCGATCTTATCGACATTCAAAAAAACCGCTTTTTTCATGGGTACCTCTCTTAATGATATTTTCAAGCTGAATTCAGTTTTTCGCAACCGGGAAGAGGATAACAGAGAATGCCCTTCGCTCAAGCCTGTTTTTTTTTGACCGTCCCCCCACGACGAGCGAACCGGACCGGTGCCGCTGTTCAGCGGAATCTCTTTTGAAGGCTTGACTTTATCTTTAGACAAAGTATCTTTAAATGAAGATATTGAAATGAGGTGACCATGCATGATCATGTCGATAAAATCATGGCCCAGTGGGCAGCAACCGGAATTGCCGCAGACGTTTCCCCGATGGCGGTGTTGACCAGAATATTCCGCTTGAATAAACAGATGCGCCAGCCGCTGGCCGCAACCTTCCGGAAACACAATCTTCATGACGGTGATTTCGACCTGTTGGCGACCCTGTTCAGGAGTCACCAACCTGCCGGAATGACCCCCAACGAGCTCAGAAGTTCCATCGTGCTCAGCTCCGGGGCCATGACCAACCGGCTCGACGGGCTGGAATCGGCCGGGCTGATTGTGCGCGCAGCGAATCCGCAGGACAGGCGCAGCACCCTGATCAAACTGACCGCCAAAGGCCGGCAGACGGTGGAGGATTCCCTTACAGACTATCTGGGTGTTCTGGAAAACCTGCTCAGCTGCCTGAGTACAGCCGAACGTAACACGGGCGCAGCCATTCTCCGCAAACTACTTATCCATATTGAGGGCACGGCTGATGAATAAAACAATCCTCGGCGCTCATCTGAATCTGCTGCTCTGGACCTTCATCGTCGGCCTCTCTTTTCCGGCAGTCAGTATGCTGAGCAAAGGCCTGCCGCCGATATTGCTGACTTCGTTCCGGTTTGCCGTTGCCATCCTTTCCATAGCCCCATTTTTAAAGGGGAAAGCAGAGGTCAAACCTTCCTGCAAAGGGTTTGCCCTCTATACTCTGATGGCCCTCTGCCTGGCCCTGTTCTTTTGTGGCATGTTCTGGGCCGCCGAACGGGCCACGTCCCTGTCCATGGCGACCTTGTATGTCAGCGTTCCGCTGCTTGCCTATCTCTTCGGCCGACTGCTCAGTGTTGAGAGAGCCGACCTAAAAATGCTCGTCGTTCTGCTGACCGGAGCCGTCGGAGCCTTACTGCTTGCTATTATCGATGCGGGCCGGGTCCACGGTGGGATCAGCTTCGGGAAGGGAGAGGCCGTCTTTTTCGTCGGCTGCATCGCTTCGGCCCTGTACCCGGTGCTGACCAAAGCCGGCCTGCAAAAGGGTCTGCTATCTTCCTCTGCGCTGGTCCGCACTTTCTGGAGCCTGCTCTTGGGCAGCCTGCTGATGGCATTGGCCGGGCTGGTATTTGAAGCGCCTGCCGAACTGCTGCACATGAACCTCCGGGATGTCCTGCTCATTGTCTATCTCGGCATATTCTCCAGTGGACTGACCTTCTGGCTGATGCAATTTGCCACGGCTATCCTCACCCCCGCAGCAGTGACGGCCTACAGCTATCTGGTTCCTTTTGTGTCCATGGTCTTTCTGTTTGTGGAAAATCCTGCGCAACTGAGTTTGAAATGGCTGCCGGGCAGTCTCCTGGTCGCCGTCGCAATCCTCCAGCTGCTCCGCTATGATCTAAACAAGAGACAAAAACTGAATTGAGGTTGGCCCCGGTGTCTTCTTCACCAAGCACTTGCTGCCAGCCGCTTGAAATATTTGCCAGCGATGAATTACAGCTAAAAAAACCAGGAAAGGTGCACCCTGTCGGGCACCTTTCCTGGTCGTGTCGGTTGTTTAGAGGTGGGCTTTAATCGAATTGATATAGCGCGAAGTTAGAACCGGCAATGACCTCCAGTCTGCCGTCACCATCAATGTCAGCAACCGGCAAATGGTTATAGCGACCCAAATTCTCCCCAAGGTTTCCGCTTCGCCATAGCAGTTGGCCTGTTTCATTTTCAAAAACACTGAGCACACCACCATTAGCCACCAGCAACTCCGGCTTGCCATCATTATTAAGATCAGCCAGATTAAGAGCGGAAACCGGGGAATCACTCAGAGTCCCGAGGGTCGCTTGGAGGGTAAATGTTGTCCCGGAATAGAAACCGATGGTTCCGTCAGTCTGCCCGACCAGTATCTCCATCTGCCCGTCACCGTCCACATCAAAGGCACCGATCGTACTGGCGGCCAGTTCTTCAAGCCAATCATATTGGTGGGAAACCCCGTCTATTGCATACACCCTGTTGCCGCTACCCGTCATCGTCGTCAGAATTTCCAAGTGCCCGTCATTGTCAATATCGGCAATATCGATATCGGTAATGGTACCCCAGCTATTCAGCAAACTGGTGCTTTTCCATTCTTCGGCCAGAGTGACTCCGTTCAGGACAACCAGGTAAGGCCCGACAGCTCCGATTATTTCGGTAGTCCCATCGCCATCAACATCTGCCACTTCCACAGCGGTAAAAACATCATGACCATAATTGGCACTTTGTCCCTCCACCATATGAGTCCGACCATTATAAACCTGAACCAAGCCGTCATGGAGATCAGAAGTAGTAATCACAAATTCTGTCTCGCCATCATTATCAACGTCAGCGATACGCACACCATTGATTCCGTGCCAAGTATGAATATTCGGCAAGTCGGTACTCTGCCATTTCAGTTCATGGGTCGTGGCATCAAAAATACTGATAACGCCATCCGCGTAGCCGCTGTTGCTCCCAAAAGACGCCATGACAATCTCATTCTCGCCATCATCATCAACGTCGCCAACAGCGACCGCACTCAAAGGACCGTCAAGATGAACATTCTGCCATTCGATCCCAACAGTCGGATCGGCGACAAACAGGAAATCCGGGCCGGTGCTGCTGCCTCCAGCGCCCCATAAAACTTCAATGGTTCCATCAGCATCAACGTCACCAACCTCAAGTCCTGTCGTACCATGCCTCGGGTTGCTAACCTTCCAGCGTTCGGTTATACCATCTCCTTCGTAACAGTGAATCGCTCCCCACTGGTCATCACCATAGAGGATTTCAGCAATTCCATCATCATTCAGATCAGCCACCAATAGAGTTCCTATATCAAGACTGGTTGAAATCTCTCGTTTAGGAGTAGCAAGTTCGGCATCGAAAATAGTGATTTTGTACCAAGAAGCAGCAGCCACAATCTCATCACGACCATCCCCATCGGTATCACCAGTACGGACAAGTGCACCGAAGCCATTGATGTTGTCCCATTCAAGCTGCCCAGTAACAGCATCAATCACGTAGCCATGGTCAGCTCCAGCAATGACAATCTCCATTCCTGGATCATCATCCACATTGCCAACGGTTAGATCACTGCCACCATACGCCTCAGTCTGCCAAAGGAAAGTCCCCTCGGCATTATAGACGTAGACCTTCTGTCCTTCGCTGGTCAGAATTTCAGCATGGCCATCCCCGTCCAGATCGGCAACAGCCAATGCAGTTACTGCTGCAGGCGTCTGCAGTGAAAGCTGGCGGGTGAAATCAACACCGGAAAAGATATCGATAACTCCATTCTCATAGCCAACCAGGATCTCACCTTTACCATCGCCATCAAGATCCGTTGCTGTTATCCGAGTAAGCAGAGCTGCAGACAAACCACTCACATAAATCTGGTCATAGCCACCGTTTTCTCCCATTCGGACGACATACCAAAAATTGCCCCTATATGAGTCAGCGCCTGAAGCTGCGGTAACGATTTCCAAAACGCCATCTCCATCCAGATCCAGAGCCACCAATCCTGCCTTACCAATATTTGTGCCGAAACGACCGTAAAACCACTCCTGGCTCAACAGATTGGGGCTAGCCGGAAGGGCAGGTTCAACAGCTATCTGAATACTGTCACTGGAACTGCTATACTTGCCATCGTTGACGACCAGTCTCAGGAGATAGTCACCGTCCTTTGTTGCCAGGAAACTGGGAGTTGATGTGGTTGGATGATTCAAAGTTGGACAGTTGTAATCTGGACAAGAAGAAAATGACCACTGATAGCTCAGCAGATCACCATCGGGGTCACTACTGGCACCACCATCAAGGGTCACGATCCCCCCCTGATAGACTCTCTGATCGCTTCCGGCATCTGCGATAGGCTCATGATTAGTCGGCACATAGTCCGGCGGGAGGGGATTATTGATATCCTTCTCCCAATCGCCAGCGCCGTCACCGTCCGTGTCTGCCTCCAAATGGGAGGACGTCTCGGTCACAAAAGACATTCTGACAAAGGTTTCAGCATCACCGCTGCACTTGAATGCCCCTCTTGTCGGCCAGATCAAATTATTATAGGTTCGCAACGGCTGCTCGGTTTCCAGATCGACATAACCGAAATCAGGGTGATAGTAACGACCAGAGACCGTCTCATCCACATACCCAGAACCATAGTTAATACCGCTGAAAAAGTTTTCATAGCGGAACACCTGACCAGTGCCATCATCGCCCAAGAGCATGTTCATGGTCAGGGTTTCCGCGTATTGCGCGCTGGCAAAGTTAATCTGCAATTGTCCATCCAGAGTATTGCTGGAGCTGTCCCGGCCCACCTTCAGTGAATGGAAGCTCATATGTACCGTACCTAGATCTCCATCGCTGTTTAGGAATGTTCCTGCGACCGAGGCCCCGCCATTAATAACCTGGCCGTTATCACAGTAATCCTGAAATTCAAAAAAGTCTTTGAAGTTGAGCTTGTCGGTGTCCACCGCCATATTACTCACCAGGCGACCACCGCAAGACCCTGCATAATAGGCAGTGGGGAGCTGGGTTGCTGCTGTTTGAGCCGACAGGCTGGACGCTTGCGGAACCAGACGCTCAAGATGCAGCGTCCTGCGTAAGGTTGCGGAAATGTTGTGAGCAGACATCGTGCTGCTGTCAGCAGGGGTTTCAACGGACATCAAACCAACCGTCATCCCCTGTTGCTGGCCAAAGTAGGCACCGATAGCCAGGGTTTCGGCATTCGTATCATCCACCGTCGCCTTGGAGATCAAACCCGAATAGGTCAGACTGGAGGAGTTATCGGCAGAGTCACTCCCACCCCCGCCACCTCCGCCGCAGGCATTCAATTGCAAGACAAGAGCAAAGGTTAAAACCAAGGATAATAATTGCTTCATTTCCGCCCTCCTGAAAAAAATTTCAGACTGATCCGTTTTGAAAAAAAAAGGGACAGACCACTTTGATACAAAGCAGCACGTCCCTATTACTGACCCAATAATATTCTTGTTCTGCCAACACGTTACCCTCCCCTCCCACAACAATTAACATAAAGTTACCGATATTCACATATCTGTCAACAGAGAACACCCCAACAGCAAAATAAGTTACTTAATTGAAACATTCGGCGAATTACCAGGCAGGTTCGACCAACCCAAAAGCCGCATTATCAACAACTCCTCCAAATACCTTTTAATTATTGCTCAAGGTGCAAGTCTATTAGAGTCAAAGTCAGTAATTTTGCTCAGAGGCTGGCTGTTCACATGGCAAAGGTTAAAATCAGAACGAAAGCGATCGCTGCCAGGTTCGCTAATGGCTTCGTGGTCCCGCTTGACGGCGGTTTTTTCGCTGCCTGGAGCTTGGCATCCTCCGCTCCCTCCCAAAACTGAAAAATTTAATGGACTAGCCCGAATGGCGCTAGTTTAAGAAACTTTGCAGTAAACTCGGGACTGTCCCCAGGGTCATCGGGGGCTGTCCCAAGAGTTTGCGAGCCATGAAACTGTCGCGGTTAACACCGCAAAGACCTGGGACAGCCCCCGTGCGGGGACAGTCCCGGTTTTGCTGCCAGCGACTCTTAAACGAGCGTCATTCTGGACTAACACAACCAGTAGAATCATCGACCGGGGCTCAATGCCCCGGTCGATGATCTGCGCAAAGCAAAGAAGTCGGTGCCACAAACGAGAGTCAATCCCAAATACCAATTCATCCTTGCGGGTCTTCACAACCAGATTGACGTGCCTGGAAAAATCCCAGGATGGACTTTATCAACAACCGGCTATTTCCAGCTCTTTTTTATTGCTTTGATCTTCTGGGCAACATCCTTCCAGCGCTCCTTTTCGACCCGGTCGGCACTTTTATTCTGGCGCTGAGCAAGGTAATCCTGCTCGCGCTTCATTTTTTCATAGTTTGCCAAACGTTCTGCCGCGAGTTCCCCGCGGGCGACGGCTTCCCGGACCTGACAACCGGGTTCGTGAAGATGGCTGCAATCCCTGAAGCGACAATGCACAGCGAGCCTTTCGATTTCCGGAAAGGCTGCGGAAAGACCACTTTCCCCATCCCAGAAGGCAATTTCCCGGATACCGGATTGTCGATAATCATCCCCCCCTGGGAGACCATGAACAGATCCCGGCTGGTGGTGGTATGTCGCCCTTTACCGACCTGTTCGCTGACCGCTGCGGTGAGTTGAACGGGTTCGCCACAGAGCCGATTGACCAGGGTGGATTTGCCCGCTCCGGAGGACCCGATCAGGGTCGTGGTTTGACCACAGCTGAGATATTGACCCAGGCCGGTCAAGCCTTCATCATCCGCTGCGGAAACCAGGTGGATAGGGACACCACAGGCAATATCCTCGACCTCGTTGGCACAATGCTCGGGCTCCTTGTGCAGATCGGCCTTGGTCAGGATGATGACCGGACGCAGGCCGCAGTTGTAGACCAGGGTCAGGTATCGCTCGATGCGACGCAAGTTGAAATCCCGGTCCAGTCCGGACACGATGAAGACGTTGTCCAGGTTTGCGGCCAGAAGCTGTTCCTTCTGCGGCAAAGCATCCACTTTCTGGTGGGCCCCTGAAGCCCCTCGGGATAAACTATTTTTCCGTTCCAGGACCCGGCAAATCACCGAATCCGTTAAGAGAACCCAGTCCCCGGTCACCGGATAACTGCAGCCGCTTGCATAGCGCAGCCGCCCGGCCAGACTTGCCAACTGTTCCTTTTGACCATCCCTGACCCGAAAGAGGTTTTTCCCGACTCCGACCACTCTGGCCGGAATTCCATCAGCACTGGACGAATCCAGCTGAGCCTGAAAATAAGGGCTCCAGCCGAGGTGTAAAAGCTGTTGATTGCTGTCTTGATTAGCTGAAATTTGCGTATCGTTCATGATTTGATTGCATCCTTCCTGTCTGTAACTGCGCAGGTGACGCCAAGACATGGGCCACGCGCACGGAATACCAGTGGTTAATCAACAATTGCCAGGTTTAAACAGGATGTATTGCCGGCGCAGGACGCAACTGTAGCGGAAGATTCTCAATTAGAGAACTGCAGGGGAACAGGCCGAAAGAAATCGGCCCGTTAGTGAAGCGGATAAAAATTTGTCAGGATTGCGCAGAACACTGCTCAATCGACTGCCGCGAAGAGACTCCCCTGGCCGGCACTGATTGACACAATATCCATGACGTTCATCAACATAAAACCTCTTGGTTTGTTAAAGATGATCTTTACTATATAGTTTCCATCTGGAAACAGCTTTTTTCCGCTGTAGCAGCGTCAATCTACAGGCTTACTTGTGCGGCGTAGCGGTGTACGCCTCCGCGCAAGCCCTTGATGTCCTTGCCACAACGGAAAACTGCTCGTTTCCAATCTGGAAACTTAATGATTGCCATCCAAGGTTTCCAGATGACAACTATATAACAACCGGAACGACAGTCAAGAACAACTGCCGCCGGCCAAGCCCTGTTCAGGCCGTCTCCCGTAGAGACTCCAGAAAGGTCCGCAACAAGACGGACTGGTGGACGCTTTCCTTGGCGAGGATGCTCAGGTCACGGCTCAGATCCAGGGGAGAATCGATTTCCACCAGCCAGCCGTGATCCAGTTCACGCTGTACGGCCAGGCGGGACAGACAGGCGCAACCGGTCCCTGCTTCGACCGCCTTTTTGATCGCTTCGGTATGGCCCAATTCGATAGTGACCGCAAACGCCAACTGCCTTTTCAGCATGGCGCGCTCGAAAACTTCCCTGGTACCCGACCCTTTCTCCCGCACGACCCATTCCCCATGTTGCAGTTGGTCGTCGCCGATCACTCCTGTCTCAACCCAGGGATGCTGTGGCCCGGTGACAATGATCAGTTCGTCATCCCGCCATTTCCGGGTGTGCAGGCCAGCGGTGTGAAGAAAACCTTCGATTAGTCCGATATCCAGCTTCCCGCTCTCCACATCCTGCTCGATCTGCCAGGCATTGGCGACTTGCAGGAGGATCTTTGCTTTACTGTGCTGGCGGCAGAAACGGGCGATCAATCCCGGCATCAGGTAATTGCCGATGGTGGTGCTGGCCCCGACTTGGAGGATACCGATCGGCTCGCGAAGCGACTGGTTGAGGAACATTTCGATCTCAAGCTGCTGGGTAAGCAACTGTTTGACCATGGGTAAAAATTGCCGTCCCCGGTCATTGAGGTGCAGCCGCTTGCCATGACGATTGAAGAGCGGCGCGTCGGAATAGCGTTCGAGTTCTGCCAGGGCCATGCTGACGGCCGATTGGGTTAGCTGCAGCTCGGCACTGGCCCGGGTCACGCTCTCCAAAGCGGCGACTTTGGCAAAAATCTGTAATTGTCGTAAAGAAATGGCCATGAATCTTTATATCAATTAAAATGATATTTTTCATCATTATTATGAAATTTTATTTATGCCTCAAACTTGCTATTTAATGGATCCTGTTCAACGATTTAACTTCACTTGGAGGCTGTTGTGCGTCATCCCCTGACTGTAAAAATTCTCTTTCTCTGTTGCCTGCTGCTCTGCCTGTTCCCGTTTATGGATGCGGCCTATGCATTGCTGGCAGGAATCGTTCTCAGTATGGCGTTCGGTAATCCCTGGCCGCAGCGGGCGGCGACCGCCAGCAAGAAACTGCTCCAGATCTCGGTGGTCGGCCTGGGCTTCGGCCTGAGCCTCGGTGAAGTCTGGAACACAGGCCGCGCGTCCATCATTTACACCTTTGTCGGCATTTGTTTTACCCTTCTGCTGGGAACCGTGCTGGGGCGACTGTTCAAAGTCGAAAAACGAACGGCATCGCTGGTGGCCTTCGGCACGGCGATCTGCGGAGGGAGTGCCATTGCGGCCATGGCACCGGTCCTTAAAGCCGAAGATGATGAGATCGCGGTCTCCCTGGCCACCGTCTTCACTCTGAATGCAGTCGCTCTGCTGCTGTTCCCGGTTATCGGCCATCAGCTGCATTTAAGCCAGACCATTTTCGGCACCTGGGCCGGAATGGCGATCCACGATACCAGCAGCGTGGTTGGCGCGGCCTCGGTCTACGGAGCCAAAGCCCTGGCGGTGGGGACCACGGTCAAACTGTCGCGGGCGCTGTGGATCACCCCCTTTGTGCTGTTCGTTTCCTGGCGCAGCCGGGCCACTGGCAAGAAAGCTGTGCCGCTGTTTATCATCGGCTTTATCCTGGCCGCGGCCATCCGCACCGTGCTGCCGCAATTTGCAGAGGAATGGCATTGGTTGGCACTGATCGCCAAGCAACTACTGGTGGTGACGCTGTTTCTGATTGGTGCCGGCCTGAGCCGGGAGTTGTTGCGCAAAGTCGGGGTACGCCCGCTGCTGCAGGGAGTGGTGCTGTGGTTGCTGGTCGGCAGTCTCACCTTGACCTGCCTGGAACTGTTTGGCGTCGCCTGAGCGACATCGTTTTTTAACAACATGAAATAATTAGTTGCCATCCGGAAACTCCGAAGGGCAACGGCTAAGTTTTCAGATTGGAAACGAGCAATTTTTCGTTGTGGCAAGGAAATCAAGGGGTTGCGCGGAGGCGTAGTACTTTACGCCGCACAAGAAAACCCGCAGATTGACACCGCCACAGCGGAAAAGGGCCGTTTCCGGATGAAAACTAATTAGGAGAATTCTGATGTTACCCCTTTATAAAAAAATCCTTGTAGCAACAGATTTTTCAGCTCATTCGACCATGGCCTTTAAACATGCCGTGATGCTGGCCCGACACAACAATGCCCAGATTCAGCTGCTGCATGTTATGCAGCCCCTGGATCCTTATTTCCGCAGCCTGTTTTCGGACCAACCCGGCAGCGACATGATTGCCGAGCTGGAAAAATCAAAATATCAAAAATTACAGCAAGAGCTGCAGCAGGAACTTGATGACTTCGCCCGCACTGAACTGGCTGAATTTCCGGAGGATCTGCAACGCTTCAGCGGGGCCGAGGTGGTCTGTGGGACGCCTGCAGCAGAGATTGTTGCCGTTGCCGATCAGAATAACTTCGATGTTATCGTGCTCGGAACCCACGGCCGCGGGTTCATTGAACACGCGCTACTTGGCAGTGTCGCTGAAAAGGTCCTGCGCTATTCAAGTCGACCGGTTCTGGTTATTCCGCTGCCGGCTTAGCCGACGCTTGTGCGTTTTTTTAGGGGGCAGCCCTGAGCATGAGGAGAGAAATTTACCCAGCCTCCCTTGCCTCGACTCTTAAGTACTCTTAAACTGAAATTGAAGAGTAAAAAGGTAATCTTTCTACTCAACTCATTTTCCCAGTTTCAGGAGTGAACATGGCAGAGCTGTATAAGTGTGGCATTTGTGGGGCGGTCACCAAGGCAGGTGAACAAGTATGCGATGTAGTGGCCATTGAGGATAAGGACGAATATTGTGGAACGGACGATAAACCGACCGTCATGTGCAACCCAATGAAGAAGCAAGCCGCCTATATGTGCAATTCCTGCGGCCGACCGGCAGACCAACCGGATCATCTGTGTGACCCATTGAAAATCTGAAGGCACTCCACCGTGCTTGAACGAGCCCCAGCAGGGACTTTTTCAGGCACGGTGGGAAAAAAGACCCTTTTCCCCAGCGCACAAAATCAACACAAGTCATTATTGACTTTGATTGTCCAGCCATGGACAAAGCAAGCCGTTGAAAAACGATTCAGCGCGTTCAATCAGCAGACGACCATTCAGCCTGCGCCGGTTCCGGTTCTCATGAAAGAAAGAGAAATCCTCAAGCTACCAGCCATTTCTTGCCAGGAAACCGTTTTTAGCCGGTCATCCGCCACTCTTAAAAATCCACTTGCCAGGACACGATCAGCAGGAAAAAGGGGTTCGGAAGAATCGATACGAGGTCCATAACCAGCTGATCCTACAAGAAAAAAAGGAAATTTATCTTTACCTCTTCAGGCTTTTCAGGTAAATCAACAGAGATCTTTTCTGGATGAATTCATGATCTTCCCTTAGCGGCAGTCCATATCCAACGAGTGCAACCTTCCCAGCAAGGCATCTCCAGGAGGGGAAGAGTCTTTTGTCAGCAAGGAGGAACTCGACATGTTCAGATCATTCATTCTGTTCAGCCTGCTTCTGATCATCGTGCTTGCCCCTGCAGTTGATGCCACTGCCCAAGAACCGCTCAAAATTGCCGCAATCTATGCCAAATCCGGAGAAGCGGCGGAGGACAATCTGGAGCTTTTCCAGGCGGTCCGGTTTGCTGTCGATGAAGCCAACAAGGCCGGCGGGCTGCTCGGGCGAAAAATCAAGCTGCTTGAATACGATAATCACAGCACCCCGATTCAAAGCCTACTGGCAGCCAAGCAGGCCGTGAAAGACGGGGTTGTCGCAGTAATCGGAGCGTCCTGGAGCTCCCACTCCCTGGCCATCGCCCCCTACCTGCAGAAGATGAAGATCCCGATGATCAGCCCTGATTCGACCCATCCCGATGTCACCACGGCCGGTGATTATATTTTCCGGGCCTGCTTCATCGATTCGTTCCAAGGCAAAGCCCTGGCCAAGTTTGCCCTGCAGAAACTCAATGCAACCACTGCCGTCATCATCCAGAACATCACCAGTGATTACAGCCTGGGGTTGAGCGCTTTCTTCAAGCAAGAATTCGAAGCCAGAGGCGGCAAGGTACAGAGGGTTCTCAACTACAAATATCAGCAGACCGATTTCACCGATCTGCTCAATCACACCAGGCAGCTGAATCCCGACATCCTGTTCATCCCCGGCCACGCGGAAAGCGGCTATGTCATCCGCCAGGCACAGGAAATGGGCATCAATGCCATCATGCTCGGCGGCGACGGCTGGCCCTATCGGCAGTTTTATGCCAACGGCGGGCAAGACCTCAAACTGGGCTATTACTCTGCCCACTGGAGTAAAGACCTGGCCACCCCGGCAACCCAATCTTTTGCGGCCCGCTATGGTAAGTATTATGAAGTCACGGAGTTTGCCGCCACTGCCTACGATGCAGCAACGCTCCTGTTTGATGCCATAAAACGGGCAGGATCGGTCGACCGCCAGGCCATTCGCGATGCACTGGCTGCCACGAATTTTAATGGAGTGACCGGCCAGATCTCATTTGACAAGAACGGGGATCCCCAGAAGCAGGTGGTGATGATGAAAATCACCGCCGGACGCCCGGCCCTGTTCTCAACCGTCATGCCCAACTGACCAGCTACTTTGCGCGATTGAGGCGAGCTATGCTGAGCAACAGAAGCCTGCGCTTTAAAATCAATTTATCCATTGCCGTGATCCTGCTGATCGTCACCCTGGTGTTCGGCACCATTCTGGCTGTCTATGAAATTACCCGGCGGGATGATGCCATCCACCAAGTCAGGCGGTACCTTGATGACCTGACCGCTCAATATTCCGAACAGCTCGGCAATGAAATTTTTGCCGGCCAGGAACTGGCCCTTTCCGACACTCTTACTCAACTCAAAAAGCGCAGTAACATTTTGACGATCGACACTTATGATCAGGTCGGCAACCTTGTGGTCACCACCGCAGCCAAGCTCCCGGAAGGTCTCGAACTGGATCAATTACGACCGTTCGGTTCCCCCGTTGCCCGCCTGCAGCATTGGCATGGCCAGCCGGTGCTGACCTATATCAGCCCCATCGTTGCCTACAGCGAACCCGTGGGTTATTGGCAGATCCGCTTTGCCATGACCACATTGAACCAGCAGACCCTGGAGATCGTCAGCATCTTTAGCGCCCTGATCATTTCCCTGTCATTGCTCCTCGGCCTGTTGCTCAATAATATTCTGTGGCGCTTTGTCCTCAAACCGGTCTATGCGCTGCAAAAAACCATGCATTATATCGAAAACAGGGATGGTCCAGCCGATCAGGAAGAGATCGACGACGAACAGAGACTGGCTAGGATGATCTGTGCTTTTGACGAACACTCCTGCCACCTGAAGGTTTCGAAGGAGAACCATGATGAAATCGGCTCTTTGGGCTATGCTTTTCAGCAAATGCTGCTGGCCCTGAAGAATGCTTATATCGGCAGCCGAACCGATGCCCTGACCAAACTCAATAACCGCAGAAAGTTGGATGAAGTTCTGGCCCTCGAAATCAAGCAATCCAGCCGCTACCAAAATCCCTTTGCCTTTATCCTGATCGATATCGACTACTTCAAAACCGTCAATGACACCCATGGCCACCTGATCGGGGACAGGGTTCTGGTGGAATTAGCCGAACTGCTGCAAAACTGTTTACGGGCAACCGACATTGCCGGACGTTGGGGCGGCGAAGAATTCATCATCATCCTGCCCCAACAAAAACGGCTGCATGCGCAACAGCTGGCGGAAAAGCTTCGCAACACGATCTGCAGCCACCAGTTCACCGATGCCCAAATTGCCATTACCGCCAGTTTTGGCATCAGCGAATATTTGCCCGGAGATTCCGCTGCCAGCCTGGTCAAGAGAGCCGATGACGCTCTCTATGAAGCAAAGCGGTTTGGCCGCAACCGCATTGTCTGGCAATAGCCAGCCGTCGGCTCTCCGACAAAAGGTTAACCACCCGCCAGCCCGCTGGCCTGTTCCCGCTCAAAGCCCTTGCGGCTGTTGTAGCCCCGCTCAGCAAATGGTTGCAGTTGCTCCTGCCATTTCAGCTTCAATGCCAATAAGGCCCGCTTGGGATGGTCAATCTTATCAGGTTCGACCAGGGTCTCCAGCACGCTGAATTCAAAGCTGGCGGCACCAAATTCCGTCAGTTCAGCCTGCAACGCACGGTTAAAGACCACTTTTCCCATCTTCAGCTGAAACAGGCGGCTTTTCTTTTCTGCCTCCAGGTTCTCGCTGCTGCCGATATAGACTTTTCCGTTGGCTTTATTGCGAATCTGGAAAATCCCCATCTCCGGCCGACTCTCTTTGTATTCCTGCTTGAGCTGTGCCCGCTTGCTTTTTTTTCGGGCTGATTGTTCAAGATTCATCATCGCTTTCCCATTCGTTTTGTTATCCTGAGGCTCCCGCCAGTAACCGGTACCATCCCGCTGGATCAAGCGTTCATCGACCAATAACCGGCGGATGGTACAATAATCGTCATAGAGCGGCTGCAGCAGACCGGTGACCTCGGCTTCGGAGTAGCGTTGTCCCGGCTGAAACCGCAGCGCAAACTCTTCCAGGATAATCAGTCGCTTTTTATGCTGAGCCGGCAACTTTTCCAGCACGCCCCCGTTAAAAAAGGTGGTCAGGACTTTACGGCGATAGACCTCCATCCGCTGATCCTGCAAATTCTTGCTGGCCGGAGCGGCACAGACAATCTCACGCAGGGTTGCCTGCAAAAGCTGCTCATTTGCGGCAATGATCACGTAATACTGTTCTTTTCTGCTCTGCACCAGTCCGGCTTGTTCCAACTTTTTGAGGTGGAAGGAGACCGTTGACGGTGCCAGGGCATGCCGTTTGGCGAGCTCTTCCACATATTGGGGCTGCTCAAGCAATGAGTTGAGCATGGCCAGACGTGACTCATCAGCCAGGGCCTTCATGATGGCGATACTTTGTGCGGCGTTCACCGGAACCTCCTGTTTCGATATTTATCGAATCAAATTACGACACAAACAAGGCCTTGTCAAATTAATTCTATATATATCGAAACAAATGCCTTCTCCAAGTTTAATAAAAAGGAAGTTTTTTCTATTGTCAGTTTTTTGAAAGGCCCCGCAACAGCAGACTGACCAATCTCCTTCATGGACACCGGAGCGATGATGAACCAACAAACCTGGAACGCCCGCCAATATCAGGATAAAGCCTCTTTCGTTGCCGAACTCGGCACCCCGGTGCTGGAATTACTGAACCCGCAGCCCCATGAAGCGATTTTGGACCTGGGCTGCGACGATGGCGCTGACCGAAAAAATTGCCCAGATCGCCAGCCGGGTGGTCGGCATCGACTCCAGCCCGAGCATGGTTCGGGCCGCCCTGGAAAAAGGACTGCATGCGGAGCTGATGAGCGGTGCGGATATCACTTACCGGAATGCCTTTGACGCCGTGTTCAGCAACGCCGCCCTGCACTGGATCAATAATGCCGCGGCGGTTATCGAGGGAGTTTTCAATGCACTGAAGCCACAGGGGAGATTTGTCGGAGAATTCGGTGGCCACGACAATATCGCCACCCTGGTTCAGGCCATGGGCACGGTGGTCGCACAGCATCCAGAGATGGGGCCTTTTACCAACCCCTGGTTCTTCCCCCGGGCGGAAGAATATCAACAACTCCTGGAAAGAAACGTTTTCAGAGTCGATTATTGCGAGTTGATTCCCCGCCCGACCCCGTTACGGTCCGGGCTCCGGGAGTGGCTGAAAATTTTTGCCAACCATGTGATTGCAGATTTACCGGAGGGAGGCGAAGAGCTGTTTCTTGAACAAACCGAGCAGTTGGTCAAACCGGTACTGTACTCGGAAGGGGACGGCTGGCATGCCGACTATGTCCGGTTGCGCTTTGCGGCACATAAACGCTGACGTGGGAAAATCGCCTGCGGGCTCTGCAGGGAGACAAGCAGAGTCAATGCCGACCTGTCAAATCATTGCTTTTGTGAGCTGAGATAAAACGAGGTGTACAGGACCTTGCCTGCAATAATTCCCCGGATGGATTTTTCAACAGCCAGTCAAAGGAAGACCACCCGGTGGCACCGAGCCGCTGCAAAACGACCGAAGATCAGAAATAGATGGAGTCGATAAACTCTTTGCCGTTGTCGATATGCTCAAGCAGGGCCTCGCGGACCCGGACGATATCTTCACTGCGGAAAGCCTCGACAATGGCATCGTGCTCATTCAAAAACTCTTCGTAGCGAGCACCGTAGTGACGGCTGATGTGGCGGCGCATAAAAAACCGCTGAAAGGTGTCATGGAAGGTGTCCAGGATATACCGGTTTTCACTGAGTTCAAGAATCAATGAATGAAAATTCAGTTCCAGAGTGAAGCGCAGGCGATGATCGTCCGACGCAGCAGTCTCCCTGATGACCTGAGCCCGGTGCTCCATCTCCTGCAGGCTTTCCGGGGTGATGTTGATGATGGCCTTTTCTGCTGCACCGAGTTCCAGAAAGCGGCGGAAATCATGCAACTGATCATGCTCCTCCTTGGTGAGTTGATGGACCATGTAATAACTTTTGCGGGCCGAATAATCGAGGTACCCCTCCTTGTACAGCATGATCACCGCAATCTTCACCGGAGTACGACTGACCCCGAGTTGCTCGGCTAACTCGCTGATCACCAACCGCTGGCCGGGGATCAGTTCGAAATTGAGCATCATGTTCCTGATTTTGAGATAGGTTTGAACTTCTAGCGAGTCTTCCTGCATTCACTTCTCCTTGTCTGCAGCCTCCTGTTTTCCTTCCTGCCGATGGCATAAAAGAAAAAACAGCTGCCTGCGGTTTATATAATAATTTTCAGTAAGCCGCAAGAACAGGCCATCTTGGCGGTGATTTTCCCGCCCGCTCGCGCATTTTCCGTCTCGGAAACAGATTGTTACCGATCCGATCTATCCCATATAGCTCGAAAATTTCTTGACTTCGCACAATTCGAATGCAACACTGAATTCAGCACTGAATTCAGTGTTGCATTCGATAATATACCAGGCCAAGGACGACAAAACCAGCTGGATGACCAGCTATCACACAAAAGGAGTGTTGTTATGTCGATCGAACGGACGTTAGATGTAAAGTTGAATGTCAAACCGGTCTTTGTAGCCATGCACCATGACTACGTTTTCGAAGGACCCTGCCGCTTCGGTAGCGGAGTCGGGCTGACCAAGGATTTTGATCTCAAGATCAATCAGGAAATTTATGCCGCTTTTCTTGCCGATGTGGAAACCTATGTCGCCAAGGAAGTCAACCTGCTGGAACCGGTCTTCATTGACCGCAACGAGGAATTCGCTGTCACCGATGAAATGCTGGCGAAAATGGCCGGCCATGTGGAAGAGGTCGATGTCTATCTTTTCGGTCAGGCCGGACGCGGTTTCGATGTCATCATTGAATTTGCCCAACGCTACAAAAAGCCGGTGATGTTCGCGGAAAACGCCCTGCATATCACTTGCACCGCCGCACCGATCCTCGCTCGCGGCCTGGAAGCCTACCCCACCATGTGTTGGGAAGACACGGTGGAAAAACTGAAACTCCTGCGCGTCCGTAAAGCGCTGCAACAGACCAAAATCCTGCTTGCCCCGCGCGGAAATTCCAATATTTCCCTGAGTGCCCTTGATTCATTCCTGTCCCTGGAAAAAGTGAGCGATGTTCTCGGCGTCAAATTCCGCTATGTCGATGTCCATGAACTCCTTGACCAGACCCGGCACGTTGCCGCGGACAGTAACCATACCACCCCCGGGGTGAGCGGTCTCAACCCCACCGACGCCGAAATGGCAGAAATCAACGCGCTGACGGATAAAATGATTGCCGGTGCGGTCGAATGCGATATGACCCGGGAGAATGTGCTGCGCTCGGTCATGGCCTATGCGACAGTCAAAAAGTTCCTGGATCACAACGAGTGCAACGCCTTTTCCATGCCCTGCCCGGACGCCTGTGCGACGCGGCGCCTGAACCAGGAAAAGATCACCCCTTGCTTTATCCATTCCATGCTCAATGAAGAAGGGATTCCATCGGCCTGTGAGTATGACATCCCTGCCCTGATTTCCATGGTGGTTCTAATGAACCTGGCCAACGCCGCCCCGTACATGGGCAATACCTTTCCGACCCTGCTGAAAAACGGCAAACGGGTCAATGTGCGGCCAACCTTCTTCAAAGCGGACCAATCGCAGGAACAGGACATCCCGGAACTCGGCGAGCAGGAGAATGTCATGCTGACCTTCCATTCGGTTCCCAACCGCAAGATGAAGGGTTTTGACAGTGCCGAATCCTCCTATGCCCTGCGCGCCTTTGCCCGCGATGCCGAATTTGGAGCCACCATCCGTTACGACTTCAAAAAGGATATCGGCCAGACCATCACCATGTGCCGCTTCGACCCGACCTGCAGCAAACTGTTCGTAGCCAAAGGGACCATCGTCGGCGGCGTGGGCTACACCGATAAGAACTGCAGCGAAGGGGTCTTCTTCACCGTGAAAAGCGACAAAGACTTCTTTAACAAGCAGGTCGCTTTCGGCAACCATGTGCCACTGGTCTATGGCGATCACCTTGACGACCTGATCGCCCTCGGCGAACTGCTGGGGATGGAGATTGTGGCCGCCTGAGCCAGTGAGCCCGATGGATGACGGTTTGGTGAAGCAAGAATCCCGACAGGAGCGGAATCATGTTGGCAACAGCGCTTAAGGAAAAACTCTTAGACTCCAAGAACCAGGCGGCTGAGCAAATCGCTGCGATTAAAGCCCTGCCGGAACTGAACCAGGAGGCGTTGTTCTTTCATCTGCGTAACTACCTTAAAAGCCGGTTTCTTCTTGAGGAAGAAGACTGTCAGAGCGAAAACCTGCAGGAACTGGCGGCGATCAGCCTGGCCAAGACCCTGGCGGTCTCGCCGGCCGAATTAAAAGGGCTTGATCTGTCGCAGACCTGTACCGGCAGCTCTTCGGTATTCAGCAAGAAAGTGTTGCTGCTCATGGCCCTGGAACGGGAATTGAACATCTCCATCCCGGAACAGGAAAGCGTGCGCATTAAAACCATCACCGACCTGACTACAACGGTCCTGGCCAAACTGCGTCAAGCGTAACCAGGATCCGCAGCCTTCCAAGAAGGCTGCGGATCCTGTTAATCAGGCCTTGTTGCGGAGCTCCTCATGTCAATAGATGTGGAACAGATACGCAAAGATTTTCCGATCCTGCAGGAAAAAGTGTACGGCCAGCCGCTGATCTATCTGGACAACGCCGCTACCACCCAGTTGCCCACTGCGGTCCTCGACGCCCTGCAAAACCATTATCGTCATGACAATGCCAACCCCCACCGGGGGATTTACGCCCTCGGTGCCAAGGCCACCGCCCACCGGGAGTTGGCCCGTGCCGAGATTGGTGCGTTCATCAACGCGCGCAATCCGTGCGAAATTGTCCTTTGCTCGGGCACAACTGATGCCATCAACCTTGTTGCCGCCTCCTTTGGCGATACGTTCCTGAAGCCGGGCGATGAGATCATTGTCTCCGCCATGGAACATCACTCCAACTGGGTTCCCTGGCAGATGTTGTGTCGCAGACAAGGCGCCAGGCTCAAAGTTATTCCACTGGATGACCACGGTAATCTGCGCCTGGACCGCTTTACCGAACTGCTCAGCGAAAAAACCCGCCTGGTGGCCGTGACCCAGATCTCCAATGTGCTCGGCACCGTCAACCCTCTTGAAACCATCATCAAGCTGGCTCATCAGCAGGACATCCCCGTGCTGGTGGACGGTGCGCAGAGCATTCGTCATGAAATCATCGATGTCCAACAGCTGGATTGCGACTTTTTCTGTTTTTCCGGCCATAAAGTTCTGGCACCGGCCGGAATCGGGGTTTTGTATGCCAAGGAAAACCTGCTCCGCCAACTGCAACCGACCCGTTTCGGCGGCGGCATGATGGCCAAAGTCGACCTGCAGCAGGCGGTTGCTGAAGACCTGCCCCATACCTTTGAGGCCGGAACCCCCAACTGTGCCGGAGCCGTGGCCCTGGCCGCCGCCCTGCGTTATCTGAACAGTCTGGGCCGGGACGCGGTTCAGCAGGCCGAACAGGACCTGACCGATTACTGCTGCGCCCGTCTCAGCACCATTGCGGATCTGCGCATTCTTGGCCAGCCGCAGCGGCGGGCCGGGGTGATCAGTTTCAATGTCGACAGCCTCCACCCTTACGACATCGCCATGCTGCTGGACAAGCTCGGCATCGCCGTACGCTCCGGCCAGCACTGCGCCCAGCCGTTGTTCGGGGAACTCGGCTTAAACGGTGCGGTTCGGGTCTCACCAGCCTTTTACAACAGCAGGGCAGAGATCGACAGTCTGGTTGACTCGGTAACGCGAGTCATCGACGTGCTGCGCCGCCAGGAATCCAAACCATGACCATAAACGACCTGCAGGACAAGATTATTGCCGATTTCGAGGAGCTGGAAGACAGTTTCACCAAGTTCGCCTACCTGACCGAGTTGGCAACCACCCTGCCCAGGCTGACAGAGGAACAGAAATCGGCTGCCAACCTGGTCACCGGCTGCCAATCCCAAGTCTGGCTGGAGATGCATTGCCGCAATGGCAAAGTCGAGCTGCAAGGAGACAGTGACACCCTGATCGTCCGCGGCATTCTGGCCATCATGGTTACGGTCTATTCCGGCCGCCACGCGCAGGAGATCGTTAACGCCGACTTCTACCTTTTGGAACGAGCCGGGTTAATGGATGTGCTTTCCACGGACCGGGCCAACGGCATTGCCGCCATCTTAGAAAAAATCCATTCTTATGCTTCAGCCTGTCTCGGTTGCGTTTAAGTGATTCGGGGTTGCTGTTCGGGCGACCAGGGAATAAACCACTATGCACTGAAAGTGCGTAGGCTTTGAAGGGACTGAAAGTCCCTCCCCCCCATCCTAACCTTCCCCAATCAAGGGGGAAGGAATCAATTCATAGAGCCAGAAAGGCTTGGACTAAAAGTCCATAGTTTTGAACTAGCGTACTGGAACAAATAAAACCGGTGGCCCGACCGGCTAAAACGCACTCCCGAAAACTTGCCACTGACCGTTCAGCACCGATTTATTTTCCTCCTCAAGGGATTGAATTTCTGCGATTTATCGTTTAAAACCTTAGCACCCCAAAATCAGCAGTTTCTCAAACCAGCATCTAACCCGGATAATATCGGCAGTCCCACCCTTGCTAAGGGACATCATCAGACAGGAATCATGTTATGACCACGTTAGGAACCCCCTTCTCGTCAACGGCCTCCCGTGTGCTGCTCTGCGGTGCGGGCGAACTTGGCAAGGAAGTTGCCATTGAACTGCAACGCCTCGGCTGCGAGGTGATCGCCGTCGATCGCTATGAACATGCGCCAGCCATGCAGGTTGCGGATCGCTCCCATGTTATTTCGATGCTGGATGGAGCGGCTTTGCGCGCGGTTATCGAGCAGGAACAGCCGCACTACATCGTCCCGGAAATTGAAGCCATTGCCACCGCCACCCTGGCCGAACTGGAGCAGGAAGGATTCAACGTGGTCCCCACCGCCCGGGCCACTCAGTTGACCATGAACCGCGAGGGAATCCGCCGGCTGGCGGCAGAAACCCTGGGCCTGCCGACCTCCAACTACCGGTTTGCCGCAAGCCGGGACGAATATCGCGCAGCAGTCGCTGCAATCGGCCTTCCCTGCCTGGTCAAACCGATCATGAGTTCTTCGGGAAAAGGGCAAAGCCTGGTCAAAACCAGTGACGCGATTGAAGCAGCCTGGGATTATGCCCAGGAAGGCGGCCGCGCTGGAAAAGGCAAGGTTATCGTGGAAGGATTTGTCGATTTCGATTTTGAAATCACCCTGCTGACCATCCGCCACAATGATGCCGCCGGCCGGATCACCACCAGTTTCTGTGCTCCTATCGGTCATCGTCAGGAAGACGGTGACTACCAGGAATCCTGGCAGCCGCAGGCCATGAGTCAACTGGCCCTGGAGCGTGCCCAGGACATTGCCAGAGCGGTCACGGACGAACTGGGCGGCCGTGGGCTGTTCGGGGTGGAACTGTTTATCAAAGGAGATGCGGTCATCTTCAGTGAAGTCTCCCCCCGGCCGCACGATACCGGACTGGTCACCCTGATCTCCCAGGATCTGTCCGAATTCGCGTTGCATGTTCGCGCTATTCTCGGTTTGCCGATCCCCAATATTGTTCTGCATGGCCCGGCGGCTTCGGCCGTGGCGCTGGCTTCAGGACATTCCACCCGGATGCAATACGGCAACCTGCAAGCCGCATTAAACCGGCCAGGCACCCAACTGCGCCTGTTCGGCAAGCCTGAAATTGCCGGAAAACGCCGCCTTGGAGTCGCCCTGGCACGAGCGGAGAATGTCGCTAAAGCACGCCAGACCGCCAATGCCGTCATTGCAGATATCCAGGTGACACTCTAGCCGGGTCCTTCTTTTTTCAGTTCCAGCACTACGACAAACGCGCCCTGGCTGCCGCCAACCTTTTCCCGGCGGCGGTCAGGAGCAGATAAACACACAGGGCAACAACAATAAAAGCAACCAGTTGAGAATACGAAACAGTTTCATCCAGAAAAATCACCGCCAGGACCATAGTTACAGCTGGCCAGGGTGTCGTCACCGAACAGGCCAACGAAACGTCAATATGGCGAACCGCGTGAAACCAGACGATCAGTTCCAGATAATAAAACAAGCCCATCACCATACCGAACATCATGAGATCCCGCTGCCACAGAACAGCCCAATCTTCAGCTCCGCTCAGTCCATACAGAACACCCAGAAAAAGGGCCGATAACAGAACTCTGAAGAAGGTCACCTGAGCTGGCGTAATAGGGGTGTTGGTCAGTTCCTCCCTGATCAGGACATGAGCAATCCCCCAGAGCAAAGGAACGCAAAGCGCGACCAGAAACCAGAGTGAGAAACCATCGATACGCCAGCTTCCGGCCGTTCCAAGGTAATACAGGGTCACCAACAGAATCCCGGTACAGGCCAATTCCCAGCGGCCCTTCATCCGCCGCAGTAAAATCATTTCCACTAACATAGCGAACAGCGGGTAAGCTTGGATGGCGATCGCAGCACTGACCGCACCGGCCTGTTCCATAGCCAGGACATAGAACCAGGTAGCCAGACCAAACATCAACCCGGTCGACAGGTTCACAATAAACATGCGGGCCAGTACGCGCCGGGGAAAATGGGCGTCAAAAAGACCTTTATGGCTGGAGGTTAGCTCGCGGACAAAGAGAGGGAGGGCAAATATCAGCTGCCACAAGGACAGTATCCAGGCAAATCCCAGGGCGGAGCTGCCCTGAGGCCGACTATTGGCGATGATTGGCATCACCCCAAGGATGAGTAGACAGAGAAAGGATAACGCAATTCCGATTCGCGGTGCCGGACGATCCATAGAGCCACTCCTAAAAATAACAATTGATATTATTGCTTCATAGCAATAGGATCATTGCACCTCACTTTAAACTCAGACAAGAAACGTATTGCACTGATGGCAATTTGGACACCTGATCTGGGCGGGCGCAAAGGCCCAAAATATAGCCAGCTCGTTGAAGCAATCACCGATGAGATCAAATCCGGGACATTAGCCCCTGGAACCCGCTTACCGCCACATCGGCAATTGGCCTATGCTCTTGGCATATCACCAAACACCACCAGCCGGGCCTATGCAGAGTGTGTATCACGAGGTTTGTTACAGGGGGCAGTTGGTCGGGGAACTTTTGTTCGAATGCCACAAGACCGTTCCAACCGGGAACTGTCGGCCAACCTCTACCGGACAAACGAAGGACCGATTGATTTTTGCCATAACCTGCCCCTTCCCGGAACGGCTGCAAAGTACCTCTCGCAGACCCTCGCAGAACTGAGCGGGCAACCTGGATTGCAGGCCTTTCTTGACTATCAGACCAATCACGAGTACGCCCATCATCTTGCAGCTGGTGCCCAATGGCTGCGACAAATGAAAGTGAATGCGGCCCCCAACGAAATCGTCCTGACCTGTGGCGCTCAGCATGGCATTTTGGCCACATTGATGGCACTCACCGAACCGGGCAACGCCTTGCTGACAGAAGAACTCAGCTATGCGCCGGTTTTCAATATGGCCGAGCACCTGGGATTGAAACTGCACAGTGTCGCCATGGACAGGGATGGCCTTTTGCCCGAAGCTCTGGAAGAGGCTTGCGACAGGCGCGCCGCCAGGGTTCTCTACCTGATGCCAACCATCCAGACGCCGACGACCGTGACGATGAGTGAAAGGCGACGAAACGCCCTGATTGAGGTGGCCAGGAAACACCAACTGCTGCTGATCGAGGATGACGTCTACGGACCGTTGCGGCTTCAAAGCCCTCCCCCACTGGCCCTTTTGGCTCCGGAAAGAACCATCTATATCAGCAGTTGCTCAAAATGCCTCTCGCCCGGTTTGCGAGTGGCATTTTTGCGTGCGCCAACAGCTCTGGCAACCGCTATACGTCGCGCCGTAACTCTCAGCTGCTGGATGCCTCCGCCACTGATGACAGAGATTGCAGCACGTTGGATCTGCGATGGTACGGCCGACCTATTGACCCAAGCCCAAAGATCTGAAGCCAATGTGAGGCAGGCTTTGGCGCAGAAACTCTTGGGTGGCTTCAAGCTGCAGGCAGACAGTCATGGCTTCCATGTCTGGCTGCAACTTCCTGAACACTGGCAAGCAGACCTTTTCTGTAGCGAAGCGGCCAGAACAGGGGTTCTTCTGACGCCAGGGACTGCATTTTGCGTTGATCAACGCCTGCAACCGCAGGCTGTGCGCATCAGCCTCAGCCATGAAGCAAACCGGGAGCGGGTTGCCATGGGGTTGAAAAAGCTGGCCGAGCTTTTGACCAGGCCTGCCGCGACATCCCATCCTCTACTGATTTAAACATAAATCGGAGCTGACTTTTCACTTTAAAATCAGCCGATGTGGAGATCGTGACAGAGTGATTCTCTGGGAAAGCATCAAGGTCAATCTTTTCATTCAAAAAAAAATAAAACAATTCAAAATCCCCTTCTTCTTTTTTAGAAAGAAAACAAATCTTCTCTCATCTTAATTTTACCTCAATAACAAAAATTAACTAAAATATTTTTTATATTTACCCAGTATCATCCTAATATCTTATGAGGTATAAAGAAACTTAGTCATATTTTTATAGACATTAAAAATGAAGTTAATTTATCAGGTATTTAGTAAACAATCATGGAATTTTATTTTTTAAAATTACTTCCATTTCTAAAAATTGAATTCGTTATGAAAACTAGACATAAGAAAGTTGATAGATTATTTTTGAAAGAAAAAACCTAGCCAATCTATAAAAACACCTTCCAGAAAGATTAGTAGATATAAAAGTCTACCCTCTCTCCAACTAGAACAGTAACATGAAAAAAATACTCATTGTTGACGATCATAAGATCATTTGCCAAGGGATCAAATCCCTGCTCAGTGAATTTTCTGATTTTCTTATTCACTTTTCACATAATGGGCTTGATGCTGTTGAAAAAAGTAAAGAGCAACTTTGGGAGATCATCATTATGGACATTAATATGCCGTTGCTGAACGGGATCGACGCAACTTCAAAAATAAAAAAAGAATGTCCTGCAGCCAAAGTAATCGCCCTGTCAGCCGCTTCAGATCTCTATCTCGTCAGCGAGATGTTTCATGCCGGTGCTGATGCATTCATCTTAAAAAGTGACTCCTTCGAAGATTTACTCGCTGCAATTCAAACTGTTCTTCAAGGAAAAGAATATATGTCACCCCAGCTCAGCTCAAACCTCGCCCGCACCTATTATAAATCGGGAGAGCCATCTCTTTCACAACGGGAAAATCAAGTCCTGCGGCTGCTTGCCCTTGGTTTTAATATCAAAACAATTGCTACTGACCTGTGTATCAGCCCTAAGACCGTTGAATCTCATCGTAGAAACCTGATGCTGAAGCTTAATCTTAGAAACCTGGCCGATTTGACCCGCTATGCAATTCGACGCAATTTGATTCAGCCGTAATCAAAGTGTCCGTCCCTTCAACTGAATACCCTTTTCAGTAAGCTATCCCCCTACCCCTTATCAGGAAAACTCTGAGCCTCTTTCAGGAGATAGCGTCTTGAATTTTTTCATATTTAAAATATCCTAACGAAGTCATTAACACATTCAAATCTCTCTTTTCCAAATCGTTCCAGCAAAGGTCGCTCAAAAATGAAATTTGGGTAGAGCGATCAAAGCCGTAGCAGCGGCCTTCAAAGGTCCTATAAGCATGCATCTTAAGAATTCCGCGCTCTTGGAAGAGGCGCCACTGAACATTTATAGCGGGTTTGACAGAAAACGCACAGCTAAGGAAGGGGGGCATCCATTAATAATCAGAAGACGAAAAAAGGAGAGTTCACATGCAATGCTTCAAAAATCTACGAATTGGAATAAAATTGTTGATCAGCTTTTCGGTCATGATTCTGTTGCTGGCTATTGTTGCCGGAACCGGCTATCACGGCCTTAAAACATTGAACGCCTTGCTGGAGGACACTCTTCATAGACGAATCGTGGTCACCAACAATCTCGCATCTTCCGACCGCGACTTGCAACAGGCATTAGTCGCAGAAAGATCCATGCTTCTAAACAATCTGGACCAAACCACACTGAACAAGCTCAAAGAAGACTTTTTTGAAAACAAAGACCAGGCAAATCAACGATTCCAGACTGCAGCCAAGCTATTTTCGTCATCTGCCGGGCGTGCTTTAGCAGAAAAATTCAATAGGGACTGGGCCGTCTGGGACCAGTTTTCCCAGCAGGTTATTTCTCAACGGGAGGCCGGGACAGAGGATGGCCTGACAGCGGCAATCAAACTGAGTCGAGGAAGTGCAAAAGAAGCGTTCGAAACCCTGCGCCAGAACATGGACAAACTTCAGGATTTAAACGAACAGATCATTGATGAAACAAAGGCCGAGGCTCTCGATCTGTACCGGCATGTTGTCTTAGCTGTAGCAGTGACCCTGTTTCTGGCCTTGGTCATTGCCATAGCCATGGGATTTTTCATAACCCGCTCCCTGACCAAACCGATTCATCAGGGAGTCCGTCTTGCGAAATTCATCCTCCAAGGCGAGTTTGATCAACGGCTTAATCTGGACCAAAAGGATGAAATCGGTGTCCTAGCCGGAACCCTTGACGCCATGACTGAGCGACTCAGTCAGTTGGCCCAAGCGGCTGAAAAAATCGGCGAAGGAGACTTAACAAGTAAAATCCAACCGGCCTCGGAAAAAGACCAATTGGGAAATGCTCTTAACAGCATGCTGCGCTCGCTGCAACAAATGATAGAGCACATCCAGGCTGCCGGGGATCAGATCGCGGCCGGCGCAGGTCAAGTCTCGGATGCCAGCCAGGCCCTGTCACAAGGAGCAACCGAGTCTGCCAGTTCCATGGAAGAAGTCACGGCCTCGATGAGTGAGATAGCAGAGCAGATTCGGATTAATGCCGAGCACTCCGGCATGGCGAATCGTTTGTCTGCGGACGCCCAACACGCGGCACAATTGGGAAATGAAAAAATGGCTGAAATGGCTCTTTCAATGGGTAAAATCAATCAATCCAGTCAGGATATCGGAAAGATTATTAAAGTCATCGACGAGATTGCATTCCAGACCAACCTTCTAGCCCTCAACGCTGCCGTTGAGGCGGCCAGAGCCGGGCAGCATGGCAAAGGATTTGCCGTCGTGGCCGAAGAAGTCCGAAACCTGGCGGCAAGAAGCGCCAAGGCAGCTGAGGAAACAACTGGTCTTATTGCAGGATCGGTTCACCTGGCGGAGCAGGGAGTCCGGATAGCCAAGGAGACCGAATCCAGCTTGCAACACATCACGGAACGAACAACTGAAGTTGCGAAACTCCTCAAGGAAATATCAACCGCATCTAATGAACAGTCTCAGGGCATTGGCGAGATTACCGTGGGCCTGAACCAAATTGACCAGGTCACCCAGGCGAATACTGCCAGCGCGGAAGAAAGCGCAGCTGCCGCTGAAGAATTGGCTGAGCAATCACAGCAGTTGAAAGGGATGCTACACCATTTTATCCTGCATCAACAACAGCCGGCAGCTGAGCAAAAACGCCTCACGCCTTGTTCACTGAGAGACTGAAACTCAGCGCCGGGCAACCTGCAAGGGTTTACCCGGCGCAAAAGAATCCATATGCACAGAAGCTGTCCCCTTTTCAACACCATTCACCGTTCCAATCAAAATTAAAACCAGCAGGAAATTGGTCCTCCTTCTCCCCAAAACATGACCAATATGGTAAGATATTATTCTCTTGTGCTGAAAATTCAACACGGCAGAGCATTCGACTGCTAAACCGGATACGGTGTCGAGGCAGTTTTTTAACCACGAACACCGGGTTGCACGATGTGACTGGCTCGTAAAACCTATGCCATAACATCAAATGCAACTCATGACAACAACCCAAGGAGTTATTTTATGGCTTACACATTACCCGAGCTTCCATACAGTTACGACGCTCTGGAGCCGCACATTGATGCTCGTACCATGGAAATCCACCACACCAAACACCACCAGGCTTATGTCAATAAACTGAATGACGCCCTCAAAGAGTCATCGTTGGCAGAATTACCGGTCGATACCCTCATGCAGCGCCTGAACGAGGTCCCGGAAGCAGTCCGCACCGCCGTGCGTAACAACGGCGGTGGTCATGCCAACCACAGTCTGTTCTGGACACTGATGAGCCCGCAGGGTGGCGGTGAGCCAGCCGGTGCGCTGGCCGCAGCCATTGACAAAGAGCTGGGTGGGTTTGCCAAGTTCAAGGAGGATTTTTCTCAGACCGCCCTCGGCCGTTTTGGCAGCGGCTGGGCTTGGTTAAGCCTTAATCCTGCCGGAAAGCTGGTGGTCGAAAGTACGCCCAATCAGGACAGCCCGTTGATGACCGGCAATAAACCGCTGCTCGGCCTCGACGTCTGGGAACACGCCTACTATTTGAAGTACCAAAACCGGCGTCCCGATTACGTCGGCGCCTTTTTCAATGTCATCAATTGGGCAGCCGTCGCACAGCGTTATGAGGCCTGAGGTCGGGCTTTCAGCTGAAGCATGGCTCCCCGAGAAACCGAGACGGATGGATTGACGTGACCGCAGCAGGCCGCTTGGCCGTCATCCCCTTGGCTGGAGAATCGCGATGAATCACGGCCAGGGGGAGGTTTCAACCAGGAATCGACCCTTTCCGCTCAAGACATTCCCCCTGTCAATTCGGATATAAATCCACCGTGACAAAAATAAGGAAGCAAGCTGATTTTTCTCTTTCCAGGCCTTGATTTAAGAACGGAAGAAAAAAGATGCTGATCTGAACATCCCCATTATAGGCAGAAAGGTGATGATACATGCCGAACACAATCCGCTTGCATCGCGTATTTCGCTCGACCCCAGAAAAAATATACAAAGCCTTTCTTGATGCCGATGCCGTGGCCAGGTGGGTTCCGCCCAACGGCTTTACCGGCAAGGTCCATCACATGGACGTCAAGATTGGTGGGACCTTCAAAATGTCCTTCACCAATTTTTCCACCGGTCGGGTTCATTCATTCGGCGGACAATACCTTGAGCTGGTCCCCTATGAATTGATCCGCTACAGCGATGATTTTGACGATCCACATCTTTCCGGACAGATGTTCGTGACCGTCTCTCTCAAAAAAGGCGCGGTCGGCACGGAACTCAACATAATCCAGGAAGGCGTTCCCGACCCTGTGCCAGCCGACGCCTGCTATCTTGGCTGGCAGGAATCCCTGGCATTTCTTGCCAAGCTGGTGGAGCCGGACATTCCCGATTAGCAATCGGCCAATTACCGATCCGCCAAAGCCAGATCGACACCGAGGAGCAAGAAAATCCCGGCAAATCCCTTCTTGAGCCAGTGCTGAACCCGGTTCGATTCGACGACATGCACTCTGAATCGGTCAGCCAGCAACCCGTAGCCGGCAAACACCACCAGGGTCATGAGCATGAACAGGCCGCTGAGTGTCATCATCTGCACCAGGGCTGAATAGTGACCGGGGGATATAAACTGCGGCAGGAACGCCAGAAAGAAAATCGATAACTTCGGATTGAGAATATTGATCAATACCGCCTTGACAAAAAGGCCACGGCCCGCAAGATGAGCAGATTTCCCCGGCAGCTGAAAGGTCCCGGTATCATGCCACAACGTCCAGGCCAGATAAAACAGGTACAGCACTCCGGCAAATTTGACGGCCTGAAAGAGCACGGCACTGGCATGAAGCAGGGCGGCCAACCCCAGACTACTGGCCAATAAATGCGGAATGATCCCGGCGGTGCAGCCGAGAGCAGCCACCAGGCTGGCCTTTCGCCCGAACAATAGCCCGCTTGAAACCGTGAAGATAACCCCGGTTCCCGGGATCAGCACAACAATCAACGCGGTCATTAAAAAGTCTGCTGAAATCACCTTTGCCCCCTTAAGCGATGTGGATAAGATATCAGGAAAACATTATACAGGAAGATGGCGGGCATGCTGACAATTTGCTGACAGCAATCACAGAAAAATAGCTAGTTGTCATCCGGAAACTCCGAAGGGCAACGGCGAAGTTTTCAGATTGGAAACGAGCGATTTTTCGTTGTGGCAAGGACATCAAGGGGTTGCGCGGAGGCGTAGTCCTTTACGCCGCACAAGAAAACCCGCAGATTGACACCGCCACAGCGGAAAAGGGCCGTTTCCGGATAAAAACTAGCTAACCTGCTTGATTTCAAAAGAAAAGCCGACCATCCGGTCGGCTTTTCCACATAAATCAACAACTTTATCCACAGGCTATCTTCAATGGGCGGCGGTGATTCCGAGAATCCGGTCCATCATCTCCACCAAGTAGGGGATTTGCGGTTTGGTGGCGTAGCCATCAGCTCCGACCTGGTCGCATTTGCGTGCCATCTGCTCATTGATCAGCGATGAAAACATGACCACCTTGGTGCCGCGCAAGAGAGGATCGTCCTTGACCTTTTTGCAGAGAGTCAGCCCGTCCATCTTGGGCATCTCAATATCCGATATCAACAGATGCAAATGATTGTCCAGCGTATCATCAGCCGCGACCTGTCCCCGGATCTGCATGATATGGTCATAGCAGTCCTGTCCGTCGACATAAATTTTGATGTTTTCATATCCTGACTTTTTCAAAACCTTCTCAATTCCGGCTCTGATCAGCGAGGAATCCTCCGCCAACATCAACTTCTTCTGGCGACGCATTTCAGGCAGGCTCATGGAGCCATCACTGCTGCCCAAGACTTCGGTTTCGTAATCAAGACCGGAGTCCGGGTCGAATTCCGCCACAATATGTTCCAGATCGACAATAAGGATTTCACGTTTTTCAATATTGATACTGCCGGTAAAGCGTGGCCGATACTGATCAATAAAGGTCGCCATGGGCTGAACATTGCCCCAGGAGACCCGGTGAATCTGATTCACGCCATCGACTTTGAAGCCGTTGATCCGATCATTGAATTCACAGACCAGCACCACCGGGCGCACATCTTCATCCTCGGTCGAAGCCTTTTTGGCCAAGTGGCTTTTCAGGTCGATCAGCGGAATGGTATTACCCCGCAGCAGCAAGGTTCCCAACATCCCGGCGGAACTACCGGGCACAACGGTCAGGGCTTTTTCATCAAAAGGGATGATCTCTTTCAATTTATGAACATTGATCCCGAAAGATTGATGACCAAGATAGAATTCAATAATTTCCATCTCGTTGGTACCACTCTCAAGCAGTATCTCCTGCTTCTGATATTCGCTCATGGGCGTGCCTCGCTGGTCAGAGTTATAATATTTTTATTATTTGATCACTTTAATAACAATTTGTCAATATTTGCCTCCGGAATATTTTCCTGTCCAAATCACCGGCTTCTCATGTAAGATATCTGGTTAAGCGATTTAATTTTCAGTTATTTGAGGTGCCCGATGACAGATATGGCCCAGACCCATTACCGCCTGGGAATGAATTATTTCCAGGGTAAAGGCGTGGAAAAATCATTTGTTGAAGCCATGAAATGGTTCCGCCTTGCCGCCCAGCACAAATATCCCAAGGCGATCTTCATGCTGGGGCGGATGTATGATAACGGCCAGGGCACGGCTGCCAATCCTGCTGAAGCAGCCAAATATTACCAGGCGGCCGCGGAGTTGGGCTATGCCCGCGCGCAGAACACGCTCGGGCAGGCCTATATTAAAGGCCGTGGCGTACCGGCTAATTACGATCAGGCTCTCCACTGGTTCAGAAAAGCGGCTGAACAGAATTTTTCCGATGCCCAGTACAATCTCGGCCTGATGTACGCCAAAGGGCATGGAGTGCCCAAGGACTTCATTGAAGCGAAACGCTGGTGGGCCATGGCCGCCGAGCAGGGCAACCCCAAGGTTCAGTTTACTCTCGGCCACATGTACCTGGTCGGCAAAGGGGTAAAGAAAAACTATTCCAAAGCCCGCCAATGGCTTCGCCAGGCTGCGGAACAGGGATTGCCGACAGCCCAGTACCATCTGGGAATGATGTATGCCCGCGGAACCGGCGTCCTGCAGAGCTATACCGAAGCCTGTAAATGGCTGCGCAAGGCAGCCGAGCAGAATTTTCTGGATGCCATCTACAACCTTGGCAAACTGCACAGTTCAGGCAGCGAGGAAGTCCGTGACCCACTGACCGCCGTCACTCTGCTGAAACAGGCGGCGACCCGGGGGCATCAGCGCGCCAAGGTGCTGTTGGGTCAGCACTATGCCAAGGGTAACGGCATTCAGCAGGATCTGCAACTGGCCTATCACTGGTGGCTGGAAGCAGCCAACAGCGGCAATCCGGATGCCCAATACAATCTCGGGGTCATGTACTTGAATGGGAAAGGGGTGCAGACCGATGCTTTGGAAGGGAAAAGGTGGCTGACCCTGGCCGCGGACCAGGGCCATACCAAAGCTCAATATTGCCTGGGTGTTATGTACTCGACCGGAAAGGGAGTCCCGCAGGATATCGACGAAGCTTTCCGCTGGAAGGAGGCCGCCGAGTTCTGGGAATCCCTGTGATGGCCGCGTGGCAACGGTGTTACAAATAATCCAGAATCGACAGTGTTGCCAATCGGGCACTGACCGATAAAGCCGCCTGATAGGCCTGCTCTGCCTGGGTCACCCCGGTCATGACTTCGATCAGATCGGCATCCTCATACCCCGACAACCGCCCTTTCATCTGCAATTGAACATTCTGCAGCAACGCAGTGGTATCCTCGAGCCGCTCGTTAATATTCCCCATTCCGCTACGCTTGGAACGAATCTGATCCGCTGCCATCTCCAAATCATCCAGAGAGGTGGAAATGGCAGTGGTATCACCGCTGCGTAAATTCGCCTCCAGATCGGACATCATGGCGAAACAGTCCAGCGGAGAGCTGAACACCTCCTCGCCGGTCAGAGAAGTCTGCACGGTCTGCCCGCGGCTGACTTCCACCATTTTATGATCGCCGGTCCCGGTATAGGTGGGGGGTGTTCCGGAAAACGCCGGGGTGGTTTCCGCATAGCCGGAAAAAATATACTTGCCGTCGACTTTGGCGTTGGCAATATCGAGTAGTGAGGACTGCAGGATGCCCATCTCATCGGCATAGGTTTCCAGGTCCGTGGGTGACAGGGCACCGTTCACTGCGGTGACGGCAATTTCCTTGACCCGCACCAGAATATCTTCTGCGCTGTTGAGATAACCGTCGACAATATCAATACCATCTTGAGTATCCGCGATCGTTTCAAGATAGCGATCCGCGGTGGCAATCTCGGTCCGTGAACTGAAGATAGATCCGATGGCGGACGGGTCATCAGAAGCATCGAGCACTTTTTTTCCTGTCGAGCCTTGCAGATAGAGTTCGTTCATATTCTTACTACTTCTCTCCAAGTTGTATTGTAATGTCCGGTAGAGTGACGCTTGGGAAACCTTCATAATAAACCTCACATTGACATCAGCGTGTCGAGCATTTCGTCGACAGTGGTCAGGTATCTCGCTGCCGCTTCGTAGCCGGATTGGTACTGAATCAGCATGAGCATTTCTTCGTCAGTTGAAACTCCGGCCACAGAGTCACGCATATTTTGAATCTGATCCAGAGAGTCCCCGATGCTGTCGGACATGGCTTCGTTTTGACTGACGGTCAATCCGACATCGGAAGCAATCACAGCATAGTAATCGTTTAAGGTATTGTTGCCGTTGATCACAGCCTGATCCTGCAAGGCAACCATATTGAGGGTATTTTCATTATCGCCGGGCTGATTATCTGGGGCCGCAGTTGTCCCTGCAGCCACCTGCGCAGTATCAGTCAAGGCCATGGCGATTGTCGAAGCTGCGCCAGTCCAGGGGTCACTTCCGCCAGCGGAGAAAGAGAAGAAATCAACCCCGGCGGTACCGGACTGGTCAACCCCCCCGGTATGGACCGCATTAACAGAGGTGGCGATGTTATAAGCGAGGATATCGAGTTTATCGATGAGATCCGGGATATATTCGTCACGCATCTCCAACATGCCGCCCAGTTCCCCACCAAAATCATCCGCATCCAGAAGGCTTGTTGAAACACCTCCGTCCACAGAGATCTGCAGGGTGCCGTTGGTCCACTCGGCAGCGACATTGCTGACGCGGTCCGCGGTCACCAGCGATTGCCCGTTCTGCAACTGAATCGACACCATCCCGTTTGCTTCTTCGTAATAGGTGACACCAGCCGTCTCAGCGATGTCCTGCAGCAACATATCGCGTTGATCACGTAAACCGTTGGCAGAGATGCCGGTCGATTCAGATGCCAGAATCTGAACATTCAGATCAGCAACCTTGTTCAGCTGTTGATTCAGGGAGGTGACTTTCCCGCTGATATCATCATTGATACTCTCGCTCACCGCATTCAGGTTACTCACCATCGACCGCAGGCTGTCAGCCACTTCCGCTCCCTTTTGCATCACCTGCTGCCGCTCCAATGTTGCCGAAGGGTTATCACTGAGCTCCTGCCAGGAATCAAAAAACGCATCCAGATCCGTCGAAAAATCGGTCGTGCTGATGCCGACAATCTTCTCAACTTCGGCAAGAATGATCCCTTTGGAATGCTCCTCTCCATAGCCAGATCTTTTATCCGTCAACTGCTTGGCCAAAAAACCGTTGCTGGCGCGGCTAACGGAGCTGGCCACCGCACCGGTACCGATCATCCGCCCTTGAAATTCCAGGGTCGGCGAGGAAGAAACCACCAAGCTCTGTCTTGAGTAGCCTTCGGTGTTGATATTGGCGACATTATTGCCGGCAACCTCGATCCCCTTCTGATTCACCGCCAGACCGCCGGCGCCAGTGTTTAAGGCCGCGATAAGACTCATGTCAGACCCTCCCGGTGTGTAGCAGCCCTACGGCCCGGGATTCAATCCGGTTACCATACCGGCCGTAAAGCACGGTAGAGATCTCACGCCGACAACTGTTCATGGTCTGCCTCAGAAAAGTCAGGGTCGAAGCCAGCAAACGAGCATTCCGGCGATTCTGGCGCCGCAGGTCATCGGCAAACTCTTTAAGGTCCTCCGGGCAAGGCCCGTCCAGGGCTTTCAAGTCGGCAAGGAGCTGGGCTTTTTCTTCCTGTAACTCTTTGAGTTCCACAACCTGAAGTTTGATGGCAAAAGACCTCTCCCGCTTCATCAATTGCTCCAGGAGTACTAATTTCTCCCGATATTCAATGTCTGCCATAGTGGTTTCCATTCAACCTGTTTTGCCGTTAGCGTTTAAGATTGATCAATTCCTGAAGCATTTCATCCGTGGTCGTAATAACTTTGGACGATGCGGAATAGCCGTTCTGGATGGTGATCAGATCAACAAATTCCTGGGCCAGGTCGACATTCGACAGTTCAAGGCTGCTGGTATAAATATAACCCTGTGATGCTCCGACCGTACCGACACTGGGGTCGCCGGAAGCCGCAGTTTGGGCATAGAGACTGCCACCTCTTTTTTCCAGGCCGGGACAGTTGTTAAAGGTCGCCAAAGTCAACTGAGCGATATTGATTTTTTCACCGTTTGAATAGCTGGCAATCACTGTACCTTCGTCATCGACGGAAACATCAACGACTTCTCCCGGGGCATAACCGTCCTGACTCTGGGAGATGATTCTCGATGAATTGTTGCGTTGTGTGGTATCGAAGGTCAACGCGATCTGTTGCCCGCTACTGGAGCCATTGTTCCAGTCAATTGCGCCGGCTAGCGTCGCCCCCGTTTCACCGCTGATCAGATTGCCGGAATCGTCAAAGGTCAGCACCCCGCTCCCCAGTTCGGTTAAATCAGTGGTCGCTGCAACAGAAGAGGCAAGTTCATCACTATCAACAGTCATATGCCATTCCCAGGTGTTGTCAGCGGTTTTGGTAAAGTAAGTCGTCACCGAATGGCTGCCGCCGAGCGAATCGAAGATCTTGGTCTGCGTTGAATAGCTGGACGTATTTTTCGGATCAGCGATATCAAACGCAGGGACAATATCGGCGGCGGAATCCAGATTTGTCGTCAGGGTCAGAGTACTGGTCTGCCGAGCGGCGATCTGGCTGTTGAAGTCGACTTTAATATCGGTCGGATCACCCCCACTGAGCACCCCATTTTCGTATGCCTTCCCTTGCACCCGATACCCCCCGGCAGTCACCAGATAGCCCATTTTATTAAATGAAAACGATCCGTTCCGTGTGTAGCAGTTTTCCACCTCATCAGGAGCCCGCACCATGAAGAAACCATCTCCATCAATAGCCAAATCAGTATTGCTCGCCGTCCTCGAAAAAGACCCTTGGCTGAAAATATTCGTAATCCCGGAGATCTGAACTCCCCGGCCGACCTGAGAAGAACTGCCGGCACTCGATACGCGGGCGGACAAAACATCGGAAAACAAAGTTGAACTGGACTTGAACCCGATCGTGTTGCTATTGGAGATGTTGTTGCCGGTAACACTCATAGCTTCAGAGTTAGCTTTGAGACCGCTAATCCCCGTATATAGTGTGCTGGAAAGCCCCATGAATTCCTCCTTGAATGTATATTCACTGCTGCATCAGGCGATGGCAGCGCTATCGATATTGGTGAAGACGCCTTTTTTCAAGTGTTCTTGGCCAACCACGGTAATGACTTTTTTATTGTCTATACTGATCACCATGGCCAGCTGACCAAGCAGAACCAGAGACTGCTTTCCGCCCTTACCGGCGAGTTCCACAACAGCCTGTTCAAGTTGTGAAATCTCCTGTTGTGAAAGAGTGAGTCGACGCTGCTCCAAACGCTCTTTCGCATGACGGGAAAAACTGAGACATTGAGTCTTCATGACAACCTTCTTTGTTGATAATTAATTGACAACGGAGGATATGCCGCTGAACGGAATATTGCCGGCGTCGGTTACCAGGACACTGCCCGAAGCATCGACCCCAACCTCATTGACCTCCACCTTAACCAACGGCTGCACCTTGAGATCTTCTCCTGCGCTGTCAGTGCCTTTGATTTTGATGCTGTACAACCCTTCTAATGGCTTTCCGGAACCGTCAGTTCCGTCCCAGCTCACAAAGTTGTAGCCCTGCTTCAAATCATCCATGGAAAAGCTGGTCACAACCTTTCCATCTTCATCGAGAACCTCCAAAGTGACATCGTCCGCCTCCCCATCAAGACTGAAGCCGAGCTCAACTGAATCCCCCTGCAGATATAAATCCTCTGAGGCAACAATGACGTTCCGGCCCAGTAACGAAAAAGCAGACATCTGCTCCACATTGCCCTGCGCTGAGATCAACTGATCCAATCTGTCATTGGTGTTGACTTGCTGTTCCAGACCACTGAATTGAGCCATCTGAGCAATGAATTCCGAGTTCTCCTGTGGGTCAAGAGGGTCCTGATGCTGCAATTGAGCAACTAGCAAGTTTAAAAAATCATCCTGCCCGAGAGTCTTTTTAGAGCTTGTCGCAAAAAGCGCATTTTTATCTGTCGTTTCGGTGGCGCTATTAACATCCATAGTTTTCTCCTTGAAGACCGATCCCAAATCACCCATTGAAAGGCGTAGTACCAAGTTTTTAAGTTCGGCGAAGATAATCCTTTAGTTGGGAGTCTTTTCGACTTTCCGGAAATCTTTCTATGTTTTGTTTCAGTTGTATTTTTGTCGCAAAATTAGATATTTAGTTATGAATTGTTACATTTGGCGTACAAGACGATACAAACTCCAGACCGCTTTCAGCTGAAGAGGCAAATGGTCTCAGCGGGTGAGGACAGTAGACCTGCGGCGGGTGGCAAAAAAATCCCGGCAATGCCGATGGTAGGTGTTTGAGAAATTGTATCAGCGGGGAATCAGGTTCCCCAGGAAGGGTATTCAGATAAGCAAACAGACGGGCTGACATTCGGGCTCGCCTTTGAGTCCGGAAACAAGTCAGCCTGGTTTTGGTTTTACCTGTGAATAATCAGCAGTGGCAACAGAGAGGAAAACAACCGGGCTCCTGCGTAGAAAAAACGGCCCGCTGCTTATTGGTGACCATCTCCGGTCAGCAGATAGCCAGCCCCACGGACCGTTTTGAGGTAGCGCGGATGCAGCGGATCGTCGCCGATCTTATTGCGAATCCGTGAAATGTAGATATCGATGGAGCGATCAAAACCATTATATTCCGAATTGTACAAATATTTATGGATATCGTCTCTACTGAGCACCTTGCGTGAATTTTCCGCCAGGCACCACAGCACATCGAATTCACGGGTTGTCAATTCGACAGTGTTGCCATGGGAACGGACTTCCCGCCGCCCGGCATCAATGACCAGTTGCCCCAGTTGAATGATTTTCCGGTTGTTCTTCTGCAACTCCTGGACCCGGCGTAATGTCGCTCTGATTTTTGCCAGCAACAGCGAAGGGCTCATCGGCTTGAGCAGAAAATCATCAGCGCCCATTTCCAGTCCGAGAATTTGCAGCATCTCATCCGCCTGTTCCGCCATCACCAGAATCGGTCCGGCATAAGAAAAGCGCAGGTTGCGACAGCGACTGATCAACTCCATGGATGGGGCCACGTAATCAATAAGAATCAGGTCCGGCTGGCCGACAGCAAAACATTCCACGGAAAGTTGCTTCTGCTGAAATTCATGAATCCTGAAGCCTTCGCTAGTCAGCATTTCGTGAAAAGGGGAACGCTCTTTGCTGTCACTGAACAAAAATAGTTCTTTACCGGCAGTTATGGACATTTGGGAGCTGTCCGCCGAATCGGTGGCCTGGGCGTAGCTTGGTTGATTGGATTGGTACATGTATTCACCTCGATATTTAGGAGCTAAAAGCTAACAGCCGGTTGAACATTCTCCCGCAAACGCTTTTCAAGGACGTGCTGGACCGCGCTGTTTGGCTTTGGCGGCGCAAGAAACGCACGGCCCGCGTCCTGTTGTGAAATTCAGATCTCCCTGGCAATCAGCCTGAGCTCGTGATCTGCGCTATATGATTGTCATCCGGAAACACTGGCTGGCAATCTTTAAGTTTTCAGATTGGAAACGAGCAGTGTTCTGTTGTGGCAAGGAAAGCAAGGGCTTGCGCGGAGGCGTACACCGTTACGCCGCACAAGTCAGCCTGCAGATTGACGCTGCTACAGCGGAAAAAAGCCGTTTCCGGATGGAAACTATATGTTTTACAAAAACCGATACTCATTCGCACCTGGAGACCCGTCCCGCCAATCGAGCCAAAGGCTCTACGCCCATGGCGACAGGCACATAGCTTGCTCAAAAACCTTTAAAATCAGTTTTTTTCAATAGTTAGCGCGGATGAATGATGTCTTTATTGCCAATATCAGGTGAGCAATATCCCGGAAATTTTTGTTACAAAGACCTTACGCCCATGAAATAATTGATAAGGAAATAGCAACAAAAAGAGCAAGAAATGTGAAAGAAATGTGAAAATACAAATGGCCTACAAAAAACCGATGTACTTGGCCATGACGTTTTGCAATAACTGTTCTTGAACAGAACCGATTATCAATCGATTTCCTTTCAGGTTGTTGAAAAAACCCATCCATGGGCTCGGCAGGCTGTGGCTCAACAGCCCGCTATGGAGGCTGGCCGCTAAAAAGGATCCAGACCGTTGAAATCAAGCATTACTTACCGTCTTTTTTGGGCAATTCTCCTGGGCGCCGGCCTCGCCGTTGTCAGTATGGTCCTGATTGCACAATGGAATCTGAACCGCGGCTTTCTCAAATTTGTCAGAGATACCGAAGAGATCGGTGTTGCCAGTCTGTCATCGACGCTGACGGCATATTATGCCGAGCAGCAGAGCTGGCATCACCTACAGCACGACGAGCATCTTTGGCGCGACCTGATTCGTGAATCGCTGCCGCGCGATATGGAGCCGCCACCGGATTTCATGCTTTCGGTCCGGCCCATGGGCAACCAATCACCGGAACCACCGGCAGAGCCGGACAGACAGCGCCCTTCCGCGTCCACCCCGCCCAATCATGCCACTGCACAGATGGCGTTGCCGTTTATCAAGAACTACAATAAAAGGTTCTTCCTGTTTGATAGCCGGAAAAATTTACTCATCGGCGATCCAAAGGAATCAGCGCAAACCGAACTCACCCCCCTGCAGGTCAATCAGCAAGTGGTCGGCTATCTGGGTTTCACTCCAACCACCCGCCTGACAGATAATCGTCATCTACTTTTTCTGCATAGCCAGAAGATGACCGTTATCATTGTTTCCATCCTTATTGTTCTGCTTTCGACCGGGCTTTCGTTACTCCTGGCCTGGCGGCTGGTGCGGCCGTTAAAACATCTGGCAAATACAACTCACAAGCTGACCGGCGGGGAATTTTCCAGCCGGGTGCCGGTAACATCCAATGACGAATTGGGGCGGCTGGCCGCTGACTTCAATACCTTAGCTTTGACCCTGGAAAAAAACGAACAGGCGCGCCGCCAGTGGGTTGCCGACATTTCCCATGAATTGCGTACCCCGATCGGAATTCTGCGGGGAGAAATCGAAGCCCTCCTGGACGGAGTCAGGAAGGCCGATAGCAAGGCCCTGGAATCGCTGCATACAGAATCTCTTCGGCTGGGACGGTTGGTGAGCGATCTCTATCAGCTGTCCATGTCCGATCTGGGGGCCTTGACCTACCGCAAAACCAGAATCGACGGAATCGAAGTTCTGAAAGAGGTCGTTGACAGCTATCTGGGAGAAATAGAGAATCATCAGCTGCACTTTTTCGGGGTCGCTGCGCCAAGTCGGCCGGTAGTGATTTTTGGAGACCCGGAACGTCTACACCAGCTGTTCTCCAATCTGCTCGACAATTCCTTAAAATACACCGAGGCTGGCGGCTATCTGAAAATCGTTGCAAGCAAGGGAAAAGAAGTTCTGGAAATCAACTTCCAGGATTCCGCACCAACCGTTGCCACAGAAAACCTCGACCGACTCTTCGACCGGCTGTTCCGCGTCGAATCGTCCCGCAACCGAGCCACCGGCGGCGCCGGCCTCGGCCTGACGATCTGTCGAAATATCGTTGAAGCTCATCAGGGCTCGATAGCAGCCCTCAAATCACCACTGGGCGGGCTCTGGATCAAAGTCACCCTGCCCTTACCGGGAGTCACCGATGCCGGATAAGATCCTTATCATTGAAGATGAACAAAAGCTGGCCCAGATCCTCTCTGACTATCTGAAACAAGCCGGCTACGAAACAGATTGTCTCTACACCGGGCAGGACGCTGTTTCCGTGATTCGGGAACAACAACCGATCCTGATCTTGTTGGACCTGATGTTGCCGGGACGCGATGGGCTTGATATCTGTCGCGAGGTGAGAACCTTTTCCAATCTCCCGATTATCATGATTACCGCCCGAGTTGAGGAGATCGATCGGATTCTGGGCCTGGAACTCGGCGCCGACGATTATATCTGTAAACCGTTCAGCCCGCGGGAAGTCGTGGCCCGGGTCAAAACCGTCCTGCGCAGATCCGCAGGGACCAACATTATCGCCACGGCGGATCTTTCCCTCGATGCCGGTCGCTACCTGGCAGCGCTGGAAGGAAAGGATCTGAATCTGACCGCCATTGAGTTCAAGCTGCTTCAGTTTCTTGCCAACCACCCCGGGCAGATCTTCGGCCGGCAGGTGTTGATGGACCGAATCTACCAGGATGAACGGATTGTTTCCGATCGCACCATTGACAGTCATATCAAGAAACTTCGAAAAAAGATTTCCGGTCTTTGCCCGCACCTGCAGTTGATTCACTCCGTCTACGGGGTCGGTTATAAATTCGAGTATGAAAAAATCGAAGGGCTATAAAGCCGTCTCTTTTTAAGGAGTGCAAACCGACAATTCAAGGTTAAGCGCATCCTGCCCATTGAACCCTGACCACCTATTCTCTATTGCATAAAAAATGCATATGTGCATAATGCTCCTATGCAAACTCTCGCCCTCAACCCTCAGGTCCAAACCCTGTTGGATGCAACCGGACGGATCATTCTGACCATCGACAGTGACGGTATCGTCGCCCTGGTCAGCCAGCTGGCCCGCGAACACCTGCGCATCATGCCCGGGATTCCCCTCGAATCCGAATATCCGGGTTTCTGGATCCAGGTCAACAAAGTGCTGGATGGAACCCTTGCCAAAAGCGAAATTCCGTTGCAGCTCGGAAACCGCGAATACCTGGTTGGGGTCAACCCCCTGGTCGAGGATGACAAAATCAAGGGTGCCGTCTGCATTCTGGTCGATAGCACCCAGCTCGACACCATGACCCGCAGACTCCCCTCGTTCAACACCCTCTCCCGAGAACTCGACACCATCATCGATTCATCGTCGGACGGGCTGTTCGTCTGCGATGCCAACGCCAATGTGATCCGCATGAACCCGGCGTCGGAAAAGATTCACCAGCTGCCGGCCAGTGAACTGATCGGACGCAATATGCGCGAACTGATCGCCAGTGGCTTTATCGATCGCTCTGCCGCCCTGGAGGCCAGCATTAAAAAAGTCCGGGTGAGCCAACTGCAGAACAAGAACGGCCACAAACTGATCTCCATCGGGACTCCGGTCTTTGACGACAACAATGAACTGATCAGGGTTGTGGTCAGTGAACGGGACATCACCGAAATCGACAATCTGCAAAAAGAGCTCGAAAAACAGGAAGGAATGCGCGACGGGTTCCGCGATCAGATGCTGGCCATGCAGCAGGCCGAACTGGAAGGACAGGAGATTATTGCTCGCAGCCCTTCGATGATTCGCGCTCTCCAGCAGGCATTGAAAGTCGCCAAAGCCGATTCATCGGTCCTGATTCTCGGCGAATCCGGGGCCGGCAAAGGGCTGATTGCCGATATGATCCACAAGCATTCGCAACGACAAAAAGAGCCCCTGATCAAAATCAATTGCGGCGCCATCCCGGAGTCGCTCATTGAAGCCGAATTGTTCGGCTATGAGAAAGGAGCTTTCACCGGAGCCCTTACCAGCGGGAAACCCGGCCACTTTGAATTGGCCGACGACGGCACCCTTTTTCTGGATGAAATTGCCGAGCTCCCGCCTTCTTCGCAGGTCAAACTGTTGCGTTTTCTGGAAGACGGCCGCATCACCAGGCTGGGCAGCACCAGAAGCAAAACCCTGAATGTCCGTGTCCTGGCAGCAACTCACCAGGATATGGAAAAACTGGTCGGAGAGGGGCGATTCCGCCTTGATCTCTATTATCGCCTGAACGTTATTCCCATCCAGGTCCCGCCAGTCCGGGAGCGCAGCGACTGTATCGTCCCGTTGATCAGGCATTATATCGAAAAATTCAACAACCAGACCGGCACCCGCAAACGCCTGACCCGGGCCGCCCTTGATGCCCTGACCGCTTACCCCTATCCGGGAAATGTCCGTGAACTCATGAACATTTGCGAACGGCTGGTGGTCATGTCCGATACGGAACTGATCGGGCTGGCCGACTTGCCGGCCCATATCGGCCAGGCCGTGGCCAGCCAAACCCATCTCAACAAACTCCCCAGCGGGCTCTCCCTGACCGAAACCCTGGAGCGCATCGAAAAAGAATTGCTCGAAAAAGCCCGCGCCCAGTATCGTAATCAAAGTGAAATCGCCGCAGCCCTCGGCGTCAATCAATCGACCATTGCCCGCAAACTTAAAAAATATAATCTCACCTGACCCACCATTATGCAATTCTGCATTTTCCTTTTTCCCTTCAGACCTTCCAAACAGAGAACGATGAATCAACAGAAAACAGAGAAAGTTTATTTTACAATCTCAACATATTGATTTTATTATATAAATACAGAGCCATCAGAAACGAAGAAAACCTCCCCCCTTAACCTGGCACCTTATTTGCTTTTATACTGAGACATATTCATTGAGGAATAAAAACCATAAACTGAAGAGGAGAATCATGAATCTTCTGAATAATGCTTCGATCAACGTCCCTGTTCCGCAAAATGAGCCGAACCTGACTTACGCCCCCGGCACACCTGAGCGCGCCAAGCTCAAGACCGCGTTGGAGGAGCTGAAATCCAAACAGGTAGAAGTGCCTTTGATTATTGGCGGCAAGGAAGTCCGCACCGGCAATACTGCCAAGATTGCCTGCCCTCATGATCACTCTATTACCCTGGGCACGTATCACAAGGCAGGCCCCAAAGAAGTCCAGATGGCCATTGATGCCGCCATGGCCGCCAAGCCGGTCTGGGAAAGCCTGCGCTGGGAAGAACGCGCCGCCATCTTCCTGAAGGCTGCCGACTTGCTTGCCGGACCCTATCGTTTCCTGGTCAACGCAGCCACCATGCTCAATATCAGCAAGAATCCCTTCCAGGCCGAGATCGATTCCGCCTGTGAGCTGATCGACTTCCTGCGTTTCAACGTCTATTTTGCCCAGCAGGTCTATGAAGACCAGCCAATGCACTCCTCCCGCCAGATCTGGAACTATGTTCAGCACCGCCCGCTGGAAGGATTTGTCTTTGCCGTGGCGCCGTTCAACTTTACGGCGATCGCCGGTAACCTGCCGACCGCGCCGGCCATCATGGGCAACACCGTGGTCTGGAAACCGGCCTCATCGGCGGTTTATGCCCCCTATTACTTCATGAAGTTACTCCAGGAAGCGGGATTGCCAGACGGGGTCATCAACTTCGTCCCCGGCTCGGGGAGCAATGTCGGCGACACTATTCTTGCCAGCCCAGACTTTGCCGGCATCCACTTCACTGGCAGCACCGCGGTCTTCCAGAGCATGTGGAAAACCATCGGCACCAACCTGGCTGACAACAAATATAAAACTTATCCGCGTATCGTCGGCGAAACCGGCGGTAAGGACTTTATCTTCGCCCATAAATCAGCCGACGTGAAGGCTCTGGCCACTGCAGTCGTCCGTGGCGCCTTCGAATTCCAGGGGCAGAAGTGCTCAGCTGCATCGCGCGCCTATATCCCGGCCAGCATCTGGCAGCCTGTGCTTGACGAAATCAAAGCCCAGACCGATCGCATCAAAATGGGCGATGTCTGCGACTTCGGCAATTTCGTCAACGCTGTCATCGACAAGGCCGCCTTTAAGAGCATCACCGCCTACATCGATTACGCCAAGGACGCCAAAGATGCCGAGATCCCCATCGGCGGCGGCTATGACGACAGCAAAGGCTGGTTCATCGAGCCGACCGTTATCACCACTACCAATCCGAACTTCAAAACCATGGAAGAAGAGATCTTCGGCCCGGTGATGACCATGTACTGCTACCAGGATGATGCTTTTGAGGCGACCCTGGAACTGTGCGACCAGACGTCACCCTACAGTCTGACCGGCGCCATCTTCTCCCAGGATCGGGTCGCCACGAGCCTGGCCATGGCCAAACTGGTCAATGCTTCAGGCAACTTCTATATCAACGACAAGCCGACCGGTGCCGTGGTCGGCCAGCAACCTTTCGGCGGAGCACGCGCTTCGGGAACCAACGACAAGGCTGGCAGCAAGCAGAACCTGATGCGCTGGGCTTCGGTGCGGGCGGTCAAAGAAAACTTCGTCCCGCCGACAACGTTCGAATACCCCTTTATGGATCCGGAATAACGGCTGCGGATCGCCCAAGGGGCTCGGGTTAAACGGTCATCTGCACTCGGTGTATGCCGAGTGCAGAGTTTTCTCCCATCAACCTTTTTTATAGACCAGCAGGAAGCTGAACATGTCTCTCTTTAATTTTCTTGTTTCCAAAACCATAATGCATGTGCCGAAGCCGATCGTCAGCTATTTTGCCAAAGGCTACATCGCCGGCTCCACCCTGGATGACGCGATCCGCGTGACCAAAGAGCTGAATCAACAAGGCATGATGACCACCATCGACATCCTTGGGGAATTCATCACCAGAATCGACCAGGCGGTCGCTTTCAAAAACAACGGACTTGAGATCCTCCAGGCCATCGACCAACACAAACTGGACGCCAACCTGTCCATCAAGCCGACCCAGATGGGACTCACGCTGGACAAGGAACGCTGCTTCGAATTGATTCATGAGCTGGTTGCCGAAGCCAAGCGGATCAATAATTTCATTCGTATCGACATGGAAGATATCCCGACCACGGACGACACCCTGGAATTTTTCCGGGAACTGCGGGAAGAGTTCCCCGGCCATGTCGGCACGGTTCTGCAGGCCTACCTGCACCGGACGCCACAGGACATTATCGATCTGGCTGACGGTTATCAGAATTATCGTCTGTGCAAGGGGATCTACATCGAACCCAGACTCCATGCCTGGAAGCACCCGCAAGCCATCAACCGCAACTATGTCACCTGCCTGGAGCGGTTGTTCAAGCAGGGTGCCTATGTCGGGATCGCAACCCACGATGAATCTCTGGTTTTTGAAGCCATGAACCTGGTGCGCGAACTGGGTCTGAAACCTAATCAGTATGAATTCCAGATGCTCCTGGGGGTCGATGAAGAGTTACGGCAAATCATCGTTGCCAACGGCCACCGCCTGCGGATCTATGTTCCCTACGGGCAGGACTGGCTCCCCTACTCGAAACGTCGCCTCAAGGAAAACCCCTTCATCGCCCAGCATGCCCTGAGGCAGATGTTCGGGTTGAAAAAACATTAACAATTTCAGGGATCTCTTGTGTCCCAACCAGCAGAAGTGCTAGAGTCGTTGCTGCGCTTCGGAAGGCCTCAGATGGACCTCGACTGTTTCCGAGCCACCTGAGGCCTGAATGGCAAAACAAGCATCACCCGCAACACAGCTTGACCGAATCAGGCTCCATATTCGCCTGACTGAAATTTCGGACAATGCCTGGTCTCAAGGGCGAGACCTCTGATCGCCACTATTAATTCATTGATCAATCGAGAACGAACTCGAACACAGCGTTAACAGTTTGCCTGTCCAAGAACGCCAGAAGACGGCCTGGACGGCAGACAGAAGCCTTTAAAAGACGGTTGCCAGCCGCAATCGACAGCCGAACTGCCGATTGCGTTAAAGACCCGGACGAAGAGAGAAAAAGGCAAAAAATAGAATGCTTTTTCCCAGGATTTCGCAGATGATAGTCAGACTGGTAGCCGTTCTGAAAAGCCCTTAAAGAGGCATTCATTAAACCGAGAAGATCGTCGTTTTACCGGAAAATCAGGATATTGTAAAATTTTCCGAGGTTACTCCCCCAGGGGAGGGGAAGATGAGCTTTTCACGGGTGACATTTTCGTTGACCGATGAAAACCGGAAAGGTAACCTTCATCAAAACAGTGTTTAAAACCATCAAACAAGGAGGAAACACAATGAAGAAGCAATTCCGTAATATTTTGTTAGCGCTCTTTGCCGTCGCACTGACGGCAGGCTTGTCCTGGGCCGACACCCTCAAGGTCGGTGTTCAGGCTCCGATTACCGGCAGCTATGCCAACGAAGGCCAGGGGATTGACAACGGTGCCCGCCTGCTCGCTTCTCAGATCAACGCCGCCGGCGGCGTTATGGGCAAACAGGTTGAAATCATCACCTGCGACGATCAGGGCACTGCCATGGCCGCTGCGATCTGCGCCAAGGACCTGGTCAACAAAGGCGTCTCCATGGTTATCGGTTCCTACACCTCGACCTGTGCCGAAGCCGCTCAAAAAACCTATTTCAAAGCCGGTGTCCTGCAGACCTCCGATGGGACCGCGGATTCTTTGACCGAAAACGGCTACTGGACGTTCCTGCGGAACTCCTTCCCAAACAGCGCCGAAGCAGAATTCGTCGCTAATTACCTGGTCAACGTCAAAAAGTATCAGCGGATTGTGGTTATTTCAGACTTCTCAACCTATGCCGACGGCCTGGCCAATGCCGCTGAAGCTGCCATCAAAAAACTTGGCGGCAATGTGGTTTCCCGGGACAAGATCAAGGCTGATTCGCAAAACTTCACTCCGGTCCTGACCAACATCAAGTCGAAAAATCCTGATGCAATCTTCTTCGCCGGTTACTATTCCGACGGCGGCCAACTACGCTCACAGCAGGTCGCCCTTGGTATCAAAGCCGACTTCTACGGCGGCGACGCCAACGACAATCCGGACTTCGTGAAACTGGCCGGTTCGGCCGCTGAAGGCGCTTTCATCGTCAACGTTCCGTCACCGGACGTGCTCCCCTACGAAATCGCCAAAAGCTTCATCGCCGACTATCAGAAAACCTATGGTGAAATGCCGCCTTCCATCTGGGGCTTGATGAATATTGACGGCATGCGTGCCATCATTCACGCCATGGAACAGAACAAAAGCTTTGACACCAAAAAGGCTGCTGACTACCTGCACAACATGCCTGAGCCGATGCCGGGTATCACCGGCCCGATCGCTTTCGCCGCTGACGGAAACCGCAAAGGCGGTGCTTATGTGGTGAAAAGAATTCAGGCTGACGGCACCTACGCCAACGAATATGTTCAGTAAATCGTTCTGAAGAACCTGACAGGGCGGGGAGAGGTTTACCCCGCCCTGTGACCTTTTCCCGGTCCAATCACACAAAACCGGCAAGCCCTGCCCAGCAGACGCGAGGAGAGGACGCCACGCCCCTCTTCTGGCGTCTGACAGGCAGTTAAGTTGAGTACAGAATCACCAACCTCGGAGAAGTTTTATGGACATTTTTCTGCAGCAACTTGCCAACGGCCTGACCATCGGCAGCATGTTCGCCTTGGTCGCGCTCGGCTACACCATGGTTTATGGTGTCATGAAATTAATCAACTTTGCCCATGGTGACATGGTCGCCGCATCGGCTTTTGTCGGACTGACCATCTACACCCAGGTCATGGGAAAGGCCAGTTCGCTGGGGGCCGTGATTGTTATTTTTCTCCTGTCAGCGGCGATTATGGCCTGTGTCGGGATTATTCTCGAGCGGGTTGCTTATCGGCCGTTGCGGACCGCGCCGCGCCTGTCGGCCGTGGTTTCGGCACTCGGTGCCAGCATGGTCATTCAGAACGGCATCATGCTGATCTGGGGCCCGCGCATGAGAATTTTCCCGGAATTGGTGCCACAGGTCTACTGGAACTTCGGCAACGTGGTAATCAGCCTGATCCAGGTCCTGATCCTGGCCCTGTCGCTGGTGCTGATGGTTTCCCTCTACCTGTTCGTCGAAAAAACCCGCATGGGTGCTGCAATCCGCGCCAGTTCCATTGATCAAGATGCCGCCCGACTGATGGGTATCAATGTCAACAGTGTCATCGCCCTGATCTTTATCATCGGGTCCTCCCTGGGTGCGGTCGGCGGCCTGTTTATCGGTCTGTATTATCGGGGCATTACCTTCAACATGGGCTGGCAGTACGGCCTCTATGCTTTTATCGCGGCAATCCTTGGCGGCATTGGCAACATCCCCGGAGCAATGCTCGGCGGCATGCTGCTCGGCCTGTTCAATGCCTTCATTGCAGGGTACGTTTCCAGTACCTGGGCCGATGCTTTCACCTTTGTCCTGTTGATTTTAATCCTGATTGTTCGTCCCACCGGGATCCTCGGTGAGCGGGTTGCGGAGAAAGTCTGATGAAAAACCTCGAACGTTTCGGCCTTCCGATCTTTATTGTGGTTATGGCAATCCTGCCGCACTTGCTCAATGACCGTTGGCAGGCAGTCGCCATTACCTTTTTGATTTTCGCCGTGGTGGCACTGTCGCAGGACATTATCCTCGGCAAAAGCGGCATGTTCAATATGGGCCAGGCCCTGTTCTTTGGCATGGGCGCCTATACGACCGCAATTCTCAACCACCAGTTCGACTGGCCGATTATTGCCACAGTCCCGCTGGCTATTGTGATCCCGGCGCTGTTCGGTATTCTACTGGCCGGGCCAATCGTCCACCTGCGCGGCGACTATCTACTTGTGGTGACCATTGGTTTTAATATTGTTTTTGTCCAGGTCCTGCAAAATAACCTCGGCGGCGTGACCGGCGGCCCCAACGGCATCTTCGGCCTTGACTCGCTGAGCATCTTCGGTGCCAACCTGATCAGCCAGGAGGCGGTCTACTATTTCGCCTTTATTGTGCTGCTGTTGACCCTCTTCGTGATGCGCAACCTGGCAAAGAGTAAACCCGGGAGGGCCCTACATTACCTGCGCGAAGATCAACTTGCCGCCGAGAGTATCGGCATTAATACCCGTGTTTACAAAATCTTTGCTTTTGGGCTTGGCGCCGGCATTGCTGGGCTGGCCGGGACCGTTTACGCGACTCAATACTCGGCAGTCAGTCCGGAGGCCTTCGAATTCATCCAGTCCGTATTATTCTTCAGTATTGTCCTGGTCGGAGGCTCCTCAATCCCCGGAATTCTGCTCGGGGTGTTCGTGATGTTCGTACTGCCGGAAATCTTTCGTGAATTCGCGACCTGGCGCTACTTCATCTTCGGCTTCGCGATGATTCTGGCCATGATCCTCCGCCCCCGCGGTATCTGGCCGGCAACTTTCGGCAAAATCCCCAAGTTTCTGATTAAGGAATCGAACCATGGCGCATAACGACCTGATCCTGAACAACGTCACCAAACGTTTCGGTGGACTGACTGCCGTCGACGACTTGAGTTTCAAAGTCGAGCAAGGTCAGATTTACGGTATCATCGGCCCCAATGGCGCCGGCAAGACCACCGTTTTCAACTGCATCACCGGTATTTACAAATCCGAGGAAGGCTCCGTCAACTGGCGGGGCGAAGAGATCCGTGGGCTAACCCCTTACCAGATCGTCGACCGCGGCATCGTGCGGACTTTTCAGACCATCCGCCTGTTCAGCCAGATGTCGGTGGCCGAAAACATCATGAGCGGGCGGCATATCAAGAGCATGCAGCGCTGGTGGCATGGGATTGTCCATACCCCTGCTTCGCGCCGTGACGAACTGGACAACTGGCACAAGGTGGAAGAACAACTTGAATTTTTTGACCTGTCCGAATTCGCTGCCACGCCGACCGGCTCACTCCCTTACGGCATCCAGCGTCGGGTAGAAATGGCCCGCGCCATGGCCGTTGACCCGACCTTGCTGATTCTTGACGAACCCGCGGCCGGGCTCAATGACAAGGAAACCATGGGACTGCAGGATACGATCTTTAAAATCCGCGACAAGGGGATCACGGTGCTGCTCATTGAGCATGACATGGACATGGTCATGGAAGTCACCGACTATCTGACCGTAATCAACTTCGGCAAAAAAATTGCTGAAGGAACGCCTGCCGAGATCCAGAAGAATCCAGCCGTTATTGAAGCCTACCTGGGAAGTGAGGATGACGATGAGTAACGACGTCCTGTTTCAAATAAAAGACCTCGAAGTCTCCTACGGCAGCATTGCCGCCATCAAGGGGATTTCCCTGGAAGTCCGTAAAGGCGAAATTGTCACCATTCTTGGTGCCAATGGCGCCGGCAAAACCACCACCATGCGGACCATCAGTCAGCTGCTCAAAGCCAAGTCCGGTTCGATACTCTTCAAAGGACATGAACTGACTCAGCAGCCAGCCCATAAGATCGTCAAACTCGGCATCAGCCATTCTCCCGAGGGGCGCCGGGTCTTCGGTATCCTGACCGTTGAGGAAAACCTGCTGTTGGGCGCCTTTTCGCAAAGCAAAGTCGACCGCGAAACCTTGAAGTGGGTCTACCAACTGTTTCCGCGCCTTGAAGAACGACGCAAGCAGCTGGCCGGCACCCTATCGGGCGGGGAACAGCAGATGCTCGCCATCGGCCGGGCGTTGATGAGCAAGCCGGAAATGCTGTTGCTTGACGAACCCTCGCTGGGAATCGCGCCGATCCTGGTCAAGGCCATTTTCGAGCAGATCAAAAAGATCTCCCAAGAAGGCGTAACCGTTCTGCTGGTCGAACAGAATGCCAAGGCGGCGTTGAAACTCGCTGATCGCGGCTACGTTCTTGATGTCGGCAAGATCGCCCTGGCAGGAACCTCTGCTGAACTGCTCGCGTCCGAAAAAGTTCAGGAAGCGTACCTGGGCAAGAAAAACTGATGCCGCCTGGCCGGGCGGCTCCAAAGGAGTTGAGCTATGAGCTTAAAAGATATCCTCGTCCATATTGATAATCGCCCGACCTGTACATCTCGACTCGAAGTCGCTGTAAAACTTGCCAAACAGCACGGTTCCCTGCTGGCCGGAATCTATGTTGTCCCACGCCCCCATTATCTTGCCGATATGCGTGATCTGCACCGCCAAGAAGACGAGGCCCGAGTGCTGTTTGAGGAGATGACCAGCGCAGTCGGGATCGAGACGGAATGGATCATTGTCGATAGTTATCAAAGCGGCTTGAATGTCTCCCAAGCGATCAACCTGTACAGTCACTATCGAGATATGCTGATCATCAGCCAGACCGACAGCTCCGCTCCCGACCCTACCATTCCGGACAACCTGCCGGAAAAAGCGGTGCTGGGTTCAGGCCGCCCAGTGCTGATCGTCCCTTACGCCGGCACCTTTCCGCAAGACTTCAAGATTATCCTCCAGGCCTGGCGCGGCGGTCCGGAATCAGCCCGGGCTCTGAACGATGCGATGCCGCTATTAACCATGGCGGAGGAGGTCAAGGTCATTACAGTCCAGGGCAAGGATGGTGACGAGATCTACCAGTCCCATGAAGCGGACATCTGTCACCATATGAGCCGCTACGAGCTGCCGGGGTTGAGCTGCGAAAAACGGGTCAGTGGTCCGCTGAGTGTCGGCGACCTGCTGCTCAATCGCTGTGCGGATGTCGGGGCCGATCTTCTGGTCATGGGCGCGACCATGCAATCGCGGCGTGGCTTTCAGACCCTTGGCGATACCGGCCGGCACCTGCTCCAACACATGACCGTCCCGGTGCTGATGTCTCATTAATTGGCAGTTTTAACAAGCTGTTGAAAAACAGCCTGCCGAGCCCAGGGATGGGAGAACAAAAGCAATGAGGCCTTTCTAGATCATTGATTTTGTAAGGTGGAGGACATCGCACTTTTCTCCACCGGGCTTGAAAAAGGCCAGAGATGGACTTTTTCAACAACCTGCAAAAGGCTTCGGATTGCAGCTTGAGCTGCACCGGAGCCCGACTGGCGGTTCGACCGCAGAAAAAAGATCGTGCTGGATTCTCAACAGTTTTCTGAAATCATTGCTTCCGTCGGTACCGGTGGCACGATCATCGGTCCGACCGGCAGCGTTCTATGGGCCTGGGGATTGCTGGCGGCGCATTACCTTCCCGAGCAGGAATTACCGCTGACCTGCCCTCGTCTCAACGCCGCTGTGCGGCTGGTCCTCGACCACGGTGAAAGCCAGTTTGTCACCGCCCTGGAAAAGGATCTGGCCGATCAAATGGCCTGGCTCGGACCGCAGGAGATGCCGGACGGCCGCGGTGCGTTGATCGTCCTGATGGAGAACCGGCCGCTGCAGCAACTGACCCGGGAAAATGACGCCATTATCGACTGTTCCTCCGACGGCCTCTTCGTTTGTGACGGAAAAGGCTTTATCTTACGGGTCAACCCTGCTTCCGCACGCATCAACAACGCTCCTCCCGATCGATTGATCGGACGACATTATCTTGATGTTGCCGCCGATGGGCTGGTCATCCTTCCATCGGCTGCCCTGGAAGCTATTAAAAACCGCGCCCAGGTCAGCCTGCTGCAAGAAAACCGCTACGGTCGCAAGCTGATTTCCACCGGGACCCCGGTCTTCGATAACAATAACGAACTGATCCGCGTGGTGGTCAGTGAAAAGGACATCACCGAAATCGACCGTCTGCAGCACGAGTTGGAAGAACAGCAAGCCCTCGGCAACCAGTTCCGCTATCAGGTGCGGGAGCTCCAGCAGCAACAGCTGGCCGACCTGGCGATCATTGCCGAAAGCCCGAGCATGATCAAAACCCTTCAGCAAGCGCTCAAGCTCAGTGAAGTCGACTCAACGGTCCTGCTGCTCGGGGAATCCGGGGTCGGCAAGGGGTTGATCGCGGACCTCATCCATAAGAACTCTGCCCGCGCCGGGCAACCGATCATTAAGCTGAACTGCGGTGCCATTCCAGAGTCGCTCATCGAAGCCGAGCTGTTCGGTTATGAAAAAGGGGCCTTCACCGGTGCGGTGAGCAACAAGCCGGGCTATCTGGAACTGGCCGACAGCGGCACCATCTTCCTTGACGAAATCGCCGAGCTGCCGCAATCCTCACAGGTTAAACTGTTACGCTTTATGGAGGACGGCCGGGTCACCCGCCTCGGCAGCACCCGGAGCAGACAAGTCAATGTGCGCATTCTAGCGGCCACCAATCGCGATCTGGAGCAGATGATCAGGCAAGGCCAGTTTCGAACCGATCTCTACTACCGGCTCAGTGTCATCCCTATCAACATTCCTCCCTTGCGCGAACGGCGCGACTGCCTGGTTCCGTTGATCAACAGTTTCATTACCCGTTTCGCCGAGCGGATCGGTAAACCGAAACGGCTGACCCCGGCGGCCATCGACGTCCTCTGTCAATACAATTACCCGGGCAACGTTCGTGAGCTGATGAATATCTGTGAGCGGCTGGTGGTCATGGCCGAGGGCGAGCTGATTGACGTCGATGAACTGCCCCAGACCGTCATCGCCCAGAACCAAAACAGCGTCGGCATCTTCCTCACCGACTGGCCCCGCGAAATGACCATGGAACAGATTGTTGAAAGCGTGGAACGGCATGTTATCCTGAAGACCGCACAACGTTATCACAAGCAGCTCGATATCGCGGCCGAACTGGGCATGAGCCAGCCAACCGTAGCCCGCAAGCTGCATAAATACGGAATTGATCTGCACACCTTCCTGTACCAGAGATAATCCTTTGCTATGATAATAAACTCCATCCACCTTCTACCCATGGGAGACAAGCATGAAAGAGATCAGCTGGCAGGATTTTGACCAAGTGGAATTACGCGTCGGGACGATTGTCGAGGTTGAGGATTTTCCTGAAGCACGCACCCCGGCCTATAAAATCAAGGTTGATTTCGGGCCGACCATCGGCATCAAGAAATCGAGTGCCCAGATCACCGATCTCTACAGTAAGGAAGACTTAAAAGGGCGGCAGATTGTCGGGGTGGTCAACTTCCCCCCCAAACAAATCGGCCCGTTTCGTTCAGAATGCCTGATCACCGGTTTCTATCAGGAAGATCGCTCGGTCGTACTCGCGGTTCCGGAAAGAAAAGTCACCAACGGCGCCAAACTTGGCTGAGCAGCGCATCGTTATAAGCCGTCATCCTCCCGTACCCGCAAAAATGACGGGAAGCGAGGAATGCCGGAAGCGAAACGACCATAATATTTAAAGGTGATCAGGGTTCCCGGCGCTGGTGGCTGGTCGCGTTCGGCATCCGAAAAACCGCTGCCGATTCTGAACTCGGTACCATCAGCCATTCTGACCAACAGGGCGCCGAGCCGGCCAAGGTTTCGCCCTTTGCCGGGCAGTTGGGCGATAACAGTTGCTTCGGCATCGAGATAACTTTTGACTTTCAGGATCGTCGGGCTGCGCCCCGGCGCATAAGGAGTATCCGCCCGGCGTACGATCAGCCCTTCTCCGCCCAGAACTTCGACACGCTGTAACTCCTGCTGTAGATGCTGTTCACTCTGAACTGCTATCTGTTCAATGACAAAAGCATGCCCCCCGGGATGGGTGGCAAACCATTCCCGAACCTGGTTGATCCGAAAGGCAAAAGATCCGCCGGCTGCGGGGGCATCAAAAATCGCAAAACGCAGCTGCAGCCAGCGCTCTTTCCGGTTTTCACTTCGCACGATCGAAGCCACGGTTGCAAATTGACCGCGGCTGGCCCAGAGCTCACCTTCCAGCGGAAAAGAGGGCCAGTCCCGCACAAACTCGGGCGGCGGTGCAAACGGATGACCGTTTTTTGACCAGAGTTGGTGGCCGTCCCAATAACCGCGTACTCCGTCCAGCTTCTCGCTCATCAGCCAACCGGTCACATCCACCTGGTTGCGATAAACCTCTGGCAACATGGGTTCCTTGGCAGCAGCGGTCGCAACCAACAGAAATCCCAGAACCAGCCACCCTCCAATGGTTTTGCGCATCATCTCCCCCTCCTCGCTGAATCCTGCACAGCCCCATATTAGCGGCGAGTTCTGGCTTTTTTCTGATCCTCGGGCAGGCGCAAAATAAAATTGAGTCGGGGGTTTGCCTGATGCTATTTTAAATGCCGCTAGGTCATGTCGACAAAGCACCCATCGCGAAAAGGCACCCTCATGACGGTCCCCCAACAAGGGTCTCTCTATCAACGTATTTACAGCCTGGTCAGGGGAATTCCGCCTGGCTCGGTCAGCACGTACGGGCGCATCGCCAAACTGGTGGGGACTACTCCGCGGGCCGTGGGCTTTGCCATGGCCGCCTTACCTCCAGGCCATGACGTCCCTTGGCAACGGGTGATCAACAGCCAAGGAGGGATCAGCCCGCGCCGGGACGGAGAAGGGAATATTCTCCAGCGTGCGCTGCTGGAGGCAGAAGGAGTGCAATTTTCAGCCGCCGGGAAAATAGATCTGCAGGCCTATCTCTGGCCTTTTCCGGACCAGCCCTGCTGAACGCCATGGCCCCGGCAAAAGACAATACGGTCGACGGCATTTCGGCCGGATCGCCCCAGCCTTCTTAGCGGCGGGTGGCCGGACGGGTCGCTGCGTTCAGGACTGCTAGTGTCCGGGCAGAGCCTTGGGCAGAGTCGCCGCACCTGCTGCGGGCAGCACGCTGACCAGCCGCAGGCCGCTCAGTAACGCCACCCCGATCAAAACCGCGATCAGCGTCACCACCCCGTGCCAACCCCAGCTCGAGTAAAAATAGCCCCCGCCGGTCCCCGAGATGCTCGAGCCCAGGTAGTAGAAAAACAGATAGAGGGAAGACGCCTGGGCGCGCGCTTCTCCGGCAAGCACCCCCACCCAGGCCGAGCAGATCGCGTGAACCCCGAAAAAACCTATGGTGAAAACGACAATACCGATGATGACCAAGACCAACCGCTGATCCAGAGTCAGCAACAGTCCGCTCAACATGATCGCCAGAGACATGAACAGAATCAAAGGCCGCCCAAAACGATCCACTAACCAGCCCATCACACTGGAGCCGCAGCCCCCGAAGGCGTAAGCGAGAAAAATCAGCGCAACCTGAGACTGCTGCAAATTGAATTCGCTGCCCAGCAGGCGGAAAGTGACATAGTTGTAAAGGGTGACGAAACCGCCCATACAGCAGAAGGCAAGCAGGAACAGGCAGCGCAGTCCGGGATGGCGCAGATGCCTGAGCAGGGAAGCGGTCAGACTGCGCAGTTGCAACGGGCGTTGACTTTGGAAATTGCGGGAAGGAGGAAGCAACCAGGCGAACAGCAGCGCCAGCAACAGCCCCAACCCGCCGATGGCGGCAACCGCCATTCGCCAGGACCAGAGGTCCGCCAGAATCACGGTCAGAATCCTGCCGGTCATGCCGCCAAAGGCGTTGCCGGCAATATACAGCCCCATGGCGCTGCCGATGGCGCGCGACGCGATCTCTTCGTTAAGATAGGCCATGGCGACCGCCGGGACCCCGGCCAGGACCAGCCCCTGAATCAGCCGCACCCCGAGCAACAGAGGCAACGGAAGGGGGTAGGCACTGACCAGGGCCAGCAGTGAGGCCGCCACCACCGCGACGATCATGATCCCCCTGCGGCCCCAGGCATCCGACAGGACACCGGATACCGGCAGGGTCAACGCTAAGGCAAAGGTGGCAAAGGACAGTGAGAGGCTGGCCGTGGCCGGCACAATACCGAATTCGGCGACCAGGTCGGGAAATAATGGCTGGAACATGTAGATACTGGAAAAGGTCACAAACCCGGCGAAAAACAAGGCCAAATTAGCCTGCCAGTAAGCTTTGGTTCCCGGTTCAAGAGCGGACGATTCGATCACGATAGCACCTTTTCATGGCATAGTTGAAGAGGACTGGGAACAGCTTACTGCATGGCTGGATATAATAAAAATATATTGTTATTATGATTACTATAATAATTCTTTATGGAAGGTGCACCAATGGATATCCGCCAATTACGGGTTTTTACTGAAATCGTCCGCCAGGGGAATTTTACCCGGGCCGCCGAACAACTGCACATTGCCCAACCAGCCGTGAGCATGACCTTGCGCAAGCTGGAAGAGGAACTGGATCTGACGCTTCTCAATAGACAAGACAAACGAATTACCCTCACCGCAGAGGGGGAAACGTTGCTCAAACACGCGGAGCGGATTCTTGACAATCTGGCCGTTGCGACAACGGAAATGGCAGAACTGAAGGAACTGTCCCGGGGCGAGGTGCGCATCGGTATCCCACCGATGATGAGTTCCTTTTATTTTCCCAAAATTATTCAGCTGTTTCGCCGGCAGTATCCGCACCTGCAGGTCGCGGTCAGTGGCGAGGGGGCAGGGCAAATTCAGCGCCTGCTGCGCAAAGGGGAGATCGACATGGGGGTCATCACCGCCCCGCTCCATCATGGTGAACTGAGTTACCAGCACTTTCTACGCGAAGAGATTGTCGCCTGCGTTCCGGTCGGTCACCCCCTTGCCGGGCGCGTTGAAATCACCCCCGCGGAGTTTTTCGAGGAACCGCAGATTGTCTTCAAGAAGGGCTATTACATGCGGGAATTGCTGGATGAGATGATGGCCGGGGAAAAGCAGTCTCCCCAAATCATTTTCGAAACCAATCTGTATACCCTGGTCAGCTCTCTGATCAAACAGAGGATGGGAACCTCGACATTTTTAAGGATGGCGGTTCAGGGAGATCCTCAGCTTGCGGCCATCTCCTTTTCACCACGCCTGCATCTGGACCTGTATATTGCCTGGAAATCCGATCGTTATCTGTCCAGGGCCAACCGGGCCTTTATCGACTTTCTCCTGCGGGAGAACCGACTCAGTTCTACTGCCGCTTCAGATAAAGATGCCCACCATTCCGGCTGAAACCAATGCCACCCGGGCCAGCGCCCCGCGCGGAGCGATAATCCTGTAGGAGATCGCCGTCAGGCTGACGCCCAGTTTGAAAAACGCCAGCAAGGCGGCAACCGGGGTATCGAACAGCCTGATCAGGGCCGGGTTCGCCACCATGCCCAGCGGAATCAGGTAGAGGCCGATTCCCAACGTCATGGCACAGACCGCGATCTTGAGCCAATTTTCGCCGACCATTCCCGAAGCGATAAAAACCGCTCCGCACACGGGCGGGGTAATGGTTGAAAGCAGGGCAAACCAGAAGACGAAGAGATGGGCCACCAGGGGCGGCACCCCTAACTCCTGCAGGGCGGGTCCGGCCACCGAGACACAGATGACGTAAGCGGCCGTGGTCGGAACTTCCATCCCCAGCACCAGGCAGGCCAGCCCGGTCAGCAGCAATGCCGGCCAGAGGTTGTGGCCGGAGCCGGACAGAATCAGCGAGGTGATTTTAACCCCCAGCCCGGTCTGCCCCAGCACCCCGATGACAATGCTGGCGCAGAGGATAATCGAGGCGATGGTGGAAATCTGTTTGCCGCAATTCAAACAAACGTCCTGTAACCGGTGCAACGTGCGGGGCAGGGAAAAACTGAAGCGGATATCGACAAGAAGCAGGAGGAATGCCACCAGGATCGCAACACAGGCCGCATATTGCGGAGTATAACCGCCATTGAACATGCGCTCCAGCAACACCGCAAAGGGCACCACAAAAAATAGTGCAGTGGTGATCACCGCGGCTTTTTCCGGCAGGTCCCCCTGCTCGACAGCCTTCAGGGAATAGCGTTGGGCATAGGCATTGATCCCGCTCCAGACGGTCAGAAAATAGAGGATAGCCGGCAGCAATGCCGCACCCATGATGCTGTTGTACGGCACCCCGGTCAGCTCAACCATGACAAAAGCGCCCGCTCCCATCAACGGCGGCATGATCTGGCCGCCAGAGGAGGCCACCGCTTCCACGGCCCCGGCCAGTGCCCGTGGATAACCTAATTTAATCATTGCCGGCAAGGTAATCGCACCGGTCGAAGCCACATTGGCGGAAGCCGACCCGGAGATGGAACCGAACAGTGCCGATGACAAAACCGAGACCTTGGCAGCTCCCCCTTTCAGCCGTCCGGCCACCGCAGTGGCGAGATTCATAAAACCCTGCCCGGCTTCCCCGGCATTCAGCACGGCTCCCATGATGACGAAGATCGCGACGATCTGCACCGAGACCCCGGTCAACTGCCCCCAGAGCCCTCCTTCGGCAATCGTCAGGGTGCCGAGAAAACTTCTTAGCGGCAACCCCGGATAGCCGAACTCCCCCGGGACATATTGACCGAACAGGCCATAGAGCAAAGCCAGCAGAGCAACACTGGGCAGCGGCCAGCTGATACTGCGGCGGGCCATCTCCAGCGTGCTCAGCAGCAGAATGATGGCCATGGCAAGCTGTAATGATCCGTGCAGTGCGCCGTACTGGTCAGAGAGCATTTCTTCATGCAGCGCCACATAAAGACAACTGGCGACGGCAACCAGAGTCAAGAACAGCCCGCTCCAGCGCCGGGCCGGGGTCTTGGCGGCAAAGACCAGCGCCCAGGGGGCCGCCAGGGCCATATGCAGCGGCCGACTGACCAGGTTGGGCACCATCCCGCTGAAGACCAGATAAATATGAAAGAAAATGGACAACGCGCCCAGGCAGTACCAGGGCCAGCGCAAAGATGAGGTCGGGGATGAGTCAGTCATGGTTGGTGAATCTTCACAGCAGGGAAAAAGCACCCGGGCCAGCCGGGTGCTCAGTCGGTTAATGCGAGGCGGACTATTTGCTCAACGGATTGCTTCCGGAACCGCAATCCCCTGTTCCTGATAATAACGCAGGGCACCGGGATGCAGTTTGCCGTAGATATGATTCAACATCTCCGGCGAGACCCCGCCCCACCAGGCATTCGATTTCGCCATCTTCTGTTTCTGCTCCCAGAACGCCTTGGTCAGTTGATAAGCGATCTCATCCGCCATATCGGTGGTGGCGTAGGCGATCACCGGCAGAGAAGTGGTGGTGACAGGGTACTCGACTCCCGGATAGGTTCCGGCAGGTATCTGCAATTTGGTTCGTTTGGTCAGGGCGACCTGCTCGTCGGACAATGACAGCAGCCGCACACCGATCCCGGCAGCCGCTTCCACAACATTGGGAGCCGGGAACGAACCTGAGGTTGCAAACCCGTCAATCTGCCGGTTTTTCAACGCCTGAACCGCGCTTCCCAACTCGACATTGGCCAATTTGACTTTGCCTTCAAGCCCGAAGAGCTGAAAATATTTTTCCGCCTCCCGGGCTCCAAAAGACCCCTTGCCGATGAGGATGCTCTTGCCTGCCAGATCGGCAAAGTCTTTGATTCCGCTGTCGGCCCGAACCACAAAATGCATGGTTAAAGAAGGGATGGGGAAAAGAGAGCGGATGTTATTATACTTTGCCGGGTCATCGCCTGCGAATTTTCCCTGCCCGGCCTGAGCAAGCTTGATCAGGGCCGGCGGGGTGGTGAAGACATAATTCCCGCTGCGCACCATGACTTCCTTGACATTCTGCACCGACCCCTGACTCTCTTCAACCGTCACAATGACCTCTCCGCCGGTTCCCGCTTTGATCGCTTCGGCAATCTGCACCGCCATCTGGTAATAGGACGAGCTGGTTTTTGCGGACTTATAGGTTACTCGGGTCTCGGCATGGACCACGGACGCACAGAGAAACATGGTGAGCAGGCCGGCACTACTGATCAGTCTGGTCAAGGTCATAACAAGCCTCCACTTCGGGTTAAGACGATCGTTACTGCAGCTGCCCGGTCTCTCCGGCAAGCCTGCAACAGGGTAAAAAAATCGGGAACATAGATTAAAAAGAAGACTTCAAGATATCCAGAATCTATTGAATTATCAAATAAAAACGGAAATCCGAGGTAAAGCACAGAAAAGGTTAAAATAGAACAAAAGGAAATCTGTCCAGACGGAACAAGCCTTCGCTTTGTGACCAGACCCGACCCTCCCATGAGAGCTGGGAAGAACCACCTGCAGCCCTCCGAAATCTGAAAAGCCGTCAGCATGGTCAGTTGCCATCCGGAAACATTGGCTGGCGACGGTTTAGTTTTCAGATTGGAAACGAGAAGTTTTCGCTTTCCACCAGTGACTAAGGCCGAATTCCGAAGCCAACCGCCGACAGGTCACTCAGGTCATCGCAGAAGCAGGTCGGTTCGCGTTCCCCATGCCGCTGATCTTCGGCGACGTCGACATCGAAATCGACCACCAGGGGCAGATGATCAGAGAAGGTGACCTGCGGAACCTGAAAATTCCTGATTTTAATATCCTTGCTGTGCAACACAAAATCAAGACGCTGGCTGGGATTCCGACTCGGATAGGTGGGTAGGCCGGCACGGTTGGCATCCTCCAACCCGGTTGCGGCGAGGAACAGGTCGATCTCCTGTTCACCCCAGAGCATATTGAAATCTCCGGTCACCAGAAACGGTCGATCGGTCTTGCGCACCAGATCATACAGGGCGGAAAGCTGTTGATGACGGGTTCGCCCGCCAAGGGACAGGTGGACCAGGTAGACCACCATATGTTCCAGTTCCAACTCCATGACCAGGCGCTTCATCCCCTGGTCAAAGAAATGAAAGGTCTCATTCCGAATCCGATCACGGGCCAGAAAGGCGTTCCCCTGTCGATTAAGAACCGGAATACGACGCCAGAATGACCCCTGACCGTACTTGGTGGAGTAAGAATGGTAATGCCCCAGGGATTCTGCCAGTTGCTCGACCTGGTTTTTGCGGCCGGTCCGGTAGGACCCGTAATCGACTTCGACCAGGCCGACCAGGTCCGGCTGCAAATCGCTTAGGAAACCGGCTATCCGGTTGAGATTGCGGCCGGTGGGACGCACAAAATTACGCGCTTTGGGCCCGGTCGCATAACGAATATTGTAAAGGACAAATCGCATGCTTCTGTATTTGAAAACTCCTGAACAGGACGGCCGTCAGCGAGCCATCGCAACAGCCAGCCTGGTACAATAGGTTACATGGATCTTTTAAAATTAAAGCATTGTCGGAAGCGAAAACAAGGGGCCAGGGGCAGAAAGATTGACGTCAAGCCTCCCCCGCTGCCAAGAACCCCGCTCGTTCCTGCCGGACGGGCCAACCTCCGACCGGGAACACAGCGCTCCTTATTTTGCAGGAGCACAGCAAAACCGCACGTTTGCAATCTGAAAACATAATGATTGCCATGCGGTGTTTCCGGATGACAACGACCTAACCAAATGTGGCAACAAACAAAAAAGCCCCGCGGTCAAACACCACGGGGCTTCGGGATTACACTTTAGCAGTTAATGTTCGCGGCCAGCTTAACCGACCGGTTCCTCGGCAACAGCTCCAGCCTTGCGGAACTTAATCAGGAACAGGGCAAGGCTGAGGACGGCCACGGCGATCCCGATTCCGGTCGCGGTGGACAGCGATAATCCGAAACCGATCTTGGCATAGGCCAGATAGGTGGTGGCCACGGCGGTCATGAACACAGCCGGCACCGTTGCGATCCAGTGCAGCTTGGCTTCTTTGATCAGATACGCGGCGGAGGCCCAGAGCACGATGGTAGCAAGGGTCTGATTAGCCCAACCGAAGTAACGCCAGATAACACCGAAGTCACCGCGGGAGACCAGGAACCCGATAACGAACAGGGGAATTGCCAGGGCCAGACGCTTGCTGGTCTGTTTTTGCGGCAGTTTGCAGAAATCGGCAATAATCAACCGAGCGCTGCGGAAGGCGGTATCGCCTGAGGAGATCGGCAGTACGACCACGCCGATGATGGCCAGCAGACCACCCAGGGGACCGAGCAGGGTGGTGGAAATTTCATTGACCACATAAGCCGGACCGCCTTGTGCCAGTGCGGCGTTGAGGGCTGCGGAGTTATTGTAGAAAGACATGCCCAGGGTTGCCCAGATCAGGCCGATCACTCCTTCACCGATCATAGCGCCGTAAAACAGCGGCCGACCGTGTTTTTCGTTTTTGACGCAGCGGGCCATCAGCGGCGACTGGGTTGCATGGAACCCGCTGATCGCGCCACAGGCGATGGTAATGAACATCAGCGGCCAGAGCGGCAGGCCTTTGGGATGGATGTTGGATAGAGTCAGTTCGGGGAAAAAGTGGTAGCCCTTGAAAATCAGTGCTGCGGTCAGCCCAACGGCCATAAAAATCAGCACGGCGCCAAACAGGGGATAGAGGCGGCCGATGATCTTATCGACCGGCAGGATCGTGGCCAGGAAGTAATAAACAAAGATAATGGCAACCCAGGCCGGAACGGCGAGCCCGGTCAGATTACCGAGCAGTTTGGCCGGACCGAGAACAAACACGACCCCGACCAGCAGCAGCAGGACAATGGAGAAAACCCGCATGAACTGCTTGAATCCGACACCCAATTCGTTACCGACCACATCCGGAATCGACTGGCCACCGGAGCGCATCGACAGCATGCCGGAAAAATAATCATGGACTGCGCCGCCGAAGATACTCCCGACAACAATCCAGATCAACGCTGAGGGTCCGTACAGGGCACCCAGGATCGGTCCGAAAATCGGCCCCAGCCCGGCAATGTTCAACAGCTGGATGAGGAAGATTTTCTTTCCGGACATTTCCACATAATCGACCCCGTCGTTCATGGTGGTGGCAGGGGTGAGGCGGGTGGGATCAGGGCCGAACACCCGATCAACAAAGGATCCGTAAATAAAATACCCGATGATCAGCAGTGCGACACAGCCAAAGAAATAGAGCATGACATTCCTCCTATATGGGGGGGGGTTGTTACTTACGCCTCAATCTTAGGAATTCAAAACGTCAGAATCCAGCGCGTACTCACCAATGGTTCTATATCTTTGTCAGTGGTCGAAATCGGCGGCCGGATGGTTGAAAGCAGGACAGAAATACACATTGATAGAAGATGGGAGGTGACAAAGAAGCGGAAAATAAAAAAGTTGTTGTTAAAGGAAAAATCTTCCTCTCAATCGGCCTCAACCTGCAGTTTAAACCATTCAATCATGAGATCGGCGGTCACTGAAACAGGCGTTGACAGGGTCTCTCCGGGTTGTAGTGAAGCCGCCTGAATTCCGAGGCAATAGCACTGGACGTTGTTTTCCTGTTCGATCCAGGCGATCAGTGCCGCTAATGGTAGACGATGAGTACTCAGAGTTGAATTGACCAATTCGCCGGGACCAATTTGTCGTAAATCACCCGGAGCGCCACCAAAATCAGCAACATCCAGAAAGACAACAGTCCGCGGCCGATAACGTTCGACCCAATGAACAGAGCGCTCCGGTCGGTCGCCGGCATTTTCTATCTGCAACCCGGCAATTCCCCTCAGTTGTTCTGCCAGGTAAGGACCGAGCCCATCATCTGATCTCAGGGTGTTGCCAAGGGTAATCAGCAGGCAGTGGCGCACTCCCGATGGAAACAGTTGTCTCAGGAACTCAGCGACCAATGAAGTGCACATCAAGAAAATGAGTTGAGCAACTGATACAGGGATCATAGGCACGCACCAGCATTTCCAGTATCCGGGTGATCTCATCCTCTGACTTTTCAAGAATTTCCGGCACCAGTTTATGCATGTCATCCTCGATGTTCTGCAAGTTCTGGCCAGTTGGAATGACACAATTGGCCTGCCTTATGATCCCTCGGTCGTCAACCTGATAATGGTGAAAAAGCAGCCCCCTAGGCGCCTCCACGGCGCCGACACCGCTTCCGGCCCGAACCGGAATCGAGCAATTTTCATTGACGCCGACAATGACTCGTTCACTCTGATCAACGCCATTGTCAATCAGTTCTTCGACAATTCGCAGAGCTTCGGCTGCACAGTGGGCACACTCGACCAGTTGAGCTGCGGTATTGAGAAATGGGTTGTAACAGGGGGCGGTCAGGCCGATCTTGTCTGCGACTGCACGGGCCAGCGGATGCAACTTATCAGAATTAAGATTGAAACGTGCCAGGGCGCCAACAGAATAAGATCCGCGACTGAGTCTGGCATGCTTAGCCGACGAGTGGGACACCAGGAATTCGTTGGTGATAGCGAGGTAATCTTCCTTGGCCCGGCGGACACCATCGGTTGATCCGGCATCCCCCGTCAGCAGCGGATATTCGCCATCGTCACTGCAAAGTGCTACATATTCTGTTTCACGGATGAAATCAGGAAAAGTCAGCGCAGCAATCAGGTCGACGGTTGGATCAAGGCCGTCAATCAACTCCTGCAGGATCGCACGGATATTCTCCAGTTCCCTTTTTTGCGGCAGTTTGGTGAATCCTCCGACCACCGCCGATATCGGATGAACATGGCGGCCGACCAGGGTATCGCAAATATCGTTGCAGGCCTTCTTCATCCGCAGAGCCCTGCGCACCACATCCGAATGATCGGTCATCAACCCCATAAGACTCTGCACACCAAGCAAATCAGGAGCGGCCAGAAAATAGATGTGCAGCAGGTGACTGTCGAGGTTTTCAACATGCAGCAGCAGTTTGCGCAACTTCACCGTCTGGGTGCTCGGGACATAGCCGATGGCCGCTTCCGCCGCCTGAATCGAAGCCAGGCTGTGGCCGCAGGCGCAAATGCCACAGATTCGGGAAGTAATGTGCTGGGCCTCGAAAATCGACCGCCCCTGCAACATCGCCTCGAAAAAACGGGGAGCTTCGACAATCTGCAGCTCAGCCTTGCGCAATACTCCGTTAACGACATCGACAACAATATGGCCATGCCCCTCGACCCGGGTGAGGAATTCAACATTGAGGGCAACGTTTCTACTCATCATCGGTCTCCAACGCGCCATTGTACATCATCATTTTATTGGCGATCAGATCACCGCTTAGACCGTACGTGCTCAGCACCTCTTCGGCACCAGCCCGGTTCGGATTGGAAACCAGTCCCCGGCAGCCGTAACAGACATTGCCGTTGTTGACACACCAGGAATTGCAACCCGCCCTGGTTACCGGGCCAAGGCAGGTGACTCCCTTGTCGTACATACAGACGTTCTCATTGAACTTGCATTCGACACAGACTGCATAATCCGGCACATGGTAGGACACACCGGTCAATGCTGCCTTGAGCACTCTGAGAAATTCATCTGGATAAATCGGGCAACCGTTGATGAAATAATCCACCTTGACCAGCTGATGCAGAGCTCGGGTCCGGGTTGTCGGATACCACTGTGCCTTGTCGCCATAGACTTCGAATCGGCTTTCAGACAATGGCCGTCGGTTCTTCATCCCATTCACTCCACCGATGGTTGCACAGCTTCCATAGGCAATCAGCTTGTCTGAACGTTCCCGAATCTTGCGCAGCCGTTCTTCAGCCTCATGATTCACCACACTCCCTTCCACGAAAGCCAAATCGTATGTTCCATTCCAACTATCCGACATGACTTCGCGGAACTCGACCAGATCAATCACTCCGAGAACATCCAGGAGAGCCTCACCAAGGTTTGCAATCTGAAGTTGACAACCCTCACAGCTGGCCAGATCAAAAAATGCCACTTTGGGCCTCCCCATCATATCGCTCCTCTGATTTTCTTCACCCAGCTGTAATTGAATACCGGGCCATCCTGACAGCAATAGACCTCATGGATCTGGCAATGGCCGCATTTACCGAGACCGCATTTCATATGCCGTTCCAGCGAAAGGTAAATTTGGTCTTCAGGAATCCCCTTTTTGAGCAGCTCGTCAATCACAAAACGGTACATCACCGGTGGCCCACAAGCCACAACCAAGGTTTTTAAAGGATCAAGGCTGACGCCGGGAATCAGCTGGGTAATCAGTCCGACATTGCCTTCCCAATCGGGAGCCGCTTTGTCGATCGAACAGAGAAAGTTAAGGTCGATGCGCTTGGCCCAAGACTCAAGCTCATTGTGAAACAGCATGCTTTGCGGATCCCGGCAGCCGAGCAGGATATCGACCTTCCCGAATTCACGGCGATTATCGATGATGTAATTGATCAACGACCGCAAAGGGGCGATCCCGAGGCCGCCGGCAATCAACAGAATATCGTTGCCTTCCAGCGGCACCACCGGGAAACCGACACCGAAAGGACCGCGGATACCGACCTCGTCCCCGACCTCAAGTTGATGCAGGACCTCCGTCAAGCGACCGGCATTGCGCACACAAAGTTCAAAGCTGTCAAACCGGGTCGGCGAAGAACAGACCGATATCGGCGCTTCGCCGACACCGAAGAGAGAGACTTCGACAAACTGGCCCGGATCGTGATTGAGGGTTTCGGCCTCGGGCAGTTCAACCCTGAAGAGCTTCTCTGTACGGGTCAGACTGGAGATTTCCACCAGTTTTCCGCGTTTGATCTCGTATCCGGAATGGTGGATAGCGATAAGCGCCATATCAACCTCGCTCCTCAATTAAGGCGTTGATCGTCTCCTTCAGATCGATCTTTGCCATGCAGGCTCGGCTGCAGCGACCACAACCGGTACAGAACATCCGTTTGTATCGGACCATAGGGTATCGGAATTTGCGATTGAAACGATGCCGCTTGCGATCAAGCCGCGTTTCACGAAAACTTTCGCCCCCGGCAATTTTGGCAAAGTTTTCATGCTGGCATGAATCCCAGACCCTTATTCGACGCCCTCTAGTCAGATCAAGTTCAGCTTCATCCCTGACATCGAAACAGTAACAGGTCGGACAAACGTTAGTACAGTTACCGCAGGACAGGCAGCGCTCTCCGACCTGTTTCCAGACATCACTGTCGAAGGTTTCATCAAACAGGCGGGGGATATCCTGGTAGCGGATCGCAACCTCGTTTTTAAAAATCTCCTTTTTGTTTGCGCGCATCTCCTGCAGTTGCTTTTCCGCATCGGGAGTCACCGGCTCAAACAATCCCGACTGATGAACAATCTCCTCACCTTTCTCGGTCCCGATATCGGCATAAAAGCAATCAGCAAGCCTGCTGAAAAACAGGTCATAACCTCCTTTCGGCAGATGATTACGCAACATGGCGCAATTGGCGTGTCTGTCACAATAATCATTGCACTCCAGTCCGATCAGAGTGAAGTGGCCCTTACGAATGAGATAGTGAATATCGCGGGGGCGATCGGAAAAAACCATGTTAAGGCACTGAATTCCGGCAAGATCACACGTATGTAACCCGAACAGAACCAGATCCTCGACCTCGACAACGGCCTCCATCTTCTGACCGTTGGTGATATCGTATTTCAGCAATGTCTCGTGCTGGGGCATGAAATATTTTTTGGGTGGGAGAACTGTCGGGATATAGTCCAATGACATTTCGGTCAGCCGCGAGACTTCAGCGAACCTGAACTGCCCTTTCTCAAGCGGTACCGGGCCAACAACTTTCTGTCCGGCAGACAAAAATTCCACCAGTGCTGCCATCTTTGCTTTTGCGAGCAGCGCCTGAGCCACAAGTTGACTCCTCCTTCTGCCAGAGGTCGACAGGTATCAACGTCTGACCTCGAGTTAATTCCCTCTCCTGGAAATGTGGGGTGGTGGCAGCAAAAGACGCTAGTATTTCTTCAAGCTCAATTGAGAGTAATAATAAAATAGATAACCGACAACGATCAGGTGTCAAGACAATCTACGTATTTTGGGTGGGAAAGGTCTTTCAATCATGAGAGTCCCAAGAGTCGGAGACAAAAAAGCGCGCAAAGCTTGAACCAGGTCCAACGCTATGTTGCGGGGATCAGATTCCGACCAGCCGCTTGAGGTCTTTGAGGTGACGGCGACTGACCGGCACCATATGCCCGCTAGTAGTCTTGATGTCAGCGGTCCCGCTCTCCCCGGGAATGATCTGATCCACCTGATGGATATTCACCAGACATTTGCGATGACAGCGGATTAGATCGCTTCGCTCTTCAAGGGCTTTCAATGTCATATCGGTGTTAAACACATCGCCATCCACCAGCAGATGCACGCCGCTCCGGTCGGTATAGGCATATTCAACCGCTTCCGGGGCGATCAACTTGATGTTCCCGCCTTTGATGCAGGGGATCCGCGTCAACGGTTCGGTTTCGTAATCCGGCACGGTATGGGTGCGCAGATGCTCGTGCAGCTTTTCCACGGTTTTCTCCAGCCGTTCCGGACGCACCGGCTTAAGCAGATAATCGAGAGTTTTCTCCTCAAAGGCGCGCACCGCAAACTCGTCGTAAGCGGTGACGAAGACGACATGGGGCATGATATCGCGGTCGATCATGCTGAGCATTTCAAAACCACCGATCACCGGCATCTGGATATCGAGGAAAATAACTTCGGGTCGCTGCCGGTTGATCATCTTGACGCCTTCCACGGCATTACCGCACTCACCGATCAGTTCGAACTGGCCGGTTTTAACCAACAGCTTCTCCAGTTCCCGCCTGGCATTCGGTTCATCATCAATAATCAACGCTCGAATCATGAGGCCGCTCCTGCAGGTATGGTTATTCTGATCTGGGTCTGAATATCGGGCTGACAGTTAACCGCGATCCCGAACTGTTCACCGTAGAGGTTCTTGATCCGTTTATCGACCAGGTTCATCCCGAGACCGCCATGTTCTATTTTCTGGCAATAGCTGCCGGCATTGTCTTCGATATCGATATGGATGGACGCGCCAGCCCGTCTGGCCAGCACCTTGATCACTCCGGTCCCGAAAATATTGGCAACCCCGTGCTTGATAGCGTTCTCAATAATCGGCTGCAGGGTAAAAGTCGGCAGCTGAGTGCCGAACAGGTCCGGGTCGATATCGATATCGACGACCAGCCGATCCTCAAAACGGGCCCGTTCGATGGTCAGATAGGAATTGACATGATCCATCTCTTCTTCCAGGGTCGACAGATCATTGGAGCGCTTGAGGTTCTTACGAAAGAAGTTGGACAGGTGAAAAAGCAAGTCCTTGGCCCGCAGCGCATCCTGCTCAATAATGGAGATCACCGTGTTAAGGGTGTTGAACAGGAAATGCGGATTGACCTGGGCCTGCACCAGTTTCAGCTCCGACTTGGTCAATAGGCTCTTCTGATCTTCATAACGGGAGCGCAGCAACTGCTCCGACAACAGACTGGCCAATCCTTCGCCGAGGGAGCGGTTATTCCTGAGAAACAGTTTGGTCTTGGGTTCAAACAGAATGATGGTGCCCAGCACTTCCTTATCAACCATCAGCGGAACCACCAGGGCGGACCCAAGCGGACAATTGGCGCTGTGCGGACACTCGAAAGGTTCGTGGACTCCGTCGGCATAAAAGACCTTTCGCTGCCGGATCGCCTGGGTGGCATAATTGGACAACAACGGTTTACCGGAATGATGATCCGCCCCGATCCCTGAAAAGGCCAGAACCTTCTCGCGATCGGTGATGGAAACAGCGCCGACGCCGGTTTCCGCGTGGATAATCCGCACCAGTTCAGCGGCGGTTTCCGCATTGAAGCCACGGCTGAAAATCCCCAGGGTTTTTTCCGCGACCTTGAGCGCCTTGGCGGAAAAGATCGCCCCAACTTTATCGACCATCCGTTTCTGGTCACGCATGATGCTGATAAACAGGGCCGCGCCGATGGAATTGGCCAGAATCATCGGTGCGGCGATCACTTCCACCAGTTCCAAGGCATCGTGGTAAGGCTTGGCCAGGGTCAGGATAATCAGCATCTGCAATGATTCGGCCAGCAAGGTTGCAACCAAGGCGATGCGCGGGTTAAAGACATCGCGGACCCCGTTCTGACGCATCAGATAGAGATGAAACAGCCCGCCGACCAGCCCCTCCACGGTGGTCGACACCCCACAGGAAAAGGCCGTAAAACCACCAAGAAAATAGCGGTGCAATCCGGCCGTAAAGCCGACCGCCAGGCCCAGCCCGGGCCCGCCGATCAACCCGGCCAGCACCGCGCCGATGGCCCGGGTATTGGCAATGGCATCACTGATGGGCAGCCCAAAATAGGTCCCCATGATGGAAAAACCGGAAAAGACGAAATAGAGAATCAGTTTCTGGCGCCGCCGGATACTCTCCCCGGTCAGCGGTCGAAACGCCGGGGATTTGGTGAACAGGTAGGCGACCACCATAAAAACTGACATCTGTTGTAACAGAGAAAAGATCAATTGCATCGCTCGGGCTCCTTGCTTTGCAGTTGCACAACAATAATGCCGTAAGTCATTGAACGCAAGTCGGTTGATGACCGGCCCGGGATTCAGCCGCTCAGCAGCCTCGAACCTTGCCAGCAGTTTCTTGCGTGCGGTCCGAAGCTTGCGGATTGCAATGAAAATACATATCTTAACGAGAACGCGGTATACTTATCGCCAAATTTAAAAGTGACTGTCAACAGATCTGGCCAGAGGGCAAACGGCTTCTGCCCTGCTATTCCAGATCAAGGAAAGGAACGAGCAATGCAGCACATCAAACGATGGTCGTGTCTTCTGCTGGTTACCCTGAGTCTCCTGGCAGGCTGTGCCGGACCGACTCTGGAAGTCCCGCCGGTGGCGATTTCGGACAACCCGAGCAGCAAGATCTTTGAACTGGAAGAAACTCTTGCCGCCGGCCGGGTCGATCAGGTCAATGTACTTTCCCCGACCTGGTATGCAAAAGCGGAGAACGCCCTGGACAAAGCCCGTTACGGACTGGCCTATGATGACTCGGTAGCCGGCATTCTCACCAATGTCGCCTATGGTCATGCCTATCTGGAAAAAGCCAGGGAGTATGCCCAGATCGCCCGCTCCACCATCCCTAACGCCATCAAGGCCCGGACCCTGGCCAGCGCCGCCGGAGCAGCAAGCTATGCCAGTGATTTCAAAGACATGGAAGATCAGTTCATGAGTCTGACCATGGACATTGAAAACAACAACATTGCCCGGGCGGAAAAATACGAAGACAAGGTCGCCCAGGGCTACGCCGACCTGGAATTACGCGCCATCAAGGAAAAAACCCTCGGGGAAGTGCGCAGCCTGCTGGCCACCGCCGAGACCAACGGAGCGGATCGGCTGGCTCCGAAAACCTTGATCGTGGCGCGCAACACCCTGCAGGAGGCCGATCAGTTCATCACCGAACAACGCTATGAAAGCGAAAAAATGCAGGACAAAGCCAAACAGGCGCTGTTCCAGGCCCAGCGACTGGGCCAGATCATGGACTTGAGCCAGAAAGTCGGGCTAATGGACAGCGAGGATATCGCCCTGTGGAGTGAAGGACGGCTGCAGCAGATTACCATGCGCCTGGGCGCACGCGATCTGCGCAATGAAACACCGGGCCTGCAGTTGCAAAATGTCATCGAATCGATTGCCTCTTTGAAGGACGATAACACCTACCTGCAGGAAGCCAGACAACAGGACGCAGCGGAATATGCCACCAAACTCGCCGATCTGCAGGCGCAGCTGGAGACACAGCGCAAACAAATCGCTACTCTGGAAGGCAAGAGCAAGGAAGTTCAGAAAGAGCGGGAACAGATCGCCCTGCAGGAACAACAGGCCAAAGCCCGCCTGGAAGCGGAGCGGCGCTTTCAGCAGCTGTTCGACGAAGTTCAGGGCCTGTTCAGCAAAGACCAGGCCGAGGTTTATAAACAGGGCGACAACCTGGTCATTCGGCTGAAAGCCATGCAGTTTCCGGTCGGCAAGGACCTGATCATGCCCAACAACTATGCCCTGCTCAGCCAGGTCCGCAAGGCGATCCGCACCTTCGGCGAACCGGCGGTGGTCATTGAAGGCCACACCGACAGTACCGGTTCGGCGGCTATCAACGCCCAGCTGTCCAAAAACCGCGCCGAAGCCGTGCGCCAGTACTTCATTGCTAACGGCACCCTCTCTGCCGACAAGATCACCGCCATCGGCTACGGCTCGGAGCGCCCGCTGGCCCCCAACGACACTCCGGAACGCCGCGCTATCAACCGGCGCATCGATGTGGTCATCAAGACCGAAAAATTGGCGGATCAATAACGTCCCGCCGCACCTGATAAAAAAATACCGGGAAGGGCCATGCCCTTCCCGGTTCAAGCACTCAGGCTAACTCCCCGTGTTTACTCCGGTTCACCCTCATTCCAGAAAATAACCCGGCGGTACCAGACATCGTCGTCATAAGTCACCTCCGGCTCCCAGGGATACCAGCGGGTCACCGGTTCTTCGGGATCGTCCTCTTCCGGAATCATCTGATGCCAGATGGCGTACATTTTGGAGCCGTCCGCCGTGGCCCGCAGCTGACACTCCCCCTGCTCCTCTTCGCCATGGGCGAGGAAATCGTAGCGCCAGACCAGTTCGCCCTGCGCGAAACTGTCCGAAGATCCGTTGGGATTGACGTTCCAGGGCACCTGGAGGAAGCTGTCACCGTAGTCTTCGGAACGGGTGTAGTAGACATCCTTAGGCGGAGCCTCTGGAGTGATGGTCTCCCCACCGGTTGAAGTGACGTTTTCGTTGGCGCCCCAGGCAATGAAGAAGATGTTGTTCTGATAGATGTCTTCCACAAATTCCAACTCAGGCAAGGAAGGATCAGTGCCATCCAGGGGACGGACCGGCGGCGTGGCTCCGACCCGGGGATCTCCTGAAGTTTGCTTATTGTTCGGGAAATTGGAAATGTTGCGCGCCGGTTCAAAGCTGTCGGCAGGAACGAAGATGGCCGAAGCGCTGGGCACACATAGGCCGTTTTCATTCATGCTGACACAGGGATTACAGTCCGGATCGATCCCGTCCGGCGGAGCATTGCCGGAACCGTCCAGATCGGGAATGCTCGGATCGCTGCGCCACTCCGGACAGACGTAAACCCCGTGACCTTCGACGCCAAGGAACGACGAGGGCGTCGTGGTCCAGGTCTGACCGCCATCGAAGGATTTGCGGATGTAAAAATTGTAGCGGTCGCGACCGTTGCGCGCCGCCGCCCAGTTGGGTGAAAAGGCGTAGGCCGCCAGCAGGAAATCGCCGCGGATAAATCCGCGATGGCTGCGGGCGTTTGAGAACATACCGGACAATCCGCTTGCCTCGTCAATCCCGCCGTAGGATTCATCGCCCAGATTATAACTATGCTGGGTCCAGAGCAGCACCTTGTCGGTGCCGTACAGATCATCGGTCGGATCATCCGGAGTCGCGTCGTCCTCCGGTCCGGCATCCACCGCCTTATCGATATCGGCACTAGTCAGGTTGATGTGGTCACGGCGCGGATGACCATAGTAAGGATCAGTGTAAATCCCGCCACAGAGCCGATCGCCAGAGGCTTCACCCCAAGCGTTGCACATGTAACCGGCGATTCCGTCCGTGGGGCAACCGGACAGACTAAAGGACTGATCAAGATAGGCGTTACACTCAAAATTGTCGAAGCGGTAAGGATTGCCACTATCCCCCGGCGGTTTTACCAGGCGCCGGATAAAGACATCAGCCGGGCGGCCCTGCCCTTCCTGCCCCTGTTTGTAAATAATCGCACCCAGGGTTCCGGTAGCCCCGCCATCGGCTACCATGCGTCCGGTTGACTGCACCAGGAAACGGACCCGGCGGGCGATTTCGGTGCGATACTGAAGCAGTTTTGCTGGATCCGGGTTTCCTTGCACATTCTCAAAATAGATCGGCACCGGCTGCCCGGCCGTACAGCTGCAGGTCGGATTGCTGGCATCGGCGCAATACTTGGGATAGAGCCCGCCGCACAGGGCCGGCAGATTGATGATATGCCCGGCACTAACCAGGTCGGGCTGGGTAAAATCAAAGCTGTGATAGATGACATTCTTGCCCAGATCCTGCTTGATCGGCTTATCCGAGCCGCCGGTCGCTTCGGCGATGGTCAGAGGATCTTCGTCATGGGCGTCCTCGATGGACTCGCCCATCCCCTTGGTTTCTTCGTAAGCGAGCAGAACATAACCACCGGTGCTCCCATCGGCCTTTTTATAAGGCTGCATCGACATGTTCGGGCGCGAGGCACTGACATCGCCGTCGAGCAGACGGCCATCCGCAGTAATGCAGACCGTCTTATCGGCATCGGCGGAATTCAGGAAGTGATACCAGCGCTCGTGCGCCGTGGTTCCGGGCAAGGCTTCAAGCACCTGGTTAGCACCGCTGGTATCGCAAAGATCAAGACTCCCCGCCGCATAAGCATAGAGTGGATCAGTGCGGGCCAGGTAGGCATAGCGTTTGGTGCCCGTGGCATTGCCGTTTTCCACGCTAAGCGGGTCAATCGGAACAAAACTGCCGTCCTGCACCACCGGCAGCCCGCCCGCGTCCAGTTCAACCTTGAGGGTGTCGGTATTGACCATATCGTTATCGGATATCCGCACCGGCAGGGAAAAGGGCACCAGAGCTTTGGGCCGTCCCAGACCAGGACGGTCGTCGTCCGGAGTACCACCGGGGACGAAATTGTTGTCGACCGTGGCAAAATCAGCCATGGTCAGGTAGCTGTACCAGATATCGGTCTTATGGTTGGAGATGGCCCCGCTCCAGCCTTCGCCAGGACCTTTCCCCTTGCCCGGCCGCAGCCCTTCGGGATCTTCCTGCCAAGAGATGGCAAAACCGGCCCCGCGGGTTGCCGCGATCACCGGGATATAGGCATCCCGCCGTCCGGAGGTCAGTCGCTCCGGCTTGAACCAGACGATATCGCCGACCACCGGCCCTTCCACCTCGTCGGTGGTTTCGTCATCCATGGCGGCAAACGTTCCCAGCTCGATATCGGCAGCGGTCACCACCAGTCCACGCGCCGCCCACAGGCAGCTGTAGGGGATCTCGCCGATCCCCATCTCGGCCACGTCGTCAACCTCATCATAATTGACCGAGCCCTGCTGGCCGCTGACACCCCAGATATCCTCGACATAGTAGGGATCATCGTACGGATAATCATCCTCCGGGTCGGTCGCACTTGTTTTTATGGAATACCTGGGATTGCCGCCCCGGCAATAGGTGGAGACCCAGGCCACCAGCATCTTGTTGTCGATGACCTTGAGGACGGGTTTGCGCGAAGTTCCCGGGAAAGGTTCGCCCGTTTCCAGGTTAAATGAGGACAGATCCGCCATGCGCGACACATTCATCCGCTTCCAGGTGGCGCCGTCATCACGAGACACGGCAGTAAAGATGTCGTCCGAAAAACGGTTTTCCTTAAAAGTAGTGGTCACATTGTCCGCAAACAGGTCGATACTCTGACCATAGGTGACCACCAGCGGCTTGACCAGATCGCGACAGTCGATCTCCGCCAAGGTGCAATTTTCTTCCATTCGTGGGTCGCACTCTGCCGCATCAGCCACCCCACCGACCCGCCATTCCTGGTAGGAAACCCCTTGGGTGACCCCGTCCGCACAGAGCGACAGGCTACCATCGGAACGCTGTGGCGGTACGTAGAGATGCATCAGTTCCAGCTTCTGATTGACAGCTGCGTAATCCCCCTCTTTGGAAACATTCTTCCGGAAAATTCCGCTCGCACTCAGCCCGGCCTCCAGGTTGGCCTGGGCCTCTGCTGCAGTCACCAGGGTCAGTTCCTCACTCCCCAGACTGCCGCATTGAGCCAGGGTCTGCAGCAGGATCGAGTCCACCAGCTCGACATCGCCGAAATCCAGCTCATGCAGAGAGCTGGTCAACAGTTCATTGGCTGCGGTGGCGCTGAAACAGGCCGCGACTTGCGGCTCGATGAGGATTCGGCCATTATCGCCGTCCGAATCAAGGGTCTGCAGAATGCGGGCAACACCGGTCACCCGAGGATCCTCGATATCGCTGCCGGGGAATAGATCCAGCGGTGAAACCTTAGCTGCTCCCCGCGTCGCCCCCAGTTCGACATCGCCGATAAAGAACGAGACCTGTTCATCAGGGAAGTAGAGAAAACCCCCTTCACCTTCTTCCGCCGAAATGACCCCTTGCTGGGTCGGCCCGGCATAGCCGATGCCAAACACCGGAGCATCGATGAAGTGCCCGCGTTGCGGATGACTGATCAGATATTGAAACCACCAACCAGTGCCGACGCCGTCATAATCGTCCAGCAGGCTCTCATCAAACTCACCTGTTGCCGTCGCCGCACCGCCGCCGGTGTACGCCCATGCTGCACCGCCACCGGGCACGACCTGGCCATTTTCATCCAGTTTGACCGTGCTGACATGCACGGCGATATTCTGAATCCGCCGCTCCACGGCAGAGGTGCCCCAGGAAAGACCCATTTGATCACGCAGATCCAAGGTCAGGTCCAGTTCTTCAGCAGAGGGATTAGCAAACTTATAAGTGAACTTTCCCGGGATCAGTTTGCCTTTCTTAGTGGCCGGGACCTGATCCTCCCCGACATAGATTTGCAGAATTTCGACCTTTATTCCCGTGGCCGGGGTGACCTGGACATGGAATTTATCACCGGTATTCCAGACGCTCGCCGTGCCGACCTGAATATGGGTCTGCGTCAATAAAGGGGCTCGAATAAGGCCGGGGCCATGATAGTTTGTTGCGAAAGCGGGAAGGGCAAAAACAGATAGGATAAAGCCGACAAGCCAATAGTAACTTCTGCACATAAACATCCTCCTTAAGTGAGAAAATTCAATCTTCTCATTTGCCGAAAGGGGTCAGGCAGCCATAGTGCGGCCTTAAAACCGGCTTCCGGTTGCAGTGCAGGATGTCGTTATCACCTCCTTCCAGATCCAGCACGCAGGTGCTGCGTTCAAACCGTGAACAGGAGCAGCTTCACCAGTGGCAGGTTGGTGAAATGTTATCCCGGTCGCATGACATCATCCCGGGTGACGAAGAGGCAGGGGATCACACAGGAACAACCCAACAGGATTTGTATCGAGCCGTGCTCATTGCTAGCCCCGGCAGTTTGCTGAGCTATTTTCGCTGTTTTTCAGACAGCTTCCCGGTTTCAAAAGAGCCGTTTTAAGCACCGCCGACAGTGTCTGTACCTAGAATTTTAAATATCATCAAAAGCAGCTATGTCAAAAATATATAAAGAAAAAGTGTTATTGAGAGAACATTCTTTCTAATATATTCCAAAGAGACACCCTTGCTGGGAAAATTTGCCAAACAGCTCAAGCGGAGGAACATTTCAGCCGGCCGTGAGGAATTTTGGACAAAATGAATAAGATGTTGCTGAAAAGCTTAAAAAAAGGTAGCTTACTAATCAGCTCGACTTTTGAAATTTTGAAATTATATTGAACACCTTGAAGTTATCAACCAGTAAAGCCCTCACCTATGTTTGCTGTACATAAAACAAGAACCATCAATCCTGAAGCCAAAGCCGAGCGGGTCCTCGCCTGTGCCCGGCAACTTTTTGTTGAGAAAGGTTACCACCGGGTTTCCATTCCTGACATCGTCAAAAGCTCAGGGGTCAGCACCGGCGCTATTTATAACCTCTTTGGCAGCAAAGAGCAGTTGGCCAGAACCCTTCACAACAAAACCCTTGATCAATTTCAAACCAGCTTCGTTGAACAACTCGGTCATTGCAACTCGGCCTTTGAAAAACTAAGCGCTTTTGCCCATCTGGTTTTTGACCTGACCGAAACAGATCCGGCAACCATGCAGTACCTGTTGTTCATGCGCCATGCGGAATTTATGGATGGCATGGGGCCGGTCTGTTTGACCGAACCGTTTCGTCTGATCAGGGAAATCGTCAAAGAGGGGATGGCAGCAGGGGAAGTGAAGCAGGGGGACTATTTCGCAGCAGCGGTATCCTATACCGGGGCCATTCTCCGCCCTGCCCAACTGCATCTGGAATGTGTCCTGCCCCAGCCTTTGAAAGAGATGGCTGAAGAATTCATCAATAACGCCTGGGCGGCCATCAAGGCCTGAAAACCTCTCCGACCGCCCAGTCACTGTTGCTTAGCTTTGTTGCTGGCAGTAACGCCAATCGCTAGTATCTGTCTCCCGCCATTAGGCTATAACGGCGTCTCCGTTCCCGGTTATAACACCAGAAGCATACCGACAAAGCACCGGCTCCGGTCAGCGGCGCCCAGATCAGCACAGCGGTGCCCAGATGGAAATCTGGCGAAAGAAGGGCCATCGTGATCAACCCGGCAGGCAGGATAAACAGCAGGCAGAACAGAACGCAGCACAACCCAAATTTCATCTTCATAGAATCCTCCCAGTCTTGATTCTTGTTCCTCATTGAATAAATAATCGGCCGCCAGAAGAATAGAACGTGGTTATAATAGAAGGGCAAATATTCAATTCCTACCTTTTTTATATTAAAAATAAAAATAATTCCCCACTCACATAATCAATATTTCAAAAAATACCCAACCTGATTTACCAGTTGCCCCTATGGGCAACTCGGCAAGCATCATTTGGAAAAATACCTGTTTGCCCTCTATCCCGCAGAGCTGCTAAACTCTGCTCAATTTCACAATTTCCATTTGCGCCGGTTCCCATGAAAAAACTACTGATTATTTTCGGACTTTTAGCCACTTTGTTGTCCCTGGCTGCCTGCGGTGGTGACCTCGGCTACTACCTGCAGTGTGCCACAGGCCATATCGATGTCATGCATCGCTCTGTGCCGATCAGCAACCTGGTCACCAACCCGAAGACCCCTGAAAAGCTGAAGCTCCGGCTGGAAAAAGTTCAACAAATGCGTGACTTCGCCATTTTCGAACTCGGCCTGCCGGACAATGACAGTTATCGCAGCTACGCCGACCTCGACCGTCCCTATGTGGTCTGGAACCTGGTCGCGGCCAAGGAATTTTCCCTGCAGCCGAAAAAATGGTGTTTCCCGGTTGCGGGCTGTGTCTCCTACAAAGGCTATTTTCACAAAGACGCTGCAACCGACCAAGCACAGGAGTTGCGGAAAGAGGGTTACGAGGTCGACCTTTACGGGGTCCAGGCTTATTCGACTTTGAACTGGTTTGCCGATCCGGTCCTCAACACCTTTATCAACGCGTCGGAAACGCGCCTTGCCGGGCTTCTGTTTCATGAACTGGCCCACCAGGTAGTTTACATCAAAGGGGACAGTGCCTTTAACGAAGCTTTTGCCATGACCGTGCAGATGGAAGGCGTCAGACGCTGGCTGGAAAGCCGGGCCAGCACAGATCAATGGCAGCGTTACCTCGACCATGAGCGGCAAGCGATGCTCTTTCAGCACTTTTTGCGGGAAACCCGACAAAAACTGGCGGACCTTTATGCCCGGGACCTTCCGGTCGAAGATATGCGCCGCCAGAAACAGGAGATCATTGCCAGTGCACTGCAGCACTACCAAGAGCTCAAGAAAACCGGCACAATTGACGGACGTTTTGATCGCTGGATGGCGCAGGGACTCAACAATGCCCGGCTGGCTTCCGTCGCCACATATCGTGACCTGCTACCCGGTTTTCAAAACCTGCTCAGCAGCTGCAACGGTAACCTGAAACTATTCTATCAAAAAGTCGAAGAACTCAGCCGGCTACCGCGCCAACAGCGGCTGGCAACGCTGCAGCAAGGAATACCTTCAAAGGCATAAGAGGCCCGCTTGGAGTTTGATAATCTGCCCGCAGCCAGACGTTGCAGGCGGGTAATAAATTTCTCTTCGCAGACTTTCCCACCGGGAGATGAGAGCATCTCAACATTCTCAAGCGCTTGGCCATTTGCATCAACGGCCTGCAAAAAAGTTTGTTTTTAAGACAAATCCTGGTCAAAATAGGCTGGATGTTCATTTTTATTGTACAATAAGGCAATAGTTTTAAAGCTACGGAGTCAGTGATGGTCGCGGAAGAATCCTCAAAACCGAAACTGGTTGGCATCAACCATGTTGCCCTGGAAGTCGGCGATATTGATGCAGCCCTTGGCTTTTACGGCTATTTCTTCTCCTTCACTCTGCGCAGCCGCAGCGAAGACATGGCTTTCATCGAATTAGGCGACCAGTTTCTGGCATTGTCCAGAAAGGAGAACCGACAGCCGGACCGCGAGCGCCATTTCGGCCTGGTGGTCAATGACCGCAGTGGTCTCAGGGAAAGGCTGGAAGAACACGATGTTGAGCTGGTTGAAGGAAAAGGCCTGAATTTTAGAGACCCTTGGGGAAATTTTGTCCAGGTGGTCGAATATGCAGATATTCAATTCAGTAAAACAGCCGGGGTCTTGCATGGCATGGGGCTCGAACTCCATAAAACTTCCGCCGCCCGGCAGCAGTTGCGGGAAAAAGACATGCTGGACCCTTGAAACCAGCACCCGGTCCAGGGATGAAACAGGCGCGGTACCATAGGCTACTGATCTCCACGCGAGCCAGAGAAGAGGCCTTTCTTCCCACCTGACAACCCCGCAGACTTGCAGCCGTTGCTGCAGAATTCACAAGACAGGAGCGCTTATGAGATTATCCCTGTTGGCCGGTATGTTGTGTTGCGTTCTTGCTTTCAGCGGTGAAATCTGGTCGCCAGCGGAAATCTGGGCTGCAACCCCGATCGGGGTTGGTGAAGCGTTCCCCGCAGTTGCCCTGCCAACCCCCCGGCAGGCGGCTCAACGAAGTTACCTGGGCCTGTCGGATACGCCAATGTTTACTCTTAATCAGGTTGCAGGGCGCGTTGTTGTCGTGGAAATCCTCAACGTTCTTTGCCCTCATTGCCAGCGCCAGACTCAGCCTTACAACAACCTGTTTCAAAAAATCGAAGCCGACCCGGCAACCAGAGGGAAAATCAAGATGTTGGGTGTTGCAGTCGCCAATAGCGATGCGGCTATTGCCGATTTCGTGTCCATCTACAGTGTCGCCTATCCCGTCGTTCCTGATCGCAATTTCAAGTTGTACAAAGCACTGAGAGCTGGGCCGACCCCGTTTACCCTGTATGTATTACGCGACCATCCGGGCGAATTTGGTGTTATCGCGGACACCCACCTGGGTGAGGATTATGATATGCCTCAGCTTTTCGATTATTTGAAATACCTGCTGACCATTAACACCAGCGAATTCACTACGCGGAACCAAACGGAAACAGAACAGACAAAAGAACTGCGTCCACCCCAGAGCGATGCGGAAATCATCGCCCTGATCCAAAAGTCCTTTGCCGGGCAAGGGCAAGATCTGACGGATTTTCGCAGACTCCAATTGCCCAGTCAGCGGTGGGTCTACAGTGCTCTTCTTAAGCGTCACGGCCAGTTGCAACGGGTGTTCGCCGAAGTGGCCAACCGTTCCTCAATCTGTGATGTCTGCCATAGCGTGCACTTTTTCTATACGTTTGATCAAACCGGGCGAATCCTCGACTTTGTGCCGCTGCATCTGACCAAGTATGGCAATGCGGAATGGAACCGTGCCGAAAGCGAGCGCTTTGCCAAACGGGTGATCGGTAAAAATCTTGCAGGCAACTGGACCTTTGATGCCCAGGCCGATGCAGTGACCAGTGCTACGATGACCTCGGCCATAATTTTTGATGATCTTTCGCAAGGACCGGCACTGCTGAAGGAATTACAGCAAGAACACCTCCTGGCACCCTGACCCGCTGCTTCTGTTTCGCCTGTGGATCAACAGAGGTTGCCTTAATGTCCGCCTTTGCAGTAGGAGAGGAACAAAGCATGGCGATATTCGAACAAACCATCATGGTTCGCTGGGCCGATCTCGACCCCAACGGTCACGTCCGCCACTCGGTCTACTACGACTATGGTGCCCAGGTCCGTATCAACTATTTGCATCAGCAAGGCTGCAGCCTCGGCTGGATGTTCCGCAACCGAATCGGTCCGGTGCTGTTTCGTGAAGAGGCAAAATTTTATCGCGAGGTCAACAGCGGCGACGAGCTGGTGGTCGATATGTGCCTGAGCGGGCTTTCCGCGGATTACCGTAAGTGGAGTATCCGCCATCAGATCTGCCGGGAGGGGAAACTCTGTGCCTCCCTTGACCTGGACGGAGCCTGGCTGGACCTGCGGGCACGCACGATCATGGTGCCCCCGCAAGAAATTATGGCCCAGTTCGACAATCTGGAGCGAACCGACGACTTCAAGGTCATCGCTTCAGGAAACCGCCACTGATTCTCAATCCGCATGAGCAGATCAGGCTAAAACAAGGAGGTAAATGTTCACTTTTTAAAACTGTTCTTAAAAACCAGTAGATATTTTTTTTTGAACAACCCGCTTCAGGGCAATCGTCTGAACCGTTTGAACAATGGAAGCATCCCCCGTAGCGGAATCATTCCTCGTCCCCCGAGCGATCCGGATTCAGCCTCTCCCGATAGCGTTCATAGGGGATGTCCGCTTCTTCCAGACAGCGACTACGCTCCAAGGCATCATTCAATTGCAAACACTGCTGGCGCTGCCATTCCTGGCCGATCAGAAAGGTCTGCCGTTCGGAACAGGCGGAGAGCAGCAGCAACAGTCCCATGATACCCAATAGCGACCGAATCGGCATAAACAACCTCCTGTAGTCTATTTCCCGGGAAACCAGCCCGGAGTGTTTTTCTAGAATAGTTGCCATCCGGAAACACTGGATGACAAGGATTAAGTTTTCAGATTGGAAACAAGCAGTTTTCCGTTGTAGCAAGAAAATCAAGGGCTTGTGCGGAAGCGTACACCGTTACGCCGCACAAGTAAGCCTGCAGATTGACGCCGCTATAGCAAAAAAAAGCCGTTCCCGGATGGAAACTAGAATAACCGGCTCGATAGATGAACTTATTTTCATATTAAAAAAAGCGCAGAAAAGAGTTAGTATCGTCTTTCGCCGGTTGCGGCCGGTCTGAACCTTCTCCAGCCCGTGGGCCACAGCCAGTGATCATTATCGACCCTTATTTCTATCTGCTCGCCATTCCCGCCGTACTTCTCTATGGCATGGCCAAAGGCGGTTTGGGCCCCGGCGTCGGTGCCCTGGTGGTGCCGCTATTGGCACTGGTCATCAGCCCCGTGCAGGCAGCCGCCATCATACTACCGATCCTCTGCGTCATGGATATCTTCGCGGTATTGAAATTTCGAGGCCGCTTCTCGCTGCAGCACCTGAAGATCATGGTGCCGGCCGGTATTGTCGGCATCATCATCGCTTCACTGCTGATCGGGCACCTCCCTCCCGATGCAATCCGTTTGATCATCGGGGTTATTGCCGTTTCCTTCTGCCTGAACTACTGGCTGCGTGGCAACCAGGCCGAGAAGGCTCCAGGCGGTCGCGCCAGCGGATATTTTTGGAGTGTTCTTTCCGGTTTTACCAGTACCCAGATTCATGCCGGCGGGCCACCGATCAGTATTTACCTGCTGCCGCAAAGGCTTGACAAGGTAACCTTCATCGGGACCATGGCCATTTTTTTTGCTGTTATCAACTATGTGAAATTGATCCCCTATACCATGCTCGGTTTGTTCGCGACGCAAAACCTGCTTACTTCGTTGCTACTGATGCCGCTGGCCCCAATCGGGGTTAAACTGGGTTACCTGGTGTTACAGAAAGCCCGTCAGGAGGCGATCTACCGTTTTTTTTACCTGGCTCTATTCGCCTCCGGGGTGAAGCTCTGCTTCGACGTTTTCCTGTAATGCCAATGTTCCCAATCAGGGTTCGCCGGTCTTTTCTTCCCCGGGAAGAATCACCAGGCGATCCCCCGGATAAAGGGGCTTGTCCATATCGATACGATTCCAGATCAGCAAAGCAGCCAAGGGGACATTAAACTTCTCCGCAATAGTTGACAGGTTATCGCCGGCCTGAACAACGTAAATCCGTTCGTTGCGTTGCAGTCGCCACTGCTGGTGGGCATTTTCAAACCGGGCCAGAAAACCGGGCGGTGTATCGACCGGGAGCGCCAGGGTATGGGTTCCGGCGGCCAGATAGTGTCCACGCAGTTCCGGGTTCAAATCTTTGATCCGCTTGAAATCGGTCTTGGCTGCCTTGGCCACAACCGCCAGGCTGGTTTCTTCGAAGGTGGTTAACTGGAGCGTTGTAAAACGCAGCGGCGGGTAATAATCCTCATCCCGCAGGTAAAAGCCGAACTTTTCCGGCTGGCTGAGAATAAGTTTGGCCGAGAGAATTCGAAACAGGTAACGCTGGCTCTCCAAGGGGAGATAGAGCCGATAAAAGTCATCAACCTGCTGCGCCAGGATCTCGGCCTGCAGGCCTTCTTCCCCCATGTTGAAAGCGGTTGCGGCCAGGCTCCAGGAGCCGAATTTTTCATATAGTTCGGTAAAATACCGGGCTGCCGCCCGGGTTGAGGCATACAGATTCCGTCGCTCATCCACCTGGTCATCAACGGTCAGGCCATAGCGCCTGCCGGTGGCGGGCAAAAACTGCCAGAAACCAACCGCCCCTTTGGGCGACCCGACATGCGGCCGCAAGGCACTTTCTGCCAGGGCGATATATTTAAGATCATCCGGCAGCCCTTCTTCGCTGAGAATTTTTTCAATACTCGGCAGATAGCGTTTGGACCGTTTCAACCACAATAAGGCCTGGTCCCGATCCCAGAGGGACAAGAGTAGCTCTTTCTCCATCCGCTCGCGAACTTCGCCATCGGTCAAAGGTACGGGCTCACCACAAAAAGACAGCTTTGAATCGAGGCGGATACTCTCCAGTAAGGTCGGAACAGCGGGTTCAGGCCCGCTGGCAAGAGCCGGGTTAATCAACAACAAACTCGTCAGTGAACAGAACAAAACGATTCGATATAAAGCCATACTTCCCCCAGAACCATTTCTTTTCAGTTATTTAAGATTTCTTCTCGGCCCGTAAAAAAGGCCACAGAGCGATTTTCAGGCAGATCCGCCAAGCAGCTAGCAAAGTAATTTTTAGTAACCCCCTTGCCTTCAACCCAGGCGACTATGTTAGTATAAACCATAGCCAAGCAGCAGTTGATAATCACTGCTTGGAATAAAAGATTTTCAGCCTTAGTTAAGTACTTTTTTTAACTTTTAACGTCAAAAAACATGTCCAACCCTTAGGTAAGATAAAGGAGTAGAACAGGTCGGCGGCTGAAAATCGATTGGCACCTTTTTTCGAACTGGATAAAAAAGGAGGAAGACGTTATGACAGTCTCTGAGCCACCCTACCATTTTGGCTACACCTGCTAACATTATTATTAATATGAGACTAACGGATGACGCCATGGGCATGATCCGTTAACGGTTTCCTCTATGGAGACCTTCATGGAAATGTTTAGATTAACAAAACGCCCCGCGAAAAGTCGGGGCGTTTTGTTTTACCTGCCTTCAATCCCCGCCGCAAAATATTTCAGCCGGTTTTATAAAGTCGACAACCACACTGTCGATTATTCTGTATCCGGCTGTCGAATATTCTACAAAAATAGCTCCTTCAGCTCGTCCAGTCCTTTCGGCTTCGCCCTGTAACAGCCGATTTCTCAAGTTGGCACGTATTCTGATAAAGAATCCCATGATTTTTATTCTTTTTGATGGAAGGGATGGTTCAGACGATGCGTAAACGCTCCTACCTGATGGTCGGGCTGGTTGTCGTGACTGCCATAACGGCAATCATTGGCTTTCTTTTCACCTCCGGGCCGGCGAACGCAAGCCTGGCCATGACTGAACTGCAAGTGCAGAAACTGACCTGCGGTTCCTGTGTGGAAAACATCACCACAGCGCTGTCCAAGCTCGACGGCGTGGATACGGTAGACGTCAACCTGACTACCGGCCGCAGTAGAATAACTTTTGCACCGGATCGGGTTTCTCCCGCCACCATAGCGGCAACGGTCAGCGCCGCCGGGTATCCGGCTGAGATCGAGCAGGAATTAACTGCGGAACAATACCGGGCGCTGCAGCAGGAGAGTGCCCGTCTCAGCGAGCTTTATGTCGCAAAAATCGGCGATCGGTTGCTTTCCCGAAAAGAATTCAATGCTGCAATCGACCAGCAGCTGACCCTGGCCGGAAACGCGGACCAGCCGGAACTCCAGACTCAGCTCATTGCCCAGATCTGGCCGATGGTGCAACAGCGGCTCATGCTGCTGGAGGCGGCGGCGCGCAACGAAGTGGTTGTTCAGGATGGCGAAGTCGACTTGCAGATTCGTGCCATGCGCAAGCAGCAGCCCGACCTCGACAGCGTTATCCAAAGTCGCTACGGATCAGCAGAAAACTTCACCCGGCAGATTAAGGAGCAGATGATTATCCAACGCAATATTACTGACCATGTCCTGGTCGGGGAGACGGATCCGCAAAAACGCCGGGCGCTCTTTGAAGGTTGGTTAGAGGATCTGCCCAGCACTATCGACGTTATCATTTACGATCCACAACTCAAACAGCTGACTCGTTCCGCAGCCGGTGGCTGCAGTGGCGGTAACGGCAGCTGCTGCAGTTGAAAAATTCAAAATAAACAGCACCGTTTTATCAAAATCAGAAGGGAGTTTTGCTCATGGACAAGCAACGCAACGATAAGAAAAAACAATTTGTCGAAGAAAAGCGTGGAGGAGTCGGAAAAAAGGTCGTCGTTCTGGCCGTGCTGGTGGCGGTTGTCGCAGGAGCAGCAGTCATGCTGCTCGGGCCAGGTGCCTCCAGCGGCTACACCAGTGTTAAAAGTGTCGGTGGAGAGATTCGGATCGACCTGGATAAAGTCAGCGATGGCCAGGCCCACTTTTTTACCTACAATTCCAATCAGGGACAAATCGGCTTCTTTGTCGTCAAAAGCGTGGACGGGGTTGTCAGGGCAGCATTTGACGCCTGCGACGTCTGTTATAAGTCGAAAAAAGGTTATCACCAGGAAGGCGAATTCATGGTCTGCAACAACTGCGGCCAGCAATTCCGTACCGATCTGGTCAACGAGATCAAAGGCGGTTGCAACCCGGCACCGCTGCAGCGTCGGATCGACGGCAGGCAATTGGTCATCAGCGAACGGGATATGACCCAGGGCGCCTGGTATTTCGGCAGCTGACTAGATAGCCAAGTCGGCTGAAAGCTGTCAGCCGTGTCCCAGACCGGGCGAGCAAAATCAATGGCGACTTTCAGAGGTAATGATTTTGTAAGGTGGGGAGTCGCACGTTTCTCCACCGAGCTTGACAAAGGCCAGGGATGGGCTTTTTCAACAGCTTGTGAGTACGGCCCCCGGGCCGCACCTGAAAAAACCCCTGGAGGGATTTTCCTGCAAGAGAGGGAAGCATGAAACTGGAAACCATTGCTTTTAACAACCTGCGCCGACGGAAGAGCAGGATGGCGTTTCTGGTCATCGGCCTGTTGATCGGGGTGGCGACCGTGGTGACGCTGATCTCCCTGTCCAATGCGCTCACCGCTGACGCACAGCACAAGATGGAAAACTACGGAGCCAATATCGTTATCACCCCGCACAGCGACAGCCTGTCCCTGACCTATGGCGGCATGACCCTGGGTGGTGTCGCGGTGGATAGTACGGAGATTCGCCAAAGTGATCTGGAAAAAATCACTACCATTCCCAACCACAGGAATATCGCAGCTATTGCGCCAAAGGTGTTAGGGGTTATCACCACCGATTCGGCCAGGGTTCTGTTGATGGGCGTCGATATCGAGAAAGAATTTCATCTGAAACGTTGGTGGACCATTCGCGGCAACCCGGTTCTGAACGACCAACAGCTGGTGGCAGGCCATGAGGTTGCCAAAAAGCTGGGCCTGGTGCCGGGCTCGACCCTGACCATCCAGAACAGTAAATTCATGGTCAGCGGAGTTCTTGAAAAAACCGGTTCGCAAGATGATCAGCTGCTGATCGGTTCGCTACCAGCCGCGCAGCGCCTGCTGCATAAGGAAGGGACGGTTTCGCTGGTTGAAGTTGCGGCGTTATGCTCCGACTGCCCGGTCACCGACATGGTCCAACAGATTGCCACGGTTCTTCCCAACGTTGATGTCAGCGCTATTCAGCAAGTGGTGAAAACCCGGATGCATGCCCTCAGCCAGTTTCGGACCTTTTCCCTCGCCATTGCCGCAATTGTCCTGTTGATCGGAGCTCTGGTGGTGTTTGTCACCATGATGGGAGCAGTCAATGAGCGAACCCGTGAAATCGGCATCTTCAGAGCCCTTGGCTTTCGTCGGGCGCACATCATGCGGCTGATTCTGCTTGAATCGGCGGTTGTCAGCCTGCTCGCCGGAATCCTCGGCTATCTGACCGGCATGGGCATCACTCGGTTGATCCTGCCGTTCATGACCGAACAGCAACTCCACCTGCAATGGAACCCGCTGCTCGGCGCGGCCGCGGTCACCTTGGCCCTGGTGGTCGGCTGTATCGCATCATTCTACCCTGCATTGCAGGCCAGTCGACTCGATCCGACTGAGGCCCTGCGCGCATTATGATGAGGAGATGAGGACTTCATGGCCTTTATCGAAATAGACGAATTGCGCAAGACCTATCGTGGCGAGGCGGATTGTGTGGTTGCCCTGAACCGGCTCGACCTGACCGTTGCAGAAGGAACCTTTCTCGGAGTCATGGGCCATTCCGGTTCCGGCAAAAGTACCTTCCTTTCCATTCTCGGTGGACTTTGTCATCCTACGGCCGGGCAGGTCCTGGTCGATGGTATCGATCTTTACCAGCTGTCAGGAGAAAAACTGGCCGACTTTCGCCGCGAATATCTCGGTTTTGTCTTTCAGTCCTTTAACCTGATCCCCTACTTAACAGCCTGCGAAAATGTCATGCTTCCGTTAGCGGTCAAGAAAATGCCGGGTGCGGAAAAGCGGCGCGCGGCAGAGCAGGTTCTAGAGAAGGTCGGTCTGGCGGCACGGCTTCAACACCTGCCCAACCAGCTTTCGGGCGGAGAACAGGAACGCGTCGCTATCGCCCGCGCCTTGGTGAACGCACCGCCATTGATCCTGGCTGACGAACCGACCGGAAGCCTGGATACCGCGACCAGTCAGGAAATTATGGAGCTGTTTAAAACCCTCAATCAAGAGGGGCAGACCATTGTCATGGTGACTCATAACAGCGAAAACCGCCCTTATTTTGATAGAACGGTGACCCTTCGCGACGGGGAGCTTGCAGAAGACAGCCAAACCTCTTTTCAGGTCATTGCCCGGGCAGGATAAAAATATGGTGCTGCTATTGCTGATCATGTTAGCTCTGCTGCTCTGGCTGATCCAAAAAGAACTTGAGCAGCAGGGGCAGGAAAAAGAAGCGGTCGGAACCAGTTGTCCCGCTTGCCAGGCGATCGTAGCGACCGATTGGCTGGTCTGCCCTCATTGCCGACAACGGCTGAAAGAAAGCTGTCCTGTTTGTCATGAAAAGAAACTGGTCAAGCAGAAGATCTGCCCGTTTTGCGGAGCCAGCCCGCGAATTGCCACAGCCGAGTTGCCGCCGGCACGCTGTGAAGCACCTGGGGAACAGCCGCTGCAAAACAATTGACTAGCTGTCCCTGGCAATACCACAACCCCTCCTCTGCTTTCACTGCAAGGGGCAGATCAGCAGAACAATACCAACAGGCCTGGGAATAGAGTGAAAAAATGAAGACATTTGGAAAATATTTTTTCTTTCTCTTTGCCATCGTTGTGCTCCTGGGCATTTTTTTCTACAACACCTGGTCGTACCGTTGCGGTCATTGCACCGCTTCATCCCTGCTCTCTATCAGTGCTCCTGCATTGTTTTTGTTCATTTGTAATCTGCTGGCAGGAATTGCCCTGCTGCTGTTTCGGCGGCGCAACCATCACCACCAGAAAAAGCGCAGTTGTCCCTGTGGTGCGGTACTGTCTGAAGCCTGGAGTTACTGCCCCACCTGCGGACAGAACATCGAACAGAGGTAATTGTCTCCACCCCCTTGCCCTCGAAGCTGTTTTCTATGCTATAATTAGATCACCTCGAAACAATAAGGAGGAAGACGGATGACAGTCTCTGAGCCACCATGCTGGTTAAAGTCGTAATTAACATAAGAATGAATTGGTTACATCCGGATTGCCGGTAAAAAGCAATCCGCAAAAGGTTCCTTTCGCGGGAATCTTCACAGAATCAAAAAGAACAAAAAAACGCCTCGGACTCTTCCGAGGCGTTTTTTTGTTCTTTTTGAAAGATGGCCGCCACCGCCAAACTATTGAACCGCAGACTGTCCGGACAAAAGCCAAGTCGCTTTATTTATTGACATTTATTAAATTCTGCCTATACTGAAACATATTCACCCACCCCGCAAGGGGAGTCATTCTGATTTCGATGCATTTTTGCCTGGAGCGATGCTGCAAGGGACTTCTCCGTTTCAGCAGTGAGCCAATGGCTTAAGCCGATTTATCCGGTATCAACCCGAACTGCAAGCTCAGATATTAAGTTCCCTCTGTTCAGGGCTTGTCGTTCTGTTGTCTCACCCCGGCGATGCGGAGGCTCGGAATGACTCCATCGGCACTGCTCAAAATAGCTCTATTCCTGCCTCTGCTATTAACGTCACTGTTGACTCATCCCGCTGTTGCTACGGATCACCTGACCCTGCAATTATCCTGGCATCACCAATTTCAATTCGCTGGCTACTACATGGCCGAAGCCAAGGGATTTTTCCGTCAGCAGGGGCTGGAGGTCGAAATACGTGCCGTTGATCAGGCAGAAGATCCCGTCGGAGAAGTTCTGAGCGGCCACGCTGATTTCGGGATCTCCAGCAGCGGCCTGCTGATCGAACGCAGCCTCGGCCGTCCGGTAATAGCGGTGGCGGCAATATTGCAGGATGCACCAACCATATTCCTGACCTTGCAGAGTTCCGGGCTGGCTTCTCCTGCCGATTTTAAGGGGAAACGGGTCATGCTCTCTCCCGGATATCAAAGCCTGCCACTGATCGCTTTGCTGTACAAAGAGCAGGTGCTGCAGGATATTAACCGCATTGAAACAAGCTTTGACGTCCATTCCCTGCTAAACGGAGACACCGATGTTTTTAATGCCTACCGCAGCAATGAACCTTATCTGCTGCAATCTGAAGGCTATTCCATCAACATCATTGATCCTCGGGACTACGGCATCCACTTTTACAGCGACATTTTGTTCACCAGTGAAAGCTACCTTAAACAGCACCCGGAAACGGTCGAACGCTTCCGTACTGCGGCCATCAAGGGTTGGCAATATGCGTTGGAACATATTGATGAAACCATCGCTCTGCTCAAACAGCGCTACCAGGTCACCAAAAGCGAAGCCGGACTGCGTTATGAAGCAATGGTTATCAAAGGACTGGTCCAGGAGAATGGGGTGGATATCGGCCACATGGACCTGGCCCGCTGGGCGCAAATCGCCCATCAGCTAATTGTCTCCGGGCAAATTTCGACCGATTTCCATCTGACTGATGATTTTCTCTATGCACCACCGCAAGGAATAAATTGGTATGCGTTGCGCGCTTGGGTCATCGGCGCAGTAAGCACCATCGTCGGCCTGATTTTCTTTCTGACCCTGCTATCGCGGGCGAATTACCGTGCCCAAAGAGCACTGGTTCAACTGGAAAACAGTAAAACCCGCTATCGCGAACTGGCCGGCCGGGTTCCTGGACTGATTTACAGCGCCACCCTTGCTTCCGGTCAGGTCGACTTTCCGCCTTCGGCGGAAACGGTGCTCGGTTACCCGACCGATTATCTTCGTGAGCATCCGAAACTCTGGGCGGAGTCCATTCATCCGCAGGATCAACCTCGGGTTGCGGCCGTTCTGGCGGACTTACCGCTCAACAAGACCCACGAACTTGAATACCGGATCCGCAATCAACAGGGCGCATGGCTCTGGATCAACGATCGCTTCATCAAACGTTTCGATGCGGAACGTGGCGAGGTTATCGACGGGGTCGCCATCGATATCACCGAAAAAAAATCCGCTCAGGAAAAGCAGCAGCAGGCGGATCAGCTATTGCGCCAGGCTCTTGATGCAGTCTCCGACGGAATCTGGGAATGGGATATCCCTAACGGAACGTTAATCCTTGATGCCCATAGTAAAGAACTGTTCGGGCTGACTCACGCAACAACGATCAGTTATGACGATATCCTCAGCCGGATCGGAAAAAAGGATGTCGCCAGGGTTGTTGCAGAGTTGGAAGCCCATGTGAACGGCCACAGCGAAAAATTCGACCACACCTTCAATGTCAATCGTCCCGATGGTTCACAGGTCTGGATCCGCGGCCGCGGCCGGGTCATTGAGCGCGACCCTGGTGGCCAGGGCCTGCGCATGATCGGAACCAATGTCGACGTCACCAAACGGATCCTGGCAGAAGAAAAACGTCTGGAAAGTGAAAAACGCTTTCGCAACCTTATCGAGCAGGTTGCCAACCTGGCAATTCAAGGTTATGACGAACAGCGGCGGGTCATTTTCTGGAACAAAGCCAGTGAGCTGCTATACGGATATTCCGAAGCAGAGGCATTGGGGCAAAAACTGGAGGATCTGATTATTCCCGATTCGCTACGCGATCAAGTGATAAAGGATACTCAGCTCTGGCTCACAGAAGGGATTCCGATTCCCGCCGGGGAACTGTCGTTGATCGATAAAGACGGACATGAAGTGACGGTCTTTTCTTCTCATGTCCTGCATCGGATGTCCACCGGCCAAGAACTGTTCTGCATCGACATCGATATTCGCCCTATCAAAGCGGCCGAACAAAAACGCCTGGAATTGGAGGAACAACTGCGACAAGCTTATAAGATGGAAGCAATCGGCACCATGGCAGGCGGCATTGCCCATGATTTCAACAATACTCTGGCCATTATTCTCGGCAATGTTGAAATGTCCTTGCAGAAACTCCCCGCCGACAGCCGACCGGCCAACCACCTGCGCCAGGCCAAGACAGCGATTATGCGGGCCAAAGACCTGGTTCAGCAGATCCTCATCTACAGCAGACAGGGAAAACACAACAAGGGAGCGTTGCGCGTTGCCACCGTGATCAGGGATGTGATCAAGATGCTGCGCTCCACCATACCGACGACGGTCCGCATAGAGCTTATCATTGAAAATGCCGCCGATAGCGCCATCGTCTCCGCTGACGCCACACAGTTGCAGCAAATTGTTGTCAATCTCTGCAATAATGCGGTACAGGCCATGCAGGAAAAGGGAACGCTGAAAATCAATCTGAGCCAGGCCAATATGACCACGTCGGACCTGCCTCCGGATAAAGACCTATCGGCAGGGGATTTCCTGCTGCTGGGCGTTGCCGATAACGGTTGTGGGATTGCTGTGGCAAACATGGCAAGGATATTCGACCCGTTCTTTACCACCAAAGGGGTTGGCGAAGGCACTGGCATGGGGCTGGCAGTCGTGGAAGGGATTGTCGAAAGCCATGGAGGGTTCATCAGGGTCGATAGCAGCCCAGGCCAGGGCACGTTATTCCAGGTTTATTTGCCGACCCTGGCCGACGAATCGGTCAGGGAGCAAGGCCCTTCACCAAAGGCGGCGACTCTGTCCAGAGGGCAAGAAAACATTCTGTTGGTGGATGATGAAGAGCTGTTGCTGGATATCGGCCGGCAGATTCTGGAGGAATATGGTTACCGGGTACAAACTGCAGCAAACGGCAGCAGCGCTCTGGATTTAATCCGCCGGCAACCCGGCGCATTCGACCTGGTTATCACTGATCAAACCATGCCCGACCTGACCGGAGAAGAGCTGGCGCGGGAGCTGGGACAACTGTACCCCGAACTGCCGATAATCTTGTGCAGCGGCTACAATGCTCTCCAGGAAAGGAGCTTTACGGAAGACCTTGGAATTCGGGAATATTGTCAAAAACCATTGAATATGGACCTCCTAGTCGAAACAATCAGGAAGGTTCTGGACAACAACCCCTGATGGGGATTTGGATCTCCAGGCGGGGGGACATCAGCCTGCAGTAACTTATAGCGATCGCTGACGACGCTTTTGCATATAGTAATCAAGTAACCCGCGCAACAGCCCGACCCCTGCTTCACCAATAATCAGGCCTTCTCGAACCGTCAGGAGTCTCAGGCGAAGATCGTAGCGCAGCAGCTCGCCACGCAGAACCAGTTCCTTTTTCCTGCTCTTCAGCTTACCGCCTCCCATCAGGATACTCCGCAGTCTTTTTTCAATTCGCTTCGGGTTGTTTCAAAAGGAGCCGGGCCATGGCAAAATCCGCTCCGCACCCGCCACCAGCCCAGCAATCCGCTCAGGAGACAAACCAGCCCGCAGCCAAGGCAGAGCCAGGGACGATATCCCGGTGGCGCCAACAGCAGCACCGTCACCACCATCAGGGTCACGCCCAAAGCCAGCAGCAGCAGACTGAGCAGCGCAACAACCAGCAGACGAATGAAGCGCTCCTGCTCCTCGCGTAGCTCAACGGCAAACAGTTCAAGGCGGTTGACCAACAGCGCGAAGAAGCTGTCCCAGGCTCCATGCAGGGTTTGTTTCAACAGCGGCATCAACGGCCGCGCCGCAACAGCAGCCCCACCAGCAGGCCAACACCGAGAGAAATCCCTGCAGACTGATAAGGATAGTCCCGAATCAGCTGATCGGTACGCTTCACCTGCTCCTGCACTTTCTCTTCAACAGTCTCATAACGGTCTTTCACCGCGTCGAGAGTTTCCTGCAATTTGGCTTTGGCGTCCCTGGTCTTTTCGTCGACTTCACCGGGCAGGCTGGAAATCAGATCTTCAGCGTCTTTCAGCAGTTTCTGGTAATCTTTTGCCAGTTTCTCTTTGTTTTTTTCAAATTTACTCGGACTCAAAACAGCCTCCACGAACGGGAAAGAGGAGAGGAATCATTTACCTCGTGACACGGACAATGGCTCTTTACCATTTTAAAAATTAAGTCTAGCATAGTTTCCCAGCTGATCCAGAAGAACCCAAGTTTTTCAATGTTCGGCTGCCAATTGTGGAAACGGACAACCTCAAACTCCAAACGGATCGATGTCACCCGCAGCCCCACTATTATTCAGCACCCGCAACCGCTGGCTGATTCTGCTTCTGATTGCCGGGCACCTGCTCTGGAGCGGGCTGGTGGTCGGTCTGCATTACGCCGGAATGTTTGTCGCCAAGGGCGGTCCCTGGTGGGATATCGGCTTCATTGCCGTGCAGCTTTTTGCGGCGGCGCAATTGCTGCTACCCGCCCTGCTGCTTCAGCCGGCAGAACGCCAGCGGAGTTTCTACCTGTTCTGGGCCGCGGCTCTGGCGGTACTCACCTGGTCCTTCAGCCAACTGCCGACAGTCGGCAGCTGGCAACCGGTGCTGAACGCTGGCAAAGCAGGATTTTTACTGCTCACGGCGACCCTTATCGGGACTGTTCTGGCGCAGTATGTCAAACGGCTGTGGGAAATCGTTCCCATTTGCCTGGCCATGACCATTGCTGATTTTTCCAGTTGGCTGCTCGGCCCGACGGCAGAATTCAGCCGGCAGATTCAGGCCTACTATACGGCGCCAACCGGGCCGAAACCGCTGATTGACATGATGCTGGTCAAGTTTGCCTTTCCCGGCTCCGCTCGCCTGCTGCCGGTCTTCGGCATATCCGATTGGATCATGGTGGTTTTCTTTATCAGCGTTGCTGACCGGTATCAAAAAAATGACAACCTGCTTGGTGTTGCCGGCAGCACAATTGCTCGGCAAAAACGGCTGTGGGGCTATTTACCGATCCCCGCAGTGGCCCTCTTCGGAGCACTGGTCTGGGCCCAAAGCGGACATCTTTTTATTCCGGCACTCCCGCTGATTGCTGGCGTCACCTTGCTCTGGCATACTCTTGGGGCTTTGTTCAGCTGGCGGCAAGCGTCCAGGTGAGGACCGTTATTTAACAAGGCAAGTGAGATTCATTGTGGAAAAAGAAAAATTTGTCCGGGCTTTTCAGAACGCCCGCCCGTTACCCGTAGAAGATATCGAAGCGGCCAGAGCCCTGGAATACAGTCGCTCTTCCCGCACCAGCAAGGTTGCCTACGCCGGCACCATCGACAATATCATTACCGACACCCGCAGCGAGACCAAGGTACGGATCTATTCCCCGGCCGGCCGCGGCCCGTTCCCGGCGATCCTGTACATGCACGGCGGAGGGTTCAGCCTGGGCAGCCCGGAGACTTCGGACAATGTCTGCCGGATCATTTCAGCCACGGCCAAAGCAGTACTGGTGAGCGTCGATTACGGTCTGGCGCCGGAACACAAGTTTCCCTTTGCCCTGGAAGAGTGTTACCGGGTCGCCCGCTGGATGTTGGATAACGACATCCCCCTCAATATCAGGTCCGATCAATTGGCTGTAGGCGGGGACAGTGCGGGGGGCAACCTGGCGGTGGGGGTCTGTCTGCTGGCCCGCCAACGCAAAGATTTCCAGCCTGCTTATCAGCTCCTGCTCTGCCCACTGCTGGATTATCAGACCGATCATGCCGAAAAAATCGGCAAAATAGCAGAAATCATGCTGACGACCAAAAACAGTCGCACCTTTCGCGACTACTATCTCAATGAACTCAGTGAGATCAATCATCCGCTGGTGTCACCGCTGTTGGCAGATGATTTTTCAGCGCTGCCCCCGGCAACAATTGTCACTGCTGAATTGGATCCGCTGGCAGCAGAAGCGATCGCCTATGGCGAAAAACTCAGCGCTGCTGGGGTTGCGGTCAAGCACCGCCACTACGCTGGGTTGATCCACGATTTTGTGCTCTTTGTCGGCCCCCTGAAGGAAGCGGCGGAAGCCGCAAAAACTGTCGGCGCGGACCTTGCGGAGAGGTTTCGGAGCTGCGATTGAAAACCCGCCAGAGTGTTGCCAAACGAGCGGCTCAGTTCGTGAGCAGACGGCCCAAGTGCCTTGTTTGGTGAGTTATTTGTATAAATCCTGAGTCATTTTTTCTGCTGCCAAGGCGTGTCGCTGCAGGCCTGGCAAAGCCAAGCCGAGAAGGCAGAACGTAGATAGTTTCCAATCTGAAAACTTAATTATTGCGATTCCGTGTTTCCGGATGACAACTAGATAGCAGTAAAAAGAGTCAGAATTGGGCGATAGAACTAACCGCACAGGACACTAGTCCGGGACTTTTTCTGGCAGCGGACAATTCCGTTTGCAACAGTTCCGGTCTGCAAAAATCGCTCAGCGCCGGCGTGCCAGGCTTTTGACCAAATCGGCTTCACTCTGGCGGCCGAGAGCTTCCAAAGCTTCCAAAGCGGTAGCGGCGTTTTCTTTGGCATCTCCGGTCAGGTAGGCCAGCAAAAAAGCAGCCAGATCAGCCCGGGCTGCGGCATGTTTTTCTGCCAAAGTTCGTTTGCGGCCGGCGGCGAGCCAGAGCTCGGCCGAGCGTTTCTGATGATGACTGATAGCCCGGCCGGTCAGTGCCAGCTTGGCGTCTAAAGAGACCTGCTCTTCTGTTCGGAACAGGGCCATAATATCTTCCGGATAATCCTCCTGAATCAATTCAACAAGACGGATGAGCTTATTTTTCACACAGACCTCTTTTTCTGTTCAGGTGTCTTCACAGGGAACCAGATTGGCGGTTTGGGAGCTGAAATCAAAAACGATCTGTACCTTGTTCCGTTCCAGCTGGCGGTAAACCTGGGCAACTTTATCGGCCAGGCTACACCCGGCCTGATCCCAGTCCGCACCATCACGGCTGACAAATTCCTCAATCATGGCCCGCAGGGTTTCAGGAGCAAGTTGTTGATAAGGGACGATGATGCCTTCATCCGCAGGCAGGTTTCCAGGGTTCTCTTCAGTCATGGGAATCCTCGCTGTCGGCCACGCTCAGAGCGGCGCAAGGCCTACCTGCAAACTGTGCAACCAGTCTCCTCTTAGCCAGAGGGGACAATCGTTTAAGGGCGGCTTCGCGCCGACTGGCGCTGCTGCGATTGTGCCCGGGCTCCAGAAAAACCACCTGCTGCGGCTGCCGGCCGCGAAAATACCTGGCTCCGCGGCCGCTGGCATGCTGTCGAAAACGGCGTACCATATCCGTTGTTATTCCGGTATAAAGCGAGTTATCCGAACACAGGAGGATATAAACCATCCAGTTTTCATTGTGACTGTCCAAAACCATCCTTTTGTAAGCTGCGATTCATGTTATGGTGCACAAACTACCACGCAACAGGCGGACTGGACAGTCCCAAAATAGTCATTGACCGCCAGCTGCATTATACGACCCCGGCCAGGCAATAATTCGCGCAGGGCCAGAGCATTTCAGCAGGTGAGCCTAAAGAGCAGGCTGTCTCGAATGGCACTAGTTTAAGCAACTTTGCAGTAAACTCGGGACTGTCCCCAGGGTCATCGGGGGCTGTCCCAAGAGTTTGCGAGCCATGAAACTGTCGGGGGCGCACCGCAAAGACCTGGGACAGCCCCCGTGCGGGGACAGTCCCGGTTTTGCTGCCAGCGACTCTTAAGCTAGCGCCATTCAGGGCCGTCCCCGAAAAAAGGAAACAAAGCGTGCGTCATTTTTTAAATACCTGTCATACCATTGAAAAAAACATCGCTGCCATCTATCGTCAATTCAGTCAAAACATCCGTTGCGAGCAAGAGTTGCAGGATATTTGGACCAAAATGGCCCAAGAAGAAGACCGTCATGCCCTCGACATCGCCTTTGCGGCGAGACTGGCCTCGGACATCAACCTGCAACAAAAAGATGTCACCCTGCAGCGAGCCTTGCAAATGAAGGCATTCAGCCAACAGACCCTGCAAAATATCACCACCCAGCCTCCCTCCCGACAAGCCGCCGTTGAGCTGAGCCTCAAATTAGAAGAAGATTTCCTGGCAATCCATGTCACTGCCGCCGTCGAATTTACCGATGAAAGCCTGAGCAGAATGTTTCACTCCATTGCCCAGGATGAAAAAGAGCACTGCCGGACGATCAAGGCCTATCACTCCAGATATTTTTCCTGATCGACAGCCCATGTCAGTCAGGGCAACAGTTTTTTCTCCATCCTGTCTTGAAAATTATTTTCAAATTCACATTGAATCGATTGTCTGTCTGTTGCATAATTCGGAAACAATAATCTGGCGAGTGTGCCCTGCCGAGCCCATGGATGGGTTATCAAAATCAATGACAACTTTCCAAGTTATTGATTTTGCAAGGTAGCAAAAATCGCACTTTTCTCCACCGGGCTTGAAAAAAGGCAGAGATGGACTTTTTCAACAACCTGATAGGACAGTAACGTTCCATCCGGCGGCTGCCGGTGGACAGAACAAAACAGAGGAGTTTTACATGATGGCGCAGGAACCCAGGCTGGGAGTCTCCATTAAATATGAAAGCCGAACCATTTTTCGCAATGTCAGACCAGTCGCTGAGATTATCGCCGAGTTTGAAGAAAAACAGATCCCCCATGTTCCCATCGATCCGAGCGAGATGAAGTACGGCAACTGGGACATCGTGGTCGCCTTCGAACAGGACGATCTTTGCGAGCAATTCAAGTCCGGGCAGATTACTATGACCGCGGACTGGCTGGCCTCAAGCCAGGGACAAAAACTGAAGATCAACCCCCTCAAAGCGTCCAAGCGCGCCCACGCCAAAAAGTAACATTTCACATCCACTGAAAAAATGCGGTTGCGGGCAGGACAATATTTGCCGGGAGGCAATCCGCGCAATCCGGCTCTGCTGATCGACAGTCGGCAGAGCCGGGTTCGTTTCTTCCGGCGGTGCCACAAAGGCCGACCGGGTTCTTTTCCATAGTTTTCCTCTGCGCTAAGCTCACCTTATTCCAGTTTAAAAAGCCGTCACCATCTCTGCGCTGGTGCAGAATACTTTTTTGCCCATCACAAAGCTTTGCCGAGTTCTCCAAACAAAATCCCAAGCCCCTATTCTTACTAAAGAAAAAATGTCAGGACAGGTTCGCACATATTGTTCATTGTTTTAATGTTATTTGTTTTTACAAAAATACATATTGACACTAAAGATTTATTAAAAGTATAAACCTATCAAAACTATAAACAAAGGAGATCTGTCATGCAAAAATTTGTTCTTAATCTTTCGTTGTTACTCTTGCTTAGTGTTCCCGGGCTTGCTCTTGCCAGCCTTGACGACTATTTCGTCAGTACGGATTGGCTGGCCGCCCACCGGGACCAGGTGGTCGCGGTCGATGTTCGGAAAACGCCCCTTTTTCTGCTTGGACACATCAGTGGCGCTCTGCACGTCCCCAGAGACGAGTTTCTGGAGACGCGCAACGGCGTCAAAAGCCTGGTCCCCGGGGTCGCGAAAACCCATGCTCTATTGAGTCGGCTGGGAGCTTCGCCGACCACCCCCGTGGTTGTTTACGCAGAGGATGATAATCCCTATGCAGCGCGCCTGGTCTGGTCACTGCAATACAACGGACATAGGAAGGCTTATGTCCTGGACGGCGGTTACGACAAATGGAGCGCGGAAAACCGTTCGACCAGCCTGCTGCCGCCCCCCGCGCCCAACCCCGTTCCGTACCCGGGCAGTGTTGATCCGGGCTATCTGAGTTCACGCGCCGGGGCTGATTATGTTTATACCCGACTGGAAAATCCCGGGGTGGTGGTCTGGGATACCCGGCGCACCGAAGAATATGTCGGCTCTGAAGTCCGCGCCGACCGGGGCGGGCATATTCCCGGGGCGATTCACCTGAACTGGACAAATCTGCAGAGCGAGGTCAACGGAATAAAAGTTTTGAAAAAACCGGCAGAGATCATTGCGCTTTTAAACAGCAAAGGGATAACATCGGATAAAGAGATCATCGCCCATTGCCAGACTGGAATCCGCTCATCCTATGCAACCCTGGTTCTGCTGGGATTAGGCTACCAGCGGGTCAGCAACTATGACGGGTCCTGGATCGAATGGGCCAATAACCCAACCCTGCCGATCATCGATGCGCAAGGGAAACTGGAAACCGAGATCCACATCAGCCTTGACCAGACGCGTGAAACTCAGGTCAATAAAGATCAAGAGGTGACCCAATGAGCTTTGCTTCCCGGCTGAAAAACCGCACCCTAGCTTTTTTGGCAACCCGGTTTCCAGCGGTGGCACAAAAATTCGTCAGCGGTTACTCCCCGCGTGAAAGCACCGGGGATATCCCCTGGAGCGAGCCGGGGAAACCGTTGAATAGAGCCAAACTGGCCCTGGTAACGACAGCGGGGATCCACCATCGCTACCAGACTCCATTCAACATGCAGGACAGCACAGGCGACCCGAGCTACCGCGTCCTGAACGGAGAGGAGTTATTCCATGACTTCCAGATCACCCACGACTATTACGATCACTCTGACGCACGCAAAGACCCGAACATCATCTTCCCGCTTGAACGGCTCCGCGAATTGGTCAAAGAAAAGGTACTCGGAAGTCTGGCCAGAACACATTATGCCTTCATGGGGCACATCGACGGTGACCATATTGCTACGCTCACCAACCAGACCGCCCGCGAAGTCGCTCGTCAGCTCAAAGAAGACCAAGTCGACCTGGTCCTGCTGACCCCGGCCTGAGGGATCTGCAATCAATCCGTGGGATTGATACAGAGAGAGATAGAAAAAGTCGGGATTTCGACCATCGGCATCTCGATCGTCCGTGAATATTCAGAGAAGGTCAAACCGCCGCGAACCCTGTTTTTACGCTGGCCCTTCGGCCATCCGCTGGGCGAACCGGGTCACCGGCTACAGCAGAAAACCATTGTCAGGGAGGCCCTAGAGGCCCTGTACCGAATCAAGGAGCGCGGTACGATTATTGACCTTCCGTACCGGTGGCGGCGGGATAAATATAACGAAGAACAACCCTTGCATGTTGCTGAGCAGAAATAAGCAAGCCCCCGGACCATGTCCCAGGATCCGGGGGCTTGCTTTATTGAGCCTGTTAAGGGCCGACATGGTTTTGCAGGAGAATTCTGTTAAACTTAGCAGGCGATGAAAACCCACCGTCTTCAACAACTTGCCATAGCCCCCTTGCGCAAGGAGGCGTTTATGAAGAGCAAAAACAAGGTGCTGCGTTACGGTTTCGCCCTGTTCAGTCTGGCGTCCTCATTTCTCCTGATCTTTTATGCGGTCAGTATCTATTTGGGCGGAACCGCATCAGCCTGGCTGCAAACTTTCGCCTATGTCGTCGGCGGCTACGGGCTGCTGAATGTGTACACGCTCAGCTGGGCGTGGCGCAGCAAAAGCAAGGCGGCCAGTCAGGCCAACCTGCTCATAGCGGCCTGTTTTCTGGGAATTTTCATCATGGACACCCTGCGCAGCAATGCCGCCAATCCAGTCGGCATTATCGTAATCTGTGGCTTGGCCGCGGTGCTGGCCGGCAACTGGCTGGCCGTCAACCTGGCCGCTCGACAATAGCTGGTTGTTGAAAAACTCCATCCCTGACCTTTTTCAAGCTCGGTGGAGAAAAGTGCGATTTTCTCCACCTTACAAAACCAATGATTGACAAGGCTGTCATTGGTTTTGATCGCCCGTCCATGGGCTCAACAGCCTAATAGAACCGGCCTAGATTCAGACCGCTTTGCTACGTTTCTCACGGGCCTGTCGATATTGAACAATATCCTCGATAGTGACCAGCGGCATATAGTGCGCATCGGAAAACTTAACCAATTCGGGCAAGCGGGCCATTTCCCCGTTGGGAAGAGTCACTTCACAGAGTACGCCACAGGGCTGCAAACCGGCCAGACGCATCAGATCGACGGTCGCTTCGGTATGACCACGTCGCTCCAGAACTCCGCCGGAGCGAGCCCGTAACGGAAAAACATGGCCGGGACTGTGCAGATCCTGCGGTCCGGCAGCGGCGGCGATGGCGGCCTTGACAGTGGTCACCCGATCGGCAGCGGAAACCCCGGTGGTCACCCCTCGGGCGGCTTCGATACTGACGGTAAAGGCCGTGCCGTATTGACTGTTATTCTCCTGGACCATCATCGGCAGTTGCAGCTGCTTGACTTTTTCCTCCGGCAGGGCACAGGCAAACGATCCCGCTGCCTTCGCGGATCAGTAACGCCATCTGCTCTTTGGTGAGGAATTCCGCCGAATAGATCATATCGCCTTCGTTCTCACGGTCTTCGTCATCCGTGACAAGGACGCCGTGACCGTTGCGCAGGGCCGTCAAAGCGCGTTCGACCCGTTGTTCAGAGGTACCGAAAAGATAGTGAATGGGCTGATTCATGGCACAATGCTCCTGAAAAAAAGAATCATGAATCAGGGCGTTGCGATAGGCAGGAACAATCCGCGGCGAAACCGCATAGTCAGATTGAATTCTGTCGTATCCTCTTTCATCCGGACTCTAACCGTCGGCTCTGGAATCACACCAGATCTGCTGACCCTTTATCCCTTTGATAAAGGCGCTCGCGGGCTTCTCAAGAAGAGTTACCGCCGGTGGGGAATTTCACCCCGCCCTGAGAATAGATGAGGTTACGATATCAACAGCGGCGACATTTTACCAGTCTTTTTATTTTTTAACGCAAGGCGAAGGCAGGCACGCGAGACCATCAGACAGGAGGAACAAACCATCACCCTCTTTCTTCGTATTTACTTACGAATGAATAAAAATATTCGAAATTGAATATCCACGAAAGAAAACGCGCCGGCCCCGTCCCTCTGGATATCCATTATCCATGGATTGTTGAGCAGTTAGCAACCAGAGCGAAAAAATCACGGCTGGCACCTTTATTGCTAATATTGCTATACTGGCAATCTAAGACAGGCCGCCGCAAGGTCGCCTTGATTTTCGGCAGGGTGCTGGCGGCCATAGCAAAAATGACCACCACGGCAGCCCCTTTCAAAGCAGTGCAGAAAAGGATACCCCATGAGCGATATCAACCAAACAACCCCTCCGGAACGGAAACCCTCAAGTGAAGGAAACTTTTACCCCGCTGCTGCAGCCGACTGCATCGGACCGGGCATGAACCCGAGAATTCAGCGGCTGCGGAAGCTGAGCGTGGAAACGGAGCCGAGCCTCTCCATCGAGCGTGCCCTGCATGAGACCGCCTTTTATAAAGAAAATTACGGCAAGTATTCTATTCCGGTGCTGCGGGCAATGAACTTTCTCGATCACTGCGAAAAGAAAACGCTGTATATCGGTGCCGATGAACTAATCGTCGGCGAACGCGGGCCGGCTCCCAAGGCGGTGCCGACTTTTCCGGAATTGACGTGCCATAGTGTTGAAGACTTCCAGGTGCTCAACACCCGCGACCAGCAGCGCTATCATATCAGTCAAGAGGATATCGACTGTTACGCCCGCGAAGTCATCCCCTACTGGCAAGGGCGGACGGTGCGCGAACGGATTTTCGGCCATGTCCCGCAACCCTGGCAGGCCGCCTATGAAGCAGGTCTGTTTACCGAATTCATGGAACAACGGGCACCGGGCCACACGGCCCTGGATGGCAAAATCTATCGCTTTGGCATGCTCGACTTCAAAGAGCAGATCGCCGCCCGGATTGCCGCCCTCGACTATCTCAACGATCCGGAGGCCACCGACCGTTTCGAAGAACTCAAGGCCATGGACATCTCCTGCACGGCTTTGATCCGTTTTGCCGAGCGTCACGCCGAACTGGCCGAGCAGCGAGCAGCGGCCGAAGCAGACCCGCAGCGGGCCGGGGAACTGCGGGAGATCGCGGCGGTCTGTCGCCGGGTCCCGGCCCATGCCCCGCAGACCTTTCGTGAGGCCATCCAGATGTATTGGTTCGTACATCTGGGCACCATTACCGAGTTGAACGGCTGGGACGCCATGAACCCCGGTCACTTCGACCAGCACCTGGCCCCGTTCTATGCCGCAGACCTGGCTGCCGATCGGCTGACCAGGGATGAAGCCAAAGAACTGCTCTGCTGCTTCTGGATCAAAGTCAATAATCATCCGGCCCCGCCCAAGGTCGGGATTACCGCCCGGGAAAGCGGCACCTACAACGACTTCACCAACCTCAACATCGGCGGTATCACCGGCGACGGTAAGGACGGCGTCAGTGAAGTTTCCTATATCATGCTGGAAATTGTTGAAGAACTGCATATCCTGCAGCCGGGCAATGCGGTCCATATCAGCACAAAAACCCCGGACCGTTTCCTGCACGCAGCCTGCAAAGTCATTCGCCAGGGGCATGGTTACCCGTCCATTTTCAACCCCGACGTCTATGTCATGGAATTGATGCGCCAGGGCAAATCCCTGCGCGATGCCCGGGAAGGCGGTTGCAGCGGCTGTATCGAGGTCGGTGCTTTCGGTAAAGAAGCCTTTATCCTGACCGGCTACCTCAACGTGCCGAAAATTCTGGAAGTCACCCTCAATAACGGAGTCGACCCGGTCTCCGGCAAGCAGGTCGGCATCGCCACCGGCGATCCGCGGGAATTTCAAACCTACCAGGAACTCTATGACGCCTTTGTCAAACAGCTGAACTATATCGTTGACCTCAAGGTCCGGGTCAGCAACTACATCGACCGGATGTTCGGCAAATATGCCCCGGCCCCGCTGCTTTCGGTGGTCATTGACGATTGCATCAGCAAGGGCAAGGATTATTACGACGGCGGACCGCGCTACAACACCAATTACATCCAGTGTACCGGGCTGGGAACGGTCACCGACAGCCTGGCAACCCTCAAGAAGCATGTTTTCGAAGACGCCACCTTCAGCATGGAGCGGATTCTTGACGCGGTGGCTAAAAACTTCAGCGGCGAAGAGTTCCTGCGCCAGACCATTGTCAACCGCACCCCCTTCTTTGGTAATGATGACGACTATGCCGACAGCATCGCCCTGCAGGTCTACGCCGATCTGCTCCAGGCCATTGACGGCAAACCGAATGTCAAAGGGGAAACCTTCCACCTCAACATGCTGTCGACCACCTGCCACATCTATTTCGGCAAGGTCATGGGTGCCACCCCCAACGGTCGACTGGCCGGAAAATCCATCAGCGACGGCACCTCGCCCTCTCATGGCGCTGACACCCACGGTCCCTCAGCGGTTATCCGTTCGTTGACCAAACTCGATCAAACCATGTCGGGTGGAACCCTGCTCAATCAGCGCTTTTTGCCCAGTCTGCTCAAACGGGATGAGGATATTGTCAAACTGGGTCAGCTGGTCCGCAGTTACTTCAATCTAGGCGGACACCATATCCAATTCAATATTGTGGATACGGCAACCCTCTATGCGGCCCAGAAGAATCCTGAAGAATACAAGGATCTGCTGGTGCGCATGGCTGGCTACAGTGACTATTTCAACGACATGAACGCCGATCTGCAGCAGGAGATCATCGAGCGGACCGAAAACGAGGCTTTTTAGCTGCTGCTTACAAGTCTGTTGTCGCCGCCCCGGTTGAGTCTGCTCAAGCGGGGCGACTCCGCTCTTCCGTAATGAGATAACGGCACTTACTCCGGGAATAACAGGTCATGACCCAACCCCTGCTTTTTGATATCAAGCGCTATTGCATCAACGATGGACCCGGCATCCGCATCACCGTATTTTTCAAAGGCTGCCCGTTGCGCTGTGCCTGGTGCCACAACCCGGAAAGCATTTCCCCCCGAGCGCAGAAATTATTCACCGCCGGCAAATGCATCGGTTGCGGCGAATGCATCAAGGTCTGCCCCCAGCAGGCCTGTACCCTGACCACGGCAGGGATTGTCACCGATCCACAGCGCTGCACCCTTTGCGGGGGCCTGCGCCGACATCTGCCCGACCCGCGCGGTTGAACTGTCCGGCTTTTACAAGAATCTTCCTGAATTACTTGAGATTATTGAAAAAGAACGCCCCCTGTTCGACCAGTCACAAGGCGGGGTCACCTGCTCCGGCGGAGAACCTTTGCTCTACCCCGACTACCTGATCCCGCTCCTTGACAGCTGCGGCGAACGGGCCATTCACCGGGCTGTCGACACCTGCGGCCATGTGCCGACAGAAACCCTGCTGACCGTGGCCGAACGGACCGACCTGTTTCTCTACGACCTGAAATTGATCGATTCGGACCGCCATCGGCAGTTTACCGGGGTCGGCAACGAAAGAATCCTCGGCAACCTGACCGTCCTGGCGGCAACCGGTGCCCGGATCGATATCCGCATCCCGCTCATCAAAGGGATCAATGCGGATCAGGCCAATCTGTCCCAAACCGCCAAGTTCATCTCCACCCTGGAGGGAAAACCAAAAACAGTCAGCCTGCTCCCCTACCACGCGATTGCTGCTCATAAATACAAGAAACTTGGCGGAGTTTATCAGGATGAAGGACTGGCAGAACCGAGTCAGGACGACATCTCCAGGGCCATCGCCTGTTTCGATGCGTGCGGCGTGACCGCCCGGGTTGGCGGCTGAGGAGCAGTCTTACAGAGGGGGGAAAAGGTGCAAAAATGCGCCCTGCCACCTGCTCAGCTTTGGGCAGTGACCTCTTCCGGAGCCCAGGAAAAATATTTCACTTCCTGGGCTGTCATGGCAAGGAGGATTTCATCGACCGTTTCCTGCAACTCGCCCCCCATCCTCCGGAAATCATCCTCACGTTCCTGACCGGCTTTGGACAGCAAGGCAAAGTAGATGGGTTTGAAACGATCTTGCAGGCAGAGAGGCTTATACCAGCTGTCTTCAAACAGCCGCAAAGCTGGCCCGACCTGGCCGGCGGCGGCCAAACACAACAGGACCCCGCTGAATAATCCCGCATCACGCTCCAGATCAAGCAGCGGAACAACCCGGTCAAGCGCATTCAAAGCCTCTTCATGCCGCCCGCCCCACAGCAGAACCCGCACCAGTTGCAGTTGGGCCAGAGGATCCTGCTGCAGCTCTTTCAGCTCGGCAACTCGGCAACTGAGGTCAAGACACCTGGAATATTTTTCGGCCTGCTCAAAATAGAGCAGGGATAAATTCAGCATCGCTCCGGTGTGCCCTTTTTCGATGGCCAGCAGATAATAGCGCTCGGCATTTTCAAAACGCTTGAGCCGTTCCTCATAAAGCAACGCCAGGTTGAACATGGCATCGGAATGGTCATGTTTGATCGCCATCAAGTAGTATTTTTCAGCATCTTCATAACGCCCATAGTATTCCTCATAGAGCAGGGCGAGGTTGAACATGGCATCAAGGCAGCCATATTTTATGGCCAGCAGGTAATATTTTTCAGCTTCCTCATAACGCCCCAGGCATTGCTGATACAAAACCGCCAAGTTAAACATAGCTCCGACATGATGATGTTGGATGGCCAGCAAATAATACTTTTCAGCCTCCTCATAACGATCAAAGTGACGACGATATAACAGCCCCAAGTTATTCATGGCGCTGGCCTGTCCCAAAGCAATGGCCTGCAGATAATATCGTTCGGCCTCTTCATAGCGTTCGAAGTGCTGCTGATAAAGCAAAGCAAGATTGTTCATGGCTCCCGAGTCATTCACTGCGACGGCCTGCAGGTAATACTTCTCAGCTTTTTCAAAGGAGCTATAATGGCGCTGGTAAAGCAACGCCAGGTTGGCCATGGCCGCACCATGCCCTTGTTCGGCAGCCAGGAGATAATAGGTTTCAGCGTCCTCGAAACGCTGCAGGCGCTCCTCGTACAGCAGAGCGAGATTGAACATGGCCGCGACATGCCCTTTTTCAACAGCCTGCAGGTAAAAATGTTCAGCATCCTGATAACGCTGGAAATGCTCTTCATAGAGCAGGGCAAGGTTGAACATGGCATCCATATGGCCCCGTTCAATGGCCAGCAGGTAGTAGCTTTCAGAATCCTCGCAGCGCTGAAAATGACGTCGATACAATAATGCCAGGTTATTCATGGCACCGACATGACCATGCTCCACCGCCATCAGGAAGTAGCGTTCGGCATCGGCATAACGCTCTAATTTTTTGCGATAAAGCAGTGCCAGGTTGTTCATGGCACCGATGTGACCTTTGTCAACAGCCAGCAGGTAATAACGTTCGGCATCCCGATACCGTGCAAACTGTTCTTCATAATGCAGAGCAAGGTCAAACAGGGCTGCCGGTTTGCCTTTTTCGGCCCTCTTCAGCAGGCTCTTTTCCTTTTTCAGAGCGGCTTCCTGCAATGGGGAATCGCTGACAACATCATCGAAACGTCGCTCTGAAAAGGAATGTTCGTGACCTTCAATTTGCCGGGTCGCCTTGATCAGCCGATCTTCTTGCTCGCTGGACAGTCCAGCCGATATCAATGCGTCAGTCAGCAGCCGAGCATGCTGAGGTTTGAGGCTCCCTTCCTGAATGGCTTGCAGATGGCGTTCGGCTTGGTGAAACAGCTCGTCACGACTACACCAGGTCTGTAAAAAACGAACCAACCAAAGCGTCCGTCGCCGATCAACGGGGCGGCCGTTATGCATCATGTACCAGATATTGAAAAACCGCTCTTCAAGACGATACAGGTTATTTGTCCCGGACGTCTGTTCCTGGTGAATGATCCGGCCCTTTATCAATTGTTTGAGATGAATCATGACCTGATTACGCGGCATGCGACAAGCGCGGCCAATTTCATCGGCACCGACAGCGTCCCAGGCCAGAGCAACGGTGTCGACGATCTCCTGCTGCTGAACAGAAAGGTCATCCATCTGATGTTTATAGAGCGGAGTCACCCGGTCGAGAAGGTTTTCCAGATCGTGCAACGCGTCACCGCTTTTACCCAGCAGGATCTCGAACAGCAGCAGGATGGTTCGCGGAACCCCGGAGGTCAATCTGCGCAGGGCCTCAATCCTGCCGGGATTTTCCTCAAGAATTTTTCGCATTTTCTCTTGTTGCTGATCATCACCCAAATGGCCCAGTAAAGTACGAGTTTCTTCAGCATCCAGACCGGTCAGTTGGACGACCTTGAAAAACTGGTGGAATGGTGTCCCCTGATCAAAATGTTTTTCCATCAGGGCTGAAGATGCCCCAATAATACGAATTCGGCTGGTGGAGACAAGAATGTCCCGGAGCCGCAGCTGCTCATGAGTTCTCAGCTTGGAAATCAACTCCCCGATGTTGTCGATAAGCAGCAGCAGACAGACATTCTTTTTCTGCAGTTCCTTTTCAATAATCAGGTGACAGTCATTTTCGTAATAGGGGTTCTCGGATTCTTCTGCGAATCTTGCGGGCAACTTTTCGAAGCCGAGTGAAGAACTCAACAGTTCCGCAGTGTATTCCCAAAATTTATAGAGTCGGCCGATCCGGTACAGCTCTTCATTGAACAACAGCGGGAGGAGCCAGTCCTGCGTTTGCTGGTTATCGCGAATTTTGAGATAGGCCATCCGCAGCAAGCTGGACTTTCCCTGTCCGCGTTGCCCTTGGATGATGACATGGCGTGGCGTCTGACGATGACCGGTCGCAACCGCTTCTGAAACCAGGCTCTCGAGAATTTCATTGCGAACTGAAAATCTCGCGCAGAATTCCTCTTCAGACATTTCTTGCGGGGTATAAAGCGCACTGATGGGTCGGGACATGATTCATTTCTCAACGCAGTTTTTGCCAGAATGTCTGCCAACCGGAATGCTCCCTGGCGAAAATCAAACAACCCGGCGATATCATGGTAGCAACGATATATTTCATTCGTATTTATTACTGCCGGACAAAAAAAATCCCTTCTTTTCCAGACAGTCATTCGCTCAATACGCAATATCAATTACTATCAGAATTCTAACCCCAGAAAATCTTAGAACAAACTAACCGAATGCACCATCAGCGTCAATCCTAAATCAGCCAACTCGACAAAGAATAAAGAACCCTGGAAGCAATGGAAAAGTGCTGTCAATCGACACTCCGTTTATGGTATAGGCAGAACCTCTACCAAGGCCTGAGTTGGACGCGGTGAGCGCCTTCCTGCGGCGACTGCCCCCAGCCAAGAGCCCCTTCTTCATAAAACGTGAACCATGAAAAATTTATCGCCTAGATATTCGTATGTGCAGATTCTGCGCTTCTGGTTTCCCCTTGCCACAACCTGGCTGATGATGTCGGTTGAGGGGCCTTTCATTGCCGCAGTTATCGCCCGCTTGGGCGCGGAACAGCAGAACCTGGCGGCCTACGGGGTGGCCTATGCCTTTGCCATGGTCGCCGAATCACCGGTGATCATGCTGATGAGTGCCAGTACCGCCCTCTGTCGCAGCCGGGACAGCTATCTGCGCCTGCGCAATTTTTCCCTCTGGCTGAGCCTGAGCGTGACCCTGTTGTTTGGGCTGGGCCTGTTACCACAGCTGTATCATCCGCTTATCGAGGGCCTGTTCGGCATGCCGCCCGACATTTCCAGGTTAATTCACAGCGCCCTGCTCTGCCTGCTGCCCTGGCCCGGCGCCATCGGTTTGCGCCGGTTTTACCAGGGCGTGCTGATTGCAGCCCATAAAACCCGCCGGGTTGCCGCGGCGACCGTGTTTCGCCTGATCTTCATGTCCGGCAGTGCGCTGTGCTGCTTTTTCTTCAGTTCTCTGCCCGGTGCAACCATCGGAGCCCTGTCCCTGGCGGCGGGGGTCACTGCAGAAGCGCTGCTGACCAGGTTTCTGGCTCGCCATGCCGTCGCCGAACTGCTGGGCAAAGCTCCTGGCCCGGCAGAACAACCGCTCAGTTATCGAGCTATCGGCCACTACTATCTGCCCCTGGCGATGACCCCTTTTATCGGGCTATCAATTCATCCGATGGTCACCTTCTTTCTGGGAAAAAGCCCGGCGGCGGTCGAGTCCCTTGCCGTTATGCCGGTGATTTACGGGCTGACTTTCATTTTTCGCGCCTTTGGGCTTTCCTACCAGGAAGTTGCCATTGCTTTGCTCGGCGAAAATCGAGCCAACTATCAACGGGTTCGCAACTTTGCCATCGGCCTGGGCCTGTTCACCTCCGGCGGCCTGAGTCTCATCGCCTTTACCCCGCTGCATCATTTCTGGTTCCATGGGGTTTCCGGGCTCAGTGAAACACTCAGCACGTTTGCGGTTCTGCCCCTTCAGCTGACGGCAATTTTTCCGGCCCTGACCGTCCTGATCTCGTTTCAGCGCTCAATCCTGATCGTCGCTCAGCACACCCGGCCAATATCTTTGGCAACAGCTCTGGAAGCCGCTGGAATTTTCGCCCTACTGCTGATCTCAGTGGTATACTTTGCGCTACCGGGTGCAGTCGCCGCGGCGGCGGCCTATGTCTGCGGTCGCCTGACGGCTATTTTCGTGCTGCAACGGCCGTTTGCCAAGCACCTCAAGCAGCTTCTCCAGCAAGGGAGTTCCCCGTTTTGAAACTGCTGCAAGCCACTCCTTCCAAATCGACCGGCGCCTGGTTCGTACTCGGTGCAGCTTTACTCTGGGGGACAACCGGAACCGCCCAGGCGTTCGCCCCGCCAGGTTTCGACTCCAGAGTGATCGGTGCGTTACGTCTGCTGATCGGCGGACTGGCGTTGCTGTTCCTGGCGGTCAGACATAAGGAATTGGGCAGATTCCGTGACTGGCCGTTCTGGCCGACCCTGCTGGCGTCCATATTTACCGCCAGCTACCAATTGTGTTTTTTTTTCCGCAGTGGCCAGAACCGGGGTTGCCGTCGGCACCATCGTCGGCATCGGCAGCGCTCCGGTGGCCGGCGGCTTGCTCGGTTTGATTTTTCGCGGCGAGCGCCCCAGCAGACGCTGGTTCAGCGCCACCATCCTGGCCATCGGCGGCTGCGTGTTGTTAAGTCTCAGCGGCGGAGATATCTCCGTCGACCTGTTCGGAATTACCCTGGCCTTCGGCGCCGGGGCTTCCTACGCCGCGTACACTCTGATCATTAAGGGCATCCTTGAGCAGCACTCTCCCAACGCCGTCGTTGCGGTGGTGACCTGTGGTGGCGCCATTTTTCTGCTCCCCGCGCTGCTCCATATGGATCTGAACTGGCTCCTTCAACCCCGAGCAATGGCGGTCGCACTGCACTTGGGGTTGGCCTCCATGGCGCTGTCCTATTGGCTGTTCGCCCGCGGCCTGCAGACAGTTCAGGTCGCCACAGCCACCACCTTGACCTTGGCCGAACCGATGACCGCAGGAATCCTGGGTATTCTGGTTCTCAAGGAGCAGGTGGACAGCGTGGCAATCTGCGGGATTGCCCTGATCTTTACCGGCCTGGTCTCCCTGGTTGTCAAACGACGCCGGGAGATTATCTCCGAGGAGCATCCATGAATCAGCAGCGCAAAGCCATTCTTTATGCTCTCACCGCAGTCCTGCTCTGGTCCACGGTGGCAACGGCCTTCAAATTGGCATTGCGGTTTCTGACTCCCATTGAACTGCTGCTTTACTCCGGATCTTTTTCCACCCTTCTGCTCGGAGCGATTCTGCTCAAACAGGGAAAGTTCATGGAGGCCTTTCACTGCAGCTCCAGAGAGTACTTGCTGTCCATTTTCCTGGGGATTCTCAGCCCTTTTCTATACTACCTGGTCCTGTTCAAAGCATACGCGCTGCTCCCCGCCCAACAAGCTCAGCCCCTCAACTACACCTGGGCGATCACCCTTTCGTTACTGGCGGTTCCCCTGCTCAAACAGAAGATCCGCTGGCCCCAGTGGCTGGCGCTGGTGATCAGCTATGGCGGAGTGGTGGTCATTTCCACCGAAGGCCACCCTCTCAGTCTGCACTTTACCGACCCGTTCGGAGTCGCCCTCGCCTTGTTCAGCACGATCATCTGGGCTCTGTACTGGATCTTCAGCACCCGTGATCAACGCGATCCGATCGTCGGCCTGTTCGTCAATTTTCTGGCCAGCTTCCCATTTGTCCTCGGCTGTTATCTGCTCACCACCGAGCTGCGGATCCCTGATTTTCATGGCTTGCTGGGAGCCGCCTATGTCGGCACCTTTGAAATGGGGGCCTGTTTTGTGTTCTGGCTTATGGCCATGAAACTGACCGACAATACCGCCAAAATCAGCAACCTGATTTTCCTGTCACCGTTTCTCTCTTTGCTGTTCATTCATTTTCTGGTCGGCGAAGAGATCCTTGCCTCAACCTTCATCGGCCTGATCCTGATTGTTGTCGGGCTGCTCTGTCAACGAATCCGTTCCTGACTCTTTGTCGCTTCCCTGCCAGAAAAGATTAGGTTGGTTTTTCAACTGATAAATGTTAAATAGAACCTTTAAAAACAATAAGTTATTAAAGGTCAGGGAATGTCTGAAATGAAAAGTACCGTCACGGACCCCTTACGGGAAATTGTCGAGCTGAAGAAAAAAAATCAGCGGCTTGAAGAATCTTTGCGTATCCTCAGCAGCACCAGCTCCCGTTATCAGGTACTGGTTGAAAATGCCGCTGACGCAATTTTTCTGGGCAATCCGCAAGGGGATATTATCGAGGCCAACCAGAGTGCTCTTAAACTGTGCGGATACAGCAAGGATGAGCTGATCGGAATGAACATCGGAGAACTTTTCTCCGTCACGGAAAAGGAGCGCATCCCTCTTCGCTTTGACCTGCTCAGGGCAGGACAGACGGTCCTTGCCGAACGCCTGCTGACCCGGAAGGACAGAACCACGGTGGCCATTCAGATGAACAGCAGCATCCTCCCGGATGGCACGTTCCACTCTTTCATGCGGGATATTAGCGAGCGCAAAAAGATGGAAGATGCCCTCCGGCTATCAGAGGAAAAATTTTCCCGCGCATTCAAACTAAGCCCTGACGCTATCAACATCAATAGCCTGGATGATGGGGTCTATCTTGAGATCAACCAAGGTTTTACCAACATTACCGGATGGACCGAAGAGGAAGTCATCGGCAAAAGCTCCCTCTCTCCAGAGCTGAATATCTGGTATCACAAAAAAGATCGCGACGCCCTGATTGAACTGTTGCGGCGCGATGGCGAGGTCAGTGGTTTTATCGCCAAATTCCAGACCAGGCATGGACGTATTATTTACGGGATGATGTCCGCTCGGGTTATTGACCTCAATGGCGAACTCTGCCTGCTGAACATAACCCGGGATATCACCGAACAGATTGAAGCTCAAAACAAGCAAAGAAAACTTGAAGAACAAATGCTTCAGGCGCAAAAGCTGGAAAGTTTGGGCGTTTTGGCAGGGGGAATTGCCCACGACTTCAATAATATCCTGATGGCTGTCATTGGTCACTGTGAACTAGCCCAAAGGCGGATTGCCAATGAATCTCCGGCTAGACCGAATCTGGAACAGATCAAATCGGCCGCGGCCAAGGCCGCAGATCTTGCCAACCAGATGCTGGCCTATTCGGGCAAAGGGAAATTCATCGTCGAGCCCCTCAATCTCAATGTATTGATTATTGAGATGAAGCAGATTCTGGGAGTCTCCATCAGTAAAAAAGCCGCCATTAGTTTTGACTTGTTTGAAGCGCTGCCAACCATTGAAGCCGATGCCACTCAGATGCGGCAAATTATCATGAACCTGGTCATCAACGCTTCTGAAGCTCTAGGTCAAAAAAACGGCGTCATCTCAATCACCACAGGAACCCAATTCTGTAATAAAAATTACCTGAGTGAAACCTGGCTGGATGAGGATTTACCCGCCGGACATTACGTCTTCATGGAAATTGCAGATAACGGCTGCGGCATTCCAAAAAACGATATAAGCCGGATTTTCGAACCATTTTACAGCACCAAATTTTCAGGTCGAGGCCTCGGCATGGCAGCAGTTCTCGGGATTGTTCGCGGCCATAACGGGGCGATAAAAGTTTATAGCGAACCACAGATGGGCAGCACTTTCAAAGTCCTGTTTCCAGCTTCGACACTAGTGGCTGAGCGGATTGAAGCAGTTGATCAACCGGTCCAGGTTAAAGCCACCGGCCAGGTCCTGCTGGTGGACGATGAGGAAAGCCTGCGCAGTATCGGCAAGGCCATGCTTGAAGAACTGGGGTTTGACGTTTTAACCGCCGCCGATGGGTTCGAGGCCCTTGCCTCTTACCAGCAGCAGCGACAGGACATTCGCTTCGTCCTGATGGACCTGACCATGCCGCACATGGACGGCGAGGAAGCCTTCCGTGAACTCAGGCGGATTGATCCGGCAGTACAGGTCATTATCTGTAGCGGCTACAATGAAATCGACGTAACGCAGCGTTTTGCCGGCAAGGGACTCGCCGGCTTTTTGAAAAAACCCTATCAGCTTCAGGAATTACAGAAGGTGGTCAGCAAAATAACCAATCCTTGCAGCTAACCGGCAGTTAAGCAAGGCCGAAGCTCCAGAGCAAAACAACGGCGACCAGAACTGCCGGCAGTAAGTTACCGACCGGCAGTCGCTTGAAACCGAGCAGATCACAGGCAATGGCAACAATCAGCAAGCCCCCGACCGCATTCATTTCAGAAATAACCGGTTCCGTCAACACCGCACTGGCCAGCTCAGCGACCAGGGTGATGCTCCCTTGATAGAGCAGCAGCGGGATCACTGAAAATATCACCCCGATGCCCAGGGTTGAGGTCAGGGCGATGGCCGCAACTCCGTCAAGGGCGGCCTTGGCATAAAGAATTGTCGGACGATCGCCCAGTCCGTCCTGCAGCGCACCCATGATCGCCATGGCTCCAACACAGAACAGCAGGCTGGCGGTGACAAAGCCTTCCGCGATTCCGCCTGATCCGGAAAATCTCGCCTGCAGTTTCTGGCCAAACCGTTCCAGGCGTGCTTCGATCCCGATCAGTTCCCCCAGTAAACCACCAAAAATCAGGCTGCCGATAACCACCATCAGTTGCTGACTTTGCAAGGCCAGTTGTAAACCGATCAGCAAAACAGCCAGCCCAAGCCCGGCCATCATCGTTTGGCGCAAGCGCGGAGACAGAAACCGGCCGGCCCAGCGCCCAAGCAGGCTGCCGACCACTACAGCCCCGACATTGACCAAAGTTCCCTGTAAAATCATGAGAGTGTGCCTGTGAAAGAGGAAGAAACCGCTGCACTGTAGCGCTACAGGCGCACAGATTTCAAGCCCGATCGACGGAGCGCCAGGACTTTTCTACCTGGGGCGGCCCCAGCGGCAACGGATGTAAGCTAATTTTCATCCGGAAACGGCTTTTTTCCGCTGTAGCAGCGTCAATCTGCAGGCTTACTTGTGCGGCGTAATGGTGTACACCACCGCGCAAGCCTTTGATTTCCTTGCCACAACGGAAAACTGCTCGCTTCTAATTTGAAAACTTAACTATTGGTATCCAGTGCTTCCAGATGACAACAAGCTAAGATGCAAAATGAGTCCAGAACGGCATTTAACCAGCAAAGATGGGCAAGAAGCAATGCCGCAGCCCAGTTCCAGCGGGGCATTCAGTGGGCAATAAGGCTGCCGCTAAGCGGCGGTCCGGTGTTTATATATGCACTAATTTCAAATATTCAGAGGATAGAGCAAAGATCGGGAGGTAAGCGCCCTGAGCTAAACAGCCCGCGACAAGTCGCGGGCTGTTCAATGGAAAATTGTCTTAGCGGAACAGAAAAGTTACTTTTTATGACAGCGGGTGCAATTCTTTTTGGCCTCAAACGCACGAGTCCCATTATGGCACTTACCACAGAGCTCGCCTGCATAAATTTTCGCCATAGTGATTTCGACAGTGCCTTGTTTCATTTTCGGAAACATCTCCGGGTTGTGACATTCTTTACAACTGACTCCGGCATCTTTATGGACAGTCCCCGAGAAAACCACCGGTCCCATCGGACTTTTGTCAAAGGTGAGAGTTTTTCCGGGGGGGACGGCAAGCGCAGCAGTCACGGCACCGAGAACCAGAACAACCAGCAACAACGTCAACTTTTTCATAAGCCCATCCTTTTCAAAAGAGAGATCTTGCTATTTATAACAAGAATCCGTGACAAAAACCTGATAAGATTAGCCGATAGTTCAGACATCGTCAATAGTTGCTCTGAACAGGATAAGTTATTTGGCAATGAGTCTGGGGAAAATGCTAAAATTTCCTCGTTTCAATTAATTAAGTAACATTTGGTTACAAACTACCTACTCTCTCAAGGACCGCACGTTGGAACACTTCATCGCTCGGCAACCGATTTTTGACACCAGAGGTCGCGTCCAAGCTTACGAGCTGCTTTTCCGATCCGGCCTGCACAACTATTTCGACTGCGACGATCAGGATCATGCAGCGGCCAGCGTCATCGCCAACAGCAACCTGCTCTTTGATCTGGAAGAAATGACCGGCGGAACTCGGGCGTTCATCAACTGCACCCGCCGGGTGTTGATTGAAGAGTTGATGACGACGCTACCCCGCCACCAGGTGGCTGTCGAAATTCTCGAAGATGTCGAAATCGATGCCACCCTGATTGACGCCTGCCGACGCTTGAAAGAACAAGGCTATGTGCTGGCCCTGGACGATTTCGTCTATCATAAGAGTTATGAACCTCTTTTGGAGCTTGCGGACATCATCAAGGTCGACTTTTTGCTCAGTGATGTTCAGCAGCAGGAAGAGCTGGCCCGAACCATGATCCCGCGGGGGATCAAAATGCTCGCCGAAAAAGTTGAAACCCCGGATGTCTACGAGCAGGCCAAGAAAATGGGTTATCAGCTGTTCCAGGGCTACTTTTTCGCCAAACCGGTGATTATCTCCAGAAAAGACATTCCAACCAACAAGATGCAGTTTCTGCGCATTTTGCGCGATGTTCACGCTGAAGAGGTCGACTTTAAAAGACTGGCCAAGACCATCCAAAGTGAAGTATCGCTGTCTTATAAGCTCCTCAAACTGGTCAACTCCGCGGCGTTCGCCCTGCGCAATCGCGTGACCTCCATTATTCAGGCATTGTCGCTGCTTGGACTGCGCGAAATCCGCTCCTGGATCTCCCTGCTCTCCATCTCATTTATGGCCGATGACAAGCCGGCCGAGCTGATTTCGAGCTCACTGATCCGCGCCCGGCTCTGCGAACAATTAGCCCTGCCCTGCGGGTTGGGCAGTCGTCAGGCCGACATGTTCCTGATGGGGCTGTTTTCGTTGCTGGACGTCATCATGTCCCGACCAATTGATGAAATCCTCAATGAAATCCATGTCGAAAGAGACATTGTTGAAGCCCTGACCGGGATTCCCGGACCATTAAAAACAACTCTTGAGCTGGTCATCGCCATGGAAAAAGGCGAATGGAGCCAAGTTTCGACCCTGGCCGCCGCGCTCCAGCTCAATGAGCAGCTCCTTCCTTCGGCCTATCTTGATGCTGTCAAATGGGCACAGGACATTCACTCAATATAACCCGTCGAGAACATCAAAAAAATGTTTAGCCTGACGGAAAAATATATTTTAAAAATCAATACAATGGCCCCTGCAGACAACATTCCAGGGGCACCAAACGGGCCCTCCGGCGCCTCGTCGGGCGCAAATAATTTTGCTAGAATTCCAGTAAAGATCATTGACAGCTGCAGGACAGGCAATGTACAACGGCTCCCTTTAGCAAGGAGTTTGTATGTCTGAAAAAAAGTTGTCCGCCGGTGATTACATCGCATCCCGGTGTAGTAAGTGCAAAGACGTCACCAACCACACGATCGTGGCGATGGTCGAAAACAAAGTCGTTCGGGTTGAATGCAACACCTGTGGCAGCGTCCATAATTACCGCAGTGTCGCCCCGACTGTAAAACCCGCCCCCAGAACCAAGACCGCGGCGACCAAAACCCCCAGGGTCGGAAAAACAGAAACGGAATGGGCCGCCCAACTGAATGAATGCAAGGCCTCCGATGCTATCGATTACAGTATCAAGGCAGCGTTCAAGCCCGGGGATGTTGTCCAACATCCGGTCTTCGGAATGGGCCGCGTCATCAACACCATTCGCCCCAACAAAATGGAAGTCTACTTTCGCGACGGAATCAAAATGTTGCGCTGCACCCTGTAGCGCGGTTTGCCACGGTAACCCCGGCAGCCACAGAGTAAACGCAATAGCGCCTGCCGAAAAGATTGACAAGCGCCCGTTCATAAGCTTTATTTGTCCCTGATACAGTTTTTCAGGTACTTTTCCTGGCGACAATTGAGGCTTATGACACCCCCTGCAAGCGAAACCACCAGCAGCAGATTGCTGCTCACATTGGCATCTCTGGTCATTGTTTTTGCCGGCCTGAAAACTGCCCAGGCCCTGATCGTGCCATTTCTGTTGGCGTTTTTCATTTCCATCGTCTGCGCCGGACCGTTTTACTGGCTGCAACAGAAAAAGGTTCCAGCCCCGCTGGCGCTGCTGCTGGTCATCGCTATCGTTATGCTGGGCGGGCTGGGAGTTTTGACTGTTGTCGGCACTTCAGTCACCAGTTTCACCCAGCAGCTGCCGACCTACCAGGAACAATTAAGAGCGCAAACCCTGAGCCTGTTCAGCTGGCTGGAACACATGGGGATCAAAATCTCCCGGCAGGTTCTGCTGCAACATTTTGATCCGGGCGCCATCATGCAATCAGCGGCCAGCATGCTGGCCACCGCGGGCGGGGTCCTCACCAATTCATTCCTGATCCTGCTGACCGTCATCTTCATTCTGCTTGAAGCTGCGGGGATGCCGAATAAACTGCGTGCCGCCCTGACCGATGCCGAAAGTTCCCTGGCCACATTCGGAAAATTTGTCGACGGGGTGCGTCAATACCTGGCCATCAAAACCCTGGTCAGTTTTCTGACCGGCATGGTCATTGCGCTGGGTCTGCTGCTACTCGGCCTGGATTATGCTCTGCTTTGGGGCATGATCGCCTTTTTACTGAATTATGTCCCGAATATCGGTTCGATCATCGCGGCGGTCCCGGCCTTACTGCTGGCGTCTGTACAACTGGGCTGGTTGCCGACCCTGCTGGTCGCCATACTCTACCTGATCACCAATATGATTATGGGGAATATTGTCGAACCCCGCCTGATGGGCCGCAAACTTGGCCTGTCCGCATTGGTCGTTTTTCTTTCTTTGGTTTTCTGGGGCTGGATTCTGGGGCCTGTCGGCATGCTGCTCTCGGTTCCGTTGACGATGATCGTCAAAATTGCCCTGCAGGTTAATGAATCAACCCGTTGGCTGGCAATCCTCCTCGGCTCGGACACGCAGAGTTCAGCCCCGGTCAAAAACAGCTGACCGACCCGGCACTTCGGAAACCGCACCATCCATCAAATTGTGTCCTTCCGGCCATAGCGACCTGACAGGGAGAGCAACCATGCTTTACCGACCGTTCGGCAAGACCGGCCCCCAGATTTCAGAGGTCAGCTTCGCAGGGATGCGTTTCGCTGATCCCGCCGATATAAACGCCCGCAGCCTGTAAACAGCGCTGTACCCAGCACCTGCCGATTATTGAGCGGCTGGCGGAATTGCCCGATAAAACGATATCAGCCTGAACAAGCCTCCCCCCCTTACTCGCAGCCCGGGCATCGCCGGCTAGACCAGATCATGTTTCTTGGCCTGGTAGCGCATGGCATCGTAGCTGAGTTTGAGCAGACCGGCGGCTTTGGTCATATTGTTGCCGGTCCGTTCCAGGGCCAGGCGCAGCAGTTCTTTTTCGACCTCTTCCAGGGAAACCCCTTCTTCCGGCAGCAGAATCTGAAAAGTCTTGCGCCGTTCCGGGGACTGGGACTGCCGTCCGCCGATATCAAGAGGCAGGCAGTCAGCGCTCAGACTGTCAAGTTTCTCCATGACCACACAACGCTCAATCACATTGCGCAGTTCCCGGACATTGCCCGGCCAGGGATAGTCCAGCAGCAGCTTCTCTGCATCCGGCTTAATTTTGTCGACCACCGGTTTGGAATATTTCCTGGTAAAAGTGTCCAAAAAAAACCGTGTCAGCAGGAGAACATCCTGGTCGCGTTCCTTGAGCGGGGGCAGGTGAATGGAAAAAGAACTGAGCCGGTAATAAAGATCCTCTCGAAAAAGCCCTTCCTGCACTTGCTTCTTGAGATCCCGGTTGGTACAGGCAATGAGATTGACATCAATGGGCAAATCGACCTTTCCCCCGATCCGGCGCACGGTCCGTTCCTCAATGACTCTGAGCAGCTTGCTCTGCAGCTCCGGCCGCATCTCGCCGATCTCATCCAACAGCAAGGTCCCACCGTCCGCCAGTTCAAAGACCCCCTTTTTGTCACTCTTGGCATCGGTGAAGGCCCCTTTGACATGCCCGAACAGCTCCCCTTCGATTAGATTTTCGGGCAAAGCGGTACAGTTGATAGCGATATAGGGGACAGTCTCGAAGTCCTTGTGCTGGGCAAAACGCCAGGAATGGATCTTCCGGGCCAGGACTTCCTTGCCGGTTCCCGACTTACCGGTGATCAGCACCGAAGGGACGCCAGCTTCGGCGATTTTTCGTGCATCGGCCAGAACTTTCCGAACGATGCCTGCTTCACCGATGAACTCCTTGCCGAACGCGGCGGCTTCCGAGCGTTTCAGGTAAGCGACTTCGTCCTTCAGGCGTGAATTTTTCAACAACTGATCGACAACAATTTTGACTTCTTCGACATTGAAGGGTTTGTGCAGGTAATCCGACGCACCGAAGCGCATCGCTTTGATGGCCGACTCACTGGAATCGTCTCCGGTCAGCATAACCACTGGGAAATTGACAGATTCTTCCTGCAGCATCTGCAGAATATCGAGCCCATTCAGCTCTTCACCCAGGTCGATATCGAGGAGCATCAGGTCCGGCTGCCAATCAAGAATCTTTTCCACGGCCCGAGCAGAGCTGTACAGCAACTGGGTATCGTACCCTTCCTTGCGCAGCGACCGCGCCAGCATCGAGATGATCAGCTCATCATCGTCAAGCAGCAGAATCCGACCTTTTTTTATCATCGTAAACATCCTGTAGCTGGTGGGTTAAGGGGAGAATGATGGTGAATGTCGCCCCGCCGAAACGATTACCATCAGCGCCAATACTCCCGCCATGTTCCTCAATAATCCGTTTGCAGATTGCCAGGCCCAAGCCCGTCCCTTTGCTTTTGGTGGTATAAAAAGGTTGAAAGATATCATTTGGTTCGGAAGCGGAAAGTCCTTTGCCGGTATCCGCTATGCTGATTTTGACCGTATTATCCCGGCGATAACGAGTGGAGACGAAAATACGCCCGCCGGTGTCCATCACTTCGATAGCATTAAGGAAGATATTCAACAGCACCTGCTGCAACTGGGCCGAATCAGCTTCGATCGGCGGCAGGTTTTCTGCGTAACTGCGCTCAATATCCACCCCCAGACGGGAGGAACTGCGGCCGGCAATGAAGATGTTCTTGATCGAATTGTCAAGTAACTTGTTCAGATCAAACGTCTCCAACTGCAATTTGGGCGGCCGGGCATAGCTGAGCAGCCCTTTGAGCAGCTTCTCAACCCGGTTGGTTTCGTTGATGACCCGGCTGAAGAGTTCCTGGTCTTCCTCGCTCAAAGTCAGTTCATCCGCCAGTACTTCCAGGGAAACCTTGATTCCGGCGAGGGGGTTTTTGATCTCATGAGCCAGTCCGGCAGCCATTTCTCCAACCAGTGCCATCTGGTTGGCCCGCTGCAGTTCGGATTCTTCCTTTTTTCTTTGGGTAATATCGCGAGTAAAGGCTAATGCGTATTTTTCGTTACCCACATCGAGCAAACCGACACTGACTTCGGCCAAAAAACGGCTGCCATCCTTTTTGCGGCGTTCCACCTCATACTCGGTCCAGACCCCATCCAAGGCATACTGCAGGCGTTCATCACAACCGCCACCGCTGTTGAGGTCGGCAATATTCAGGTTTTGCATCTCTGCCACGGAATAACCATGCATCGCGGCAGCCGCCTGATTCGCGGAAACAATCCGGCCAATCCGACCGAAGCTCAGATCCAAAATCAGGATTCCTTCCCCGGCACTTTCAAACAAGGTCTGGTACAGCTGACGAACAGACTGCAGCTCATCACGCTCTTTTTTCAGTTTTGAACTCATGCTGTTAAACGAGTCGGCCAGTTCCTTGAATTCATGTTTGAGTCCGCCATCGATACGATAATCGAGCTGACCGCCTTTGAGGACTTTGGCGGCATCCACCAGAACATGAACGGAACCGGTGAAACGCTGCAGAAAAAAGGCCGTCAATAACCAAATGGAAAGGGGGCCGATAACGACCATGAAAACGATAAAATTGTTGATCCGGGAAAGCCCCTGCAGAAGATGTTCAGCATGTCCGGTCAACCGCTTGTTGCCGGTCATAGTCACGGCTTCGATGGCGTGTGCCAGCATGTCACCATGCATGAGGATATCGGCTTTGGCGCGTTCAAAACCATCCGGGCCATACTCTGTCTGGAGGAGGGCAGCAATATTTTCGGTATAAACGGTGATGGACTTATGCAACGCATTCTGCTGTTGAAGCATGGACTCAGGATAACGTTGTCCATCGCTTAAGGTCAGGGATTCCAGCAAGGCATCGGCGTGCAGACTGACGGTTGCCGAGCTGACCCCCTGCGGTCGTCCCAGCAGTTGCAGATCGGACTGGAGTCTGCGGATATTGTTCAGAATCTCATTATTGAAATCGGCAACGCTGTGCATCACCACGGCGTTTTCCAGCTGTTGGGTGGCCCCGCCGATGGAAAACACAATATAGAGCCCGCCGATGAAGAAAAGCACCAGCATAATTGTCAGGCCGAACAAAACCTGTCGCTTCATAGCACGAAAACCATCCGATAATGAATAAAAGGGTGTTGTCCTGAAAAGAAACTTTACACTGGGTGTCGACCTCATGAAGGATTGCCAACCACAACGATCAAGAATAGCACAGCTCATTATTCCAGATAAAACAAATTTTTATTTTAACTAAATCATTGCCATTAAAGAGCCCGAACTACTTTGTCAGAGGAGCTAAACAAAACTGATTCCGGCCCGATGCCCCAGATCCTCTTCCCTGCTCCAGACGACCAAACCGGATTGATGCATAAATTTTTCATCAAAGTGAATCAGCTGCTTTTCGTGCAGTTTCTTTCTGGTTTCCAGGCCGATTCCGCCAACGGACAGATCAGTCAAGGTGGCGAGAAAAGGGAGACAACGGCTGTCCGGCTCTTGCTCATCGGCAAGATAGATATTGATCTGTTCCAGGCGGGAAAACCGCCGGCAACGGCGTTTCTCTGCCGCACCGGCAGTGGCACAGAGTCGGGAACTCCTGCTTGACTGCAAGCTTTCCTCAAGCCCCCGATCGATAAAACTGAGCAGCTTCTGATAATCGAACGGCTTTTCAAGCAGATGCCAGCACCCTTGGGTCCTGACTTCGGCAATCCTGTCCAGCAACCCCGGGGCAGTGGTATCCTGAGTGGTCATCAGAATGACCGGGATTTCCGGTGAGCGCTCGGTCATAATTTCAAGCAGGTGAAAACTGCTGCGATCCTTCATGTCGAGGTCGAGCAGGAAAAGATTGACATTGAAGACCGCCATCTGCGCCAAGGCTTTATCCGCATTGTCCGCCGAAATAATATCAATGGGCTTGTTGCGATATGCTCTGGAAACAGCGAGCAGGATGACGATTTCCTCGTCAATGATCTGGACTTGCCAGGGCCCCTTACGCATTTTACCTCCGCTAACCATACTTAACAGCTTCATCAACATGACATCATGTTGTGCAACAGCAGCAAAAGCCATTCCATATCTGGAAGATGATGAAGAATGAAGCCAGCAAGGGTCTTCAGCTCATTAGATCGAGTTCTTGAGCAACCAGATTTGGGCAATTGGCCAGAACGGGTCTGGGAAAATGCCCGACAAGATTGCTCTGGCTTCGCCTGACCAGAGTGTTCCCCCGGAAACGGCAGCAGTCAAAGCCCGATTCAGCAGGCTTCCCGGTCCGCCAGGCCAACCGTCAGCCGGTGGCATGGTGATTGCGTAGCATGATCCTGCTGCGCTGTATTGTTCCTGCGTTGTTCAGCCTCGCGATTTTGCTTTAGGCGGCAAACACCGTGAAAATACTTCAGGATCTGGTGAGGGGTTCCAAGGAGAAGATCCCTGGCGGTCATTCCGGCAGTTGCCATGACTGTCCATCCCCCCCTTGGAAGGTTGGATTGGCAAAAATGCTAGTTAAACTCTTTAACCTGGTAAGCGGACTCCTGCTGGTGGGACTTGTCGCCCCTTCGTTACTGCAGGCAGCCACCGAACTGCAAGCAACGGATTGCGGCAAATGCCACTCTTCCCAGCTTCAGGTCGTCAGCAATTTCGGCGGCCGGCATGCGACAGAGGTCGGCTGCCTCGATTGCCACCCCCAGCATCCGCCGGCCACGGGCCAATTCACTCTCGACTGCAACGCATGCCACAACGATCAGCCCCATGACCGGATCGACCATTGCACCCACTGCCACGTCGATCCGCACCAGCCCCTGCAATCCCTGCGTGATCCGCTCAAACCAGCCCGCAAGGAATGTCTTTCCTGCCATGCCGACATCGGCAGGCAGATGGCGGACGAGCCGAGTCGACATGCAAAACTGTTCTGCAATCGTTGCCATACCAAGCATAAAGAGATCCCGGCCTGCCTGGAGTGCCATCAGCCCCATGGGAATAACCAGAGTTCAGCAGACTGCCTGCTCTGTCACCCCGCCCACCAACCCCTGGCCATTGCCCCACATGGCTATATTGCCGAGAACCTTTGCCGCACCTGCCACTTACAACAGGGTCGCGACCTGGCCGCGACCAACACCAATCATGGCGGAATCAACTGTGTCTCCTGTCATAAAGGCAGGCATCCATCCGTCCCACGTTGCCGGGATTGCCATGGTCTGCCCCATGCGCCCTCGCTGCACAGCCAGTTTCGCAGCTGCCTGGATTGCCATGGAGATGCTCACCGACTGGTCAGCGGCCGTTAATCGGCACAAACCAGCATCTCCGCATTTGGGGAAACCACAAATCCGGACTGGTCAAATCCCCAGATTCAACTGCTGAGATTTGGCGCCTTCTCATCCAGAGCACAGTTCTTCTTCAATATCATTCAGTTTTTTTATTTTACTCTGGCTTGGCACAGGACTTGCCATTGACTGGAAGCCATGATGAAAACACACCTGAACATAACCTGGTTGCTGACCCTGACGGTTTTATTCAGCCTGAGCCCGCTTACGGCACCGGCCCAAACCTCGGCCAGCTACCTCTATCATCTGGCCGACTTCAACGGCCCGGTAGCATCCCAGTGGGCGCGCATCGCCGTGGATCGCCAGCAGGGGGAAGTCTATACCCTCAACCGAACCGATTCCGCCATTCAGATTTTCAGCGATACGGCCATGCAGACCTTCGGCTTCGGCGAAAACCTGGCCCTGACCTCTGCTGTTGATATCGCCGCTGGAGATAATGGCGAGATCTTCGTGCTCTATCGGTTTCCGGTGGCCACGCTTAAACGGCTCAATTATCGCGGCGAACCCATTGGCGAAATAAAAACCAATGAGCTGACAAAAGAGCTGGCATCGTTCACCCCGGACTTTCTTGACTATCAGCAAGGGCACCTGCTTCTGGCTGATGCTGAATCGATGCAGGTGATCGCCATAACCCCGGCCGGCGAATTGCTGCAGCGCTATGACTTCCGCAGGGAAATCGCTGAAATGATCAAGGCAAACGAGCCCGGCAAACCACGCAACCAGGCACAGCTGAAAAAAGTTCAGGAAGATCTTGCCACCCTGAAGGGGGCCAATATGAGCGGGTTCAGCGTGGATGGGGAGGGCACGATTTACTTTACCATCGCGCCGCTTTTTTCAGCCTTCCGCGCAGCCCCGCAGACAAAGCTTGAAGGATTCGGTGTTCCCGGTGGAGCCCCAGGGAAATTCGGAGTTGTCGCCAGTATTGAAGCGGACCGCCAGGGAAATATCTTCGTGTCCGACCGGTTACGTTGTGTCGTACTGATGTTTGACCACAATCTGGACTTTCAGATGGAGTTCGGTTATCGGGGCACGGAACCGCAAAACCTCGTGGTTCCAGACGATCTGGCCATCGATACTCACAACCATAAAATCTATGTTGCTCAAGCTGCCAACCGAGGCGTCAGTGTTTTTACCATTGAAAATGATTGAGCCCCGGAACTTGAGCATTAATACCAAACACAGGGCTGATTGCTGGCAGCCCGCAGCACTGCAAAGGAGGTCATAAACATTAATTAAACCAGCACCAAGCAGACGTCCTCCGTAAAGAGTAAACCTGTCGCAAGGCAGGGACACAAAGCCACAGGCCCCGCACGGGGTGGCTGGGTTGCCGGAGAACCAAAACCATCTTTTGGGAGGATTTCTTAAAATGAAAAAACTGCTTATTGTTTCGACTGCCATACTTTTCAGCTTTTGCCTGAGCGGAATCGCCTTTGCCTTCCATGACGGCGGCGTCGCCCATTGTGACGGCTGTCACTCCATGCACAACGGCAGCGGTAACGGCAACTTTACAGCTGCAGGCCCGTCCCTGACCAACGGTTCCGATGCCAGTTCCACCTGTCTGAACTGCCATGACGGTTCCGGACGTTATCATGTTGCCAGCGCCGACGGCAGCAACACCAATGAAGGCGGCGACTTCAGCTGGGTCAAGGACAACGGTTACACCTATGTTGTCCGTGGCAGCACAAAAACTGATGATTATTCAAACCATGGTCACAGCATTGTTGCTGCTGATTACGGCTTTGCGGCTGACGCCAACCTGACCGCAGCTCCGGGTGGTTCCTTCCTGGCCGCCGATCTCGGCTGCACCAGCTGCCACGATCCCCACGGCCAGGCCCAGGGTGGCGTAACCGCCGGCGCTGCGCCGATCTCCGTATCCGGCTCCTACGGTGCCGTTCCGGTGGCTGGGACGATCGCCGGTAACTACCGGATTCTCTACGATTCCAACAAAGTCGGCTTTTCCGAAGACGCACCGATCGCCCGCGCCAACAGCTATGACGGCGCTTCGACCCAGTACGGTTCAGGCATGAGCGGCTGGTGTGCAAACTGCCATGGCGGCTTCTATTCCCAGAGCGCCAGCAGCCATATGCACCCGACCGACGTTGCCATCCCCGCTACCTACAACAGCTATGTCGCCACCGGCAATTACACCGGCGATGTCTCCACCGCTTACGACCCGTTGGTTCCGTTTGAGCGCGGTGTGACCACGGCCTCCAGCGACCTGCCGGATCCGACCGATGCCGCAACCGCCGGGGTTGGCGTTGACGGCAGCTCCAAAGTGATGTGCCTGAGCTGCCACCGTGCCCATGCTTCGGCATTCGGCAACGCCCTGCGCTGGGACCAGACCGAAGCCTTCATCGCTGAAACCTGGATCTCCCTCGGCTCCAACGTTCCGGCAACGGCAGCGGCCTACTATAAGCACGGTACCGTGGTTGACGTGGCCGATCCCGGCACCGGCAGCCCATTCACCGATGGTTACGGTGAATATCAGCGTTCCCTGTGTAACAAGTGTCACGTACAGGACTAAGCGAACAGTCACCATCAACAATGTCTCTATGACGGGTTAGTCAACTAACCTTTTGGGCCGGCGGAAGCAATGCCGCCGGCCCTTTTTTCCAGAAAACACGTCTTCAGCCGGCAGAATGATCGGTCAAGTGGTGACCATCGAGGTTGTTCATGACAGCAGGATCACGTTTCATAGTCATAGGAATGATATTCAACCTGTCATTCTGTTTTGTACCGGCCGCATTTTCAGCATTTCATTCCGGCGGTGTCGGCTCCTGTCAGGGTTGCCATAACGGCGGACATGGTAGCGAGAACGGCATGCAAACCTCAACTGCCTCAGCTTCGCCGTTGCTTAGAGCATCTGACCCCAGCTCCATTTGCCTGAATTGCCATGCCGGTCCTGGCGGACCGACCTCTCCTTCAGTTTTCAGCTTTGACGGTTCGGCCCTGACCCCGGGAGGCGATTTTTACTGGTTGACCAAAACTTTTACCTGGAACGGCGGGGAAAGCCCGGCCGCAAGCCATGGCCACAATGTCGTTGCCCGGGATTTCGGCCTGGAAGCCGATCCACTGCGAACCCTCGCTCCTGGCGGCACATACCCCTCCAGCGCACTGGGTTGTACCAGCTGCCACGATCCTCATGGTCGCAGCAGCAAAGGGACGGCGCAAGGAGGGCTGCCGCTGGCAGGTTCCGGTTCCTATGGCGCAATCCCGGCGCCAGGGACCGAGCAGGGGAGCTATCGCATGCTCGGGGGAGCAGGCTATGTCAGTAACGGTTTCAGCTTCACCAATCCGGCACCGGTGGCCCGCCAGAACCCGGCGTTGCCCTTTGCAGAAAGCGATACCTCGCATGTCGATTATGGCAGTGGCATGAGCGCATGGTGCGGCAATTGTCATAACGGAATTCTCAACAGTTCACATAAAGCGGGGGGAGGATTTGAGCATCCGGTTGACGAAGCCTTGGGAACAGAGCTGTCCGGCAGCTACAACAGCTATCTCAGCAGCGGGAACCTGAACGGTATCAACCCTACTGCTTTTCTTCAATTTGTTCCCTTCGAACGCGGTGCCAACGATCCCCAGCTGCTCGATCCAACCAGCACCAATGGACCAGAAGCAAGTGCGGTTGTGACCTGTCTGACCTGCCATCGGGCTCACGCAACGGCTTTTCCAGCTGCGGGTCGCTGGGATTTCGACGCACCGCTGCTGGTTGATTCCCACCCGACGGCGGGAGACAGCGGCGTCTCCGGAAATGATGTCAATAACAGTTACTACGGGCGCGACATCACTGCTGAATTTGGGGCAATGCAAGGACAGTTCTGTGAGAAGTGCCATAGCAGCGGGACTCCTTAGCTCAAGGACATCAAGGCAGGTAGAGTTCGGCAAAGATGCAAACAAAAAGGATCGGCCATTGAAAAGACATCTCCCCATACTGCTGCTGGCGGTACTACTGACAGTTGCCTCCTGCACCATGTCACCAGTCCCCCAAAGACCAGACACTCTTCCCGGGGCCACTTTGCATCTGTATCTGCAACCCATGCCGCAAGAAGCTCAACGCCTCTCCTTGACCATTTCAGCCCTGGATGCCGTTTCTGTCGAGGGGCATGCTCTGCCATTACTGCAAAAACCGTTACAGCTGAATCCGGGACAGTATCTCATCCGACAAACCAAACTGCTTACTGCGAAACTTCCCCCTGGCGAGTATCAAGGGCTGAAAATAACCATCAGCTCGGCAACCAGTCTGGGCGAGGATGGGAAAACCGCTCTGCTGACCGAAATCTCCCCACAGCTTGTCACGGAAAATTTCCTGATTCGGCAGCAGAGTGACCAAACCCTCTTCCTGTCCCTGCAGCCGGAGCGGCTGGTCAGCGCCGGATACCATTTAAATGCTCATTTTTCATTACATAAACCACAGCCGCCGCTGGTCAAATTAAAAGGCTTGGTCAGCCATCCGACCACCGGCACCCTGACGTTGTTCGAGAAAAAAACCCCGGCAGTGATTGCGATCCTTGCCGCCGGCCGCCGGCCAACCGGCCTGGTCCTTGATCAGCGGATGCGCAAAGCTTATCTCGCCCTGGCGGGCGAAGACAGTATAGCGGCTATCGATCTGAGCCAAGGGCAGATTCAAAGAAAAGTCCGGCTGCACTCTGCGGACCGTCCGGAAGAGCTGGTCCTCTCTGCCGATGGGCAGACTCTTATCGCGGCCAATCCCGGCAGCAACAGCATCAGCATCTTGGACACCCCTTCACTTATTGAACGGGAGCGGATTCAGTTTTCGACCCGCCCTGGCCCAGTTTTTCTGGACGCAACCGGCCGGCTGGCATTTGTCGTTTTACCTGAAGCGAACGGCTTGGCTGTCATTGACCTTGATCGCGCAACCCTGCGGACAACGGCCACCCTGGCCGAATCCCCCATCCGAGGAATCGCCGGTAACGCGGGAAAACAGCTTTATCTGCTGGCTGAGGACTCTCCCAACCTGCTGGTCGTCGATGCCGACAATCTCACCATCGATAAACGCATATTTATCGGCTTTGGCGCCAGCTGCCTGGCGCTGAATAAAAATACCGGTCTGATCTATATCGGCCTGAAAAACGGAGAGATTGCCATTGTTGACCCCCAACTGGGACTCCCCCTCGACAGCTTTCGGACCGGGGGCGAGGTCGTTGCCATGGTCCCCGACCTGGAAGAAAACAGCCTGTTTGTCTTATTGGGAAAAAGTGCCCGGCTTGAGAAATACGACCTTGTCAGCAAAAAACGCATTGCGGTTGTCGAGCTTGATGCAGTCGGCTACGCAGCCGTTGTTATGGGTGAAAGATAACCCATGCTGCGGAGCTTTCGGCTGGTCATGGCACTGTGCCCTTTGCTTGGTGCAATCCTGTTGACACCCGGCGATCTGCATGCAGATGACATCAGGCTGCTGGGTGACTGGAGCTACATCCTGTCCAGAATCGATATCAAGGAACGGGATAGCGGCAACAAAACCGAAAACGATAGCGACCTCTTCAAGCAGAACTATCGCCTGGACATCAGCAAGGAAATTTTCCCGACCCTGACCCTTGACGGAGGCGCACAGGTGGAAAACAGCAAGCAAAGCGTATCAACAGATCAGTTCGATACAGATACCCGCACGACGACTGTCATGCCGTACCTGGATGGCGAATTACAGACCCCGCTCTATTCGCTTATTGGCGGTTATCGGGAACGGAATGTCCGGCGTTCGGGAAGCGAATTCAGCGGTGCGGAATACGACTATTTGACCTCCTACAACCTGCGCGCCGAGTGGCGGCCTGTCGATTTTCCACGCCTCGAACTGAATTATATCAATACCCAACGTTTTGACGAACCACGGACTAAGGATCGAGAAAGCGACATTTTTCAATTGATCAGCCGCTACGACTATCAGGATTACGAATTCCAGTATAACTATCTGCGCACCAATGAGCAGGACAATGAGGAGAACACCAGCACACTGATCAACACCCATAATGGCCGGGTCAGATATTACCACAGCTATCTGGATGGCCGCGTCACCCTGAGTTCAAGAGTGCGCGGGGAATACACCGACCAGACCTTTTCCGGAGATGGCGACCGTGATTTTCCCGTGTTTCCCTCGGGAAACAGTTTTTATTTCATCGATGACGACTCTCTGCCGGGCAATAACAATCCGGCGGTTGATTATACCGACTCCGCTGACTTCGGCAGCAATCTGAATCTGAACGCCAACGATATCCTCGACATCGGCCTGGGTTTCGGGGAGGCAGTCACGGTGGACATGCTGCAGTTGGCTCTCTCCGCTGAGTTGGACAGCCATTCGAATATCAGCAATCTCGGCAACTGGGCGGTCTATGTCAGTGACGATCAGGAGTCCTGGCAAACCAGAACAGTGACGGCGGTTGACTACCAGCAGGACGAAAACCTCCTGGAGATCAGGTTCACCCCGAGCGCCGCCCATGAATTCGTCATGCTGGTTTACACCCCGCCGCTGAATCCCAACCAGATCGGTCCGGTCGAGGTCACTTCGATACGAGCCTTCGTCACCCGCAATCTGCGTGATGGTTCGGTCCTGACCAGCCGGGTCCATAACGGGCAACTGGGAGTCAGCTGGAAAATGTCGGAAAAAACCAGTCTCATCTATGACCTGAATTTCCAGGAACGAAAGTCAAGCCTGGACGATGATCAACGCATCCGCCTGAATAACGGAATAAACATCATCCACCTGTTCAATGAAATTTTTACCGGAACGGGCCGGCTCTCTATCGCAGAGACCTGGGAGCAGGGGGATCATAAGACCAGGAATTACAGCTACAGTGCAAAAATGACCGCACGTTACCTGGAAACCCTCAATCAGTCCCTTATCTACAGCGGGACCTATGATCAGGAAAAGCAGAAGGGCGACAGCATCACCAATTCGGTCGTTTTACGGACCAATGCAGAACTCTATCCAGGTTGGGATACCTCTTTCGACCAGGGGTTCAGCTGGCAAAACCCGTCTTCCGGCCCGGAAAACTCGAACATTTTTATAAGGCTGCAGAACAGCCTGGTGCCTCACCGCCGCTTTAATCTGCTGGCTGATTATTCCATTCAGTGGAGCAGAAATCAGGGCGAAGACTACTCACGCAGTGAAACCGGGCGGCTCCGGGCGCTCTGGATCCCGAGTGACACCCTGAGCCTGAGTGGCGAGATCAAACTGCGTGGCAGCGGCGGGGACAAGGATATTTTTTGGGAATACGGGGTCAGTTGGCTGCCGTTAAGGGACGGCACCCTGCAATGCAACATCAGTTTCGGCGAGGAAGAAGACCGGGATGGCAATCGTACCCGGACCTTATCCCCCAACCTGAGCTGGGATATCACCGATTCCGCCACCCTGATCGTGCGCTATTCCCAAGGATATGAAGAATCCAACAATGCTACGGAAAATTTCCAGACGGCACAGATAAACCTGAGAATTAACTATGACTAAGACGTTTTTGCCGGCTGAGGTAAAGCACCAGGAAGGATCTCAAGGGGAACCGATATGAAAAGAATCGAAAAGCAGTTGCTGTGGTTGGCGCTGGCGATTTGTCTGCTGAGCATTGGGGGATGCGCGGTCAACAGTGCGAACACTTATAAAAACAGTCTGATGAATTTCGGCGCGGTGCAAAGCGTGGCCGTCCTGCCGTTCCAGAACCTGACCGCTGACGATGATGCAGCGGAACGGGTCAGGGATACGTTCATGGGGATGCTGCTGGCCACCGAAGCCATGTATGTCCTTCCGCCTGGGGAAGTCGAGCGGGGCATTGAGCGCTCCGGGGTCCGCACCCCTTCGACACCGGCAGCGGACAAGGTCAAATCCATCGGCGAAATCCTGAAAGTGGATGCGGTCATCACCGGCGTGTTGCGCGAATATGGCCAGGTCCGGTCCGGGCAGACTCAGGCCAACCTGATTTCCCTCAGCCTGCAGATGATGGAGGTTGAAACCGGCACGATTGTCTGGTCGGCCGCCTCGACCAAAGGCGGAATCGACATGGCTGATCGCATGCTCGGCGGAGGTGGGGAGCCCATGAACGATGTGACCAAAGAAGCGATCAATGATCTCCTTGACCAGCTTTTCCAGTAAATTGCTCTGCTTTGCGCTGGTCCTGTGGGGCTGCACCCTGGCCGGCTGCAGCGGCCTGCGGGGGACCCCTTTGCAGATGCCGCAGCTGGTTGCCGCCAAGGCATCTCCGCAACCGGCATTGGGCGGGCAAATTTTATGGCAGGCTACAGTAACCGGCGGCGCGCCGCCACTCAGCTATGAGTTTCGCCTGCTGACTGAACACCGACTGACCGTTGTCAAACGCGGACCAGAAAACCAGTGGGCCTGGCTGCCGCGCAATCCCGGGGATTATCAGATCAGTGTCAAGGTCGAAGACGCTTATGGCACCAGCACAGTCAGCCCCTGGCAATCCTATCGGATCGAACCGGGCATCAAGCGCGGCAGCCGGATCGCGGTTCTGCCGATTGAAAATCTCAGTGGAACCAAGGCGCCATTACAGCAGATCAGCGTTGCCTATGCGGACATGTTGCAGGAAACGGGGTTGCAGCTGATGGGAACAGAGCAGCTTGAAAACTTCATGTATCGCCACCGGATGCGCTATACCGGCGGCATCGGCGCCGGGATCTCTGCAGCGTTGCGCGATGAGGACCAGGTCGCGGCCGTCATGATCACCTCCCTTGAATCCTACGAGGATAGCGTTCCCCCTAAAATCGCGCTGATCTCCAGATTGGTTTTGTGTCAAGACACCCCCCGGATAGCCTGGATTGACGGCGTTGGGCTCTCCGGTGCAGATCACCCGGGACTGCTCAGTCTGGGGCGAATCGACCGGATCGAAGAGTTGCAGAAGAAAGCCCTCGCCACCTTGCGTGCGTCCTTTGAAAACTATCTCGCCGGAAACAGGCACAGAGGGAACAGGAGCGAAGAACAGCCGCCCCGTGATTACTATCGGGCAACAGACTTCTCTTCGGAAAACAGCTATCGCCTCGCGATTGTGCCGTTTCTTAACCGTTACGCCCGTAAGAATGCAGGATTTGTCATCCCGCTCCACCTGATCAACAGCCTTGCGGATCATGAAAACCTGGATCTTATCGAACCCGGCTTGATCCGCGAGCAGTTGCTGAAATACCGCTTGATCATGCAGGCAGGACCGTCGCTGGCCATTGCCGATGCCCTGGCCCATAAAAGCACCCTCAATGCAGATCTGATCCTGTCCGGTTATGTCTTTGACTATCAGGATCAATCGGGAACGCCGAAAATCGATTTTTCAACCCGGCTCTTCTCCGGCCCGGAACGAAAAATCATCTGGTGGTCAAGAAGTTATGCAGCAGGTGACGACGATGTTTATTTTTTCGACCTCGGCCGCTATCGCTCAGCCCATGTTCTGACGGAAGACATGAGTCGAGCCATCGGCCAGCTTTTATTTCCCCGTAAATATGACCGGGAACCTGACCCGACGGAACTTAACCCAACCGGGTATAACCAGCACTGACGCTAAAGGAATCGGAACTATGAAATTTTCAAAGCGCCTCACAGTATTATCCCTGTTCCTGCTCATCACTTCGGCGGCATCGGCAATGGCCTTTGCCGGAGCGGATCAGCACAGTGGCGGAATGTCCGTGGACGAACTTGGCCGCGACCTGGCCGTCGAGCTGCAAATCCCACTGTTTGACCCCTCTTTTGCGGAAACACCGGTGGCCAGCGTGCAGCAGCAGCCCGTTTTTCTGAAAGACCTGACCCCGGCGCTGGAACAATCCCAAAAAATCCTGTTCTGGAACCGGGACACCAGCCCCGCCGAACTGAGCAGGCAGTTCAAACAAGCGTTGGACGACCGGGTTAAAAGCAGCCAGGCTCAGCCGGAGCAGCTGACCCTCTATGCCGCAACCGCTATTGAAAACGGCCAGCTGCTACGAGTGAGTGTACCGCTGTTCTCGCCACTGTTTGCCGAAACCCCGGTTGCGCTGGTGAATGAAGTCCCGGTGACCGTGGCGGAGTTTTCTCAGGATCTGCAGTCCGTTCACAGTGAATTCTCCACGAACGAAACAGCAACCAACGCAGACCAAAATATCCAGCAGCTCATGGAGCGCATGATTGCCGTCAGACTGGTCGAACAGGAAGCCCGCAATATCGGTTTTGACCAGACCAGTCAGTTCCGCTCTCAGGCCACCGAGTTTGCACAAAAAAGCCTGCTTTATTCCCTGCTCAACAAGCAGGTGGAAGACCTCACCCTTGATGAGGCGCAGGTGAACGAGCTTTATGAAAAGATTTCCCTGCAGGGGAAATTCGCCAGCTTCCGCTTCCAGCAGGAAACAGATGTCACCGCGCTTCAGAACGCCTATAAAGCAGGGGGTGATTTCGACACCCTGATCGCAGCGGCCGTGGCCAAAGGTCAGGCCGTCCCTGAACAGCAACAGGACTATATTCCTTTCAAAAATCTGCTCACCAATATCGCCGCGGAAGCGAGCAACATGGAGATCGGTGCGGTCAGCCAGATTTTCAGAAAAGCGGATGGCTTCCTTATCTTCAAACTGCTCGACAAAAAGTTTATCGAAGACCCGAAAGCTCTTGAATTCGCCAGGAACAGTGTCTGGAAAAAGCAGACGGCGACCGCCGCTTCCGCATATATCGACAGCATCATCGCCGCCCATACCGAGTACGACACTGAGGCAATGGACAGCCTCGACTTCAGCAAAATCAAAACATCCAATCCGGATATCAGCCTTGGGGATGCTTTGCAACCACTCCTCTCCGATCAACGCACTCTGGTCACGATCGACGAAGGAACGCCGGCCACCCTGACCGTCGCCGAGTTGGCTGAAAAGATCAAGGAGACCTATTTTCACGGCGTCGACACCGCCCTTGACGCCAAGGAAGCCAATCTCAAGAAAGAGGAGCTGCTTGAGGACATCCTGTTTCGTATTGTCGGAACGGCCGAAGCAGAGAAACTGGGGCTGCATGAAACCGCCGAGTACCGGCGCAAGGTTGCCGAGTTCGAGCGCAAGACCCTGTTCGATATTTTCATGCAGAAAGTCATCACCCCTGAGGTTCGCCTGACCGAAGATGAGATCAAAGGCTACTATGACAGCCATCTGCAGGATTACATGACCCCGGCCATGTTCAAAATCAAGAGCCTGCCTTTTTATTCCGAGCAGGACGCGCAAAGCGCCGCCGAAAAATTACGTAGCGGCAGCGATTTCAAATGGGTCTCAGCCAACGCCGATGGCCTGGTCTCAGTACAGAACAAAGATCTGCTGCAATTTGACCGAAACATCCTCAGTCTGTCGTCACTCCCGCAAAATCTGCAGCAACAGGCCGCGGCAACCAAACGCGGCGATACTCTGGTGTACGCCGATCCTCAAAACTTTTTCTACGTCCTGTATTTTGAAGACGTCTTCGCCGCCGAACCGCGTCCTTACCAGCAGGTACGCAAGGAGCTTTTGAATATCGTTTATCAGAATAAAGTGAAAAGCACCCTGGATGAATGGGTTGCCAAGCTGAAAGACGCTTATGAAACCAGGATATTTCTTGCCGCAAAAAGCCACTGATCGGCAGCTGGGAAGAGAACCGATTTTGCGAACCTGATCACTGTGAGGAATGTTTATGTTTTATGGGTCTGGAAATAAAACAATGAGACCGGTCATCCTGTTGTTAGCGGGGATTGTCCTGCTTGGCCTGCTTGCCCCGGCACGCGGCGAAGCGGCAAAACGCTCCTTCGGCAAAAAAGGCTGTATCGATTGTCACGGAGATTTTGCCAAACAATACCTGGCAAAGAAAAACGTTCATCCGGTGGTCAAAGAACAGAAATGTGAAGAATGCCACCTTCCGCATGGGATTGTTCCCAAACTGCTGCTGAAGGAATCGGCCAATAAAATCTGCCTGCTTTGCCATAGTAAAGAGTCGATTGGCCTGGATCAGCCGGTTATTCATACGGCGTTGAAAAATGGAAAATGCGAGACCTGCCACGACCCGCATGCCTCGGATAATCCCTTTTTGCTCAGCAGCTCCGGCAACGATATCTGCTTCAGTTGTCATCAGCAGGAACCGTTCAGCAAAAAAGTGGTCCATGGCATCATCAAGGAAGAGGGCTGCCTGGCCTGCCACAAAGCCCATGCTTCGGCTGAAGAAAACCTCCTGGTTGAAAAACCGCTTGAGCTGTGCATCTCCTGTCACAGCAGCACGGAAAAAAGCTTTGCCAAAGCTCATGGCGGGTACCCGGTCGAACAAAAAAGCTGTACCACCTGTCATGATCCGCATTCGTCCGACCAGGCCAATCTGCTTAAAAGCAGTGTCCACGCGCCGGTTGCAGAAATCGGTTGCGACGGCTGCCATGAATCGGCGACAGCCAAAGAACCCTTTGCCTTGATTGCCCAGGGTGCTGAGCTTTGTTTGAACTGCCACGATAACAACGACCTGACCGGCGGAAAAACAGTCGAACACGCGCCCTTCATGGCTGGCGACTGCCTGTCCTGTCATAACCCGCATACCTCTCCTTATCCACAACTGCTGGTGGCACAGGGCAACAACCTCTGCTTTGAATGCCATGCTGAAAAGAACACCAAGCTGCAGTTTCCCCACGCCCCGGTCGATTCCGAGCGCGGCTGTCTCTCCTGCCATCAGCCACACGCCGCGGAATTTGCCGGGCTGGTTTCGGCCCCGCCGGAAGGGGAGCTGTGCCTGACCTGCCATACGGAGACCAAAAAGAGCCTGGAAAAAATGCCGCAGCAACATCAGCCGGTTGCGGACAATATGTGCACCAGCTGCCATAATCCGCATGGCTCCAACGGGGAACATATCTTGTCTCGGCGGGCCGATCAGATCTGCTACGAATGTCATGTCGAAGCACAGGAAAACTTTACCCAGTCGGTGATCCATCAACCGGTGAAAAATGGCAGTTGCCTGAGCTGTCACAACGGTCATGGCGGCGACAATCAAGCCTTTGTCAAAGCCCGGGGCGCCGACCTGTGCGCCGAATGTCACGACACCCTGCTGCAGCCGGGGGAGAAGGAAAACGAACATGCACCGTTTGCCGACCGGGAGTGCCAGACCTGCCACAACCCGCACGCCAGTCCGTTTGCCGGCATGCTGACAGATAATCAGACCACACTCTGCGGAACCTGTCACAGCGATCTGACCGATGCCCTCGCAAAAGCAGTCAGTCAGCACCAGCCGGTCGGACAGGGGCAGTGCAGCAGCTGTCACAATCCGCACAAATCGGCACTGCCAAACCTGCTGCTGGCCAGTGATAAAGACCTCTGCCTGGCCTGCCATAAAGAGATCAAAACCAGGATGGAAGAAGGGCGCACTCATGCGCCGGCCGGACAGGATTGCATGACCTGCCACCGACCTCATTTTGCGGAGCTGACGCCACTTTTGACCAAACAGCAAAAGGACCTCTGCGCCGAGTGTCATGAACTCACCGACCAGACCTTCCTCAGTAGCCATGCCGGGATTGCCGCCGAGGCCATCAACTGCGTGAATTGCCATAATCCACATGCGTCCAAAGATCCGAAATATTTCAAGGATGTGATGCATGCGCCGTTTGCGGCCAGATCCTGTGAGCCATGTCACGTGGCCGGACAGTAAGGGGGTATGATAAAGATGAAATCATTACTGCTGTTTTTTTCCTGCGTTGCAATCATTCTGACCCTGGCCGGTGGCACCCTGGCCGAGGCGGCGAACCCCTTCAACCTGGCTCCCGGAGCCAGGGGAAAGCTCTGTCTGAGCTGCCATGAGGGGTTCAAGAAGACGATGAACAAAAAGTTCATCCATACCCCCCTGGCGAAAGGTGATTGCACCGGCTGCCATAATCCCCCACGCCGCCGACCATGGCAAACTGCTGGCTGAAGATGCCACGCAGATCTGCTTCAGCTGTCATAACGGGCTGGTCCCGGTCAATGCCCGCAGTTCTCATCAGATCGTCAGTGAAGGCAAATGCGTTTCCTGCCATGATCCGCATGCCTCCGACAATAAAATGAATCTGCTGCAGCCGGAAAACCAGCTCTGCTTCAGCTGCCACGAAGAGCTCGCCCAGAAAATCGCCCAGAACAAGGTGCCGCACTCTCCGGTCAGCGATGATTGTCTGACCTGTCACAGCCCCCATGCTTCGGCCGACAACCCCAACCTGCTGCAGGCCAAAGCCCCGGAACTCTGCTTGCAGTGCCACGATGCGAGCAAGAAGACCTTCAAGATCCAGCACGTCAATTATCCGGTGGAACAGGCTGATTGTACCTCCTGCCATAACCCGCACGGCTCCAATACCCGGTCCATGCTGTACGACAATGTCCATGAACCATTGAGTCAGCGCATGTGCAAGCAGTGTCATGAAGACCCAAGCTCGGCAACGCCGTTTGCGACCGTCAAAAACAGCTTCGAACTCTGCCAGGGGTGCCATTACGACATGGTGAACGATACCTTCAACAAGGATCGGATCCATTGGCCGGTCGTCGATCAGGTCGGTTGCCTGAACTGCCACACGCCACATGCCTCAAGCGAAGCGAAGCTGATGAAAGCCCCGCTGAAACAGGTTTGCAACACCTGCCACAGCGATACCGTGGCCCGACAGGAACGCTCCCTGACCAAGCACCAACCCATCGAGGATGGTGAGTGTAGTACCTGTCATTCACCGCACAGCTCAAACAATCCTTTTATTCTGAACGAAGGGTCGGTGATCAACATTTGCGGACAATGCCACGACTGGCAAACCCACTCGACTCACCCGATCGGTGCTGAAGTGACCGATCCGCGTAATCCGAACCTGACCCTGGACTGTCTGAGCTGTCACCGTACCCATGGTACGGAATACCAGCACTTCATCTACAACGAGACGGTGAACGATCTGTGTGTGCAGTGCCACACCAAGTACCGGAGGTAAGAGCGATGAAAAGAATTCTGATCCTGATCCTGGCCCTGGGTGTCCTGACGCCAGCCTTGCATGCCGGCGCGGCAGGCCAGATCAAGTTGAAATACGTCGGCAGCATTTACACCGATGCCGCCAGAGCAGCCCTGAACCATCCAGCCGGGGTCACTGTCACCAAGGACCGGCTGCTGGTCGCCGACAGCGGTGGGAAACGCGTGCTCAGCTATCGCTATCAGCAAGGAGAGGTCAAGCCGGATCAGGTCTATCCCCTGCCCGACATGTTCCCGCTGATGGTCGAACCGACGGACAACGGCGAGTTGTACGTGCTTGATGGTCGGGCCAAAGCAATTTTCGTGCTCGGCGCCAATGGTCAGGTCAAGGGCAAATATGCGGCCAAGGGTTTGCCGGACAACAACCGCATTGTCCCGCGCAGCATCAGGTCCGGGGTAGATGGAACCCTGCTGGTGCTCGATATCTTCTCTGCCCGGGTGCTGGTCTTCGCCGGTAATGGACAGTTCCTGCGTCAGCTTCCTTTTCCGGCTCTGGCCGGCGCTATTGCCGACCTGACCATGGACCGCCAGGGAAATATTTACCTGCTCGACAGTGTCCAGGCTGCGCTCTGGGTCGCCCGCAGCGGCACCGACCAGTTTGCCCCCCTGACCGCGGGGATGAAAGAGAATATGAACTTTCCCACCAGCCTGGCGACGGACAATCTGGGCAACCTGCTGCTGGTCGATAAACATGGCAGCGGGCTGGCCATTGTCGGGACTGACGGAGCTTTCGCCGGCCGCCGGCTGAGCATGGGATGGAGTGACAGCAATCTCTATTACCCGAGCCAGATCAGCATCAGCGACTCCGGGGATCTGTTCATCGCCGATACGGCCAACAACCGTATCCAGCATTTCAATATCTCCGAATAAGGATCTGGTGACGTGAAGAAAGCTGCTTCCACCCCGGCCGCAAAAAGGCTTTCAACACCCAAAAGAGTCATTGTTCCCGGTTTTATACTGAGTGTTCTGCTGCTGGCGGTGATCGCGTTGACCGCGCCGAGCGACGATAAAGCAACCGACGAACAATGCATCATGTGCCATGTTGACATTTATGACCGGGCGTTACGGGATCAATATATCCACGCCCCGGTCTTTGAACGCCAATGCGCCATCTGCCACCTGGCCGAAGGTCCGGACCTCACGGGTTCGCCCGGCCAGCATGACGCATTGTTTTCCGGGACGGTCGTAAGCCAGGAGATTCTCTGGCGCAAAGCGCGGATTTTTCCGGCTGTGACCGTCCCGGTTAGCGATCATCTGGTCAGCCTGCCGCAACTCCAGCAGACCAGCTACCGGTTTCGAATTGTGGTCAGCCCCGCGGCCAGGTCCGCCAATGATACCGCCTCCGCCAGCCTCTGGCTGGGCCTGAAAGCAGCTGACACCACCACGCTCGTCCTGCCCCAAAAAATCGATCTGACCGCCGGCCTGGATACCGAGATCGCCGCAGCGGTGACCTCGGCAAAGCTGTTTCGCGATGGAGCAACCCTCTATGTCTCTTGGCAGACAACAAAACCGATGCATGGCTGGATCGAACTCCAGGAACTTAACGGAATCAAGCTGGGCGCCCCCCTGGACCAGCCCACGGACCAGCCGCAAAGCAGCGCCCATCCGGCCCTGCAAGATCCCGCCGAACTGGCCATCAACGTCTGTTACCGGTGCCATGCCGAAGCCACTTTAGGAACGTCCCATCCGGTCCGGCTGTATGGCGGCCACGATGTCCGCATACCGGACGATTTACCGACAGTCGACGGCATGCTCACCTGTGTCACCTGTCATAATCCGCACAGCGCACCGGGAGAGATGCTGGTCCGTGAAACAATCAAGACCAAACTCTGTGTCGCCTGTCACATCAAATACAAAAACAGCTCACCTGCTACCATGTTTCAATGAGTTCAAGGAGTAATGATGACCAAGCACAGCTATAAAAGAAAACTGCTGAATTTTTCCATCAAACGGGATATGCAGTTCAAAATGATCGGCAAAATCTTTCTGCTACTGTTTATCTGCCTGCTGCTGAGCGGAGTGATCTTCTACCAATTTGCCAATCAGGAAGTGACCTCGTCATTCCAGATGTTTCATATCAAAGCCCGTAATTTTCTCGATTTCCTGCTGCCGGTCGTGCTCAGCTCCTTTGCCATCAGCCTGATCGCCGGAACCATCGCCAGCCTGTTCTTCCCCAAACCGCTGGCCGGCGGTCTGTACCGAATCGAAAAGGACCTCGCGCAGATCCTGGAAGAAAAAGACTTAGCCATCCGCATCAAACTTCGCGGTGGGGACCAACTGATCCCACTGGCAGAGCAGATCAATAACCTGCTCGATGAAATGCAGACCGAGACTCGGGCCATCCGTACCGTGCAGAATCAACTGCGGCAATGGGAACTATTGCAGCAGGACCTGGGAGCGGATAATTTCAATCAGCTCAGTGCCTGGATCAGCAAAAACGGGGGCAAGTTCATCAGCTGAAAAATCGCCTGGTCAGCAATGTTCGGGGGGTGGAGCGGTGGGAATTCATTTGCGAAGGTGGATTCTTCTCAGTTGCCGGTTATCCGCCTGGTCAAGGTTTCCCCGGCGGAGCCCATTGAACCGTGTTGCGGCCGATTTTTTTGGCTTTGTAGAGCAGTTCATCGGCGCGGCGCAAGCCGGCCATCAGGTCTTCTTCCGCCTCGCCTAGTTGAGTCACCCCGAAGCTGCCGGTCACATTAAACTCTCCATGCGGACCGGAATAGACAGACTGCTGCAGAGCTTTGCGGATGCTGCCGGCCATGGTCATCGCTCCGGTCAATTCCGTCGAGGGCAACACCAGTAGAAATTCTTCTCCGCCGAAACGACAGATAATATCGCTCTCCCGGGAGTTGTTTTTCAACAACCCGGCAACGGATTTCAGAACCTTGTCGCCGGTCTCGTGGCCGAAGTTATCGTTGATTTCCTTGAAATGATCAAGGTCGAGCAGAATCAGGGAGAGAGGCGCGCCGTTACGCCGGGATTTTTTAATCTCCAGGCGGGATTGCTCGAAAACATAGCGCCGGTTGAACAACTTGGTCAGCGGGTCGGTGACCGCCTGGCGACGCAGCTCATCCTGAATCTCCTGCTGCCGGCGCTGATACTGGGTAATCCGAAAAGTCAAAAACAGCACGACCACACTGATGAAAACACCAAGCAAGGAAAAAGTCCAGGCGCTCTCCCGCCAGCCACGGAGGATGGCATCTTCGGTTTTCGACACTCTGACCAACAGGGGATAACCCGCCAGTTTGCGTCCCGTTATCAACTGTTTTCCATCGTTAATGACATGAAAGCAAAGGTCCTCGTCCGTTAACAGGTGAGGGTCGCAGCCCGCGGTCAGATCCGTCATATCCGGAGCTTGTACGAAATTGCCGCCAGCCGGGATTTGTACATAGACATCCCCCTCCAGCGAGGAGATGGTCAGTTGACTGTCCGCCCGGACAAAGAGCTTTTCGTATTGTTGATAAAAATATTTGACATCCAGGATCGCGGCAAGGACCTGCTGCAGCTGGCCGTCACTGCCGCGGATCGCGCGGCTGATCCCGAAAATGGTCTGGTTCTTGTTGACGACCGACGGTTGCGGTTTGCCAATGTAGAGACCGTTCAGAATCTGCTCCTGGTGAACGGTGAAGTAGTCGCGGCGGCTTAAATCAGGCTTCTTCCGGGAATTGTTCCAGTGCAGAATCTGTCCGTTACGGTCCAGATCGAGTAAAGCCGTGAGGTAGGAATTCTTTTTCAGCAGGTCATTGATAACCCCTTTGACCTTCGGGGAATCGACGGAATTGGCTGGGGAGGTTGCAGCAAGGTAATTTTCCAGACCAAGAAAAACCTGATCCAGACCGAAAAAAGACCGTTCCAGATCCATCTCGACAAAACTGAGCAGGTTGCCCATGGTGACCTGGGCTTCTTTCAAGATCACCTGTTTTTGCAGATGAACATTGTAACCAATCAGAGATAGCGTCAGCACAATACCGAAAATCCCGAAAGCCCAGGTCTTTTTCATTGATCAGCTACCCCTTGTGTCTTCGTTGACAGGCCTGCAGATCAGTTTATCAAGAAATACGAATCTGTGAAACAACTCTAACATTCAATTGAATACATCCCATCTTTATTCATTTTTTATCCGTTTCATCACGACCGGAGCCAGCACACTGGCAGAAAACACAGATCAGCACAGCAAAACAGCCCGGACCTGCAACAGGTCCGGGCTGTGATCAAAAAAATGAAGAATCTCGCGGAGAAAAACCTAGGCCGCATTGGCACCGTGACTTGAAACGCCGACCCGACCGCTGCTGACACGCTGGAAATCGGGGTAGGCTTCCATGCCGATTTCGGTCGAATCGCAGCCGAGCATCTCTTCCTCTTCACTGACCCGGATCCCGACCGTGTACTTCAGCGCCAGCCAGACAATGGACGTGGTCACGATCACGAAGGCGCCGATGGCAACCACACCGATGAACTGGGTCACGAAGCTCGCTTCGGGGTTGGTGATCGGGACCGCCAGGGTCCCCCAGATCCCGCACACCAGGTGGACCGACAGGGCGCCGACCACGTCATCAATCTTGAGCTTGTCGAAGAACGGCACGGCCAACACCACGAGAATCCCGCCAACCGCGCCGATCAGGGTCGCGGCGCCCAGCGATGGGGTCGCCGGTCCGGCGGTGATCGAGACCAACCCGGCCAACGCGCCGTTCAAAGCCATGGTCACGTCGACCTTCTTGTACATGATCTGCACCAGGATCATCGCGGCGATCATCCCGCCGCAGGCGGCCAGGTTGGTGTTGACCATGACATTGGACATTTCGATGGCGCTGGCGGCATCGCCCAGAGCCAGCACCGAACCACCGTTAAACCCGTACCAGCCCATCCACAGGATAAAGGTGCCCAGGGTGGCCAGGGGGATGTTGGAGCCGGGGAAGGGGTTGACCCGCCCGTCTTTGCCGTACTTGCCTTTGCGCGCCCCGAGGATGATCGCTCCGGTCAGCGCGGCCCAGCCGCCCACCGAGTGGACCAGGGTCGATCCGGCGTAGTCGGTGAAGCCCATTTCGGACAGCCAACCGCCGCCCCACACCCAGGAGCCCTGGATCGGGTAGATGATCCCGGTCAGCACCACGCAGAAGGCCAGGAACGACCAGAGTTTGATCCGCTCGGCCACGCAGCCGGAGACCACCGAACAGGCCGCGCCACAAAACACCATCTGGAAGAACCAGTCGGATGAAGCGGCGTAACCGGCGGCATAGTCGCCGGACAGGGCTGCGGCGTCATCCGGTCCCCAGAGTCCGAAACTGCCGATGAAGCCGCCGTCCACCCCGGCGTACATCAGATTGTAGCCGATCAGGTAGAAGAGGATCCCGGCGATCCCGAACAGGGAAATGTTCTTCAGGCAGATGGTGGCGACGTTCTTCGAGCGCACCAGACCGGATTCGAGCATACCGAACCCGGCGGCCATCCACATCACCAGAACCCCCATGACCAGAAAGGAAAAGGTATTTAAAACATAGGACAGCTCGGCATCGGCTGCCAGGGCCAGGCTCGGGACGAGCAGAATCGTCGCCAGGGTCAGGACCGTTTTTTTCATGTGTGTATCTCCTTGTTTCTATGAATAAAAGTGTCTTTTTATTGTTAAGAGCGGATCAGAGGGAATCTTCCCCGGATTCGCCGGTCCGGATCCTGATCGACTGTTCGATGGCGCTGACGAAGATCTTGCCGTCGCCAATGCGGCCGGTGCAGGCTTCGCGCTGAATGGCGCTGACCAGCCCGTCGACCTGCTCGTCGGAGACCACCAGTTCAATCTTGATCTTGGGAATGAAGTCGATCTGGTATTCGGCACCACGGTAGAGTTCGGTGTGCCCTTTCTGGCGGCCGAAACCGCGCACTTCGCTGACCGTCATGCCGCTGATCCCGAGATCGGTGATCGCCGCTTTGACATCGTCCAGCTTGAACGGCTTGATGATGCATTCTACTTTTTTCATCCTGAGGGGCTCCTTTGATAAAGGGTAATTAAATGACCAGCGCGACTGTTATGTTGTACATATCAATGTTCTAAAGCAGGCAGCATGCCAACTGATTCAAACCCCTGTTTTTCAACCTCCAGAACGCCACCCTCATTCCCGTTTGCCTATTTTTTAATCATAAAAACCACTCCCTGCTCGGAGATTACACAGCCCCTTAACCCATGAGAATGTTATATACCCACTATCCGCAACATCTCGTTATATACAAAAAATATCAATATATCGATATATTGACTCACTATAGTAAAAAGCGCTCCATTCTTGACATATGTTTTAAACAAATGTTTAACTATTGTGCAGGTAACATTTTCGACCAGAAAACGTTCTCAATTTTCAAACAGACGTTTTAATTCAATCCTGGGAAAATCACTATGCCGCGCGTCAGCACCAAAAACCGTATTCTGAACTGTGCCGAACAATTATTCGCCCGGGAAGGCTTTCACAGCACTTCGCTCAGAATTCTCACCCACAAGGCCGGAGTTAACCTGGCAGCGGTCAATTATCATTTCGGCTCCAAGGAAGCGCTGCTGCGGGCAGTTATCGAACGGCGCCTGGTTCCGTTGAACAAACTACGCCATGCCCGGCTGGAAGAGGTGCTGCAGGCGGCCGCAGAAAAGCAGCAGCCCCCACGGGCAAAAGACCTGCTGCGGGCATTCATTGAACCAACCCTGGAATTCCGAGACCTGAGTCCTGGTGCCGAGGATTTTCTCACCCTGATCAGCCGCTCCTGGAACGATCCCGATCAAACCGTCCGTAATGGTTTCATGGAATTGGTTCTGCCGATGTTTAAGTTCTTTTTCGCCAGTCTGCAACAGGCCCTGCCGGATCTCCCCGTTGAGATCCTGCGGATCCGCATGCAGTTCCTGGTCGGAACCATGAGTATCATCATGTGCCGAGACAACAACTTTCAGGAGCAGCCGGAAAGCACTCCCCCCCTCAGCAGGGAGCAGCAGCTGGATCAATTGCTCAAATTCGTATTGGCCGGATTAGAGGCCCCGCAATGAACTGATAAACGGGTGCCTATGCCCCTTGTCACGAATTAGTGCTCGTTTAAGCAACGCTGTAGTAAACTCAGGATTGTCCCCAGGGTCATCGGGAGCTGTCCCAAGAGTTTGCGAGCCATGAAACTGCAGTGGTTAGCACCGCAAAGACCTGGGACAGCCCCCGTGCGGGGACAGTCCCGGTTTTGCTGCCATCGACTCTTAAACGAGCGCTACCCCCCCCTGGTACCTAAACCTTTGAGATAACAGCAACTGTTGATGAACATTCAAATTTATCCTTATTCAACTAACCGTGCTGCTGAAATAGCTGATCTCTTCCATAGTGCCGTCCATGCCATCAATCCTGTGATTTACTCCTTGGCAGAGCAGGAAGCCTGGGCTCCAACCCCGGTCGATTACGCTTTTTGGGAAGCGCGTCTGGCAATAAAAAAACCACTTGTGGCCATCCACGACCAACGTGTCGCCGGCTTCATCGAACTCGAACCTTCCGGCCATATCGATTGTTTTTACGTTCACCCGGATTTTCAGCGCCAAGGAGTCGGTGGGCTTCTCTACAGCGCGTTGGAACAGCAAGCTCAAACGCTTGCAATCAAGCGACTGTATGTTGAGGCCTCCCTGCTGGTGAAAGATTTCTTCCTGCAAAGGGGATTTCAAGTGGTCAGTCAGAACCGACTGCTGAGGGATGGAGAGGTGCTGATTAATTTCAATATGGAAAAGAGGTTGTACTGAATATTTTGGCTTCGTGTCTGGGGTTGAATCGTCCCGGCATGAACCTGCAAAAAGCAGACTTTTTGACGGCGCAACAAAAGTAGTGATTGGAGCCTGTTTCGTTGGAGGTAAAATTGGCAGCTCAATTGTTTCACCCCCATCCCGCCCTTCCCCCATCAGAGGGGGAAGGAGTTACTTAACAAGCTCAATTAGAAAAAGATATTGGTGTTGATTTTCACAAGAGGATTCCCCTCAACCCCATCAACCCTCCCAATTTCTCAGCCCCATACTCCGCCAGTGCGAGAAGCCCAGCTTCTCGTCGGGCGCATTTGACGACGGTTTGGCCAGTAGCGGCCATGCTCCGTGATTAAATGCTCAGGTGACCAACCCTGCCGTACCAGCTGCCCCCAGTGCAACCCTGAGCTTTCTCCGGTACGAACGCAAATCCAGAGCATTCGAAAGGCCGTTTTTTGCTTCCTTTTTGTCGGCCTGGACAAAAAGGAAGGCGGCAGCGGGGCCGCGACCCCGCGGTCTTGATTTTGATTTTTAGGTGTTGGGATTTCTCTGCTGAACTTAGATAGTTGTCATCCGGAAACTCCGGATGACAATCATTAAGTTTTCAGATTGGAAACGAGCAGTTTTTCGTTGTGGCAAGGAAATCAAGGGCTTGCGCGGAGGCGTACGCCGTTACGCCGCACAAGTAAGCCTGCAGATTGACGCTGCTACAGCGGAAAAAAGCCGTTTCCGGATGGAAACTAAATAGCTCGTTAATCAACAAGGAAAACCGTCGGGTCTCGGCCCGACAGCCGACATACTTTTTTTTGATCGCAAAATAAAAGTATGCAAAAAAAACTCTTTTGATTTCTCGGGATGAGCAGCTCTGTTGGGTGTTATCGGTGGGCTGCGTGGGGTTCAGCTTTGTTGCCAGGGATTGAGACGGTGACTTTTTTCGGCCTTCGAAGCATGGCTATGTGGATTATGAGGCGGCGCAGTATGAGCCCCGCAAAAAGCAGGCTTTTTGACGGGGCAACTTGTTGCAGTGGTTATTGGTGATTCGTTTTTCTATGGGGAAAATTGGAAGCTCGGTTGCATCACCCCCATCCCGACCTTCCCCCATCAGAGGGGGAAGGAGCATGACTCTGTCAATTTCTTTCAACAGTTAGCGGAGTTGATTTAGGGCTATATCCCCTGGATTTTCTCACTTTCAAACGCCTTATTTAAAGACAAGACAGTTCACTTAAAATAAATGTTCATTTTAGAAACAAAATATTTCTATTGAACATCCGCCAAAATCGCCCCACGCCCTTCCATCAATAACCATGATTAATCACGCAATAGGGACAGTCCGCCTCATGCACCATACAGTCGTTAAAAAGCAGCAGCTCATCATTGTCATGCTTCATCTGTTGGGCGTAGGCACGACAATAGGCTTCATGATCATGAGGACTCTGTTCCCGCGACTCCTGCTGACTGACCGGACCGTAACAACCGATCAGTGCCAGCAGCAGGGAAAAACTTGCCAGCAACTTTTTCATCCCTCTTACTCCTGCCAGACGGACACCTGCCCCTGCCTTCCAGTGCCGGTTTCTGTTCCGACCATTTTACTGCCTGGGGCTCAGTACAAACAACCCGTCCGCAGTAGATTCCCGGCAGATTCTTAGAGCTGTTCCGCCAGGCGACGGGTCAGGCCCAACAATTCAGCGGAACCGTCCAGGCCGTCGATAAACCGCTGGGGAATACCGGTCAGGCCGCACTGCGCTCCGACCAAAGCCCCGGTGAGCATAGCCCGGGCTTGGTTTTGCCCGCCGCCGTTCACAGCATGCAGCACCGCTGCCTCAAAATCGTCGGCAAAACGGGCAGCCAGATAATAGGCGGCCGGCAGCTGATGATAAATGGCGCAGGGCATGCCATAGACGAGGGACACCTTCCAGGCCGGTTCAATACGGATCTCCGGGTCAATGGCAGCGGCAGCCATAGCTGACGGCGAGAGCAAGGCATCAGGTGAGGCGAATCGGCCCACCCGCGGCGGATCGGGATCGCCTGGTTTGGGCGGTTGCAGATCGTCGCTGGTGACGGCATGGAAAGGCAGTTCCCCACTCTTGACCAAACGCATCAGTTTTCCTGAAATATCTGGAGTCAACCCTTCGCCCTGCACCAGCTGACCCAACACGGCCCCAAAAGCGACGGTTAACGAGACGACAGTCTCATCGGTCTGGGTCAGGACAGTATTAGCGCCGATGGCACGTGCCAGCTGGCGCGGGTCTGCGGCATAGCGAACCGCAATGGCCAGGGTCCGCTCTATCGCTTCCGTGGTATCGGCATGTCCGCCGGTCTGCGACCAGGGCAGGCCTTGTTTGACCCGGCGGCGCCAGGCTTCGCGAATCGACTGGCTGGTATAGCCGCCCGGCCCGTTGACCGGGGTGCCATCAAGCTGCGGAAACAGGTCTTCATCCAGACGGCGACAAAAATCGGTCTCATTATACTCGCCGCAATCGACCAGGGACTGCACCATCATTTGCAACAGATAACCGGCCTGGGACAGCTGGCCGGCTTTGCAGCTAGCATGATAGCGGTGCGGCTGGGGGTCGGTATAGTCGCTGATCCAGGGACCGTAATCCTTGCGCAGTTGCTCCAAGTCGTAATACCAATGCGGTCCAAGCGCCAGGGCATCACCGATAAAAGCGCCAAGAATAGCTCCCTGAGCCCTATTTTCAAGCTCTTTCGCGTTCATAATTTTGTCCCTTTCATTTTATTTCACCGGCCAGAATTTCCTGGCGGGTTTGCAGAAAGCTCTCCTGTAAGTGTCCGCCCAGAGCGATCGCTTGGTCAATAGCAGCCAGTGCCTGCTGTCGCTGACCAGCAGCCGCAAGAACCACAGCCAGATTGTTCCATGCCTCACCGCTCGTGGAGCGCAACCTGGAGGCCTGCCGGAAGGCCGCTGCCGCGCCAGACAGGTCGCTTTGTGCATAGCGGCTGTTCCCCAACCCCATCCAGGCCGCAAAACTGTCCGGCCATTGTTGCGCTGCGGCCTGGTAGGCACGCGCTGCGGAAAAATTCCTGCCGGCCCGCTCCAAGCCGCTGGCAGCGTTCAGATAGACCTGTTCATCTGCTGTTGCGGGCAACGTTCCGGCCGGAAGGACCAGCAGCCCCCAATCCTGGCTCCGTGCCCAGGTTCGGGAAAACACCCCGGCGGAGAAAATCGCTTCGGCCTTTGTGCCGGAATGGAGAAAAATCTGATCAGCCGTCAAGTCATAGCCGATGACCACGGCATAGTGCCAATACGGCACCCAGGAGAAACCCAGGTTCAACAGCACCAGTACCGGGTGTCCTGTGGCCAGTTCCCGGAGTAAAGCTTCCTGCCCCCGTAGGGGATAGGCAAGATAACCGTTTCTGCGCGCCGCAGCAACCAGGGCCGGTTGCAGAGTTCCCTTTCGACCTGGTGAATAGACCTGCTCGGTCACCCGTGGCAGGGCAACTTGGTCACCGTTCCAAGCCAGCAGCATGGCCAGTGCCGCCGGCCCACACTGATATTCCTGCTGGGCAAAAAACGGGACATCATTCAACAGAATGCGGGGTGGCAGGGACGATTGGTCCGGGGAGGGCAGGACCGCCGAACAGCCGCTCAGAAATGCCAGGGTGAGCAAAACGACCAGGCAGGAAAGCCCGTGCATTCCTGCCTGGTCAGATACCTGCAAACGGGGCATTTAACGGATGGGACGGGTAAACGGGAAGACCTTGGTCAGCCCCAGGATATCGGTCACCAGCAGCAGCACAAACACAAACACCGCGGCACCGACAATGGTGCCGAACCCGGCCCCGGCCGGCAGGTTATCGATATCGGCAGCAATCCGGTTAACCTCGTCATCGGTCAGGCTGGCGACGCGCCGGGCGACTTCCTCGGGGGCTACCCCCTGGGCACTAATCGCCTGCCGCACATCGTCCCGTGCCAAAAAAGTCTGCACCCGGGCACGGGCAGCGGTTGTGGCCTGGGCGGAAAGAATCGTTTCGGTACTGATCATTCCCGCCTGGGCCGATTGCGGGCTGAAATCGATGAAGACAAATGACAGTATCAGCATTGCACAGAGTGGTTTAGCAATAAAATCGGGAAGATACTTTTTCATCACACTGCTCCTCTGAATTCTCATGAAGATTCTGGAATCTACTGAAATGACTCTGGCTATCAGTCAAGTTTAGCGAAAAAAAACCAGAGTACAATCGCTCGGACGGTTTAATAGATGAGTGGTTCCCGCCCTACCCGGCATTGAAAGTACAAAAAAGAGGACGAACGATTGTCATAAGGCTCCGGGGCAGGCGCCTGCAAGCAGGAACAAAGGCGGCGGTTCCGATAATGGCACAGGTATTGTCATAATCTTGCTGAGATCGTCAAACCGAAAGGGGACAAAAAGGGATGAAAGAGAAATGAACTCGTTGGTGCAAGCGGCCGGGGGAACCCGCCCTTCAGACCGAAGCTTTTATGCCAGCCAGGACGAACCGATGAATCCGCTCGGCCAGAGCCCGCACATCCTGATCTTTAGTTGGCGGTGGATATGCGAGGCGCTCAAGAACCGGTCGCCCCACTTCCTGTTGGACACAAAGCAGGATGACCATATTGGCCAGCTCAGCAACCTGACTGTCTTCCTGATCCTTGTGCTTCAGGGCCATGACAATTCTCACCAGTTCATGGCGGACCTTCTTGAGCACCAGTTCGATCAACTTTTCCAGGGCAAAGGAAGGGTTGGCAAATTCCCGGATGAACAAGCGGGACAGATAAGGATGCTCGCGACGCCTTACCAGCACCGTACGCAAGGCAAAATAAAGCCAGTTCAACAAAGCGCCTTCCGGATCGGTCGAACCGTCGAAGCTGGGAACCGACTCCTCCTGCAGCAGTTGGATATGGGGTTGAATCAAAGCTTCCCGATACAGTTCCTGCTTACTTCCGAAATAATATTTAACCGCGCCCAGATTGACCTCGGCAGCCTTGCAGATATCGCGCAGTCCGACCCCGTCATAGCCATGCTCTGCAAAAGCATGGCCTGCTTCGCTGAGCAATCTGGCCCGGGTTTCGACAGCATCGCGCCGAAGCGGAGCAATTCTTGGAGTGCGTTTTTTCTTCACGGATCAATCTTTCGTTAATATCAGCAGGGATAGTGGTTATTTTATACGATCGTTTGACTTATCTGTCAACAATAGGCTACATTGCCACGAATTGATACGGGTGTATAATATAATTTTCAATCCGTGGAATCTTTGACTCCTTTTTGTTTTTCAGGACCTGAACAATGAAAAAAAAGCTGTTGATCATAGTTATTTTACTGCTCGTTGTCGCTGCCGGACTGGCGAGCTACTGGTGGCTGAACCAGGAAGAGAAAGCAACGGGCCCATTGACTCTTTACGGCAATGTGGACATTCGCGATGCCCAGCTCGTCTTTAACGAACAGGAAATTGTCGCCGCCATCTATGTTGAAGAAGGGGACAAAGTCGTTGCCGGACAGGAACTGGCCCGGTTACGCTCCAATTTGTTGACAAGCAAGCTCAGCGAAGCGCAAGCCCAGAGTAAAGCTCAGCAAGAACTGGTCCGCAAACTGGAAAACGGGACCAGGCCGCAGGAAATCAAACAGGCTCGCGCGGCCGTCGATGCCGCGGCAATCAAAATCGCCATTGCTAAAAAAAACCTGCAGCGGCTCAAGCAAACCGTGACGGTTGGCGGGACCAGCAAACAATCCGTGGATGACGCCCAGGCAGCCCTGGATGAATTGATTGCTCAAAAAAAGATCCAGGATCAAGCGCTGGAACTGGCCCTGCAAGGCCCCAGAACAGAAGATATCGCCCAGGCCAAAGCCCAGTTGGCAGCTGGCCAGGCCCAGGTCGCCTATCTTCAGGAACGCCTGGCGGATACGGTCCTCAAAGCCCCGACCCCGGGGATTATTCAAAGCCGGATTTTAGAAGTCGGCGAAATGGCCGGGCCCTCAAAACCAGCCTTTATTCTTGCCCTGACCGACCCGAAATGGATCCGCGCCTATGTTTCAGAGCCAGAGCTGGGGCAGGTCAAACCGGGGCTGCAAGCGGAGATCAGCGCGGACAGCTGGCCGGACCGGACATTCACCGGTCAGGTCGGCTTTATCTCCCCGGCCGCCGAGTTTACTCCCCAGGCCATAGAAACCAGCGACCTGCGCACCAAGCTGGTTTACGAAACCCGGATTCTGGTGAATGATCCGGACAACGAACTGCGCCTGGGCATGCCGGTAACGGTCACCTTTCCCCAACCCCGCACCGCGTCAACGACGCATTGATGAAAGAGCTGTTTTCCCGTGGCAGAGAACAACAAAGGGATCGATGATCATCATTCCGACGAACGCATTGTTTTGGAGGCGACTCGACTCAGCAAGGAGTTTTCCCCCAAAAAGCAGCCCGTGGTGCATGCGCTGCGAGAGATTTCCCTGCAGGTTCAGGCCGGCCGGATAACCGGGCTGGTCGGCCCGGATGGGGCCGGCAAGACTACTTTGCTGAGGATTGCCGCCGGTCTGCTCAAACCAACCGCCGGGCGGGTGACCGTACTCGGGCTGGACAGCACTGAGCAGTTTCTGCAGATTCAGAGCCGGGTCGGTTACATGCCGCAACAGTTCGGCCTCTACCAGGATCTCACCGTGCAGGAGAATCTCGATCTTTTTTCCGACCTGCAGGGTGTCCCGGGGCGGATTCGCCATGAGCGCCACGCCAGGCTGCTGGAGATGACCGACCTTGCGTCCTTCACCGACCGCCGTGCCGGAAAACTTTCCGGCGGGATGAAGCAGAAACTCGGCTTAGCCTGCTCCCTGATCAAATCGCCGCAAATGCTCTTACTCGACGAACCGACCGTCGGCGTTGATCCCATGTCGCGCCGGGATCTGTGGCAGATCATCACCCAGCTGGTAACCGAGGAAGGGATCGGAGTCCTGGTTGCCACCTCTTATCTGGATGAAGCGGAACAGTGCCAGCAGGTCGTGGTCCTGCAGAACGGTAGCATTGTCGCCCAGGACGAACCGGAGCAGTTCCGCGCCAAAATGCGCGGCCGGGTCTATCGCTTCGCCCCCAACAAGGTTACCGAGACCCGTGCGCTGCAAACCGCCCTGGCCGGGACAACGGGGGTTATCGATGCGACCATCCGCTCCGGCCGGGTCCGTTGTGTCATCGACGCTGAGCTCACACGCCCCGTCGCAGAACTGATCCCGCCATCCAGCTACCAGGAGGTCAGCGCCAGCGAGCCGTCTTTTGAAGATGCCTTCATGGCCCTGGCCCAGCGACCGGAAGTCAGGTTTCTGCCCGAGCAGCCGGCAGTCGCCCAGACCCGGGCGGATGAAGTCGTGGTCCAGGTCCACAACCTGAAAAAGACCTTCGGCAGCTTTACGGCTGTCCAGGGGATCAGTTTCGAGGTGCAACGAGGGCAGATTTTCGGCCTGCTCGGCCCCAACGGTGCCGGCAAAACCACCACCTTCCGAATGCTCTGCGGGCTGACCAGCATCAGCGACGGCGAAATCAGCGTGGCCGGTCACAATCTGCGCAAGTCGCGCGCCCGCGCCCGGGCCAACCTGGGCTATATGGCACAGGCCTTTTCCCTTTACCGGCAACTGAGCGTCACCGACAATTTGAAATTTTACGGCAAGGCTTACGGACTGTACGGCAAACGGTTACAGGAACGTATGGCCTGGGCGCTGGAGGAATTCGAACTGCAGGAGCGCCGTGACATGCCGGCCGGAGACCTGCCCGGCGGGTTCAAACAACGTCTGGCCATGGCCACCGCCATGCTTCACGAGCCGGCGCTGTTGTTTCTGGATGAACCGACCTCGGGTGCCGACCCGCTGGCACGTCGCGAGTTCTGGCTGCGCATCAACGGCTTTGCCCAGCAGGGCGTCACCGTGATCGTCACCACCCACTTTATGGAAGAGGCTGAATACTGCGACCATATGCTGATCATGTCCCGCGGCACCGAACTGGCCCAGGGGACTCCGGCCGACATCCGGGGCCTGGCCCGCAGCCAGGACAATCCCGACCCGACCATTGAAGATGCCTTTATCGCCCTGGCCGAGGGGACGGCCTCCCCCGCAGGGCTGTCCGGAGGTCGCCATGAATGAGGCTACTTTGGCGCTGATGCGCCTGCGCGGTTTTTTACGCAAAGAGATTCTGCAGATCAGGCGTGATCCAAGCAGCATCCTGCTGGCCCTGGTGATGCCCCTGATCCTGCTGTTTCTGTTCGGCTACGGAGTGTCCCTCAATCCAACCCAGGTTCCGGTGGCGGTTGTCGCAACCGACCCGGCACCGCAGGCACGCGACCTGATCGCCCGCTTCACTCTGTCGCCATTCTTCCGTCCACAGACCGTCAAAACCATGGCCGAGGGGGAAAACCTGCTCAGAACCGGCCAGGTCGACGGAATCATCCATATCCGCAACAATTTTACCAGCGACCTGATCAATGCCGGCCAGTCCCCGGTCCAGGTGATCGTCAATGGGGTGGATGCCAACCGAGCCCAGTTGATTCTGGGTTATACCCGGGGTACCGTGCAGAAATGGTATCAGCTCCGTCAGGCCCATGGTGAACAGCTCCAGCTCGGCGGGGTGAAGGTTCAGTCCCAGGTTCGTTTCAACAGAGCCCACGAAAGTCGTAATTTCCTGGTGCCCGGTCTGATTGCCCTGATTATGACCCTGATCGGTACTCTGCTGACCGCGCTGGTCATCGCCCGCGAATGGGAGCGCGGCACCATGGAAGCCATTTTAGTGACTCCGTTGCGACTCTCCGAACTGCTGCTGGGGAAACTGATCCCATACTACATCCTGGGCATCCTCGGTTTATTGATTTCCGTCGCCGGTGGCCTGTGGATTTTTGAGGTCCCCTTTCGCGGGTCCTTCCTGCTGCTGTTCTTTTTGAGCTCGTTATTTCTTATCGCGTCGCTCGGTTTCGGATTAGCCATTTCCGCCGCGGTTCGGGTGCAATTCGTTGCCGCGCAAATTTCCATCCTGGCCGGTTTTCTGCCCGCATTTTTCCTGTCCGGCATGCTGTTCGACCTGGACAGCACGCCGCAGGTTATTCAATGGGCCAGCCATATCATCCCGGCCCGCTATTTTGTGGAAATCAGCCATACCCTGTTTCTGGCCGGCAATATCGGTGCGGTCCTCTGGCCGGCCGGCACCGCCCTGGGGATCATGGCTACGGTTCTGCTGTTGCTGGCGCGGCGTAAACTCAGTAAACGACTGGAGTGATAAACATGACCGTTCTCCGTCGCATCGCCGCTTTGATCGGCAAAGAATTCATGGTGATTCTGCGTGACCCCAAAAGCCGCTTTGTGGTTATCGGCCCGCCGATCATCCAATTTTTCCTGTTCGGTTATGCCGCCACCTTCGATGTCACCCAGGTGCGCTATGCGGTCCTGGATCAGGACCGCACTTCCCTGTCACGGGAACTGATCGCCGATTTCTCGGGCTCGGACAATTTTCGCCTGGTTCGCTATCTGGACGGAGTGCAAGAGATCGACCCGGCCATCGATGCTCAGGAAGCGCGCATGGTGATTCATATCGAGGAGCACTTCAGCGACAAGCTGTTGCGGGGTGAGCAGCCGGAAGTGCAGATCATTCTCGACGGACGTAATTCCAATGTCGCTTCGGTTGCCCTTGGCTATGCGGAAAATATTGTCAGCCGCTTCAATCAGCAGCATGCCACCGGGTCAGTCGCTGCCAATACCAAGGTTATCGATCTGAATCAACGCGCCTGGTTCAATTCCAACTTGATCAGCCGCTGGTACATCGTTGCTCCGCTGGGAGGAATGATCAGCATGGTGGTGGTGATGATTCTGACCAGTCTTTCGGTTGCCCGGGAACGGGAGTTCGGCACCTTCGACCAGTTGCTGGTTGCGCCCTTTACCCCCGGGGAGATCCTGCTGGCCAAGTCATTGCCGGGGATCGTGTTCGGAATCATTGATTCAGGACTGCTCGCTGCCGGCGGGGTCTGGTGGTTTGGGGTTCCGTTCCGCGGCAGTGTCATTGCCCTGTTCGTGGTCCTGACCCTGTTCATGCTTTCCATTGTCGGGGTCGGCCTGCTGGTCTCTTCCCTCTCCATGACCATGCAGCAGGCCCTGCTTGGCTCCTTCTCCTTCATTATGCCGTCGGTTATCCTGTCCGGGTTTACCACCCCGGTGGAAAATATGCCCCACTGGCTGCAAATTGGTACTTTGGCCAACCCGCTGCGCTATGTGGTCACGGCTCTGCGCTGGATTTTTTTGGAAGGCGCCGGGCTCAAAGAGATCTGGCCGCTGCTCTGGCCGCTGCTGATTATCGCCCTGCTGACCCTGCCGCCAGCGGCCTGGCTGTTCCGCCATCGGGTCGATTGAAGGGAGCCTGTGGCGCTGCGAAATCGCTGCTTACTGCTGCCGCTGATAAAGGATGGGTTCACCGCTTTGCAGGCGTTTCAGGTTGGCGGAAACCTCTTGAAAAATACCGTTGAGCGAAGTGTCGGTGATACCGCCGATGTGCGGCGTGGCGATGACGGGGTAACTGAAGATCGGGTCCTGCGGATCGGGCGGTTCCTGCCAGAAGACGTCCAGTCCGGCCCCGCCCAGGGTGCCGTTCTGCAGGGCTTCCAGCAATGCTTCGCGCTCGACGACCCCGCCGCGACCGAGGTTGACCAGCATGGAACCGGGACGCATCGCGGCGAAAGCCGCCCGGTTGAACAGACCGTGGGTGACCGCGGTATCCGGTAAACAGAGCACCACCATATCCGCCTCGGCCAGCAATTGCGGCAGTTCAGCCAAACCGCCGACCCAGTCCAGACCATAACGTTCGGCAAACTCGGGATCAGGCCTGGATCTGATCCCGATGGTACGAACGTCGAAGCCTGCCAGTTTTTTCAGCAAGGCCTTGCCAAGATCGCCAAGACCGACCAGACCGATGGTTTTGCCCTGCAAAGTTCCGCCCATGGGGCGACCGAGTCGGCCGGCCTGCATCACCGCGGAAACTTCCCAGGCCTTGCGCAGCAGGCCGAGCAGCAGATAAATCCCCAGCTCGGCAACGGAGTCGGCATTCCCTGAAACGCCGGATGGCACGTTGGCGACCATAATGCCGCGCGCCTGCGCCGCTGCAATGTCCACCCCTTCCAAACCGACCCCCATTTGCTGGATCAGCCGCAGCCGGTCTGCGCTGGACAGCAGCGCCGCATCGACCCGGCACATGGTCGGAATCAACACGTCATAGCCAGCCAGGCTATCGATGCGGTAAGCCCCGGTTGCGGTAAATGCCAGGTCCGGATGAGCCGCTCTGAATTTATTGAGAATTCCGCCCCAGGCCTGTTCCGGCGCGGCAAATAAAACCTTCATACGCTGTCACCCCTCTGTTGCTGGGGAAGCCTTTGCTCCGTTACTGATGATCCAGACAGTTTACACGATATCCAGAGGAACGGGACGATTGGGTGCCGGAAACGCCTGATCCAGCCGCTGCAGCTGCTCGGAGGTCAGGACAATGTCCGCGGCAGCTGCGTTTTTGGTCACATGCCGCAGGCTGGCCGCTTTAGGAATGGCCAGGATATCGTCCTGGCGAATACACCAGGCCAGCAGGATCTGGAATGGATCGGCGTCGTGCTCCAACGCAACTTGCTGCAAGGTGGCATCGGTCACCAGATGCCGCCGCAGCTGTCCACCCTGGGCCAATGGACAGTAGGCCATGACCGGCATATGGTTCTGGCGCTGCCAGGGAAGCAGGTCATATTCGATCCCGCGGGAGCCAAGATGGTACAGAACCTGGTTGATAGCACAGCTCTCCGCCCCGGGCTCGCTCATCAGCTCGCGCATGTCGTCATCATCCAGATTGGACACGCCCCAACGCTTGATCTTGCCCGCCCGGATCAATTCTTCCATGCCGCGAACCGTTTCGGCATAGGGGAACTGCCCGCGCCAATGGAGCAGGTATAAATCCAGGCAATCCGTCCCAAGCCGCTTGAGGCTCGACTCACAACTGCTGATCAGGTGACTGCCGCCGGCATTGTGCGGCAACACTTTGGAGACCAGAAAAACCCTGTCCCTGATCCCTTTGATCGCCTTGCCAACCAAAACCTCGGAACGCCCATCCCCATACATCTCGGCGGTATCGATCAGGATCATGCCCAGCTCAATGCCTCGCCGCAAGGTGGAGATTTCTTCCGCTTCGGCCGCGCTATCGTCCCCCATGTACCAGGTTCCCTGTCCCAGCCGCGGCAATGCCGTTCCATCAGGCAACATTACTGTCTTTTCAATACTCATGAGTCCTCTTTCTTCTCCCTGCCGACTGTTTCCCTGAACAGACGCCAGGGTTTCCCCTGGCGTGTTGTTTTGGAAGTCGTGGTAGGCAAAGTCCGTTTATTCGTCGCTGCTGAGTTCATGAACTTTCAGCAGGTTGGTCGAGCCGGCTTTGGAAACCGGACTGCCCATGGTGATCACGGTGATCTCCCCGCGATCCAGGACCCCGGCCGTTAAAGCCGCTTTCTCCACGGCAAGAATCTGCTGTTCGGTGGTGTTCTGATTGTCGACACAGATCGCCCTGACCCCCGAATAAAGAGCCATTCTTCTTTTCACCCGCGGATCCGGGGTCATGGCATAGATCGGCAGATTGGGGCGATATTTGGACACCAGCGCCGCGGTTCTGCCGGTCTGGGTAAAAGCCAGAATCGCCTTGGCACCTACATTTTCAGCGATCTGACAGGCTCCATGGCCGATCGCTTCGGTCATCCGCTGTTGGCCCAGACCGACAGCCGTCGAATGGGCGCTGCTGCGAAGATACTGGTGACTCTTTTCCACGTCACAAGCGACCCGATCCATGACCCGCACCGCTTCCACCGGGTACTTGCCGGCAGCGGTCTCCCCGGAAAGCATGATGGCGTCGGTCCCATCGAGAATCGCATTGGCGACATCCGAGGTTTCCGCCCGGGTCGGCCGGGGGTTGTTGATCATGCTTTCCAGCATCTGGGTCGCGGTAATAACCGGCTTACCGGCCGCGTTACACTGCTGAATGATCCGCTTCTGGATCAGTGGCACCTTTTCCGGGCTGAGCTCAACCCCCAGGTCACCGCGGGCAACCATAACGGCATCGGTGACTTCGAGAATTGCGTCAAAGGCTTCAACGGCTTCGGGCTTCTCGATTTTGGAGACGACCTTCGGCGCGAAGGGCTTATCTTTGAGCAGCTCTTTCAGGTATTCAACATCCGACGCGGCACGGACAAAGGAGAGCGCAATATAATCGACTTCCTGCTCGGTGCAAAAAGCGAGATCCTCCAGGTCCTTTTCTGTCAATGCCGGAGCGGATACTTTTGCCCCCGGCAGATTGATCCCTTTGCGGTCTTTCAGTTTCCCGCCGGTCACCACCCGGCAACGCACGTCCTGCCCTTCGGTAGCGAGTACTTCGAGATCCATCAGGCCGTCATCAAGAAGAATCCGGTCGCCGGGTTTGACATCCTGGGGCAGGTTCTCGTAGATGGTCGGGATAATGTTCCCCTCCCCTTCCACCGTGGAGGTGGTGACAATAACTTCACTGCCACTAACCAGCTCCATAAAGCCGTTTTTCATCAGCCCGGTTCTGATCTTGGGCCCCTGCAGGTCGCCAAGAATGGCGACTGCCTTGCCGGCCTGGGCGGAAATCTTGCGGATGCGGGTGATCAGCTTCAGTTTGTTCTGATGATCACCATGGGAAAAATTCAAGCGGAACACATCAACACCAGCCTCGATAAGTGCGCTGAGCTGCTCTTCCTGCTCACTGGCTGGGCCGAGGGTTGCAACGATTTTGGTACGACGAAACATATTCTTCTCTCCTGTCTTTTTAATCCAAACCAACGGCTTGTATTTGATTATTGATGATGATCGCTGCTGCTAGTTTAGTTTCCATCCGGAAACGGCTTTTCCCCGCTGTAGCAGCGTCAATCTGCAGGCTTACTTGTGCGGCGTAACGGTGTACGCCTCCGCGCAAGCCCTTGATTTCTTTGCCACAACGAAAAACTGTTCGTTTCCAGTCTGAAAACTTAATGATTGTCATCCAGTGTTTCCGGATGACAACTTATTAAAACCGGCAGGTGGACACTTCGTTTCTGTTATTATTGCCCCAACCTTTCGCGCCAGTCTATCCAGGCAGCCTGCAGCGGGGGAATATTTTCAGCGGATCTTCAATTGAATGACGGTTCGTCCAGCAAACGCTCACCCTGCTGCGAGAGAGCCTTGATTTCACTCCAGATCTTGTCATCGACAAAAGTGCCCTGTTCGGCATGAGTGGCCCGGAAGCGCCGCCCCGGTCGATTCGGCCAGGGGTGGAGAACTCTTTAGATGACCGATGCCGAGCAGGGTAACGCTATCAAGATTATAGAAAACCAAGTCAGAATTGGCAGGCCATGACAGCGGCAACATTTCTGGCGGTGATGCGCAGGTTGGTTCGGGCATTGGCCAGAGCCTCCTCCAGACTGCAGGGACCGGTCACAATGCTGAACAGGGCGCTGATGCCGTGCTCCAGAACCGCTTCCGCGCCGTCACCCAGGCAGCCGGCAAAACCGAGCACCGGGATCTGCCGCTGCGCCGCAACCTTGGCCACCCCGATCGGCGCCTTGCCGTAAACGGTCTGCCCGTCGATGCGCCCTTCCCCGGTAATCACCAGGTCGGCATCCACCACGGCTTCGGCCAAGCCGATCGCTTCGATGACGATCTCCACCCCGGGACGCAACTCGGCATTCAAAAAGCCGAGCAGGGCGGCGCCCATGCCGCCGGCCGCGCCGGCTCCGGCGCGCTGTTCAATGTCCCGGTTCAGATCGCGGCGGATCAGTGCGGCGAAATGTCCCAGGTTGCGGTCGAGCTGTTCTACCATGGCCGGGGTCGCGCCTTTCTGCGGGCCGAACACGGCCGAAGCGCCGCGCGGGCCGGTCAGGGGATTGTCGACATCGCAGGCCACCTGAATCCGGCAGTCTTTGAGCCGTTCGTCCAGTTCGCTGACATCGATCCGCGCCAGGTCGGCGAGACTGCCGCCGCCATAACCGATCTGTTGTTCATTGGCATCGAGAAGGCGGGCTCCCAGAGCCTGCAGCATCCCGGCACCGCCGTCATTGGTGGCGCTGCCGCCGATACCGATAATGAAATCGCGCAAACCCTGGTCAAGGGCATGGCGGATCAGTTCACCGGTCCCAAAGCTGGTGGTCCGCAAGGGGTTGCGCCGGGCCGGTGGGACCAGATCGAGGCCGCTGGCGGCGGCCATTTCGATCACCGCGGTGCCATTGTCACCGCTGCGGCCGTAAAAGGACTGGACCTGATCGCCCAGCGGGCCGGTGACGCTCAGCTTGACCAGCTCGCCGTCGGTGGCCGCGACCAGGGCGGCCACGGTGCCTTCGCCACCGTCGGCGATGGGCAGTTTCAGATACTCGGCGTGAGGAAAGATGTCGCGAAAGCCGGCTTCGATCGCGCTGGCGACGTCCTGCGAGGACAGGCTCTCTTTGAAGGAATCAGGGGCGATGATGATTTTCATTGTCTCAGCTCGCTCAATTAGATTGTGAACGTGAAAACTGCGGCGATCTTTTCTGGCCAATAGCGGATATGAAACAGGGAGGCGCTGCTTGGCGCAGGCCCCCCTTGGTGCATTGCAACGAAACAACCCGCTGGTTAGCGTTTGACTTCGACCTTGGCGAGTTTTTCGTAATGACGGATCAGGGCGCCGTGATCGAGGCCGTCCATGCCGTCCACTTTCATGGCCTGCATCATTTCCATCACTGCCGAGGTCAGCTGCACCGGAACCCCGACTTCATGGGCGGTATCCAGGGCATTGGCCAGGTCTTTAATGTGCAGGTTGATGCGGAAGCCGGGATCGAATTTGCGATCCATGACCAGCGGGGCTTTGGCATCCAGCACCGTGCTGCCGGCCAGCCCGCCACGGATGGCTTGATAAACCAGGTCGGGCTCAACCCCGGCTTTGGTGGCCAGCACCAGGGCTTCGCTCATGGCGGCGATGTTCAGCGCCACGATCATCTGATTGGCCAGTTTGGTGACGTTGCCGGCGCCGATCTTGCCGGTGTAGACCACGGAGCCGGCCATGGCTTTCATGATGTCGTAGTATTTGTCAAAGGTTTCTTTTTCGCCACCGACCATGACCGACAGGGTGCCGTCAATGGCTTTGGGTTCGCCACCGGAGACCGGGGCGTCGAGCATGTCGACATCTTTTTTGGCCAGGGCTGCGGCCACTTCGCGACTGGCCAGCGGGGCGATGGAGCTCATGTCGATGACGACACTGCCCGGCTTGGCGCCTTCGATCACGCCACCTTCGCCCAGCACCACGGTTTTGACCTGCGGTGAGTTGGGCAGCATGGTGATGATCACGTCGCTTTGCTCGGCCACGGCTTTGGCGCTGGGGGCACTGGTCGCACCGGCGGCGACGACTTCGTCGACAGCGGCGGTGTTGAGGTCGCAGACCACCAGGTTGTAGCCGGCTTTGAGCAGGTTTTTGCTCATGGGTTTGCCCATGATGCCGAGTCCGATAAATCCGATTTGCATGCTATCTCTCCTTGTCTTTCCTGTTGAGTTTCGGTTTGCTGCCGGTCGTTTTCAGACCAGCTTCCTGGCGCCCAGGTTGTCCAGGTGCTGCTGCAGGGCGGCCAGCACCTCGGGGGTGCTGCGGGTGTTGGGCAGAATCGGCTCGCCCATGTCAAAGCCGAGCAGGCGCATGTAGTCCTTGGTCACCACCGGGAAGCTGGACAGGCCGTAGGCCATCCGCATCGGGGCCAGCTGGTACTGGGCTTCCAGGGCGCCGGCCAGGTCACCGGCCATGAATTTGTCGTAGATGGAGACCACCAGTTCCGGGACGATGTTGGCCGAGGAGGCCACGGTCCCGACCCCGCCGTAGGCGAGGGTGCTCAGAATCAGGATATCGCGCCCGGCAATGACCTTGAAGTCCTTGCCTTTGTTGCGGGTGCGGCGGATGAATTCGGCGGTCAGGGTCATGTCGCCGCTGCTCTCTTTGACGCCGACGATGTTGGGCACCTCGCTGAGTCGTTCGAGCAGCCCGGCGGAGATCCCGCAACGCATCCGGTCGGGGTTGTTGTAGAGCAGCACCGGCAGGCTGGTGGCTTCGGCCACGGTTTTGAAGTGATGGTACATTTCATCGTCGTTGGGACCGATGAACATGGGGTGCAGCACGCTGATGGCGTCGACCTTCATGGCTTCGGCTTTTTTGGCCCAGGCGACACACTCGCGGGTGGTGATATTGCCGATGCCGAAGTAGACCGGGACTCGCCCGGCAGACTGATCGACGATGATGCGGGTGGCGCGTTCCTGCTGCTCGGGATCAAGCCCGTAAAACTCGCCGTTGCTGCCCATGGCCAGGATGCCGTGGATGCCGCCTTTGATGATATGGTCGACGATCTGACGCTGGACCGGCTCGTTGACCCGGTCCTGGGCGTCGGTCGGGGTGACGATCGGGGGAATCACCCCCTTGATAAAACTGGTGTCCATCTGGTTGTCCTTCCAAAACAAATTGAATAAGTGGGGAAGAGCCTAGCCTGTAACGGGCAGGTTTCCTTTCTTTGGTTTCCTGATCACCATGAAATAGAAAAAATTCCGCTAATAATCAGGAAGAATAAACTGGCGAAACCGAAAACAGCGGGCAGCAAACAGGTAAAAAACCTACCCCAAGGGCCAACGCTATCTGAAAAATTGAACAGGTCGCAACATAACTGCCACCCAGGACATCCTCGGCAATACCCGCGGACAGATTCTTCCATTAGTATTTTCAACGCAAATGGACCGGCTCAGCTTTTTTCAGCAATCGTACTAATTTTGCGAACGCTGCCATCAGCAGCGCTGCCGGAACTCCAGGCGGCAATCATACGGACATCCGATTTGAGTTGAAAATAGCAGGACAGCAGGAAAAGGCAACGGAAACTCGCGCAAAAATATTGAAAAAACACTACTTTTCACAATCTTCAGCATTGCCTTTCTTTTTCTAAAAAAATTCTTACCACAGGCGGGTTCCATACAGGTACTGGCCCTAAAAGGCCAACCTCCAGCCCTGAGCATAATATATTGATACTACCAAAACTGTCAATACATAATATGAATTCATACTTTATCTTTAGGCCCTTTCCGCGTATAGTATAACTATTGAACATTTTGCCAAGACACCCTAGAATGTCTGTTTATTTTTGAGGGAGAAGCTGATGGGAACACCAAGAGTGTCCTTGACCGACAAAGTCATTAAATCACTGCAGAGCGACATTAAAGCAGGTCGCTATTCCCCCGGGATGAGGCTACCCACCGAACCGACCCTGACCAAACAATTCGGGGTCAGCAGGACGGTGGTGCGAGAGGCGATTGCCGCTCTGAAAGCAGCCGGAATCCTGGAATCGCGGCAGGGCGCAGGCGTGTATGTGCTGACCCCGCCAGCAGATGAAAACAAGGTGACTCTGTTTACCGCCGATTATGCCGACCTCTCGGACATTCTTGAAGTCCTTGAGCTACGTATGGCCATCGAGATCGAAGCCGCCGGGCTGGCCGCCAGCCGCCGGACCACCGCCCAACAGATGAAATTATTTGAAGCCCTGAAGGTCATGGAAAATTCCATTGAAGCTGGCCACTCTGCTGATAAAGCCGATTACGAATTCCACAAAGCGATAGCAGCAGCGACCAACAACGCCCGCTATGTGGAGTTTTTTAATTTTCTGGCCGACAAGATCATCCCCAGATCACGCCTGTATAAAAATGAAATGGCTCCTGAAAAACTGCGGCTCTATCTGATAAAAATTCTCAAGCAGCATCACGCGATCTATGACGCGATCGCCGCAAAAGACGAAGACCAGGCCCGTAACGCCATGCGCAATCATCTGATGACCAGCAGGAACCTTTACCAGGCCCTGCTGATGGATAATTCCGCAAATTGAACTCCTGATTGGCGGAACTCCTTCCCGCAATACCCGCTAAAAGTCACGCCCGGCAAACTCGAATCGGGCGTGTCCTGTCTGATGCTCAGTCCCGGCATTCTGCCCTTAATTGCCGCCGCCGATACTCACCCTGCCGTTCCAGCATCCAGCCGGGATATTCACGAGGCAGCCCGCTGACTTCCGCCAAGGCCTCAAGCTCAGTGGATGAGAGCTGTACATCAATGGCAGCCAGATTGTCATCAAGCTGGTCGCGTCTTTTCGCGCCGATAATGACACTGGTCACATGCGGCTGATGGAGCAGCCAGGCGAGGGCAATGCGGGCAACCGAACAGCCCTTCTCTTCGGCCATGGTCCGCATCAGGTCGATAATCGGGTAAGCCCGTTCCAGTTCCACCGGTGGAAAATCAAAAGAGGTCCTGCGGCTGCCCTCCTCGGTCTGCTGTTTGGGACCGTATTTCCCACTCAGCAAGCCACCGGCCAAGGGGCTCCAGACCAGCAGACCGAGCCCTTCGCTATTCAGCATAGGTACGATTTCCCGCTCCAGGTCGCGCCCGGCAATGGTGTAATAGGCCTGCAGCGATGCGAAACGGGTCATTCCCAGCCGATCAGCGATACCGAGCCCTTTCATAATCTGCCAGGCGGCCCAGTTGGAGACGCCGATATAACGAACCAGACCTTGCTGAAGCAGGGTTTCCAGAGCGCGAACCGTCTCCTCCAGTGGCGTAGCCGGATCGAAGCCGTGAATCTGGTAGAGGTCGACATAATCCAGCTGCAGTCGTTTCAGGCTGGCCTTGATCCCGTCCAGGATATGCCCCCGTGAGGCCCCGCGATCATTGGGCCCGGGCCCCATCTCGCTGAGGACTTTGGTGGCGATAATCACCTCCTCACGCTTGACCCGCAGGTTTTTCAAGGCCTGCCCGGTCATTTTTTCGGCCAGCCCATGCGCGTAGACATCGGCCGTATCGATAAAGTTGATCCCTGCCTCCAGGGACCGGCCGATCAATGCATCGGCCTCTTTTTGCTGCAACGACCCGATCTGGCCCCAGATCCCATCACTGCCGCCAAAAGTCATGGTTCCCAGACATAGTTCAGAAACAAAAAGTCCACTTTGTCCTAATCGTTTGTAACGCATAAGGGTATCTCCTTGGTTTGTTGAGTCGTTAAGAGCCATAACAGCCAGGTTCTCGTCAGCTGAACCCACAAGCGAGCGGCCTGAGGCAACTGTGATCGGCAATGCCGGAACCAAAGCACGTTCGTGGCGCTCTGAAAAAACAGTAGCACCAGAACAGAAAAATGAAAGGGCGGGCTGAATATTTGTGCAACAGCAGCTGCAGGCCCAGGAAAGAAGGGATGTTTTCAGGTATACTGGTGAAATATTTTTGCGCCCAGCAACAGACCTCCAAGGCTCAACTCGTAACCAGAAGGAAGAACGGAATGCCCGAGGATCCGATTATCGTCAACCTACCCAACGACCCGCAGCTTAAATCGGCAAAAACAGTCACCACGATTGTTTACGCCCTGCAGGCGGCGTCCTTTTTTTCGGGGGGCGTGACTCTGCTCGCCGCCGTGGTCATCAATTACGTCAAGAAGGACGATGTCCGCGGGACCTGGCTTGAGTCACATTTTCGTTGGCAGATCAAAACCTTTTGGTTCAGCTTGCTCTGGTCTGTGTTGGGTTATTTGACCTTTGTTGCCGTCATCGGCTATTTCATTCTAGTTGCAAACATGGTCTGGCTGATTTACCGGATTGCCAAGGGTTGGCTGGACCTGTCCAACGATAAAGAGATGTACCGGCGATTTTAACCTTCAGCCACGCCTGAACGGAGAGCCGTAACATGCAGAACCCTTCCGGGAGCACCGGCAAAATCCTGCTTTGGACAGGCATTTTTTTCACGGCCCTGCTCTGGTCGGCTATCAACCCCCGCGACCGCCTGACCTGGCTGTTGGAGGTCGCCCCGGCGCTGCTGGCGATTCTGGCCCTGGCGCTGAGCTATTCCCGATTCAGGCTGACACCCTTGGCCTACTGGCTAATTCTGCTGCATAGCGTCATCCTGATGATCGGTGGCCATTACACCTATGCCGAGGTCCCGGCTTTCAACTGGCTGCGGGATTATTTTGACTTGGCTCGCAATAACTACGACAAGGTCGGCCATTTAGCCCAAGGATTTATCCCGGCCATAATTGCCAGGGAAATCCTCCTCCGCAGGCAGGTGGTTAACGGTCGCCGTTGGCTGAATGTCCTCATCGTCTGTATCTGCCTGGCGATCAGTGCCTGCTATGAATTGATCGAATGGTTGGTGGCGCTGCTGTCCGGAGAAGCTGCGGACGCCTTTCTCGGAACCCAAGGGGATATCTGGGATACCCAGTCGGACATGGCCCTGGCGCTGCTCGGAGCAATTCTGGCCTTGCTGCTGCTGACCGGAACCCATGACCGGCAACTGAGCAAAATCGGCGAGTAAACCATCAAGGTGGCGGCGTGGCTTTGTCCCCAGGAATAGCGAACCGTCGCCCCGGCGGACTCATTTATTGTTGTGGATTGCCCGGAGCAGAGACACCGTCCCCGGCCGGCCGGGAAAAATCCCAGTAACCGATCAAACCGATTCCTTATTCAGCAAGGATTTTATCTTGGCCACATAATTGCGGGTTTCCTGCGGCATATGCTCCAACCCATGCCGATCGACATTCCCCTGTCCCCAGTTGTACGCAGCCAGGGCATGATCCAAGTCACCGGCATACTTGTCCAGGAGCTGTTTCAGATAACGACTGCCACCGAGCAGATTTTCATGGGCGTTGAAACTGTCCCGGACCCCAAGCTCCTTGGCCGTGTCCGGCATGAGCTGCATCAGCCCCTGAGCACCGACTGGAGATACGGCATCAGCCTGATAAGCGCTTTCCGCCGTGACCACTGAACGGATCAAATCCGGGGCAAGGCTGAGGCTTGCGGCGATCCGATCGATCAACCGGTCAATATCCTCCTTACCCAGCTGTCCGGCTGAATGTTGCGCTGACTGCGGAGAAGAATAATACTTGTCAATGATTTGACTTTGCCGCGAAGCGAGCAGGCTCATATCACCGCCGAACAGCTCCCCCGGAAACAGCTCATCGGCAGTCTGCTCTTCATCATCGGCAAAGATATTCTGCAGCATCTGCAATTGGCTCAAGCGTGCCGTCGCAATCAATTGTCGCGACTTTTCTTCCAATGATTCCGACTTGTTAGCCACATTCTCAAGGAGCTTTTCAAACATCTCCCGGTGCAGATCATTCACTCCTGTGGTTCTTTTATAACCTGTGGCCGCGCCGCTCAAGGCCTGGCCCTTGACAGTGTCAATACTCATTTCTCATCTCCTGTGCCGTGTCAACCAAGCTGCTCTTCGACTCCAGGTTCTTGAAACAAGCAAAAATCGAACCAACCCAAGTTTCTTGACTCAGCCGCTTGTTTTTTGAATGATTTTCTTTTACAACTGCGGGTTCATTATCAGCGCCCATGGTGCACTGGGAGAACCTGAACATGGGCTACAAGATGAAGGGATAGGGTGTCCTTACACCCTGGCAGGAGAAATCATGCAAGCAGCGGAAAACAGACTTTTTCAGCGGATTCGCAAACAGGTTGGCAAAGCCATCGGTGATTTTCAGTTGATTGAAGACGGCGACCGCATTGCCGTTGCGGTTTCAGGAGGGAAGGATTCCTACACCTTGCTGCATGTCCTGGAAGCGCTGCGCAAAAAAGCTCCGATCAAATATGAGCTGATTGCGGTCAATTTTGACGCCGGCTTTCCGGGTTATCGCAAGGAGGTCATTGCACAGCACCTGCGCGAAAACAATTTTGCTTACCGCATGGAAAAGACTGACAGCTATCGGATCATTGAAGAAAAACTGCGCCCGGGCTCGTCCTATTGCGCCTTTTGTGCCCGGCTTCGGCGGGGGGTTCTGTACACGGTGGCGGAGCAGCTCGGCTGCAACAAGATCGCCTTGGGGCATCACCTGGATGATGTCATCGAAACCCTGCTCCTCAACCAGTTCTATGTCGGCACCCTGGCCGCCATGAGTGCCAAATTGGAAGCGGACAACGGCCTGCATACCGTGATTCGACCCATGGTCTATGTTGCAGAGGCCGATATCCGCGAGTTCAGCCGGCTGCGCGAATTCCCGATCATTCATTGCGGCTGCCCGGCAGCGGCAACCGAGGACCAGCAACGCCAACGGATGAAACAGCTGATCAATGACTTAAGCCGGGATATCCCGCAAATTCGCAACAGCATGCTGGCGGCGGTCGGCAACGTCCTGCCCCGTCACCTGCTTGACAACAGCCTGCTGAAGAAGGAACAATCCTGATCGGCTGCCGTCAGACTGGGACGACCTTCTCCGGGGCTCAAGTCCTGCGGCTAGTCTTTGTTGAGAAACTTTTTGAACAGCCCTTTTTGCGGCGTTTGTTCCCGCCGCAGATTGATCAGCCGCAGCTCCCGCAACGCCTCGGTGCAATTGGGATTGGCCTGGACCGCCATCTCAAAGGATTTTTCCGCCTGGCGCTCTTTTTTCTGCGCCTGGTAGACATGCCCCAAGTACAGATGAGTCAGGTCACTCTCCGGATTCAACTCCCGGGAGGCCAGCAGGACTTCCAGGGCCTGGGTCTGAGCTTCCTCGTTTTCCGGCGCCGACTTGAACAGGGCCCAGGCGAAACTGGTCATGTACTCCGGTTCTTCCGGGCTTAACTCCAAAGCCCGTTTGAGGGATTTAGCGGCCGCGCTGAAACGCCTGATTCTCAGCAACGCGCGCCCTTCCTGGAACGCACCTTCGGCTTCGATCACCTGGTTGATATCGAGTTTTTTCTTGGGTCCGTGTTTCAGCTCTTCGAGGTATTTAGTTCTCGCATCCGGGTCGCTCAAGACCGTGTAGGCCTGGGTGATATACTGAAACATTTCATTGATCTTGGTACTCATCTCGCGCGACAGGCCGCTACCGAGATAGCGGTCGGGATGGTATTCCTTGGCCAGCCGGTAATAGGCACGGCGCGCCTCAGCGGTACTCCCCTCCCGGCTGATCCCCAAAGCCGTAAAATAATCCGATCCCATCACCTGTTTGTAATCTTCAAGGATCTTATAGCGCAGCTCCGAGTCGATGGAGCCGGGTTTCACTTCCTGCGGGATATCCTCCATGGACAACGCTTCCGGAGTCGCCTGCCGCTCAAGCATCTCCGAAATCATCAGCGCTGCCAGAATCCGCTGCACTTCCCGGCGCGCCAGCGGATGCTCTTCGAGAATGGAGCCAAGGGTTCGCATCCCCAGGCACGACTTGAACAGGGCCGTCCCGCGTTTGCTCAGTTCAATATCCTGAAAACGATACTTGGGATCGGTGGCCTGCTTGATATAGTCGCCACGATAGGGATAGAGGAAATCATCCAGCCGTTCATTGGTCCAGTAGCGCTCAATGCCATGCATAATCAGGGCAGCCGGCGACAATTTGATCCGCGTCACATGCCTTTTGAAATCCCGGGCCGGAGTCAGTTGCCAGGTCCCGCTTCGCCAGGCAAAGGTCGAGAGCAGCTTCTCGGTCACCTGATGGGTCAAAACTGTCTGTAGCTCCTGCGGGGTCAGCACGCCCATCTCAATCAGGACCGTACCCTGTAGCCGCCCCGTCTCGCGGCTCTTTTCGACCGACTGATCACAGTCGACCTGCGTGAGGCGGCCATCCTTGACCAGCATCCGCCCGAGGCATTCACTGAGCACATTAGAACGGACAAAAATCGGATAACCGTCCTTGATATAGATGATTTTTTTTGCCTGACCACGTTGGAGTTCGAGCAGCCCGGTGACTTTTTCCATATAGAAACGGTGCAGTAACAGCGGTAGGGTAAAATCCCCAAGGGGCTGCTCCTGACCGATCCCTTCATCCGGCTTCGGCGCAAAAGCCCGCTCCAGTAACTTCTGCAGGTCGATCCCGGTAAAGGGTTTAAACAGAAAATCATCAGCCCCGTAATCCGCCTTGGCGGCTTGTTGCTGGGCTTCATCCAGCGGGGTCCCGGTGATCATGGCGACCGTTAAATCCCGGGTCTGGTCATGTTTACGCAACGCCCGACAAATATTCGGCCCGGAAATCTCCGGCATGTTCATTTCGATCAGGACCAGGTCGAATTCTTCGGTCAGCAGTTTGCGCAGCCCCTCGCCTCCCCGTTCTGCGGTTTCAACCTGATTTCCTGCCGCGGACAGAGCCTGCTGCAGGAAGTACCTCATATCCCGGTCGTCGTCGATAATCAGTATGTGCTTATTCATGTGTCCCGCTCTCACCAGCATGTGGATTCAGATATTTTTCCAGCAGTGCCCGGATATCTTCGGTCACGACCTGGTATTGGTCAAGAAACTCCTGTTCCGGTTTGCGGCCGGTTTCACCGTAACCGAGACTGAGGGCAACTTTGCGAAACTCCCTGGTCTGGGTTGAAAGTTCATTGATCGACTGGTCATGCAACAGCCGCAAGCGATTTTCCAGACGGCGCAAAAACCGATAACCGTTGATCAGCCGCTCGGCATCTGGTCGTGGCAACAGTTCCTGGTCCGCCAGGCTTTCGAGCACACGGATGGTGTCTTGCTTTCTCAGTTCCCTGTTGGCGCCACCATACTTCAGCTGCAGGTACTGGGTGACGAATTCAACATCAACCATGCCGCCCCGACCGGTCTTGATATTGAACAGCCCACCCCCTTCCTTGGCAATCTCCTGTTCCATCCGGCCACGCAGCCGATAAATCTCCTCTTGCAGGTTCTCCGGCAGCGGCCGGTCAAAGGTCAGTTCACTGATCGTCTGCTGCACCTGCTGACAGAAATCGTCCGGGCCGCAGACGGTCCGGGCCTTGGTCATGGCTTGGCGTTCCCAAGGCTGGGCCGATTCCTGGTGGTAACGGCGAAAGGCGGCCAGGCTGGTCACCAACGGACCCTGATTGCCCGATGGCCGCAGCCGGGTATCGATCTTGTAAACAAAGCCTTCCCGGGTCACCAAGGTCAGAATGGTGATAATGCGCTGGGCCAGTTTGGCAAAATATTCATGGTTACTGATCTGCCGAAATTTGTCCCGGTTGGTTCCAGCAACGGGACGAGTGGTGCCCTCCCCTTCGTAAATAAAAATGATATCAAGATCCGAATGATAATTCAGTTCCAGACCGCCCAGTTTCCCCATACCGACAATGGCAAAAGCGGCCTCCCGAGTCGATTCCGCCGATTCCTTATCGGGGAACGGCGCCCCGAAACGCCCGGCCAGTTCCTGCCTGGCCAGGACACAGGAATGTTCCAGACAGGCCTCGGCCAGCCAGGATAGCTGCCAGGTGGCAACCCCCGGTTTCATCTGCCCATGGAGGTCATTAAGGGCGATACGCAGGAATTCAGCATTGCGGAACCGACGCAGCATGTCCAGCCGCTGTTCGAAATCTTCCGCCAGCGCCAGTTCGTCGGCCAGCTCCGAGCTCAGTTGGGAGCGTGTTTTCATGCCCTCGGAGTGGGATTGGGAGACCATGCTGTCAAGCAGTTCAGGACGTTGGATGAAGATCCGCGACAACAGCTGACTTGCCCCGAACAGGGCAATCAGCAGTTTGACGGTGGCCGGATTTTCAATCAGCAGGGCGAAGAAGGAATCGCGCGCCCGGATGACATTGAGAAAGTTCTCCAGATTGTTCAACGCCTGATCCGGGTTGGGCGATTCCAGCAGTTCGTTCATCAACAGCGGCGCCAGTTTTTCGAGGCTGCGCCGCCCCCGCCGCGTCAGCCGTTTATGCGGATCGCCATCGCGCAGATATTGCAAGCTGGCAAAGGCTGCGTCCGGATTACTGAAGCCTTTCTCTTCCAGGATATCCTTAACCAGATCGGGGTCGGCGGCACGATCGAAAATAACGTGCACTTCCGGGCGCACCGCTTGTTCCTCTGCGGCAGCCGAGTGAAACAGGTCCGTGAAGACCTCACTGACCGCCTGGCGGTGGCCGCTTAACTCGGCCATGAAGGCCTGTCGGCTAACAAACCCACAGCGGCGGGCCAGCACGTCACAGTCACGGCTGGCGGCCGGCAGAAGGTGGGTCTGCTGCTCCTGGACAATCTGAATCCGATGTTCGACCATGCGCAGAAACCGGTAGGCGGCATCAAGAGTCTGCCGGTCCTCGGCCGTGATCAACCCATCCTCGGCGAGCAAGTTGAGCACCCGCAGGGAATTACGAAACTGCAGATGCGGCCGGGTGCCGGCATTGACCAGTTGATGAGCCTGAATAAAAAATTCGATTTCCCTGATTCCGCCGTTGCCGAGCTTAAGATTGCGCTCCGGCTCATTTTCACGCCCCAGGCTGGCGTTGATCTTCTGCTTCATGAGCATGATGTCCTCGATCATGCCGAAATCGAGGTAACGCCGGTAAACAAACGGCTTGAGGCGGCGCAGCAGTTCCGTACCGAGCTTGATCGAACCGGCGACCGGACGGGCCTTGATCATGGCCGCCCGTTCCCAGCTCTGCCCCCAGGACTCATAGTAAACCTCCGCACCGTTCAGGGAAATGGCCAGGTCACCGTTGTTGCCGTCGGGGCGCAGGCGGGTATCGACCCGAAAAACAAACCCGTCCTCGGTCACTTGATGGAGAGCACGCGTCAGCAGTTCCGCCAATTTGACAAAGTAACGATGCAGGCTGATCCGTTCCTTACGGCGACCGCCTTCGGTCTCCCCATGGGTGGAGGAATAGCAATAGATCAGATCGATATCCGAGGAGAAATTCAGCTCGTTGCCACCGAATTTACCCATCCCGAGGATGGTCATTTCCGCAGTTCGGGAGATTCCGTCCTCTTCACTCTCAAGGGGACGGCCGAACTCCTCCTGTAACTGTCGATCGCAGACCTCATAGGCGCGCTGCAGGCTGGCAGCCGCCAACCCGGAGAGTTCCGCCATGGTCTCTTCCAAGGTGGCCAGGCCACACAAGTCCCGGGCACCGATGCGCAAGACCTGCGCCGCTTTATATTGACGCAGCCCTTTCTGCAGGGTCGTAAAGTCGCTGTCTTGGGGAACCTGGTCACGCAGGTCCGCCAGCATCTGCGCTTCGCTGACGGCTTGATCGATGGCGCGCTGGGAGAACAGAGCGCTGAAGTATTTCTGGTCCCGGCACAGGATTCCGGCCAGGAACGGGGAACCGCCAAGCAGGGTAAGCAGTTGGCGGCAGCCCTCGGGACAGCTCAAAACAGCAACCAACCGGGAGCGGTCAATGATATTAAACAGCCGCTCCAGCAGGTTCAACGCATAATCCGGGTCGGCCACCACAAAAACCTGCGCTAACACCCCGGCAAGCAGATCAAGATCCTCCAGCTGTTGTTGAATCAGCTCGAGATTGACACAGGCCCGCTCCCCCTGCAATAGGGTAAAGCTGTCCAGCCAGGCGACCAGCGCGGGCCTGTCCACCTTCAGCAGTTGCAGTTTTTCCCTTATAGCCTGCAGTTCAGGACCCATTGCACCCCTTTTCTAGTTGCGATTGACCATTTCTGCCAGGTGTTTGTCGTATTGCCCTTTGGCGACGCCATGTTCGGTAATAATGGCACTGATCAGCCGATGGGGGGTGACATCAAAAGCCGGGTTGCGAACTTTGACGCCGGCTGGCGCGAGTTGAATGTCTTTCAGATGAGTGACTTCCCGGCTGTGACGCTCCTCGATGGGAATCTGCGAGCCGTCGCTCAAGCTCAGATCGATGGTTGAGACCGGCGCAGCCACATAAAAGGGGATATTGTGCTCTTTGGCCAGCACCGCCACGGTATAGGTGCCGATTTTATTTGCCACATCGCCATTGGCGGCAATACGATCCGCACCGACGATGACACAGTCGATCTCGCCTTTACTCATCAGATAGCCGGCCATATTGTCGCAAATCAGGGTGACCGGGATATTGTCTTTCTGCAGTTCCCAGGCGGTCAGGCGAGCCCCTTGCAGAAACGGTCGGGTCTCATCGGCCAGCACCGAAATCCGCTTACCGGCAGCCACCGCCGCCCGAATCACTCCGAGGGCGGTCCCATACCCGGCCGTAGCCAGGGCACCGGCATTACAGTGGGTCAGGACCCTGGCACCGTCAGCGAGCAGGGCCTCGCCGTGTCGGCCCATCTTCCGGTTCAGCATTTCGTCTTCCTGGTTGATAGCCAGGGCTTCATACTCGAGGCCGATCTTCAGCTCGGTGACACTGCGATCCAGGTTGGCATGGGCGAAACGTTTCATCCGGTCCAGCGCCCAGAACAGATTGACCGCCGTCGGCCGGGTGGCGGCCAGAACTTCGCATATTGCTTCGAACTGACGATAAAATTCCGCACTGTCATCCGTGTCGATATCCCGCGCGCCAAACCAGGCACCGATGGCTGCGGCCACCCCGATAGCCGGTGCGCCGCGCACCACCATATCGCGAATCGCCGTGGCAACATCCTGGTAAGTGCTATAGGTCAGCCAGACTTCCTCGCTCGGTAGCAGGCGCTGATCAAGCATCTGGCACTGCCCGGCCACAAACCGAAGCGGCCTGATGACACTGGTATCAATGGGGCATGAAGACATAAGTTCTATCCTTTTTCCGATTCGTTAGGCCAACATTCCGCAGAATACAATAACCGGTTTGCGAAAGCTTCGAAATTAATAGTGGTTTCAGAATCCCGTTCAGCTCAACTTCTTTTTTAACAACTGGTTGGCCAGGCCAGGATTGGCTTTGCCTTTACTGGCTTTCATTACCTGGCCGACAAAAAAGCCCATCAATTTATCTTTTCCTGCCCGATATTCGGCCACCTCGGCGGGATTGGCCGCGATCACTTCATCAATCAGCGCTTCAATGGCGCCGCTGTCCGAAACCTGTTTGAGCCCCTTTTCTTCGATGATCTGATCGGCCGGGCGGCCCGATTGCCAGACTTCATCGAAAACGGTTTTGGCGATCTTCCCGGAGATGGTTTTATCGTCGATCCGCTTGAGGATACCGGCCAGCAATTCCGGCGTGAGCGGGCATTCCGTGATGGAGATATTGTTATCCTTCAGGGCGCCGAGGACTTCGCTCATCACCCAGTTGGAGCAGAGTTTCGGGTTATCATGCAACGCCACCAGGGCATCAAAATAGTCGGCCACCGGCCGTTCCGCGGACAACACCCCGGCATCGTACGCGGGCAGCCCCAGCTCTTCCTGATAGCGCTTGATCTTGGCAGCGGGCATTTCCGGCAGTTCGCTGTTAACTTGTTCAATCCACTCGGCGGACACTTCCAGCGGCAGCAGATCGGGGTCGGGGAAGTAGCGGTAATCGTGCGCCTCCTCTTTGCCACGCATGGAACGGGTCATCCCGCTGTCGGCATCAAACAGGCGCGTTTCCTGGATAATCTTGCCGCCGTCCTCGATCACTTCGATCTGGCGCTCGACCTCATATTCGATGGCCTGCTTGATAAAACGGAACGAGTTGAGGTTTTTCAGCTCGGCACGGGTGCCAAATTCCTGCTGCCCCCAAGGACGGATCGACACGTTGGCGTCGCAACGGAACGAACCTTCCTCCATGTTGCCGTCACAAACGCCTAAATAGACCACGGTCTGATGGAGCTGGCGGAGATAGGCGATGGCCTCATCGGCACTGCGCATGTCCGGTTCGGAGACCACTTCCAGTAACGGGGTACAAGCGCGATTGAGGTCGACGGAAGAACTGCTGCTATCGGTATGGAGCAGTTTTCCCGCATCCTCTTCCATATGGATCCGGGTGATCCCGACCCGTTTGGGACCCAGCTCTTCCGTCTCGATATCGAGCCAGCCATGCTCGCAGATCGGCAGCTCAAACTGAGAGATCTGATAGCCTTTGGGCAAATCGGGATAAAAATAATTTTTCCGGGCAAACACCGAGCGCGGTGCAATCTGGCAATTGGTTGCCAAACCAGCCCGGATGGCGTATTCAACCACTTGCCGGTTGAGAACCGGCAACGCACCGGGCAGGCCCAGGCAGACCGGGCAGGTCTGGGAGTTGGGGGCCTGGCCGAACGCAGTTGAACAGCCACAGAAGATTTTGGTCTTGGTGGTGAGCTGAACATGGACTTCCAGCCCGATGACAACTTCGTATTTCGAATTCATTTCAGAACCTTGTCGTGTCTCATGAGATGCCAGCAGCGCAAGCGCCCGGCCCTGTTCGTCAGCCCAGTTCGGGAACCCGGCCGCCCCAATCGGTCGCTTCTTCAAAAGCGTAAGCCGCCTGCAGAATGTCCGCCTCGGCAAAGGGCTGTCCAATCAACTGCAGGCCGATCGGCAACCCCTCACTGCTCACGCCGCATGGCAGGCTGAGCGCGCAGGTCCCGGCCAGGTTGACCGGAATGGTAAAGATATCGAACAGATACATCTGTAACGGGTCGTTGACCTTTTCGCCGATTTTAAACGCCGGGGTTGGCGCAACCGGGGTCAGCAGCAGGTCGACCTGGGCGAAGGCATTCAGAAAGTCTTGACGCACCAGAGTCCGCACTTTCTGGGCCTTGAGGTAATAGGCATCGTAATAACCGGAGGACAGGGCATAGGTCCCGAGCATAATCCGGCGTTTGACTTCGGCACCGAAACCGGCGGCCCGGGTCTGCTGGTACATACCGATCAGCCCTTGCCCCGAGTCCTTTCTGGCCCCGAAACGCACCCCGTCATAACGGGCCAGGTTGCTGGAGGCCTCCGCAGTGGCAATCAGATAGTAACAGGCCACCGAATAATCGGTGTGGGGCAGACTGACCTCAACGATCTCCGCTCCTAAACTGCGATAGACCTCGATCGCCTCGGCAACCGCCCGTTTGACATCGAGGTCGAGCCCCTCAATGAAGTATTCCCGGGGCAGACCGATCTTTTTCCCGGCAACCCCGTTCTTAATGGTGGCGAGATAATCGGGAACCGGACAATCAACGGACGTCGAATCCGCGGGGTCATAGCCGGCGATGGCGCTTAGCAGCACAGCACAGTCCTCAACCGAGCCGGCCAGCGGGCCAACCTGATCGAGGGACGAAGCGTAGGCAATCACCCCGTAGCGGGAGACCCGCCCATAGGTCGGTTTGAGGCCGACAATTCCACAATGGGACGCGGGTTGGCGAATGGATCCACCGGTATCCGTCCCCAACGCAGCAACCACCTGCCGAGCTGCGACTGCAGCGGCACTGCCGCCCGACGACCCACCGGGAATCCGCTCCAGGTCCCAGGGGTTTTTGACCGCTCCGGCGGCGCTGTTCTCATTGGAACTGCCCATGGCAAATTCATCCATGTTCAGTTTGCCGACGATAATCGCCCCCTGGGCGGTCAACCGAGCCACGGCCGTAGCCGTATAGGGGGAGATATAGTTAGCCAGGATCTTCGAGCCACAGGTGGTCGGCAGATCGGTGACGTTGAAAATATCCTTAACCGCCAACGGAATCCCGAGCAAGGGAGCATCCTCGCCACCGGCAATCCGCCGATCGGCTTCAGCCGCGGCCGCGAGGGCCTCTTCTGCGCAGACCGTGATAAAAGCATTCAGCTGATCATCGGTCGCCTCAACCCGCTCCAGACAGGTCCGGGTCAATTCAACCGCCGTCACCCGCCCGGCCTGCAATTCCCGGTGCATCTCTGCAATAGTCATTTGTTCAAAAGCCATAACAACTCCGGAGCCGTCATCAACAACAGCTCTGCTTTGTGGTGAAATCAGTTATTCCATCAGGCCGCCAGGCAACTTATTCGATGACTTTCGGCACCTTGAAACAGCCGCCGTCCGCACGGGGCGCATTCTGCAAGGCCCGCTCAATGCCGATCGACGCCTTGATTTCATCGGCGCGAAAAGCATTGGCCATGGGTACGGCATGGGCCGTCGGTTCAATTCCTTCGGTATTCAGCTCGTTCAGCTTGTCAACATAGCCCAGGATGGCGTCCATCTGCCCGGTCATCAGCTCCAGTTCTTCCGGTTCCAGGGTCAAACGCGCCAGGCGGGCGACATATTCAACATCTTGGCGACTAATCTTCATGCGGTCCTCAACGTCCCTGCGTGGTGTTGTCAATTTCATCTTCTGCCTGAGGCAATCCCCGACTGACTGCGCCGGCAGGAAGGCGGAGAGCAGCCGGGGAATACGGATTTCCCAAGTCTTTTCAAGGGGCCTCAGCAGCCCCCTAGAAATAGCATCTTAAACGCTTGCAGGCAAGAGCCCGGCGCGCCTCAGTCTGCAGTACAATAGTCGCACACCGCCTGTGCAACCGTGCGCAATGCTTCACTGTTGGCTGAATCCGGATGAGCCAGCAGATGGGGTTGCCCGGCATCTCCACCAATCACCACCAGCGGCTCAAAGGGAATCTCGGCGAGCAGCTTAGTCCCGGTCTTCTCAGCCAGTTTTTGAGCTCCGCCGCGTTTGAAAATATCCGATTTGCCACCGCAATGAGGGCAGATAAAACCGCTCATATTCTCAACCAGACCAACCACCGGCAATTTCAGTTCGCGGCAGAAACTGAGGGATTTTTCCACATCGGTCAGCGCCACATCCTGCGGCGTGGTAACCACCACCGCAGCCGCACGAGGACCAAGCAGCTGGACTGCACTCAAGGGTTCATCGCCAGTCCCGGGCGGGCAGTCAAGGAGCAGGTAGTCGAGCTCACCCCAGACCACATCGGACAGCAATTGCTGGATCGCACCATGCTTCATCGGCCCACGCATAATCGTGGCATCACCGGTGGACTCCAGCAGAAAACCGATGGACATCACTTTCAGATCGCCGGTCTCGAGCGGATAAATGCCGTTTTCATCCGCGTTCGGGTGCTGCCCTTCAAGACCAAACATTTTAGGAATGCTCGGCCCGTGCAGATCGATATCGAGCAAGCCGACCTTGTTCCCCTGCTGGGACAGAGCCAGGGCCAAGTTAACGGCAGTGGTACTTTTACCGACGCCGCCCTTCCCGGACATGACGACGATCTTGTGCTTGACGCCGCACATTCTTCGGTCCAGGGCCTGGCGCATCTGGAATTGTTGATCGTTGGCCTGCCCCGGTTGTTTCACCGAGCAGGAGCTGTCGCCGCAACTATCACAACTACTCATAGTTCTCCACTCTCCTTTAATTCAGATATCATCTTCGGTGGGCACCCATTGCCCCTCCAAAGATTCGATCAGCTCAGCAATCTCCTCAGAGTCATAGTCCTCCTCTTGGAGTGCTTTGCGATATAACGTCAAAAGATTGGTTACCGCCCGGTGATCACCCCGCCGCCGATAGAGCTGCAAAAGGCGGCGTACGATGGAATCCCGGGTCGGATCAATAACCAGCCCCTGCTGCAGAATCGCAATCGACTCATCGTACTTGCGGCGCTCCTGCAGCAACCGGGCGAGACTGCTGATCTGTTCCAGGCGCAATTCGGTCAGGTGATCACGCTGCAATGCCAAGTTACCGCCCAGGTCATGCCCGGACAGGAATTCTCCGGTCCAGATTTGAGCCATTTTCCAGAAGGCATGCTCGGCTTGCAAAAAATGTTCGCGTTGCAGATGGTAACGCGCCTGCTCCATGAATTCGGCAAATAGCACACTGTCGATACGGGCGCTCCTGAGCGAGAGCAGCCCTTTTTCCAAAATCAGGTAGTCCCGGCGAATCCGTTGACCAAAGGCCCCCTCCAGTGCCTTGCGTAGCCTTGAATGGGCGGTGTCAAAACTGTTACGGGCCCTCGAAGGGGGACTGTCCGGCCACAGCGTCGCCATAATCGATTCGATACTGAGGGTTTGCCCCGGGGCCGCGACCAAGAGGGCAAAAATCTGCCGGGACGCTTGGCCGACCTCGCCCAGATCAAAGCTTTGCTGTTGCAATTGGACGCGAAACTGCCCCAGGCATTTCACCTCCAGCAACGGGCACAACAGACTTGCCGAATCCGGACTAAATGCCTGGCCGGCAAACTTCTCCAGCAGGGGCTCAAACAGATCCCTCTCAGCCTGGCTTTCCAGTAACCGCGCCAAGGTCTCCAGCAGGTCCGGAATCAAACCCCAGAAAAACGCACAGTCCTGGCGCCGCTGAAACTCAAGGAAAAACCGAACCTGTTCCCGAGCCCGATCATGCCGCCCAAGTTTGTGTTGGATCGCGGCCTGCCAGGCATGCAGCCCCGGGCGAATCCGTTCTTCCCCACAGCGTTGCGACGCTGTCAACCCTTCATTCAAAAATTGTTCTGCGTCGAGAAAGCGTTCTCCGGCGGCACAGGTCAGCGCCGCAAACAGCAGATTTTCAATCCGGTACAGCGATCCCCCAGCCTGCTCGCGCAGGCGCAGGGCCGTAGCCGAATCTTTCTCCGCCGCGTCCTGCTGCCCGGCCAGAGCATGGAGCCAGCTGCGCAGTTGCAACAAACGGCTTAGCTGATGGCTGTGGCTGGAGCCCTTGCTGCTTAGCAGCGCTGCATCGACCAGTTCTGCCGCATGCTCCTTTTCACCGCAAGCCAGCAGCAGTGTGGCCTGATAATAGTTGAGCAACGGCCCGATGGCGGAGCGCTGCAGCTGTCCCGGACTGAGCTGCGAACGAAGAATTTCCCGCTGTCTGGAAAATCCGGCTATATCGCCATGGCCATGCAGCAGCGAGCAGCCAACCAAACCCAGTAGTTGGCAGGCCGAAAACCGCTCCGGATTCTGCCGGTGCCCCGCCTGGTGCTCCACGGCTGTAGCAACAACCCGGTAACGGCCCTGCCAGAGGGCCTGCATTCCCCGCAACACGGCAAATTCGATTTGCTGCTCACTCAAACACAATTGCTGGGCTTCGGCCAGCCCGATACTGACGAGGCCGTCGACGGTGTCCAGCCGCCCGGCAAAAAACAGTTCCGCCAGACCAAGTGCGTAGGTAATCTTCAGACGCTCAACCGCAGCGCAGATATCACTGGAAGTGGCATACAACTTTCTGAAATCCGCCAGTCGTCCCTGCCAACGGTCAAAACAACCGTCCACGGTCAGTGAAAGCGTCACCTGGGCAGTCGCCGTCAGCAGCATGCCACGGGAATCCTCAGTCGTTGCAAAACGCTGATAGGCCAGCTCCAGCCAGTCCGCTGCCTCATCTGAAAAAGCATACAATTCTGTGATCCCCCGGAACAGGGCCAGCCAACTGTCGGCGGCGGTTACGTCGGCAGGGATCGCACTGATTAAGGGGCCAATCTTGTGCTGATAGCGGCTGTCCACCAGGGCCAGGCCAAACTGGCTGAGCATCTGCGCCATGGCGGAATAGTTGCGCGCATCAAGCAGGCAGTTCAAGGCCGCATCAAAGCGGCCATCCAACCGGTACCACTCCGCCGCCGCCTGGAAAACCAGCAGGCGTTCAGCAGCAGTCAAATCCTGCTCGGCCTTGTCGCGCAAGAAAGTCCTGGCACCGGGCTTGATAATCAAAACCGTTTCTCTTTTCTATCCTAGCGGTCAGCACCAGCCCATGCCGTTCCAGATAACCGATCACCGCCCGGATATCGGTGATTTCGCTCAGGATCTGGGCCAACCGAACCGGAACCGATTCCAGCAACGCCAACTTCAGTACCGTCCGCCGCCAGGGCAAAGGGAATTCCATCGTCAATTTTTTAAAGAACAAGCGGTCGTCCAGCTCGTTGGGATCGGCCAAGTCTTCAGCCATCCGCAGCAACATGCTGCGGTCCTGTTCCTTGAGCTGCCCGTCGCCGCTAATCATCAGACCGCTGAGCCAGCGTAAACGCGCCGAGTGATCTTGCAGCCGCCGCTCCAACTGCTGTTGGTTGCTGCGACTGCGGCGTTCGTCAGCACACATCCGCAGCATCACTTTGACCCTGGCCAGCATTTCCACATTGCTGATCGGCTGGGAAATAAAGTCGTAAGCCCCGACGTCGAGTCCTTCGGCACGCATTGTTGGCGAGGCGAGGTGAGCGGTTATCAGAACCAGCGGGATCTCGGCGGTCTGTGGTTGTTGGCGCAGCCTGCGACACATTTCCAGTCCGCTCATTTCCGGCATCTGCACATCAATGAAGGCCCCGTCCACCGGTTCCTGGGTACAGATAGCCAACCCTTCCCGGGCACTACGGGCAGTCAAGATCCGCACCTGGGGCAGGTCGATTTCAATAATTTTGGCCAGCAACAACAGGTTGGTCTGATTATCATCGACCAGCAACAGGGTAAATTGATCCAGGGGCTCCGTCTGCATTATGCCAACCGTTTACACCGGGATCAGTCCGGCAAACTTGAGCAACAGTTTTTTGGATCCAACCGAATTGAAATAAACGATAACCTTCTGCTTGTCGCCAGCGCCTTCCAGCCGGCGGACCGTCCCGATCCCGAATTTAATATGCCGCACCCGGGTTCCCAGCCGCAATCCGGCCGGGCCCTCATCAGCGGCAGATTCGGCCGCGCCCCGGCGCGGTTGTTCAGGAGCGGCGACCGAAGCAGCAAGATCCTGATTTTCATCCCAGGCCTCTGGTTCCCCTTGGCCGCCCATCAGGTCAGCTAAAGAGGACAGGTTATGCGCAGCCGCTGCGTTTATCGCCGGGGCCGCTTCCTGTTCCCGTCCCTTGATCAGCTGGCCCGGAATTTCGGTCAGGAAGCGACTGGGGGGATTGAACTGCCAGGTTCCATAAACGCGCCGGCGCCGGGCATGGGACAAGTACAGACGCTGCATCGCCCGAGTCATACCGACATAGCAAAGCCGCCGTTCTTCGGCAAGTTCTTCCCCCATGGCACCGGCGCGGGAGTGGGGGAAAAGCCCCTCTTCCATACCGGTCATAAAAACGATCGGGAATTCCAGTCCTTTGGCGGAATGCAGGGTCATCAGGGTTACCCGCTGCTGGGAGCCATCATGCTGTTCCAAGTCGGTGATCAACGCGATCTGCTCCAGGTAATCGTGCACACTGCCGCCGGACGTGGCATGCTCTTCCATCCCCGCCAGCAGCTGTTCCAGATTCTCCAGCCGCCCTTTGGCCTCCTGGCGCCCTTCTGCAGTCAGGGCATTCAGGGCTTCCTCCTGCAGGGCCGGTCCGTAGCCGGAATCATGAATCAACTCCGCCATTAGTTGCGGATACGGCAGTCGCTGCAGACGCTCCGTGAAACTATCGAGCAAAGCCAGGAATTCTCCCACCCGCTTTGCCGCTGCGCCTTTCAGGATCTGCTCCTGAAGGACCAGTCGGCAAGCGGCCAGAAAGTTGCCGGCCTGTTCTTCATAGGCGGCAATGCGCTCAATGGTGGTATTGCCGATACCGCGGGCCGGGACATTGATGATCCGCCGCACGGCCAGGGAATCCTGGGGATTGATCAACACCCGCAGGTAGGAGAGGACATCCTTGACTTCGAGCCGCGCATAAAACTTGACCCCGCCGAACATGACATAGGGGATCCGCCCGGCCCGCAAAGCTTCTTCCAAAGCACGGGACTGAGCATTGGTGCGATAGAACACGGCCATCTCCCGCAACTCGTGGCCGGCCTGCTGCAATTCGGCAATTTCAGCGGCAACAAACCGTGCTTCTTCAAGATCATCAGGAGCGGTCTCGACATGAAGCAGTTCGCCCGGTGGATTTTCCGTCCAGAGCTGCTTCTCCCGACGATCCGGATTACGACCGACCACCGCTCCGGCAGCCTCCAGGATGGTGCGGGTTGAGCGGTAGTTCTGCTCCAGCCGAATAATACTGGCAGTCGGAAAATCGATATCAAACCCGAGGATATTACCAACTTCGGCGCCGCGCCAACGATAAATGGACTGATCGTCATCGCCGACCACACAGAGTGCTGTCTCCGGCCGGATCAGCAACTGCATGAGCCGGTACTGAACCCGGTTGGTATCCTGAAACTCATCGATCAGAACATGACTGAACCGTTGCTGCCAGCGCTCTCTGACCTCCGGAAATTCCTCCAACAGCCGCACGGTCAACAACAGCAGGTCACCAAAATCAACGGCATTGGCGGCTTTCAGCTTGCGCTGGTACTGCGCATAGAGCTCAGCGACCAGCCGCTCATCAGGATGCAAATTACCGTATTCGGTCGGCCCGATTCCGCTGTTTTTGGCACTGTCGATGGCGGCTGCAGCGGCGCGCGGCTTGAGGACCTTTTCAGAAATCTGCTGGTCCTTGAGCAATTCGCGCAGCAGACGCAACTGATCCTGATCGTCATAAATCAAAAAATCCCGCCCAAAGCCGAGATGATAAATGTCCTGACGTAAAATTCGCACGCAGCTGGCATGAAAGGTTGCCACCCAGGGCAGTTCGGACGAACCGAGCAGCGCTTCCAGCCGCTCCCGCATCTCATTGGCCGCCTTGTTGGTGAAGGTAACGGCCATAATCTTCCAGGGGGCGACACCCCGCTCCCGGATCAGGTAAGCGACCCGGTGAGTCAGGGCCCGGGTTTTCCCGGAACCAGCTCCGGCCAGCAGCAACAGCGGGCCGTTCTGATGCAGGACCGCCTGCCGCTGCGGCTCATTCAGGCCGGTCAGTAGATCAGTCATCCTCTTCCCCCAGGGTCCGGCTCATCAGGGCCCGGTTATAAGCTGAAATCATGTCGCGACGGGAGATAATCCCATAGAGTTTGCGATGGGTCTCCCGATCCACCACGGGCAGCTGTTCAATATTGCGGTAACCGATTCTGCGCATGGCGGTATCGAGGTCCTCCTCCGCATGCACCGTCACCACTTCAGTGGTTGCCAACTCCTTGACCACGACCAGATCCATCAGTTCTTTCTCGAAAACCACGCCGAGGAAATCCTGCACCGAGATGATTCCGGTCAGTTCCCCTTTTTCATTGACCAGGGGGAAATTGGTATGATGGGTCTTCTGAATGAAGCGTGCGAATTCCCCCAGCGTCATACTCTCCGGAATACTTTCGACCCGGGTCAGCATAACATCGCCGACCGCGAGACTTTTCATGATATTACGCTCTTTCCCAGCTTCCAGGTCAATGCCGATCTGGCTCAGCTCGGCGGTCTCCAAGCTGTCTTTTTTCAGCTTGCGCGCAAAGGTCGTGCCGATAACACAGGTCAGCATAATCGGGATAATGACCTCGTAGCTGTCGGTGGTTTCAAAGAGCAAAAAAATGGCGGTCATCGGCGAATGGGTCGCCGCCGCCAAGAAAGCACCCATGCCGACCAGCGCATAGGCACCGCCAGACAGCCCGCCGCCAGGGAAAACCAGCTCCAGGATATGACCGAAGGCGCCCCCGGCCACCGCACCAAGAAACAGGCAGGGAGCGAACATGCCGCCGGGCAGCCCGGAGCCGAGGGTGATGGAGGTGGCCACCATCTTGGCCGCAACCAACACCAGCAGCAGGTACCAGGAATGGCCACCATGGAGAACCGCGCTGATAAATTCGTAACCGTTGCCAAACACCTGGGGCAGAAAAATGCCGATCACCCCGACGCTCAGGCCACCCAAAACCGGCTTGCTCAACTGCGGCACCTTGAGTGCGGTGATCATGTTCTTGATTCGGCAGTTCAGATCGATAAAACCGGCGGCGAGGCCGCCGATGACAAAGCCCAGCAACACGTAAAGGGCAAGCTCCCAAAAGCTGTGCAGGTAAAAGGTCGGGGTGACCACTTCCGAGACGTTGCCGAGCAAAGCCCGGGAAACGACCGTGGCCATGCCGCTGGAAATAACGATGGACGTGAAGCTGGCCAGTTCAAAAGACGACAACAAAACAATTTCTGTGGCGAAAAAACACTCCGGCGATCGGGGCGTTAAAAGTCGCTGCGACCCCGGCCGCAGCGCCGCAGGCAACCAGAACTTTCAGCCGATTTCCGCTCATTTTGAACATTTTGCCGAACTGGCTGCCGATGGTGCCGCCGATCACGGCAATCGGGCCTTCCTGCCCGGCGCTGCCGCCGGTTCCCAGGGTGATCGCGGAGCCAAGGCCCTTGGTAAACAACGGTCTGAGAGGCAGCTTGGCGCCTTTCAGGTTCACCTTGACCAGAAAGGCTGAAAAACCTCCCTGCAGGTCTTTCTTGAACAGAATCCAGAGCGGGATAACCAACAGGCCGCCGATGGCGGGCAGGAACATCACCAGGATCCGTTGCAGGGACCAGTGGTCCAACGAAATATCAAAGAGTTCGAAGGTCTGCTCAAAGATCAACCAATGAATCAGTTCGATGGTTTTCCGGAAAAAATAGTTACCCAAGCCTCCCAGAATACCAATCAAAACTGCAAGAATGATCAAAAAGGTATTTTCACTGATTTTGAGGTGACCCAGAATTTTCAGAAAGAGTTTTTGCACATGGCGGGAGGGAAGATAATTTTTCAATACCTGAGATGACACAACTTTGGCCTAACGTTTAAATGACTGCCTCGGCAGGCAGCGGTGTTTCGGATAAAAACAAACTGACCCGACAGCTGTCGGGGACGGGTTTGGAGAATAATTTTCAATTCAAACGAATTATACTAAACCCAAATACCCCACGAGGCAACACCACAAAAAACAATATGATTATTTTTTGGCGGGCCGCGCAAACGACAAAAAAGCAGTTGGAAAGTCTTACTCGAAAAGGCAGGAATGATTTGCAGTTGTCAGTCGCTGTACCACAGGTAGGACGCATAGCCCAGCCCGACCCCAAGCAAGTCAGCCACGCCGCCCATGGTCAGATTACGTTGCTGAAAAGCTGTATCCATCTCGCGCAACAGAGGAACCGGATCCTGCCCCGCCGCCAGGCACTGACGCAGCTGCAGCCCACTTTGCTGCAAATAAACAATTCCGGAATCTCCGCAACGGTGGCGGGTGGTCGAATCATCAACCCGCAGCATCAACTCCGCCAGAGCCAGATAAAAGCCACGGCCGTTGTGCAACCCACCCTTCTCGAGAGCCGGCAGCACGATATCAAACACCCCTGGCAATCCGCCAAGCGCCTCTGCAACAATTCCGGCCTGAGGATGCTGCTTACGAACCGTTTCCCCCATGACTACAGGGCGGTTGAGGGCGGCGGGCAAAGAATTCGCCGGCGGTCACTTTTACGGCGGCCTGCAACGCTACAGGGTTACGCAGGTCGCAACGAGCAGCGGCCATCAGCAGCAACCCGGTCAGGAAAATCCCGCCACGGTGGCAATTAGTGCCCAGCCCCTGCAACATGCGCTGTTCAGCCTGCTGTCCGATCAGAACCGGGTCGCCAGCACCGCTTGGCGCAACCAGCACGGCACAGAGTTCACGTAAATATTGGCGCAGCAAGGCGATGGAACGCGCCATCAGGATTAAGGACAAATCCGGGTGAGCACCGTTATTGCGTAGATCAACCAGGCCGGGTTTCGGGGTCAGATACAGCTCAGCCCTGAGCCCGTCGATAAGCGACTCGGCCAACGCCTGCAGTTGTAAAGGGTTCGAGCAATTCTTCAAAGCGCTCTTTCACCTGATTGGGGGTATGGCGGCGGGTACGGATACATTCCCGCGCCGGTGCGGCGCACACCAGACAGGAACGCTGCGGCAAGCCAAGGCGCTGCCGATCGTACACCGTTGCCGTCTGCGGCATAAACATCGAAATCGAGCAAACGTGCAAAATCGCGATAATCCTCGATCCGGCAACATTTCATTTTGACATCAACCGGGTCCCCCGGCGATGCATATAAAACCCAGGGGCCAAGGGCATCGACGTCAAACAGTTCCAAGCTCGGCGCAACCGCATTGTTCAGCTGCTCCTGGCCCCACCCGAACAACGCTTCGCTGCCCGCTGGCCGTTTGTCACAACCGGGCACATTCAGCGCCAGCTGGATAATACTGCCCCCCGCAAGCGTCGCCAGCAGCTTCTGCAGCTCCTCATCGCGACGCTCGCGGGCAGCCAGGATGTCATTCTTTAACTTTGCGTACTGCATCGATTATTGTGCCGTCACGATATTCGATCAGGGCAACGACGTCATCAGTAAATTCGACAGGTTTTGGCTCACCGGTGATGCGGGTCGCCAATTTTCTCAAATCATGAATATCCATCACCGGAACTTTGCGTTTTTCCAGTTCCTTTCTCAGGTCGGCCTGATGCTCATTCACCGCGATCCCGCGCTCGGTCACAATCACGTCGATGGTTTCGCCCGGCGTGGTAACGGTCGTAACCGCATCGCGGATAATCGGCAGCCGACCGCGAATCAGCGGAGCAGTGATAATCGACAACTTGGCGCCGGCGGCGGCATCACTGTGCCCGCCGGTATTGTGCAACAGATAGCCGTTCGACTCGGTATTGACATTGACGTTAAAATCGACGTCAACCTCGGTAGCTCCCAGGATCACGCAGTCGAGCATATTGACGACCGCTCCGGCATTGAAGGGATTGGCATACAGGTCCGCGCTCATCTCCAGGTGATTCGGATTACGTCCGATGGAGCCGACGGCTTTCAGATCGAAACACTGCACATCGAACAGCGCGCGGAACAGCCCCTGTTCGAGCATATCGACAAAATAACCGGTAATCCCGCCGCAGCCGAAGCTGCCTTTGATCTGCCCGGCACTCATCAGTTGCTTGACCCGATCCGCCACCGCCAGGGAGATCCCCCCGGAACCGGTCTGGAAAGCAAAACCGTCTTTCAACAGCCCGGAGGCCTCAATCACCTGGGACGCATATTTAGCAATCTGCAGGCCGACCGGATCGCGGGTGATCCGGGTGGTCGTTGAGACGATCTTATTGGGATCGCCCAGAGAATCGACAACCACGACATAATCGACCATGGACATGGGGATCGACACCGGCACCACCGGGTAAGGCCGGAGGTTGTCGGTCACGGCGACCACATGTTTGGCATACTGGGCATCGGTATGGGCGTAGCCCAGACTACCGCAGGCCGACGGTCCGAAATACCCGTTCATATTGCCGAACTCGTCACAGGTCGGCGCCGCGATAAACGCGACATCAACCGTCACATCCCCGGAGATCACCGAGCGGGCCCGGCCGCCATGGGTGCGTACGGTAATCGGGCAATTCAACTCCCCTTTGGAAGCCATTTCGCCGATGAGACCATTGACACCGGTTTCAATGGCGGTGATAACACCTTTCTGGATGTACGGAATCAGCTCCGCATGCACCGGGTGGACCGAGCTTGAGGCGATGGTGATATCCCGAATGCCCATGGCGTCGATCTCTTTGACCACCATGTTCAGCAATGCATCACCGTTGCGCAAGTGATGGTGGGTCGCAATGCATTGGCCGCTTTTCAGACCGGAGGCCTCAATGGCTTCCCGCAGACTGCCAAGCAGCTTCTTGTCGCCCGGGTTGACCCGCCGCAGCGGTCGACTCGCATGATCGGTGGTTTTCTTATAACTGAAGGGATCCTGATACGGGACAACGGTTTTCCCGGCAAAGGACTCCGGGAGCTGACGTCCCAAACTATTTACGGCCATAGATCACCTCTTCATCCAATTCAATATCAACCAGACCGTGCGCCTGGGCAGTTTTCAAAGTCTTGACGGCACGAATAACTACCGGCGCGTCGATCATCTTGCCGGCCAGGGAGATAACCCCGGTCCCCATTTCCCTGGCTCGCTGAATGGCATCGATCACCTGCAGCGCGTAGTCGATCTGCTCCTGTTTGGGAACAAAGACTTCGTGGACAACTTCGATCTGACGGGGATTGACCAGTGACTTCCCGCTAAATCCGAGGACCTTGATCAGCTCGGTCTCCTTGCGCAGCGCGTCCATATCCGTGGCATCCGGGAAAATGGTATCAATGGCCTGGATACCGGCGGCCTTGCAGGCCCAGACGATCCGGGTCCGCGCGGCGAACAGTTCCTCGCCGCCTTTGGTTCTTTCAATCTCCAGGCTGGCGGTATAATCCTCGGCACCAAAAGCCAGCCCAAGCAGCCGTGAGGAACTCTTGGCGGTCTTGATACAGTTGATGACCCCTTCTGCCGTTTCGATGGAGGGCAGGATTTTGAAGTGCCCGATGGGCAGCCCCAGTTCCTCCTCATACTCGGTCAATATGGTGTCAAGCTGCTCCACATATTCCGGCTTGTCAGCTTCGGGCAGGCGGATACCATCGGTCATGGCCGGCAGGATGGCATCAAGATCCTGCTTCCACCACTTGGTTTTGAGACTGTTGATCCGCACCAGAATCTTCCGGTTGTGGTTCTGGTAGGTTTCCAGGAAATTTTTGACCAGGACCCTCGCGGCGTCCTTCTCACTATAAGGCACCGAATCTTCCAAATCGATCATGACACAGTCGCTCTGGAACATCGGCACGTTTTGCAGCATGGAAGGCATGTTGCCCGGCACATACAGCAGCGATCTCATTAATTCAAAATCAGCCATGGCAATCATTCCTCCTCAATATAAATGGTCGGGGTTCCGGACGTCTTCGAAATATGCCGCTCAATCCCATGGATGATCATCTCGGTAAACAGAATTTCGCAACTGGCAAAGACTTCCGCATCAAACAGGTGCCCGCCGATCACCTCCCCGGAGCTTTTGCCGAGCATGATATGGGCATGACAATCCACCTTGCCATTGTCGCTGGAAATCAGGTTGCCTTCCAGATCCAACAGTTCCAACGGCCCTTCGATATGATGCTGGCGCATGCGCGGCTCGGTAATCGGCCGTTTGGCGCCGGACTTGATCCCGCGGAAATGGGCGTTGACCACTGACCCGACCGCAGACACGATCACTCCGTTTTTCACCTCTTCCTGCTCGGCAAACAGAATCAGCCGCTCGACGATCTTCTGTCCCGGCTCGATCTTGATAATAAAGCGGCGGCCCTGCTCCCAGGTTTTACACCAGACTCCGTTCATATTCAGGCCCCTTCCTGGCTGCTGGCTCTTCTGATCGCCGTTTCCAAACGGGCGGCAATCGCGTAATCGAGGGCGCCCCGGTCGCTGATTTTGATATGCCCGCCGGTCACTGACAACTCGGCCAGAACTTTTTCGACCTGACGTTTGATCAGGTGCTCAAACTGTTTTTTCACCGTTGAATCTATTTCTATGCGCAGGTCATCAGCAGGCTCTAAAAAAACCATCAGGTCACTCGACTGCATTGTCCCTGCCTGTGCTTTTCGTGCGATCTCCATCAATGTCTCCTCTGGTAATTCTTCAATGTATGCAATAACTCCCGGGCCTGGACCGAACGGAGAAAATTCATCGTCGTTACAGGCACAAGCTCTTTCAACGTCTCAAACGCTTCACCTTTCAGGGCCTCGCGCACCCGGAACGCGCTAATCGGCTGATCGCCCCGCGCGACCCGGTCCAACTGCACTGTCTCAACATTATACAGGGCTAAAACCTTATGCATAGTCTCGCTGTAAATACGCGTGGTCCGACAGTAGGGTTCGGTCCCGATGAAGCGTTTTTCGATGTTGAAAAAAGGCGCAATATGCCTTCCGAACAGCTCCAAGTCAACTTCCATCTGAATCATCTGCTGGTCATCGTCCCGCTTGAGGAAGTAGCCGGGAAAGGTCACCTGACTGATCGCATAGTCGGAGGTGTCCAGGACCGTCACGTTGGGGATATGGGCAGTCCCTTCTCTGGTCAGCTGGTAACGGACCTCGAAGGGAAAAATAGAACGATCCTCCCGCACCACAAACACATACAGCTGATCGACCTGGTCGGCGGCTTGTTCGATCAGGTACTGATGCCCGCGAGTAAACGGATTGCAGTTGACCACAACGGCACCGTTGCGGCCCGGCTTGACCAGTTCCTGATAGCCGTCCAGGTACTTCTGCAAGCCATGACCGTATTCCAGCAGACACAGTTTGGGATGTTTAACCAGCGGGGTGAAATTCAGATGCTGAAAGGACAAACAGCGATCCGGCTTGGTAAAAACAAAAAAGTTTTCAATGTTTGAATAGGCACAACTGTTGATCAGTTCCGTGATCAGCTCACCAAGGAGTCCACCCCCCTGATGGCTGTCACGAATACAGATCATTTTAAAAACATTGTGATCCCTGGCCGCCGTAGCGACCAGTTCACCATTTTCAAAAACTCCAAACAGCGCGTCGAATTTTTCTTCATATTTGAAGCCATTCGATTCAATGAGCTCGCGCGCTTTGCGTTGATCAAATTTATTAATCAACCTGACGACCATATGAGTAAACCCTGCAACTTAATTCAGTTAATGTCCAAGGACTGAGAGGAGGACACCGGCCGCGATGGCAGAACCGACCACTCCGGCGACATTAGGAGCCATCGCATGCATCAGCAGGTAGTTGGTCGGATCAGCTTCCAACCCGACCTTGTTGACCACCCGGGCCGAGTTCGGCACGGCGGAAACGCCGGCAGCACCGACCAGTGGATTGATCTTTTTCTTGGAAAACAGGTTAAGAAACTTCGCAAACAATACCCCGGAAGCGGTTGCCAGTGCAAAGGCCGTCGCCCCCATCACAAAAATACCGATAGATTGAGGGGTCAGGAAATTGACCGCCAGAGTATTGGCTCCGATGGAAAAACCCAGCAAGATCGTCAGTACGTCTATCATGGCATTGCGGGCGGTATTGGCCAGACGCTCGGTCACCATGCTTTCTTTCAGAATATTACCGAAGAACAGGCAACCTATCAACACCATTGAGCCGGGAGCAATCAGGGTACAGATCAAAAAGCCGATAATGGGGAAAATGATCTTTTCCTTCTTACTAACCTGCCGGGAGACCTCCATTCGAATCAGCCGTTCTTCCTTGCTGGTCAGCAACCGCATGATCGGCGGCTGAATCACCGGCACCAGCGACATATAGGAATAGGCGGCAATGGCAATGGAGCCAAGCAGCTCCGGTGCCAACATCGACGACAGGAAGATTGCCGTTGGACCGTCCGCCCCGCCGATAATGCCGATAGCACCGGCCTGTTGCGGGGTAAAACCGATGAACAAAGCACCGATCAGGGTGGTAAAGATGCCGAACTGCGCCGCAGCGCCGAGCAGCACCAGCTTGGGATTACTGAGCATAGGGGTAAAATCGGTCATTGCCCCGACACCGAGGAAAATCAGTGGCGGATAAATGCCCTGCTTGACCCCCTGGTAGATGTTGACAAAAAACATCCCCTCTTCCCCACCCGACATACTCTCCGGGATGGGAATATTACCGACAATCAGGCCGAAACCGATCGGCAGCAGCAGCAACGGCTCAAAACCCTTGTTAATAGCAAGATAAATGAAAAGACAACCAAAAAGTATCATCACCACGTTTTGCCAGGCAATTCCGACAAAACCGGTACTCATCAAGAAATCAGTTAGCATGCCCATTTTTAACGCTCTCTGCTGGAAATCATGAAAATTATGACCTCTTCCGCAAACCGGAACAGGCCGCTCATTCGATGGTCATCAACTCATCGCCCTGATTGACACTGTCACCAACCTTGATATTCACGGCGGTGATTTTGCCTTCAGCGCGGGCGTTGATTTCATTTTCCATCTTCATGGCTTCCATTTTGAACAGGGCCTGACCAACCTTGACCGTATCGCCGACCTTGACATAGACCTGCAGGATGGACCCCGGAATCGGAGCCAGCACCGAACCATCGCTGGCGACGACTGGCCCTTTGGGTTTACCTGAGGCCAGCGGCGCAGCGCTCACCACCGGGGCCAGAGTGGCATCCGCACCTTCCGGCAACACCTCGGCAATCGAGTCGATGGAAACGGTATATTCCTTGCCGTTGATTTCCAACAAGGCTTCCTCAGCACTAAGGCTGTTCAATTGCACTTCAAACTCTTTATCATTCAACTTCAATTTATATTTACGCATGAGAGCCTCCCTCAGACAGCGAGCGCATTTTCCCTGCAGAAGCCCAGATCGATCCGACCCGGTTCTGCCGCGGTATAGTTAATTGGGTCCATTCCCCCAGACTGCGTTCCGATTCAAGGTGCACAACCAGCCCAGCGACAGCAATCAGCTCTTCCCTGGTCGGTTCCCGATCGGCCGCAGTGGCAGCTGCAACAGCAGCCTTCGGTTTGGCACTCTTGCTGTTCAATGACCCCAGAACCACTATGATGCCGCTGATCAGCAACAACCCACAAAAAACAATCAACATCCCGGTGATCATGAGACCGACCCCATGACCTGCAACCACATTATGCCAGCCAAAGTTCATATCTAATATCCGTTCGTCTCAGCAATCATATCGGTTAAAGGGGTATATTGCCGTGCTTCTTGCGCGGGTTACTATCCTGCTTGCCCTCCAGCATGACCAGGGCGTTACAGATCCGGAAGCGGGTCCGCTGCGGTAGAATGACAGCATCCACATAGCCTCGCTTGGCCGCTTCATAGGGGTTGGCAAACTTGTCCGAGTACTCGGCAATGCGTTTTTGGAGAATTTCCTCGGCTTTGTCTGGATTCTCCTTGACCTCCCGGGCAAACAGAATTTCTGCTGCGCCCTTGGCCCCCATAACCGCGATCTCAGCTGTCGGCCAGGCGTAGTTGATGTCACCCCGCAGGTGCTTGGAACTCATGACGCAATAAGCGCCGCCGTACGCTTTACGGACAGTGACCGTGACTTTCGGTACGGTCGCTTCGGCAAAAGCATACAGCAGCTTGGCACCGTTACGGATGATCCCGCCGTACTCCTGGGTCGTTCCGGGCAGAAACCCGGGTACGTCGACAAAGGTGACCAGCGGAATATTGAAGGCGTCGCAGAAACGGACGAAGCGGGCGGCCTTGACCGAAGCATCGTTATCCAGCACCCCGGCAAGATGAAGGGGCTGATTGGCGACAATGCCGACCGACTGACCGCCGTAGCGGGAAAAACCGATCACGATATTGGGTGCATAGTCGGGCTGAATCTCGAGGAACTTCCCGTCGTCAACGGTAGCGGCAATCAGCTGCTTGATGTCATAGGGGTGATTCGGGTTCTCCGGCAACAGGTTGCACAGGCCCATCTCTTCGCGATTGACGGAATCGCTGGTATCCAGACGCGGCGGGGCCTCCATGTTGTTTTGCGGAATATAGGAGAACAGTTCCCGCAACTGGCTGATGGCCTGTTCTTCGCTATCGGCGGCCAGGTGGGCGACACCGCTTTTGGTGGTATGCACACTGGCGCCACCAAGGGTTTCGACATCGACATCTTCATGGGTCACCGCTTTGACTACCTTGGGACCGGTCAGGAACATGTAACTGTTGTTCCGCACCATCACGGTAAAGTCGGTCAACGCCGGAGAATAGACGGAACCGCCGGCACAGGGACCGAAGATCCCTGACAGTTGAGGAACCACCCCGGAACTGGTGACATTGCGCAGGAAAATGTCCGAATAACCGGCCAGACTTTCGATCCCCTCCTGAATCCGCGCACCGCCCGAGTCATTGAGGCCGATCACCGGCGCACCGTTTTTGACCGCCATGTCCATGATTTTGCAGATCTTCTCGGCAAAGGTTTCCGACAGTGACCCGCCCAGCACGGTGAAATCCATGGAGAACAGGTAAACCAGACGGCCAGCGATGGTTCCGTAACCGGTGACCACACCGTCGCCGAGGGTTTCCAGCTTCTCCATCCCGAAATGGTGACAGCGGTGCCCCTTGAACATATCGAATTCTTCAAAACTGCCTTCGTCAACCAGCAGTTCGATGCGCTCGCGGGCGGTCAGCAGCCCTTTGTCATGGCGTTTCTTAATTTTCTCGATCCCTCCCCCGGAGAGAGCTTTCTGCCGTTTCTCCAGCAGAGCATTCATTTTCGCTTCCATCATCAGCGCCATCCCTTAATCATCAAAGTTAATAGCAATAAGTTAAATAGCGTTATCAGCCGTTGTAATAGACTGAATAGAGCGTTTCCGAACCGGTAATCTTATCAACCTCGGTCTGGAGTTTTTGGCGTCGCTCATCAGCCAGCCAAACATTCCAGTCCTTCAAGGTCTGCCAGGTACTCAGCACCAGATATTCGCTCGGATCATCATAATTGACCAGAGTCTCCCCCGACACATAGCCGGGCTGGGCATTCGCCAACGCCCTCATTTCCAACAGTAACGGCCGCAATTCTGTAGCCTTATCCTGTGGCACATGACGTACTATTACAATTCTTACCGACATAGCATCTCTCCCTCGATCATTAAAATGTTATGCGCCAGATATGACAAAGGCCCAACGCTCAAGATGTGGTCGGGCCCAAGTCAACAACCGGCACTGGTCATCCCTGCTACCGGATCAGTCAGATCCGTATTTCCAGTCGTCGTCAGTTTCGCCGGCAAGCAAAGCGGTGTAATCAAGATCGAAGTCGGCCGGTTGCGGGGACGGGTTGACAAACTCTTCCAACCAGTAAGACAGTGCTGCTTCACCCATTTCTCAATCTCCTTATTTTCGTGTCTCGGGTTAACCAGATGGAACATTCACTTGAATGTTTCGCTGTCAGAATAGGAGAAATGGAAAGAGGTAAAAAGAGCCTTAGCAACAAACGGCAGGATTCATCAGGTAAGCGGTCGGAAAGGATGGATAAGTGGGAAGAAGAAAAAAACGGTTTAAACCCGAGTCAGCAGTGGCTTTTCGGTATTCGAAGAGCCATTGCCAAACACGTCCGCGCAACCCTGTCTCAAAGTCTGGAGCGACCTCGGAAGCCAACCCACAACTGCTGAAAGTACAGGGCTTTTTCAGGCGAGTCGCAGCCCCTCCTAAAACGGACTAAAGACTGAAAGCGTCTTTCAATTTGCGCAGATAGCGGCGACTGACCGGCAGCGTGTAGCCGCTGTGCGTCCGGATTTCGGCGAGGCCGTTTTCCTGGGTCACAATCTCGTCAACAAAACAGGGGTTGACCAGATACTGTTTGTGACAACGCAGGTATCCGGCGCGGCTTTCCAGAACCTTCAACGTCAGTTCGGTAAAAAAGCCCCCTTCCGCGGTATAAACATGAACGCCGCTGATATCGGAATGCACGTATTCGACCGCCTGTGGGTCGATCAACTTGATCTTGTGACCACTGTTGCAGGGAATCCGGTTGAGCTGGGCCATCTGATAATTGGGAGCTTCCTTGGCGGCGACAGCAGCTCGGATTTTCTGCATAGCGCGAGACAAATGCTCCGGATCGACCGGCTTCAACAGATAATCGAGGGTCTTTTCTTCAAAGGATTTCAGCGCATATTCATCAAAAGCAGTTACGAACACCACATAGGGCATGATCTCTTCTTCAATCATCCCGAGTAGATCGAACCCATCCAGAACCGGCATTTTGATATCCAGGAATAACACATCGGGATGCTCATGGTTCACCATCCTGATCGCTTCCATCGCATTTTCACAACTTCCGACGATTTCAACACCCCCGATGTCCTCAAGAAGAACGGACAACTCTTCACGTGCATGAAATTCATCATCGACAATCAGTACCCTGATCATTTCACTACTCCGTTTTTATCGGGCAGAATCAAGGAAACCTTGGTCATTTCGTCAGGAACGCAAGCGATTTCCGTCCCGAACTGACTCCCGTACAGATTCTTGATCCGCTTGTCCACAATATTCATTCCCAGACCGTCGGTCCGAAATTTTTCACAGTAAGCACCAGCGTCGTCAATCACCTCAATAAAAATTCGCCCTTCCTCACGGCGGGCGGTGATCCTGACTTTTCCGGCATTCAGCATATTGGAAATTCCATGTTTGATAGCATTTTCGACAATCGGTTGCAACGTAAAGGTCGGCACCTTTGTCTTCAGCAGTTTGGCATCGATATCCTGTTCGATGATGAGCTTCTCCCCGAAACGCGCCTTCTGGATGACCAGATAGGAGTTGACATGATCCAGCTCCTCTTCCAGGGTCGCCAGATCACTCGAACGCTTGAGGTTTTTACGAAAATAATTGGAAAGATGGAGCAACAGGCTGCGCGCCTGGTCCGGGTCCTTGCGCACCACCGCCACAATGGTATTCAGCGCATTGAACAGAAAATGGGGGTTGACCTGGGCCTGAATCAGTTTCAACTCCGATTTGACCAGCAGGTTTTTTTGATTTTCATAGCGATCCCGCAACAGCTGTTCGGAGAGCAGCCGGGCAATCCCCTCACCGAGGGTCTTGTTCAGGTTCAGGAACAGTTTGTGCTTGGGTTCGTAGAGCTTGATGGTGCCGACGACCTCGTTATCCGCTCGCAACGGTACGATCAGCGCCGATCCCAGCGGACAGTCTTCCCGCAGCGCACAGGAAAATTTTTCCCTCACCCCGTCGGAATAAATCACCTTGTTCTCCCGGATCGCTTCCCGGGTCTGGGGCGAGGCGATAGTCAGCCCGGGTCGGTGGTGGTCTGCACCGTCCCCGACAAAGGCCAGGGTGGTCTCGCGATCACTGATACCGACCGCCCCGACGCCGGTTTCATCGTAGATAATTTCCGCAAGCTTTCCGGCGGTTTCCTGATTGAACCCTTTACTGAGAATCCCCAGGCTACGTTCGGCGATGTTCAACGCTTTGGCGGAAAACATTGCCCCGACCTTGTCAAGCATGGTTTTCTGGTCGCGCATCATGGTCATGAACAGGGCCGCCCCCAGAGCATTGGCCACGATCATCGGAAATGCATAGCTGTGAATCATCGGCCAGACCGCGGCGGTCGGACTGACCAGAATTCTCAATACTGCAAGCTGCAGAATTGCCCCCCCCAGGGAGGTGAGAAGGGCTACACTCGGGCAAAACTGCTGCTCGGACTGATTTTTCCGCTGCAAGTACAGATGTACCATACCGCCGAGCAGCCCCTGAGCGATTGCGGACAGCCCCTGGGCGACCGCAACCAGGGTCAACTGGCCGAAAAATAGGGAAAACAGGCCACTGACCGTACCGACCGCAAGGCCAATCACCGGCCCACCGATCAGTCCGGCAATCACATTACCGATGGCACTGGCATTGAAAACAGCATCATGAATCGGCAGCCCAACATAGCTGCCCAGGGTTGCGAACCCGGCAAAGATAAAAAACAGAAAGAGTTTATGTTTGACCAACAGGGTATCGCTGGCCAGCGGTTTGAATGCGGGGGACTTACTGAACAGGTAGGCGATCAGCAGGAAAATCGCCATTTGTTGCAGCAGGTCAAAGAGATAGATCATGACGTCAATCACAATAATGCAAAGGTTACCAGGGGCGGTGGGGGGCTAAAAAAGTCCGCCACCAGGCTCTTCTGTCAAAGAGCTCTGTGATACGCCAAGTCATTCTACAGGTCAAGAGCTATCGCTTCAAGGCTTTCCGGCAGTGCCGGGCCAACCCGACAGGAGAGTCGACCGCCAGATGTTCAGGAAATCCGCTGTTCGGCAACGACCAAACCATCAGCATCAGCATACAACCAGGCGCCGGGTCGAAACAGAACCCCAGCGAAACTGACCGCAAGTCCACTTTCACCGACCCCTTTTTTAATGCTTTTGCGGGGGATTGTCGCCAGGGCCAGAACCCCAAGGGGCATCCGCCCGATGTCTGCGGAATCACGGATACAACCAAACATGACCACCCCGGCCCAGCCGTTATCGACCGCCTTTTGCGCCAGTCGGTCACCGAGCATGGCGCAGCGCCGGGAGCCGCCGGCGTCGACCACCAGGATCCGCCCATTGCCGGGGGTGCCCAGCAATTCGCTGACCGTGGAATTGTCTTCGAAGCATTTGATGGTCGCCACTGGACCACAAAAATAATTCTGCCCACCGTAATGGGTGAATAACGGCTCACTGACCTGGAGCTGGTCTTCATACTCATCATAAAGGTCGGCAGTTGTCCAACTCTGTTGTTGCTCAGCCATAAGACATCTCCATCAATAAGAGGGGTTCGAAATGGTCGGCCAATGACCGAACCGGGAAAAATCAGTTTTCAGCAGCAGAGGAGCAGGGGGGAACAGGCAGGGAAAAGCATAACTCACCATTCGGTCCCGATGCGAAATCACCCGCACCGGGACCGAAAACAACCGGTAAAGATCAGGCCGTTTTTTTGTTCATGAACCGCCCCAGCACCATCGGTGCAAAAACGATCAAAATCGCCAGGAAGTACAAAAAGAGGCTGCTTCCCGATTCAAACAGAATGGCCCAGTCACCGCCCGAAATAGACAGAGCACGGCGCAGGTTGTCCTCGAAAATGTTACCGAGCACCACACCGAGAATAACCGGGGCCAGGGAAAACTGCAGCTTCCGCAGCAACCAACCGAATACCCCAAGGCCAATGATCATGTACAGATCAAAGGGATTGCTGACCACGGAATAAATTCCGACAAAAGCCAGGACAGCGATTAACGGGGTCAGGTATTTCTGAGGGATTGTCAGCAACCGGGCGAAAATTCCAACCAGAGGCAGGTTGATCACCAGCAGGGCGATATTTCCGATATACATGGAGGCGATCAAGCCCCAGGCGATTTCCGGCCGGTTCTGAAACATCAGCGGACCGGGAGTGACATTGAACAGCAATAATGCACCCAGCAGAATCGCGGTGGTTCCCGAGCCGGGAATTCCCATGGTCAGCATCGGCACCATTGCCCCGCCGGCCGAAGCATTGTTGGCTGCTTCCGGGGCCGCCAGGCCACGCACATCGCCGCTGCCGAAATTCTTGCCACTTTCACCGGCCAAGCGCTTTTCAGTCCCGTAGGTCACCGCCGAAGCGACCGAAGCTCCGGTTCCTGGCAATACCCCTATAAAGAAGCCGATCAACGAACTCCGCAAAATCGTCCATTTGACCTGCATGAGGTCCTTCCAAGAGACAAAACTCTTGCCGATGGGCAGCACTTCCAGCTTGCCGGTCACCTGCTGTTCGACCAGACTGATTAGTTCCGCCATCCCGAACAGGCCGATGACGATAATCAGGAAATCGATGCCGGAGAGCAGATCCGGAATATCAAAGGTGAAACGCGGCACCCCGGTATTGGCATCAATCCCGATGGTAGTGATCATAAAACCCATGATCGCACCGAGCAGGGTTTTAACCGGGTTTTTCCCGACCAGGGAGGAGAGGCAGGTAAAAGCAAACACCATCAGCGCCACATAGTCTGACGGATTAAACTTGATCGCGACCGAAGCCAGCAATGGACCGAACAGAGACATCAGAATAACAGCAATGGTACCACCGATAAACGACGCCACTGCGGATAACGACAAGGCCCTCCCGGCTTCGCCTTTTTTGGCCATGGGGTTACCGTCGAGGGTGGTGAACACCGCCCCGGCATCGCCCGGCACATTGAGCAGAATAGAGGAAATCCGACCGCCGTATTCGGCACCGTAATAGATGCCCGCCAGCAGAATCAATGCGGACTCGGGTGGTAAACCTGCGCTAAAAGCGATCGGCAACAGAATAGCAACCCCGTTGATCGGCCCGATCCCGGGCAAGGCCCCGATCAGTGTTCCCGACAGACAACCGATGACGACATACAGGAAGTTTGCCGGTTGCAAGGCAACAGCAAAGCCCTGCGACAGATTCGAGAAAACTTCAAACATAGAAACCTCACAAAATCGTTGCCAGAAGGCCTTTTGGCAGATTCAAATCAAGCAGTAGCGCGCAAACGACATAGCCTATGATACCGGTGGCGATCCCGAACAGGACCGACTCTTTGAAGGTAGCGCCAAACAGTCGCGAGAAGATCCCGCAAAAAATAGCGGTTGCAATGATGAACCCGGCGGGCTCATAAAAATGAGCATAAGCAATCAGCAGGACAACAACAATCGCGATCCGGGTCAGAACATTGCCCGCCACGCCGAACTTCAAGTCATCCGGCCGGATCAGCACATAGAGGCTGCACAGCACAGCGCAGACCGCGAGAATCCGCGGCCAACTTTCCGGGCCAAGCGGATCGTACTGAAAGGGAGCTTTAATCAGCGTAAAAGCGACCACTCCGTAAGCAACGGCAACCAGCAAAACAATGGTTCCAAAAATTCTATCAGCCATGAATTTCATTCTCCAAAAATGGCACCGGCTGAACTAAGCCGGTGCCATATGATGGTGTGTTGTTATTTGATCAAACCAGCTTCTCTGGCGACACCACGCATTTTTTCAACCCGCCGTTTCACTTCTTTATCAAACTCCTCGCCAGCCATGTTGAAAGGCAGCAGGCCTTTATCTTTCTGAATCTTGGCAAATTCTTCGGTTTTGTAAGCGGCCTTGAAAATATCGGCCCAGGCATTGTAGGCTTCATCGGAAACATTTTTGCCCATGTAATAACCGCGCATGATGGTCCATTCCGCATCGTAGCCCAGTTCTTTTGCGGTCGGAATCTGATCAAATGGAGCAGGCAACCGCTCACTCGACATGACGGCGAGAATTCTCATGTCACCAGTTCCCAGGTGGGAAACCATTTCGCCGACATCGCCGGTATAAAGCTGGATGCTGCCGCCAAGCAGGCCGGCAATAGCATCGCCGCCGCCGTCATAGGCGACATAACGCATTTTCCGCGGATCTTTGCCGATCGATTTCAGCAGCAAGGCGGCTTTCATCCAGTCCTGGCTGCCGACCGAACCACCGGCACCGATGGTCATTGCGGATTCGCTCTTTTTGAACTCTGCCATAACGTCCTCAAGAGTCTGGTATTTGCTGTCTCCCTTGACCACGATCGCACCGAAATCAGCCCCGGCAGCGGCCAGGAAGCGAACATCGTCAGCCGTCCACTTGCCAAATTTGCCGGTCGCAATATTGAGCAGGGAGCCAGAGGAAAAAGCGACGATGGCATTGGGATCGTCAGTACGGGTGCTGTTGAACAGGTTGAAGGCAACCGCGCCGATACCACCGGGCATGAAGGTCACCTGCATCAGATTCGGCAGTTGATCTTTTAGACCGATCTGGGCCACACGACAGGTTAAATCGAAACCACCACCGGGTTTGGCCGGTGCAATACACTCAGGTTTTTCAATGCTCGCTGCCGACACCGGCAACGCCAGACCAAGAGCGAGAAACAAACATGCCACAACCTTAACCAACTTCATAAACTTACCTCCTTGTAACGAAAATGAGTTTTGCCCGCAGGCGTGGTAAACGACAACATCAGCATTGTTGATGCTGCTGGTAAACGAATCAACAAAAGGATCTGCCCCGGTTACAACGGCCCTTCCGTGGGCCTGAGTTCCTCTCATTCAAGGGCGGATTTTCAATTGTTGTTTTATAAATACCCAGGTGCTAGTATTCTGTAAACGTTATGGAACTAAAGGTTTTTTCTGTTTTTAATGTTATTTTTGTTCTTTTTGAAAGCAGTCGGGATAAACATGAAAAAACTGTTGCTTTTCATCCTATTGCTGCTGGCCGGACAGCCACTCGATCAGCGGCTTTGGGCCTTTGAAGCAGACCATCCGGAATGCCTGGTCGCAGCCAAGGCCGGCGGTGGGATGGACATCAGCTGTCAGCTGGTCGCCAATTCGCTGCTTGCGGCCCGACTCATCGATACCCCAATGCAGATTAAATACAAAACCGGTGGCATTGGCGCCGTGGCGTACAACCATGTTATTGGCGTACGCAACAATGATCCTCAGCTGATTGTCGCCACCAGTTCAGGATCTGCCCTGAATATCGCCACCCAAAAATTCGGTCATTACGATGTCAACTCAGTGCGCTGGCTTGGTGCCGTTGCCGCAGATTACGGGGTCATTGCCGTGCGGCGGGATGCCCCCTGGAATTCTCTCAACGACTTGGTCAATGCTCTTCGCAAGCCCTCTTGCAGTATCAACATCGGCGGCAGTGGCTCCATCGGCAGCCAGGACTGGATGAAAAACCGCCCTGCTGGCCCAGGAAGCCGGTATCAAACCGACCCAGATTCGCTACGTCGGCTTTGAAGGGCCCAAGGACGCCATTGAAGCGCTGCTGAACGGCTATATCGACGTCTTTCCGGGCGATGCGGCGGAGTTGAAAAGCACTTTGCCGGACGGGAAAATCAAGGTCCTCGCGGCGTTGTCGGAACACCGCCTGCCGGAAGGGTTCGCGGACGTCCCAACCGCCAGAGAGCAGGGCTATCTGGTTGAATGGACCATCTGGCGCGGATTTTACATGGGGCCGCAGGTCAGTGAAGAAAGCTACCAATGGTGGATCAACACCTTCAGGCGGATGGTCAAAAGCCCTGAGTTTGAGCAGGAACGGATCAAGCTTGGCCTCTACCCCTTTGTGGTCCTCGGTCAGGAATTCACCACCTTCGTGGAAAAATCTGTGAACAAACAAAAAGAACTGGCCACGGGGATCGGTCTGATCAAATGAGTGATCGGCTTTTTTCCCTCGTGTTGCTCCTGCTCGGTCTGCTCTACGGAGCTTCGGCCCGCACGCTTAAGGTCCCATTCAGCTATGACCCCCTGGGGCCGGCGCCGGTTCCGCTGTTTCTGGCGGCCCTGCTGATCATCCTTGCGACCCTGCTGATCATTCATCCGCAGTCCATCGACTTACCCCGGGCAACTACCTGGAAGCGCTTTCTGTGGCTGGCCGCAACCCTGGTCTTTTATCAATTGACCTGGCTCCCCCTGGGCTTTCTGCTCTCGACAACCATCAGCCTTTATCTGGCCTCACGCCTCTTCCACTGTTCCTGGATGCAGGGGCTCATGACCGCCCTGATTCTCTCCGTCATCTGTTACGGAGTCTTCAACTTCTTGCTCGATGCCCCGCTGCCGCTGGGGTCAATTTTCAGTTACGGCGGCAACTGAGATGGAGTTTTGGACCGAACTCGGCCACGGCTGGCAGTTGGCTTTTTCCGCCTTGAACCTGGCTATGATTTGCCTGGGTGTATTGCTAGGGGCCTTGCTCGGCTCACTGCGCGGCCTTCACGCCATTCATGGGGTCGCGCTGCTGCTGCCGCTGACTTACGCTTTTTCTCTGCCGATTGAATCAACCCTGATCCTGTTATTGACCGTTTACTATGCCGCGGAATTCGGCTGGCAGGGAGGAACTGCGTCCGCCACGGAAACACCTGCCGAGCAGAAGCACCTGGCCACGGCCCAGACCCTCTCCGGGATTGGCTCTTTTTTCGGCGGGATGACGGCCAATATCGGCATGATCCTGTCGATCATCTTGATCAAGCAGGTGGCCCTGCGCTTCGGTCCAGCGGAATATTTCGTCTTGGTGATATTCGCCTTCGCCTCGTTATCGATCAGAGCGGGAAGCTATCCTTTTCGTACCATCATCAGTACCGTGCTGGGGATCATGATGGCGACAATCGGCATCGATTCGACGACTGGCATCTTGCGCTTTACCATGAACATTCCACAAATTTTTGATGGCATTGAATTCACCACGGTGGTCGTCGGCCTGTTTGTCATCAGCAAGCTGTTCGAACTGCTTGAAGTCAGCCAGCAACCACCAAAACCGCAAGCCAAGACGGAACATCTGCGCCTCAACCGGGTCTCCCTGCTCGCCTGTCGTTGGGCCATGCTGCGGTCCGCGGTATTCGGATTTCTTATTGGGGTATTACCGGGCGGCGGTGCGATTCTGGCCAGTAAACTGAGCCTGAAAATCGAAAAAACCATGTTCGCCAGTGACCGTGATCGACTGCGGGGCAGGCTCAAAGCGGTCGTTGCCAAAGAAACCGCCAACAGCGCCGCCGTGGGTGGCGCCATGGTCCCGCTGCTGGCACTTGGGATCCCCGGCAGTGGGACCGCCGCCATCTTGCTCGGCGCCCTGCTGCTGCACAATATCACCCCCGGTCCCGGACTGTTTACCCAGCACGCCGACCTGATCTGGGCCCTGCTTATGTCCATGTGTCTGGGCAACCTGCTGCTGCTCGGACTCTTTTGGCCGCTGACCCGCCTGCTGCAGCGGGTCAGGGAAATGCCGGACTGGGTGTTCAGCCCGGTGCTTACGGTCCTGGCCTTCATCGGTGTATTTTCTATCAATGAAAGCTCGCTCTCCCTGCTGATCATGCTGATTTTAGGCGGCTGCGCCTATCTGCTGGAGCGCTGGCATTACCCCCTGCCGCCCCTGCTGCTCGGTTTTGTGCTGGGTGAAGTGATGGAAAACGCCCTGCGCCGCGCCCTGGCTATCAGCGGGGGTAGCCTGGATATCCTCTACAACGGACCAATCTGCCAGACGCTCTGGCTGCTGACCTTCCTGGTCATTCTGGTCCCGCTGCTACTCAGCTGGTTCTTTGCCAGCCGGGCCGAGGGATCAAAATGACTGCGCTGCGGCAATTTATCAGGCGCCGATTGATCCCCCGCAAACTGCTTGATTCAGTTGCTCTGGTGATCATGATCCTGATTGTCTTCCAGATGATCTCCCTCGGAATCCTGTTTTCCCGCATGATCTATGAAATTGTCGAGCAACAAACCGAAAAAAGAGCCCTGCAGGCCGCCAAACATGTTGCCCTGATTCCGGAATTGCGACGCATTGTCAACAATCAGAATCAGCTCGACACGCTGGCCTCGCTAGCCAACGCCATCCGCCTGGAGGCTGAAGCGACCGGGCTGATCATCACCGATAGCCATGCGCTGCAGATCTACAACAGCGATCCTCGGCAAATCGGCCGACCTTATGAGATCCCCGATCTGAATCGTGTCTTGCGCTACGGGCACCCATACGTTTCCAAAAGCAGTCTCCAGCATGGTGCGCTGATCAGTGGTAACGCCCCGATTTTCAACGATGATCTGGATATCATCGGCATGGTC